>JBGQGG010000004.1:0-258377 GCA_041497335.1 Pyrinomonadaceae bacterium | reverse complement strand
CGGTCCAACCAAACTACCGAAGCCTGCCTGGCCCAAGTCACTGAATTTTGAGAACGAAGCGAGAACGAGGTCACCGGAAGCGACGGCTTGCCCGCAGGCGTTCATGGAGGCGGGTTCGTTCTGGTTCCAGCCGACAGGTGCCGAACCGTAACAGCTAAGAGAAGCACACTCGTGGACTGCAGCAACCCTACCTTTGCGAAAGAACCAGGTCTTTTCATGACAGAGCCCCCAATTTCTCCAAGTTGACGGTCCGAAAGAAGGTTTGGCTGGCGCTGGGAGAATGCTCAGGCGCAGGCTCGGAGGACCAGCCGACATTTACCAAGTGCGGCAGAGGCTACCCTAACTCTTGCCGTGCGTCAATAGTTTTTGCAAGATTGTGCGCAAGTCGCTCTAAGCCCAACGACAAAAACGGTGTGACCAAGAGACTTCAAACAGGTAAGTCGGATAATCTGGGAATTACAGCCGCTGGGCTTGCACCGGAATCGGAAGTGCGACAATATTTCTGGCCGCGAACGCGTCATTCCAAACTTCTGATTACAAGTGAGGTCTCAATGGAACGCAGGACCACAAGCTGGTTTAGTCCCAATTTGCAGATGGAGATGCCGCTGGTTGCCTATGGCCACGCCGGCCAGACGCTTTTGATGTTGCCCACTGCGGCGGCGGATTATCTGGAATATGAAAGATTTTATCTGGTCGATGCAATCAAAACCTTTATCGAACAGGGACGCATCCGCGCTTACTCAATCAACAGCGTCAATCGTTACAGTCTGCTCAACGAGCAGATGCCGCCAAATCTGAAAGCGGAATTGTTGACGCGTTACGATCGCTACATTACCGATGAAGTGCTGCCGTTGATTCGGAACGAGAACGGAGACGATGCGCGGCCGATCACGACGGGGGCAAGCCTGGGCGCGTTTCTGTCGGCGAATGAATATTTCAAGCATCCCGATTTGTTTCGCGGCGTGATTGCGATAGGCGGCAGCTATGACATCCGTTCATATCTGAATGGCTTTTATGACGACAACGTCTATTTCAATAACCCCGTCGATTACTTATCGAAGCTGGACGACGATCATTATCTGCCAATTCTGCGCAAAGCTGATTCGATCTACATTCTCTCGGGCCAGGGCGCTTATGAAGATCCGAAGCGCAGCCAACAACTCTCAGACATTCTGAACTCGAAGGGAATTCCGCACACACTGGATTTGTGGGGCGCCGACGTAAATCACGACTGGCCGTGGTGGCGGAAGATGCTGCCGCATGTCTTGGGGAAGATTGTGCAAGGATGAAGGCGGAAGGAAGGATTCATTTTCCATTTCTCTTTGACATTTTTCATTGATCATTAGTGGGCAGTGTCGACGAGAACAGCAGAGCAGGCACCCAGGCAAAGAATGACCGAATGAAGAATATGAAATGATGAATGGAAAATGATTCCATCCTTCATCTTTCCGCCTTCATCCCTCACTCCTACCCCGGCGGGCCGTCATCGCCCTTCTTACCTTTCTTCTTTGCCGGTTCAGCTTCGCGTGGGCGAGTTTGCGCGGGCGTGGCCACCGGAGTCGCAGGCTCGGTCTTCTTTGGGGTTTCGGTATTAACGCGCGGCTCAGGCGGTTCATCACTCTTCGGCGGCGGCAGCGTGCTGTCTTCGAGGCGAGGTGTCGTAATGGCGCTCGGGTTCGCGTTCTGATCGGTCTGGGTCTCGTCAGTTTCCGCCGTCATCTGCGCGCGTTCCAGAGCGAGTTCGCGCTGGCGCTGCTTATACATCTCTTTCATGTCTTCAGGCATCGACGGCGCTTTCGGGAAATCTTCCTTCGGCTTGTCCTTCAAGAAATCTTTCATGAAGTCTATGAACATCGGCAGCGCTCCATGCGCGCCAGTCATGTCGTTGCCGAGCGGCTTTTTTCTGCCGGGATAGCCCAACCATGTGCCGGTAACGTAGGTCGGCGTGTAGCCGAGAAACCAGACATCGGTGTGATCGTTGACCGTTCCGGTTTTGCCCGCGAGCGGCACGCCTAGCACTTGTGCCGCCGAACCGGTTCCGCCCTGAATTACGCCGCGCATCATCGAAACCATCGTCAGCGCTACGTACTCGCTGACCACCTTGTATGTGGTCTTTTCCCACTCTTCCATAACCGCGCCGTCGCGATCGATAACTTTACGGACCATGTGCGGTTCGACCCGAATGCCCTTGTTCGGAAAGACCGAGTAGGCGGAAACCATTTGATCCAGCGGCACTTCGGTAGCGCCCAAAGCCGACGGCAGATAAGGCGCCATCGGCACTTTGACGCCAAAGCGGCGCAGCATCTGCGCGCCGGTTTGAATCCCGACGGTTTGCAGCAGGTGCACGGCGGGAACGTTCATCGAGTGTGCCAGCGCGGTCTTCAAAGGCATGTCTGCACATCCGAGCGATCCGTCGTAGTTGTGTGGCTGCCAGTCGCCGATGCTAATTGGCGCACCGCTGACGATAGTATCCGGAGTCATGCCCCACTCGATCGCCGCAGTGTAGATAAACGGCTTGAAAGCAGAACCTGTTTGACGGTAGGCCTGCACCGCGTTGTTGAATTTGTTCGTCAGAAAGTCGTAACCGCCCACCATCGTAATGATCTCGCCGGTCTTCGCATTCAGCGTCATCATCGAACCTTGCACGGCGGGAATCTGATTCAGCTCCACCTTCAGCCGATGGTCCTTCTTGTCTATCTCTTTAATTATGAACTCCGCAAGATAACCGGGTTTGAATTCAGTGCGCGGGGCACGCTTGCCCCAGCCCATATCACTCGGCGTCACCGTTGCGGTGTAGTTACCAAAACGAACCGTCGCTTCGTCTCTGGCTTGATCGACTTTCGTGACCAGGCCCCTCAAGTAACGACCCGGCGTGTACTCGTTGCGGTACCAATCCGGATATTTGTAGCCGGCCAGTTCCTGCTGCGTCGGCACGCCATTGCTTGACGAGGAAGGAATCATGTCGTACGAAGAGCGCCAACCGCTGTGACCCTTGTCGTACCAACGCAAGCCCGCGCGCACAACTTCATACGCTTTCTTTTGTGCGGCGACGTTGATGGTCGAGTAGACGGCCAGACCGGTTTGCGCGACGCGCGTGGTGTACTTGTCTTCCAGATCCTGCCGGATGTACTCGACGGGATAATCGAATGCGGGAGAGAGGGCCTGCGGCGGTTGATAATATGCCGAGTCGGCGAGCTGCACCGGCTTGGCCTTAGCAGCATCAACGTCCGCCTCAGTCGCAAAACCGGTCTTGGCCATCAGATCGAGGACCAGATCGCGGCGCTCTCTGGCTTTTGTCGGATTCACAATAGGCGAGTATTCAGTCGGCGCCTTTGGAACTCCGGCCAGCAGCGCTGCTTCTTCCAGCGTCAGGTCTTTTGCCTGTTTGCCGAAATATGTTTCAGCTCCTGCTTCCACGCCGTACGCGTTCGCTCCCAGGAAAATATGGTTCGCGTACAGCTCCATGATCTGGTGCTTGGTGTAGTAGCGCTCGATTTGCAGCGCCAGCACCCACTCGTTCATCTTGCGCTTCAGAGTTTGTTCGCGGGTGAGGAATAGATTCTTGGCGAGCTGCTGGGTCAGCGTTGACCCGCCTTCGACCTTGTCGCTGGTGAGATTTTTCCAGGTGGCCCCGACGATGCGAATCGGATCAATGCCGATGTGATCGTAGAAGCGCGCGTCCTCAACCGCGAGGATGGCGTTCTTCATCACCAGCGGAATCTCGTCGTACTTCAGCGGGATGCGCTTTTCCAGGGCAAACTCGCCTATCACCGTTTTGCCGTCGTCGGCATAAATACGAGTGACGACGCTGGGCCGGTACGTCGCCAGGGCGGCGACCTCGCTGGCCGCCTGCGAATAGTTAAGCTGGTAGGCGGCGATAATGCCGGTTAGTCCGCCCGCAGCTAACGCCAGCAGGATCACTGCCGGCATCCAGAACGTGCGGAGAATATGCGCGCGCTCACCCGGCGGCGCGGCCACGATTGCCTGCGGCGAGTATGATTTCAAACGCGAACCTGGATGTTTTGCAGCCATAATGTCCCAACCCTTTTTAGACTAACGTTGCCTCAAGACGGGGATTTCGGACAATGTGGGTACCCACAGTAACCGTGATCCTGCCGGTTTGGGGCGAGATGGATTATAGCTTAGGTGCGGGAGAAGCTCGATGTGGAGACGATGTGAGCCGCGAAGCGGCGGTAGATGATAGCCCCGGGCGTAAGCCCGGGGTTAGGTCCAATAATTAATCCCGAGCCCGCTTTAGCCGGCGACAGAAGTTTAAGAATCGGAGATTGAGGTTTATCTTCCCGTCGTGGGGTGTTAGTTTAAGGGCATGAGAACAGCCGAATCGCCGGCTGACGGATGAGGAATCAATGAAGTGCAAATTGAGCAGTATTTCCAAAGCCGATTCGGATGAGAAGATTGGCGAGTTCTGGGACAGCCACGACTTCACCGAGTTTGATACAGACGCGCCGGACGCCAAATTCGAAGTGATTAGCACGGTTCCCGTTCAGCTCGAATTGCTGAACGAGATAGAAAAACAAGCGGCCAAGCGCGGGGTAAAGGTCGAGACTCTAGTGAATCAGTGGTTGCAACAGAAAATTGCTGAAGAAGCCGCGTAGTCTTGCGCCCAGTCTCGCTTTTCCTGTCGCTTTGAATTTCGCCCTTCGCTCCTCGCCCTCATTATTCACGACTTGCGACTTACGGCATTCACTGGACTGCGAAGCTGACCTACTCGATTGTCGGCAAGCTGACAGCGTGCGCCACATCCTCTATACTCAACTTGCTCGCAAATGGGGGCGACAGGCTTCGACAGGAGCCGTAACGTCCGTCGCGATGCATGCCGGGCTACCTTATGCAGCTCGTTAAAACGCGTAGGGAAAAACAATTGCCAACTCTAACGAGTTAGCTCTCGCAGCCTAATTAGGCCCGAGCGTCTCGCCGCAAGTTGCTCATGCGCGCGGATCGAGATGTCACTTAGATGAGCTGGCCCAACTTTTCGGTCCGTGAAGTTGGGCGAGATCAAAGTCGGACTAGCTCGTGTCGTGGTCTTGCTGCTTCACTTACGCGACAACAGGCAAAACCCGCTGGCTAAACACCTGCGAAAAGAGAAGCAGCTAAGCATGTAGAGTCCTTCGGCGTTGGCTTTTGGATCCGGGTTCGATTCCCGGCGCCTCCACCAAAATCGGGTCAGAGCGGGCGGGCATTATTTTAGCAGGCATCTCCCATGTGGAACGATACCGACGTTCCTTTAGCGCACTTAATTACCTTTCGTTGTTACGGCACTTGGCTGCACGGTGACGCGCGCGGGTCCGTGGATCGGTTACACAACCGATACAAAGCACCCTATGCGGCCGCGAGTGAGAATCGGTATCGACATAATAAAGGAATGCTCAAGTGCGCCCCGGTGATGCTGGATGCTTCTCGACGCGCATCGGTGGAAACGGCGATCTGTGAGACCTGCGACCACCGAAGATGGACGCTGCGTGCTATGAACGTGAGGACCAATCATGTTCACGTTGTTGTTTCAATCGGAGCAAAGAAATCCGAACTAGCGTTGAATGCATTCAAAGCCAACGCAACGCGACAAATGAGACAGGATGGCTGCTGGCGAAAGGATCACAGTCCATGGGTTGATAAGGGAAGCCGACGAAGTCTATGGAACGAGCGTAGTGTGGAGCAAGCGATCGATTATGTGCTCCACGGTCAGGGTGACGAGCTACCGGAATTTGATTAAGCATGAAAGCAGGTGGCGCGCCGGCGATCACGGCGGTGACGAAGGAAGAAAGGAGGGCCCGCCCGCTACCGCAGGCGGTTCTGACAGAAACATGAACTCTCTTCCCATCGGCATCTTCGACAGCGGCGTAGGTGGACTAACGGTCTATCGCGCACTGCACGAAAATTTGCTCAACGAGCACTTTGTTTATCTCGGCGACACCGCGCGTGTTCCCTACGGCACGAAATCGCTGGCGACAGTTGAAAGATACGCGGTTGAGAATGCTCAGTTCCTGGCGGCCCGCGGAATCAAACTGCTGGTTGTGGCGTGCAATACAGCGTCGGCATTGGCGCTGCCGGCAATTCGCCAGTCGCTGAGCATCGACGTCGTGGGCGTGATTGGCCCGGGCGCGCGTGCCGCAGTAGCGGCCGGCAAGGGAAAGCGAATAGGAGTGATCGCTACTGAATCAACCGTGCAGAGCGGCGCTTACACGAAAGCCATTGAGAAAGTCGACGCGGACGCCGTAGTGATCGAACGGGCCTGTCCTCTGTTTGTGCCGCTGGCGGAAGAGGGTTGGGCGAATGAAGAGGTCGCCCGAACCGTAGCCGAGACTTATCTCAAGGATCTCCGTTCGAGCATCGATGCGCTGGTTCTGGGCTGCACTCACTATCCAATTTTGAGGCAAGTGATTCAGGATACCGTGGGCGAGCAAGTTGAACTGATCGATTCGGGCGAGGCCACGGCGCGGGAAGTGAAGTCATTGCTGAAAGAGAAAGGCCTGGCCGGATCGTCGTCGGGAACCGGTGCGCTCGAACGCCAACTGTGCGATGATTTGGACCACTTTTATGTTACCGACGCGGCGGAGCGGTTCGCCAGAGTGGCGGAAAGATTTTTGGGAAGCAAGCCTTCGCGTTTGGAGGCCGTAGAAGTTTGGGGTCACGATGAACTTCGTACGCACTGACGATCGCGCCACTGATGAGTTGCGCCAGGTTCGGATCACGCCGGGCTTTGTGCCCAATGCCGAAGGCTCGGCGCTGATCGAGATGGGCAACACCCGGGTGATCTGCGCGGCCTCAGTCGAAGATAAACTGCCGCCCCATCTGCGCGGCCAGCGAACCGAAGGCTGGGTGACGGCCGAGTATGCGATGTTGCCGCGCTCGACCGAAACCCGCACCTCGCGTGAAACAGGCCGGGGTGGGCCGTCGGGCCGCACGCATGAAATCCAGCGCCTGATTGGTCGCAGCCTGCGGGCGATTTCAAATCGACGCGTGCTGGGTGAGCGTACGATCACTTTGGATTGTGACGTACTGCAAGCTGATGGCGGCACGCGTACCGCGGCGATCACGGGCGCATATGTCGCCTTCGCGATTGCCTGTAAGCGACTGATGAAAGACCGAAAGATCACAAAGTCTCCGATTGTCGGCGAGGTGGCGGCCGTAAGCGTCGGCATCGTTGACGGCACGCCACTACTTGATCTGAAATACGACGAAGATTCGCGCGCCCAGGTCGACATGAACATTGTCTGCACCGGCGACGGTCGGTTCATCGAAGTGCAAGGCACTGCCGAAGTCTCGCCATTTACGCGCGAAGAGATGGATAACCTGCTGGAGTTGGGAAAGAAAGGCATCGAGCAGCTTATCAGGCTTCAGCGACAGGCAATTGAGGCGGCTCAATTGTGAGTTCGAGTATCAGGTGTCTCGGTCTTGGGACAACAAGGCCGGCCGAGAGGGCATCTGACACGGTGAAAATGCCCAGCGCCCGGCGGGGGCAACTACAAGGAGTTTGAGAGTGCGATCAGCAATCACCTTTTTAGGGCTGTTCTTCCTGGCAGCGATTAGCCCGTCTGGGACGCATCCGCGCGCGGACGCTCAGGAGCATACTTATTCGAGCGTCAAGGTCAACTATACGGTCGACTTTCCTTCGCCGGCCTGGCGTTTGGTCGACGAGCCCGATGAACTTCACCAGCACGCTGAATTTGTCTATGGTGATCGCAACGACGGCTACCTGCGCATTCGCAAGGAAGCGCTCGAAGAGGGGTTGGACATAAAGACGTTTGCCCAACGCGATCAGGACCAGAAAGAGCGTTTCCGACCCGGATACGTTGACGGTAAAGACGACCCATTCACTGGCCGGCTTGCGGGCAGGACCGTTTCTTTCGAATATACCCAGGCCGGGAAACCAATGGCCGGACGCAGTTATTATCTCCAGGGCGACAGCCACACCGTCTATGTGCTGCGCTTCACTGGCATGCGCGACAAGCTTTTGCGCATTCGGAACCAGACCGACACGATCGCCCGCAGCTTTAAGTTGAAGTAGGCGCTTTGCGTTACATCATCAGCTCTTTGTTCTTATCTAGTCTGCCGAGATCATTTGTCGCGTAACTTTTCGCACGTCTCCCGTAATAACCCTTTAGAGCTCCCCGCATAAGTGGGACAGACTTAAGTCTGTGATTACAGCTTGAATATCTCTTAGTCCCGTTAAGCCAGATCACAGACTGAAGTCTGTGCCACTCTCCAGGCAAACAAAAAGCTCTCCCCGTCTGAAGTTCACGCCTGCCACAGAACCGAAGGAGCTTGCGATGAAAAGATGCAATGCGTGCGGTGAAGAATTTGAAGACAAGTTTAGCTTTTGCCCGGTTGACGGGAAGGAATTCAGTGCGGTTGACCCTGGCGCCGCTCGTGACGAATTCAAGCTCACGATCGTCAGCGGCGTGGGACTGATACATCGCCTGGCGATCGAACTAAAGTTCGTTCTGGATCAAGTCAGGGAAGCCTGGCCTGCTTTCAAACGCAATCCAGCCGGCTTTGCCGGAACCCAACTAAGAGAACTAAAGAAGGTGCTGAAGAGTACTCTGGCACGTCCACACGTGCTGTCGGGGACCCTGACAGCGCTGCTGCTGGTGTCCGCGATTATCCTGAGCGTGCTGCTTCTCGAAAAGCATTCGCCAGGGATCAACGCTTCAGTTGACGACGGCGACGAGCCTTCGCGAACAGTTGAGATCGATCTTCGGAACGAAGAAAAGCCGCGCAGTGATTCAGGCGTGGGCGCCGGCGGGAAAGGACGGGTGGGTCTCGAGAGGCGCACCGGAGAAGGATCGCGCCCCGTTCCGGCGAAGGCCCGCGGTGGTGGCGGAGGTGGCAACCGCGTCCAGTCCGCCCCAAGCCAGGGCCGGCCTCCTCAACCGTCAGTAATTCCAGCGCCAATTTCGACCACGCTTGCTCGACTGCCGCCGCAAGCGTTGCCGGAAGCAGGCCTCGATATCGATCCGGCGCTCTGGAGAAAGCTGTCGTTCTCTACTTACGGTGATCCGCGATCCAAATCAAACACACCCTCGAACGGGCCAGGCAACGGCGGTGGCGTTGGCACGAATAACGGCACGGGCATCGGTGAAGGAAATGGACCCGGATTCGGTCCCGGGCGTGATGGCAACACGGGCGGCGGCTCGAAGAGTATGGGCAACGGTGGGAAAGGCGGCGCGCCGGGAGGTGATAATCCTAATCCCGAGGATCCGGACAGAGTCTACTCTTCACCACAGGTGACCACACGCGCGCGCGTGATTTCAAAGCCTGAGCCGCAATACACCGAAGAAGCCAGACGTGCCCAGATCACCGGCACCGTGATTTTGCGTGTCGTGTTTTCCCGGACGGGTCAGGTAACAAACATCCGCCCGATGCAATCTTTGGCGGGTGGCCTGACAGAGAAGGCGATTGCTGCGGCGCGACAGATCCTATTTGTGCCGGCGACCCGAAACGGCCAGGCAGTCTCGATGTACATGCAGTTGGAGTACAACTTCAATCTGTATTGACGAGTTCGGAGTTCCGCCTTTAGGCGGTCTTATGAAGAAATAGGTCCCCGCCTGAAGGCGGAACTCCTAACCAAAGGGGTGTCGACGCACTTCAAAGAGTCTGTGCCTCGCCGGCCATCGCTCGGAAGAGTCGCGGCATGAATCCAGTTAACGACTGCAAGGTCTCCCGCTTTTCGCGTTCTACCGTCGGAGTAATTGGGAACCAGAGACTGAAGTTTGGTCTCTAAACCAGCGGAACAATAAATTCTGGCGGCGATCCGGCGACCGCGCGTGCTCGAAGTGTCTTTGAATTCGAATGGAGGAGACGATGCGCAGAAACTTCTTTCTCAAATCCTTTCTGGTAATAGCAGCTACAACCGCTGCGATGTTTGGCTCGCATGCCTTAAGAAGTTCAGGCGGACTGGTTTCGGCGCAAAGTGGAGTAACCCCGGGCGCGCTTCAGGTCGTCGCCTCGGATGGAAAGCCGGTCGCGGTTTGCCCGCTCAAGCATACCGATGTGAAAGCGGAGATCAGCGGTTTCCTTTCACGCGTAGTCGTCACCCAGGAGTTTGAGAACCCTTTCCAGGAAAAGATCGAAGCTGTCTACACATTTCCGCTGCCTCAAAATGCCGCCGTCGATGACATGACCATGATTGTCGGCGAGCGCACTGTGCGCGGCAAGATTCTGCGACGTGAAGAGGCGGAGGCCGTTTATGAAGCCGCGAAATCAAACGGCCAGACGGCCAGCCTGCTGAACCAGGAACGGCCAAACATCTTCACGCAATCAGTGGCCAATATTCTTCCCGGCGAACAAATCAAAATTACTATCAGCTATGTCGAGACGTTGAAATATGAAGACGGCGCGTATGAATTCGTCTTCCCAATGGTGGTTGGACCGCGTTACATTCCCGGCTCGACGACGAGCGCTCAGGTAAATTCCCAGGGAAATGGCTTCGCGCCCAATACGGATCGTGTGCCCGATGCTTCACGTATCACGCCTCAGCCCGTGCCGGAAGGCATGCGAGTCGGTCACGATATTTCGCTGGACGTTACGCTCGATGCGGGAGTACCGATCGACCTATTAAGTTCAAAAACGCACGATGTCAATGTCGAACGTCCTGACGACCGCCGCGCGCGCGTGCGCTTGAAAGACGAAGCCACGATACCCAACAAGGATTTTGTGCTTCGATACGACGTGGCCGGGAAGAAAATAGAGGATGCAGTGCTGACACATTCTTCAGGCACAGGCGGCTTCTTCACCTTGATTCTGCAACCGCCCGAGCGTGTAACTGTGGAAGACGTCACGCCGAAGGAATTGGTTTTCGTGCTCGATACATCGGGATCGATGTCGGGCTTTCCGATTGAGAAAGCCAAAGAGACGATGAAACTGGCTCTGGATAATCTCTATCCCTACGACACCTTTAATTTGATTACCTTTTCCGGCGACGAACACATCCTGTTTCCCGGGCCAGTGCCGGCCACCAAGGAAAACCTGCGGAAGGCGCAGGAGTTTCTGGAGACGCGGCAGGGCGGCGGTGGCACTGAAATGATGAAAGCCATCAAGGCTTCGATGGATCCATCCGATGCGCAGGACCATGTGCGCATCGTCTGCTTCATGACAGACGGCTACGTCGGCAACGACATGGAGATCATCGGCGAAGTGCAGAAACACCCCAATGCACGTGTGTTCGCGTTCGGCATTGGCAGCAGCGTGAATCGTTTTCTGCTTGACGGCATGGCCAGATATGGCCGCGGTGAAGTCGAGTATGTCGCCCTCAATGATGACGGGTCGGCCGCGGCCCGACGCTTTTATGAACGCGTGCGCAGCCCGCTACTGACTGACATTTCGGTTGACTGGAATGGAATGCCGGTGGCAGACGTCTATCCCAAAGCAGTTCCCGATCTGTTCAGCGCCAAGCCAGTGATTATCACAGGGCGCTACACGGCGAGTGGTCGAGGGACCATTCGGCTGAAAGGAAAAATGTCCGGCCGCGATTTCGTGCGAGAGATTCCGGTCGACTTTTCGAATTCACAACAACGCGACGTACTGGCGACGCTTTGGGCGCGGACGCGCGTGGATGACCTGATGAGTCAAGACTTCAAAGGCGCGCAACAGGGAAATATGCAAGATGAGGTAAAGCAGGCGGTCACGCAACTCGGGCTCGACTATCGTCTGATGACACAGTTCACATCATTCGTGGCGGTGGAAGAAATGATTGTAACGGACGGGGGGCAACCTCGACGTATCGATGTGCCGGTGGAAGTGCCGGAAGGCGTGAATCGGGCGGGGGTGTTTGGGCAGGAAAGAACTGAAGGTTACGGCGCCAGCTATGGACGAAACTCGTCGACCTTTTACCTGGCTAATCGCCCAAGCGGCACCCTTTCAGCTCCCTCGCAAGCAACGGTGGTGACCAAATCCGGCACGGTCAAATCAAAGAGCCAGCGCGTCGGAAGCGGTGGGGCTGGGGGAGGCAGCGGTGTAGCCGGCGTGGCCTCAGCGACTCCACCGGCCCCAAGTCCGACCCGAGCGGTGATGGCCGATGAAGCAGATGCCCTCGATGGTAGGCGAACGCTGTCGCCGGAAGAGCAAAAGCGCAGGCAGCTCGCCGCAAAGTTTCATCCAACAGTCCTGGCCGTGATTGACCGCTTGAAAGACAGCAAAGCCAGTCCTGGGCCGGCTGAAGCCAAATTCATTCGCAATGGCAAAGCCGAAATCCAAATCTGGTTGACGGAGAAATCGGAAGAGACGATGGCCAAGCTAAAGGAACTCGGTTTTGAAGTTGTGCTCGATCCGAAGACTGCCAAAATGGTGATCGGTCGACTGCCGATTGAGAAGCTGGCGGCACTCTCTGAGTTGAAGTTTGTTCGTTATGTTGCGCCACAAATGTAGCGTGAGTTGGCGCTAAGGTTTGGTTTGGAGTTCCGCCTTCAGGCGGTCCCCAATGAGGAAACCAGAGCCGCCTAAAGGCGGAACTCCGAACTATCCAAAGCGGTGTCGCGCTGCGCTTGCCACCGCACTCCAAAGTAGGTTAGAAGACCATGGCTCGATTTAGGAATGCACTCGATCATGTCCGCATTGCCGCCCCGTGCAAGGCGGACTGGGACCAGATGATTGGTAACGAGCGCGTGCGGTTTTGTAGCCAATGCGGTCTGAACGTTTACAATTTATCCAGCATGACCAGAGCGGACGCCGAGTCGCTGATCGCGCGGACCGAAGGAAGACTGTGCGTTAGGTTTTATCGCCGCTCTGACGGATCGATCATTACGAAAGATTGTCCGGTTGGATTGCGCGCGATCCGCCGCCGGATGTCATATGCCGCGAAGGCGATTAGCTCTGCCGTGATTGGTCTGCTCGCAGGCTTGGGTGTGTCCGGGGCGAGTTCGCGCATGACCTCATTCGCCCAACCCGAGGTTATGGGAGAGATGGTGGCGCCGCGGATAGATCCTCCTCTTCCATTTGTGGGTCCAGTTCCGCTCGAGCCGCGGACACCTGGATTCACGATGGGCAAAATGCTGGTGAAGCCGATTCATCATCGTCCCGCTTCAGGTCAAAGCAGGAACGGCACTTCCAATCGATAATTATTGTCCGACAGATTTTGGTTTGTCATTCGGCGTTCGGAAGACGCGATGAGGCCGCGACAAACTGAAGGAAGCTCTGATCAAGTATGTTGGACGCTGCGCGTCGAAGACACTTAGTCAGAGGTTCGTGAGGTTTGTAGGACATTGATCCCGCACGAGGGCTTCCTGCCATCTTCTTGGTACAATGCTCAGGCCCGAACATCGCCACATGAGCCTGAAGCTTGCACCCGGACTTTCGATCCAAAAATCACCAATCAACGGCAAAGGCTGCTTTGCGACTATCTATTTCCCGCACCGGCGCAAGATCGCCGAATACACCGGCGAGCGCATTCCCGATCACGAAGCGCAACGCCGCGCTCATCGAGCCAAACTGCGCATCTGCGACGTTGACGGCGTTTGGAGCATCGACGGCAGCCGCGGCGGAAATGGCACCCATTACATCAATCACTCATGTGAACCAAACGCTTATGTGCGGACTATCCATGGGCACGTAGTCTTCTTTGCTTTGCGCGATATTCATCCGGGTGACGAGATCACAGTCGACTATGAACAGACGCTGCATCCGGATTCGAAGCGCTGTTACTGCGGGGCCGCCAGTTGCCGCGGCCGGATTAACAGGATTCTCGGGGTGTGAGGCTACTTAGAGCACTTCTTAACCGGCAGCGGCGTACCAACCGAGCCTTGCTCACCGGCAGATATCTTCTTTACCTCGCCACCCGCGCGCAACTCAACCTCGCCGTTCTTGACCTTGACGACGGTATTGCCGCATTCGATATCAATAGTCAGTGAGGTTGCGGCGCCTTCGTTGACGACGACTTCTCCGTCCGCGGTCGAGATGCTCGTGGACACGCCTGCCGGTGTTGCAACCCGCACGCGACCGGCAAAGAGTGCGCCGGTAATGGAATTCTCACCATAACTCAGTTTGATTCCTGAATTCTGTGACAGCTCAACCCGCCCAGCTTTGCGAAGATTCACGAGGAGTCCCGTGACATTCGTAGTCTGAACGATACTGCCCGAAACGATAGTGACTCCGGATGCTGGAGGTCTTTCGTTGACTGAGGTTGTTATGACTGGTTTGCTGGAGGGTTCTTGAGCTTGATGCCCGGCGTTTGCCGGCACGCCCCTCCCGGCTCCGGCGAGGAACGCTATCAACAGGCAGAAACCCAGGTACTTACACGATGCGGTTTTGCTCTTCATGTCAGTATTCTCCGGTGAGTGGTTGTTAATGCTTCCTTCGCTCTATTCCTCTAAGCGAATGTCGGATGCCTGAAAGCGAGCGCCGGATGCTCAGCCGGGCTTCGCTGCTCACTCGCCTTGCGTTCCAAAGGCCGCTGACTACGCACTATGAAGAAAAGACAAGGCCTGAGATCAGCCAGAGGCTGAATCCCAGACCCAGGATTAATCGGTTCTTTGCCAGCCCCAGGTTTGCGCGAAACAGATCCCGCGTCTTGATAGAGAAGTCGAGGTGAATGATCTTGTTGCCTTCGCTAATCAAAGGGTTTCTCAGAGTCTTGGCAGCGCAAAACTAAACTTCGACCCGCGTCCGACTTCCGACTCAACCGCCACGGTGCCACCGTGTTGCTCGACAACCTCTTTCACAAAAGCCAGGCCGAGACCGGTTGACTCTTCGTCTTTCTCTCGTCCATCGCGGGCGACGCGATAGAACTTTTCCCAGATGCGATCGATTGATTCCGCGGGCACACCGTAGCCACGGTCTTCGACGATTACCCGCACGGCTTCGGCTTCGAGCACGGTGGAGATGGTCACCGCGGTGCGCTCCGGGCTGTACTTGATGGCGTTTTCCAGCAGCCTGGTGAGCACTTGAGTGATCAGGCTTTTGTCCGCAGCTACGGGAGGGATGTGACTATTCGGCTGTTCGATCAGGCGAATGCGTTTCTTCTTGGCGACTGGTTGTACCGTGTTGAGGACTTCGCGCACGACTTCGTCAAGACGCAGAGCGGTTTGCGTTACCTCTTTTTTGTCGGCGCGTTCGAGCTGAGTAACCGAGAGAAAGGTGTCGATCATGCGCGACATGCGCTGAGACTCGCTCGAGATGATCTGGACGAACTCGCGTGATTCTTCGGGAATCTTGTCGTCAAGAGCCAGAAGCTCAGCGAAGCCGTTAATACTCGTAAGGGGTGTTCTTAGTTCGTGCGACATCAGCGAGATCATATCGCTCTTCAACTGCTCGAACTCTTTCATCCGCGTTACGTTGCGGACCCGAATGGCAAAGCAGAGCGGGCTGGCGCCGTTAGCGTGGAAGCCATTGTCGTTTGAGCCGTTCCCGTTCCGATCGGTAGCCAGGGCGATCCGCAACTCGAGAGTTTGATTTCGATCTGGAAACCTGAGCTCTCGCTGGTAAGGCTCGCCGGATTGGAGCACACGGCGCACCGCGATGGAAGGCTCATCGAAAATGCCCGTGCGAAAACGATCCAGCAATCCAAACAGATCGCTCTTTTGCGCCTCTGACTCGCTCATGCGCGCGGCCCAGAGCATCGCCGGATTGACGTGGCCAAGCGTTCCGTCCAGATAGGCGATGGCATAGCCGTCAGCGGCCTCAGCCAGAACCTGAGATCCAAAGCGGTTTTCTGTCAAAACGCCGCTGATGACATCAAACGCGTGCAGGCGATGACTGGATGTGCGCGCCGAAACGAAAGCAGGCAAGTTGCCATCGAGTTTCTTTTTGCGCGCTTCTTCACGCTGAAGGTTGCGGGCAACCTGGCCACCGACTGCCGCGAGCAAGCGGCGATCGCTCTGATCAAAACTCTCGCGCAGACGCAGGAGTAAAGCTCCCACAGTTCGGCCTTCGTGGCGTAAAGGTATCGCGACGCTCTCCAGGGAATCAATCTGTCCGGCAGGAGCCAGGACAATCTCGTTAGTGTCCACAGCCCGATCACAAAGCTGAATCAACCGCCGCCAGACTGTATTTCGTCCTGGTTCCTGCGCTCCACTGGGACTGGTGCGCAGGCGCGCGCAGGGAACCAGAGCGCCCAGGTCATCGGGTTGGAATACAACTGCTTCTTCCATCGGGAGAATCGTTTGCAAGAGTTTCAGACCGCTGGTCAGCCGAGTCTGCGCGAGACTCGCCTCGACGGTGTCTGTCCTCGCCGAAGTATCATTGACATGCTCGGTGAGCAGCGTGTCGATCAGCCACAGCCGATAAAGCTGCACCAGGAAAACGGCACCGACCGAGCCCAGCGCCATGGGCGCAAACAAAATGTCGATCTTCAGATACCGCGAGGTGAAGAGACTGGCAGCGGCCGTCGCGAGAAAGCCCATTCCGAGGATCAGGAACGAGCGCCGAGCGCCGGCACGACTGACAAAAAATCCGGCACTCGTGCTAATAGCGACGATGAGGAGTAGACCGAGCCATGTCTGCGGAGGCTGGAGTGGTACTTCACCAGGACTCACGTTCACGACGAACGCTGCTTGCAGAGAATCGATTAGACCGGCGCGCCAAATTGCACACGTGACCGCGCCGGCCAAGAAGGCCAAACCCAGTGAGACAAACAGCGATTTCCACAAAAACGTTTTCAAGGCGTTGGGGATGTCGAGAGGTAATATGTCCTGAACATGAGCTCCTGCATAGGAGGCAGAGCCCGAAGTGCCAACGAGATTATACACTGACGTACACGGTTAAGCGCAAGGAAAAAGCCAAATTATGGCTTCTTTGGAGCACGACCGCGTTGGAGGATGGTCAGAAGTCCAGCCGCTCAGGACGCGGACGCGAGAGAAAGAATTGCCCGCTCCACCTCGGATTCCTCGCTGGCCGCAACCGTTCGGAGGTCAAGAAGCACACGGCCATCGACGATCCTGGCAATCACCGGCGGTTCCGAAAGACGTAAAGCAGCTTCAATTTGATTGGCCGTCAGGTGGTTGTGAGTTACCGAAATCAGCACCGTGGGGAGACGCGACGTTGGGCCCGAGCCGCCGCCGGCCGCCGACTCGCCTTCGACTGTTTCGAGGTTGATTGTTTGCGATACTTCGCGTTCTTGCAGTCGAGTTATGAGACCGTCCACCCGCGCTCCAATCTCTGTGGCCGACAAGGCGATCAAGTGATGCGCGGGGACTTCGGCGCCCGAAACCTCGCGGGCGTACGCATCGAGGGTCGCTTCGAGCGCGGCAATCCGGAGTTTGTCGGCGCGCAGCGCGCGATAGAGCGGATGACTTCGCATCCGTTCGATGATGTCCGAGCGACCAACCAGCAGGCCCGCCTGCGGCCCGCCGAGAAGCTTGTCGCCGCTAAATGAAACGATGTCGGCACCGGCTTCGACGGATGCGCGAATAACCGGCTCGCCATCAATTCCATAATCACTTAGATCAAGCAGAGCGCCCGAGCCGGCATCCTCATACAGCACCAATCCGGCTTCATGGGCGAGATCGGCGAGATCTTGTAGCGAGGGGGTCTTTGCGAAACCAACGATGCGGTAGTTCGAGGTGTGCACGCGCATCACGAGACGGGTCTTCTCGGAAATCGCCTTTCGATAGTCGGACAGACGCGTGCGGTTTGTAGTTCCCACTTCGATCATTCGCGTGCCTGACTGGGCCATCACGTCGGGCACGCGAAAATCGCCTCCAATCTCGACCAGCTCACCGCGCGAGACGATCGTTTCGCCGTCGCGCGCCAGCGTGGTGAGAACCAGCAGGGCCGCGGCGGCGCAATTGTTCACTATCATGGCAGCCTCGGCTCCGGTCACACTGGCTAATAAATCCTCGGCGTGAGGGCCGCGTCGTCCGCGTTCTCCGCTGACGACGTCGTATTCCAAACTGCAATAGCCTGCTGCCTTTTCGACGATCGCGCGGCGCGCCGCGTCGGACAGGGGGGCTCGTCCCAGGTTCGTATGCAACACAACGCCCGTCGCGTTAATGACCCGCCGCAATCCCCTCGCGGCTTCCTCGCGGTGTGCCACGGCTAGTCGCTTTTCGGCTTCCATCAACAGATTTGCTCGCGAGCCGTCGTCTGCAACGCCCGGGTCTGGTGCGGCCGACCGGCCGGCGAGCATTTCGCGACGCAGCTCATCGGTGACTTTGCGGGCGAGGGAGCTCAGACGACCGGCACCGATCTCGGACTTTAGAGACTGGGCGGTCTCAGTCCTCAACAGCGAATCGACCGATGGCAGGGCCCTCAGGGAAGAGCTGTTTTGAATTCTGGGCATCTGATGTTTTGGGTTTCACCTCGGCTAAATGCCCAAAGAATATGCCGTTTCATCCGTTGAAGCAATCGCGAAAAACGATATTGACACGTAGTGAACTGAGCCCCTACACTGAGAATACCAGCGGCGACCCTGCTTGCGCCGCTCGATTGGAGTTCCTGAATTGTCGTTAAAAGATAACAAGTTAGCCAGGCTCGCCAAAGAACGCCGAGACAAGAATAAGGTCGGGGCTTGGGAAGAACCGACGATTGAGGACCGCCTGGCGCGGGTTGAGGAAGACATCCGCCGTCTGAAGATTGAGTTCGATATCTACTTCAATGGCGGAGCGAAACGTCCGCCCTACGACACCAAGATGCGCGTTGAATCGCATCTCAAGCGCCTGGGAGACGACCGCACACTTAACTTCGCGCAGCGCTATCATTACAACTCGCTTGCCACGAGATACGCCTCCTTTCGCGAGCTGTGGCGTCGCACGCTGCAGGGCCGCGAAGAAGGGCGCGATGTCGCTGCGGCCGCACGCGCTTCCAAGAGAAAGACGGCCCGGCCGTTTACTCGTTCTGAGTTTTCATGTGCGGACGTGCGTCACGATGTCAGGACCGTCAAAGGTGTCTACGACGCTTTGATAGAAGCAAAGCGAAGCTGCGGAGAAGCGACTCGGGATCTTTCTTTCGCCAAGTTTCATCGGCTGGTACTGGAACGGACGGAGAATCTGAAAGAGAAGATTGGAGTGGATCGCGTGGTCTTTTCCGTCGAGGTAGAGGGTGGACACGTCAGCTTCAAAGCGAAGGCGGACAGGTAAGATTGGCGCAGACTTCAGTCTGTGACTCAGGCACATGCACAGACTGAAGTCTGTGCCACAAGAATAAAGGCGATCTCTTACCGAGATCGCCTTATTCATTTTCGCGTCTTCCGGGCTCACGACCGGAAGCGGTCAGTGGCTTTGCTAAAAAGCAAGCCGGGGAGACCTACGCCTTTGTCACTTTTTCGGCCTGTGGTCCTTTCGGGCCTTGCGTCACTTCAAACTCGACTTCCTGGCCCTCTTCGAGGGTTTTGAAGCCGTCCCCTTGAATGGCGCTGTAGTGAACGAAGATGTCCGACGAGCCAGGCTGTTCAATAAAGCCATAACCCTTCGAGTTGTTAAACCACTTGACCTTACCGGTTATTCTAGACATACAAACGAATCCTCCTAACGATTCGGCAAAACGGGTGTAAGTAACACAGACTGAAGTGGTGTGCTACTTCTCCTCCTACTGGTTAATGCTGTGAGCCGGACGCGCTTTCAATTGGGGCGCAATACGGAAACACACAACGAACAAAGCACACGCGAACCCGTGCCCGGGGCCGAGATCATCGTGCACATACTTCCAAGCAAAAAGCTGAACTTCATCTATCTTTTGCGCTTGCAAATCGAAATGCACTGGCAGGTGTAAAGCCAAACCGTTGCACTGATTGAAACGACGGCGAATCCTAAACGATGCGGTTTTGGCCTGTCAATACAAAAATTCGGATCACTTGGGCCCTGGCGCCGATTCGCCGACGGCCAAATCCCGACTTTTTTGGCCACTTACTGGGTTTTTTTGATGCTGTTGATGAACTTTGCGGCCTCTTCGGCGTGCTTTTCCGCAACTCCAGGTGCGGCGAACGTCAAAATGATCACTACCTTTTTGGCTGCAAGCACGTCGACGCTCCACTCAATTGTGGTGCCGTTGACCTCGCCGGTCCCGCCTTCGCTGAAATGCGGCATGCCGTTATGCGTATCTTCGGTACCTTTGTCCGTAGTCTTGACGTTCTTGATTGTCTTCTCCAGTTCCTTGTCGAGGTCCTTTACGGCCGCGTCAAAAGTGTCCTCATCGGGCACCCAAAAGACCATCTGCAGACTGTCGTCCGCAGTGGAGACAGTAATAACTTCACCGTCAGGTTTTGCTTTCCAGCCCTTCGGCAGTTCGAATTGGATGCCGGCTGCCTTGTGACTGAAGGACCGGTTCTCCTGGGTCGGTGATACGGTTGAGGCGCCAGCGGGCTTCGCAGACACGGGACCTAAAAGCATTGACGACGCTGCCAGCGCCAGGCACAAACTGATTGTTAGCTTCTTCAAAACTCTCTTCCTCCTGATTTATATAAATTGATTTTCGACTTCCGGTCTCTGGCTGATCACGCGGCCCGGCGCATCGCGGCCGGCGCGTTCTTGATATCCAGTTCTCTAAGGATGTAACCCGCGCCCCCGAACTTGTCGGCGATGAACAACACATAGCGAATGTCGACCGAGATCGCGCGACCTTTCGCCTCGTTATAAAAGAAGTCATTGCCGAGGCCTTCATAGTTGCCATCGAAGATGATGCCGACCTGCTCTCCTCGGCCATTCATGATAGGCGACCCTGAATTGCCGCCAATGATATCGGTGGTCGAAAGAAAGTCAACCTGCACGTTCTGTCCATCCGGCGTCGCGTAAGGGCCAAAGTCATGAGCGCGATAAAGCTGCTTGAGTTTTTCCGGCGCGTCGAAAGGCTCACGCCCGGTATCTTTCTCGATAACTCCCGAGAGGTTTGTGAATGGCTGATAAATGGCTGCGTCGTGCGGGATGTAGCCGCTTACTTCACCATAGGTAAAGCGTAGCGTCCGGTTAGCATCGGGATATGGTTTGGTCCCGCGCATCTCGCTCATGCCGCGAACCAGCAGTGGCCGCCAGCGTCCCACGATTGCATTGAAGTTGCGTGTGCGTACTGCCAGCTGAGGAACCAACGCCGCAATCTCGGCCGCGAAATCAATCAAAGGCTCGTTGAGTTGACTCAACTGCGCAGACGTCATGTCGAATAGCTTTGAAACTGATTCTGCCGTGCTCAGGTTCCTGCTCTCGGTTACGGCCCGCGCAAATTCTTCTTCAGCACGCACACGGGCATCGCCCTGGAGATTGCCGAATCGCTTTTCGACCGCTTCGATCTTCTGACTGGGGGGGAGTTCGGCCGCTTTACGAAGGTAGAACGCGAGCATTTGGCGCTCAAAACCCGGAATGCGATCAGCAAAGGTCTCGGCCAGACCGGCGCGCGCCTGCTGTGCGCCCAACGCCAGATTGGGGTTCCGTTCGGCTTGCGGCTTGTCTTTGTCGGCCGCAACTGAGCTGATGAGTCCGGCGACTTGAAAGAGCTCGCTGAAAGTTGCCAATTGTGTGATCAGAATGTCCCGGGGTTGGGTCTTGCTTAGTTCTTCATAAGCCTTCTGCAACGACGGGAGCACCTCGGCGTACTTTTTCTGCCGATCGGGGTTTTCATTAACCCAACGAGTGAACGCAGCTTCGCCGGTCCGTTTCTGATCGACAATGCCGGCGCGCTTCATCGCCAGTACTGAGCCTTCAAAGTCCTTCAACGTGTTCGCGATATCGAAGATTCTGCTTTGCAGTTTGATTTGAAGGATGCGATCAGTCTTACCGCCATCTTCGAGAGCCTGGATCTGTTTATGGAAGATATCGATTGAAAGAGGGAGCACGACATCCTGGTTGTAAGCGACCGAGTAGCTCTCCCGGTAGCGCCGCGTCGAGCCGGGATAACCCATGACCATTACGAAGTCGTTTTCTTTCACGCCACCGATCGAAATCGAAAGAAACTTCTTAGGCTTGTAAGGCACGTTGCCGGTTGAGTAATCGGCCGGCTTGCCATCACTGCCGACGTAAGCGCGCATGAAGGTGAAATCGCCACAGTGGCGCGGCCATTCGAAATTGTCCGGGTCACCCCCAAAGAAACCAATGTTCTTGGGCGGCGAGTAAACGATGCGCACATCGCGGAGTTCAAGATAAGTGAACAGGTAATACGACAATCCTTCATTCAGTGCCAGCACCCGCGCGGTAATGCCCTCGCCAGGGTTCGCGCCGGCGGCTTCGATCGCGCGCGTCTTGCCCGCGATTGCGGCATTGCGCTCCGGCTGAGGTGTTGCATCGGTAACGCCGCTTAGAACATCAGAGGTAACATCTTTCAGCTCCTGGGTAATCTGGACGGTGTAATTCTTCGCGGGCAATTCTTCGCTGCGATTTTTCGCCAGATAGCCATTTGAAGCGTAATCCCTGGACGAATCAGAAGCGGCGACCAGGGCGTCGAACGCGACGTGATGATTCGTCAGCAGCAATCCTTCGGAAGAAAGAAACTCACCGGTGCCTCCGTCGACGATCACGATGGCGTCCTTAATACTTGGACCATTTGGATTGTAGATGTCGGCAATCGGAATTTTCAGACCCCGTTGCTGTAGCTTCTTTAGTGGCAACTGGTTGATCGTGTCCGGCAGGAACATGCCCTCGTCGCCCAGGACGGAAACCGGGACCAGACTGACGAAGAGCAAAATCGAAAGCAGCAGAGCAGTGGCTCGCGAATAGGTCGAAGTCATTGAATTCTTCCTTTGTTGTTAGTCACAATCGAAGGATGGGAATGTTACCAAAGGCGCTTGGAATCAAAAAGGAAAGTCGAAAGCGGTGATATGCAAATTTGCCAAGCGCCTTCAGAGTACCAAACTTCAGTCGGGTCTTTATCGAATGAGAAGAGCGCGACTAAAGTTGGTACTCGTTTGGCAGTTTGGGCGCTACTGCTTTTCTACTCCTGGAAGATACTCCCGCGGATCCACTGGTTGATTGTTGATGCGTACCTCGTAATGGAGGTGCGGGCCAGTCGATCGTCCTGTTGAGCCAACCAATCCAATAGTCTGGCCGCGCGCGACGGTCTGGCCGATGCTCACATCAATCTCTGACAGGTGACCATAACGCGTCGATAATCCGCTGCCGTGATCGACGTAGATGACGTTGCCGTAACCTCTTTGCCATCCGGCAATGATCACTCTCCCGGCAGCTGCCACCTGGACTGGCGTCCCATAGGCTGCATCGATGTCCTGGCCCTCATGATATTCGTAGCCACGACCGCCGAAAGGATTCCGGCGTCCGCCTACCCCGCTCTCGAGCTTGCCCACTACGGGCCAAATTGACGGAGTCATGCCATGTTGCCGCAGAAAGCCTTCGTACATATGAAGTTCGCGCTCGAGTTTCGCCGTCTTTAGTTCCAGCGCAACCAGCGCGGCGGCGCTGTCAACCGGGCGGGCCGGACCGCCCTGGCCATGCACGGTCTGAGTTTGTTCCTGAACTCCGGACACCTCAGCCAGCTTTCGCGAAGTATCT
This sequence comes from Pyrinomonadaceae bacterium, assembly GCA_041497335.1. Taxonomy (GTDB): domain Bacteria; phylum Acidobacteriota; class Blastocatellia; order Pyrinomonadales; family Pyrinomonadaceae; genus UBA11740. Next base: position 235,005 of record JBGQGG010000004.1, on the reverse strand, counting down.
TCAACCGCATCTACACGGTTGTTTAGGTTTTGCAGCTCTTGCCGCTGTTTGTCGTTCTCCGCGCGCAGACGTTGATTCTCATGCTCGATGCGCAGATGCGCTGCCTGCTGCGTCAGGCCATAGAAGCCATAAACCAGGCCGCACATAACGGCGAACAGCACCAGCGCGGAGGCCTTTAGCCAGCGCTTGTGCACGCGAATTCGACGGATATGGGCGCGGGAACGGGAAGTACGGGCAACGATAAAGGCATAAAAACGGTCGTCTCGGGTCATCAATTCTGCTCCTGTCGGTCTCCATGCGCGTTTGTAAGACGGGGCCGAATGGCGACCGCGAAAGTAACAGTTGCCGACGACGGCGACTGATAAAAACTAAAATTGCGAGGCCTTAAACTAAGAACCTACTAGAAGATCACAAGAACCCTGCTTGAAGATTAGCAGCGGAGGGCATAGCCGAATCGCCGGGTACTGCCTGGGATTCAGCACGAGCCTGCCATCCTGGATGCTGCTAGGGCGCGAACCCTATCACACGAAGGTTGAGAAGGCAAACGGAGAGAGTTGCGGGTTTTCCCGTGGACGCTTCATGCTGGAGGATCTGAAGGCCCGAGCGGCCAGGCAGGAGGACTCGCACCGGCGGATTTGCCTCCGACTCCGCGCATCCATTTGATCTTGACTTATCCAATGGACGGATTAATATCCTGAAACGTTTTCCAGGAGTGTTCCTTACATCATGGAGAAACTAACACGACTCTTTCTTATGGCGATCGCGACCGTCCTGTTCGTGTTTGTCGTCGCTCCGGCCATTTCCGCCCAAAGAAATCCCACCACTCCTTCACAGCGAAACCCCACCATGCCGTCACAGCAGACCGATGCGCAGAAGGATGACCTTTATGCCACGTTTTCCGACCTAAAGAGGGTGCCGCTTGCCGACAACCAGAGACTTGCTTACGAAGCGGGCAAGGAATACCTGCGACGATACGGGGGCGACAATGGTGACCCTGACGTTAAGGTCGTGCGGAAGTTTGTGGGCGAATACGAAGCGGTGAGGGCCGAGTTCGCTATCGACACGGCCTACGGCGCCAAGAATTACACGAAGACTTTTGAAATTGGCCAGGCGCTGCTACGGAAGCAGCCTGAGAACTTTTACGTTCTGGGCGTTATGGCCGAAGCCGGTTATGAGAGTTCAATAACGGGTAATGCGAGCTTGAATGCCGAGACCGTAGGTTATGCGAAAAGAGCAATTCAGCTTTTGAATGCGGGCAAGGTTACAAAAGCCGATCCGTTCAAGAGCATCGGGGTGGCCAGCGGCTTCCTGAATTATGCCGTGGGAAACTTGCTCAAAGACCAATCGCCAGTTGAAGCAGCGGACGCTTTCCTGAAGGCAGTACAGTCGGACAGTCCTTACCGGACTGAGCCTCTGGCCTATCATCGCCTTGGCGCTGCGATTCTCAAAGGCGAGTTCGCGCAACTCTCTGCCGAATACAACGAAAAATACGGCGCCAGACAATCATCTGCCCAACAACAGGCCATGTTCGACCAAATCAATTACCTTGTCGAACGAGCGATTGACGCCTACGCGCGAGCCGTCGCCCTCAGCATCAGTCCCCAGCAACAAGATGCAAAGACCAAGATCCTGGTGCAACTGACGACACTTTACAAGAGCTTTCATGGTGATTCCGAAGCAGGCTTAAACGAGCTAATTGCCGGCGTCCTTTTGAAACCGCTGCCTGAGAAATCACCTAAACCACTTCAACACTGACGGGTGCTAGCTTCGATTAGGGCAAATCCCCCAGGATAGAGAGGTCTGCTACTGGGTCGTGATGCTTTAGGTAGAAGAGCGGTGAAGCTCACACCTCTTCAGCTTCGCGTTTGCGCCGCGAGCGGTCGCGGAAGATTGCCAGCCCGATCATCACGATCATCGCTACGAAAACGATTATGATCGCGAACTTGATTACGGCCAACAGGAAGCCGACAAGCACGATTAATTGCTTGAGCAGGGCCACAATCAGAAGAATGAGTGCGAGTACGGCGCCGCCGCGACCGAATGCTGCCAGGATTGCCATGAATGAATACCTTACCTCTTGAATCTTTAGATACAGGTCTAATAGGTCCTATGCGACCTATATCTACTTATATCGACCCGAACCAACCTGTCGTGGACTCGCATGCGTTGGAAAGTCGCCTGTTCCGAATCTTCCCGATCCAGTGGGCCAGCTTGCAACCACCGAAGGCGGGGGATTGTTTGTATCGAACGCGCGCAACTCTTCACGACGACGGCGGCGCTTCAAATAATCAAACAACATATACGCGCCGAGGACCACGAGAGCGACCGGTAATGTGCGCCGGACCGGAAACTGCACGCCCAGCAGCGTATGCGCGAGAAAGAGCGAACCCAGCGCGACCAGCGTTACGCCCCACGCGATTGGATTGCCATAAAGCTGACGGGTAATCGCATCTTCTTCTGCGTCAGGCGCCAGGCCGGCTCGCATCAGTTGTGCGGTGCGGCATGCATCGACAGCTGCAAAGAGCCATGTGCCGGCGACGCCAAGAACAAAGAAGGTCACGCCATCAGTGACTACAGCCATCTGAAAAAAGCTGGCAAAAATAGCAAAGTGAACAATGGCTTTTGAAGTCTGGCCGTTGTAGGCCGCGCCCAGCCCGGGGACGAAAAATGAAAGCAAGGTAGCAACAAAGGGCGATGTCTGGCGGCGGATAACGTGCGCGTCCGTTGTACGTGATTGCTGATAACGCAGCATCTCGACGCCGGCGACGATACAGTCCTGGCAAAACGGAAACCCGCGTATGCGATGGTCGCAGGCTGGACACAGCGACCGCGCGCATTGGCTGCATTGCACGGCTGCCGGATTCTTTGTGTGATAAGCGCAGTTCATTGGTGCTTAATCTGGATAGCGGCCGACGCTTCAATGGTTCTTCTGCTCGGAGCCTCCGCCTTTCGGCTTGCTTTGCGGGCCCTGCGGCGCGCTGTTTTGATTTGATGTATTCTGATTCTTGTTCGCATCATTTCCTTTTCCCGAGTTTTCATCTCCACCCATTAGATCATTCACGCTGCCGGCCAATTGTTTCATCCCGTTCGGCAGTGCCGAACTCTTTGAGGCGTTGCCGGCAGCGCGCTCAGCTAACTGCAAGCTGGCGTGATAAATTCCGCCAACCGAGCCGTCAGTCGAAACCGTATTCGTCAAAACGAACACTGAGACGAGCAGCATCGTCGCAACTGAGGCGAGCTGAGGCGAAACGATCGGATCAAGCGCGCCGCGCAGCCATTCGATCAAGCGAGCTCTCGCCGGCGCGCGGACTTCCTGCGGAAGCACGTTACCAATGGTGCTTTGCAGGATGCGAGCTTCCAGACCTGCCGGCGCCACCAGTTCGTCCTGCTTATAGGTATAGCAGGCGCCGATTGCCCGGACGACGTCGCCCGGAAGTTCGCTGCAACTGACGCACAATGCGGCGTGTCGTTCCCAGCGGTGATAGAGAGGCGCCATCAAAAACCCGTCGAGATAATCGGTGAGATGCTCTTCAAAATCCGAGCAGGTAATGGCTGTCTCCGGCATCGTTCTCAGAAGGATACGCGCTTCCAGACCGGCGTCAGCAAGCGGAGCCTCTGAGGCCGAACAAGCAAGCAAAGTATTCTTCACTTGGCTCAGAAGGTCGTGACAGACAGGGCAGCGCAACGCATGCTCGGCAAACTTTCTGTTTTCCTGCACCTCCAGCGCTCCATCGAGGTAATCCGTCAGTTGGCCTTCAAATTCGTGGCAAAGCATCTTGTTCAAACTCTCTCCAATCACCGGGTAAGGTCTGTGTCTCCGTTACGCCTCCACTACTCGCATACGACGCAGAGTCTTCGCAAGTTCAATACGACCGCGATTGATCCGGGATTTAACGGTTCCTTCGGGTATCCTCAGCAGGTCAACAATCTCCTGGTAGCTCAGTTCCTCGATGTCGCGAAGAATTACGCAGGTGCGCAAATCCGGCGACAGCTTGTCGATGCCCGCCTGAACCTGCGCGCCCAATTCGCGGCGCTCCATTTCACGCTGTACCGTGCCCCCCGCCGCCCGTAGATGGTATTGGTGGTCCTCAAGGTCGTCGGCTGCTTCGTCTTGCGGCGCGCGTTGCCTTTTGCGGTAGTCGTCGATTATCAGATTGCGCGCCAGCCGCATCAGCCAATTTTGCAGATCACCCTGTTTCGGGTTGTATTGTTCAAGTGATCTATAGACGCGGATGAAGACCTCCTGCGTCAGGTCTTCGGCAGTGTCAGCCCGAGAAGTAAAGCGATAAGCAAGATTGTAGATTCGGCGAGTATATGTCTGGACAATCTCCTCCCAGGCCGCACCATCGCCGGAACGGCACCGTCTGACTAGTTCAGCACCTTCATTGGTAGCCAAGCTCTTGGCGGCTCCCACTTGTTGCGTCTCCGATTTCGCTCGTCGTTCCCGATGGTTCAGGACTGATCGCCCGACACGAGCGTCTTACGTCCTACCATGAAACAAAGTTCCGTCAAGGCCCGGTTAGTAAGAGCCAGGACCCGATGGGTCGTTTTTGTTGAGATTCTTGCGCGCAACATCAAACTGTTGTAGGCTTGCTGAGCCACACCATATCTTGTGGTTGGGTAAGGATTTTAGTCAAGTTTGTCACCGCGTTGTTTGCTCGATGTTGCTGGGCGAAGACGCGCCCGGGAAGTCCTCCAGACAAATTGAAGTTCGTTGGACGGTTTTCAAAAAGCCTTGGGAAAATATCGCAAGCATCTTGAGTTCACCGGACTGCTTCTGTTGGCGGTCTTAATTATCTGGCTGTTTGGCCGGCGACTCGACTGGATCCAGGTCAAACTCGCCGTACAGAAATCAGATTGGCGCCTAATCATACTCGCCGTCGTGTTTGTGCTGCTGGGTTATCTGTGGCGGGCGATTCGATGGCAGGCGTTCCTCAAACCCCTAACCAAGGCAAGCCTGCGCGAAGTTTGGATCGCGACTACGGTCGGATTCGGCGCTATTTTGGTTTTTGGGCGCGTTGCTGAAGTCGTGCGGCCCGCGGTTCTGCCGCTGCGAGATAAAAATGTCCGACCGGCAGCGTCTTTTGTCACCATCATGGTTGAGCGGTTGTACGACATGATGGCCGTGGTTTTGTTCTTTGCAGTCAATCTGCTCTGGTTCAAAACCACGACAGGGACCACGGCAGACTTTAGCAGGGCGCGCATATTTGGCTGGCTCCTTGTCGCCCTGCTGGGAACAGCCCTGGCGTTGCTGGTTTGGTTCAAGCGCCGCTCGCAGCGCGTTATTGGTTGGCTCGATGGAAGAATCGGTGGCGGTTCCGCCTTAAAAAGCAGGTTGAAGAAGGCTTTGTTGAGCACGCTCGATCAACTCTCTACTGCGTTGACCGTGTTGTCCGATGCGCCCCTTTTGGCGATAAGCGTCGGATGGACGGTGTTGCTCTGGGCTTCGGTTGCGGTGGGGAATCTCCTGGTTTTCCGAGCTTTCGGGCTTCCATTTGGCGTGTCGCAAGTGGTGTTCGTCTTGGGTTGGTCGATGGTGGGTTCGGCAGTTCCGACTCCCGGCGGCGCCGCCGGCGCGTTCCACGCAGCTACGGGAGCCGCGCTGGTTCTCCTCGGTGTCGAACTCGATAAGGCGGCCGCCGTTGCGATTGTCCTTCACCTGGTAGATTTTGCTCCGGCGGCGCTGTTTGGTCTGTTCTATTTTCTGCGCGGCGACATCAACATCGCGGGGTTGCGTGCGTCGACTTCGACCAGCGCCGTCGAGCACGCGGTGGAAGATGAAAAAGTGGCGCTCGCTGAAAGCGCTTGAGACTCGGTCCGGCAGGCAAATGCAAGAGATTTCGAGAGTGAGGATCAAACTATGAAATGCCCCTTTTGCGGTTTCCTGGAAGATAAGGTGGTTGACTCGCGCGAATCGCGCGAAGGCGATTCGATTCGGAGACGGCGCGAATGCCTGAAGTGCGAGCGACGCTTCACGTCCTACGAGCGAATCGACCAAATCGCATACATGGTGACCAAGAAAGACCAGAGCCGCGAGACCTTCGATCGAAACAAAGTCATGGCCGGACTCTTGCGAGCATGCGAGAAGCGACCTATTCCGCCCGCGAAACTGGATAGCATTGTTAACGCCGTCGAGAAGTACGTGCAGGAATCCCCCGAGCGGGAACGCCCGACGAGCAAGATTGGCGAACTTATCATGCGCCGTTTGAAGGAACTCGATAAGGTGGCCTATGTGCGTTTCGCATCTGTCTATCTCGAGTTTGAAGATGTCTCGGAATTCATGAATGAGTTGAAAACTCTCGTGCGCGCTCGTGCAGGGGGAGTGATCAAGAGGCCATAGGTGGGCCATAGGTGATTAGCTGTGCAGGTTTTGGGCTTCCGACCTTGGCCGCAGCGAAACTGTTGAGTCCCCTCACGCTTTTCGGGCTCTTCGCGGTGACGGCGATGCTGGTTTGCTATGCGTTTGAAGGGCGGAGCCGTTGGTTTATCCTCGGGTTTGCTCTGGCTTGTGCGTTAGGCTCGTTGTATGGATTTCTTCAGGGCGCGTGGCCGTTTGGGTTAGTAGAGTTTGTCTGGGCCCTCGTAGCACTGCGTCGCTGGCGAAATGCCGCCCGGGCCAATTAGAGGAATCAATGGTAAAGAGTGTAGGCTCAGCGGGTCTGGAACGGATCGAGCTGAAGCGACTCACGGAGCGCCTCGGCCAGCTTTTTTCGATGCTGCAGGAAGCAGCGGAGGCACAATTGCCGGCGATTGCCGGGACCTGGGCACCACCCGTTGACGTTTGCGAGACAGCCGACGCGATTAGCATTCGCGTCGAACTGCCTGGAGTATTGGCCAGCCAAATCAATATTGGACTGAACAGCAACAAGCTGCGCGTTCATGGGGAAAAGAAGAAACGAAATCCCCGGCAGCGAATCGTTTCGCATCTTTGTTCAGAGCGCAGCTACGGGCATTTCGATCGCGTCGTGCCCTTGCGTTGGACAATTAGCGTTAATGATGCGACGGCCGAGTTGGCGAACGGCATGCTCTTAATTAGTTTGCCGAAGATAAAGGACCGTCGCGGATCGGAATTCAAGGTCCCGATTACTGACAAGGAATCTAACTAACTGGCGAAAGAAACCGGTCAACAGTATGGCAGACATCATAAACGACGAAATTACCGAAGCGCTTGAGCCGACGGAGGCCGAGCAACAACTACAGATTCCGGAAGAGCTGCCGCTGTTGCCGCTGCGCGACATTGTGATCTACCCGTTCATGATCGTGCCGCTATTCGTCTCGCGCGAGAAATCGATCCGCGCGGTCGACGAAGCGCTGGGTGAGCACCGAATGATTCTACTTACCTGCCAGAAAGACCTCGATAAAGAGGAGCCGCAGCAGGACGATCTTTACCAGGTCGGCACCGTAGCGGTGATCATGAGAATGCTGAAGCTGCCCGACGGCCGCATTCGGATCCTTGTTCAGGGGGTCTCGCGCGCTCAGGTCGAATCTGTGACTAACTCCGGGGAGTGTTTGCACGCGCGATTGCAAGTGATGCCGGAAGTCATGGCGCCAGAACGTTCGCTGGAAGTTGAAGCACTCATGCGCAACGTGCGCGCGTCGATGGAAAAGGCCGCAAGCCTTGGCAAGAACATCTCGCCGGAAGTGATGGCCATTATCGCTAATCTCGACGACGCGGGTCGCCTGGGTGATCTTTCCGCCTCAAACCTCGAGTTGAAGGTTGACGACGCGCAGTCGGTGCTCGAAATTCCCGACACGACCGCCCGTCTGCGCCGCGTGAACGAGTTGCTTAACAAAGAAATCGAAGTTCTTACTGTTCAGCAGGAAATCAACACCCAGGCGCGGGCCGACATCGATCGCTCGCAACGCGAGTTTTATCTGCGTCAGCAGATGAAGGCGATTCAAACCGAACTGGGCGAAGGTAACGAGCTGGCAGAAGAGGTTCAGCAGTTCCGCGAAAAGATTGAAGCCGCGAAGATGCCAAAGCCCGCCGAAGAAGAAGCGCTGCGGCAACTGAAGAAACTCGAACGTATGCATCCCGACGCAGCGGAAACGGCAACTCTGCGCAATTGGATGGAGATCATTACCGACCTTCCCTGGTCGAAATCGTCCAAGGACAATCTGGACTTACACAAGGCCGAACGAATCCTGAATGAAGATCATTACGGCCTTGAAAAGGTCAAAGAACGCATTTTGGAAGCGTTGGCAGTTCGCAAGCTAAAAGAGAAGCCAAAGGGTCCCATCCTTTGTCTGGTAGGGCCGCCGGGTGTGGGGAAGACAAGCCTGGGTCGATCGGTCGCGCGCGCATTGGGCCGCAAGTTTATGCGGCTGAGTTTGGGCGGGGTCCACGACGAAGCCGAGATTCGGGGCCATCGCCGCACTTACGTAGGTGCGATGCCTGGTCGGATCGTTCAGGCAGTTCAGCAGGCTGGCACGAACAATCCGCTGATCATGCTTGATGAGATAGACAAGGTGGGGGCGGATTTTCGCGGAGATCCTTCATCCGCGCTTCTGGAAGTGCTCGATCCGGAACAGAACAACAGCTTTCGCGATAACTAACTGGGTGTCACATTTGACTTATCGAACGTTATCTTCATGACCACGGCGAACATTCTGGATACCGTGCAATCGGCGCTGCGTGATCGCATGGAAGTGATTAGACTCGCCGGCTATACGGAAGAGGAAAAGCTGGAAATTGCTCGTCGCCACTTATTGGCAAAGCAAATGGACGAGAATGGCATCACCGCGCGCGATTTGAACATCTCTCGCACAGCATTGCTGGCAATGATTCAGCGCTATACCCAAGAGGCGGGGTTGCGCCAGCTGGAGCGCGAGATCGGCTCGATCTGTCGCAAGGTCGCGCGCCGCCTGGGAGAAGGCCACAAGGGCGCGGTGCGTGTCTCAGTGAATAATCTGCACGAATTCCTTGGCGCGCCAAAGATTATCCCCGAAGAAGTCTTGAAGAAAGACCAGATCGGAGTGGCGACTGGTCTGGCTTGGACAGCCGTCGGTGGTGATGTGCTGTTTGTCGAAGCGCTACGCATGAAAGGCAAGGGCAATCTGGTTTTGACGGGACAACTTGGCGAAGTAATGCGCGAGTCGGCACAGGCTGCTTACTCCTACGCCAAGTCGCGCGCCAGGGAACTCCAGATCGACCCAGAAGACTTCAACACCTTTGATATGCATATTCATATTCCCGAAGGTGCGATCCCCAAAGATGGACCGTCTGCAGGCATCACGCTGGCGACGGCGCTGGTCTCGGCACTATCGGAGAGACCTGTGCGCAAGGACGTAGCCATGACCGGAGAGATTACTCTGCGCGGTAACGTCCTTCCGGTGGGCGGCATCAAAGAGAAGGTCCTCGCGGCACGTCGCGCGCGAGTGACAAAAATCATTCTGCCGGCGCAGAACCGTCGGGATCTTGATGAAGTACCAAAAGAACCGTTCAAGGACATCCGGTTCATATTTGTTGATAACATGAGACAGGTTTTTCGCGAGGCTTTGAAGGAAAAGGCCCCACCTGCCCTGACGACGAGCGCGCGCCCGGCTCGCTTGCCGCAGGCAGCCAGTAGTCGCAGGAGTTTTTGATAGCTTCGAGGGGTATTGGCTTGGTGATCGCAGGTCCCGAAGACAAGAAAACGCTAAAGCGAGTGCTATTGTGGATCGTCCTGGTGCTGCTGGTGCTTTTGCCGCCTCTGATTGCGATTGGACTTTTTGCGAGTCTGTATCCAAAGAAATGAAACAGGCCAATTTGTTCAACGCGGGCACCTTTTCGCGAGCAAAAGCACGGACTTCAGGCCGATTTTTGCGAAATAGCTGGTTTGACACCCCCTGGCTCGTGTGATAACCTCGCGACTCGAGTGGCTGGTTTTGAGCCACAAAATCCGGAACTTTTCCACGTTCCGTATTGTTTTAGTAGTGAATGCCGCAGCGCGACTCAAGGTGGAAGTCGCAGTCGTGGATTCGCCCAAAGCATTACCAGAGGAGAACAACGATTGATGACCCGTAGCCCTCTTCGTTTATCTGTAAGCGCCTTATCTGCCGCCGCAGCGCTTTTTATTCCAGCAATCATTCAAGCCCAAATCCCCGGCGGCTCGTCTGCCCGTGACATCCAGACTGAGATCCAGAGGACCGATCCGCGAGTTGACCAGGTCCTGGAGCGGGCTAATGATCATTTTCGCAAGGGCAAGCTTAACCTCGAAGACAACAAGCGCGAGCAGGCGCGAGACGAGTTTGACAAGGCCATAGACGAGGTTCTTATGTCCGGCCTTGATGTGCGTGCCAGTCAGCGATTGCAGACTTTTTATTTGGAGTTGGTCGAGAAGATTTATCGTGAAGAGGTGCCGCTGATTCAGACCGCGCCGACACAGAATGCAACGCCGGTCGTGGCTCAGGGCGCGCCGAATCAGAATCCTGAAACAGTCGAAGTCGCCAGGGTGCAGCCACCGAAGCAGGTGATTGGTTTTAGGCAGCAGGGCTTTGAGCCGTCGCCGCTCGACGCGCTCAGCAAGCTAATCCTGACCGAAGACGAAAAGAAAGTGACCGTTTCAGACATTGCCGTTCTCGAACAAGCCAAGAATGCTCTGGATTTCAACTTCACGGTCAACCCGCTGGTTCAGCAGTACATTAACTACTATCAGGGGCGTGGTCGCACCACGATGGAAGCGGGTCTGCGTCGTTCGGGCCGGTACATGAAGATCGCGCGCGAGACTTTCCGCCGCGAGGGCGTGCCCGAGGATATTACCTGGCTGGGCCAGGTCGAGAGTGCCTGGATACCTCGTAATGTCTCGTGGGCCGGAGCTTCGGGTTTGTGGCAGTTTGTTGGTGGCACGGGAGCACAGTACGGTCTGCGACAGACTGCCTGGGTCGATGAACGCAATGGCATTGAGAAGCCAACGGCGGCGTCAGCGAGATATCTCAAGGATTTGGCAAAGCGTTATGACGGCGATTGGCTGCTGGCAATGGCGGCTTACAATACCGGCGCGCTGAACGTCGATCGCGCCATCTCGCGCGCCGGCGTTGCGAACTACTGGCAGATATATCCCTACATCGCGCAGGAAACGCGCAACTATGTGCCGAATATTCTGGCCGTAATTCTGATTGCAAAGAATCCCGAAAAGTACGGATTTCACGGCATTCGTCCGGAGGCTCCGGTCAGTTTCGAACCGGTGGTGGTGCCGTCAGCAACCAGCCTGCGATTGATTGCGGACGCTACTGATACCAATGTCGACTACATCGAGAACTTGAATCCGGAACTGAAACGCGACACCACACCGCGCGGCGAGTCTTACACGGTTCGTGTGCCGGCAGGAAAATCGAAGCAGTTGGCTTCAGTATTGAAACGAGTTCCTGTCGATCGACGCGAGTCAGCCCGCGTAATCTCCGTTGCTCCGGGCGAAGAGTTGCAATCAGTTGCCAACCGTACGGGTGTCAGCGTGGCAACGCTACAGTCGATGAATGGCGGAATCGATCTTAAATCCACGACCAAGCTGGTAGTTCCCAACAGCAGCGTTAAGTTGACTAACTGGCGCCGGGCGCCGGGCACCCCCGATGCGGCCAGTGCTTCCAGCCTGACCAAGGTTCGGGCGCGCAAGGGCGACACGATTGCCAAGATCGCCTCGGCCCGTAAGCTATCTGCGGATGAACTGGCGCGCCTCAACGGCATCGCACCGAACGTTGAGTTGCAGGCAGGACAGGAAATCAAGCTGCCGGGTAGCCCGAGCCCGACAGGTTCTCGGCAGAGATAGAGTTCGTTCTCGGTTAGCCGATCAAGTAAGTGATAAGCGTTCGCTTGTGAGCGACCGCTAAGAAAATGGCGAGCGCGCTTCGTGAGAGGCGCGCTCGGTCTGTTTTCGTGGCACAGGCTTCGGTCTGTGATACTCCATGATTGAAAATCAATTCACTTGAGCCACAGACCGAAAGTCTGTGCCACAAAGGCTCCCATGCTCTTCCGCACCCAGTCCGCCGCTGTCTATGGAATTGACGCCAACCTGGTCGATGTTGAAGTCGATCTGACGCCAATTAGAAACGAGACTGATACTCCCTCATCTGTGATCATCGTCGGCTTGCCTGACCTGGCTGTGCGAGAATCGCGCGAGCGGATTCGGGCGGCCATTAACAACAGCGCGTTCTTCTTCCCGTTTCATAAGACCACGATTAATCTGGCGCCTGCGGACGTTCGCAAAGAAGGAGCAAGTTTCGACCTGCCGATTGCACTGGGCATCCTCGGCGCCAACGGAGATCTGGGCGATGCACAACACCTGACCGACATTCTTTCGGTAGGCGAATTGTCGCTGGATGGTCGAGTGCGGCCTATTCGTGGAGCGTTGCCGATTGCCTTGCGCGCGCGACATTCACAGGCCAAACATTTGCTGTTGCCGGATGAGAATGCTAAAGAGGCAGCGGTCGTTTCCGACGTGAAGGTCTATGCGGTGACCGATCTACGTAACGCCGTGGAAATGATCGCCGCCATTAGATCGGAAAACCCACCAGAGCCAATCCGCGTCGATCCGGCCCACCTCCTCATCCCCGACGATCATTACAGCGTCGACTTTCGCGAAGTGCGTGGTCAGCAAGCAGCGAAACGAGCCCTGGAGGTCGCGACCGCCGGCGGACATAACATCCTGCTGATTGGCCCGCCGGGTTCGGGCAAGACGATGCTGGCGAAACGTCTGCCTACGATTCTGCCACCCTTGGAATTCGAAGCCGCCCTCGAGCTAACCAAGATTCATTCAGTGGCCGGACTAACGGGCCGAGCCGGACTAGTTACCGAAAGGCCTTTCCGTTCGCCCCATCACACGATCAGCGATGCCGGCCTGATTGGTGGCGGTGCCGTGCCGCGCCCCGGTGAAGTCTCTCTCGCACATCAGGGCGTGTTGTTTCTGGACGAACTGCCGGAATTTGATCGCAGCGTTTTAGAGGTGTTACGCCAGCCACTCGAGGATCAGAAGGTAACGATCAGCCGCGCGGCGATGTCGCTGACTTTTCCTGCTTCATTCATGCTGGCGGCGGCGATGAATCCGTGTCCCTGTGGTTTCTGGAATGACCCCACGCGCGAATGCCGTTGCACGCCTTTGCAGATTCAGCGTTACGTAGGTCGCATCTCGGGCCCGCTGCTGGACCGCATCGACATCCACGTGGACGTCCCCGCGGTACGCTTTCGCGACTTGACCGGTGACCCACCAACGGATGCGGAAGACTCAGCCGCCATTCGCCGGCGTGTAATCAATGCCCGCGAGCGCCAGGTGGAGAGGTTGGCTTCCGCGGGAATATTCGCGAACGCCGCGATGACGCCCCGTCTGATTCGACAATACTGCCGGATTGATTCGGAGAGCGAAACGATGCTCGAACGCGCCATGACGCGGCTCGGTTTGTCCGCCCGCGCCTATGACCGCATTCTGAAGGTCAGCCGCACGATCGCCGACCTTGAAGGCTCGAACGATATTCAATCGACGCATGTCGCCGAAGCGGTGCACTACCGCTCGCTTGATCGTACTTACTGGACTTGAAAATAAGGCCAACCGTTATCTCGGACTCCTCACGGCTTGTCAGCACACGCCTATGATCGGATACTAAAAAGCGGCATCGATTAACTGACCCTAAGAAATCGGGAAGGGCAACGGCGCGAAAGACAGCACCCCCGGGCCGAACGAGGTGCGTTGCGGCTTTGCTCTGGGACAATCGCAGGAACAAGTGACTGCAAGCGAAACCGAGACACCGCGAAGTTCGGACTATGAATTGACGCAGCGGGCCGCCGGAGGCGACATGAAAGCCTTCGAAGAGCTTTACCAGCGTCACAACCGCCGCGTATATTCGCTATGCTTGCGCATGACTCAGAATCAAACTGAGGCGGAAGACCTGGCGCAGGAAGTCTTTATTCAGCTTTTTCGCAAGATTGGCAGCTTTCGCGGAGAGTCGGCATTCACGACCTGGCTTCATCGTTTGACCGTCAACCAGGTCCTGATGCACTTTCGCAAGCGCGGTGTGCGGTTGGAACAGACGACCGAAGACGGCGAAGCGCCGATCCAGATCGTCAAGGGCACAGAGAATCCGAACGCGATGCCGGTAGTCGATCGGATCGCTCTGGACAAGGCAATCGCCCAATTGCCGCCGGGATACAAGACGGTTTTCACGCTACACGATATCGAGGGTCACGAGCACGAAGAGATTGCGCGGATGCTTGGCTGCTCTGTGGGCACGTCAAAGTCGCAATTACACAAGGCCAGAATGAAATTACGGGGCCTTCTCAGGCAACAGATTAAGCCCCGCTAGCAACCAAGAAACGGCCTTTTGAAAGCTGCGGACAGCCTGTCCGCGCTCCCAGGCGGGCCACTTTGACATTCCGGGCGAGAGAATGGCCCGCTCGAAAGCAAATAAGGACGCAGTCTCCCCTTTATTGCTTTGAGACCGCGAGAGTCGCGCATCCCGAGGCTATGTCAGCATGATGCGCGACGCATCTGAGGTTAGAACAATGAACTGCGAGAAGTATCAGGACTTACTCAGCGATTTTATTGACGGATCGCTGGCTCCCGAAGATCACAACAGTGTCGAAACACACTTGAGCGGGTGTGGCGTCTGCGCCGAAGCTCGAAGCGACCTCGATGCCATAGTAGCTTTCTGTCTTGAGCATCGGGGCGAGTATGATGCCGTTCCGAACGAGCGGGCTCTGTGGCTGCGGATTAGCAACCTGATAGAAGTAGAATCGACCGTTCCGTCGCGGACAGAGATTCTGGAACAGGCCGGTTGGTGGTTTCGCTTAATGAACCGCAGGTGGCAACTCTCGTTTCCACAACTGGCTGCCGCCGTCACGGTAATCGCGATGGTCGTTTCGATATTCACCTTCGCCGGTTTGCGGGGCTTCAGCTTCATAGGTGGCGCTTCAAGATTTCAGGCAGCCGGGCTGGTTGCTCCGAGTGGTTCGCCTGTGGCAGATCGCTATCGCCAGCAGCAACAAGTGATTGCTTACTGGAACCAGCGGGTCGAGTTGAACAAGGCGCGTTGGAACCCGCAGATGCGCGAAACATTCGACCGCAACATGAGCGTGATTGACGCGGCGGTGAACGATTCAATGCGTCAACTGAATCAGAATCCTCACGATGAAGTATCGGAAGAGATTCTCAACGCTGCTCTAAATGACAAGGTCGAACTGTTGAAGGAGTTTGCCGAACTGTAAAAGCTGAAAAAGTCGAGAACGCTCTCGAACTGATGATCCGACACCGATGAATCTTTATTTGCCCGCCACCAGAACCCGAGTAAGTTTTGCAGCCTTTACTGCCTTCTTTCTCGTATTGGTTATCGCCGCCACCTCGCTCGCCCAACAAAAGGTGTCGCGAAAATTCCCGGCTGGGAAGAACGTCCGGCTGGAACTGAAAAACCTCTCGGGTACTATTACGGTCGAGACGTGGGCGCGCGACGAGATTCGCATTACGGCCACCATGGATGCGCCCGCGGTGCAATTCAATCCTAGACAAACCGAAGGCGGGTTGGTGATCGATATTGTTGGTGATAATCGCGGCCGTGGTGACGTAGGCGATGTGAACTTCAAGATTCAGGTGCCCGCGAGATCGTCGGTTGACCTGGAAACGCGCAGCGGGCAGATCAACGTCAGCAACATTCAGGGCGAGTTGGTGCGCGCGCACGTCTGGACCTCCGGCGACATTACGTTATCGGGCATCAACGCGGCCCGAGTCTTCGCTATTAATACCATCGGCAACATCTTTTTTGATGGCGAGTTCGCGTCGGGCGGAACTTACGAATTCAAGTCAGGGCAGGGAACTATCACACTCCGCCTGCCGGCAAATTGCGGCTTTCGCCTGGTGGCTACGGCGCCGGCCAAAAAAATCTCGATGGGCGAGTTCTGGAATAAGGGGATGCAACTTCTCGGTGAAGGCCGCCGAATCATCGGCGACGTCGGCGATGGCCGTGCTTCGGTGACCGTCACGAACTATCAGGGCAATATTAACTTCCTGCGCCGCTAGACAACTCTTTCTTTCTCCCGCACAATCTGCTCAGGTGAAAAGCACAAAGAGAGCAATCCTGGTTTCTTTTGTTGCCCTGCTATTCCTTTCCACGTTTTACTTCAACGCGCCGGTCGCCGCGCAAAAAGACAAGAAGACCACCCCGCCTGTACCATTGCTGACGCGAACCACGACGTGGCATGACAGCCGGCGTTTTGCGTATGGCGGCACGGTGACGATCGTCGGAGCGCCCGTGGGTTCATTGACGGTCGAGGGTTGGCAGCGCAGTGAAGTCGACGTCAGCGCTGAGATTGAGCTTCAGGCGCCCAGTGCCCAGGACCTCGATCGGCTGGCGACGATTAACAGCGTGGCGATTGACGAAGACGCCAACCATATTCGCATAATCACAACCGGCACTCATGACAAGAAATTCCTGAAGCGAGTGGCGAAGGACCTGCCAAAATCCTTGATGGGCTTACCGTGGAAGATTGATTATCACATCAAGGTGCCCGCGATGACCGACCTGGGAATCGACTCCGGTAACGGGCCGATAAAACTGTCCGGTGTCGAAGGAATTATTCGACTTAATGCGTTGCAAAGCGCTGCCGATCTGTCGTTGACTGGCAGCGATGTCTCAGTGCTTATTCAGGCTGGCACGGTAAACGTTTCGATCCCTGAGCGCGCCTGGCGCGGTCTTGGCGCGCAGATAAGGTTGGCTACCGGCAGTCTCAACCTTGTACTCATGCCCGGTTTCAGTGGCGATATCAATGCCGAGGTCTTGCGCACGGGCGAGGTCAAGAATACTTTTCCAGGTCTCGAGCCGCGTGAGCGAAACAGCATCACGCCACGGTCGATCCGGGCCCGGGCCGGCAATGGTGGCGCGACTCTGGGATTTACGGTCGGCGATGGCACGATCCGGATAGGATCAGTAAGCAGTAAGCAGTAAGCAGTGGGCAGTGGGTCGTAGCACGAGTCGGCGCGCCGTGGAATTCGTCCAGCAGGTTGGCGGAAGAAGGAGAAATCGGCCACAGAGGCGCAGAGTCACAGAGAAAAGATCGATCAGAACTGATCAGAAATGCCAATAAACTTGACCTCTCTTTTTTGATTTCACGTTCTCTGTGTCTCTGTGGCTAACCAGTTTTTCAGCAGCCTGCTAGCTAGAGGTATCTACGGGAAGAACAATGTCCGCGGAAACGCATCTAGATGTGCTGGCGGTCTTCTCGCATCCGGACGATGCCGAGTTAACGATGGCTGGGACTTTGATGAAGCTGAAGTCGCTTGGCTATCGCACGGGCGTGCTGGATATGACGCGCGGAGAAATGGGGACGCGTGGGACGCCTGAAATCCGCGCGAAGGAATCGCTCGACGCCGCGGCCGTGATGGGGTTGGATGTCCGGCTTAATCTTGAACAGGCTGACGGACATATCGCGGCCAGTGAAGAAACCCGACTAGCAATGGTTCGAGTATTGAGGCAGCAGACTCCGAAGATACTCTTCACATCGCACTGGGATGATCCACATCCGGATCATGCGGCCACCTGTCGGATCGTGCGGGACGCAGCGCGGCTGGCGACAATTCGCCGTTATGATGAGCAGGCCGGGTGGCCGGCGATCAAGATGCCCGCCATAGCACACGCTGTCTATTCGCGACTAGTCATTCCATCTTTCATCGTCGATGTTTCCGAATTCGCCGAAGGGAAGATGAATGCGATTCGCGCGCATGCTTCGCAGTTCTACAGCGCCGAATCAAAAGAACCGACTACGCGAATCAGCGAGCAGGGCTTCCTCAGGCAACTTGAGGATCGGATGCGTTACTACGGCTCACTGATCGGTGTGGACGCAGGCGAGGCTTTCTATGTTCGCGAAGCTCTGAACGTGGAAGATCCGATTGCCTTGTTAACGAGGCCTATGAATATCTACTCGTAGAACTTGTACTTTGATCTTTGTGCTTTGTATTTAGCTCAGGCGTGCCCGCGCCCAGGAACAAAACACTTGAGCACCAGGTAACACGGATCAGTTCCTGCCGGGTTTGTCCTTTTTATCTTCCATGTCGCGGGATGGTTTGGCGCCTTCGTCGGTGTTGCCCGCGGTCAGCACTGAGTGCGCGATAGCGAGCACAGCATTGGCGCGCGGAGCTTCCCGCTCGAAACCACGAGCCAATTCTACCGACCTTTCATAATCGTCTTTCGCCAGCACTTCGAAGATTCCGGCCACATCAAAATCGGCGACCGAGTCTTGATAGACAGAAGACATTACTTTGCTAACCATCTTGAACGTCAGTTGGCCGTCTTCGCCGCTAAAGTTTTCTGCAGAGTTGGCAGCCTTGATGGCATCGCTCATGACGTCCCAAACGCCTCCGCGATTGACTATCATTAGCGCATTGGTCACCGCGAAGAAGGCGCGAGGACGATCCGGATCAGAGGGTTCAATCCGACGCGCTTCGGTCGTTGCGTCTTCTATTAACGCCATCGCTTTGTCAGAATCGGTTTTGGCGAGCAGCTTCGCGATCCGCGCCATAAGCCAGGCCTTCTGAAGATGAGTCAGTTCTCCTGTCTTCGCAATCTCCAGGGCCCGGTCCGTGTCTTTCTTGTTGACCGCTTGCATGGCCATTGAAACGTCGATATAGGCGCGGGCGCTGTTGCGCATTTCCGAGTCATCAATCTTGCTAACGTAGTCGCGAGCCCGCAGGTCACCCTTCCTTGCCAGCAGCATAGCCAGTTGCAGGTTGAGGCCATCTCGCTCGCTCGAGGTCTTGGCATGATCGATCTGGTCAAGTAGCGATTGCTCGCGGTCCGCGGAAGGCTCTTCGAAGCCCCTCCGCAACGAATCGTCTTTCCGCTCTCGTGCACGATCGCTGGCCATAGCTGTCAGGGCCTCGAGTTGGGCCCGCAGCGCCGTGGTCGTTTCCTGCGGCGCGTACTGTTCGAAGAAAGGCATCAGGCGCCTGATGGCCAGGTACAGTCCGTCCGGGCCCAATGTCGTTTGATCCTGTCCCGGCGGCGCCAACGGGCGCAACAGAATGCCGGCAGCCACGCGAAAGAATGCGGCGCGCAATTCTGCCGGAACATTGGCAGGACCACTTGCCCCGGACATCTGCGAACTTGATACGCCATTACCCTGAAACGTGACATATGTGTGCGGAGTAAAAATATAGGAGGAGAGGAGTGACACGGTGTTGGCGTCTGACTCGGGATTGGTGGGCGCCTTCGCCAGCATCGATGCGTAACGCTGGTCGGCAGCAGTTGGATCTTTGTCGCGCAGGTGCGTAAGAAATTCAATCGACTGCACATTGATTCCACCTAGCACCGGATCGGCAAATTGCAGTGCTCGCTCAATGTCTCCAGCGTCGACCAACTGTCCCGCCAGGCTCAATCTTTGGCTGGTCGCAGCATCAGCACCGAAACGGTTCCTGCGGTTCTTTGCGTCGGCGGCTTCCCGCTCTTTTTGTTCTTTGAACTTTCCAAGCAACTCTTCACCCAGGGCGCGCTCGCGACTGGCGGCGAGTCGCAGAACTTCTCGACGCACGTCTGGAGGCGAGGCCACAACGTAACCACCACCGCCCGTCTTACTCTGTTGTTGGCGGATATCTTCCTGTAGCCGCTCCTGGCTTTCCTTGTCGGCAATCTCAGCCGAATCCCATGACGCGCGAAAAAGGGTACGACCTCGTTCGCGATCAACCTCCCAAAGGGCATCGGCAATGCGTGCCAGGGTGCGCGCTCGCAGCGTCTGATCGTTGAAGTTGCGCGCATCGACGGCCAGATTGATTAAGAGTGATTGCGCGTTGGCCCGCCGCTCGGCCAGAATTCGCTCGGCTTCAAGAGCTTTAGCAGACTTGTTTTTGTCAGCGCTGGTTTTTGCCTCGACTTTGCTCGCGTCCTTTGGTTGGGCGGCGGCAATTGTTGAGAGGGCGAGCAAGCAAAAAATGAGAAGTAGGGATTGACGGCTCATTTCAACCTCCGGAAGATCGCTAACGGGAATCGATCAATTCTTGTGGCTTGAAGCTGAAGCATTGACCGTGGACGTTAACGCGGTCAACGAATCTATTGGGGAAACCGGCGGGCATTGTACCAGCTTAGAACCGGTTGCGGCCCATCAATTCACGCGAGGGCGATGTTCGAAAGTTGTGGGTACACGATTTTTGTGTCCACACGATCATCGAACATCACCCACGCGAGAGGCGGCGGGGCGGCCGTCATTATATGGTAAAGGTAGGGATTACTTCTTGTTATCTTCCAATACCGCGCGCGCAATAGCGATCACTGCGCTGGCTCTTGGCGCTTCGCGTTCAAAACCACGCGCTAATTCAACCGTGCGAGTGTAGTCATCGCGCGCGAGTTCGCCGAAGATGCCTGCCACATCAAAGTCCTGGGCCGAGGAACTGCGCATGGAGGTCATGGATTTGGTCATCAAGCTAGTCCGGATCATGCCGTCCTCGCCGGTAAAGCCTTCGGCGGAGTTGGCGGCTTGGACGGCGTCGTAAGTAGCATCCCAACTCTTGCCCCGTTCACTAACCAGCAGGGAGTTCGCTACAGCCATCAAGGCGCGCGGGCGATCCGGATCGGAACCCTCAAGGCGCCGGGCCTCTGCGGCTGCTTCCTCGATCACCATCAATGATTTCTCGTGGTCTGTCTTCGCCAACAATTTGCCGGCCGCCGCCAACGCCCACGCTTTTTGCAGGTGGGTTAGCTCGCCGGTTCGAACCAACTCCAAAACCCGGTCGACGTCTTTCTTGTCCAGAGCGCGGATCGTCATCGTGGCATCGATAAAGGCCCGCGTTTGCTTGCGCAGCTCGCTGTCTTCAATCTTGTCCACATAGTCGCGGGCGCGCAGATCGCCGTTCTGGGCGAACATGTTGGCCAATTGGAGGTAGAGCCCGTCACGCTCCGCGGATGTTTTGGCATGATCGATTCGATCGAGCAGGGCCTTCTCTCGATCCTCGCCTGACTGTGGCGGGCGGATCCCTTCTCGCACGGTGTCGTCATCCCGCTGACGCGCGTCTTCGGGCACGGTGGTGCCCAGGGCGTCCATCTGCGCGCGCAATGCCTCCGTCAGGTCCTTGGGCGCGTATTGTTCGAATAGCGGCAGCAGGCGTTTGATCATTAGATACTTACCCTGAAGGCCCGCCGAAGTTTGATCCTGTCCGGGAGGAGCCTGCGGTCGCAGCAAGATCCCCGCTGCCATGCGAAAGAAAGCTGCGCGTAATTCCGGCGTGACTACAACCGGCTCACCGCCCCTTGAGGTCTGCATCGTTGAAGCTGCGCCCCCGTTGAACATCACGAATGTGTGAGGGGTGAAGAGATAGGAAGAAAGCAGAGACACCATATTCGCGTCAGACTGCAGATTGCCTGCGGCCATCCCCAGCATCGCCGCATATCTTCGATCCGCTGCGGTGGCATCTTTCTCGCGCAGGTAAGTAAGAAAATCAATGCCTTCTCGGGTAACAGTGCCGAGAGCTGGATCGGCAAATTGCAGCGCGCGCTCAACATCAGTTCCGAGCAGTTGACGCGCCAAACTCAGCCGCTGGCTAAGCCCTTCGGGAGTGTCAAAGGGATCGCCCTTTGCCTTGTCAGTTGCTTCCGTGGCCTCCCGGGCCTTTTCTACTTTGAGCTTTGCCAAAAACTCCTCGCCCAGAGCCCGATCGCGACGGGCGGCCAGGCGCAGGACTTCACCGCGCACGTTCGGTGGACCAGTTACCGCAGAGTTTCCGTTCTTGGCTTGTTGCTGTTTGATGTCTTCCTGCATTTTGAGCAGGCCTTCCTGATCGACAATCTCGGCTGCGTCCCAGGCTTTACGGAACAGAGTGCGCGCTCGTTCCTGATCCGCGTCCCAAAGGACATCCGCAATTCGCGCCTGGGTGCGCGCGCGCAGTTTCTGGTCGTTGTAACTGCCGGCGTCAGCCGCCAATGAAATCAGAAGCGACTGTGCTTGCGCCCGACGTTCTCTCACGATTCTTTCAGCTTCAGGGTCCGCCTTACCCTTGCTGGCAACGTTTTTGGGTGGAATAGTCTTGGCTTCGTTTGGCGGGGGTGCTGATTGTGCGCCTGGTTGGGCCGTGGCAGTTGCGCACAAGAGTAGAAGGCAAAGCAGGATCAGCAGGAGAGAACGGTTCATTTTCAACCTCCGGAGACTGGATACACTAAAGCTTCTTAGCCACACGCGCCGGATCAGTGCGCGGTTCCAGAATTTGATGCCTGGGCTTGGATCAAATGAGCTAAACCGCCACAACTTCCATTTCGGGGTCAACTTCCTGCTTAAGCATGCCCTCGATGGCCATCAGCGTGCCGGAGAGTGAACTAGGGCAACTGCCGCAAGCACCCTGATAGCGAATCTTCAAGGTGTGTTCTTGCAGACCGATGATTTCCACATAGCCGCCGTCACCCATCAAGGCAGGTCTTACCTTTTCGTCGAGGATTTCGTTGATGCGCAACAAGCGCGGGTCGTCGCTCGTGACTGCGGCTATGGCACCGCCAACCGCCGCGGCTGCGTTTGATGACGCCGGCGCCACTGACTCCGCCGCGCGGATGGGCACGGCCAGGGTGGGCAACAGCTCGTCCCAATCGGCCAGGTCTTCTTTCTCGACCGTGATCATGTTGTCCATATAAAACACAGACACGACACGGCCGACCTCGAACAGCGATTTGGCCAGCGTGTCGGCCTGGGCCTGGTCGGCTGAACCGAACTGCCGGGCGACGCCGTGGGTTACCGGCGCGCGCAAGATAAACTTCACTGCGTTGGGGTTTGGTGTTTCCTGAATATCACTAATTTTTGGCATTTCTCACTCCGTTATCGTGGGGACCATTATACGGTTTGGTTGGCAGATCCCGAAGGTCCCCTGGGCAAGCCGACCCGCCTGGCGATAACGCCCGGCATCTTTTTCGGCAAATCGCCCTATCAATTGGGCCCACAAACTCTTGCGAAACGCGGAATGGACGAATATACTCGCGGGCCTCACTTGCCCCCTTTTCTCAAAGGAGAGACAAGTTGAGATGAGGCAGACGATTGCGAGGGTCGTCTGCCTCTCCTAATTAGCGGGCAGTGAGCCGTGAGCAGTGGGCAGTGGGCAGTGGGCAGTGGGCAGCAGGAATGAAACAGATTGCTGATTAGCCTCGAGACATTAGCATCGTCGCTACCTCGCTGTCGGATCTGCTCACGGCTCACTGCCCACTGTCTGTTTGCCTCCCGCTCACTGCTCACTGCATACTGCTCACTGATTCATGAACATCGGAATCACAGTCTACCCAACCTACGGCGGCAGCGGCATCGTCGGTTCTGAGTTGGGCAAGGAACTCGCCGCCCGCGGTCATACGGTGCACTTCATCTCTTCGTCCTTGCCGACGCGCCTGACTGAATTGAACGAGCGGGTACGTTTTCACGAAGTCGAGATGATGTCTTATCCGTTGTTCGAGCATCAGCCGTACACGCTGGCCCTGGCGACAAAGATGGCCACGGTGGCGGAAAACGAGAACCTCGATCTGCTCCACGTGCACTATGCCATTCCGCATTCGATCAGCGCGATTCTTGCTCGTGAATCGCTGAAACCGCACCGACGTTTGCCGGTGATCACTACCCTGCACGGCACGGATATCACCCTGGTCGGGGCGGATAGATCCTATCTGCCGATAACGCGCTATGCTCTCGCGCAATCGGATGGCGTCACGGCGATCTCAAACTATCTTAAGCAGGCCACCATCGAAACTTTCCAGTTCGATCGCATCCAGGTGATCCCGAACTTTGTCTGCCCATCGGAATACAAACGCCGAATGGATTGTGACTTGCGCAAGACACTTTCACCCGATGACGCCCCGATCATGGTTCACGTCTCGAACTTTCGTCCGGTGAAACGGCCGGTCGATTGTGTTGAGATTCTGGCGCGAGTGCTGAAGACGACCAAAGCCCGCCTCGTAATGGTCGGTGACGGTAGCGAGCGCACGAATGCGGTTCATCGCGCCCGTTGTCTGGGCGTTTATGACGATTGCGTCTTTGTCGGCAAACAACCGCGGATAGTGGATTACCTTTGCGCGGCAGATGTCTTGCTGCTGCCGTCTGAACAGGAGTCTTTCGGCCTCGCCGCGTTGGAGGCGATGGCCTGCGAAGTCCCGGTCGTTGCTTCGCGCGTGGGCGGTGTGCCGGAAGTTGTCGACGACGGCGAGACGGGATTTCTCAGTGCGGTGGGTGATGTCGATAGGATGGCCGCTGACGCCGCGCGCTTGTTAACCGATGTAAAGCTTCGTCGCGAAATAGGCCGACGGGCAAGGGAGTCAGCAACTTCACGCTACAGCACAGATCGCATCATTCCCCAGTACATCGAATTCTACGAACGCATTCTCCTCGGCGATAAGTGACATGACAACAGATCCCTCTGATGCATTTAGGCCTTCGATCGTTCTTTACTTTAGTGAGATAAGATAAGTTGCTGACAATTCCAAAAAGTGTGAAGTAAAGCGCTGTGAAGTAAAGCGCTTGACGTGCGCTGCCGCGAGGACTAGCATGCAGGTCGTTGAACCGGGTCCCCAGCTGCCGGCATTAATTGATGCTCCGCAAGTCAGCCCTGCGTTCTTAACCTGAGGACTCGCCATGAGAACTCGGTCTATTTCAATTAGCCTGGTCTTGATTGTTGCCCTGTGCTTCCTCAAGTGTGCCTCTGCCTTTGCTCAGACAGCATCGCCTTACCTAATCACCGGTCGCGTGGTTGATGAATCGAACCAGGGCGTAGATAAGGTTAGAGTGTGCGCCAAGCCTGAAGACTACGCCCAAATGCCGATGGTTCCCTGTGGTTTATCGGACGTTAATGGAAATTTCGTGATCCACGCCGGCCGAGCTGCCCACTTCACGATCTTTCCGGAAAAGACGGCTGCGGGTTATCAATGGCAGGCTGTCCCTTTCTACAGGAATCCTTCAATGCCCGTGGTGCAGGTTGTCCTCAATGAATCTAATCAAACCGCTTCTGTGTCCGTTACTCTCGGACCAAAAAACGGAGCGCTGGTCGGCAAAGCAGTTGATGCTTCGACCGGCCGGCCAATTGAGAACATACGTTTCACTCTATGTCAGGCAGCCGCACCGCGAGTGTGCTTCATCACGAGCGTAAAAAACACAGCGGGCGAATTCGACATCGGTGCTGCACTGATACCGTTTACTCTGAAAATTTCAGCGGATGGATATGATGATTGGTGGGGCTTCAGCGGCGTCGATAAGAACATCCCGATTAGCGTAGCTTCCGCAGCTAAGATCGAGCTCGTTTGTTTGATGAAAAGAAAGTCTGAAGTCGCCGACCGCCCAATGAGCGAGGCTGAAAAACTGTCCTCCGTAAATCTTCCTGCCCCGATCCAGCTATCTCCAGCGGATGGTGCGGAACTTTCACCGCCGGCAGATCAGATTGCCCTCAAGAACTATTCTCCGAATACTAAAGTCGAGTGGCAGGCTGTACCCGGCGCTGCATCTTACACCGTTGAACTGGATTTCTGTGATGGTCGAGACAAAAACATCCGACAGTGCATCGATCCTCAGCCCCTTACATTGAGAATGAGCCCTCCGCCCACCGGCATTGTGGGGACCAGCTACGAATTTACCTTCGTTGCCAGGCAGCCTGGCAGATGGCGCGTGTGGGCAATAGACAAGAAGGGGGAAGAGGGATTCAAGAGCCCCTGGAGAACCTTCTTTTACATACATTGATTCTCGCTCATCAACAGAGGTAGCGTCTGTTCCATCAGTAACCTGATCCAACCAGTTCCAGCTTTGGCGACTCAAAGTTCTTTGCGTCAATCTATGTTTCGTACTAGTCTGCTGGCGAGTCATTGAGCACGCGCGGCTTGAAGCGCCTATGAAGCGACAACTCCTATTCACAATCGCTCTGGTTGGCGTTCTGACGAGCATTGCGCTGCCACAACAGCCAACGCCTTCGCCAACTCCTTCAACGATCACTCCGACCGCGACCCAACAACCCGTTCCGCCACCGCAAAAGGTCGAACCGGACGATGTCGTTCGGATCACCACGAACCTGGTGCAGGTTGATGCCGTCATCACCGACAAGAACGGCAAGGTCGTGACAGATCTGAAGGCCGAAGAGATCAAGATTTTCGAAGACGGCAGGCAGCAAAAGATCACGAACTTTTCTTACAACATTACTGAGACTCCCGAAGGCCCCGCGGCCAAATCAAAGCCGGTGACTGTCGATAAGAACGCGCTCCTGGTTCCGCCCACACGCCTCAAACGTGAAGACATCCGCCGCACGATCGCGATTGTGGTTGACGATCTGGGCCTCTCTTTTGATAGCACCTATTACGTGCGCCGCGCGCTCAAAAAGTTTGTTGACGAACAGATGCAGACCGGCGATCTCGTGGCAATCATCCGCACCGGTGGAGGCATGGGAGCGCTGCAGCAATTCACTTCGGACAAGCGCCAACTGTATGCGGCCGTCGAGCGGGTGAAATGGAATGCTAATGGGCGGAGTGGGGTGGGCGCCTTTGCGCCGCTCCAGCCTCCGACGCCTGGCGATCGGGGCCCCGAGATAGACGCACAGACCGAAGAGCTGAATCAGTTTCGCGAAGACTTGTTCTCTGTGGGAACACTTGGCGCCGTCAGTTACGTAGTGAAAGGCCTGCGCGAACTGCCAGGTCGCAAATCGATTCTCTTGATATCGGACGGGTTCAGAATCTACAACCAGGAAGATGCGACCCGCGACTACCTGGCCCAGCAAAGGCTGCGGCGGTTAATTGACGAAGCCGGCCGCGCCTCAGTGGTGATTTACACCATGAACGCGACCGGGCTCCAGACGTTTGGCTTGACCGCAGCCGATAATCCTGGAAGCGGCGATGTCGAGCAAATGTTAACTAACCGCCGCGCCGCGGCTTTCGAAACCCAGGAAGGGTTGGATTTTCTCGCTCGACAAACAGGCGGGATCGCCATCCGGAATACGAATGATTTGAGCGGTGGTATCCGCCGTGTGTTGGAGGACCAGAAAGGCTATTACCTGATCGGCTATCGTCCTGACAACGCGACCTTCGATCCCAGGACTGGACGCCGCACGTTTCACAAGCTGTCGTTGAAAGTTACGCGCCCGGGTAAATTCGACGTGCGCATGCGCAACGGTTTCTTAGGCTTTACCGATGACGAACGGCGCGCGCCGGTACAAAGAACGCTCGCGCAACAATTGGTGGGCGCATTGACTTCGCCGTTCGGCTCGACCGGAGTCCACCTCCAATTGACTTCGCTATTTGGCAACGATCCCAAGGTGGGTTCGTTCATGCGGTCAATGTTGCACATCGAAGCGCGCGACCTCACCTTCACCACCGAGCCCGATGGTTTTCATAAGTGTGTCTTTGATGTGCTGGCCATGACATTCGGCGACAATGGCTTGACGGTCGATCAGAGTGGCCGCACGTATACTCTGCGGTTGCCCGACGTGCTCTACAAGCGCGTGCAGCGCGGCGGCCTGGTTTACTATGTAACCGTCCCAATCAAAAAGCCGGGCGCCTACCAGTTGCGGATCTCTTTGCGCGACTCCAGCACTGAGCGGATCGGCGCCGCCAGCCAGTTCGTCGAAGTTCCGGACCTCAAGAAGAACCGGCTCGCGGTCTCAGGTATAGCAATTAGCGGGAGGAATCCCGGAGAGAGTACTGCGGTCGACGCCAGCGCAAAGCCGCAAGCTTCGCCAGCCGCCGGAAACCAAACGGCGACAAGTGCGAACTCGGCGGCGCAGGATCAGGAAGGTCTCGACAAAGGGAATCCGGAAGCCAGCCCGGCCGTGCGCCACTTCAATCGGGGTATGTTTATGGACTACGTCCTTATTATTTACAACGCGCACCTCGACAAGGCAACGAACAAGCCGCAACTGCTGGCGCAAGTGCGGCTGTTTCGCGATGGGAAGGCGGTGTTCACGGGCAAAGAAAACCCGTTGAATCCGACCGACCCACCTGACTGGAAACGGCTGACTACGGGCGGCTCAATTCAACTCGGCACAGACCTCGTGCCCGGCGAGTACGTGCTGCAAGTAGTTGTTAAGGACATGCTGGCTGACGAGAAGTACCGCACATCAACTCAATGGATGGATTTTGAGATTATCAAGTGAAGCGATTGCCGGGTCCGCCTTACTTACTAGCGCAAAGCTTTTGCGCAATCAGTTCAGCAGCCAACCGATGACCGGTCGCATTCCAATGTCCATTACCGATGTCGCTCCCGAATCCGTGTAAGAAAACCTTGTTCTGATCGGCATAGACTTGCATGGGTTGGGCCAGGTCTACGAAATCGATCTGTTCCCGCTCTGTCAGGGCCTTAAGTCTCAGATTGGGATAGAAAATGTTGTCTGCGCCTACGTGTTGCAGAAACCTCTGCCGCACTGCAGGGTCGGGATAAACCTGAATTGCATTACTCAAAGTCACCAACAGAAACCTGGCCCTCTTTTGCGCGACCTCATCGCGCATTTGCTTGATCAATCCTTCGGTGACGCGCCAGGCCTCTTTCCAGTTCTCATCACGCGGCTCGATGTAGATCATGTTATCGATGCCAATGTCTTCGGCGTTGCGCACTGTTGGTGTTGTGCCGGCGGCGGGTTTTGACCGTGCTTCGGCCGCGAGCCGTCTCTTGTTCTTCCAGTCAGTCAACCGCAGCTTGGCGACGAATTGAACGTAATGAACAAGCTGGACGATACGCAGTTCATTGTGTAGCCATCTGCCGATCCTGTTTAGCTTCGAGTCCCGCTGCTGATACGTGCGCGAGTCGCGAAACGATGCATCATAAGTCAGCTCACCATTGCGATAGACGAAGTATGGAACTTCCTCGGTCCTGCTCAGCGCGCGCGAGTTGTCATAGATATCGTTGTAAGTGGTAAACGCAAGCACTACGAGATCGGGCGAGTAGTCCCAGACTTTCTGTCGCAGCGTAAGCAACTCCTGCGCGGTGCCATAACCGGAAACGCCAAAGTTGATCACCTCCACAGTTTTGCCCGGAAACGCGTTGCACTCCTGGAGTTTTCGCTCCAGCATTGACCAGAATGCTTGCTCCATCGGCACGTGCATGGCTTCCGAGAAGGAATCGCCGAGCAGGGCAATGCGCACTATGTCGGCGGGCTTGGCCTTTGAGTGCTCGCGGTCCCGGAGGCCGTCGCTGTTGATGCGGACGTACGATTCACCCTCTCGCTGGTAATGACCTTCAACGCCGGGCTGGAGCGCGAATCCGCGATAGTAGTCGGTCGTGTAGAAGAGCGGATAGGAATAACCCAGGACGCGTAGGAATATCTCGCTCATGAAACCGCCTATGAGCAGCCCGAACGAGACCAGCAGCAGTTTCTTCCTCAGATTACGCGGACGTTTCATTCTGTAGTTGAGATCACATCACCCTCTGTGGTAATCGTGCAATCCAAAACCCAGGGAGGCTTCATTGTGCCGGGAGCGCGGACGTCCGGTCCGCACTGAGTGCCGCAGGTGCTCAATTTTTCTTCCCCCTCTCCTTTGGGAGAGGGGCTAGGGGTGAGGGGGGCGTAGCCTGAGCGCAAAGCCAAGCCCTCTCCCCGAGGGAGCGGATAAATTTCGCGCTGCGCGCTCCCGACATCAAGTGGCCCTCGGAACCAAGCTGAGCTATCACCCATTTCGATAGACGACCCAGCACCACGTTGCCAGTCGATAGCGCCCCAGGAAACGATGCCACGGGCTGGCGCGCCATGCCGGCTGTTGGGTTTCGCGGTGAATAACTTGTAAGCCACACTTCTGTCCCAGAGTCTCGAGACTCTTGATTGAAAACACGTAGTTGTGATGCCCCAACGCGAGATGCTTGTACGGTCTGGTCTTTAGCTTGAACCCGGAAAGAAGATCCTTGATGCGTGAATCCAAACTCTGATAGTTCGGGACCACTACCACAATGTATCCGCCTTCATTTAACAGCTCTTTACATCTCTGCAAGGTCGAAACGGGATTGCTCGTATGCTCCAGGACATGCAGCATGGTGATGACGTCATATTTGTGCGTGAATTGAATGTCTTCCAGCGTGCCGTGATGAATAGGGAACCCGGCTTTCTCTGGAACATTCTCGCTGACGTGCTTTGATAAGTCGGTGCCTTCGACTTCAAAGCCCCTGGTACGGGCCAGGTGTGGCAATAGCCCGCTGCCCGTGCCCACATCCAGCAGCGTTTTTCCCCGCGTGTATTTGCCAATGAAATCAAGATAGTCCTGGACCTGCCGGTGAACTGACGGCTCGAAGCGCTCATAATCGAATTCCATGTTGCAGCCCCAACCATCGAAGTATTCGGGATTGTCATAGAGCTCGATGGTTTCGGCCGTCGTGGCGATCGGCGTCGTGACGTATTCACACTGGCCGCATTTGAATATTTGTTTCCCGGTAAAGTCCGCCCCAATGCGCCGCAGACTGCGTCCGCAGAGAAGACATCGAGCTTCATGTTTACTGTTTGGAGTCATTTGAAGATCGTGAAAGGGACGCGTATGGAGCTTTACCAGGATCGATTCTTCCAGGAACGAGCTTTGTACTACAGCGGTCAGGGAAGCTCAAGGTAAAGTTCGGAGTACCGACTTTAGTCGGGGCTTTGTGCGGCCAGAACGCCGACTGAAGTCGGCACTCCGAACGCTCTGTCCGCGGATTATGTTAGATTCTCTCAGCAAGAATTTCAGGATGAAGATTCTACAGATATGTTCGGCGCGTCAGCTCGGCGGTGGCGAAAAGCATCTGGCTGATCTCGCGAACGCGCTCGCGCGGCGCGGCCACGACGTTTTCGCGGCGCTGGCCCCTTCCTCGCCGCTACTGGCCGAACTTTCCGCGGTGCCCAAAGAAAATATCGTTGAACTGAGGATGCGAAATTCCTTGAATGTCTCGAGCGCTTTGAAGCTGGCGCAGTTTTCCTGCGAGCACCAAATCGAGATCGTTCATGCTCACGTCGCCCGCGATTATCCGTTGGCGGCGTTTGTCAGCCGGCGCGCGGGCGCGCGGCTCGTGCTCACTCGCCACGTCTTGTTTCCCATGAGCGGAATTCACCGGCTGACACTTAGACGCACGGCCCGCGTCATCGCCGTCTCTCAGGCGGTGGCCGACGGACTTCGGGAGCAGGAAATCTTCCCTCCAGACGCGATTGCTCTTATCCATAACGGCATCGATGTTGACCGATTCGCCAGGGGAAGGGAAGAAGCGCCCGGCCAGGAGGGGCGCACAAGTAAGAGACTACGCGTAGGAATGGTTGGACACCTGGCGCCCATCAAGGGGCAGGAGGAGTTCATACGCGCGGCCGCGATCGTGTGCGGTCTTCGCGACGACGTTGACTTCATTATTGCCGGAGAAGATAAGTCGCGCGGTGGCGAGAATCGACGTACGCTTGAAAAACTGATTGACGATCTCGGTCCCAATCAACAAGTGCGACTACTCGGCTGGGTTGATGATATAGCGAAACTCCTTCCGAGTTTTGATCTCTTCGTTTCCCCTTCGCGCTCAGAGCCCTTCGGCGTTTCAATCATCGAAGCCATGGCCGTCGGCACGCCGGTTATTGCCAGCATGTCCGAAGGCGCGCGAGAGATTATCGAAGATGATAAGACCGGACGCCTGGTTCCCATTAGCGACGTGGAAGCTTTGGCGAAAGCAATCTGCGAATTATTGTCTGATCCCGCACAGTGCGGGCGCCTTAGTGCGAATGCCGGGCGCGTCGTTCGCGAACGCTTCTCGCTGGAACGCATGGTTATGGAAACCGAGAAGGTGTACGAAAAGGTCCTGGGTGAGCCATGATTAGACTGCGCACGCGAACAATTTGATTTCCGGCACATCATCTGACAACCGAACCATCTTCTCGTAATGAAAACCCATTTTTTCGAGCAAGCGGATTGAGCTCAGATTGTCTGCGTTAACCACCGCCAGCACTCGCTTCGCACCCAGCGTTTCCCTCGCGTAAGACATGACTGCGGAAGCTGATTCCAAAGCATATCCCTGGGACCAGAACTCAGGCAGCAAAGCATAGCCGATGTCTACATCATCGAACACATCTCGCTTCAGCAGACCGCAGATCCCGATTGGCACTCCCGATTCCTTTTCTTCTACTAACAACAGACCAAAGCCAAACTTTTCATAGCTGGCAACCGGCCCCTGCAAAACATATGCACGCGCATCTTCTATCGTGCGCACGCCTCGATCACCGATATTCTCAATAAACGAGGGCTCGTTCAGCAGGCGCAGAACAAATTCAGCGTCATTAACCGAGAGCCGGCGCAAGCGCAATCTTTCAGTCTCGAGGAACATCATGAGTCAGTCAATCAGTTTGAAGAGTCTTCATTTCGCTGGGAGCGCGGACGTCCCGTCCGCCCTGAGTGCGAAGCGCGAAAACAGATCTTGCCAGGACCCACTAATCGTTGACGAAAACCCTTCGCGCCTTCGGCGCGGTTCGGGCGGGACGCCCGCGCTCCCAGCGACAAGTTGCACTTGCTACCGCCGCTTGTCATAAGATCTTCTGATTATTCTCAATTTCTTCACCCGGTCTTCCGTAGGCGCCAGGGTTGAGTTTTCCAGGACCGAGTACCTCAACGCTTTCTTTTCTTGGTCATACTCGGCGAGCAGAAAGACGATCTTCTCTCCGGTAAAAAACTCTTTTTTGGAAGGGGCTTCCGCGCCGTGAACATATTCGATTACTTCACCCTTCCGGAATTTGCCTTTGAAAGGTTCCAGTACTTCTGCCGACATCTTCCAGGTGTCATAGCCGGGAATTTTACTAACTATTTCGGCTTCGCGAATGCGCACATGAGCGACGACTCGGACTGATTTGTAATCGCTCCTGAGGTAATTGAGCGGCGGCCACTCGTCGTTAGTCTGTGCCGCCGCGAAGAAGGGAACTAGTAGAACGAGGACGAGCACTCTCAAGATTGTCTTCATGACAACTCCACTCGCAAGCGTGTCAACGCGATTCACGTCGGCGGCAAACCGATATCGCTTTGTGTTAGTCTCTCACGACCAGTACTAGACCTAAAACACAGAATATCAACCCGAGAACATTCCGGAGAGACAACTGGTCTTTGAAGACAATAATACCGATAGGAATAAGCATGGCAGTTACGGCGACGTTCGTGGCGACTGCGGCCACGCTTATCTTCCAGCCCGCTCTGTACGCCAACAGGAAACCAATTTCGATACAAGCAGCGGCAGCCCCCAGGACGAAGACTGCCCAGTTCGATTCTCTGAGAGAGTCTACGAACGATTTCTTACTCGGGTAAGCCAGGGCGCAAATGGCTAACAGAACGATTCCTGCTGCATACGCGATTATCGTCGCGTAGAGCGGATTCATTTCCTTTGGAATGGCCTTCTGCGCCAGGTGGTAAAACAGCATACCGCTGACAGCCAGAGCAACAGGGAAATAGAAGGAGGTCATCGGTTTACCTCAGACCCGTCTATGGTTGGCGACAGGATTCATTTTCCATTTCCCATTCGACTGAAATTTACCATCTGATTCAAGCAAAGCGATGAGGTCAGTACCGGGAGCGGTAGCGACCGGGTTCGCCGCGCGCCGCGCGAATGGAACTGCTACCAGTTTGGTCCAGAAACCCGGTCGCTACCGCTCCCGGTACTGACCTCATTGGGCTAATACGTCAGATGAAAAACGACAAATGAGAAATGGAAATTGATCCTCTTCCCCTTATCTATGACTTACTCACCTCCACAAAGTAAAGATCCATCGCCACCGCAAATTCATCTTTCTTGAGCGTCGTCTTCATCGTCTTCCACTCAGGGGTGGGTTGGATAATCTGCCAGTTGTCCTTCGTCCCGACGCGCACCGGCATGGCGAACTTTGGTTCATCGGCTTTCCAACGATAAGAGACCGTGCCGTCTGCGAACTTCAACTCCAGGACCGGTATCGCCGTGTGACGCAGGTACTGGTCGAAGATCGGCATCAGGTTAAGGCCCGTCTTCCGGTTAAAGTACGCCACAATGTCCTCGGTCATGATGTTCTGATACTTGAAGTGCTGATAGAAGTCGTGGAGCAGGGCCCACCAACGCTTGTCATTGTTAACGATGCTGCGCAGCGTGTTGAGGAAGAGCGCGCCCTTAAAGTACATGTCCTGCGGCGGTGTCGCATTAACGCCGCGCGGCGCGATGATTGGTTGCTGGTTGCGGACTTTTGATCGGTAACCATTTGTGTATTTCAGATAGTCTTCATGCCCGTACATGTATTCGACGTAGAGGCACTCGAGGTAAGTCGTCCAGCCTTCGTGAATCCACATGTCGGACCGGTCGGCCGCGCTGATGCTGTTGCCGAACCATTCGTGGCCGCTTTCGTGAATGATGATGAAATCGAACCGCGGCGAAATGCCGACGCCGGTCCAGTCGCGTTCGAGATAGCCGTTCGCGAAGTGATTGCCGTAAGTGACCGCAGACTGGTGCTCCATGCCCGAGTAAGGCGCTTCAATCAACTTGTAGCCGTCCTTCTTGAACGGATACTCACCGAAATAATGCTGGAAAGCTTCGAGCATCCCGCGCGCCTGGGCGAATTGCTTTTTGGCCCGCGCCAGATTCTCCGGCAACGCGTAGAAATCGAGCGCGAGTCCACCAAGCTGATCTGACCAGTGCTCGTACTTTCCGATATTCAACGAGACATCGTAGTTGTTGATTGGATACTGCACCAGCCAGTCCCAACGCGTGTAGCCGTCGCCGAGGTCCGTCTTGCCCACGAACTTTCCGTTAGACACATCATTGAGATTGTTGGGTATCGAGATGCTTATTTGCATCGACTCGACCTCGTCCCGCCACTGATCCTTGTTCGGCCACCAGATGCTGGCGCCTTCGCCCTCGCACGCGGTGAAGATCCAGGGACGACTCATCGGGTCCGTCCCGAAAGTGAAGCCACCAAAGCGGCCAATCGTCTGCGGCGTGCCTGAGTAGTAGAAATCGATTGAGTAGACGCGGCCGGCTTTCAGCGTCTCAGGAAAGTCCACGAACACTGCGCCGGAATCGCGTTCGTACTTCAGGGAAGTGCTCTCGCTAGCGGACTTTGGACTTTGGACATTGGACTTTGGACTCGTAAACACAATCCTGTCGATTCTCAAGTTGTCGTAAAGATCCAGTTGGATCCGCGCGTCGTCCTTGAGCATCTTGAACCGAATTGTGTTCTTGCCGCTGACAAACTTCTTTTCCGGATCGACGCGAATGTCGAGATGATAGGAGAGCAGATCGTTGTTGGCCCGATACCGCCCGTATTCACCGCGCAGGAGGTTGGCGTGGGTGGGGGTCGGCGCCGTTTGCGCATATGCAGGCGCAATTCCGATGAGCAGCATCCCCAGCACTGAAGCGATCAGACTTCGCATCCGATTCTCCTCATAACGAAGTCAGGAATGTATTGGTATCCGCGTTACGCTTCTTTCGTCGTGATTCTTTCAAGGTAGTTCCAGTCATTCGCTCTTAGCCGTCGTGTTAGGGTAATTCAAGAGCTGCCTTGAGACACGTGTTGACTAACTGAAGTTCGGAATCTGGTAAGCTCCCCAACTTCCGCAGGATCTTGTCCTTGTCGAGCGTAAGCAGATTGACGCAGTTGACAACGGAATCCTGTCGCAACCCAGACTGGTGGCCTGCGGGCGTGGCCAGCTCAATCAATAACTGCGTTGGTTCTAAAGCGCGCCGCGTTACACTCGTAATTTGGACCACAACGGTGTTCAGCAGTCGTTGGTTGTCGCGGTCGTTCTGAATCACAAGCACAGGCCGCACTTTGGCGCCAGTGCCCGAAGCATAAGGGTAATCGACAAGCACGACATCGCCGCGTTGGACGTTCATTATTGCCTGCGAGGATCGAGGTCGTTGTAGATGTCCATGGCGGGATCGTCCCACCCTTCGCGCCCAAAGACTTCCATGACGTGCGGGTACATGTCACGCGTGAATTGATCGCCCGGCTCGTCGCCCAGAAGAGCCTCAATCCGGGCGTAAACTTTTTCGCGGATCAGCACGTAGGTGGTATGCGTGTCCGGGTCAAGAGCGCGAGGAGGAGTTTCGCCCTGTTGGGCCACGGCTTCTCGCTGTTCGCGGGTAAGTTCGATCATCGCCTGCCTCCGACTGGGTCACGGTTTATTACGATCCAAATATAGCGGCTGTTGAGGTGCTGTCAACCTTTGAGGCTTCCTGGTGATGCAGTTTGGATGTGGTCACGGCATCTTGCGCGTGATTCACGGGCGGGATGCCCGTGCCACTGTGGGAATCGCGATCGTCGCGCAACGAGTCGGCATAGCGGTTTCGTCGCACGCGATCCTTACACGAAGGAATGCCAAGCACTTTTTCGTAATGACAAATCAAACAGCGGGGCCGGCCACAGCCTAACGCCTTGCTCTTACGAAAGCGGCCCGCTTGAAGATCGCAGATGCAGTCAACAGATTCTCCGGGCCAACCATGAACCCAACGCAGGTGAAGTCGATGAACTCGCGTCGTGCGGCGCAATTCCTGATGATACCGTTTCATGAATCTCCTCCATGCGGGACCGCACCGTTGGGCACGGTCCCCGTCTCATGAAGAGATTCATTCTGTGCGCGAGATTCTGATCCAGCATTCTTAAGAAGCCTTTGCCAGGGGCACGACAACTGGCTTGGGAGGTCGAGACACTACAGCCCGTTCGCTGTGCTTCTCTTTCTCTTTGACATCCGCAACGATGGCGGCAATGTCATACTCGAACTCGGCTGCGTATTTCGCCCGAGCTTTCCGCGTCTCCTCAACTATCTCACCTACCCACATGATCTATTCTGCCAACGGTGCGAGCGCCGGTTAGGCTGGCGAAAGGCGCGTCGCTCTGCGGTGTGCGGCGCCGCATTTGTTAAGCGGCTCGCGGATATGAATACCGCTCGCCGTCGTCGCCGAACGCGGTGACCCAATCAGCGGCTAACGCGTGACTCGTTTGCGGCCGGTCGACGTTGGAGTGTCGGTCAGGCCCTGCTCTTTGACGCGACGAAGTGCGTCATTGATACGCGATTGATAGCCAGGACCGAGTGACCGGAAGAACGCGATCACGTCCGCGTCCAGTCGAATTGTCGTAAGCACCTTAGTTGGCACCTTCTGGGGTCCGCGGCCCCGACGCATGACCGGAGGTCCAAGAGTAACGATATGTCCTACCAACAAGTCGCTCCGCGCTGAACTGTTCGAGCAAGCGCGTAAAGCTTGAGCTGTCGCGCGTTCCACGCGCTTCATCCTCATGGGGTGTCTGGTTCCTGGGGTTCCGCTGCGCTCCACCCCAGGCTTTATGCTAGCGCCCGCTCCCGCGGGCTGGGATTCAGTTTGTAACTCGCCCTCTACTTCATCTGCGCCGTCGCGCGATCGATCGCGGCGGCGATCTGGGTGATGGTTTCGGCGACGTTGTTGATTTGCTGTTCCGCCTCCGTCCAGTTGCGTTGCTCGATGGCCTCGCGGATGGCGGGCAGCGTTTTGACGCCGTAGCCGGTATAAAAACCGGGCGCGTAAATCTGGTGCTTGAACCAAGGGCGGCGTGGCAAGCCGGCCTCGCGAATCATCGCTCGTTCGGTCTGCATCAACGCCTCGTCAAGCGCCTGCTGCGTCTGCGGCGTCAACTTACCGCCTTGGACGCGCGACGCGGCGTCATACTTTTGCGCACTCTCCTGCAAGCGGGCAAACGCATTCTGCAGCGGCGCGAAGTTCAAAAATGGCACGGGCGCGTCCGCCGTTGGAACGACGTAGGTCTCCGTGGGATCAAAGTAGGCGACGAAAGTTTTGTCGGCGACGCGGCGGTTCTTCTCTTTAGTTTCTTCGCGCATGTCGTCGGCGAGTTTGCCGACTTCGCGGACATAAGTCGCGACTGAGTCGGCGAAGTTCTTGAACGCATAAGGCAGCACGTCGGCGTTGGCAAAGCGCAGCACCGCGCGACCGCCTGTCTGTGCCAGGGCGATGCCGTAGGCAAAGTCCGGATCGCCAAAGCGCGTGTAGTGATCGAACGAATCGTAAACCGAATGATAGACGCCGCCCGTCTCGCCTTCGCCGCCGTAGCCGAGGTTGAGCGAGGCGATGCCAAGATGGTCGAGAAAGGCTGTGTAGTCT
The DNA here is from genome assembly GCA_041497335.1 of Pyrinomonadaceae bacterium. Lineage (GTDB taxonomy): Bacteria > Acidobacteriota > Blastocatellia > Pyrinomonadales > Pyrinomonadaceae > UBA11740. The sequence continues at coordinate 197,066 of JBGQGG010000004.1, read as the reverse complement.
GAGCCGGAACCGAGCGCGCCAATGCGCAGGTCGGCGCGGTCGCGCGCCTCACGTCTGGCTTCCGGACTGCCGTTGAGAATCTGTGCGGCCCGGGCGCGGTCCGAGACGGAGATCTTCTTTTCGGGATCGGTGACGTCGCGCGCCACTTCGTTGATGAACTTCTCAATCGTGTGCGAGCCGGAGACACCGAGGAAGCCGCGCGCGTTCGAGTCGGAGTTGATGTAGACCACAGCGTTCTTGCTGAGCAAGTCCGCGTGCGTCTCGACCCATTCGGTCGAGCCGAGCAGCCCCGGTTCCTCGCCATCCCAGGCGCAGTAGACGATGGTGCGCTTTGGCTTCCAGCCGGTCTTCGTCAGTTCGCCTAACCCGCGTGCCTCTTCCATCATGGCTACCTGCCCGCTTAGCGGATCGTCCGCGCCATTGACCCAGGCGTCGTGATGGTTGCCGCGGATGACCCACTCGTCGGGGCGCTCGGAGCCGCGCAGTTTCGCGATCACGTCGCGCGCGGTTGCCCGGTCCCAGTTGAATTCGACTTTGAGATGGACAGTCGCCGGGCCGGGACCGATGTGATAGGTCAGGGGGAGCGCGCCGCGCCATGCCTCCGGCGCGACCGGGCCCCAGATAGCGCGCAACAACGGCTGCGCGTCGCGGTAAGAGATCGGCAGCACAGGAATCTTCGTCAGCGTGGGCGCGTTCTTTACGTCGAGCCGCTTCGCATCCGCGGTCGCGCCGACGCCCGGCGTTAGCGGATCGCCGGGGAAGAGCGGCATGTCGGCGACCGAGCCGCGCTGTGCGCCTTGCTCGTTACGCCAGGGGCCTTTGGGATAAACATCGCCCTGATAGTAGCCGTCGTTACGCGGGTCGGAATAGATGAGACAGCCGACCGCGCCATGCTCGGCGGCCACCTTTGGCTTGATGCCGCGCCACGAGCCACCATAGCGCGCGATCACGATCTTGCCTTTCACGTCGATGCCGCGCTCAGCCAACTCATCGTAGTCACGCGGCACGCCGTAGTTCACATAGACGAGCGGTGCGGTGACGTCGCCATCCACCGAATAAGCGTTATAGACAGGCAACTGCTCGGCGGCTTGATTCGAGGTCGCATCTTCTGGGATCGCCGGCTCGGCCAGGCTCGCCGTGAACTTTTCCGGAGAGACTAATTCGACCACGCGCGTCTTTGGCGTGGGGAACAGCACGCTGAACTCTTCGATCTGAGTGTCGAAGCCCCAGGCGCGGAACTGGGCCGCGATGAACTCCGCGTTCTCCTTACCGTAAGGCGAACCAATGTGATGTGGACGGGCGGACAGACGCTTCAGCCAGGCGCGCAGGTCGTTCGGATTAAGTGTGGCGTCAAAACGGGCTTCGAGCGCGCGTTCCGCCGCCGTGGACGAGCGATCAAAGCCCAGCAGGGGCCGATCGTTGGGGGTTGACCCGGTTTGTGCGGCAATGGGACACAACAGGGCGAACAACAAAACGAAGACGACGACGAGACGGGACAGACGAAGTTGCATGAAAGCCTCCCAAAAGGAATGTGTCAGCGATGACTAAGTACTGTAACTCATAACTCCTAATCGTCGTGGACATCCCAGCTCAGATCGAATCCGGACCGTTCGAGTGCGTCGGCCACTTGCGAAGTGGTTCGGTGATCGAAGACGGGGAACTGTTCCCGAGTGTGTGAACCGTTTTCGATTCCTGTGTAGCCGCCCGGTGCTGTGCAACTGCCCGCGCTCATTTGCGTGATGCATATCCTGGCGAGCTGGTCGCGCAGCGAAGGTGGTTCGCGCGTCGAAAGGACCAGGTCTGCGGTGGGAAATGAAAACCGAAGGGCGCAGTACAGCCGGATAAATGTTTCGTCGTCTGTGGCGACGCCCGACTTGAAGCCGTCCGGTGCTTCGTGAATGCGGGGCAAGCTAAACGCCAGCTTGACTTCAGGAAATCGGTTGAGCAGATACTGACCGTGTCGAATCAGGCAGCGAATGTCGAGCGCCGGATCAGCCAGGCCCAGGAGAATGCCCAGGCCGAGCCGTTTCATGCCTGCCTCCGCGGCTCGCTCCGGCGCTTCCAAACGCCAGTCGAACCACATCTTCGGGCCACGCGGATGCAACCGGCTGTAGAGTTCCTCCTGATAGGTCTCCTGATAGAGCGTGACACCGCACGCGCCTGCTCGCACCATCTTCGCGTAGGACACGGTGCCTTGCGGGGCCACTTCCACGGTGACGCTGAATTCGCGTGCCACCAGCTCCCGAATGATCGTCACCAGGTAATCAGTAGACGTGAGTCTCGGAAAATCGCCGGCAACCACCAGGAGATGACGGTGGCCGCGGGCGCGAAGGATTTCGGCCTCGGCGATCGCCTCGTCCACGGTCAAGTGGACGCGATCCAGTTCGTTGGGAAATCGAAAGGCACAGTACAAACAATGGTTCACGCAGTAGTTCGACAAGTACAGTGGCGCATAGAGTCGCATCCGCCACCGCCGCGGTAATTCGCGAGGCGCAAGTTCGTCATCTCGAGCCGTCCCCTGCGTCGCATCGGATGGCCGAGAACGAAAATGGCGCAAGGTCACCGCGGCTGCGTCCCGCGCGATCTCTTCCAAAGGGACGTGAGGATCCAAAACCGCCTCGAACCCGGCAAGACCGCTCGACCGCGACCCTTGATCCAATTGGCTCTCGGAGCACGCGCCTGAATGAATGGCAGCTCGTGGCGCTTTGGGTGGCAGCGGGTGACCTGGCAAGATCTTGCGGGCGGCCAAATCGAGCACGGCGATGAGCCGCCGGTCGTTCGTTGAGAGCCGATGACCGTACTTGTTCAGCCGTTGATACCGCCAGCGCTCGAATTTCTCGGCAAGTAACTCTCTCTCATCCTCTGAACTAGTCGCCGCCGCATACAAGACCGGGGCGGCCTGCTCCACGAGCGGTAAGCGGTGGTCTGCGTCCTCGTCTGTCGCTTTGACCAGTTCGACGAATTCGGCAATCGAAGGCAAATTCATTTGGTTCACGAGATCGAAACCTGCTTCTCGGTACTATGTGCCGGCGGAACGCAAGCAGAGTCTAACGCAAAATCGCCAGAGCTTGAACCTTTCAACGGCAGAAGTCGTCGACTTGCGATCAAGAGAGTCAGTACCACCTGCGTTAGCGGGTGGGTCAACCATCCAATTCGCTGGCTGACAGCTCGACCCACCTGCTTACGCAGGTGGTACTGACTTCATTACGCGGGTCTCCCGGCAATCAGGTGTTGGTCGTATCCAGCCCTGACAAGCTCTTCATAGGCCGACCAGACATCCTCCGGGATCTCCTGATGAATCTGAAAACCCTCGTCAGCGTATATCTTAATTCGCTGCAAATCGCCAACCATGATACTGATGACGTCAACTGTGGAAAGCTCTTTGGCGGAATACGAGTCCAGGTATTCGTCGAACGAGACTTGAGGCGAAGTTACGAGCACGTCTTTCTCGGGCCACACTTTTCTGAAGGTGGCAAAGCTCCGGCGCTCCATGTATGGCTTCTGCACCAGAATGAACTTCCGAGGATCGATGTTTCTTTCTGAGAGTAGTTGCTTCGTGAACAGAATGTTTTCGCCGGTGTTGGTCGATCTGTTTTCGATCAGGACGCTTTCTTTCGGCACGCCCATCGCGATGGCGATTTCCGCGAACTGATCGGCTTCGGGTTCAGTCCAGATATCTCTGGTAATTGATCCCAACCCGCCTGAGAAGATCAGCAGCGGCGCCCATCTTCCAAGGAACAACTCGGCGCCTCTTTCAGCCACCTTCCTGTCGTGGCTACAGAGCACGAGAATCGCGTCCGCGCGTTCGAGTTGATGGTTCATCCGGTGGTAGTGCCAGATTGTTTCAGCTAAGGAGTGAGTGTGATGGTCCATCTTTCCGGGAAACCGAAGCACGCCACCTGCCGCGGGCAGCGGGGACTCTAAGGCGTCTTCGGGAGCGTGTATTCAAAGTCGTACGAATGTTGAGGGTTCAACTTTACTTCAAACGTTCCGCTTGCATGAGTCGTCATTGGTGTTTCCTTCTGAATTGTATTCCGCAATATCGATTGGGTTCGTGTATACGCGAAAGAGCCAAAGCCGAGGCACAGGCAAATCCCTCCGATGGCAACAGTTCGGGCGCGAGATAGTTGGTTCATTCTTCTCCTCTTTCTTAAATAGCGCATGGCCTGGGATGCCATAGCCTAACACGGACACTTGAACACAGGCGGTGCAAAAACCTTGACAACTCATCTACGCGTAAATAGATTTCGCCGCGATTTACTATTTGAATCTGCGGAGCGGCTTCCGCCTCAGAAGGAGACTGGTATGAACATTACCTTCGTAAAGCGTGCCGGCCTTGGCTGCTTCGCTTTTCTCGCCCTTGTCATTGTGCCAATTTCTGCCAAGCCAATGCAGCCTGTTGCCCAAGTAACTGCCGGATAACCTGCGAGCAGCTTTGGCTCAACAGCAATAAAGAAGGCCCTGAATAGTCAGGGCCTTTTTTTCAGCGGCACAACGTGCGGGCGAGCAACGGCTATGCGCGCTTTGGCATGTAGGGACCTCCCAATGAAGGCCCGGGTAGCTTTGGCATTTCGTCTGCTGAGATCGTCTTTAGAACGTCGAAATCTTCTCCGGCCTCCCGGTACATCCTGAACGCCACTTCGTTCAAGAAAAATACCTTCTCAAACTGTTCGTACTCCGCGGGCACTTCGAACTCCTCGCCCATCGTCTCTTTCCATCGTTGCTTGATCTCGGGTGGTATTGGCTTCCAAACATAGACCTCTGCGTATTCAAGATCTTGCAACAGAGAATGCTGTCTTGATCGATCAGCGAGAAGCTGTTGCCTCATGTTTTCGATGGATTCCTTGATAATCTTTTGACCAACGGCGAGAAAATCTTGAGTAGAAGCCCGCGGGTGATCAGCCGGGAAGGGAACTACGTAATACGTTCCCCTCGGCTGGCGGCCCTTCTGTCTTCCAATCAAAGGAGGCTTTTCACTCGTGGATGTCTCGCTGAGACTTGCAGTCAAGCTATAGTAGTTTCCTCCGGCCAGCCGGCCCGATACTTCAATGCGACCCTGAATCCCTTCTTCGCCGTACTCCATATAGCAACCGGGTGTTTCCAGATCGCCGGACGCGCTAATACGAGCCCCACTCTTTACGATCTCGTCCTGGAGTTCAGCCTTGAGTGATGACAGAAACTTTTCTTCATCAGTTTTGGCGAGCCCGCCGAGTGTGAGGTGAAACGCAAATGAATCCGTCCTGTGAAAACGGGACAGTCCAGAGCCAGCGCCATGACTGCCAACCCGGCTGAAGCAAACTCCGCCACCACCTCCTCCCACTCCGCCACCTAAGGACTCTAATGACGGCCAGGAACTGTTTCGCTTGACCAGCTCAGCCATTGAGAAGTTCGAGTAGAAATTGCTTGATCCGTTCATACTTCACGGTTACCTCGCGGAAACCGAAGAATCGATACTAGTCTTAGTCGGATCAATTCTAGTTCCCCGGATGGTACTCCCGCTCGGTATGACCTTTGAGTTGCGAACGGTAGAAGTACACGTCCCTCAGGTCGCCCGTGCTGTATCGTTTCGCCTGGTCATTGAAGTGCGGCGACGACGGATTGCCACTCTCTCCGCCGGCGGTTACTGCTTTGGCCCGCACAGTCTTACCGAACTCAACGACGGCCACAAAGCTGTTGCCGCTGGTCCCGTAAATCTTCTTTGACCCCTTGTACGGCCGCGCGCCGAACGAGGCCAGTGAACCCCATACAGCAGAAGTGAAGCCAACCGGAATGCTTGGTCCCGCGTCGCTGAACGGATGTACGATGTCGTCATTCAGGCGCTGGAAGCGATTGATATCGCCCCAGGGCGTCTTCCACGTTCCGAAGTCGGCGGCGAGTTTGTCAGACGCGGTCGACAGCGACTGGAGCAGTTGCTCCGGCGGGACTTTGCCGGCGATGTACTCGTCGGCGGACATGCCCGCACGTCTGGCGTCGGCGGCCACCTTCCGCTGAATATCCTCGGCCCAGTACACTGCGAGCGACGTCGGAACGGACGTCGCCGACCAACGCACGTCCCACGCGCGCAGAATCGCGATCTGGTCGGACAGCTTTGCTCTTAGAGGATCGGTCGCCGGCGTCTGGTCCCAGGCCTTGACCAGCGCGAGGATCGGCTTCTCAAACCACGTTAGATAGCTGTCGTAGGCCGCCGAGATGAGTGAGTCGAGCGTGAAGTTCTTCTTGTTCTGCAGAACTCTGATCGCGTGGAGTCCACGCGCGGACTCAATGCCAGAATCGACGTACACGGGGTAGTCGGTTTTCTTCGGGCTGCTCGGACCCGCCGCCGACCACGGCGAGTTGTTGCTGTTATAGAGCCAGCCGCTGCCAGGGTTCAGCAGGCCGGGTGTCTCGTCCACGGACAGCAGGCCTTGCCAGTCCGTTGCCGGATCGCTGCCGTCCACCGGCCGAGTCCAGTCAAATTTAGGATCGCGCTTCGGAATAAAGTTGCCGTGGAAATATGCGATGTCGCCATCGGCATCCGCGAAGATCGTGTTGTTCGACGAGTTCGTGTGCAACTCCATAATCTGCTTGAACGTCTTGTAGTTCTTCGCCTTGGTGCGCGCATACGACTGCGTCAGCGCCCTCACCGGTTCCTGCATCAGACGGATGCTCACCCATTTGCCGTCCACCGCACGGACGATGGGCCCGTGCTGGGTACGATAGACGGTGAACGTCTTCTCGGCCATCCCGGTCTCGGTTTTGTAAGGCACCTTGATCAGGGACGTTGTGACCGGACGCTCTTCGTTGCCGTACTTGTAATAGAACCGATCGCCCTTCTTCACCACGGTTTCGAGATACTCATCGATGGCGTCAACGGCGCTTGACGTGTGCATCCAACCGGAACGCTCGTTGAACCCCTGGTAGATAAAGAACTGTCCCCACGTCACCGCGCCATAGGCATTCAGCCCTTCCAGGCTTGTCATCTGCAACTCGGATCTAAAGAAGAAGGACGTGTGCGGATTGATCAGCAGCAGCGCGTGGCGCCCGACCGTGTTTGACGGCGAGATCGCGATGCCGTTCGATCCCGCCGGCTCTGCGAGAGGATCGCGTTCATCATTTGCCGCGACTGTTGCCGGAACGTTTCCATAGAAAGCCTGGAGTTGGCTCAGGTTTATTGTCTCGATGTCTCCGCCGATGCTGCCCTCGCTGAAGGTCAGGGCCATCCAGGGTTCGAAGTGCTTGATGACCCGCGGGGTTACGTTAGCGTGTCTGGCCAGATAATAGTTCAGACCGTCGGCCCACGCGTTCATCAATGCCTTCAACCAGGGCGGGCTCGCCTCGTACTGCGCCTTCATCGCGTCCGGGTCGATGAATAGCTTCATCCGCAGGTCGCGCCACACCGCGGCCTCGCCTTCGGCCTCCGCCAGCCGTCCCATGGAGTTGATGTAGTTCGTCTCCACGCGATTGAAGTCGTCTTCGGCCTGGGCGTAGATCATGCCGAACACCGCATCGGCATCGGTCTTGCCGGAGATGTGCGCGATGCCCCAGTCGTCCCGAATGATCGTAACTTTCTGGGCCTGTTGCTCCCAGCGCGGCAGTTCCTGGTTTTGCGCACTTGCGGAAGCGTGCGGAACGAATGCGAATGCCGTCGCGACAAAGAAAACTAGAACGAGTTTCTTCATAAGAAATACCCCGTCGATTGTTGGCTCCATAGTGAAAAGAACTTCCGAACCGTTGGTTGCGAAAGTAGTAGCACGTCGAGGAATTCTCTGCGCCTGTTCCCCAGCATGTCGGCCCTTCGGGCCTAAGCTCAGGGAACCACCCTCTGCACGACAATTCCAAATTCTACCGCAAGCCAGCTTCTAATGAACTTGACGCGGATGAACTTTACACAGGGAGTCGGGACGCGAGCAACCCTAAGTTCGGAGTACCGCCTTCAGGCGGCGAACTTCTTTCGTAGGGATACCCCGCCTGAAGGCGGAACTCCGAACACAGCCTCCGCTGATCGGCTTGCTCATGGCTCGTGCTCGATGGTCGCCTTTATGATGTAGTCCAGCCGTGGAAAATTGCGCTTCAGGTACTCGTTGCCACCGGCAAAGACGTGACGATCTCAAGCGCCTTTGCCTCGTCGTCCGGCAGCCACCAAAGCGGCGTGATGCCGTCGTCATCGACCAGTTTCGCAAGGTCGGGCTCCGACGCAAGTACTTTGCGGAGTCGGTCAACGTAGCCACGGAACGCGAGCCTCCAGACGTTGCGACTGAATCCGCTCAGGAACTCTATCATCTCGACGTGATCGCTATGCGAGGCCCAGCCGATGGGCGGCGAATCCCAGGCAGAGTCGCAGGGATCTATCTCCGCACCGCGATCGATCAGCAGGGTAGCCACTCGTAGCGCATTGTGTGCGGCGGGCTGATGCAGTGTGCGGGCGTTGGTGATGTCATGAACTTCGATCGGCACACCCAGATCCAGCAGGAACTCGACGACGTCGGCGCGGTCCCGCTTCGCCGCGGCGAACATCGCCAGGTGCGACTGTAGATATTCCGGATGCTTTCCAATGTGTGATAGCGCGTCTTCGCGATCCAACAGCAACGCCCGGCGTCGCGTTAAGAGCCACGTAAAGTTCGTGCGCTTCCTGCCACAAAGGTTTCGCCTCATCGGCCGCGCCAACATAATCCTTGAGGACCGCGAAACTTCGAATCGCGTTCGCGAGGTCGAGCGGTTTCGAGTGTTCATGGCCGCGATAGATCGAAAGGGCTTCGGCATAACAGGCTTCGGCCTGTTCCGCTCGTCTCGCGTAGTAGTAGGCGTCGCCCAAGTGCCGCACCGCGTGCGCGAGTCTCAACGGGTCGTCAGCCTTTCGGAACTTGGCGACGGCGAGTTTGCACGTGAGTACGTAAGCGTAGTTGCCGATGCTGGCCATTACAACCTTCTGCTCACGGTTGTGCCTTCTTCAGGGCTTCCTGCAACTTCTGAGACAAGTGTTGTCAGCGCAGTCTTTTGGCTGCGCGCGCGTCGTTCTCCGCGATCCGCGCCTTAACGAGCTTCTTTACGAGCGCGACGGGAAGCGGCTTACTGGCTGGAAAACGGATGGTGCCTTTAGACGTGTCGTAACGCTTGAGTTCCTCCTTGTGCGCGTCCATCACGGCCGAGCCGGGGAAAAGACTGCAGTGGTCCTTGAACGCCGCGAAGCCAACCACCATTCCGTGGTGTTTGTACATGGGCATCTGGTAGCTGATTCCTTCAGAAGCCATAGGCGCAGCGGCTTTGATCGTCTTGCGTAGTTTCTCTAGCGTGGCGCGCGCTTCTTTCGGCACGCCCGCAAGATACTCGTCCACGTCTTTTGCTGGAGCGCTCTTCGCCGCAGTCTTTCTCATTGTTTCTTCTCCTGTTCTCTTACGTTTCTGGTTTGTTCGATCCGCGTCTATCCGCGTTCATTGGCGGCTAAATCTTTTCGCTTTCGGCCGGTCCCTCGCAGTTAACCATCCACGGGATACCGAATTGATCTACGCACATCCCAAAACCCGGCGACCAGAATGTCTTTTCAAACGGCATCTGCACGGTTCCGTCTTCTGACAAAGCGTTGAAGATGCGCTCACCTTCGGCGATGTCTTTGAGATGGAGCGACACATTCATGCCTCTTGGCTGTTGGTAACGGCCGGGCGGCGAATCAGCACCCATCAGTACTTCGTCGCCGGCGCTGAGCGTCGCGTGCATGATTAGTTTGTCCGACTCAGCGGGAAATTGGTCGGCGCCAGGCATTTCACCCCAAGTCATCATGAAGGTGATCTTGCCGCCCAGCACGCGCTCGTAAAATTTGAATGCCTCTTCGCACTGGCCGTTGAAATTAACATATGGATTCAGTTGCATGTTGCACTCCTTTGGCTAGTTGTTTGGAGTACCGCCTTCAGGCGGAAGAGTCTCGCTGCAGATGTAATCCGCCTAAAGGCGGTACTCCGAACATGACTATTGTCCCTCGGCCGCCCGCTTCAACTTGCTTATGTCCATCTTTTTCATTTGCAGCATTGCTTTCATGACCCTTTGCGATTTCGATGCGTCTTTGACTCGAAACAGCTCGACCAAAATAGTGGGAACGACTTGCCACGACAGGCCATATTTGTCTCTTAGCCAGCCGCATTGTGATTCTGCTCCGCCTGCGGAGAGTTTTTCCCAGAAATAATCCACTTCCTCCTGAGTCTCGCAGTTGACAACCAAAGATATGGCTTCCGTGAACTTGAAATGTGGTCCACCATTTAACGCCACGAATTCCTGCCCCTCGAGCTGGAATTCCGCGGTCATTACCGTGCCCTTCGGGCCGGGCCCTGCTTCTCCATAACGGGTAACGGTCAAGACTTTTGAATTTTTGAAAATAGAGACATAAAAATTCATGGCCTCTTCGGCTTTGTCATCGAACCACAAGAATGGGGTGATCTTTTGCATATGGCCTCCTTACGAGTTTTGATTTGAATTCTAAAACCCGGTGAGCGGTCACCACCATCCACGTAATGTGAAATCCCTGTTCGGGTGGCGTGAAGATACCGAGCTTTTCCAGCACCAAATCTGTCAGCGTGTGTGTGGCAACGATAAAGACAATTCCTGCAAGGACGGCTCCGATACCTTTCAAAATGTTCATATTCGCACCTTTGTAGTTGTTAGTCTGGGGACCCCGCACGCCCGTGCCACAAGCGTCGCTGTTTCGCGTCGCTTACACCACATCTCTTCCAACCTGTATCAGTGAATCGAACGGCGAATGCCTGGATCGACACCCGGCCATAAAATTTTTATCATCAGATATGCTTTCCAACCCGAACGCGGCCGTGGACACAGTGTATCACTCTGACTGGGGCCGGATCGTTGCCACTTTGATTCGGTTCTTTGGCGATTTCGATATTGCCGAAGAAGCGGCGCAGGACGCCTTTGCGGCCGCGGTTGACCAGTGGCGGACTGACGGCGTCCCTGAATTCCCGCGCGCCTCATCCAGACAGCAAGGCACAAAGCAATCGACCGCATCAGGCGCCAGAACCGGTTCAAGGAGAAGCTTGAAACATAACGACACTGCCCGCTCGACTGAATGCTCGCGCCTTCGGAACTTCTGCGGTAACATAGGCATCTAACAAATCCATGCCGGCAGAACATAGTATTCCGGAAGAGAAGTCGCGGCGCGCGCTGGTCATTTTCGTGGCCGCCTTCGCGGCCGCGTTTATTGCTGCCTTCTTCTACCTTTTGCTGCGCAACACTGCGGCGCCGAGTGCGCCACCAACTCTGGCGGGCGCCATCCGCGCGGGCTCGCCTGACTTTGAAAAGTACAACAAGCTAATCGTGCTCGACGAGAAAGAGGCTGATGAAGCCAAGCGGGCGTTAGGCGACACCGTGATGACGCTGCACACAACTGTGCGCAACTTCACGGGCCGCACGATCACGGGTTTGGAGATACACGCCGCCGTGGTCGATCACCAGGACAAACCAGTAAAAGAGAGAACGGTAGTGGTAATTCCCGGACGCCAGTCCGATCTCGATCCCAACAAGACGATGAAGGCGTCGGTGATGCTGGAAGGCTTTACCGATACGGACGACCGTGCGAACATCAAGATGGAAGTGACGGGATTTACGTTAAGGTAAAGATCATTCTCCATTTTTCATTGGTCATCGTCTTTGTTCGGAGTACCGCCTTCAGGCGGAATTGTCATTCGCCTCGAGCCTTCCGCCTAAAGGCGGTACTCCGAACGAGAATGAGAAATGGAAAATGCTCCGTGCGCCGACTCATCACAGACTGAAGTTTGCGCCACTCCCACTACTCAAGAAACAATTCTTCCAGCGATTGCCTCGTCGGCTGTACGGAAACTAATTTCCCGTTTGCTTGTCGCAGCGCCGCGATCACCCCATCGACTTCTTTTTCATCGGCAACCTCAATTCGCAATCCACTGGCGGTCCTGGTTACGGTGGCGCCGTCGCCAAGATGTTGTTTCAACGTTTCGGCATCAGCCCCGGTGGCGATGACTTCAACCGTGCTCGCCTCGCGCGTGCGTAACTCTTCCAGCGAGCCTGCGTGCGCCAGCCGCCCATGCTTGAGGATGGCCACGCTGTCGCACAGCACTTCAATGTCCGAAAGAATGTGCGAGCACATGAAAACCGTTTTGCCCTGCGTTCGCAGTGAAGCAATCAGATCACGCACTTCGCGACGGCCGACCGGATCCAGTCCGCTCATTGGCTCGTCGAGAAAGACAATCTCCGGATCGTTGACCAGGGCCTGGGCCAGACCGACGCGTTGCAGCATGCCTTTCGAAAACTTCCGCAGTTGCCGGTCCCAACTTTTCTTTTCCAGTTTGACGCGCGTCAGGAGCTCTTCGGTGCGCTGCTCACGTGTGTTGCGGTCCTGTCCGAACAGCTCGCCGCAGTAGATTAGAAACTCGCGCGCCGTCAGGTAATCGTAAAAGTAAGGATTCTCGGGAAGGTAACCGATGCGTGCGTGCATCGCCACGTCACTGATGTCGCGATTGAGGATGCGCGCCGTGCCGGCAGTCGGATAGATCAAACGCATGAGGAGCTTCAGCGTCGTCGTTTTGCCCGCCCCGTTGGCGCCCAGGAACCCAAAGATTTGACCGCGCTCAACACTGAGCGACAAACCATCGAGGGCGCGCACCTTACGCTTGCGCCAGAAGCCGGTTTCGTAATCCTTGGTCAGGTTTTCTATTTCGATTGCGACTGTCATTGGATTTCGGCGTGCGGTGACTTGTCACCGCTTTTCTTCTAATCTTAATGAGCCTCCCTCGCGCGGGTTACTGCCCCGCAGGCCGCAGCTTCACGCGATAAATCACATACATACCGACGCGTTCACCGCTGTCACGTTCGTACCATCGATCGAGATTTGCGTAATTCGGCTCTGCCTGCACTGGAGCGACAACGAAAGAAACGAGAGGCCGGGCAGCGCGCTCTCGAGAGAATGTCTTGATGAAATCCGAGTAACGCCGGACTTCAGTGCGCATATCTTCGGTAGTGATCGGTTTGGCTTCCAGCGCCAGGGTCGTGATCACGCGCTCTACACCAAACAGGGCCGACAGAGTATTGAATTGGCCTTCGAGCATCGCCTGAGCCAGCTCTTTTTCATCTGCGCCTGAGTAATACAGATAGTAGTAGTACAGCTCTTTGCTTTGATCCAGACTCGCAACCCCGGCCGCCGGCGTGTGTTGCGCCCATAGCACGCCCTGCGGCGCTGCGGTCGGAAGGTTTCCCGCAACCATCAAGTTGGTTGAATACACAATCGGATAAGCACCATCGGCGCGGGCGCGTTCGTAGGTGCCGTCGGTGCGGGCGATCTCGGCCAGGCGCGTAATGACCGGCATTGAATCGTCGCGGATGCGTCCGTAGGCGGCATTCCGTCTGGTTGATCCGGCCAGTTCAACCACGCCCCAGGCCAAGGCGATAACGCACGCGTAGGCCAAAGGCCGGCGAGGGACTCGCCAACCAGTTGCTTTAGTTCCACGGATAATCGCGGAGGCCGCAAGCACGCCGGCGACCAGCACCACATAGTTGGCGATGAAGAGCTGGTAATGGATCGGTTGCAGCGAACGACCGGTGACGACCTGCTGGTTAAAGACGGCGATGGGCATCAGCGCTAATGAAGCAGCAAACAGGACCAGCCGATCGTTGACGCTAATCACTTTGCGCCAGACAGCAATCCCGAGCGCAGCGAGCACCGCAAAGGCGATGACCTCAGGAGCGCAGAACAAATCAGGAGCGTGCGAGCGCGAAAGCAATTGCGTACTGTCCATGCTGGACGAGCGATGTGAAAGCAAAACAAAGAAAGCTGCGATCCCCGTTAGCGCCGGAACCAGGACAATGCCAAACCGCAAAGAGAGCTGGCGCCAGTCCGGCATGCGCGCAATCATCCAGATCAGAGCCAGGCAAGCCAACCAGGCCAGCGCTGCCGTCCACAGATAGAAATAAGAAAAGACAAGCACGACGAAAATCAATCCGGCAGCTATTGCTGATCGAATCTCTTTCTGTGGATCGCTCTGTGGCAGCGAACGCCAAACAAAACCGCAGAACACGAACAACAAGGGAAAGGCTACCGACGGTTGATATCGGCGCAGGTAGGGAAAAAAGTCGTAAGCGTTCTGGTTTAATAACATCACGCGCGCTTCGCCCTGGCCGGCGGCGAGCGTGCCCAGGCAAAGAGTAATCAGCACTCCAGCGGCCGCCACAGCATCGTCGCCGGTAGTCGCTCGCACGAGCCAAAAGATCGCTAACGATGAAGCAATCGCGCAAACAACAATTAGAAAGATAAACGCGGTCGACGCAGAGAGGTGAAACAAGCGGGCTGGCCAGGCAACCGCGTAAGCGGGAACTACTTGAATGGAAAAAAGCGATTCAGGCAAAGGCTTCCCCGTTGCATCATCCCTGCCCATGAAGGGATCGTTGCGCCGCGGTCGCCCATCAACCAGAGCGTTGACGTATGCGGAATAAGCAATTTCGTCACCTTGAACCAGAACATATGAACCGTGCCAATCCTTCCCGCGCGCGAGCCACATATTTATCTGCGGATAGATCGCCAGCAAAGTGGTCGCTAAAGTAGCGAATGCCAACCACTTCGAGCTGGCTGAAATCTTCCGTGCGTTCATATCTATCCTGGAGCTACTTGTCCGGGGTCTTTAGCTCCTCCAGCTTTGACTTCATTTCTTCAATGCGTTTCGGATCGCGATCCATCTGCAAAGCGCGGGTGTATTCCGCGATAGCTTCCGGCTTGCGCTCCACAGCCGCAAGACTTGCCGCGAGTTCATAACGCGCTGCCACGTCGCCCGGATCCGCCGCCAGTAGTGCTTCGAATTCACGAATCGCCGGATCGTGATCGCCCATCGCCGCTAAAGTTCGCGCCAGATTGAAGCGCGCAGAGACGGACGACGGATCGCGCGCCAGGACTTCCAGGAATTCCATCCGAGCGTCATTGAACTGGCTCCGCTCAAACAGAAAAGTCCCCAAATTGTTGTGCGCCTCGATCAATGCCGGATCTAGTCTCAAGGCTTCCTTTACTATCTCGATCGCGCCAAGAGTATCGCCTTCGGAGGCGTGGGCCAGTGCCAGATTGTTAAGTATGGTCGGCTCGCTGGGGTTCAGCCGCTTCGCTTCAACCAGTTCATCTACCGCGGCCTGGTTCTGTTTGAGATTGAGATACGCCAGACCGAGGTTGTAGTGGGTCGACCACGAATTCGGTGAGTAATAGATCGCTCGTCGCCACAGAGATACTGCGTCATGCCATACACGGTTCTGCGCAAACGTGCTGGCGCCGAAAGCAACGATAATCGCGATGGCCACCGCGGCAGCAAGCTGCTTCTGCCGGCGCGACCATCGCACCAGCAAAATCGCCATCAGATAGCAGAAACCGATAGACGGTAAATACAGGTAACGATCCTGAATGATGTACTCATAATGAAACACTCGCAGATTCAGCACGGGCAACAGAGGCACGACAATCAGCGCCAATGCTGTCCACAACTCGCGGCTCAATTTCTTTCTATAGACCCAGAGCAAAATAGCCAGCAAGACGATCAGCGCTACCGGCAAAAGGAACCGGAGATCAGAACCGGTGGTGACGAATGAAGTGCCATAAATCAGGCTCAGATAAAACGGCGCTGCCAGGTGTCTCAGGTAACTAACGCAGACATACGGAACAGTCATCCAGATCGCCGAGTCGGGCACCCGGGCCATGAATGGATGCTTCCAACTGATGCGGCCCAGGACCGCGAATCTCAGCGCGAGATAGGCGCCGGCCATCACGGCGTAGGGAATTAACCGCAAGATGATCTCGCGCCCACGCGCGCTCAGACTTGGCCTGGTTCCGGCGCGCGTTAGTTCCCAGCCGATGAATACCAGCGGCAAGGCCAGCGGGGTCTCTTTGCACAACGCAGATAGTCCGTATGCAATGACCGATGCGATTAGAAATTTCTGGTCGCCCTCCGTGCGATAACGCACGTACCAGATCAGGCTGGGCACACAAAACAAAGCTGCCAGCGGATCGGGAATGCCGCTGATCCAGGAAACGGATTCGACGTGCGCCGGATGCAATCCGAAGACCAGCGCGGCCAAAGTGGCTATCAGTCGATCGCCGGAAAGTCTCTTGATGAGGAAAAAGACGGTTACCGTGGCGCCCGTGTGGACGAGCATATTCATCAAATGCCAACCCGGCTCCCACAAACCAAACAGCTTGTAATTGACCGTCAGATAGGCAGTGAAAAGCGGACGATAATAAGGAGGCGGAATGTCTTTGGTCAGCGTTCCTCTTTGAAAACTCCAAACGTCGCTCCGGAACGCGCGCAGTATGTTGCTCCAGGATCGCAGCGCCGGATTGCCGACAATTTGTTTCGTGTCGTCGAAAACAAACGCGCCGCTTAGGGAATTGGCATAAACCAAAACCGTAGCCGCCACGATCAGAAACAGAGTGCGACTCTGATCAAGCATGCCCTGCGTCGGGGTCTTACCGGCAGCGCTGGATCGCGAAGCCTTAGCTTTCCCTGTATTCGATCGTGCCTTCTTCATGTTTGGATCACCCACCCGCTACTCCGTGAGATAAGCTGTTCGCTATTGCACGGGATGGCACCGACAAATCAGCGCTGCGGCACCGGCGAGTTCTCATCCAGATCGACATCACAACCACCTTTGACCAGACGATACGGCATGTTCCCGGGATCCAACGGAGCCCCAGCTCGATCAATTCGCAGCCCGGCGGCACGCAAAGGCGAGCTAATCTCTTTCCACGCCGCGGCGCAATTACCGGTTCGTGCCGAGTAATCTGAAAGCACCCGGCGAATCCGGTCGCGCTCTTCCACGGAATCGAGTCGCATCAATTGCTTTTCGACCATTCGTTTGACGTTCAAGTCATCCGATGCTTCGGAAAGATGCGCGTACATGTCGCGGGCTGCCTGGCCGGCGCCGCCCTCGGCTTTCATCCGCGCGCTCATCGCCAGCATCCACGGCGGGGCGGCCGCGATCTTCGCTCCAGCGGCGTAAACCTCGCTGGCCTTGTGATAGTCACCGCGCTGCCAGTAGATGTAACCGAGATGCTGGTAGAGCCGCCACTTGTCGGGATTGGAGGCGATGCCGTAATTAAGAAGCGAAATCGCTTCGTCCGGGTTCGAATCCGGAAGTATCAGGGCGCCGTAGTAGTAGGGCTCGAGAAACTGAGGATCGAGAGTCGTCGCCATGCGCAGCAGCGACGGCAACAAGCGCAGGTCCAGCGACGACAGATCACGCAGATCAAAATTGCCGGCATGCGCGTCTTCATGCTTGATAATCTTTCGTCCTACGTACTGTAGCGATCGCATCCAGTACCAATCCGCAGCAATTCCGTTGAAGGCAAATGTGATCCGCTTCATGCCCGGACCGTTCAGGTACAGCGGTTCCTCGGGGAACTGCGCCGCGAGATCGCGACGATGCGCGTCGTTCCATCGCGTCATCAGCGCCGCGGCAGGCAGCCCGACGATAATCGTAAGAACCAAAAGGTAGTCTCGCCTCATTTTAGATTTCGCCGGCTGAAAATGAGAGTAGTCGCCGCCAGCAATACGCCGACGTAGATGAAGCCATAACCAACGGCCGCCAATAGAGCGCGAGCGTCGGGCATCAATCCGTGTGCGGCGATTGTGATCGCGTTGTAGTTCGCCAGGTTGGGGAGCAGATAATAAAGGCCTGCGAAGAACCAGCGCGTTGGGGCGCTGCCCATGGAATTGGCCAGCATTTTCAGGTCCGCGCTGAAATGCCCAATGACGAAAACGAAAAATGTGAGCAAGGCTGACAACGCGGGAGAGGAAAAGGCCGAGAACAGCATCGCCACGCCCGTCAGGATCATCAGCTCGATGTAAATCAACAAGATCGCCGGCCAGATGCGCAGAACTAACGGGTCCCATCCACGCTTCACGTAAAGGAGCGCAAGCGACAGGCCGGCTCCCATAATGGCGACGTTAACCAGTAGGGTCAGACAAAGACCGAGGTACTTGCCGAACAGAAATTCACCGCGTCCGATAGGTTTCGAAAGGATCGCATAGAGAGTGCGGCGCTCGATCTCCTTATAGACCAGGCCGACACCGACGAATATCGAGATGAAAACTCCGAACAGTAGGATTGCGCTCAATCCAAGATCGACGATGATCTTCGCTTCCTGTCCGGCGGAAAGCTCGCCCAGAAATATCGCTCCGGCAATCAGGAGCAGGACAAACACGACCAGATTGTAGAGGACTCGATCACGCACGGCCTCGCGGAAAGCGTTGCGCGCAATTGCGGCGACGCGTCGCCATGCGACTCCAGTTGTGGCAGGGTTCGCGTTATCGGCCAGATCTGGCGCTGCGGTTGAGTCGGCAGATTGTCTGCTCATGACGCGAGCCGGTTAGGCAGAATACTCTAACCCAAGCAGGGCGGTTTGCGAAAGAAGATTTTTGCAGAGAGGATGAGAACTTAGAAGCAAAGGGACGCAAAGGGGAACGCAAAGTAACGCTAAGGATTTGTTCTTTGCGAGGAGCTTAGCGGTCTTTGCGTTTTGACCGCGGCCAATGCCATGGAGCCGATGATCAGGATCCAACTCGCGATCGTGACGGCTTCAGCAACGCGGACCCGTGCAGGTCGTTCGAATGAGAGTTCGATGTCAGCCGCTTGCGTGGGGACCGATATTAGGAGTAGACCGTCTGTGGTCGCAGTTGTCGGTAACAACCGGCCTGCGGCTTTCGCTTTCCAATGAGGATAGAAATAGGTGCGCACTCGCAAAGTACTCTCGGCTCCCGCGGCGATTTGAAAAGTTCTGTGCTCAGGTTCCCACGCGGTGACTGTGACCGGCCGCGCGCCGGCGTCGACTCTTGCGGACATTTTCTCGACGTTGCTAAAGTCGCGGGCCCAAACGGGCAACCAATCTTTGAAGCTCACCGCGCCACGAACGTCCTGGGCCATCGACTCGAACTTCGCGCGACTAATGTAATCGCAGTCCCAGATGATCTGTGTGCCAATGAACACCAGCGAGAGCGCGAATGCCAGAGCCACGGCGAGATCCCGAGGGCGGAGCTTTGCGCGATATTGTTCCCGCCATTTAGGTATGCTGCCAGCGAACATCAATGCGCCCATCAGCGAGCTAACCGCAAGCCAACGCCAGGGAAACTGCACTTCAGACAGTTTGGGCACTACTGTCCACACAGGCTTGCTCAGGCTTGTGGCCATGAAGAATGTCACCAGCAACAATAGAAACGCCGCCTTCAATGCGTGGTTGGATTGGTCACGCTTGAACGAACGAATAATGAAGGCGATACCGGGTAAGAGAAAGCCAATTGCTGCCAGAGCCAGAATGTTGGCGTACCAGGTGTTTCTGTTCGTGAGCGCCGAGGGAGAGAACAGAAAATTCAGTCTGTAGTCATAGTAAGGATTTGGTTCTCCCGCGTTTGCTTTGATCAACGAAAGTTCTGCCAGCATCGACGTCCAGAAGAACGAGCTGGCCGCCAGGCCTAAGAACGTTCCCAAGGCCAGCCGCGAAATCGTCGGCAGCAGGGTCTTGCGCTCCATGCGAAGCAAGGCATAAATCGCCAGCGCAATCGAACCGATGAATGCCACCGGCACGTTCGTGAGAACTAGTAAGGCGTAAGACGCGCCCAGGCCAGCGACGTCGTAAATGCTTTTCCTCTTGCTGACGCGTTCGACAAAGGCGAAAACCAACGGCAGGATCGAACAGGCAGCGTATTCGGACAGCAGCGACGCCTGATAGAGTTCATTGAGCCGGTACGGCGCGAGTGTGTAGAGGATGCCGGCCCACATGGCGATCTTGGGATCGAAAATGGAGCGGGCCCAGAGATAAGCACCGAGTCCACCTACAATCGACAGAAAAGTGAATGTCACGATCGACGCGGAATACCATTCACCGGTCAGCATCCGCGACGCGCCAAGCAGGTAGTAGAGACCCGGCGGGTAGAGCATGAAACGTAAATCGCCCAGACCATAATTCGATTCTGCCAGCCAGCCAGGATGAAAATGCCCTGACTGAACAGCTTCGTAAAACGGGAGAGCAAAGCGCAGGTGGTTCGGTAAGTCGGCGCCGTTCGGAACCCCAAAGATCATTATCGGCAGGACCGCGAGGACGGCCACAATTGCTACAAAGAAAGCAGAACGGACGTCTTGATGACCTGCTTGCTCCGCAGCGTGCTCCCGGTCCGACCCAAAAGTGATCGGAGCCGCAAACATTCCAGATAGGATGGTGGATTTCATTTACCGAGTTTCAGCTTTGACGTTCAATGACAGACCAAACAACTGCCGACGCCTTATGAGGAGTAGTCCGATCAGGATCCATCCGACGAATGTTAGCGCCATGGCATATCGAACCCGTCCCGGCTCGCGGAATTCCATGCTGACCGTGACCTGCTTGCCGGGCAGTGAAACGAGCACCGCGCCGTCTTTATCATAACTGACCGCCAGAGGCCGGCCCTCCGCCGTTGCCAGCCAGTGTGGATAGAAAAATGTTCGCACTCGGGCCGTCCTGGACTGGCCTTCACCTACATGAAAGACACGACGCTCCGGCTCCCACGAATCGATCGCGACTTTTCGATCGCCGGCTTCAACTGGAGACGACATGCTCTGCAAGGGTTCGTGGACCCAGGCCGGCCACCATTGTGAAACGCCTTGCGAACCGGGAATCGCGCTGAGTTGTTGTTCGAATTGGTTCGGCGTAAGCCAGTAGGCTTCGCGAATGATGTGCGCGGCTGAAAACGCAAAGGCCAAAACAGCAGTCCCGGCGGCTGTCATCGCCAGCGCCCGCTTCCTGCCTTTTGCTATTGTCTTCCAGAAGGGAATCGCTGCCGCCAAAATCACCGGACTTACCATCGAGGTAAGGGAAAGCCAACGCCAGGGGAACTGTGTCTGTTGCAGCGGTCGCAACAATCTCCAGATGGGCCGCGAGACGGGCGTCGCCATGACAATCGTCAGCAGCAGGACCACACCCATGGCCTTCAAAGCTCCACGGCCGTGGGCTTGATTCGAGTAAGCCGGGGGCCGAGCTGACTTCCACATTAGCGCCAGCGCCGGCCAAAACATCGCCACCGTTGCCAGCAAAAGAATGTTCATCCACCACACGTTGAGATAGTCTGGTGAGAAGGTTGACAAGACGAAGTTCTGACGGTAGTCCACGGAAGGATCGGGATCGATGCTGTCTGCGCGAATCCAGTTCAACTCAAAAAGAAGTGTCGTCCAGTAGCAAGCACTCGCCGCCAGGCCAAGCACCGCCGATACACTCAGCCAACCGAGCGTCGTCCAGCGCTTAGCGAAATCAAGCCGCAGCATTGCATAAACGAGGAGTGCTATTGAGCCGATGATTGCCAGCGGCAGGTGAGTAAGGATCAGGAGGGCATAAGAAAGTGCGAGTCCGGCAACATCTCGTAAACGGCGTTCCCGGCAAACCCTTTCCGTAAAGGCGAATGCGAACGGCAGGATCGCGGCGCCGGCAAACTCGGCAAACATGAAAGACTGAAAAAACTGATTGAGATGATATGGCGCGACCGTATAAAAGATGCCTGCCCATACGGCGCCTTGTCCGTACCCGAGCACGCGCGACCAGAAGTAGACGCCCAGACCTCCGAAGATGAAAAGCGAAGTCGCGGTCAGGAGTGTCGCAGCTAACCAGTCGCCGGTGATCGTCCGAGCCAGGGCCAGGAGGTAATACAGGGCTGGAGGATAAAAGCGAAAACTGGCGTCGCCGTATCCGGCGTTCGATTCGGCCAACCAGCCAGGATAGAAATTGCCGGCGCGCAGGGAATCGTAGAAAGGGAGCGCAAAACGAAAATGGTTCGTGAGGTCGCGGCTGGAAGGGATGCCCCAAACCAACGCCGGGCTCATGATTGCCAGCGATACGAGCACAACCGCGAGCACGCCTTTGGTCTCTGGCGAAAGAGAGAAGGCAAACTCTTTAGCAGGCTGGATGGCGAGCGTGCGTAGGTTCATGGGGCTCATTCAAAGAAAGCAGCGGAGGCGGAGCGTAAATCTCCACCTCCGCTACGTCTTTTCATTGATCGGCGTCTCTGTTCTGTAGCCTTGAAAAAGAGAGCCCAGGGGTTGACGTTCCAACGAGTTTGTTGAGAGGTCGAACCCCTGGGCCGTCGGTCAACTTCAGGTCTAATTTCCGAGAGGACTCATAGCCTTGACTGCGGCTATGTCCGCGGGCGCCGAAAGCGTCGTGTCTCCCCGCAGCACGGCGTCTTCGGTAATGCCAAATCTCCGAGTGCCCGTCTGGCCGATTCCGGACGTAGTGATTGGGATCGCATACGCCCAGTACGTTGCCGGAGGACCAGCCACAGGAGTAGCCACAAAGATGTAACCACTCTTTTGACCAGTCGCCAGCACGCTGTCAGTCAGGGTGCGGGCTCCCAGGGTCGACATGTCAGCGAAGCTGCCATTGCCATAAGTGTATTGGTACGTCGCTTCACATGAAGAGATCGTGCGCATAGACTGCTGCGCCGAGCCTTCGTTAGCTGCCCGCCGGGAGGCAAGCAAATTCGGAACAGCTATGGAAGCAACGATCCCAATAATGGTAACTACTATCAGAAGTTCTATTAAAGAGAACCCCTCGTGATTGTTACTTCGCATCTTCTTGCCCTCTCCCGACAGGGGGTAATCCGGTTAGTTGCCCACAGGGTTAATGGCTTGCACCGCTGCCTCATCCGCTGGTGCGGTCAAACTAGTATCACCCCTGAGCACGCCGTCTTCGCTGGTAGCAAACCGGCGAGTTCCCGTCTAGCGAACGATAAGCGCGGTTGCCGGCGGTCGACTGATAGGTCGCCTCGGCACTGCTGATGGTAAAAAAGAGGGGAGGGGGTAAAAAGCAACCCTGCCCTCCGGAGGAATGATCGGCAGTATTGATTTACTGTTAGTTGCCGACCGGACTCATGGCCGTGACCGCGGCTGCGTCGGCCGGGGCCGACAGGGTGGTGTCGCCTCTTAGCACGCCATCTTCTTGTATAGCGAACCGGCGGGTGCCAGTCTGGCCTACGCCTGATGTGGTTGCGGGCAGACAGAAGGCCCAGAACGTGGCCGGGGGTCCCGCGACCGGATTAACGGTAAAGACGTAACCGCTCTTCGCGGTTGCGTCGGAGACCGCCAGCACGCTGTCCACCAGCCGCTGGCTGCCGAGGTTGGCCAATGAACCGTAAGCACCGTTGCCGGCGGTCGACTGATAGGTGGCCTCAGCACTGCTAATCGTACGCAGTGACTGTTGAGCCGAACCTTCATTCGCAGCGCGTCGCGAAGCGAGAAGATTAGGGATGGCGATCGCGGCGATGATGCCGATGATCGCTACCACGATTAACAATTCAATTAGAGAAAAACCTTTGTCAGTTTTTTGTCGCATATTCCTTTTCCTTTCGGGTAGTTGTTCGTCCATTTCAAAGAACTGCCGAGGGGCTGCGCGACTTAACAAATGGTGGAAACCTCTCTGTTTCACAACTGGTTGGTTTGCCACTCTTTGTAAAGAGAGGGCAGGGCAAAAGCAACCCTGCCCTCCGGAGGAATGATCGGCAGTGTTGATTTACTGTTAGTTGCCGACCGGACTCATGGCCGTGACCGCGGCTGCGTCGGCCGGGGCCGACAGGGTGGTGTCGCCTCTTAGCACGCCATCTTCTTGTATAGCGAACCGGCGGGTGCCAGTCTGGCCTACGCCGGAGGTCGTTGCCGGCACACAAAAGGCCCAGAACGTAGCCGGGGGTCCTGCGACCGGATTAACGGTGAAGAGGTAACCACTCTTCGCGGTTGCGCCGGAGACCGCCAGCACGCTGTCCACCAGCCGCTGGCTGCCGAGGTTAGCCAGGGAACCATAAGCGCCGTTGCCGGCCGTCGACTGATAGGTGGCCTCAGCACTGCTAATCGTACGCAGTGATTGCTGAGCTGAACCCTCGTTCGCAGCGCGCCGGGAAGCGAGAAGATTGGGAATGGCGATGGCGGCGATAATGCCGATGATCGCCACAACGATGAGCAGCTCGATAAGCGAGAAGCCCTGTTGACGTTTGTTCATCATGTGTTTCTTTGCTCCTTACAGAGATAAGCTGGTTTTTTGTCTTCGCGCCACCGGCTTTGTCTCGTCGATCTAACCGCAGCGCGCGATTTGTCACGACGCCTATTATCAAGACCCGTGCCACGGCGATCATTTGGCAAGAAAGTTGGCAATGCGCGGAAAGTCAAAGGCTTTTCCTCACAAATATTCTTGAGAGGAGTGAAGGTGGAATGTGATCAAGGTTGGTTGCTGACAAATTGTGTCAGCACGACAGTGACGGTTTTCGTCAAGAGCAGCGGCACAGACTTCAGTCTGTGGATCTAAGAGCCCTCGCCGGCACGGGCAGCCTGTCCCGAGCCGTTGGGGCGTTCCTCGAGGTCTTCAGCCCGCCGGCGCGGATAGGGATCGTTGGTCCGTCGACGCGGAATTGCATCTGAGGCGCGGCGTTCGTCTCGCATCTGCGCGGTGAGTCCGCGAATCCCGTGCTTGTCCAGCAGGTGTCGCAGCGAACGCACCGACATCTTCAGAAGATCAGCCGCGTTGGTCTGGTTGCCATCGGTACGTCGCAGGGCCTCGAGCACGTAGGTCTTTTCCAGTTGATCTAAATGCGCCGTGAGGTTAATTCCTTCGCTTGGTAGTTCCAGCTCTGAAGCGACCCGCGCTGGATTGTAGTTTGTGACTTGCTCCGGCAAGCGTTCAGGTTGAATCGTGTCGGTCTTTTCCAGAGCGACTGCGCGTTCGATTGAGTGTTCCAGCTCGCGCACATTGCCCGGCCAATAATAGCTCTCGAGCAGTCTTAGCGCCTGCGGGCTGATAGATACCATCCGTCCCGTCTGTTGGCAATACTTTTCAATAAAGTGGTCGGTCAGTTCGGCAATGTCCGCCCCGCGATCGCGCAAAGGCGGCAGCTCCATCGGAATGACTGAGACGCGATAGAAAAGGTCCTCGCGAAACGTTCCATCCTTAACCAGTGAGCCGAGGTCGCGATTCGTAGCCGCGATGACCCGGGTGTTTACTTCGATCTCTTCGTGCGCGCCGACGGGACGCACTTTTCGCTCCTGCAAGACCCGCAACAGCTTAACCTGCATCGCCGGCGACATTTCGCCAACCTCGTCCAGGAAGATGGTGCCTTGTTCCGCCGCTTCAAACAGTCCCTTCCGGTTGGCCGTAGCGCCGGTGAACGAGCCTTTGGTGTACCCGAACAACTCTGACTCCAAAAGGGTTTCAGTAAACGCGCCACAGTTGACTGACACGAAGGGCTTCTGCGCTCGCGGACTGAGATCGTGAATTGCGCGGGCTACCAGTTCTTTGCCGGTACCCGATTCGCCGGTAATCAGCACGGTGGACTGGACCTGGGCCACCGTCTCAATCATTTGATAGACGGCCTGCATTCGGTCTGAGTGGCCAATGATGTTGCCCAGCCGTCCGCGCGCGCGTTGGCCTTTGATGAGGGCTTCGTTCTCAGCCTGCAGCGCCTGCTTTTCCTTGACGATGGAAATCTTTTGCAGGGCACGCGCGACTTTCTCTTTCAGCAGTTCGTTGTCGAAAGGCTTGTGGACAAAATCGAACGCGCCGAGCAGAAACGCCTCATGGGCGGTGTTTTCATTGGCGAACGCGGTCATCATGATGACCTCGATGTCCGGATGCAGCTCGCGCGCGGCGCGCAGCAGCTCGATGCCGCCCATGTCCGGCATCTTAACGTCCGAGATGATCACGTCGACTTTTTGCTGACGCAACATGGCCATCGCCTGACGACCGTTCTCAGCCACGCGGATCGCGTGCCCGTCACGCTGGAACAGATGCGTTAGGAATTGACGCATGCTGAGTTCATCATCGACGATGAGAATGTTAGGCATGATTCGCCAAAGTGACTGATCCTCTGCCTCCTGATTACTGCCTTTCGGCAGGCAACTCAATCGTAATTGTCGTTCCTTCTCCCTGACGGCTACGGACGTTGATTGTACCACTATGGTCGCGAATAATTTGATAGACAATTGAGAGTCCCAGGCCGGTGCCGCCTGTAGTTGAGGTAAACGGCTCGAACAAGCGCTCTACCTGCTCGGGTGCCATGCCATATCCCGTGTCGGTGAACGACAGTCGCCAGCGGCTGTCATCCACCTCGGTCAAAGAAATGCGAAACGTGCCACCCTCGGGCATGGCGGTTAAAGCATTCCGCGCGATGTTCCAGCAAACCTGTTTCAGCTGCTCGGGATCGCCCGAGACTATTGCCGGCCGGCTGGGCAGCTCCTCTTTCAGCATGTGACAATCGCCTATCTCGGCGCTGTTCCGCAGCAACTTGAATGTCTCGGCCACGAGCGCGCCGATGTCGACGTTTTTCAGTTCGGCGGGTCGGGGTCGGGCGTAATTCAGATAGTCCGCGACAATTTTATTCAGACGATCGGATTCGCGCAGGATGATCTCCATCAACTGCGTCTGTTCCGTATCGCCGTCCATTTCCGACCGCAGCATCTGAATTGAACCACGCATCGCGGCCAAAGGATTCCTGATTTCATGAGCAATCGAGGCCGCCAGACGGCCGACAGCAGCCATGCGATCCTGACGACGCGAAGTTTCTTCCAAGGCGCGAATGTCGGTCAGATCCTGGAAAGTGATCACCATGCCGCTGGTCTCTCCCAGTTCGGTGAACAGCGGCGCGATGCTGAAACCCAGCCTCAATGCCAAGCCGTCGGGCGTGAGACAGTCAGCCTGGAAACGCGGGCTTACTTTGCCGGTCGCGGCTGCGTTCATTGAGGCGGCTATCTGACGCGTCATGTCGCCGAAAAAGATCGAGGCGTCATGGCCGTGGACCTCCACGGCTTTGTAACCGGTAATCTCTTCGGCCGCGGCATTGAAGGTGTAGATGTGACCCTGCAAATCAGTCGTGATCACTCCTGACCGAATGGACTCCACGATGCGCTCATGGAGGGCGCGCAGATCGGCGAGTGATCGTGTCGCGGCGGCCAGTTGGACATCCGATCGCATCTGGCGGTCGGCGAGCTTTGCCGCGAGCAGGCCGACTACGAGGAACGAAACATCAAAGAGCCCTACATATTGAATCGTGTTGGCGATCGACTCTCCCGCGACGCCAGCTACGAAGGGGCCGATTCCACTGATGGCCACCAACGCGCAGGTATTGAACGCCGCGGCGCTTCCAATAGAAGTGATCATCGCGCCGCGTGGCCCGACAAACAGGCTGGCAATGGAAATGATGACTATGTACAGCGCCGCATAGGGCGATCTCACGTTACCCGTCGCCCAGACCAGCCAGGTGACCAACAGAACGTCGGCGAGAAATTGAAAGCGCGCCTGGGCCAGGAAGTTCTTCCAAAGCATACGCGCAGCGCAATAGACGATGGTCAGTCCGGCGACCGTCAGCACGATCGGCGCGATGTTGCCGAGTGAAGTGACAAGCCCGGGGCCGAGCGGGCTCCGTTTCCAAATCATGCCCGTCAACAGGAGGATAATCACCGCCGCGGCCCTGCCGGAGATTAGCCACCACAACCGCGCTCCGAGCGATGTTTGAGGCGACGGGTTCGCGCGCTCATTCGCCATGTCCGAAGCGTATCACAGATAAGCGGTGAGTTGACCAGCAGACTGAGAGAGAAATGGCGCCGGATTGTACGGCCCGTTGGAGATCTTATTTGACCTTCGTTTCACCGAGGAGAAAGCTCTCGGGAGCTGCCGCGCCAGTGTAAAGAGGTCTTCTAAAACTGTAATTCGGTTTTGGAAAACTGACTGATCGTGATCTGAGATTATTCCTTCACCTGTAATCAGGGCGTGCAAACTGATTGACTTTGAGGGTGAACCGGAATATCGTCCGGCATCGATGGAGTTTGAATGACGGCTGAGTCTCGCTGGCCTGTTTGCTCAACCACTAAACTATAGGGTAGTGGTATGTAGCTCAGACTGCCTGCGCGCTTGCTACCGCGCAGCTCAGTAGCAGGCCGAAGCGCGCAACTTCCACTACTAATAAGGGAAGGTTACTCCGAATCGGCGTTTAGCACTCTATATATCTATGCGGATCCTGGCTTGCCCTCTGATCGTGGTTCTATCTGTACTCGTCTCGAGTTTCCTGAATCCCAGGGGCGCGACGGGTCAGACAAGTGTGGCCCGGGCGCAAGCGGCAGGAGTTGTCCGGGATTTCCGTAGGCAAGGGAAACAGCGCGGACTCAAACAATCGCCGGGCACGGTCGATGCTCGACCGCGCGTTACCGCGTCGCAGCCAGGCGTTCCGACGGTGAAGGTCACTGTCGATAGAAATCGAGTTCCACTCGGCGATGAAGTAACGTTTACTTTGACGCCCGCAAGTGTGGTTCTGAATCCGCGTTACATCGTCACAATTTATTTCGGCGATGGAACATCGCAGCGAGTCCGCCAAACCGAAATCGTTTACCCGTATCAGGCCACAGGCACCTACACCTATTCGATTCTGGTTAAGTCAGCCGAACCGCCGCCCGCCCTGGACGTTCCGCGAGTCACTCTTTCCGCCTATCCAGCACCGGTAGCCACGGAAAGTCCGGTGACGTTTACTGCGCAGCTTTCTCACAGTTATCCAGACATCAGATACCGATTCGTGTTTGGCGACAGAAACCAAACGCAATGGCAGGACGCACCACGGACCGCGCACGCGTATCACCCCGCCGGCAAGTATCTGGCCTATGTTGATATCGGAGCGATGACTGGTGGCGGCGTTAAGCCGTTGGGAGGCAGTGTTCGGCAACCCATTGAAGTGATATCGCCGCCTCCGCGTCCTATCGTCGTCACTCTCTCTGCAAACCCCATGTCAGTTGAGGTAAGACAGCCGGCGACATTTGTTGCGCGGGTTGACTCCAGCGAGCCGAACATCCGCTACCGTTTTGATTTTGGCGACCGCTCCGGATCAAGTGCGTGGCAAGTCAGCCCGCAAACCACACACGTTTATTCCGTACGCGGCACCTATCCAGCGCGAGTTGATGTTCAGGTCGTCAACAGTCAGTCCGGTCCGCAGACAGCCAGCAGCAGTCCATTGTCGATCGAAGTGAAGCCACCCGAGCCTATCATTCCGTCGCCACCCACAACGCCATCGCGGAGTCCGACACTCTCACCTCCGACAGCTTCACCCGAAACGCCCTCACCGACACCAGAGGCGACGCCCTCAACAGGAGGCGGCGGAACTTCCTCACCGTCGCCGACATCTTCGCCATCCGGCACACCAACGCCAACGACGCCGCCGCCGCCGAGCGGAGGCTCGTCGGATTGGTGGAAGTATTTGCTGGTGGCGCTAATTCTCTTTGTTGGTTACCAGATGTGGAAAGCGTTCTACGCACCGCGTCCGACTTTGGTGCCGAATGTCGATCCGGGCGTATCACAGTTGGGTAGCGAGGGCGGACCCCTGGCGATAAACTTTCAAATGGAACTCAATCCCAACGTCAATGATGGCCAGGTTGCGGTCAACACGGACGGAGGAAGCTTGATCAAGTCCGAAAGGAAGAGCGATGCCTGAAGATTCAAAAGCAGCAGCAATGGCTAAAGAAGTAAAAGCCGAAGCGACGGCCGAAGCCGTCAAGAGCGAAGCAACCGCTGACGAGTCAAAAGCAGCGATGGCGCAAGATGTAGAAGCCGGCGCGCAGGCGGAAGCTGTAAAAGGCGAGGCGGCTGCTGAATCAGCGCCGACGCTGCGGCAGATTTTCTCGCTTCCCGAAAAAGAAACCGACCCCTCGGATGATAACTGGAAGGCCTTCCGGGAGAACGTCACAAAAGAAGTCAAAGGCGTTAAGTGGATTGCCTCAATGCCGGACCTGGCCCCAAAGGTTTGCGAATTACTGGATATTAAGATCCCCAACATTCTCATCGCTGCCTGGAAGAAAGTTCAGGACCTACAGAAAGTGCTGGAAGAATCAAAGAAGACTCCCGACAAGATCGTGTACCTCGAGCTCGCGGAACACACGATTGATTACCAAACCAAGCCTTCGATCGATGTGAAGATCAAAAGCGCAGTGGTCAAGAAGCTCGAGCTTCCCATCCAACTTGGTTTTAAACTGAGAGGCTTTGTCCTTAAGATTCAAAACGGCGGAATCAAAGAGATGCAGACGGGCAATTGCGAAGCCAGGGGAACCATAAAGTATGGGGGCATCACCGTTGCCGAGAAGAAACTCGAACCGATTAAGCTGCCGTTGTCGATCAAAATTCCTGACGAACTATCATTCCTGAGTCCGGGCGACGGAAACGCAGCAGAGAAGGCCGTAGCTGATCCTGTCGTAACAGCTCCCGATAAGACGCTTGAGCGGATCGAGTTGTAATCAAACAGGAGCCGGCGTTCATAACTCTTCTTCTGCGGCGGTTATGAATAAAGGGCCAGTCGTGACAGGCGACTGGCCCATTTTTGCGCATAGGAAAAATAATGGTGAGCCGTGGAGGGCTCGAACCTCCGACCCGCTGATTAAGAGTCAGCTGCTCTACCAACTGAGCTAACGGCCCACTGCGAAGTGAAAATTATACGTCGGGACGCGGCTGAGTCAAGCAACCAACCCGAAAAACAAGACGCGCCTGAGCGAACGAATCCACCTCGTCGATCGAGTTGATTTGGCAAAAGGATGTCATTTCGCAGAGAATACCTGTTCTTGCTCATATCAGAGGTGTAGTAATTTCGCGCGCACGAGTTCTAATAACAGCTTATGGACTACTACGAAGATATTTTGGGACTGATCGGCCACACCCCGCTGGTAAAGCTCAATCGACTAAACAAGGGATTGAAGCCGTTGATTCTGGCCAAAATGGAGAATCTCAATCCTGGCTTCTCGGTCAAAGATCGCATCGGTATCTCGATGATCGAAGCGGCCGAACGCGAGGGCATCCTGAAACCCGGCGGCACGATCGTGGAAGCAACCTCCGGCAACACCGGTATTGGTCTGGCGATTGCGGCGTCAGTGAAGGGTTACAAATGCATCTTTGTAATGACCGACAAGGCGTCGGTAGAGAAGTCGCGCTATCTGAAAGCGCTGGGCGCCGATGTGGTGATTACACCTGTGTCCGCTAAACACGGCACGCCGGATCATTACGTATCGACCGCGCGTCGAATCGCGGCAGAGACGCCGAACTCGTTTTATCCGGATCAGTACTCACACCCGGGCAATCCTGAAGCTCACTATCGAACGACCGGGCCCGAACTCTGGGAACAAACTGAAGGTAAGATCACGCACTTTGTATCCGGCATCGGCACCGGCGGGACGATTTCCGGCACCGGGCGATACCTGAAAGAAAAGAATCCCAACATCCGAATCATCGGCGCCGATCCGTTCGGATCTATCTACAAGACCTACAAAGAGACGGGAAAGATTCCCGAGACGACGCCGTATCTGGTCGAAGGCATCGGGCAGGAAGTTTTGCCGGCCAACGCCCAACTGCAGTACGTCGATGAAGTAATGAACATTACCGATCGCGAGTCGTTCGATACCGCGCGGCAGCTTGGACGAGTCGAAGGAATCTTTTGTGGCGGCTCGACGGGAACAAACTGCGCGGCAGCGCTGCACGTGGCCCGTGACCTGGATGAAAACGCCATCGTCGTCTTCATCGTTTGCGACACGGGCGAACACTACCTGAGCAAGTTTCATTCGGATGAGTGGATGAAAGAAAAGCGTCTGCTCGAGCCGCAGAAGATTACCGCCGGATTGATCTGCGAGACAAAAGGCGTGCGTTCGCCGAAAGCGCTGGTCGTCGCGGCGCCCGGTGATCGTGTGTCCGATGCGCTGGCCAAGATGAACGAGCTGGGCCTGACTCAGCTTCCGGTCCTCGAGGACGGAGAGTCAGTGGGATCGCTGCGAGAAAATCATCTGCTTTCCAGGGTCTTCAATGACCGCGATCTACTCGATGGGCCAGTCAGCAAGATAATGGAAAAGGGTTTTCCGACAGTCGATGTTGATGCCGACGTGAATGTAGTGACACGCAAGCTGCGTTCGAGTCCGGCCGTATTGATTGAAGAGTATGGCCGGATAACGGGGATCATCACCCGATACGACGTTTTGGATACGAGCGGCGGCGACGGGAACTAAATTGAGGCTATTCTCGCTAATAATCCAAAGACAGCCAGATTCTCCGCTCAATAGACTTGTGTTTGGCAGTCTCGTTTTTCTCGCAGGATTGCTGATTGTTATCTTTCACCGTGCGATTAAGGAACATCGCGACCACCTTAGAGCGCTCGGTTGGCCCACTGGTTATGGTGAAGGATGGACGGGCAAATACACACGCGGTGGGCTCATCTTCACTTACGCCACAATCATTGTCGCAGGTCTTCTCCTGATGTTTGTGGGCGCCTCCATGATCATTTCAGCAGTTGCTAGGTAGGATCGAGCTTCTGACGTTCGTAGAACTTCACGCGCAAACCTTCATCCAACTGCCGCAGTTCGTACATCTCGAATCCATCCAGAAAATTTGCGGACATAAAAGTGTCCGCGCCTTCGACCGAAAGCGGAACTTCAGTGACGATCCATCTGTCGATGTGTGGCAGGAATGATTCATAGACCTGCGCGCCGCCGATCACGAAGAGATGGCCCTCCTCATTCCTTGCCAGATCAAGGACAGAGTCGACGTCGCTCAGAACGGCGACCGAATCCGGTGACTGAAGGTTCGGGTCGCGACTGAGAACAATGTTCTGACGATCCTTGAGCGGTCCTTTCAGCGTCAGCCAGGTGCGCCGTCCCATCACGACGGTATTTCCGATCGTCGTCTGTTTGAAGAACTTCATGTCGGCAGAGTAATGCCACGGCAGCCGGCCACCTTTGCCGATTGCCAGGTTTCGATCTACCGCGACGATGCCTATTACAACCATAGTTTCAAGTTTAAGGTTTCAAGTTTCAAGTTGATTCACGTCGCGATTCACGTTCCATCAAGCTTGTCCGAGTGCAAATCTCTCAAAGTTGAAACTTGAAACCTGAAACCTAAACCGCGACGGGCGCGGAGATCTTCGCGTGAGATTCGTAACCGATCAGATCTAAATGCTCGTAACGCATGTTAAGCAAACCTTCCAGGCCTCGCCGACGATTCTCCTGGGCCTTAATTTCAAATCGAGGTAAAGGCAGCGGCTTGCGCGATAGCAGCTCGTTAACCTGTGCGACGTGGTTCTTATAGACGTGATAATCGCCGAGCGTGTAGACCAACTCGCCAACTTCCAACCCGCACACATGCGCGAGCAGATGCGTTAACAACGCGTACGAACTGATATTGAAAGGCACGCCGAGAAACGCATCGGCAGAGCGCTGATAAAGTTGGCAATGCAACCGACACTCTTGTTCGATCTTGAACTGAAACAGCGTATGACATGGCGGCAGATCGACCCGGTCACATTCGCGGGGGTCCCAACCGCTGACAATCAGGCGGCGCGAATTCGGGTTCGTTTCAATCTCGTCAATGAGCCGCGCAATCTGATCTACGCCGTCGCGCCTGGGGTAATTGCCCCCAAATGAACGCCAGAGATAGCCATACACGGGCCCGAGGTCGCCGGGTTCGCGACCAAAGCGACGGGTGTGATCTTCATCGGCCCATTCCTTCCAGATATCCACGCCCTTCGCACGCAGGTTCGCTTCGTTCGTATCTCCGGAGAGAAACCAGAACAACTCTTCCGCAACCCAGCGGAAAGGAACTTTCTTGGTCGTAACGATCGGGAAACCGTCTCTAAGATCGAAGCGCGTTTGAAATCCGAAGTGCGAAATTGTGCCGACCCCGGTGCGGTCCTGATGCTCAGTGCCGTGTTCGAGAATCGATCGCAGAATGTCGTGATACTGTTTCATTTTAATGAAGTCCCGTTAGGGACGTGATGTTTATAGAACTACGCTTCAAAAGGAATTTTCAAGCTCCGTAGGAGCGGAATATCTCATACTCGCAATTGGAACATTTCACTCCTACGGAGCTGGGATTTGTTTTCAACGCGCCGCGTCTATAACCGTTACGCCTACGGAGCTAAGGAACTGCAATTTCGTGAACCGCTTCGATCAGTCTTTCAATCTCTTCGTCGCTGGTGTAGCAAGCGCAACCCACGCGTACCAGGCCTTCAGGCGCCAAACCCAGCCGCTCAATTACTGTCTGCGCGTAAAAGTCGCCATGCGAGGCGAACAATCCGCGATCAGCCAATCGCCGGGCTACTTCAGTAGAAGCGACGTCCTTCACGACGAATGAAACTGTCGGGGTGCGCGCCACATCGGGCGGCGGACCGTACAAACGCACACCTTTGATGTTCGAAAGCTCGTCCCACAGACGCTTCACTTGCGCAGAGCTGTGTGCGCGCAAGCCTGTGAAGGCTGATTGCAAAAGTTCGCGACGGGTGGCTCGCGCATCCTGCGCGAGATTCACGGGCGAGACGCCCGTGCCACCGGCCAGAGAAGCATAGAAATCAACCGTAGCGGCGGCGCCGGCGATTCCTTCGTGGTTCTGTGTGCCCATCTCAGCCCGCTCGGGTGCGGTGTTTGGCGCCGGTTCCAGCCTGGGGAAATCAATTGATTCCAAAAGGTCTTTCTTGCCATAGAAAACGCTGACGTGCGGTCCGTAGAACTTGTAAGCAGAGCAGGTAAGAAAATCGCAATTCGTTTCCTTCACATCACACAAAAAGTACGGCGCGTAATGCACTGCGTCGATCAGCACCAGCGCGCCGACGGAATGAGCCATTTCAACTGCGCGGCGGTAATCGTTAACCGTCCCCAGCGCGTTGCACCCGGCGCCGAACGACACAACTTTAGTCTTCGTCGTAACCAGACGCTCGAAATCATTCCAGTCAAGCTGTCCGGATTCGGGATCCATCTGGCTGATATTAAGCCGAACCCCGCGTTCAATCTCCAGTGCCTGCCAGGGTGCAACGTTCGCGTGATGCTCGAGCTCGGTAATGACGATCTCGTCACCCGGACCAAGTGTGCGGCCGAGCGCGCGCGAGAGGTGATAGATCATCGTCGTGGTGTTCGGACCAAAAACAATTTCATTCTCTGAGGCATTCAGAAAATCGGCGAAAGCATGGCGGGCCGATTCGATAATCGCGTCTGTTTCGTGACTGGACGGATACTCCCAGTGCGTGTTGGCGTTGTGATTCAGCAGGTAATCCGTGACAGCGTCAACTACGACGCGGGGCGTTTGGGTGCCACCCGCGCCATCAAAATAAGCAACGGGAAAGCCTTTGTGTACTCGCTCCAGGGCAGGGAAGTGCTTTCGAGTTTCATCAGTCGATATCGTCGCAGATGTGTGTTTGGTTGCAGCGCTCATTGAGTCCAGTCGCGAAACAGTTTTAGGAAAAACTTCGCGCAGATGCTACCAGAAAAAACTGATTCTATGCGAATGATGGACGCAAGGCTCGATTACGCAGTAATGGGTAGCGTCTGAATCTGAAATCTGAACCCTGTTAGTTGTCTAGGATAATTGAGGGGCGGCAAAAGGCGTTCACCTGGGGAATCCCGCATAATTTCCCGGATGTCCAGTTTACTGCCGTCTCTCTCTCCCTAATTCCAGCACACCATTGCTACGACGGACAGATTTGAGTTGTTTTCTTGAGCGTGCGACGAATCCAGGCTGACCAGGAGTTTTATTGTTGGTATCGGATTCTTGAAAGCGTGCATGGCCAATACGGCGAGATCGGCATAGACTTGCAGCCGCAATGAAAGCGTGCGTGCTCAATTCCCCGGCGTCAATCGATACCCGGCCCCTGGAGTTTACCGAGGTAGCAGTCCCGACACCCGGTGACGAAGAAGTCCTGATACACGTGAGTGTGTGCGGGGTATGTCGCACTGATTTACACGTGGTCGAAGGCGATTTGCCGGTGCGAAAGCCGCGGGTGATTCCGGGGCATCAGGTTGTAGGTGAGATTGCCGCCGTGGGTGCGGAGGTGACAGGGTTATCGTCGGGTCAACGCGTCGGCGTCGCCTGGTTGCGTCACACGTGCGGAGAGTGTCGGTATTGTAGAGCTGGGCGAGAGAATCTTTGCAAACGCGCTGAGTTCAACGGCTGGACAGCGGATGGAGGTTACGCAGAATACATCGTCGCGCCCGGGTCATTCGTTTATTCGCTGCCCGATGGATTTGACGACCTGCAAGCCGCACCGCTGTTGTGCGCGGGCATCATCGGCTATCGCGCGTTGCGTCTGACCGGAATTGAAAAAGGGAAGTGGCGTGGCGCACGTCTGGGGATCTATGGCTTTGGCGCAGCAGGACACGTGGTGATTCAGCTTGCGCGCGCGCGCGGGGCCGATGTCTATGTATGCACGCGTGACCGCGAGCGCCATCAGGCGTTGGCTTCAGAACTCGGGGCGACGTGGGTTGGCGGAGCGACAGACGAGCCGCCGGTGAAACTCGATGCTTCAATCATCTTTGCGCCGGCGGGAGAACTGGGGCCTGTTGCGCTACAGGCTTTGGACAAAGGTGGCGTACTGGTGCTCGCAGGTATTCACATGAGCCCGATTCCATCATTCGAGTATTCGCTGATCTATGGCGAACGGGTGATGCGCAGCGTCGCGAACAACACCCGTGAAGATGGCCGGGAATTTCTGGCGGAAGCGGCGAGTGTCCCGGTGCGCACCCATGTGCAATCGTTCCCGTTGAGTTCTGCGAACGAAGCTCTGATGGCCCTGAAGCACGACGCGATACGCGGCGCGGGAGTTTTGGTGATCGAGTGATGAGGTTAACCACAAAGGCACAAAGGGCATAAAGGAAAGAATCAAATTGAGACCAACCGGGTTGAGTTATTCGTCTTAGTGACTTTGTGTCTTTGTGGTGAGGAAAGGCTGAGTGAACCTAATGAGACGCATCAATTTGAGCGCGGCCATCATCGTGCTGGTTTGCTTTTTTCTGCCGTGGGTGCACGTTAGTTGTGTCGGCGCAACGGCAACCTCGAGCGGGCTGAACCTGGCGCGTCATGACGACGCGTTGCTGTGGTTAATCCCGCTGTTGTTGTGTGCCGTGCTCGTGTTGGGATTACTGCACGCCCGGCGAGAAAGCTGGAAAGTCTACGCCATCACGAGTGCGATCTGCGGCGTTATCGTCGTGATCTTAATGAATCGGCAGCGATCGCAAGTGCAGAACCAATCCGGACTAATAACGGCGCAACTGACCGGCTGGTTCTGGCTCGCTTTCATTGCGGCGATTGCGATGGTCGTAACTGCGTTGGCGCTCCTTCTGCGAAGACAGCGAGCGCCGGGCGATTAGGAATCAGCCCTGGTGGCCGGAAGCCGGCACGGAAATGTGGCGGGCATGAAGACCTCAAAATGAAAGCGGCGACGTCCTCACCCCGTCGCCGCTCTCCTAAGCACAACCATTTAGGCGTGCCGGGGGCGAGACATTCAGCCACGCCCTAGTTGGGATGATTCTATCCTATTCAGTCTCCCCGTCAAGTGAAGATTTTCCATTGCTACTTTGGCAGTAGCATGCGTCCTGATAGGCAAACAGGGCTAAGTCCATTTTATGGAGAGAACTCAGTGTCGGTCATGGTTGAAACTAAGCGAGCAAGCAACAAACTAGGCGGGGCGAATAGGCCATCTTGCGGTGTTAACCGTCGCCGCTCGGTCGTCGCACGGGTATGTACCTTCCAAAAACCCTTCAATGCGTCAGGGAAGAAATCGATTGGGCCGGGGACAGAGTGCTTCCAGACTGGTTAAGATAAGT
Source organism: Pyrinomonadaceae bacterium (assembly GCA_041497335.1). GTDB lineage: Bacteria > Acidobacteriota > Blastocatellia > Pyrinomonadales > Pyrinomonadaceae > UBA11740. The sequence goes on along the minus strand of JBGQGG010000004.1, from coordinate 159,500 downwards.
GCGCACTTTCGGCGGAACATGACGGCGCAGCAAGGCATTTCGCGCCTGCCATCGATCAGCGGGGCTCATTTCCACCAGGAAAGTCAGTTCCTTTGCTTCGAGCACTGCGATGGGCGCTCCGTCGCGATAGAGCAGGCAATTCGTTGCAGACGGAGAAAGGCGCGGGCCAGGCGTGATGATACCCAACAGATTGAGCGGGTCGGCGGCGCTCAGCGAGATCAACACACCTTCGGCAGGAGCACGGCGAATCGATCTGAGCAGTTGCACCGCATCGGCCGAAGCAAATTGTTCGCCCGAAAATCCACCCACAAAGCGCCCACCGCGAATCTCTCCACGCGCTTCCAACCGCCGATACACTCTCAGCAGATCGCGCCACGGCACAGTGATCGATTCACGATCGAGAATCTTGCGAAAGACTACTCCGTAGCGCTGCAGCAGCTTCCGCGCAATGACTTCGATTTTTTCTCGGTCAATCCCCGCCGCCGCACTTCTGTCTCCGGTTGGCGCCGCAGGGAAAGGGGCTTGCTCCTGCTCAAGACTGTTATCACGACGTAAACGGACCCAGCGGCCGGCGTCATCCATGCTGTAAAACTGTTTGCGTTTTCGTTTCCGCTTCTCGATTTCGCGATGCGTGGTCTTGCTCAACGGCGTCAGCAGAGCGCGCAAGCCGGTAAAACTGTCGGCGCTTACTAATCCACGAAACACCAGCTCGCCGAGCGCTTCTTCAACCATGCTCGGCAACAGATTGGAGCCGGCGACGATGTCAACAAAGAACGACGCGCCATGGTCTTTCAGATACTCGTGCACCGTCTCGGTGTTAGTTGTGAGCGGTGAGCCATTTGATTCTCCCGGGGCAGGGAAGCCCTTGCTCCAGGTTTGAACGTTCCGACGGTTGAGTAGAACAACCGGCGTGCTGCGCACCGGCGCTGAGCTGCTGACTTTATCAGGAGAGAGACGCGGCGGAGACAAGCGCAGCCAGCTTAGTTTGCCGGATAGACAGAGCGCATCCAGCCACGCAGGATCGTAATCGGCCACGCGCGCCGGCAGGATTTCGGATTCCCAGGAACCGGCCGCTGCTTCAAAACCTTCGAGCTGATCGATGATTGCCGCCACACTCTCAGGTCCCTGCACTCGATGCTCCACCGCGACTTTCTGCCAGACGAAGAGAAAGCGCATGAAATCAGCCGCAGAGACCGGCTCGATCTCTTTGCGCAGACGATTGAGCGTGTAGCGGTGAATGCGCGCCAAAAGGCGGCGCGAACACCATTCAGTCTCTTGCCGTTCCGGTGTGAAACTGCCCTGCATCGCAAAGCCTTCACTCTCAAGTCGGATCAAAGCAGCTTCAATCTGATCAGCCGGAAGTGAAGACGAAGCGGCAAGGCTTGCAACCGTTACCGGCCCCAACCCTTCCAGCCGCCCACGCAGTATTTCCACCAACGCCTCTTCAGAGGTCCACGTTTCGGTGGCGTAACTGCCGGGCGGAGCTATTGTGGGAGTGAGTAACGCAGCGGGATAAATCGCCCCGAGCTGCATCAGTCTTTCAGCGGCAATCCAAAGATCAGTGCCATCGGCGTTCGTCGCCGCGTGATTCAGGTCAGTACCACCTGCCTTAACCAGTGGGCTCTTTCCAGGACGCAGAATCGTCGCCCGGCGAGCACTCACCAGCTCATCAAACAGACCCTGCCAATCATTTCGCTGTCCCTCGGCCGCAGTCATGAAACCGAGCTGCATCAGCGCATCATGCAACTCGTCGGCATTCTCAGCCTGGGGCCAGGCTTCTCCGCATACGCGCTCGATCGCGGCCGCATCCAGCCGGCCCAAATCCGCGGCCGTTTCAGCGTCGAGAAAGCGACGATTCATCACGGCCAGCGTGCGGCGCTCTTCCGCCGGCGCGTCGTCGAGAAACGCGTAAGGCTTAGCAGTCAGAATCTCCTGGGCCAGCGGCGAAGGTTCAGTCATTTCCCGGGCGATTAGTTTCCGCTCGCCGTGCTCGACTGACCGCAGCAGCGCTTCCAGTCCGCGAATGTCCATCGCTTCTTCCAGACAATCGCGAATGGTCTGCGCCACCAATGGATGATCCGGAATTTCCACGGGGCCGGTCAGATTCTCAGCGCACGCAACCTGATCGGGAAAGACCAACGCCAGAAGATCCTCGGCGGCCATGCGCTGGAGTTGTGGCGCGACCTTCCCGCCGCTGCGCCAGCGCGGAATCGCCAGCGCGCGCGTCGCGTTCCAGCGCCAGCGAATATTGAACATCGGCGCATCCAGCAGCGCCTGGGTCAGCACATCACCGACGGATTTCGAATTGAGATAGCTGAATATTGTTTCGAGCGGAAAGCTGTGGGTTGGGCCAAGGGAAAGCACGATCGAATCTTCCGTGGCCGCCGCTTGTAACTCGAAATTGAACTTGCGGCAGAAACGCTTGCGTAACGCCAAGCCCCACGCCCGATTCAAACGGCTGCCGAAAGGCGCATGAATCACTACGTGAGTGCTGCCGTTTTCATCAAAGAAGCGCTCGACAACTATCTCTTCCTGGGTGGGCATCACGCCCAGCGCCAACCTGGTCATGGCAAGATACTCGACAATCTGCTCCGCCGCTCCGTGACCAATCCCGACAACATCAACGAGCCACTTAACGCTGGGAGCGCGGGCGCCCTCGCCCGCATCGTCACCAAAAAGTTCCAGCTTGTCGGCAATCTCCGCCCGCAGCCGCGACACGGCTTGCGAAAGTTCTTCCGATCGTCCCGGAGCTTCGCCGAGCCAGAAGGGAATCGACGGCGATTGGCCGGCAGCATCTTCGACGCGGACGGCGCCCGGTTCGATGCGCTTGATGCGATATGACGTGTTGCCGAGCTGAAAAATATCGCCGGCCATACTTTCGACCGCAAAGTCTTCGTTCAGTGTCCCCACAAGAGTTTCTGACGGCTCGAGAATTACTCGATAGTCACCCGTGTCGGGGATGGCGCCGCCGTTGGTGATTGCCGACAGACGCGCGCCCTTGCGCGCACGCAAGCGACGGTTGACTGCGTCGTGATGCAGATAAGCACCGCGTCGACCACGCCGGGTGGCAAAGCCTTCGGACAGCATGCGAATGACCGCGTCGAAAATCTCGCGCGAGAGGTTCCTGAAGGGATATGCAGCTTGGATCATTTCAAACAGCGCATCTTCCGTCCATTCTTCAGTGGCAACCGCAGCCACGATCTGTTGCGCGAGAATGTCGAGCGGCTGTTCAGGAATTGTCAGATGATCGAGTTCGCCGCGCCGGACTGCATCCAGCAACGCCGCGCATTCCACCAGCTCGTCGCGCGAAAGCGGAAAAACGCGACCTTTCGGAAAGCCGCTGACCGTATGGTTCGATCGGCCCGTTCTTTGCAGTAAGGTAGAGATCGCGCGGGTAGAGCCAATCTGAATCACCAGGTCGACAGCGCCAACGTCGATGCCGAGTTCGAGCGACGCGGTTGCCACCAGCGCGCTCAGTTCGCCTGATTTCAGCCGCTGTTCGGCGGCCAATCTTATTTCGCGCGCCAGACTGCCATGATGCGCAGTGACATTTTCATCGCCCAGTCTCTCTCCGAGGTGTCGCGCGACGCGCTCAGCCATGCGCCGCGTGTTCACAAACACCAGCGTCGTCTTGTGTTCGCGAATCAGCGCGGCCACTCGGTTGTAGATTTCTTCCCAGACTTCATTCGACATCACTGCCTCGAGCGGAGAGCTGGGAATTTCAATAGCCAGGTCGAGCTTGCGTGAGTGGCCCGTGTCGATGATCGTGCAACGTGGAGTGCTGTCGCTGGCAAGGTTCGCAGAGCCAACAAGAAAGCGCGCGACCTCTTCGATTGGTTTTTGCGTGGCCGAAAGGCCGATCCGCACCAAAGGCTCTTTGACGAGCGCCTGTAACCTTTCGATTGATAGAGACAGGTGCGAGCCGCGCTTGTCATCGACCATCGCATGAATTTCGTCGACGATCAGCGTGCGCGTCGTGCTCAGGATCCTGCGGCCGCCCTCACTCGTCAGCAGGATGTAGAGAGATTCGGGCGTGGTGACGATGATGTGCGGAGGCTTCTTCGTCATCGCGGTGCGGTCTTTTGCCGGCGTGTCGCCCGTCCTGACCAGCGTGCGAATCTCGATGCCACCGATTCCCATCGCTTCCAGGTTCTGCTGAATACCACGCAGCGGCTCCTGCAAATTGATCTGAATGTCGTTGCTGAGTGCTTTCAAAGGAGAGACGTACACCACCAGCGTTTCATCGACGAGCTTTCCACTGACAGCTTTCCAAACCAGATCATCGATGGCTGAAAGAAAGGCGGCCAAAGTCTTGCCGGAACCGGTAGGCGCGGCAATTAAGGTGTGCTCGCCGCGCTTGATAGCCGGCCATGCGCGTGCCTGCGGTTCGGTCGGAGCAGGGAACTGCTTGACGAACCATTCGCGAACCGCCGGGTGGAAATATTCAAGCTGCTTCATAAAAGGGCCGCCAGTGTACCACGAATGAAACGCTGTGTTAAGAGTGGAGAGCGACTAAAGCGTAGGCTAGTTTGGCGGTGTGAATCAAGTAACAGCTGGGAGCGCGGACGTCTCGTCCGCACCACGCCGCGGGCGCGAATGCTTTTGCCGAATATTAAGGCCTTAACCAGTGAACTCTTTTCGCGCTTTGCGCTCAATGCGGACGAGACGTCCGCGCTCCCAGCACCAGGTTGACCTTGGTGTTCTCAGCTGATATCGGTCTCACTTAGACGCTAAAACTTTCGTGGTAAAGTCTTGCGTCAGGAAAGCAATGGCAAAAGCAACTCCCGATTATCATCCTTCCAGGCGCAAGCTGACGAGCAAGGCATCCGGAAAAGCCCCGCGTGGCCGCGTGGAAATTCCGCGAGGTGTCGAGCAGGTTGAAGTCAGCTTTGGCGATCGCCAGGTCAAGCTAACTAATTTGAATAAGCTGTTCTGGCCAGAGCTGAAAATCACCAAGCGCCACTTGCTCCAGTACTACGCCGATGTTTCATCAGTGCTGTTGCCGCACTTACAGGATCGCGCGATGGTCATGAAGCGCTACCCGGATGGCGCAGCCGGTGAATTCTTTTTTATGAAGCGCGCGCCTTCACCGCGGCCCCCGTGGATCGAGTTATGCTCGATCCATCACGGTTCAGGAAACGTGATTGACTTTCCGATCGTTCAGGATTTACCCGCCTTGCTCTGGGTAATCAATCTGGGTTGCATCGATCTGAATCAATGGTACGCGCGCTGCGACGACGTGGACCGCCCTGACTATCTGCACTTCGATCTCGATCCGGTTCCGGGCGCAAAGTTTGAGCAGGTAAGGGAATCAGCCCTGGCTGTGCGCGATGCTCTGGAATCTCTGAAGATGTCTTGCTATGCCAAGACGACCGGCTCAAAAGGAATCCATGTGTACGTTCCCATCGTGCGCGGTCCCACCCAGAAACAGGTTTGGACGATTGCCAAAGAGATCGCGCTGGTGCTGGCGTCGGAGAATCCGAAACTAATCACGGCGGTTTACAAAGTCGCGAACCGGCCCAAAGGCAGGGTGCTGGTCGATTACAATCAGAACGCCTGGGGGCGAACGCTGGCGTCAATCTATTCCGTCAGACCGACACCGAAGGCAACGGTGTCGACACCCGTATCCTGGAAAGAGGTCGAGCGCGGCATCAGCATCGAGGACTTTCGTCTCGACAATGTTCGCAAGCGGATTGAGAAGGTCGGTGATCTTTGGGCGCCGCTGTTGTCGAAACAAAAGCGATTCCGGCTTGAGCCGTATTTGAAGTGAATTATGTTACAGAACCGGCAGTGATCGCCCGGGATCCGATTTCCGTCGCATCGCGACGGATGATGTTCAGTCGTCGCTGACGCGACGAAATCATTTCGGCAATACACGATCCCGGCGTTGAAACGCCGGACTAAATTCATCACGACGCTACGCGTCGACAGATTGAGACCAATGCCTCTTCCTCTAAAACAATCCTACCCGCCGATGGAGGCCAGGTCCGTCGCTCAACTTCCCTCGGGCGATAACTGGCAGTACGAACCAAAGTGGGACGGCTTCCGCTGTCTCGCATTTCGTGATGGCGATCAGGTCGCGCTGCAATCGAAGAGCGGCCAGCCTCTCGGTCGCTACTTCCCAGAACTCGTCGAGGCTTTGCTCAAGCTAAAACCGAAACAGTTCGTGCTCGACGGCGAGATCGTCGTGCCGGTTAGAGGAAAATTCTCGTTCGACGATCTGCTGATGCGAATTCATCCGGCGGCCAGTCGGGTGCAAAAGCTCGCAAAGGAGCATCCAGCCAATCTTATCGTCTTCGATCTCCTGGTTGACGACCGCGGAGTATCGATGGCGGGTTTGCCACTTTTTGGGCGGCGCAAGAAACTCGACACATTTGCGAAGAAATACTTCTCGAAGAACGAATCGGTTGAACTGTCGCCGCAGACAAGAGATTTGAAGATAGCGAAAAGTTGGCTGGCTGGGGCGGGCGGTGACGTGGATGGTGTGATCGCGAAGCGCCTCGATCTGCCGTATCAAAGCGGCAATCGCGCCGGCATGGTGAAAGTGAAACGCCTGCGCACAGCCGACTGTGTCGTCGGTGGCTTCCGATATGCGTCAGAAGGAAGGGTGGTCGGGTCGCTGCTGCTGGGGCTCTATGACGACGAAGGGTTGCTACATCACGTCGGCTTCACTTCAGGCATCAAGGCCACGGAAAAAGCGAAGCTCACAAAGAAACTTGAAAGTCTGATCAAGCCGCCGGGCTTCACCGGCCGAGCCCCCGGCGGCCCGAGCCGCTGGAGCACCGACAGATCAGCCGAGTGGAAACCGCTCGCGACGAAGCTGGTCGCCGAAGTCCAATACGATCACTTCACCGGTGGCCGCTTCCGCCACGGCACAAAATTTCTGCGCTGGCGTCCGGATAAGAAGCCAGCGCAGTGTGCGTTTGAACAGGTCGAAGGTTAAGAGCAGCTCGCTTACCAGGCCTTCTTACTGCAGCACAAAGTTGTATGTAATCACTCCCTGCACCTTCACCGCCTGGCCGTTGAGCATGGTTGGTGTGAAGCGTGCGCGAAAGGCTGCTTCCACGGCTGCCGGGTTCAGAATTGGATGGCCATTCACAGCGTGTGCGGCGACGACCTTACCTTGTTCATCAACCAAAATTTGAACAGCTACATTGCCACCAAGACGAATCTGCTTCGCGATCGGCGGGTATATAGGCTGGGGCAGGCTGACGGCGTGCGAGATGAGCACGATGGACGTAAGCCTCTGCGTCGGTGGCTTCGGCGGTGCGGGCACGGGTGGCGGCGTCGTGTCTGGAACCCTTACCACTGGATCAGTGCCGGTGCAGGTTACGCATCCGCCGTTACCGCGCGGCGCGAGATCTGGAGGATTGATGTTCCGACCGGTGATGAGAAAGTGGCTGTCCGTGACCGGAGGGACATTTGGCGCAGTAGTTCCTATGTGGTCAGGAGTTCTGCTTGGATCGGCGGTTGTGGAAATTGCTTCAGTTCGTTCCTGGACTCTCGCATTCCGGTCAACAGGTGCATTTGACGGGGCGGATCTGCGCGGCGGTTGCGTCACATGGGGCTGGCTCGCCGGAGCCGTCATGATCGGTGGAACCCAATAGTCCACGAGCAGGTCTGTATTCTGCGCTTCCAGATGTGCGTCGTACGCGTAGATGCTGGCGACCCCGGCAGCAGACAGAATCAGCGCGTAGGCGGCGACCGTGGCGAGAAAGAATGAGCTGCGGCGCTTGAACTCCTTACGGTGCGAGTCGGACTCAATTAGATTGGTAAACATCTCTTTAGCTCCTCCTGCTGCCGGTGCCATTCGGGTCGAGGAAGCTGAAAGGTTAGACAACACAAGTAGAGTCTTGTTCCCGGAATTGAATCTAGAGCTTAGAACTTAGAACTTAGAGCTTGTACCTGACACTCTGCCTGCCCGTTGAGCTTTTCCGTCAGAGTTGCGAACAAAGCTCTAAGCACTAAGCTCAAAGTACCAAGTTCGCTTTCCTGGTTTGTCAGTTCATCTGAATTCCATTACGATATCGCCGCCCTACTATCCTAATATCTCAGGAGAAGGAATCATGACAAAGGCCGCCCCTAAGGAAGAACTCAATCCATTTGAGATTGCCAAGCAGCAATTTGATCGCGCAGCGGACTATCTCGAGTTGGAACAGTCGCTGCGCAACGTGCTACGCAGCGCCAAGCGGCAGCTAATAGTTTCAATTCCGGTGAAGATGGATGGCGGCGAGACGAAGGTTTTTGAGGGTTATCGTGTGCAGCACAACATCGCGCGTGGCCCGGCCAAGGGCGGCATCCGGTATCACCCCAACGTAACGCTGGACGAAGTGAAGGCGCTGGCTTCGTGGATGACCTGGAAGTGCGCCACGGTGAACATCCCTTACGGTGGCGGCAAAGGCGGCGTGGTTTGCGATCCGAAGAGTCTTTCACTTAACGAACTGGAACGTCTGACGCGTAGATACGCTTTTGAAATTGCACCGATCATCGGTCCCGATCGAGATATTCCCGCGCCCGATGTCTACACCGATTCGCAGACGATGGCCTGGATCATGGACACGATTTCGATGGTGCGCGGACACACAGAGCTGGGCGTCGTAACTGGCAAGCCTCTGTCACTCGGTGGTTCTCTAGGTCGCCACGAAGCCACAGCGCGCGGCGCGCTTTATGCTTTGCGCGAGGCGTGCACTTTGCGTGGAACCAGTTTGAAGTACGCTCGCGTTGCGGTCCAGGGCTTTGGCAATGCCGGTTCGATCATTGCGCGACTGGTTGCCGAGGATGGTGCGCGTGTAGTTGCCGTGTGCGATTCGAAGAGCGGGCTCTATTCTGCAAGCGGGCTGGACATCCAGGCCGTGCTGAAACATAAGGAAGAGACGGGCGCCGTTCATGGTATACCGGGCGTGAAAGAGATCGCCCCTAACGACGTGCTTGAAGTTGATTGCGACATACTGTGCCCATCGGCGCTGGAGAACAGCATCACAGCGGCGAATGTTGGCAAAGTGAAGGCGAAGATCATTGCTGAACTGGCCAATGGGCCGACGACTCCGACCGCCGATCGTGTGCTTGAAGACCGGGGTGTGATGGTGATTCCCGACATCCTGGCGAATGCTGGCGGCGTGACTGTCAGCTATTACGAATGGGTGCAGGACCAGTATTCGTTCTTCTGGACCGAAAAGCGCATCAACCAGACGCTCGAGGACACCATGGGCGACGCCTTTCACAAGGTGCATCAGACGGCCCATCGCCACGGCACCGACATGCGCACCGGCGCCTACATCCTGGCCATCGATCGTGTGGCCGAAGCGACGCGGGTAAGAGGGATATTCCCATAAGATGAGCGACAAAATCATCGTCTACGAAAAACCGACTTGAACCAAGTGTCGCGAGATGGACAAGCTGCTCCGGGAGAGTGGCGTCGCTTTTGAAAAGATCAACTATTACCTCGAGCCGCTCGGCGAGAAAAAGCTGAGGGAGTTGATTGAGAAGATGGGAATCAAGCCACGTGAGCTTCTGCGCACGAGTGAGGCCGTCTACCGCGAGGTTGGTTTGGGTAAGAAAGACTTCAGCGACGAAGAAATCATTTCGCTGATGGCAAAACATCCCGATTTGATTCAACGGCCCATTGTCGAGCGCGGTAATCGCGCGGTGCTGGGACGGCCGACTGAAAACGTCAAAGCCCTGTTACGCTAAGGTGAACTCTGTGTCCCTCTGTGTGATCTCTGTGTCTCTGTGGTGAATGGTCTCAGAACAAAATTCACCACAGAGACACAGAGGGCCACAGAGATTCACAGAGAAAAATTCATAACCTTGCCGAGACAATCAAACACAACTTTCATCTGCCAGAGCTGCGGCTACCAATCCCGCAAATGGCTGGGCAAGTGTCCCGAATGCGGCGAATGGAACTCGCTGGTTGAAGAGCGTGTCGTTACTACCAGGAAAGGCTCGGGCCGTAAGGCTTTCGGTCTGCGCGAACCGAAGGCCGTTGCGTACACCGAAATTGAATCGCAGGACGATGTGCGCGTTTCTTCGGGTGTAACGGAATTCGATCGCGTTCTGGGTGGCGGCATCGTGCCGGGCACGTTGGTCTTGCTCGGCGGCGATCCGGGAATCGGCAAGAGCACACTGCTGCTGCAAGTCGCCGACAAACTGAGCGCGACGGGTACGGTGGTCCTTTATGTTTCAGGCGAAGAGTCGGAACGTCAGATCAAGCTGCGCGGTGAGCGGCTGGGAGTTCAGGCTCCGAACCTGCTGCTTCTGCCTGAGACGAATCTGGAAAACATCTTTCGCGAGATCGAACGGTTGCAACCCGGCGCGATTATCGTCGATTCGATTCAAACGACCTTTTCGTCAGAGATTGAATCAGCGCCTGGATCGATTTCCCAGATTCGCGAAGTCGCCGCCCAGTTTCTGCTGCTGGCAAAGACCAAGGGCACGCCCGTATTTCTGATTGGCCACGTAACCAAGGAAGGATCGATTGCCGGGCCGCGCGCGTTGGAACACATCGTCGACACAGTTTTGTATTTCGAAGGCGAGCGTCATCACAACCATCGCATTGTGCGCGCGACCAAAAACCGATTCGGCGCCGCCAATGAAGTCGGCGTATTTGAAATGACGAATTCCGGTCTGGCGCCGGTCGCTAATCCTTCGCAGATGTTTCTGGCAGAGCGCCCGGCGGATGCGGCCGGTTCCGTGGTCACAGCTTGCATGGAAGGCACGCGGCCCGTGTTGGTGGAAATTCAGGCCCTGGTCTCCAGCTCGAAATACGGAACGGGCCGGCGCATGACGCAGGGTGTGGATCAAAATCGAGTCGCGCTGATGATTGCAATGCTGGAAAAACGCGCCGGCATGCAGCTTCTCGGCGACGACGTTTTCGTCAACATTGCCGGTGGATTGGAAGTTGACGAGCCTGCCGTCGATCTTGGTTTGGTAACGGCAATCGCGTCGAGTTTTCGCAACCAGCCAATCGATGCGCACACCGCCGTCTTCGGCGAGGTGGGCTTGACGGGCGAAGTACGCGGCGCGATGCAGGCCGCCGTACGCGTTCGCGAAGCACAGGCTTTGGGATTCAAGAAGATCGTCATGCCGTCTTCGAATACCTCAGGTTTGGAAAAGCTGCTCGGGTTGCGGGTCATCGGTGTGCGTTCGGTCGATGAAGCCCTGGCCGAGTTGTTCTAGGTGAATGCAGATTCTCAAACCCAGCGAAACGTGAAACGAAAACTTGCACCCGCGTCCGCAGTCCTCGTAATGCTCGTATCGTTAGCGTTTGCGCTTGCCACTATCGCAAGCGCCCAGGAGCGGCAACGACGTGTCGATGACCCCGAAGATCAGGAAGATCTCAATCGCGAGTTATGGGAGTTTGCGCGAAACTCTCCCTACGAATCGATCCTGAATTATGTAGTCGAGGCCCAGCGCCAATCAAAGACCCGGCAGGTCGCCGAAGTCGAGCTACCTGACGGTTGGCGCATCGCCCCGGCGGGCACGCAAGTCGAAGTTGGCCGCTTGCCTTACGAGGCAGTCTTTTTTGGCGGCAAGCTGGTGGTCCTCGATACCGGCTATTACTATCTCAGGGACAAAGAACCTCAGGAAGTTTCGATAGTAGACGTGTCATCTGCGCAAGTCGTGAAGACCTTGCGGATCAATTCACTCTTTCCCAGCGCGGTCGTTGGCGCCGACGGAAATCTCTACATCAGCGGCGGCTATGATCAGAAAGTCTATCGAGTTAATCCACAGTTCAACGTCGATCGGGAATACAAAGTCAACGGATTTGCCGGCGGTCTCGCGTTCACGGACAAGACTCGATTGGCGGTTGGCTACATGGCGACGAAGAACGCGCAGGGAAGTTACGTCGGGGGCAAGCTGGCGATCCTGGATACCAACAGCGGCGCCATTGAACGCGAAGCAGAAATTGGCTACTTCCCGTATGCTGTGCGGTTTCTGCGCGGTAAGCTTTACGTCACTCTGATCGGGGAGCACAAACTGCTGGTGATCACTCGCGAGCTGAAGCTGATCAAAAGCATCGTCGTTGGTCGCAACCCGCAGGAGATGTGCAGCGACGGCAACCGACTCTACGTCGTTAACAGCAGTTCCGATAGCCTCACGGTCCTGGACACGCGCAGCGACAGCGTTACGCAAACAGTTAGTCTGGCAAAACCCGGCAGTCGTTTTGGAGTAGCGCCGACTTCATGCGCGGTGGACGACAATCGGATCTACGTCACGCTCGCAGGCACGAACGCAGTGGCCGTGCTGAATAAGAGAAACAATCGGATAGTCACTTTGATCCCGACAGGCTGGTATCCGACAAGAGTCCTCGCCGGCAATAGACAACTTCTGGTCCTCAGCGCGAAGGGAATTCGCGGCCGCCGTCCAAATCCAAAGGGTCCGCAGCCCACTAGTGGAAACCGCGTTGGCGATTACGTTCTCACGCTCTTGAAGGGCTCGCTTTCGATTATCGATAAGACGGAAGTCGATCGGGCCGGCGCGAGATGGACGAACCAGGTGGAATCCGGTTCGCCCATCTTTAGTTCTCCGGCCGGATTCAAGCTGCCGATTCGGCACGTCTTCTACATCATCAAAGAAAACCGCACATATGATCAGGTACTCGGCGATCTGGGACGTGGCAATGGCGACCCGAATTTGACGTTGTTTGGCGAAGCGATCTCGCCGGTTCATCATCAATTGGCGCGGGAGTTCGTGACGCTGGACAATTTCTTCGTCAACGGCGAAGTAAGCGTGCTGGGCCACGCTTACACCACCGCCGGTTACGCCAGTCCGTTCTTTCAGTGGATGGCGAACGTTGAATATTCGACGCGTTGGAAGGGGAGCCGCTATAGCACTTCGCCGGCGGTCGCAGCGCCGGTTTACCTCTGGGATCGTTTGAACGAAAAGAGCCTCGATTACCGCTTCTACGGCGAGGACTATTTTATTCTGAATCGAAGCTATCGAATCATCGCTGACATCTATGGATCGGAGAGCGCGCTCGCGAAGAAGTTCTATGAGAAGTCGCTGGCTGGAGATCCCGACAGCGAACGTGGCCAGGAATTCTACAAAGCCGTCAAAGATTTCTATGGCCAGGCTGATACCCGCCAGGCCGCCTTCGATTTGCTGGGCCAAACGGATTTTGCACAACGAGTCTCTAAAGTGCTGGTTGGCGACGACACACTGGCCAAAGCCTTAAAGCAGAGCCCATCGTTGCGCCGCGAGTTCGCGGATTGTCTTTATCATTATCCTTTCAACTTTCCGACATGGGATTTGAAGGAGTCGGATCTGGAGCGTGTGCGCGCGTGGAAGATTGACTTTGAAAAGCAATTGCACAGCGGACATGTGCCGCAGCTTGAATACATCTGGTTGCCTAACGATCACACCGATGGCAACAGCAGGAAGATTCTCGGTCCTTTTCAATTTGTGGCGCAGAACGACGCCGCCCTGGGCCGCGTGGTAGAAATTATTTCGCACAGTTCAGTCTGGAAGAATTCATTGATTCTGGTGGTCGAAGACGACGCGCAGAATGGACCCGATCACGTGGACGCCACACGCACGATCGCGTTTGCCGCGGGCCCATTTGTGAAACGCGGAGCCGTGATCAGCGATCGTTACGATCAACTCAGCCTGCTGAGGACGATCGAGATTGTGCTGGGTCTCGAACCGGTTAATCTGGGTGATCGAATGGCGGCGCCAATGTTCGGGGTCTTCACTGAAAAACCAAACTACGACGCCTTCTCGCCGACCAGGGTGTCCGAACGACTGACGGAGGCTGATAGGGCAAGTTATCGGAGACTTGCCGAACCGCTTCGCTGATTGCGGTCTTCAGAGTTGGCTAGCGAGTGCGATCTGCGATATCTTGCGCGGCGTTCGATGTACTCGCGTCTTTACGATATCGAAGTATGAAGGAGTCACTGTAATGTTCAAGAGCATTCGTGCGTTTCGTGTATCTGCCCTCGTTATTTCGCTCCTGGTTCTAACGCTGGCAGCGAGTTCGATCAGCGGTCAACGACAACAACCGTCCGGAGCGCCCGCAACGACCCAGAGTCAGGCCGATGCGTTGAAAGCGCTGCAGTGGCGACAGATCGGTCCGTTTCGCGGCGGACGCTCGACCGCAGTTGCCGGCGTCGCGTCGCAGCCGATGGTCTTCTATTTCGGCGGGACCGGCGGCGGCGTTTGGAAGACGACGGACGGCGGCATTAACTGGGAGCCAGTCAGCGATGGTTGGGTCTTTGGCACGGGTTCGGTCGGCGCGATTGGTCTGTCAGATTCTGATCCGAATACGGTCTATGTCGGCATGGGCGAGTCGCCAATCCGCGGCAACGTCTCGCATGGCGACGGGGTTTACAAATCAAACGACGCAGGAAAGACATGGAAGCGTGTCGGTCTTGAAGACACGCGGCAGATTTCGCGCATTCGTGTGCATCCGAAAAACCCGGACATCGTTTACGTCGCGGCGCAGGGACATGTCTGGGGCCCAAATCAGCAGCGCGGCGTATTTCGATCAAAAGATGGCGGCAAGACATGGGAGAAAGTTCTCTATCGCGGTGACAAAGCGGGCGCGTGCGATCTGATAATTGATCCGACGAACCCGACTGTGCTGTACGCAGGTTTATGGGAAGTCTATCGAAAGCCCTGGACTCTCGAGAGCGGCGGTCCCGGCAGCGGCATTTTCAAGTCAACTGACGGCGGGGACACATGGACCGAGATTACGCGCAACCCGGGCTTGCCAAAGGGCATGATCGGTATCGTCGGGATCACAGTCTCGCCGGCAAATCCAGATCGTTTGTGGGCAATTGTCGAAGCGGAAGACGGCGGAGTATTTCGATCAGACAACGGCGGACGGACGTGGACGAAGACGAACGAACAGCACAATCTGCGCCAGCGCGCCTGGTATTACACGCGCATCTACGCCGATCCGAAAAACGCGGACACGGTTTATGTGCTCAACACTGGTTTCTATCGATCGAACGACGGGGGCCGGACGTTTACTGGTATACCGGTACCTCATGGCGACAATCACGATCTGTGGATCGCGCCCGACGATCCGAGCCGGATGATCAATAGCAACGACGGTGGCGCCAACGTTTCATTCAACGGCGGCAGGAGTTGGAGCGAACAGGATCAACCCACGGCGCAGTTCTATCGCGTCGCTCTCGATAACGATTTTCCGTATCACATCTACGGCGCGCAGCAGGACAACTCGACCGTGCGCATTGCCAGCCGGACAACAGACGCGGGGATTACTACGAGTGATTGGTTCGACGTCGGTGGCGGAGAGTCGGGCTGGATTGCGCCTTCGCCAAAAGACTCGCTGATCATTTTCGCCGGTTCATACGATGGATTGATTACTCGTTACGATCATCACACCGGCCAACTGCGCGATGTAAATCCTTACCCGAACAATCCGATGGGTTGGGGTGCAGGGGATCTGAAGTACCGCTTCCAATGGAACTTTCCAATCGTATTTTCGCCCCACGATCCTAATACGCTTTACGCCGGCGCGAATGTGCTTTTCAGATCTACGAACGAAGGGCAGAGCTGGGAGGCGATTAGTCCCGACCTGACGCGCAACGACAAGTCCAAACAGGGGGCGTCCGGTGGACCGATCACCAAAGACAATACGAGCATTGAATACTACGACACGATTTTTACAGTAATGGAATCGCCGGTCCAGGCGGGCACAATCTGGAGCGGCTCGGATGATGGCATGGTCTATCTAACGCGTGACGGCGGAAAGAACTGGTCGAATGTCACGCCACCAAAAGACATCATGCCGGAATGGATTCAGATCAATTCGCTGGATGCTTCGCCGTTCCAACCGGCGACTGCCTATGTCGCGGCGACGATGTACAAGTCCGACGACTACAAGCCATACTTGTACAAGACGAGCGACTATGGAAAGTCCTGGAAGAAGATCACCAACGGCATTCCCGACGGCGCGTTCACGCGCGTAGTTCGCGAAGATCCGAACAAGCGCGGTTTGCTTTATGCCGGAACTGAGACGGGCATGTACGTCTCGTTTGACGACGGCGCGAACTGGCAATCGATGCAGCTCAATCTTCCCGTAGTCCCGGTCACAGATCTTGCAATTCACAAACGCGAAAAAGAATTAGTCGCGGCGACGCAGGGGCGAGCGTTTTGGATCTTTGATGATCTGCCGGCGTTGCACCAAATGATGGATGCCGGTGGATTCAAAGCAGTAAATGACGCGCATCTTTTCAAACCCAAGGACGCTTATCGAATGCCCGGTGGTGGTGGATTCCAATTACCGCCGACGGCAACCATCGGGAAGAATCCAGCGAGTGGAGTGGTTGTCTATTACTCGCTTAAAGCCAAACCGACAACTGATCTCGTGCTCGAGTTTCTCGATGCCAACAGCAAGTCGATCAAAAAGTTCACCACCAGACTACCGAGGAGTGGCGGGCCGCAGGGGCAAGCCCCGACTGAGCAAGCGCAGGCGCCGGCGGGAGAAGAAGGCGGGTTCTTTGGCGGCGGCGCGCCGGCGCGGGCGACGACCGACATTGGTCTTAATCGTTTTGTTTGGGACTTGCGCTATCCAGACCCCGTGCGTTTTCCGGGAATGGTTCTGTGGGCGGGAGAGACACGCGGGCCACGCGTCGTGCCGGGAAATTATCAGGTGAAGCTAACCGTCGATAGCTCAACGATGACCGAGACCTTTGAAGTCAAACCTGATCCGCGTTTGACGACTACCGCGGCTGAGTATGCAAAGCAACTCGATCTCTCTTTGAAGATTCGAGACAAGCTAAGCGAAACGCACAACGCGATCATTCAGATTCGCGATGTCAAAAAGCAAGTCGATGATCTGGTTAAGCGTCTGGCGGGTCAATCAAATGCGAAACCAATTGCTGACGCAGGCGTGGCCCTGAACAAAAAACTTACCGAAGTTGAAGAGGCGCTCTATCAAACCAGGAACCAGAGCAGTCAGGATCCTCTGAACTTCCCGATCCGGCTTAACAACAAACTCGCGGCGCTTGGCGGCGTGGTCTCGCGATCTGAGACTCCGCCCAATGAACAGTCGTTCGCGGTCTATGATGAAGTGGTCGCACAGATCAATGCGCAGTTGGAGAAGCTCACTCAGATTATGAAGACCGACGTGCCGGCATTTAATCAACTGGTACGCGATCAGAATATTCCGGCGATCGTGGTCAAACCGCAGTAGCGCTATACGCGGGGATGCATTATGAGCCCCCGACTCGGCCGAAATCGATGAAGCCGCGTTGTGGATCGGTTGCAAGTAGCTTCACACTTATTTTCTCGCCCACGCGGAGGCCGTGCTCTCCGCGCATAACGAGCCCATCAACTGGCGGCTTAATCAGACGTGCAAAGGTTCCCTTGGGTGTAACGCCCGTGACGATGGCGTCGAACACTTCACCGATCCGCTTTTGCATTAACACAGCGGCGGCGACTTTGCGCATTTTGCGCTCAACTTTGCGCGCTGCGTCTTCACGCTCAGTGCAATGCGCGGCAATTGCGGTCAACTCGGCTTCAGTGTAGGGCCCTGCGCTTTCTCGGAGCACAGCTTTGACCAGACGCTGGCTTACCAAATCCGCATAGCGACGGTTGGGTGCGGTCGAATGCGTATAGTCGTGTACAGCGAGACCGAAGTGGATGCTCTGTTCTGCCGAAGTTCCCGGAATCTGTACAGTGTATTCGCCCGGACCCAATAGCTTTATGATTGACAGCGAAAGATCCGGGAAGTGCTGCGGGTCGGCAGTCTTGCGCCGCGCCAGAAAATCCGCCAGCGCGCGCGAGTCCGGTTGCGCCGGTAGCTGCTCGCCCAGCTCATGCGCGATCTCGACAATGCGGGGCCAATGTTCCGGAGTCCGCACCACGCGACGTAGTGACAGCGCCCCTTTCGCAGTCAGAAACTGGGCCATCGATACGTTCGCGGCGATCATGAAATTCTCAATGAGATCACGCGCGCCGTTCCGCTCAACGACCGAAAGTTCGGTGACCTGGCCGTTGTTGTTTATGACCGGTGAGGCCTGGATTGTCTCTAATTCGAGTGCGCCGTGTTCTCTCCGTAACTCGCGTAGGTGTTGTGCAGCTTCGAACTGGAGACGAATCTGTGCGTCCATCTTTGGCACGCCGGCAACTTCCGGTGGTATCGGTCCCGTGTTATCAAGCCAGGCGCCCACAGCTTCATACGAAAGCTTGGCGTAGTTGTGCAGTAATGCAGGATAGACATCACTCGATTTCACCGTACCGTCTGAGGCCAAAGTCATTTCAGTAACAATTGATGATCGATCGGCGCCGCCTACAAGCGAAGTCATGTCCGTTGATAACTGCTCGGGCAGCATCGGGAAAGTTCTAACTCCAGTGTAAACAGACGTGCCGTTCTCAGCCGCATGGGCGTCAATGGCCGAACCTCTTTGTACCAGTGCATCAACGTCGGCGATGCCCACCTGCACGCGGATGTCGCCATTTGGTAGGCGTTCCGCGTACTCAACCTGATCGAGATCCCGTGACTTGCGATCGTCTATTGACGACCACAGCAACGAGCGTAAGTCACGGGTTGAAGAACCCGAGACGGCCGTCTGCGGTCGCGACTCGAGCGACCGCAATTCAGCCAAAACCGAAGGCGGCGTGTTCGGCACAAAGCCGGCGTCAAGCATCGTCTGGTGCGCTATCGCAGCTAGATCAAGCGAGTCAGAAGCGGAACGGTTGTGGGTCATACCATACCTGTTTACGTCAAAGGCGCACAAAACTCCAGCCGGACGTTGTGTATTAAGGTAGACCGCGTGCGAGTCGTTGGGCTATGTCGCGCGCCGGCGACTTTAAGGGCCCCAACTGCGGAAGGTTTGGAGTGGCTCGCGTTTTATCTTATCGCGGTTGAGGCAATCAGGCGCTGGCAGCACAAGCGAGCATGCGAAACGCCGCGGGATATGTTGATTGTCCTGCCTGTCTAGAAACTTGCAGCTAACGGTAAAGTAATAATGACGGGCGGCTTCCGGCGTGCTAAGATGTCGCCCGGTATGCGCTTTGATGTCATAGTTTTGAGGCTGGTCTTCGCCACCTTCCTGGTGAGCGCAGGTTATGTGCTGCATCCGATCCCCGGGCGCCGGCTTTTTTCGATAGGCGCGGCCGCATTTATCGCCGTGGCAATCGTGCTTTTCGAGATACGCATTCGACGCGCATCCTTGAAGACCCTTATCGGAGCAGCTGCCGGATCGATTCTTGGCATCATCGGTGCCTACTTGATCGGGACGCTTATCGCCAGCCAGGAATCCGCGGCCATTGCGCCTGAAACCAGAGCGTTTCTAACACTAGCGCTAATTGTTTTCATGGCGTACATCGGTTTGATGGTTGGCGCCGCAAAGGGCGACTACCTGGAGCTCTCTGCGTTGGGCGGTATCTTCAGCGACAAGGCTTCTCGCCGCGATCTCAAGATTCTTGATACATCGGTGATCATTGATGGCCGCATCGCAGATGTGGCTGAGACAGGATTCCTGACGGGCACGCTGATCATTCCGCAATTCATCCTGCGCGAGTTGCAGCAGGTGGCTGACTCTCCGGATTCATCCAAGCGCCAGCGCGGGCGGCGCGGACTTGATATGCTCAATCGCCTGCAGAACAATAGCTCGCTGGATATTCAGATTGTCGAAACTGATTTTCCGGCGGTCCGCGAAGTTGATTTGAAGCTGATTGAATTGGGCAAACAGCTCGGCGATGCCGTAATAGTCACCAACGACTTCAACTTGAACAAAGTGGCGCAACTGCGCGGCGTCAATGTGCTGAACATCAATGAGCTGGCGAACGCCTTGAAACCGGTCGTGCTGCCCGGCGAAGCGATGCACGTCTTCATCCTGAAGGAAGGCAAGGAATACAACCAGGGGGTAGCCTACCTCGACGACGGAACCATGGTCGTGGTGGACAATGCGCGGCGTCTGATTGGAAAGAATGCCGACATCGCCGTGACCAGCGTCTTGCAGACTACGGCAGGCAAGATGATCTTTGGGCGCCTTTGCGATGAAACTGATGGCGTCGCCAACGGTGAACGCGCCCGCCGGCCTTTGCGTGAAGTGAGATCGGCTCCCGCAATGACGCGCATCAACGATACCGAACCATAACCGAATGAACGTCGCGATAGTCGTTGCCGCCGGAAAGGGAACTCGGCTGGGCGGCAACCGGCCAAAGCAATTCCTCGAACTCGGTGGCATCCCAGTTATCATTCACACGCTCAAACAATTCGAGCGCTGCCGGGAGATCAATGAAATCGTAGTTGTGCTGCCCGGAGAAGAGACGGATTCGTTTCTGCCTTTCGCGAAAGAGTTTGGTTTGCAGAAGCCGATGCGAGCAGTCGCCGGCGGCGAAACGCGGGCGCAATCCGTCGAACGCGGTTTGGCATTGATTGACGAGGCCGAGATCGTCGCAGTCCACGATGGCGTACGCCCTTTTGTGACGCCGGAGGAGATCGATCGGGTGGTGGCTGCCGCACGCGCGACCGGCGCTGCTATTCTGGTTGCGCCGGTTCCCGATACGATCAAAGAGATTAAGTCCGGCCGCGTCATTCGCACGCTACCGCGTGGCAATCTCAGGCGAGCTTTGACGCCACAGTGCTTCCGCTTAGAGATTCTGAAGCGAGCCTATCAGACGCTCAGCGAGATTGAAGCAGCCGGCGGCGAGGTAACGGATGATAGTCTGCTGGCAGAACGGTTGGGTCTTGAGGTCGTTGCGATCGAGGGCAGTTCGCGGAATATTAAGATTACGCAAGAAGAAGATTTAGTGTTGGCGGAAGCGATCTTATTGTCAGTTGTCAGTGGTCAGTAGTCAGTTAAGAATCTCCCTTCTCCCTTTGGGAGAAGGGCCGGGGAAGAGGGAATTAGCTGGTGACACGAAGCCTCAAGCCCTCTCCCCGACCCTCTCCCAAAGGGAGAGGGAGATCGGACAACTGACGACTAACTACTGACCAATTGACCACTGACGTCTTATGTTCAGAATCGGCATCGGCAATGATACGCACCGATTGGTTGAAGGGCGACCTCTGATCCTGGGAGGCGTCCGAATTGAATCTGACCGGGGAGCAGACGGACATTCGGACGCGGACACTCTTACACATGCGCTGGCAGATGCCATTCTGGGCGCGCTGTGTGAAGGAGATCTCGGTGTTCATTTTCCCAATAGCGACTCGCGGTGGAAAGATGCCGATAGTTTGGAATTGCTGGCGCGTGTCTGCTGGTTGGCTCGTGAGCGCGGTTTTCAATTGGTGAATG
This sequence comes from Pyrinomonadaceae bacterium, assembly GCA_041497335.1. Lineage (GTDB taxonomy): Bacteria > Acidobacteriota > Blastocatellia > Pyrinomonadales > Pyrinomonadaceae > UBA11740. The sequence goes on along the minus strand of JBGQGG010000004.1, from coordinate 138,285 downwards.
CAGATGCGACGATCATGCTCGAGCGGCCAAGGCTGCGCGAGCATATCGCCTCAATCCGCGAAACTCTGGCGAAGGCTCTGCACGTAGATAGCGGTTGCGTTAGCGTTAAAGCCAAGACCGGCGAGGGCCTGGATGCCGTGGGGCGCGGCGAGGCGGTCACGGTCCAGGCAATAGTGCTGTTAATGTCGAATCAGAGCGGCACGGCTTAGTGGTCCGTTCATGATCCGGTTTCAATGATCCCGGATGCGCGCAAAGCTTGTCCTCAAAACATCATAATGAGACCGCAAGATATCATTCGCAAAAAACGTGACGGCGGAGAACTTTCGGCGGACGAAATCGAGTTCTTCATCGCCGGCGTGACCAGCGGGACCATCGCCGACTACCAAAGCACCGCTTTGCTTATGGCCATCTTTCTCAGAGGGATGACTGACGGCGAACAGGCCGCACTGACCGCGGCCATGCTTCACTCCGGCGAGATTCTCGACTTCTCAGACATTTCAAAACCCAAAGCCGACAAGCATTCAACCGGCGGCGTCGGCGATAAGACTTCACTCTTGATCGCCCCGTTCGCGGCGGCGGCGGGGGTGTGTGTGCCGATGATCTCGGGGCGCGGATTGGGTCACACGGGCGGGACGCTCGACAAGCTGGAATCCATTCCCGGATATCGCGTCGATCTTTCGCTGAAAGAGTTTCGCGCGGTCCTGGACCGGGCGGGCTTCGCGATGAACGGTCAGACGGCTGAGATTGCTCCCGCCGACAAAAAACTTTACGCGCTGCGGGATGCGACCGCTACGATCGAAGCAATTCCTTTGATCGTCGCTTCGATCATTTCAAAGAAAGGCGCGGCCGGCCTGGGGGCCATGGTAATTGATGTTAAGACCGGATCGGGTGCGTTCATGCGGGAGCGGAATCAAGCGCGGGCCCTGGCAGGCGCGCTGGTCAAGACAGGAAACTCGCTGGGTGTGCGATCGCAAGCGCTGATCACGGACATGAACCAGCCGCTGGGGCGCGCGGTAGGGAACTCTGTGGAAGTCATGGAGTGCATAGAACTTTTGCGGGGCGAAGTTCACGAAGGGGCCCGTGCGGTCCTCGATCTCTCGATCGAACTGGCGGCCCGGATGCTGGTCCTGTCGGGTCTGGAAACAGCGGTCGAATCGGCGCGGCTCTGTATCCAACGAGTGCACGAGTCAGGCGAGGCCCTGGAAAGATTCCGTAAAAATATCGAGGCCCAGGGCGGTGACCCTCGCGTCTGCGACGATCCGGCCGGCATTCTTCCGTTGACAGATAGTGGCGTTAAGGTAGAATCGCCGCGCTCTGGATTTGTCACGAAAGTTGATACGGAAGAGATTGGTCACGCCATCGCCGAGGCGGGGGGCGGCCGTGTCCGTATGGAAGACCGGATCGATCCCGCTGTCGGATTTCTGGGAGAGGTCAAGATTGGCGGCGAGCTTCGCCGTGGCGATCGAATCGGGTTGGTTTATTGTGATGATCCGAATCGCGGCCAACGGGCGGCGGCGCGAATTCAGGCGGCCTATGAAATAGGCGACGCGCCGCCGGCTGAGCTGCCGGTGCTCATCAAGGAAGTAATCGATAAATGAAAATGAAAGCTCCTGGAGTGCGCCGGCAGAGCGAAGCGACGACGGCGCTGTGGATTGGTGCGAAGCGTCTGAAAATAGATTGATCCAAAGCGGTGTCGCGCTACGCTCGCCACCGCACTCCAAATGGGGGTCGACAGGTGAAACTTAAGATACTGCTAGCCCTGCTTCTATTGTCCTCTCTGGTATTTATTGGCCCGGCGTGCCATCGCGCAAGCTATGGCGCAGACGACAAATCCAAGATCCATGTGGGCATTGTCTTTGACATCGGCGGCAAAGACGATCGCTCGTTCAATGCGGCCGCATGGGCCGGTGTGAAGTGCGCTGAATCGGGAACTCTGCCTGGCGGTAAGACGAGCTGCGGCAAACCGGCACTGGACATTGTTCTGCGTGATGTCGAGCCGGGCAATCCTACTTCCATCGAACCGGCAATGCGCGCGTTTGCCGAACGCGGCTATGACCTGATCATTGGCGTCGGTTTTGCCCAGGGGCCGATCATGCAGACCGTCGCGCGAGACTATCCAAACATCCATTTCGCCATCATCGACGGCGTGATTTTTGAAGACGACGGCAAGACGCCCAAATCAAATGTGGCTTCTTTGGTCTTCAAAGAACACGAAGGCTCATATCTGGCCGGCATCATCGCCGCCAAGACTACTCGGACAAACGTCCTGGGCTTTGTCGGAGGCATGGATATTCCGTTGATTCATCGCTTTGAAAAAGGCTACGAAGAAGGCGCGAAGTCGATCAATCCCAACATCCAGATAGTTCAGAATTACGTCGGTGTTACCGACGCGGCCTGGAATAATCCAGGCAAAGGTAAAGAACTTTCGCTCGCTCAGATCAGCAAAGGCGCTGACGTCATCTTTACTGCCGCGGGCAATTCGGGCCTCGGCGCATTCGATGCCGTGGAGCAATATGGAAAGGTAAATGGCCGCGCGACGCATTTCGTAATCGGGGTCGACTCTAACCAGAATATGGTCAAGCCGGGCTTTGTTCTGACGAGCATGGTGAAGCGCGTCGACAACGCTGTCTATGACATTGTGAAGCTGGTGGTAGAGCGGAAGTTTCAAGCCGGCTTTCACGTGTTTGGGCTGGAAAGCGAGGGCGTTGGTTACGTGATCGATCAGTACAACAAGGACCTGGTTTCTCCGGAAGCGATCCAAGCGGCCGAGGAAGCGAAGAGGAAGATCATCGCGGGGCAGATCAAAGTTACGGATGCGATGGCTAATTGATGAACTTAGAACTTGGGGCTTAGAGCTTAGAAATGCAGAAGACTAACTTTGAGACCTTGAGAGTCTACCAGCTTGCGGAAAAACTTGCCGACGAGATTTGGGAAATCGTGGTCAAATGGGATCAGCTGGCTAAGAACACAGTCGGTCAGCAGATAGTGAAATCCGCCGATGGCATCGGCTCTTGCATTGCGGAAGGAAGCGGTCGAGGAACAGCGCAGGACAATCGTCGATTTATCGGTATAGCGCGGGGGTCCTTATATGAAACGAAGCATTGGCTTCGGCGCGCTTTCAAGCGAAGACTTCTGACTGACGCACAGACTGACCAGCTAAAAGGGATCGTGGACGACCTTACTCCGGCTTTGAATGGATATTGGCGATCCGTGTCTAACGCTGCGGCGCGCCAACGACTCAAGAAGGCATAAGAATCCAAGCTCTAAGCTCTAAGCCCGAAGAACTAAGCTCTGCCCGCAATGATCCAACTTCGCAACATCACTAAGACCTTCGGCGACGTCCTGGCAAACGATCGCGTTGGCTTCACGGTCGAGCCGGGAACGATCCACGCCATCGTCGGGGAAAATGGCGCGGGCAAGTCCACGGCGATGCGTATCGCCTATGGCTTCTACACGGCAGACAGCGGAGAGATTCTGATCAACGGCCAGGTGCGTGAGATTCGCACGCCGCACGATGCGATAGCACTCGGCATTGGCATGGTCCACCAGCACTTCATGCTGGTTGAAACCATGACTGTGGCTGAGAATATCGTCCTGGGCGCTGAGCCCGGAAGCGCAACGTCGCTGGATCTACGAAAGGCTGCGGATGAAATTCGCAAAGTGTCAGATGAGTTCAAGCTGTCCGTCGATCCAAATGCAACTGTCGAGACGCTTTCCGTGGGACAGCAACAGCGTGTGGAATTACTCAAGGCACTTTATCGCCACGCGCAGTTGCTGATTCTCGACGAGCCAACTGCGGTGCTGACGCCCCAGGAGGTCGAAGAGTTTTTCGCGATCCTCCGTGGCATGCGCGAGCAGGGCAAGACGATCGTCATCATTACTCACAAGCTTTCGGAAGTGCTGGCAATTTCAGACAACGTTACGGTAATGCGCGACGGACGCGTGGTGGGCGAGGTGAAAACCAGCGAAACGAATGCGGCTGAGTTGGCGCGCTTAATGGTTGGCCGCGATGTTTTGCTGCGCGTCGAAAAGCCCGACGCCAGGGCAGGTGTCACTTTGATTTCCGTGCGCGATTTTTCAATCGCCGGGCGTGACGGATCGAAACGTGTCGATAAGGTTTCGTTCGACGTGCGCGCGGGCGAGATTGTCGGCATCGCGGGCGTCGAGGGCAATGGCCAGACCGAGTTGATTGAAGCGTTGGCGGGACTGATTCCCGGTTCCTACGTCTCAGGCTCGATCTCTTTCGAAGGTCGTGACATCACCCGGCTTGATGCGCGCGCCCGAAAAGAGTTAGGCATCGCGCACGTCCCTGAAGATCGTCACCGGCGCGGACTGCTGCTGGATTTTAGTCTGGCCGAAAACACGATCCTCGGTGTTCATTATCGCAAGCCCGCGGTGACCGGACCCGGATCGATTTTGCTGGATCAAAAAGGAATTCATCGTCGCGCGGACCAGGTGATTCGCGACTTTGACGTGCGTCCGCCGAATCCACTCCTGCCGGCGCGCTCGCTTTCCGGTGGAAATCAACAAAAGCTGATCATTGGCAGAGAGTTCGAACTGCCGCCGAAGTTTCTGCTGGTGTCGCAGCCCACGCGCGGCGTTGACATCGGCGCGATCGAGTTCATTCACCGAAAGATTGTGGCCATGCGCGATGCCGGTTGTGCAGTCCTGCTGGTGTCGGCTGAGTTGGAAGAAGTAACCGCGTTATCGGATCGCCTGCTGGTAATTCACAACGGTCAGATCGTAGGCGAAGTCGATCCCAAGGCGACGACCAACGAAGAGATTGGATTGATGATGACCGGGGGAAGAGCTTAGAGATTGGAGCTGAGAGCTTAGGCGTCAAAGGATGAGACACCAAGAACTAAGAACCAAGCTCTAAGCCCTTTCTAACACATGAAACTCTTACGCGAGATTCTGTTCCCGCTGCTCGCCGTGCTGGCTGCTTTTGTAATCGGCGGCATCGTCGTGCTGCTGATTGGGGACAGTCCAATCCAGACGTATCGCTTGCTCATCGGCAGCGCGTTTTCGTGGCCTGACGGGATCGGCTATACGCTTTTCTATGCCACGCCGCTGATCTTTACCGGGCTGGCCGTCGCGGTCGCGTTTCGCTGTGGCCTGTTGAATATCGGCGCTGAAGGTCAGCTCTACATGGGGGCGTTTGCGGCCGCCTGGATTGGAATCAAGTTCGCAGGATTGTCCGGATGGATCTTATTGCCGGCGTGTTGTCTGGCGGCGATTGCGGCGGGCGCGATTTGGGGCGGCATTCCCGGCGTGCTGAAAGCGCGTTTTGGATCGCATGAGGTCATCAACACCATCATGCTCAACTTTGTGGCGGTCGCGCTGGTCAGTTATTTCACGCAGTACCACTACAAGACCCCTGGCGATCCGATTTTAGAGACGACCGTGATTGGCCCGGGCGCGCACATCTCGCGACTGGGAAGATTCATTCCCGGGTTGCCCGAACGCATCCCTCTGAACCTGGCGTTCATCCTGGCGGTAATCGCCTGCGTGCTGGTCTACGTACTGCTTTGGAAGACGAAGTGGGGTTACGAGATTCGTGCGACGGGAGCAAATCCAACCGCGGCGGAATACGGCGGCATCTCGATTCGCAAGCAGATTATCCTGGCAATGGCTATCTCGGGCGGACTCGCCGGCATGGTTGGAATCAACGAAGTGCTCGGCTATCGTTATCGTTACTATGATGGCTTCTCGGCGAACTACGGTTTCGTCGGCATTGCTGTAGCTCTGCTGGGTCGCAACCATCCCTTCGGAGTCTTCCTCGCGGCGATCTTGTTTGCAATTCTGCTGCGGGGTGGAATCTTCGTCGATGCGTATACGATCCATGTGTCGAAAGACATCGTGGACATGTTGCAAGGCATTGTGATCATCCTCGTGGCCCTGCGGCCCGACGCCATCTTCAGCGGGTTGAAGAAGGTCGGTGTGATGAAGAAGGCGAGAGTCTAAGATAGAACTTAGTGCTTGGAGCTTAGTCTTTAGCTTTACATCCATACCGGGCAACGGTGAAGTTCTAAGTTCTAAGTTCTAAGCTCTAAGCTCAACGCGATGCGCCAAATCCTTACTCTATCACTGTTGTTCTCAACCATTCGGTTGGCCACGCCTTTGGTGTTGGCGGCGTTGGGTGGGTTGTATTCGGAAAGATCCGGCGTCATCAATATTGCCCTCGAAGGCTTGCTGCTGGCGGGTGCTTTTACGGCGGCGTCTGTAACTTACTATGCTCACAGTCCGTGGGTCGGATTGGGCGGTGCGATGGTCGCCGGCGCCGTGGTTGCTTATGTCATTGCGCTTGCTTGTATTCGTTTCAGGGCTGACCAGGTGGTAACCGGCACCGGCATCAACATCTTGTTTATTGGTTTACCCGCGGTGCTGAGCGGCGCGCTGTTTCTCTCTTCCGGCTCGACGCCGCAGATTCCGAAAGAGAACCTTTTGCCAACACTCTCCGGACTTTTGCCCGGGTTCATTCCGCAGTGGCGAATTCTCAGTGAAGTCTCAGTAATATCGCTGCTGGCGTTGGTGATAGTTTTGTTGACCAGATATGTTTTGTACCGCACTCCGTTTGGTTTGCGGCTGCGCGCCGTGGGCGAGAATCCCGAAGCCGCGGATGCGGCCGGCGTGGGCGTAAACAGAATCCGTTACGTCGGCGTAATTCTCTCGGGAGTCCTGGCCGGGATTGGCGGTGCGTATCTTTCCATCGGCCAATCCTCTTTGTTTACGCGCAACATGGCAGCGGGGCGCGGGTTCATTGCACTCGCGGCCCTAATCTTCGGCAAGTGGCGGCCCGTGCAGACCATGCTTGCCTGCCTGCTCTTTGGTTTGGCGGATGCGTTGACGATTCAGATGCAGGGAGTAGCCAAACTCCCCTCAGGTGAAGACATCCCCGTGCAGTTTATTCAGATGATTCCCTACGTCGTCACGATAGTCGTACTGGCGGGCTTCATCGGCCAATCGCGCGCGCCACGCGCACTCGGCACTCCTTATCAAAAAGAGAAATGAGTGGCACAGACTTCAGTCTGTGGACTTGTCCGCTGAAATCCACCGACTGAAGTCTGTGTCACGGCGGATGACATCTGCCGAGATTTAATGTTGTAATGTCTTCAGCGAAATTCCAAATGTCATCGAAACCGGACTCTTCAACGCTCTATGAGCGCGCTCAGGAAGCCACGCGCCTGATTCGGGCGCGCACCAGCGCCGACGTGCCCGTGGCGATCGTCCTGGGCAGCGGGCTCGGCGCTTTCGCTGAAGATCTCACGGAAGCCACTGAGATTCCTTACGGGGAGATCCCGGGCTTCGCGCACGCGACCGTCGAGGGTCACGCCGGCCGGTTAGTGATTGGCAAAGCGGGTGAAATAACCGTGGCGGCTATGCAGGGCCGCTTTCATTTGTATGAGGGTTATTCGCTGGAGGACGTCACATTTCCGATTCGTGTGCTAAAGCTTCTGGGTGTGCGTACCCTGGTGCTGACCAACGCGGCCGGATCCCTGAACGTCGAGTTCACGCCGGGATCGTTAATGGTGATCAGCGATCACCTCAATCTGCTCTGTGACAATCCGCTGCGGGGAGAAAATGACGAGAGATTTGGCCCGCGCTTTCCCGATATGACTACGGTCTACTCGCCAGACCTGCAGAACATCGTGATCGACGAAGGTAGTGCAATGGGCCTCGAGTTGCGCCGCGGAATTTATGCCGCGCTTTCCGGGCCAAGTTACGAGACGCCGGCGGAGATTCACATGGTACGCACGCTGGGCGCGGACGCGGTCGGCATGAGCACTGTGCCCGAAGCCATCGTAGCGCGACATATGGGCATGGACGTCGTGGGCATTTCATGCATTACGAATCTGGCGGCAGGCGTCTCTAATCGTCCGATCGATCATGGTCAGGTGATGAAAATCGGCGAGGGCGTGCGCGGGGCGTTTACTGCGCTCTTGAAGCGGGTTATCCCGAGATTCGCATAACGAGTCAGTGGTCAGTAGTCAGTTGCAAAAGCGACCTGATAGACTCTGCTACTAACAACTGACAACGAACAACTAACAACTGATTATGATCATTGGCATCTGCGGCGGCACGGGTTCAGGCAAGACCACGATCGCGAATCGCATTCTCCAGTCGGTCAGCGCCGACGAAGTCGTTTTCATCCAGCAGGATCTATACTATCGCAATCTTAAGGACATGCCGCTTGACTATCGGAATGCGGCTAACTTCGATCATCCGGACGCGATCGACAACGACCTGCTGATCAATCATCTGAAAAAGCTGAACGCGGGCGAGCCGGTCGAGCTTCCCATCTACGATTTTCGCACCCACACGCGCTTAGCTGACACGCTTCGCATTGAGCCAAAGCCGATCGTAATCGTCGAGGGCATTCTGATTTTCGCCGAGCCGCGTTTGCTCGAGCAAATGGACATCAAAGTGTTTGTGGATACGCCCGACGACATTCGTTTCATTCGCCGTTTGCGGCGCGACATCGCCGAGCGCGGCCGCACGCTTGATTCAGTCATTGAACAATACATTGCCACGGTGCGGCCGATGCACAATCAATTCGTAGAGCCTTCGAAACGCCATGCGGACGTCATTATTCCGGAGGGTGGCCATAATCTTGTGAGCATTGATTTGATCAGTGGGAAGATTCGCGAGAAGCTGGCCAGTGCTTTGCATTCAGTTGGAGGACAGAGTTGAGCGAATCAGATAACCAGTCGTTAATCGAAGCGGCCATGGCCGCGCGCCTGCGGTCGGTTGCTCCCTTTTCAAACTTTCTGGTGGGAGCGGCACTACAGACAGCAGCGGGTAAGGTGTTCACCGGTTGCAACGTTGAGAGCGCTAGTTATGGCCTGACCGTTTGCGCGGAACGCGTGGCGATATGGAAAGCCTTGTCGGAAGGCGAGCGAGACTTTATCCATTTGGTTGTTGTTGCCGACACCGAAGGGTTGACGCCGCCCTGCGGCACCTGCCGGCAGATTATCTGGGAGTTCGCCAAACACGCCACCATTGTCCTGGCCAACCTGCGCGGACAGAAGGAGAAGGTCTCAATCGGCCAGCTTTTGCCGAGGGCATTCGACGCCAGGTTCCTCAAGGAAGCTCAAAAATCAAAATGAAGAAACTTGTCGCTTTATTGTTGCTGATTCTCCTTACAACGGCGGCGCCGTCGCTAACGCAGGCGCAGAGAAGGAAAACTGTCGTGGATTTCATTGTGCGCGGCGGAACGGTTGTGACCATGGACGGCGCTCGCCGGGTGATTGAAAACGGTAGCGTCGCGGTTAAGGACGGTCGCATCGTCGCGGTCGGCAGCGTGGCTGAGATTGATCGCAACTACGGGTCGCGCGAAATCGTCAACGCCACCGGCAAGGTCGTCATTCCCGGTCTCATCAATGGTCACACGCACGTTCCCATGACGCTGTTTCGCGGCCTGGCAGACGATCTCGATCTACAAGAGTGGCTCACCAGGTACATTTTCCCCGCCGAAGCCAAAAACGTCACCGAAGATTTCGTGCGCGTCGGCACGCGGCTTGGGCTGGCAGAAATGATTCGCAGCGGCACCACGACCTTTTGCGACATGTATTACTTCGAAGATGCGATCGCGGATGAAACGTCGAAAGCGGGAATGCGTGGCGTCCTCGGCGAGACGGTCATCGACTTTCCGGTCGCTGACAACAAAACGAACGCCGAGGCCATGGCCTATGTCGAAAAGTTTGTCAGTCAATGGAAAGGCAATCCGCTGATTACTCCGGCGATTGCGCCGCATGCGCCCTACACAGTTTCGGAAGAGCACCTGAAAGCGGTACGCGCGTTTTCGGATCGCACCGGCGCCCCCATAGTTACTCATATCTCTGAAACCAAACGAGAGGTCGACGACAGCCTCAAGGCAAAAGGCGCAAGTCCGGTCGACTATCTTAATCGGATTGGCTTTCTCAATAATCGCGTGATTGCCGCGCATGTGGTTTGGCCCAGCGAAGAAGAGCTGGGAGTGCTGAAGAAACTCGGCGTCGGGATCGTCCACAATCCGCAGTCGAACATGAAGCTCGCTTCCGGCGTCGCCCCCGTCCCGCAGATGCTCAGGGAAGATCTTCCCGTCGGCTTGGGTACCGACGGCGCTGCTTCAAACAACGATCTGAATCTGTGGGAAGAGATGGACACCGCCGCGAAACTTCACAAGCTGATCAGCAACGATCCAAAAGTCGTCTCCGCTGAAGAGGCCTTTGAGATGGCTACGATCCGCGGGGCGCGCGCGCTGCACCTGGAAAAGGAAATCGGATCGATTGAGAAAGGCAAACGCGCCGATCTGGTAGTTGTCGACCTGGACGACCTGAATCAGACTCCTTCTTACAACATCTATTCTGATTTGGTCTACGCCACCAAAGCGGCGGACGTGCGCACCGTGATCATCGAGGGGCGCGTCGTCATGCGCGACCGCAGGCTGCTAACGCTGAACGAAGCAACAATCAAAGCCGACGCGCGTCGCTATCGCGAGCGGATCGTTCGCAGCCTCGGCGCGAAGACGGTGCCGGAAGATTGAAGCGCTTGCCATTGGGGCAAGGAAACCCAAGCTGGTAGCTGGTACTCTTTACTCCCATTCGACTTCATGCTAGCTTTTCGCTGCGGCAGTTTTCCGTCTTCCCAGCCACCAATCCTAGATTAGCAGGCCAGATGGTCCGCCACAATCTCGTTTCCACCCTAATTTCGGAGGTCCCTCATGAATCTCTCGACGCTCATACACATCTCTGATCTTCACTTTGGTACTACTGATCCGGACACTTACGACGCTGAAGCTCTAAAGCTCTGGGCTGCGATCCCTTTACTCGACGGTTTGCTCGGTCACAAGTATTCAGCGCTGATGCTGCTTGAAAGCTTTTGGCTGGATCGACGTGATCAGGACGAGGAGCTCAAACTGATAGTGACCGGCGATCTCACGACCAAAGGCAATCCCGCAGAGTTCGAGACCGCGGTCGAATTCCTTCATGACGAGCTTGTCCCCCCGAAAGGTGGCAATGTTGGGCTAGGGGTGAAGGACTGGAAGGACTGGACAATCCCGGGAAATCACGATCACTGGCCCGGATCGGTGCGGATGATCGGCAGACCGAGTCCAGCTTTTGGTAAAACCTTTCGGGTAACGCCTTTCGTTAAGGATCTCTCGATCCCGCCTGCAACAGGCAAGTATTTGGTGAAGTTCTTATGCATAGATACGGATTTCGATGTTCATTGGCTCCATCCATATAGGGTCACGGCAAGGGGATCTTTTGTCTCGCAACTCGATGCTCTGCGCGAAGACCTGCACAAGCGTGATAGGAATGAGATCCGTGTGCTGTGCTTACATCACTCACCAGCGAAACCAGGCTATTGGCTCGCGATTGACTCAGACTCACGGAGGGAACTTCATAAACTAATAGTCGATAAAGAAATATCGATCCTTCTCTGTGGGCATGTTCATAGCCCTCCACTGGTAAAGGCCTTCACAGCCACCAGCGGATCAAAGTCCCGCGCTTATCTTGAGGCTCGCTGCGGGACCACGACCCAGCAAGATTTGCAGGAATCGCCTTACTATTGGAAGAACGTGCTCGCTCCTTTGGGAGTGCAATCGCGGCGCGATTCCAACAGCCTGCTTCTTTATAGGATTACCGAAGAGGCAGACGGGCTTTACTGGGACAGTGAGCTTTACGAGTTGAGACCTGAAGGATTCCTGCCTCCTCTGAATCCAAAACCAGGGCGAGTCGTTGACACTCATTTCAAGCTGGTATGATTCCCGTGGAGTTGACCAAGATGATAATCGGCCACGCGCATATCCCGCACTTTTCTAGAGAATCACGTGCCAGCGATGCTTGAGGGCGTCCGCCACAGCCCACCCTCTGACGGTCCCGCTGGCATTCTCAACGAAAAAAGCTTTTTTTTCGACCAATAACGCCATTGAACGCTTATCTATAACTGGAGGCCCGTAGATTGCGATAGAATTGGCTTCCGGGCGGAACCATTGGGAACTCGCCGGTAAGGTTATTGAGATGCCTGAGACAACTCCAAACATGGAAACGGCCTACAAGGACTTGCGCCCGGTCATGTTTGGCGCCCTCGGAAAGCTAGCACGACAAGGCTTCGTTGTTGCTCCGGCCGATGCCGTGGATCTGATACACGATTTCTTCGTCGAGCGATGGGATAACCTTGTGAACAACTACGATCCTCAAAAGGGGAGATTTGAGGTCTATTCATATGTTTCCTTCGTTCATTTTGCCAGGCCGCGAATCCTCCGGCTCCAACGATTGCAAAATTGTCTGCAGCCGGAGGATATTGAAATGCTTACGGCGAATTATGATGCTGAGAGGAACCTCGCTGCGGAACAAGACACCAGAATCGTCAGGCATGCGATCTCCCGATTGGCTCAAGGCGAAAGAGAGGTTTTGACCAACTATATTTATGCGGAAGCGCCTTCAGAGAGAATGCTGGCGGCCAAGTTCAAGGTTTCGAGGTACCGATTACGCGAAACACTGATTGAGGCTTTGGGCCGTGTTCTGGTCTTACTGGACAAGCCCGAGAGAATGCCTGAGCGCGACTGGAGAGTGGCCCTGGCTCTCTGGCGAGATAGACGAACTATCACCGAAGCGGCTTCATATCTTGGGATGACTACACATCAGATACGTGGGGCGAATTCTCGTAACATGCGTCTGATTGCTGAAGCACTTAGATCTTACGAGCCCCATAAGGGCCCACATCTAGCTAGGAGAAGTACCATGAAAGCAAAGGAAGCAAAAACAGGGCGGCAAACGCCCCAGGTTCTTTTGGAAAAAGCGCTTAGATCGGAAGGAAATCAGGATCTGCTGCGACAGGTTAGTGCTCGTGCTCAAGAAGTGCTGGCCGTCCTGGAGAAGCCAGAATCATTCGGCCTATCTGAGAACGAAATAGGGCAGATGGATCCTCTGTGGATTGCTGAGGTCTATGAAGCTCTATCAAGAGCCAGCAGCGAATGGGAGGCAGCTGTCGCGCACGCGCCCGAAGATCTCTTCTACGCCCACGCAGGCGAAGAACGCCAGATCGGCACCGCATTCAAGGAAGCGCTCATCGCCGATCTCCCAGATGATCTGCGCGATCCTCACCAATGGCTAGGGCCCACGGTGCCAAAGGTTGAGGAAGACGAAAGAGAATATGCCTTAAAGACTCCTTCCGCGGAAGGGGCAATGTTGAAGCTCTCTCCTCAGGAAAGGGTAACGTCAGAGGCTGCCTCGCTCGCGGATTATGGCGTGACGCCCTTGATGGTACTTCGTTCTACACAGGCGATTTCGTTTCTTCTGGATCGCTTCTTGCGGAAAGGCAAGCTGGATCTGAGCGTCCCAGTGACACTGCCTTGTGAGACAATACGCACTGGTGATTCATTCGACCCAGAGATCCTTGTCGATGAAATTAGAAGAGTGGCTGAGTGTCGGCAAATTACCGCTGACGCTCTTTATAGGTGGGATATCCGTGTAGCTCGATACAAGCCGCATCTCTTCGAAAGATTCCATGCTGAGCCAAACGAAGAGGGAATCCTCTTGACTCGCACAGAGAATCGTTATGACGACCTCTTTAAGCGGTGGAGATTTTCGGAGATGGCCGTGCCCGTGCCAGCATAGATCCTCAGGACTCTCAGATACCGAATTGGCCGAAGCGAGATACCATCTGAGCCGACGCCTGTTGTTATCGCGCACGAATAATTCGCAGTGTTGGCATGAAGACTCTGCCGGAAGACTAGAAGTGGCAAGTAACCTACTGACGGAGGCGATTGATTTAATTGCAGTCCCGTTTGCCGCCGAGACGTGAGGGTATTACTCTGGTCCCTGGCAAGCCCTGTGAAAATCGTGGCCTAGATTCGTCATGAAATAGGGCCACATCGCGTAGGTAGTGCCGTCCGGAGCGTCGCTCAATCTCTCAAGCAGGTTTAAGCGCACAAGATTGTCTATAACAGTTCTTGCCAGATCTGGATGGATTCGAAAGCGTCTACAAACCTTCGCGCGTCTGAAGACGTAAAGGACCAAAGGATTGCGATCGAATTTGAGTTTGACTTTTTCCTCGCCATGCTCCATGACGAAATCCAAAATCTTGACTTCTAGTGGCGTCAATTCAGCCAAGATATGAACATAGGCGGTCAGGACCGGCTCTTTAGGGTCAGGCATAGCCGCTGAAGCGAGTAGTCGACTCCACACCTTGCGGAGTTCGTTGTCTTCTTCGACAGACGAATGTTCAAGGATTGGTAACAGGATTCGTCCAGGAACTGGCTTGATCCTTCCCTTCTTCGCGGCAACGAGCTTCGCGGCATCAAGAACCACCCCTTCTGCACGCTCAACGCGTTTGCGTTGCCATTCACGAATCGGATGAGCGGCAATATCGCCGAGAGCGTCTGCGGGAGCGCCGAGCATGCGGCCGAGCACAGCGGTGAGCATTTGCGCGGCAGGAGCCCCAACCTTCTGCAAGCCGACGATTACGACGGCACCGGTTACTACATCCATTGCCGCGCATTATACACGCGTGTAATCCCAGCCGATATGTCCACCGCGAGTACCCTTTGATTGTCTTGATGTCACCCGGCCGAGTCCCGCCCGTGAATCACGCGCAAGATGCGCGTGCCACATTCTACACTCAAGGTTTTAAGGTTGCCTGACAAACAACCCAACTGAAGTTGGTACTCTGAACACCTCTTCTGTGAGGCAGTGGTGCCGTACCGCGATCTTTACTCGTTCCACCGTTCCGCCATAATCAACTGATCGCGATCGATTTCCTTGAGAGAGAGCTTGCCGGCGGGCGGGATCTTACCTTGATTCCACAAGTAGTCGCTGAGTAGGCGTTCGGCCGCATAAGCCCAAAAAGAATTGTCGGCCGCGAGCCGTCTCCGGGTGATGCGCTCAACATAGCTGACAGCTTCATCATCAATCTTCACCAGTACTTGAGAACGCTTTCCGTCTGGGGCCTGGACGACAAATACGTGTTCGTCGGGTTGAGTCTTCACCGCCTGGGCAGTCGCCGGGCGAATAATTTCAAATCCATTAAGAGTTATGGTTTCAATCTGCGGGCGTTCCACCGGAGCTTCAACTTCGCCTGAAGGTTCCGCCCGGCGCTTGGCCGATTTTGAAACTGCCGCGGCTACCGCGCCCCGGAGTATTTCCGGCGTCATCGGTTTGCGGACAAAGTCCGTCGCGCCGATTTTCATGGCGTCTACCGCCAGCTCCACTGAAGCGTAGGCGGTGACCATGATCACCTGCGCCGCGGCATCGCGCTGGTTGAGACGACGAAGCACTTCCAAGCCATCCATGCCGGGCATGCGCTGATCGAGCAGCACAACGTCCCAACTCGAACCATCGGCATATAGGTCCAGGCCCTGCTGACCATTATCAGCTTCACCGACGTCGTAGCCGGCGACTTCCAACGTCAGGCGCATCATCCGCCGAATATTCTCTTCATCGTCGACTATCAGAACGCGCTTGCTCATTCTTTCATCCTTCCTTTGAATTACGAGCCAACCGGCAACGTGAAAGCGAATGTGGATCCTTTTCCCAACTCTGACTGCACGCTGATCTGACCGCCGTGTCCTTCAACTATTGATTTGGAAATCGCCAGGCCTAGTCCGGCTCCCCCGGTCGGCGTGTCCGGTACCTGAACGAACTTGTCGAAAATATGAGGCAGATATTCCGCGGGGATACCGCTGCCGCTGTCGGTGACTGAGACTGCAATGTTGCGATCACGATGCTCGGCGGTGATTCGGATCTCACCTTGCCGAGTCGAGCGAATTGCGTTAATGACCAGGTTGCTGATCACTCGTTCAATCTGCAATCGGTCAACATTGACGAAAGGCAAATCCAGCGGCACAGCAACACGGAACGCCAGGCCCTTCACTTCCACCTGCGGACGTAAATCTTCGGCTGCCGCTTCTATGAGTTCGCCGGCGCGCACCTGTGCAGGTTGTGGCGGGCTCTCGCCGGCTTCGATCTTTGATAGATCCAACAGGTCGCGCATCAACCTGTCCAGGCGGTCGCAATCCTGACGGCACGCCTCGAGCACCTCGGTTTGCTTTTCAGTCAATTCACCGGCGGCCTTTTCCAACAGAAGGTGCACGCCCATCTGCACGCTGGTTAAGGGAGTGCGCAGTTCATGCGAAGCAGTGGCGATAAACTCTGACTTGAGACGATCGATCTCGCGCATGTGTGTGATGTCCTCAAGCAGGATCACGGCGCCCAGTAAATGATTTTCATTGTCGCGCATGGGTGTCGTGCGCAAGCGGAAGGCGCGTTCGGAGCCATCGACTGCCAGCGGCAGGACTGAGGCTGCGCCTTCACCGGCCACGGGGCGCTGCGAGCGGATCGCTTCGGCAACCGCGCCGGCGAGTGTGGGATCGCGGGCGATCTCACCAATGTGCTTGCCGCTGTTTTCTGCTTCCGAGCCAAAGATCTCCTCGGCCGCCGGATTGAGTTTGGTGACGCAACCTTCCGAGTCCGTGACGATCACTGGATCGTAAAGAGAATCGATGGCCGCCTCAGTCGTTTGTCGGGCGACGATCAGTTGGCCCTTGTCCGACTGCCGGAGTTGGCGAATCCGCTCAGCCATGCGGTTATACTCGGCCGCCAGAATGCCGACCTCGTCGTCAGAATTTACCTCTGCTTTGGCGTCCAGGTCGCCACCAGCGATCTTCGCGGTGGTAGCGGTCAACTGTCGCAGCGGCTCAACGATGCGATTGGCGAACAAGAACGCCAGGGCGATACCGGCTGCGACCATCACGCCGGCCATCAGTAGTGTCAGATAGAACCAACGTCGCGCCACTTCAGCAGCAGCTTCGGACTTAGCCAACATGGCGCGCTGATTAAGCTGGAGCAGATGATCGCAGTCGGCGCGAAGCTTGTTGAACTGAGGTTCAAGTCGATTGAAGTACTCGTTGCGCTCCGATGTTTCTTCCGATCTCGTTTGGCTGCCGGTCGGCCTGGGCGCCTCGGTCTCTGTCAGCCGGGCGAGAAAAGCGTCAAACATCCGGTAGTACTCGTCACGATCCCGGCGAATGGCTTCGATTAACTCAGGCTCGCCGGTCTCAGTAATGTTGTTGGCTGCCTTCTGAAAGTTGGCGTCGAAGCGCGCGCGATGGTCGCGCACCTGCTGGAGAGCGCGCTCACGCGCGCCCAGCAGGGCAAAGACGGCTGCGGAATCCTGGCGCTCGAGGCTCTCTTTCATCTGCTGCGCGGCCAGAACTGAGTCGTAGTTGTTCGAAATAATGCGACTTGAAACCCCGCCCATCTCTCGCAGACGATAGGCGCTCCACCCGCCCAGTACCACCAGCGCGGCGACGAAGACCATGTATCCCGCCAGGAGTTTTGTCCGTAGGTTCATAACTCAGTGGTTAGTGATCAGTAGTCAGTGGTCAGTAGTCAGTTGTTAGTTGTTAGTTGTTAGTTCTCAGGGCGTCGATCTGGTTTTCGTTTAGAACCAAATCTAACAACAACCGACCACTGACCACCGACCACTACTCACTTTCATCCTTCATCCTTCCGCCTTCATCCTTCTTGTCCTTCTTATCCAAGGGCACGACCTGCACGGTAGCGTCGCGCACTTCGCCAAGAAATCGATTGATTACTGAGCCGTGCAAAAGCACGTCCCAGCGGGAGCGGGCTGATTGTCCGAAGACCACATGCGTGATTCCTTCGCGCCGGGCAAAGTCTATCAGCGCGTCCGCAACGTTGCGGTCCTTTAACTTCACTACTTGGGCGCCCAGGTCTTCAGCGAAGCGAATGTTCTCTTGCAGTACTGCGTGATCATGTGGATCGATTCGACCCAGCTCTTCGCGCGGCGTTTCCACATACACCGCATACCAATCAGAGGCCAGACGGCCGGCGATCCGCGAGCCCGCTCGGAGAATGCGCTTGGCACTGCCACGAGAAGCGATCGCCACCATGACTTTCTCGGGTATTGCCGCCTGTTCCAGGCCTTCACGCTCGCGATAGTCGTGCGCTTTGGTTGCTTGATCGGTGGCCACCTGCCTCAGCGCGAGCTCGCGCAGCGCCAGGAGATTCCCTTTGCGGAAGAAGTTATTGAGTGCCTGTTGAATTTTTACGACGTCGTAGATCTTTCCCTGACGCAGGCGCGTGCGCAGAGTATCGACCGAGACATCGACGTTCACCACTTCGTCGGCCCGGCGCAGGAAGTGATCGGGAATTGTTTCGCGCACGCGCACGCCGGTAGTGCGCGCTATCGCATCGTTCAGTGATTCGAGATGCTGGATGTTGACCGCGGTTATGACTGAGATGCCGGCGTTCAGCAGGTCGATTACGTCTTCATAGCGTTTGCGATTCTTCGACCCCGGAATGTTTGTGTGGGCCAGCTCATCAACGATGGCCACGGCGGGACGGCGGGCGATTACCGCATCCAGGTCCATCTCCTCGATCACAACGCCTTTGTACTCGATGTGGCGCATGGGAACGCATTCCAGGTCGCCAATCATCGCCCTGGTTTCCTCCCGCCCATGCGGCTCAACGATCCCGACGACAATATCGACGCCTTCTCGCTTCAGTTGATGCGCGTCCTCCAGCATCTGATACGTCTTGCCCACACCGGCAGCGGCGCCGATGTAGACGCGCAAACTCGCCCGCTCGCCCTCTTTTAGCTTGGCGAGTAGTGATTCCGGTGAAGGTCTGTGGTCAGCGCTAATCACACAGTTGCTGGAATTACTTCGTCAGAAATCAACTTCTCGACTCATTTCACGTTAACACTCTCTCAATGTCACTGCCTTGGCGGCGCGGTCAGCATCGGTTTTTTGCTGTCCAGATCGACGTTCAGCTCCAACACGTTCACCCTCGGCTCACCGAGAAAACCGAACTGCCGTCCTTCCGTATGAGCGGCGACAAGTTGCCGCACTTCGGTTTCGCTCAATCCGCGTTCGCGGGCTACGCGCGGCACCTGAAATTCCGCAGCCGCGGGCGAGATGTGCGGGTCAAGACCCGAGCCGGAAGTCGTCACCAGATCGATCGGCACCGGCTTGCCGGGATTCTCCGCCTGTAGTTTTTCAACATCGCCCTTCACGCGATCGATTAGCTTCTGACTGGTGGGGCCGAGGTTCGATCCCGATGATGCGCCTGCGTCATAACCGGCGGCGCCAGCCGCGCTGGGTCGCGAATGAAAATAGCCCGGCCCACCGAATGGTTGGCCGATGATGCGCGAGCCGATGACGGTCCCGTCACCACGCCGAATGAGTTGACCATTGGCCTTATCGGGAAAGACGACCTGGGCGATTCCGGTGACGGCCAGCGGATAGATCAGGCCGAATAGAACGGTCGTTACTAAAGTCATCAGTATTGCTGTCAGCAGATTCTTCATAGACTCTTCCTCCACGGGAGCGCGCATCTGGTTGCTGGGAGCGCGGATGTCCCGTCCGCACAAGGTGCGTTAGCACGCTCAAAATCTGTTCGCGCTTGCGACGCTCAATGCGGACAGGACGTCCGCGCTCCCAGCTTTAGGCGCTCCATTCATGCTGACCCAATCGCGTGAATAATCACGTCAATGATCTTTATGCCAATAAACGGTGCCACTATGCCGCCAAAACCGTAAATGATCAGGTTGCGACGCAGTAATGATGCAGCGCTCATCGGACGATATTTGACGCCTTTCAGCGCCAACGGGATCAACGCGATGATGATCAACGCGTTGAAGATCACCGCCGATAGAATCGCCGACTGCGGCGTGCGCAATCCCATAATGTTCAGCGCGTTAAGCACAGGGAAAGCGCCGGCAAACATCGCCGGAATGATCGCGAAATACTTGGCTACGTCGTTGGCGATCGAAAAAGTAGTCAGTGCACCCCGCGTCATTAATAATTGCTTCCCGATTTCGACGACCTCAATCAGCTTGGTCGGATTCGAATCAAGGTCAACCATGTTGCCGGCTTCTTTGGCCGCCTGCGTTCCGGTATTCATCGCCACGCCGACGTCTGCCTGCGCCAGTGCCGGCGCATCATTCGTTCCGTCGCCCGTCATCGCGACCAGTTTGCCGCCGGCCTGCTCTTCTTTGATCAGGCGCATTTTGTCTTCAGGCGTAGCCTGCGCCAGAAAGTCATCCACGCCGGCTTCGCGAGCAATAGTCTGCGCGGTAAGCGGATTGTCGCCGGTGATCATGACGGTCCTGATGCCCATCTGCCGGAGATGAGCGAACCGTTCGCGCATTCCGCCCTTCACGATGTCCTTCAGATAAATGAGGCCGAGCGGGTTCTTGTCGTAAGCGACGGCCAGTGGCGTCCCGCCTTGTTTCGAAATTCGCTCCACGATCTCGCGCATCTCTGCGGACACACTATGGCCACTGTCGGCGACGTATTTTTCGATCGCGTCGACGGCGCCTTTACGAATCTCGCGCCCGTTGAGATCAACACCCGACATTCTGGTTTGCGCAGTGAAAGGGATGAAGGTGGCTTCATGCGCCGCGAACTCGCGCCCGCGCAGGCCGTATTTCTCTTTTGCCAGGACAACGATCGAACGCCCTTCGGGTGTTTCGTCGGCGAGCGAAGAAAGTTGGGCAGCGTCGGCAAGAACTTGCTCCTTTACGCCGGATAACGGGATGAATTCAGTTGCCTGGCGATTTCCCAGCGTGATGGTGCCGGTCTTGTCGAGCAGCAGAGTGTTCACGTCACCGGCCGCTTCCACCGCCCGCCCCGACATCGCCAGCACGTTATGTTGAATCAAGCGGTCCATGCCGGCAATTCCAATCGCTGAGAGCAAGCCGCCAATAGTCGTCGGAATCAAACAAACCAGCAGTGAGGCCAGTACGAAGATGGTCTGCCGCGCGTTGGAGTAAATCGCGAATGGTTGGAGCGTTACCACCGCCAGCAGGAAGATAATCGTCAAGCCCGCGAGCAGGATGTTCAGCGCAATTTCGTTTGGCGTCTTTTGTCTTTCCGCTCCCTCGACGAGCGCGATCATCCGGTCGAGGAAAGTTTCGCCGGGATTCGAAGTGATCCGAATCTTAATCTGATCAGACAGGACGCGCGTGCCGCCGGTTACCGCCGAGCGATCGCCGCCGGCTTCGCGAATAACCGGAGCCGACTCGCCGGTGATGGCGGACTCATCGACGGAAGCGACGCCTTCGATGATTTCGCCATCGCCGGGAATGAATTCGCCGGCGGCCACGAGCACGACGTCGTCTTTCCGCAGTTGCGTGGCATTGACGACCTGTGATTTGCCGTCAGGCAGAAGTTTCTTTGCCGTCGTTTCCGTGCGGGTCCTGCGCAAATTATCCGCTTGCGCCTTGCCGCGGCCTTCGGCCATCGCTTCCGCGAAGTTGGCGAACAGCACGGTGAACCACAGCCAGAGCGTGATCTGCAGTTCGAACCGCAGATTGGTGACACCCGGCACGGGTCTGACGATCCCATAGATCATTTGCAAGGTCGTCAGCAGACTGCCGACTTCGACGACGAACATCACCGGGTTCTTCATCATGGCGCGCGGGTTCAGCTTGACGAGTGAATCAACGATCGCGCGTTTGACGATCAGCCAATTCCAGGCAGCTAGCTTCTTTGTTTTTTTGATCATGCTTGGATCTCTATTCAGGTTCTTGTTCCCTCTCCCTGGGAGAGGGTCAGGGCGTCAGTACTATCTTGCCGTAAATCCCTCACCCCAGCCCTCTCCCAGAGGAAGAGGGAGTTAATCAGAATGTCTTCCCTGCGTACATCAACAAATGCTCGACGATTGGTCCCAGGCTCAACACCGGGAAGAAGGTCAACGCACCGACGATCACGATCACGCTCACCAACAGACCGGCGAACAGCGGAGTCGTAACCGGAAACGTACCCAACGATGGCGGTGTGATCTTCTTGCGAACCAGACTGCCGGCGATCGCCAGTGCCGGAATAATCATCATGAATCTTCCGAACAGCATGTCCACACCCAGAGTCGTGTTGTACCAGAGAGTGTTGGCGTTCAAGCCCGCGAACGCAGATCCGTTATTGCCCGCTCCCGAGGTGAACGCGTAAAGGATTTCCGAGAGACCGTGTGGTCCGTTGTTGTTGAGCGAAGTCAAACCGAAATTCGGAGCCAACACCGAGATCGCGGTCAGAGTCAGAATCATGAGCGGGAAGATGAGCACGTAAAGCATGGCCATCTTGACGTCGTAAGACTCGATCTTCTTGCCGAGATATTCGGGCGTGCGACCGACCATCAATCCCGCAATGAATACTGAAATAATGATCATCACCAACACGCCGTACATTCCCGCGCCGACGCCGCCGAAAATTACTTCTCCCAGCATGATGTTGACCAGCGGCACCAGACCGCCAATCGGCGTGTACGAATCGTGCATGCTGTTGACGCTGCCGTTTGAAGCGTCCGTGGTCGCCACCGCCCAAAGCGTCGAGTTGGCAATGCCGTCGCGCACCTCTTTGCCTTCCATGTTGCCGCCTGATTGCGTTGCGGAGGCGGCCTGGGTCACGTTGGCAGGGAACAACGGGTTGCCCCGCGCCTCAGCCCAATAACAGACGATAAGGCCGGCAAGAAAGAGCACGGCCATTGCCGCAAACACGGCCCAGCCGTGTTTCTGCGATTTGACCAT
Source organism: Pyrinomonadaceae bacterium (assembly GCA_041497335.1). Classification (GTDB taxonomy): domain Bacteria; phylum Acidobacteriota; class Blastocatellia; order Pyrinomonadales; family Pyrinomonadaceae; genus UBA11740. Next base: position 115,755 of record JBGQGG010000004.1, on the reverse strand, counting down.
TCGCCCGAGGGTATACGTGAATCCAGCTGAGATCGCGAGAATCGAGAACATCTCCAGAAAATTCGAGAGTGGCGTTGGATTCTCAAACGGATGGGCCGAGTTCACGTTGAAGAAACCGCCGCCGTTCGTGCCGAGTTGCTTGATAGCGATCTGCGAGGCGGCTGGTCCCTGCGCGATCGTTTGCGTGTCGACGGTCTGCGTATCTTTCGCGGTCGTGCCGTCCGGGTTAGTGATGATGTTGCCGTCGGCGTCTTTCTTGTCGACTTCAATGCTCTGTTTCTCGACCAACTGGGCCGTGTCATAAGGCTTGAGGTTCTGCACCACGCCCTGCGATACGAGCGCCAGCGCGAGCAGAATGCTGAGCGGCAGGAGTATCCAGAGCGCTCCGCGCACAAGATCCACCCAGAAGTTGCCGATGGTTTCTTTCTCGTGTCGCGCGATGCCTCGAATCAGAGCAATGGCCAGACCCATTCCGACCGCTGCCGATGTGAAGTTGTGATAAGCGAGTCCGGCCATCTGCGAGAGGTAGCTCATCGTCACTTCGCCGCTGTATCCCTGCCAGTTGGTGTTGGTCGTAAACGAAGCCGCCGTATTGAACGAAGAATGAGTGCTAACGCCTGCCAGTTTCTGCGGATTGAATGGCAGGTAATACTGCAAACGCTGCAAAGCGTAGAGGACAAGCATTGACGCCACGCTATAAAGAAGCATCGCGGCCGCGTACTCAGTCCAGCGCATTTCGCGTTCTTCATTGACGCCGGTCAGCTTGTAGATCGCCCGCTCGACCGGGCGTAGCACCGGATCCAGAAACGTTCGCTCGCGGTTGAAAACCCGCGCCATGAAAATCCCAAGCGGTTTCGTCACCGCCAGGATTAACGCGAAGTAGAAAAGGATTTGTAACCAGCCATTGAGTGTCATAACAAACCTCAGTGAGCAGGGAACAGTGAGCAGAAGACTGCGTCTTGGTTTGCTACCTACTGCACCCTGCCTTCCGCCTACTAGAACTTTTCCGGGCGCAGCAGCGCAAAAGTCAGATAGATCAGCAGCAGGAGCGAAACTGCCAGCATCACAATTGTTCCGATACTCATCTCGTTATTCTCACCGGGAAGTGCCCGGGCGTCCCGCCCGTGAATCACGCGCAAGATGCGAGTGCCACAATGACTTACCCCTCACTGCAACTTCTCACACCCGCGCACGTACGCGAGCGCGATCAGAAAGAAGAGAATTGTTACCGCGATATAGATCAGGTCCAACATTCCGGTTTACCTCAGTTGAAGTTGTAGCCCAACTCGAAATAGAAGAAATGATTTCCGTGGCTCGCGTTACTATTGCCGATTGAGTAAGCGACCACGCCTGTCAGCTTGCCAGTCAATTTATACGCAGCACCCATCGTCACGTAGCCGAGCGCATGTTTGCCCGTGAACCAATCGGCATTGAAGTTTAGCTTTTTCGTGATGGGCTGCTCGAGAGTGAATTGGCCGACCGCGCGAATCGCGTTAGAAGCCACCACGTTCTTGCTGAAAACGCCACTACCAAACCCCACGCGCGTACTCTTGTTGAAGGTCTTTTGCACCATCACGTAAGTGTGCGAGCCAATGTCATAAGATTTATTGCGCACAGGAATGAATACATGATTGCCCAACGCTATAGCCCAGCCATTATCTTTGCCGTCGTAGGCTTTCCACTTCACAGCGCCTACCAATGTCGTTGCATCCGGTCCCGGCTGAATGTTGCCGATCACATTGAGGCCGACCTCGACGCGCCCACCTGTGCCGACAACCAATCGCGGCACAAACGAGGAAAAATGAGCAAGCGCATCCGTATCATTCGGCTTCGCGCTGACGTCCAACTCGAAATAAACCTTGCCCTTGTCCAGAACATCGGTTGTCGGAACATTGAAAACGGTCTGCTGTGCATGGCCTTTAATCGCCAGGGCGGTCATGGCCAGGAGAAATAGCGCAACTCCGATCGCCGCCTGCCGCAAGAGATCAAGCGTGTCCGGGTGAAACCTGCCTTGCTTCCTTGTTTGCATGAATGAATTCACTTATTCGAGACCACCTCTCCAGCAAGAACGTTAGTACAAGCAGGATAAAAAAGGGCTTAAAGGTTCATTAAAAGTTCGTAAAGACAGGCGACCGACACCCTTCAGTTTGTGAATGCTTCGAACCTGCGTAATGAGGTCAGTACCACCTGCGTAAGCAGGTGGATCGGGTGGTCAAGCAGCGAATTGAGTGTTTGACCCACCCGCTGACGCGGGTGGTACTGACCTCATGAAGCGATCACTTGCCGGGAACGAACCGATAACCAACCCACGGTTCAGTGAGAATATAGCGGGGCCGGGTTGGATCGGGTTCAAGTTTCTTGCGTAGATGGCGAATGAAAACGCGCAGGTATTCGGTTTGTTCTACGCAGTTTCCGCCCCAAATTGCGTTTAGCAAATTGCGATGCGTCAGGACTTTTCCCGGATGCTGCATGAAGTAAACCAGCAGTTCGAATTCTTTGGGTGAGAGGCGGACGTCCTTTCCCTTGACGCTTACGTCTCGCTTTTCAAGATCGATACGGAAGTCGTCCGCCTCAAGGATCCGGCTCTGGGCCTCTCCTGCTGGCGGCGATCGCCGCAGCGCGGCGCGGATTCTCGCGACCAACTCCGCCATGCCAAAGGGCTTGGTCACATAGTCGTCGGCGCCGGCGTCAAGCGCTTCGATCTTTGTTTTCTCTTCGCCCCTGACCGAGAGAATGATTATTGGGACAGAAGTAATGGTACGCAGCCGGCGGCAGAGTTCGAGCCCGTTCATATTCGGCATGGAAAGGTCTGTGACCACCAGGTGCGGCAACCATGCCTGGAAAAGTTCCAGTGCGGATTCTCCTTCGGCAGCTACCCTGACGTCATAGCCATGCTTCACCAGTCCACTGCGCAAGACCAGCGTGATCTGTGGCTCGTCATCAACAACCAAGATGCGCTTTTTAATTTCCATTACTATTGACTTGTTCCATGTTGCCAGTGCCGGCCCCAGCGGTGTCGCTATCGACCAGCGACTCGTCGTCGCCAACCGGGACCGTAAAGATCACGCGCGTACCGTGACCGCCAGTCGCACTTTCGATCCAAATGCGGCCGCCGTGAGCTTCAACAATTCCCCTGGCGATCGCCAAACCCATACCAAGGCCGGACGCGCGGCCCTTGCTCAACAATCCGGGCTCGGCCGCCTGAAAGAACCTTTCGAAGACACGCTCCCGTAGATTCAGAGGAATGCCGGGCCCTTGATCCTCGACTGCGATTTGCACTGTTTCGTCCGACGAACGAGTGGCCTCTACACTGATACGAGTGCCGGTGGGCGAATACTTGGTAGCATTCTCAATGAGGGTGTAGACGACCTCAGCGACCGCCCTCGCGTCAACGCGAACTGATGGTAGTTCATCCTCCAACAGAATAGTCAAAACGTGTCTGCTGGTGAGCGATTCTGCCCGTGTCAGGGCGGCTTCGATGATCTCGTCGACGGCTCCCCAGTTGCGAAATAACTCGAGTTCGCCCGCCTCAATGCGTGCAAGGTCGACAATGCCTTCGACAAAACGGTCGAGTTTGTCAGCTTCCTTGGTTATTACCTTCAACAATACTTGCTGCTCTTCGGGCGCAAGTGTCACAGTCTGCTCAGTCATCTCGCGGTCTTCAAGCAGAAGCGTTGCCGAAGCCTTGATCGCGGTGAGCGGGGTCCGCAAGTCATGCGTAACTGCGTCTAACAACGCCGACTTCAGACGCTCATTGCGCCGCAGCGCCTCTGCCTCGCTCGCCCGTTCAAACGCGTCCCGCAGTTCTTCGTAGAGACGCCTGATCTCGCGTCTGCCTGCTTCGGCTTCTTCGGCTCGCCGCCGGGCTCGGGCCGAAAGCTGACCAACGGCTACGGCCGTTATGAGGAATGCAGTAACGGTGACCCAGTTCTGAGGATCGGCAATCGTGAGAGTGTAAAAGGGCGGGAGAAAAAAGAAATTGAAGGAAAGCATTCCGAGCACCGACGCCAGCAGAGCAGGTTTGCTGCCCCAGAGTATCGCGACAAAGAGCACGACCAGCAGGAACCCAAGCCCAACGGTCGCGGAGTTGATGTGCTCTCGACGGACCGCAAGAAGCGCTGTGCCCGCCGCGACAGCGAACACGGCGCCAACGTAGCGTGCCAGTCTCGAACTCGCCAGCGTCTCCACACGCTCAGCAAAGGCAGGATTTTGTTGTGAGTTTTCAGGTCTGCTGCTCGTCTATCTCACCTCTATTTCTACTCTTGAGATGGTACGGCACGCTGGTAACGATAACGTCCGGTTTGAAGAGTAGTGCGCCTTTCAACATCAGAGAAGTTTGGTTGTGCAGAAGATGCTGCCACCACCTGGCGGGGATGAACTCCGGCAGAACTATCGTGACCATCTGATCATGGTGTGCCGTCATTCTTCGATCCAAGTAGCGGATCAGCGGACCTACCAGCGAGCGATATGGTGACGCCAGCACGACCAGTTCCACGCCGCCGCCCAATCGCCCCCACTTCTCACGCAGCTTTCGCGTCGTCTCGTCATCAATGTTTATGTAAAGGGCCGTTACGTGCTCAGGCGCGATCGACTTGGCGTATTCAAGCGCTCGAACGGTGCCGCGATGGATACCTGAGATGGGCACAATTACTTCATGTCTGATCGGCCGTAGTCCCTCCACGCCCTCGGTCGTCAATTGCATCGCCATGTCCAGATAGTGCCGATTGATCGCTCGGAACATCGCCACCAGTAGCGGGATCAGCACGACCACGATCCATGCGCCATGAATAAACTTGGTAACGACTAAGACTAACAGAACGATGAAGGTGGCGATGGCGCCAAGCCCGTTGACGACGATTGATTTCTTCCAGTGCGCTGCCTGCTCTTGTTCGTCCTTAATCAGCTTAATCTGATTCGGTGTGCGAGTGTCGGCCGGCGCGTCGGCGCGGCGTTGACCCTCTCCCGACCCAGAGTGCGCATTGTTCGCTGCAGCCGCGCTTGCGGACTTCAGGTCCCGACCCGCCTTGAGCCAGTGTCGGACCATGCCCGCCTGTGAGAGCGTGAAAGAGAGAAAGACGCCTACTGCATAAAGCGGAATCAGCCGGCTGGTGTCACCGCCGAAAGCCGCAACCAAAATGCCTGAGAAGACGGCAAGGATAATGATGCCATTGGAAAAAACCAGTTTATCGCCGCGGGTGGCAAACTGACGCGGCATGAAGCGGTCGCGGGCGAGGAGGCTGGAGAGGCGAGGGAAGTCGGCGAAAGATGTGTTCGCGGCCAGGATTAGAATCAGCGCGGTCGTACCCTGAAGCACGTAATAGAACCACGCCATCGGTCCGGTGAAAATGATGCGCGCGAATTGCGAGATAACCGTCTCGTTCTCGTGCGGGTGCACCTGGTAGAAGTAGGCCATCAAGCTCGTCCCGATAAACATGGTCGCCAAAAGCACGGCCATCCAGGTGAGCGTCGTCGCTGCATTGCGTGCTTCCGGCTGCTTGAAAGCCGGAATGCCGTTTGAGATGGCCTCCGTGCCGGTGAGCGCGACGCAGCCATTCGAGAACGCGCCGAGCAAAAGAAAAAGAGTTAAAGGCTGAAGGTGATAGCCCTCTGCCAGTTTCAAGTTTTCTGCGACGACGGGCGCGACGGCGCCGGGATGCAGAAAGTAATGCAGGATTCCGTAACCGATCATGAAGAGAAAGCTGACGACGAAGGCGTAGGTCGGTCCGGCAAATAGTGCGCCAGACTCGCGCACGCCACGGAGGTTGGCGAGTGCGATGAAGCCGATCAGAATGAGACACAAGAAAACCTTGTGGTGATCAAGCCACGCCCAACGGGTCCCCTGCGCGGCTGACGTAATCGCGGCCACACCTGCCGAGATCGAAACAGAAACCGTAAGGATATAGTCAACCAGGAGCGCGGCTGCCGCCACCAGTCCCGGCGTGGTTCCCAGGTTTTCCTTGGCCACAATGTAAGCCCCGCCGCCCGAAGGATATGCATGGATAGTTTGACGGTAGCTTATCGCCACGATGGTCAGGACGACGGCGATGACCAGAGTGATCGGTACTACATAGCTAAAGGCATTAGTCTGGCCGGCGGCATAAGCCACCGCGAGGACCAGTAGGATTTCCTCGGAAGCGTAGGCTGTCGAGGAAAGCGCGTCGGAGGCGAAGACTGCAAGGCCCGTCTTTCTTGTTAGGCGCTCATGGAGAGCCTGCTCTGTTCGCTTGGCCCTGCCCACGAGAAAGCGCTTGATCGTCATCGCCAACGTTCTTTTCCCCCGTAAGTGATCGCTATGTCCGACAACTTCAGTTTGTCCTGACTCCCTCTCCCCTTGGGAGAGGGTTGGGGAGAGGGCTTAGCGTCGAGCCGTCCCAGCTACGCCCCTCTTCCCCGGCCCTTCTCCCAAAGGGAGAAGGGAGATATCAAACCAACCTCTGCGTGACATCCCAAACTTTGTTGGACATCAAACGGCACAACTCAACAAGCTTCACGTCGTTTTCCAACGAATAGCCAGATTCAAGTCATCGAGTGTCAACTGCTCGACGCTGAACCTCCCATCGGGTGGATAGTTATCGTTTTCCCGCAGGTACTCCGCGAGGTGACGTTCGGCGCAACAGATCCAGTAAGAACTTTCGCTTGAAATACGCCCTCTGCTTCTCAGAGTGATCTCGTTCACAGCTTGCTGATCGATGCCCACCGTGATCTCACGTTCGGACCCTTCGGGATCACGCACCATGAACACATACCTGTCCTCAGGCGCGCGTCTCGTCCCGTCGCTCTCACCAGCTCGCACAATGCTGAAGCCGTTCTCGGTGATCAGTTCAATCGGCCGACAACACGCCGCGGCACTGTCAACTTCCAGGTTTTCTTTCTTGACCGCCATCTGACCATGTGAAGGCAGCGCCAGTTGGGCGTCTTCACACGAACAGCATAGGATTGCGTGCGTAAGGATGGAGTAAGAGGTTCATAAAGAATTCGTAAAGAAGTGCCGGCCAAGCTTCAGTGCGGCTGGTTTGTGGCACAGACTTCAGTCTAGTGATCTGAACCTGCGAATCACAGACTAAAGTCTGCGCCACTACTCGCCGGGATTAAAGCGGTAGCCGATCCACGGCTCGGTGAGAATGTAACGGGGCGTGGAAGGATCAGGTTCGATCTTCTTTCTTAGTTGTCCGATGAAGACGCGCAGATATTCAGTCTGTTCAGTGTAGTCACCGCCCCAAACCGCACCGAGCAGCGCATGATGCGTTAGGACTTTGCCGGCATTGCGGAGCAGGTGGACCATGAGCTCGAATTCTTTCGGCGTTAGTCGCAGCTCATTTCCTTGCTGAGTCGCATGGTGAGCTTCCAGATCGATCCGGAAGTCTCCAGCTTCAACAATCCGAGAAAGGGAATCAGTGGTGGGTTTTCGCCGTAGAGTAGCGCGAATCCGTGCCAGTAACTCGTCCATGCCGAACGGCTTCGTGATGTAATCGTCCGCGCCGGCGTCCAGCGCTTCGACCTTGGTTTTTTCTTCGCCTCTGACCGAAAGCACAATAATCGGAACTTCCGAAATCGCCCGTAGCCGGCGGCACAGTTCGAGGCCACCCATATTGGGCATTGCCAGGTCTGTAATGACCAGTTCGGGAGGCCAATCGTGAAAAGTCTGGAGCGCGAATTCGCCGTCGCCGGCAATTCGCACATCGTAGCCTTTGGTTGTCAGACTCCGGCGCAGGACGCGCGTGAGTTGCGGCTCGTCGTCAACCACCAGAATGCGTTGCTTTGCCTCCATAGTCTAAACGCTTAACTGTGATGCGCTTTAGATTGTAACGGGGATTGTAACGGCGTGTTTGCATCGTTGTCGCCCGCCGGCAGCGCTACCACGAACTTCGCCCCTGAATGGCCAGCAGCGTCCTCGATCCAAATTTTTCCACCGTGTGCCTGGATGATGCCGCGCGCGATCGCCAGGCCCATTCCAGTTCCAGGAGATTTGCCATCGCCCACATCTCCATCACGCATGGCCCGAAAGAACTTTTCGAACACACGGTCCCTCATGTCCATACTAATTCCCGGGCCCTCGTCCTCGACACTCAAGATGATAGTATCGGCAGATTCTGGAATCGCGCGCACTCGGATGGGACTGGCCGCGGGCGAGTACTTTGCCGCGTTATCAACCAGGGTGTAAATGACTTCGGCGATTGCCTGTTCGTCGACTTTGATAGAAGGCAATTCTTCTTCAATCCAGACCTCGATTTGATGGCCGCGCGTACGCGGCTCGGCACGTTTGAGTGCGGTCGTGATGATTTCATCGATTGAGCACAACTGCCGGCGTAGATACATCTCTCCGGCGTCGATTCGAGCCAGTTTCGTCAGACCCTCGATGAATCGGTCAAGGCGGTCAGCTTCTTCATCGATAACTTCGAGCAGTTCTTTGCGGCCTTCATTATCGAGCAGGGCGCCGGATTCCCTTCGCTCACTGGCATACAACTCCGCGAGTAAGGTCGTGACGGATGCCTTGATTGACGTCAGCGGCGTGCGCAAATCATGAGTCACCGCATCGAGGAGCGCGGACTTTAATCGCTCGCTTTGCTTGAGGGCAATGGCTTGGCTGGAACGTTCGAAGGTGTCTTGCAGTTCGTAGTACAGCCTTTCGATTTCCTGCTTCGCTGACTCGGCTTCTTCCGCCCTGCGCTTCGCGCGCGCCGACAGTTGGCCCGCGGTCAACGCTGTGATCAAGAAAGCGAAGAACGCCACCCAGTTGTCCGGATTTCGGATCTGGAAGGTGCCCACCGGCGGCAGGAAAAAGAAATTGAAGCAGATTACGCCGACGAGGGAAGCGAGCACGGCAGGTTTCGAGCCCCATGCGGTGGCCACAAACAAAACTACCAGCAGAAACGAAAGGGCTACTGTTGTCGGATTGACGTGGGCGCCGAACAGTTTTAGTAAGCCCGTGGCAGCAGCGATGCCGAGGAATGCGGCGCCGTAACCCGTCAGGGCTTTGCCGGAAAGTTTAGGCGACACTGGCGGGCTCTACCTTTCTGTCGGAAACAAACGAAGTTTGCGCGAAGGTTCGCCCGGCGCGGAATCGATCCTGAACGTTGTCGCCGATTGCCCGCAAGAACAGACCGGCAAGACCTATATGCTTGAGCGATAATCGCAGCCCGTCGCGCAATATGCTGCTGACTAATCTTCCGTAGTCCATTACTCCGGGCTTGAATCCCAGCAGGCCAAGTCGACGATCCGCACGCAGATCAATGAGGCTGTCAACCAGGCAGCCAATCGCGCCGACCTCCTTCATGAATCGGCAAAGCGTTTCCTGTTCACCATGCAGAGCCGGACGAATCAGGACATATGACACCTCGGCGGTCAGGGCGCCGACCGATTTTCGATGCTCGAGGTAAGAATTGATTGATGTCGCGGCTCTTTCTCTGACAACTTCTTCATACAGTTCTTGCAGTCTACCCACCATCAGAGGGTAAATTTCATCGCTGGCATGACACTTCAAGATCTCTGTCATTAGTTTCACTTTCGATCGTCGAACCGCTTCATCGAACAAAGGAAGCGGCCTGCTCAGATAATCGAGTATCAGTCTGCCAGTTCCGATCTGGCCCGAGTCGATCGCGTCGTCCACGACGCCGATGAATAGATAATAGGCCTGGAGGCGCGTTCTGGTTACTCCGCGATCGCAAGTGATGCCGAAATAATCGATACATTGAATAATCCGATCGGGGATGTGCACAAAGTGCTTGTATCTGGGATCGTCTGCGATCGCCTGATAGGCGCGTCCTACAAACGGCACCTTCTCGAGCGCAACGTCTCTCCCGGCCCTTTGGGTGGGAGACAGAGCGAGAGACGGAACCTCCCCGGCAGTTAAATGGATGGTCGTATTCAACACTCTCGCGTGCTCTTGTTCGCTCGCCATTTTGTTCCGGAGCAGATTCTAAACAAAGTCCCGCCGTATGAACACATTTAGCCGTCGCGGAGTGGACTAAGACGGATCGTTTCAGGCCTGGTGATTCAGACGGGTTGCTGCCTCATCCGGTTGCAGATAAGAGGTTTAACCTATACTTGACGAAAAAGTAAAGAATGCTATAATCGTGACGAATCTCGTGAAAGCCTGATCTAAAGTGAAGATATCAGCCCAAGAAGAGTATGGATTGCGATGCCTGGTTCAGCTGGCCCGTGCGGAGGGCGACGGCGAGTCGCTGACGCTTGCGCAGATGGCTGAGCGGGAAGGCTTGTCGGTTGCCAACGCCGGCAAGCTAATGTGGATTTTGAGCAAGGCCGGCCTGGTCAGCGCTCAGCGCGGAACCAAGGGCGGGTATTCGCTGGCTCGGCCCGCATCAGATATTCGTTTGAACGAAGTGATTCGCATTTTGGACGAAGACACCGTAGACCACTTCTGCAAGACCCACACCGGCGTTCTGGATGTTTGTGTTCACACCAGTGACTGTGGCATTCGATCGGTAATCGTCGGCTTGCATGAGATTGTCCAGAATGCTCTGTCCGAAATCACCCTTGCTCAGTTGGTCGGCAGCGAAGCAAAGGTTGACGCGCAATTGCATCAGATTCGGAAACTACAACAACAGTCCGGATCGATGCGCTCAGCAAATTGATCGAGAAAAGGTAAATAGATGAGTACTGCTGAAATACTTGCAAACCGGGAATACAAGTACGGCTGGGTCACTGACATTGAGGCCGAAACGATTCCCCGTGGATTGAGCGAAGATACAGTCCGTTTGATCTCGGCGAAAAAGGACGAGCCGGAGTGGATGTTGGAGTTTCGTCTAAAGGCTTATCGTCATTGGCTGACCATGGAAGAGCCGCGCACGTGGCCCAACATCAGCTTTCCTGAAGTCGACTATCAGGACATGATTTACTACAGCGCGCCTAAACAGAAAGCGGCTGTGGCGAGTCTGGACGAAGTTGATCCCGAGTTGCTGCGGACTTTTGAGAAGCTTGGCATCCCTCTGTCTGAGCAAAAACAGCTTGCCGGTGTCGCAGTTGACGCAGTGTTTGATTCCGTCTCGGTCGCAACTACCTATAAAGAAAAGCTGAAGAAGCACGGCGTGATTTTTTGTTCTTTCAGCGAAGCAGTGAGAGAGCACGCAGACATCGTGCGGAAGTATCTCGGCTCTGTGGTGCCCACGAACGACAATTTTTACGCCGCGCTGAACAGCGCCGTATTTTCCGATGGAAGCTTCTGCTTCATTCCCAAAGGCGTCCGCTGTCCGATGGAACTGTCTACGTACTTCCGTATCAACAATTCAGAATCGGGCCAATTCGAGCGCACGTTAATTGTCGCCGAAGAAGGCGCCTACGTTTCCTATCTTGAAGGTTGTACCGCGCCCAAGTTTGATCGCAATCAATTGCACGCGGCCGTGGTTGAATTGATAGCTCTCGACGATGCCGAGATCAAATATTCGACCGTGCAGAATTGGTACGCGGGCGACGAAGATGGCATTGGCGGCATTTACAACTTTGTCACCAAGCGCGGCAAGTGCGCCGGCCGCAACTCGAAGATTTCCTGGACGCAGGTAGAGACGGGGTCGGCAATCACCTGGAAATACCCGTCGTGCATTTTGCAGGGCGACAACTCGATCGGTGAATTCTACTCAGTGGCCCTGACGAATCACGCACAGCAGGCCGACACGGGCACAAAGATGATTCACCTCGGCAAGAACACTCGCTCGACGATTATTTCGAAGGGAATCGCCGCCGGACGCGCGAACAATAGCTATCGCGGCCTGGTCAAAATCATGCCGAAGGCTAAGAATGCGCGCAACTATACGCAGTGCGATTCGATGCTGATCGGTTCGAATTGTAGCGCGAACACCTTTCCCTACATCGAGGTAATGAACGACAGCTCGCGAGTCGAGCATGAAGCGTCGACCTCAAAGATCAGCGAAGACCAGTTGTTCTATCTGATGCAGCGCGGCATCTCGCAGGAAGATGCGGTTTCGCTCATCATTAACGGCTTCTGTAAAGACGTGTTCCTGCAGCTCCCGATGGAGTTTGCGGTTGAAGCGACGCGCCTGCTGGGAATGAAACTCGAAGGCGCGGTGGGATAGGAATCTGGAATCTGGAATCTGAAATCTGAAATCGAAACGAGGGAGCAATAAGTGTTAGAGATTCGCAATCTTCATGCATCGGTCGATGGCAACGAGATTCTGAAAGGCATCAACCTTAAGGTTAACAAGGGGGAAGTGCACGCCATTATGGGTCCGAACGGTTCGGGCAAATCCACCCTGGCGAAAGTGCTCGCCGGCCATCCTTCATACGAAGTCACCGGGGGCGAAGTGATTTTCGACGGCAAGAATTTGCTGGAGATGTCGCCGGACGAACGCGCCCGCGAAGGCGTCTTCATGGCCTTCCAGTATCCCGTGGAAATCCCCGGCGTTTCGAATGCGCAGTTTCTCCGCCTGGCCTATAACGAAAAGCAAAAACATAACGGCGCAGAGGAACTCGATCCGCTCGAATTCAAAGACTTGCTGAAGGAAAAGGCCAGCCTGGTCGAGATGGAAGCGAGTTTCATGACTCGCTCAGTCAACGAGGGCTTTTCCGGCGGCGAGAAAAAGCGCAACGAGATCCTGCAAATGGCCGTGCTCGATCCCAAACTGTCCGTTCTGGACGAGACTGACTCGGGCCTCGATATCGATGCTCTGAGAATCGTCGCCGAAGGGGTCAACAAACTTCACGATCCGAACAAGGCCGTGATTCTGGTCACTCACTATCAACGACTCCTCAATTACATCACGCCTGATTTCGTTCATGTGCTTTCCGCCGGCCGGATTGTCAAGGAAGGCGGCAAAGAGCTCGCACTCGAGTTGGAAGAGAAGGGTTACGACTGGTTGAAGAACGGAAATGGAGCGAGCGCAGCAGTTGCCCCTCAAGCTGCTGAATAACGAGTTAATGATGGCACCGGAATTAGTCCAAGAAGAAACAAACCTCTACGCAAATGCGTTTCGTGACGCCATGCAGGCGAGTGGCTCGGGCGAACCGTCATGGCTGCAAAGTCTGCGCGAGAGCTCATTCGAACAATTCGAGCGCGCAGGGTTTCCTAACACCAGACAGGAAGAATGGAAATATACCAACGTTACGCCAATCGCGAAAGCAAACTTCGCCCCCGTTCTGGCCAGTAACGGAACTGCGTTGACCAGGGCCGACGGGTTGAGCCCTTTCATCTGCAAAGAAGCGCGCCAAAGCAGACTGGTTTTTGTGAACGGCATGCTGCGCAGAGAATTGTCGTCGCTGGAAGCCGTACCGGCGGGCGTTGTCGCCATGGACTTGGGCGAGGCGCTGCGAAACAGTCAGTACGAAGCCACGATTCGCGAGCACTTGGAACAATACCCATATACGGTCGACAGTGGGTTTTCGGCGCTGAATACAGCATTGTTTGCCAGCGGTCTGTTCGTGAAGATTCCGCGCGGCGTGAGCGTCGAGGCGCCAATCCATCTGTTGTTTGTCGGGGAAAGCCGCGCCGGGAGCACGCCACCGGCGGCGTTTCCGCGCGTTCTGATCGTGGCAGAGGCCAATAGCGCGGCCACGTTTATCGAGAGCTATGCGAGTCCCGATGACGGCGTTTACCTGACGAATGCAATAGTCGATCTCGCGGTCGGCGACGGCGCGAGGATTCAACACTACAAAGTCCAGCGTGAAAGCATGTGCGCGTTTCATGTCGCCACGACCAGAGCCCAGTTGGGCCCCCACGCCAGCTACAACACGACCACGATCAATTTTGGCGCCGCGCTTTCGCGCCACAATATCGACGTGCGGATGGATCACGAGGGCGCTGAATGCTCAGTTGATGGTCTTTACATGGTCGATGGCAGTCAGCATACCGACACACACTCGGTAATCGATCATCGACAGCCCAATTGCACCAGTCACCAGCTTTACAAGGGAATACTCGACGGCAAATCGCGCGCAGTCTTTAACGGCAAAGTTTTTGTCCGGCATGGCGCGCAGCAAACCGACGCACAGCAAACGAACAAGAACCTTTTGCTTTCAAAGGAAGCTCGCGTCGATACCAAGCCTCAGCTCGAAATCTTTGCCGACGATGTGAAGTGCGCCCACGGTGCGGCCGTGGGCCAGCTCGATGAAGAGGAGCTGTTCTATCTGGAGAGCCGCGGCATTAACCCGGGCCTCGCCCGCAACCTGCTGACATATGGTTTCGCCGAAGAAGTGATCGAGAGGATCGGGATCGAATCGATCAGACGAGAATTGGATGCTGCAGTATTGAATCGATTGCACGCGGAGCTAGTGGCTTGAAGCGAAAGTGGCTGGTCTATTGCGAGCCGGAGACGAATCATGGGCATTACTTACGTTGAAGGAACAGTATCGGGTCCGACCGGGAAGCAGGCTACCCTGGATTTCCTGGTGGACGGCGGCGCCAGATACACCTTGTTGCCGTTGAAGAGCTGGAAAGCCATTGGACTCAAGCCTGAGCGACGGCTTACTTTCGTCCTTGCGGATGGAACTAAGGTCAAGCGGGACATTTCCGAGTGTTACATCAACTTGCCCCAGGGCAGAACACACACGCCAGTGGTTTTGGGAAAGTCCGGTGATGAAGCGTTGTTGGGCGCGGTGACGCTCGAAGAATTGGGACTGGTTCTAAATCCCGTTCAGCGTTCGTTGCAACCAGCGCGTATGATGTTGGCTTGACTGTTTGCCAAGCGGTTCTGCCAGAGAGCGCAGGCTCGGGAGGGTGTAATGAAAAAAGCGAGTTCAATTTTCATTGGCGCGGTGATATCGCTGTCATGCCTAAACACCGCATCGTCGGCGTCAGCCCAGCAACCTGTTAGTCAGGAAGCAAACGTGACGTTCTACTCAGTGATTAAGCACCGCGGCGAACAGCGCAAATCCTGTATTAATTTCAAAATCGCTTGGACCGGACCGTCTAGAGGTAGCTGCGACTTGCGATACGGCTCGCTCTATGCCGGCGATGATCTGGACTGGTTCGAGAGCTCGGGAGCCGAAGGCAATCGCAGCGTCATTAGGGATCTTGGCGCCCATGCCTGGACGGCGAAGTTTGAGGTTCCGGTGGTTGAACCGCTGGCGAAACTGAAACCGGGTGAGCGAAGGCAAGTGACGATCGACACGTCGGGCGCCGATGGTGCACCCGGAAGGCCTGGTGCCCCGGGCGCGTCGGCTGCGTCGATTGTCAGAGGCAGTAGCGAGCGGAGTACCTCGAGTCTCCTCCCGAGCAATGACGGACCGGTGCCGGGGGATATTTCGCCGACCGTGTTGACGACGCAGCCTCCCGCCAAGCCCTCGCGGCCAAAGCAAGACGGCAAGCCGAAGATCGACCCTTTGTTTGTGAAAGCGATAGCCGGGCATGTCTACGTTATTCACGTAGTTGACGACTCGCGGGACCTCTATGCTTTGTTTCGCGTGGACGCGCTTGAAAGAGGGGACTATTGCACGATTTCCTGGAAGCTGATTCCAGAGCCCCTGGAGCAATCCAACAAGCCCCCCGCGAGATGAAGCGATGGCAACGTTAGAACAATTGATTCCCATTAAGCCCAAGCCGCGCAGAGGCTGGGACGTCGAGCGGATCCGCAAAGATTTCCCGGTGCTGCGCCAGACGGTGAATGGAAGGCCTTTGGTCTATCTTGATAACGCCGCTTCTTCCCAGGTGCCCGTCATGGTAATCGAGCGCGGCGCCCAGTACATCGAGCAGGAACATTCAAATATTCATCGCGGCGTCCATTACCTTAGTATGAAGGCGACCACCGCCTATGAAGGTGCCCGCGAGAAAGTAAAGCGTTTCATTAACGCGCGCGAAGCTAAGGAATGCATCTTTGTGCGCGGCGCTACCGAAGGCATCAATCTGGTCATGTATGGCTATGGCCGTAAGTTCATCGGCGCGGGTGATGAGATCATCATCTCAGCCATGGAGCATCACGCGAACATTGTTCCCTGGCAGATGCTCTGCGAAGAGAAGAACGCCAAGCTGCGCGTGATTCCGATGAACGATGCCGGCGAGCTGCTGATGGATGAGTACGACGCGTTGTTGAACGAAAGAACGAAGTTCGTCGCCGTCGCGCACGTCTCAAACGCTCTGGGCACAGTCAATCCCATCAAAGAGATTATCGAGCGCGCGCACAAGTATGGCGTGCCGGTCTTGATCGATGGCGCGCAGTGGGCGCCGCATGCGCGAATCGACGTTCAGGATCTGGACTGTGATTTCTACACCTTCTCCGGTCACAAAATGTTTGCGCCCACCGGCAGCGGCGTCGTTTATGGGAAAACCGCGCTGCTGGAACAGATGAATCCCTTCCAGGGCGGCGGCGATATGATAAAGAGCGTTACTTTCGAGAAAACAATCTATGCCGATCTCCCGAACAAGTTTGAAGCCGGCACCCCCGCCATTGCCTCACAGATCGGTTTAGGCGCGGCCATTGATTACCTGAGCATCATCGGTCGCGAAAAGGCGGCCGCCTACGAACACGAACTGCTGGTTTACGCCACCGAGCGCATCTCAGCGATCGAAGGTGTGCGCATCATCGGCACCGCGCGCGAGAAAATTGGGGTGCTGTCTTTCGTAATTGATGACATTCACCCTCACGACATCGGGACAATTCTGGATCAGGCAGGAATTGCCATACGTGCCGGCCATCACTGTGCCCAGCCCGTGATGCAGCGATTCAACGTTCCGGCCACCGCGCGCGCCTCGTTTGCTTTCTACAACACTAAAGAAGAGATTGATACGCTGGCGAAGGCGATTGAGCAGGTCATTGAGGTGTTTGGCTGATGTCTGAACTAAGCGAGCTTTACCAGGCAGTCATCCTCGATCACAACAAGAAGCCTCGCAATTTCCATAAGCTGGAAACGGCCAATCACACTGCCGAAGGTTTCAATCCGCTGTGTGGCGATCAGCTTACCGTTTACCTGCAGCTTGAGAATGATGCTGTCAAGGACATCAGTTTTGAAGGCAAGGGTTGCGCGATCTGGAAAGCCTCAGCCAGTATGATGACGCAGGCGGTGAAGGGAAAGAGCAAGCAGGAAGCCGAGGCGCTATTCAGCGAATTTCATCGGATGGTCACCGGCCAGCTCGACGAAGAGACTGAACCGAATCAACTTGGCCGCCTGACCATCTTTGCCGGAGTGCGCGAGTTTCCCGTCCGGGTGAAATGCGCCACGCTCTCATGGCACACAATGCATGCCGCGCTGAACAATCAGGAACTTGTATCGACTGAGTGAGGGCAAGCCGCTTGCCTTACACGCGAGCCGAGCACTTCCGGACAGGTCGGCAATCCAGGAGTCGACGTCGAAGATAGAAAGAAGGGCGCTGGATGCGAATCCGGCGCCCTTCGGTCATTTTCTCAATTGGCGGTTTTCCCGAACGCTCTAGTCGCGGGCCTGCATGCGCCTAGGGCGTACTCCAGGTTCCAAAAGGCTTGAATGGATTACCGCCTACCTTCTTCACTAACACATCTATCGTCTGTTTCGGCCCTAGCCCGGGGCTAGTGGCCAGGACGAAGCCGCTCGTCAGGTAGTAAGTGTTTGTTGTGGTGCCGATCGTTGCCGAGAAACCGCTGTTGGCGGCACCGTCGTTGAACCATAACCTGGCGGTGCCGCTACTGTGACCGCTAGTGGCCGCAACTCGCACCGACAGCCTAAAACGTACGTCATCCCCTGGGCAGAAGCCTTGAGTTGCGGCAAGGCCCAGAGTGATGCTGCGCTGAACGGCGTTGTTAAAGCCGCTACTACCGCCAGGTACATCGTAAGAGTATCCTTGCCAAGCCAAATCGCCGTTGCGGAAAACCTCTGCCAACAAGTCGAACTTAGTGCCTACGTCATCGCTGGTCTTTAGTCCAATCCACATCTGCGCTGGACCGGCTGCTGTAATAGTCGGATTGTCGACGGTAACGTCAGCCGAGTCGCTGTTGTTGCCGGCGTTCGGATCGTCGTAAGCCGAACTCGCACTTGCCACATTGCTGATCAACGTACCGTTAGGCAGGCAGCTAACTGCGGCTGCAATTGTGATGGTTGATGAAGCGGCGGACGCCAGCGAAGTGTAGTTGACGCTAACGTTGTTTCCAATGTTGCCGCAAACGCCGCCGTTGGTTGCGTTGCAGGAAACAAACGTCAGTCCCGCGGGCAAATTGTCGGTCACCACGGCGGAGGCTGCATTGTCCGGACCGTTGTTGGTTAGCGTGATGGTATACGTAACATTCGAGCCGGTCGTCACCGTCCCGGACGAGGCTTGTTTATCGACGACAAGATCCGCCGAAGGTGGCGGGAAGGCGAAGTAAGCAACCGGCATGTCGTGGTCGGACACTCGCTCTGATCTGGCAGTGTCGTTTCGGTAAATCTCAGGGAAGTCCGCGTTATTCCGCGCGTATTTCAATGTGTTGAAGCGCGGCAACATGTTTTGCGTGATGAGAACGTGATCCAGCTCTTGCGCGTTCCCGTCAAAGCTGAACGAGTAGCGTTCACTGGCTGGCGCCAGGTCAACCAAATCCGTTAAGTCTGGATTCACCAGATCGCTACTGGCGAGTAGGACCTGATCCGGGGCCGTTGGCGTGCCCTTGATCGTGCCGATCGAGTCGACGTAGCCATCGTTGAACTGAAAGGCATTGTAGTCGCCAATCGAGACGATGTGATCGTTAGGATCAGTCGTCTGGAATGACTGGATTAGATTCGCAAGAGACTCAGCCTGAGCCCGGCGCTTCGCGCGCACGCGGGCGCCGTCCGCCGGATCATCTACGCCTGATAGAGAACGCAGATGGTTCACGATTACCGTGATCGGGAAAAGCGAACCTGACGGCGACTGAATTGTTCCGCGCAAGACCAGCGACGGCCGATCGTTAAGCAACGCTGTACCGCCGCCCGGCTCGACATAGGTTTCAGTCTTGTTGTATTGCGTGACGGAGATCACATTCACGCGCGTGCTCTTGACCAGGAAACCTACATCAATGAGGCCAATGTCATTTCCTTCTTCCAGGTACGCCTGATAGTTTGGATTGGGATCACCCGCTGCTACCGCGTCGCTGTTGACCTTGTTCGCCAGTGTTTGCAGGGTGGAAAGGTTTTCCATCTCGACCACGCCGATGATGTCGGGCGTGCGCATCACGTTGCGAATGGCCAGAGACGCCTTGTTAAGCCGGCCATTGTAAGCAGTCGTGGTCAATACCACATCGCCGCCTGGATCATTAACGTCGTCATAGAACCGCTCCATATTGAACGTGCCGACCGTAAACTCAGCCAGGCCCGGAGTTGGAACGGGGATGGCGCTGACATTGCCGGAAACGCCCGGCGGTGTAGCCGCGTCGGGCAGGATTGTGTAGGTGCGGAAGCTGTAATCCAGCGGCCCGGTGACGTTGGTGACGAGGGCGCCGGTCGTGACGTCGATCTTCGTAGTGCCGGGCTGCGCGTCGCTGTCCACGCGTAACCGCTCGGGATTGGCGTCGAACCGCGGAATGTTGTTCGGGTTCGGAGTTGGCGTCGGAATCGGATCGGGAACTTCAATACCCGGCTCGCGGAAGGGCCGCGCAACTCCGGTTATCACTGCATAGAAAATACCATTCGAGGTTGAGGTGGCATTTGCCTCGCTCAAGGTGCCCTGAGTCGGAGCAATTGCGGTGAGCGAATCAACATGCACCCGCATGCCCTCGAATTTCTCGAGCTGCTCGATTGTGCCGGACGGACTCGTGTCCGCGACTGTCAAAGTGATCGGAGAGGGAGGCGTAAGCGGGCCGTCGGGCAGCAGCAAAACGCTGGCCGAACCTAATTCTGTTACCGGGGGACTGTTGAGATCGGCGGAAGGAATGAACTCCTGCACCGTGGCCGTTACTGAGACGTGATTGCCGATCACCGCCGCCGCGGGTATGGAACTACCCGTGAACACAAAGACACCTTCGGAAGTATTCGCGTCTCCATCGATGTCTGCGTCCGGAGTTTGAATGTAGAAGCCGCTGCCGATTTTTAGTCCGGTCACCACGCCAGTCGTTCGCACCACCTGGCCGGTGAAGGGCGAAGTCGTACCGCTTCCCTGAATCTGGTCGATTGCCAGATCGGTTACCACGATAGTGCAATCCTTAAATGGCGATGCGCTGTTACGCGGTAAAACCGTTCCCGAGGCGAAGTCAGCGTCGTTGTTGTCGGTGTCGACGCAGCCGTCGTTCTTTCTTCGGGTGGCAGTCGTGCTGCTGGGACCGGAAGTGGGGCCGGTGCCTTCAAAGCAGGTAGCGCTGCTTCCATAACCAACGAAATCGACTGAATTAGCTTTCCAGGTAGCGCAATCAGTGCCGCTCAATCCCGTTGCGCTACTAACTAATGCCACCTTTCCGGCACCAGCAGCCATTGAGATCGATCCGGTAGCATCTGGGGCCGGTAGCGGGGCTCCGACGGCGGCATTCGATGCCTCTTGAACCAGGTAGTATTTACCGGGCTGAATTATCCCGCTTAGAGTAGTGGTCTGCCACGTGGTTCCCGCAGCGCTCGCGTATTGAACAGACCAACCCGTAATGTCGATGGGATTGGAAGTGCGATTGAACAGTTCAATGAAATCGTTTGTGTAGGTTGCGCCGGAATTACCTCCGCCACCATAGATTTGGCTGACGACCACGCTGCCCGGAACCGCCGGACTTGGCGATGGCGATGGGCTCGGCGATGGGCTCGGAGAAGGTGACGGACTCGGAGAAGGACTTGGAGAAGGCGATGCTGGTGGTCCACTAGTTGGCGCGAAGGCCACGCCGCGAAAAGCTGTGCTAATCGGCGCGGTCGCGATGCTCGAGAGAGTACCGGTGATCGTGGCGTTAGCGCCGGAGGTGTCGGTTAGAGTTAGCAGATTAGTACCGTTAGTAACGTAAAGCGTAACGTTTGAGCCGTTGACAACTCCGGTCAAACCGCGCGGTGTCGTTGCAGCGATCGAACCCTTCGCATTCCAATTTGTACCGTCAAACGAGAATTTATAGATTGCCGCAGGCTGAGCTCCGCCAACGCCATCATCCGCAACGTAGACTGTGTCCAGTCCGGCAACGCCTGCATCCAGATCGGCAAAGAAAAATTGGTATTGGCTCCCAATAGTAGAAAAGCCGGGCAAGTTTGTGATCGTCTGGCCGGCGGTGGTTGGCGTGCCGGTGCCGACTTTTGATAAGTGAAACGTCGTCGTACTGCTTGAAACGTAAAGCTGCCCACCGAAAATATTTGTCGCCCGCAGATTCGTCGGTGACGCTGCGAGGGCTGTCGACGTTGTCGCGCCGAAAGTCGCGTAGCGAATGCCGCCGCCTGAGCTAGTACCGGAAATCCACAAATCGGTACCGTTAGTGCTAACCGCGCTGCGCGGGTTGCCGCCGCTGATCGCGTCAGTCAGCGCAGTAGTGGTGTCCACATTCCCGGAAGCGTCAACCCGTCCGATGACGCGATTGATGGTTGAGGAAGCCGAAGTCGTAATGGTTGCCGTGCCTACTGCTGCATCGTAGCCGGTGAGCACCAGGTAGTTGCCGTCGATGGATCGAGTCAGGAAGCCCTCGGACGTGGCGGTGCCGCTGGCCGTTAACGTTTGGTTCGCGCCACTGTCCGTCGTCGGCATCGCAATTGTTTGCACGAAGGCGCCGGTCGTCGTGTACTCGTCTAAGAAGACTGCCGTGGCGGTGTTGGCAAGCGCTACACTTCCAGTGCCTACTCGGTATACAACCAGATTGCCTGTCGTGAATGCCGCGGGGGGAGCGGCATGCGCTCCGGGAAACAACCCTCCCGTTGCCTGCAGGGCCACTAGAATTAGCAAAAGACTGGCAAGTGCCAGCATCAGACGAAGCGTTTGATTTGAAAAGACGATGCGGTTGCGTACTAATAGGGAGCGTTTGACAATAGGGGGCATGACACTTTCCTCTCGTTACTAAGTTTTCAAAACCGTAATTGTGTTTGAAGAATACCGGAGGTCAGAAGACAAAACCCGGTAGGAACGATGGAGCGTTTTATCAGCATTCGGTAAGCAGGTCAAGCCGGTTGCGGTATTTTTTGCATTCGCTAGCTCTATGACTCATAAGTCAAGTCAGGTGACTAGCTGGATTTTTGCATCGACAGCTTTGACGGCAGGCTGACAAACCGGAGTGAGCACGGGCATAATCCCCTTTCAGAGAAGGTTTCCAGCTAATGATTATCAGATCGATTGAGTTGCGTGAGATCCGTCTGCCGCTGATCCACTTTTTTGAAACCAGTTTTGG
The DNA here is from genome assembly GCA_041497335.1 of Pyrinomonadaceae bacterium. Lineage (GTDB taxonomy): Bacteria > Acidobacteriota > Blastocatellia > Pyrinomonadales > Pyrinomonadaceae > UBA11740. Next base: position 93,604 of record JBGQGG010000004.1, on the reverse strand, counting down.
CCGTACCACTGAGCGCCGGATCATCCTGGTGCGCGCAATCGACGCGGACGGCGCCGAAGGATGGGGCGAGTGCGCCGCGGGCGAAGGACCTTTCTATTGTGAAGAGTGGACGGAAAGCGCGTGGGCTACCCTTAAGGAGTTTCTGGCGCCCATGGTCGTCGGCCGCGAGGTCGAGGCTGCCGCCGGCGCCAACGACGTAATGAAGAAGGTGCGCGGTAATCGCATGGCGAAAGCGGCGATCGAAACTGCGTGCTGGGATCTCGAGGCGAAGCGCACCGGTATGCCTTTGTGGGAATATCTAGGTGGCGTGCATGAGGAGATTCCGTGTGGCGTTTCCATCGGTATTCAGGACTCGCCGGACTTGCTGTTGGAAAAGATCGCAAAGGAACTCAACGCGGGTTACCAACGCATCAAGATCAAAATCAAGCCCGGATGGGACATCGACGTTGTGCGGCGAGTGCGCGAACGTTACCCTGAGATTCTTTTGACGGCTGACGCTAATTCGGCTTACACGCTCTCCGATGTAGCACTCTTCAAAGCGCTGGATGAATTCGATCTAATGATGATCGAACAGCCCTTGGCGCATGATGACATGTTCGATCACGCGGAATTGCAAAAGCAGATTAGGACGCCGGTATGTCTTGATGAGTCCGTGCACTCAGCCGAGGATGCTCGGCATGCAATTGACATTGGAGCTTGCCGGATCATCAACGTAAAGCTTGGCCGCGTAGGCGGTCATGCGGAAGCTAAACGCGTGGAGACTGTCTGTCGCGAGCACTCGATTCCAATCTGGTGTGGCGGAATGCTGGAATCAGGTATCGGCCGCGCGCACAATATCGCGATGGCCACCTTGTCCGGATTCACGCTTCCCGGCGATGTCTCGGCGAGCTCGCGATACTGGCAAGAGGACATAATCGAACCGCCGGTGACAGTTACTCCACGAGGCACTATTATTGCCCCGACGGGAGCAGGAATTGGTTTTGAGGTTAATCAATCACGCATCGATCGCCTTACGGTACGAGTTGAGCGAATCGCAAGCTAAGAACTAATGTCGCATGAATTGACAAGAGAAAAGGCAGTCGCCCTCCGCGACCATTTCATCGCGCGTCAGCACGACTTGCTGGCCCTGACCTGTGCTCTGGTCGAAACCGAATCACCTTCCGGTGACAAGGACGGTAGCAGCAACATCGTGTCTTTGCTGGCCAGCGCCGCCGGCAGTATCAGTGCGGTTAATTCAGTCGAACGAATAACGAGTGAAGATTTTGGCGAGCACGTTCGCATACGCGCATTCGCCGGAGAGAATCACGCCGCGCCGATCGTAATTCTCGGACACACGGATACGGTCCACCCGCGCGGCGCGATTAAGGAACGTCCCTGGCGCTCTGAGGACAATCGCATTTATGGTCCCGGGATCTTTGACATGAAAGCTAATTGCGCGCTCGCCCTCGAGGCGCTGCATGCTTGCGAGGCAACTAATGCGCAACCAAAATCCCCGGTCACTATTCTGCTGACCTGCGATGAAGAGAGTGGCAGCCCGAGCGGTCGCGGTCTGGTAGAAGCCGAAGCCAAGAATGCGCGGGCGGTGTTGGTGATCGAGCCTCCGGCAAGCGGTGGCCGGGTTAAGACCGGAAGGAAGGGGACTGGCATCTTTTCGGTTGAAGTCCACGGGCGGGCGTCCCATGCGGGTCTAGATCCTGAAAAGGGTGTCAGCGCGGTACTCGAGCTGGCGAGGCAAACCATCCGTCTGCATAACCTGAACGATTTAAGCGCAGGCACAACGGTTAATGTGACCGTCGTGCAGGGAGGCACACACTCGAACGTTGTACCCGCCAAGGCTCGTGCTGAAATTGACGTGCGCTTTAGCACTGCCGAGGAAGGCCGGCGGATTGAGAGTGCGATTTTGAATCTCAAGCCATTTGACGAACGCGCACAACTCCTTATTAAGGGCGGTATCAACCGCCCGCCACTCGAACGCACTGCGAAAGTCGTGCAGCTTTACGAACGCGCGCGCGAGATTGCCGGCATGCTCGATTTCGAACTCGGGGAAGCCACTGTCGGCGGCGCTTCGGATGGAAACTTTGTGGGGGCCATGGGCGTGGCCGTGCTTGATGGACTGGGTATCGAAGGTGACGGCGCGCACGCAGCGAATGAACACATTGTTGTCGACGACATTCCGTTCCGTGGTGCGCTGCTGGCCGGGCTGATTGCTACATTGTAGTTTCAAGTTTCAGGTTTCAAGTTTCAGGTTCGCGCTGGTCCTGCTTTCAAACTTGAGACTTTGAACTTGAAACCTGAAACTCATGAAGATCGCTACCTGGAACGTTAACTCGATCCTCGCCCGTCTGCCTCTCGTCACGCGTTGGCTGGAAGCCGCTCAACCTGACGTATTGTGCATTCAAGAGACAAAATGCACCGACGATAAGTTCCCCACGCTCGAACTGAAAGCGATCGGCTATGACTGCGTGGTCTTTGGCCAGCAGACGTACAACGGGGTCGCGATTATTTCCCGGGCCGGAAGTGCCACACTCCCAACAGTCCAACGCGGCTATCCCGGCGACGATCCGTCCAGCCACGCGCGCCTGCTCTCCGCAGACATTGCCGGCGTTCGCATCGTCAACGTTTATGTTCCCAACGGCCAGATGGTTGGCTCAGAAAAATATCAGTTCAAGTTAGCGTGGATGAACCGGTTGCGCGAGTTTCTTGACGCGAGCTATGACAACGGTACGCCGGTGTTGCTTTGTGGGGACTTTAACGTTGCGCCCGAAGAGCGTGACGTGCACGACCCGCGCTTGTGGCAGAACCGCATACTCTTTTCCGAGCCGGAAAGAGCCGCCTTGCAGCACATCAAAGATTGGGGATTCACCGACGCGTTTCGTTTGCACACGGAGGAAGGCGGTCATTACTCGTGGTGGGACTATCGTGCCGGCGCGTTTCGTCGCAACCTTGGTTTGCGAATCGATCACGTGTGGGTGTCTGCGCCGTTGGCTGCGAGAAACAAAGCCACGTGGATCGACAAAGAGCCGCGGCAGTGGGAGCGTCCGTCAGATCATGCTCCGGTCGTCGCGGAGTTTGAGGTATGACCTTCTCAACTCACCGGATGGATACGCTACCTGGAAAAAGATGGAAGCCGCCACTCACTACAACCAACACGGTCCAAATCAACATCAGGCTTTTGATTTTTTCTTCTCCCGCGTTAATCCAGCCCCAGATGAAAGTCCAAATGCCACACGTGACGATCCCGATAACCCCGTGGGCCACGCCCCCCGATTCGAACTGCTTGATCAGTACCATGATGAAACACACAAACGCGCCAAACCCGGCCACATAATCAAAGATACCGAGCATACTCTGTTTCCAACCTCCGAACTTTAGCTCAGGAGTATTAAGCCGTTTCCCAATGGCGCACGGGCACTTGACAAAGGAGCCGAGTCGTTTTCATTCTCAGTCAGACGTCAGTTCCGCCGTCTTCTCGGTAATATCTTTCTGCGCCCACTCGTTATCGCGGGCCGCTTCGCCGGCCTTATGCCGTTTGGCTTCCTTCATGCGACTGACAAGGTCCATGTGTGTTGAGAAGTAGGGCAGGCTCTTTCCCACAATTTCCTGAACTGAGTTGAAGCCTTTATCGGTCATGAATTTCGCCAGGCCTTCCTGGAGTTCGTCGACCATCTTCACGCCTTTGAGCATGACGCCGGTACAAACCTGAACAGTTGAAGCGCCCAGCAGCATGAACTCGATCGCGTCGTGGGCCGTTTCGATTCCACCGATGCCACTGATTGACGTTTCTTTTGGCAATGACAGCGCAAGCTGGCTGACCATGCGCAAAGCGATCGGTTTTACCGCCTGCGAAGAATAACCACCGGGAACCGTGTACCCCTCGACCGTAGGCATCGGGCGCAGGGTGTCGAGGTTTACGCCGATGACTGACAGGATCGTATTGATGGCCGAGATGCCGTGCGCGCCGCCGCGCACCGCGGCGTGCGCCGGCTCTTTGATGTTCGTGATGTTGGGTGTCATCTTTGCCCAGACCGGAATCTTTGCTACTTCAGTCACCCATCCGGTCACTTCTTCCGTTAAGTCGGGATGCTCGCCCATTTCTGAACCCATCTTGCGTTCAGTCATTCCATGCGGGCAGGAAAAATTCAGCTCGAACGCGTCTACGCCGGTGTCCTGAACGACGCGGGTCAGTTCCTGCCAACGCCCCTTGTCGTACTCTTCCATGATCGAAGCAATCAGAACATGGTTGGGATAGTCCTTCTTGATCTGACTAAACTCTTCGAGCCAGACTTCGATGGGGCGGTCTGAAATAAGTTCGATGTTCTCGAAACCGATCACCTCACCATTGTTGCGCGAGCGCAGTTTGCCGTAACGCGGCACCACGTTGACGACCTTGCTCGACTCAAGGCTGATGGTCTTTGCCACCGCGCCTCCCCAACCGGCGTCGTATGACTTCGCAATTACGCGCGCGTTGGTTCCCGGCGGGCCTGAGCCCAGCAGGAATGGGTTGGGGAACTTAATACCGTTAACTGTGATTGAGATATCCATGATTTACTCCTGACAAACTTAGAACTCTGATCGAAAGGGCGACCAACTAGTTTTTCTGGATGCGGGCTACTGCACCATTTGGCTTAAGGTATTCACTAACGACACTGTAAGGTACGAACGTCTTATCAAAGACGGCGATCACATGGGGAAAGTCGAAATAGACGACCAGCCCTTTCGGGGTCATCGCCCAACCTGACAACTCGGATAACTGTTCTGCCGAGACGAGCGGTTCATCATGTTGGGTTGGCTTTCGTCCGTCGCGACGCGCGTTGTTCTCCTCGATCGCAACCGCGCGCTTCTCAATATCAGCCACTACGTGCGTGGCAATAGCGCTGTTGTAATCGCTGCCCGGTTTGAAAAGATCATCGAACTTGAGTTCTTTGTTTCCTGACAGATCGTAGGTTAGCGACCAGAAACGATTGTTGGGGTGCGCCCCGCCTCCGTCCCAATATTCAGCCATCTCGATACTAACCAGATCATTGCTGCCCAGCAGAATATTGTAGTTTGTGTCAAAGACTCCCTTGCCGTCTATCGGCTCAAACTCCCCAATCGCCTTTTGGACTAACGCGAGGATTCGCCGATTGAAACTCTGGGCAGCGGAACTCAGCGCCCCGCGGCTGGTAATCTGAGGATAGGAAACCCCAACGCCGGTCCTTCGATTAGAGATAGTCTTCGGCGTGATTTGCAGTCCATTAGTAAACGCGATGTACTGCTCCTCCAAAGTTATGAGAGCCTCGCGACTTCCGTCCGGTTTGGACCAGGTACAGTCGGAATCTATCGGGTCGTCGAGTCTTCGCTTGCAAACGAACTTGCCGGTCTGTTTGCCGTTCGTGCCGAATTCCGCCATCTCAAGCCTACCTTGCGCGTCCAGATGCCCGGTCAGTTTGAGATCTTCTCCGACGCTATCGTATGAATAAGTCCCGGAAACATTGTTTCCCTTGAAACTCAAACGCATCTGAATGTGACTGTTGCCAATCGAGCCACGATAGACTTTTGCCGCCGTCGATGTCTGTTGGCACTTCACCGCACGCGGGTGCGCCATACAAAGAAAACCGCACACCAACACGGTAGCCACGACCGGTATTCCAGGGAGCCTTCTCATTACTCTCTTATGTAACATTTGAGCAGATTGAACTCTGTCAATATTCGGTTTCCTTCTTTACAATTCAGCATCCACTTCGATCTCGATCAGCATCCGTTCATCGATCAGGGCGCTGACTTCGACCATCGTTGTGGCCGGCATGACGTCGCGAAGAAACTCGCCATGAGCGCGCCCGTATTCTTCCCAACGGGAAATATCTGTAACGAACATGCGCGTCCGCACGATATGTTCAAGGCCTGCGCCCAGTCGATTCAGCGCTTGTTCCAGGTTCTTGAGCACCTGGACGGTCTGAGCATAGGCATCGCCGATGCCAACTATCTCACCGTCAGCACCAAGTGCTGTCGTTCCCGTCACGTAGATCCGATTGCCAACGCGCACCGCGCGAGAATAGCCGACTATCGACTCCCACTTGGCGCCCGAAGAGATCTTCTGTCTTTCCTGCACGATCCTCCGCGAGCCCTCCCTCACGGTCGGGCTACTGCCCCGGTCAATCCGCTACCAGTTGCCCGTAAGTATCGGGCCGCCGATCGCGGAAGAATTGCCAGGTGTTGCGCACTTCTCGAATCAGATCGAGATTCAGATCGGCGACGACGATCGCATCCTGATCACGCGGCGCCTGCGCGATGATCTGGCCGCGGGGATCGCAAAAGTAACTCTGGCCATAGAACTCGCCGATGTCCCATGGCAGTTCGTGGCCGACGCGATTGATGGCGCCGATGAAGTAACCGTTGGCAACGGCATGCGCCGGTTGTTCCAACTTCCAGAGATACTCGGAAAGTCCCGCGACCGTGGCCGATGGATTAAAGACGATCTCAGAGCCGTTCAATCCGAGCACGCGCGCGCCTTCGGGAAAGTGGCGGTCATAGCAGATATAAACGCCTATGCGTGCATAGGCTGTATCGAAGGCGGGATAGCCAAGGTTGCCCGGGCGAAAATAAAACTTTTCCCAGAAGCCTGGATTAACGTGCGGGATGTGGTTCTTACGATACTTCCCGAGATACTTGCCGTCAGCGTCAATCACGGCGGCGGTGTTGTAATAGATGCCGGTCATCTCCTCTTCATAGATCGGCACAATGATTACCATGTTGTGTTGCTTAGCGAGATCTTGCATTAATTTTGTAGTTGGCCCGTCGGGGATTTTCTCGACCGCCTCGTACCAGCGCGTCTGTTGCTCAGCGCAGAAGTACGGCGTCGTGAAGACTTCCTGCATACAGAGAATCTGCACGCCCTGCTTCGCGGCGTCTGCAATCATCGCCACATGCTTTTCGATGTTTAGTCGTTTGATGTCTTCAATCGAGGCATCTGTCGGCGCCGCGTTCTTTGCTTGAATCAATCCGCATTTAACTGTTCGTGCCATGTGTACTCCAGAGTTTCAAGTTTCAAGTTCCAAGTCTCAAGTAGCTGCTGCGTCGACAGGCTTTGCGATTCGTGGCGGCGTCAGTTTCATCAGCAGAAGGTAAGTCAAGGCCGACGCGCCGAAACCAACAAACCAGGCGTAATCGTACAATGGTTTGAGCTTTGGAACGAAGACGCCAATCCAGGCGAGCGCGCAGCCTATCAGAGTTGCCAGGACGGCCCGCCAATTCCAACCACGCCCGGCAGTAGAGCGTAACCCGAGTGAAAGCAATCCAAAGACTATCGCTACCGTCACGATAAGCATGATGCCAAACCGTCCAAAGGAAACCGGCTCATTGGTGGCAGGCACTTGATAGGCGATTAGAAAAATAGCACCGATCGCAACGAACAAAACGACTACGGCTATTCTCATTGTTTTGTTTGAAAGCCTCTCGTACGCATAAGTTCCACGGAGGCGGTACAAGTCGCCGAGTTCCAAACGCTTGCTTCGCACAAGCCAATAATCAACGATCAATACTCCGGCGATCGAAGCCAAACCGCCCGAGTATCCAACCAGCCAGCTGAAGATATATCCCGAAGGATCCGCCAGCAGGCGCCACGGCTGCATCAGGATCCCGATGATTCCCGTAATCAGGCCGCCGGTGCGGAACGATATCCATCGTGGAAACGCATTGGCGAAATCATTGGCCGGAGAGACGACATTCGCCGCGATATTCACCGCGAGTGTTGCCACGACGACGGTGAACATTGAGATCGCAATCACGGTGACCTGATGGAACTGACCGACCAGCTTCAGTGGATCCCAAAGCTCATCGGCCTTCATATGGGGATAGATAACGACGGCCGCCGAGGTGATCATCACGCCCATCGCCGCGAACACCGTCATGGTGGTAGGCAAGGCGACAATCTGGCCTACGGCCTGTTCCCTTTGACTGTGGCCGAAGCGCGTGAAGTCCGGCATGTTCAAGCTGAGCGTGGCCCAGAACCCAATCATTCCCGTCAAAGAGGGAATGAAGATTGGCCAAAACTCTCTGATGCTGTGAAATTTACTTTGTTGGGTCAGGAGATAGCCCAGACCATGCGCCTTCCAGATCGCCCAGCCGAGCAACAGCGCCGTCATCACCAGCACGAATGGCGCGGCCCAGTTCTCGACCTTTCTGAGCAAATCCATGCCGCGATATATGATGTAAATATTTAAGCCCCAGAAGAGCAGGAACGAAAGCCACTCTGTCGGAGCATGTGCGCCGACCGGCCCGCCCAGTAGCGTTGGCCAACTGGGAATAATCGCCGTGAAGAGAGTGTCCAGCGCCTCGCCGCCAATCCATGCCTGAATCCCAAACCAGCCACAGGCAACAATCGCGCGCATCAGGGCTGGAAGGTTCGAGCCGTACGTGCCGTAGGCAGCGCGCGCGAAAACGGGGAAGGGAATTCCGTACTTCGTGCCGGGATGAGAGTTAAGCAGAATCGGAACCAGCACGATCGTGTTGCCCAAGAGAATCGTGATCAGCGCCTGCCACCAGTTCATGCCCGCGCTGATCAGTCCCGAAGATAGCATGTAGGTCGGAATACAGTGCGCCATGCTGATCCACAACGCCGCATAGTTGTAGGTGGTCCAGTTGCGATCTGAAACCAGGACCGGCGCCAGGTCGCGGTTGAAGAGCGGGCTACGGCTGATCTCTTCGAACGCCTCATGCTTCAGCTCGACGCGTCCGTCGGGATACTGAGTTGTCTCGGTAGTGTTCGTTGGCGACAAACTCGGGATTCTCCCAAATTGCGGTTAACTAGAACGCTTTCTTTCATAGACCTGACGACATTCTTCCAGCAGTGGTAATTCAACCGCGTCGCGGGCTCGGTTGGCGGCTTTCTTGCTAGCGATGATGTCATTAATGTTGGCCACAGGAAACCCGCTCGATGTGTCGGCCCGCTGTTTAGCTTCTTCGTAATTCTCGATTCCATCCGGCGCAAACACGAGGTCGATATCAAACGGCCCTGATTTAATTTGAACGAAATCCTTTCCTCGCACTATCTCTCGTTTCAATTCGTCATCTAATTCAAAACCTAACTGGATCAACGCATTTACTATCTTGCGTCCGTTCTCCTCACTCTTACGTGGAAACACGACGACGTCTTGCGTCGTTCCAGGATATCCGAGAAGAATAGCCCCGCTCTTGCCGACGAACAGGTAGTCCACATCATGGTCGGCGAAGGCATCGGCAACTTCCTGGGCCTGAGCCGGATTGAAGGTGTCACGCGCCATCGAGAATCTGCTGTTGCAACTCGTCAGGATCGCCGTAGCCAAGATACTTTGGCAGATTATCTCGGCACCATTGACGATATTCCGACATTGAGTTAAAGGAACGCCATCGGTTGTCGTCCATCACGGGCTTGTAGACGTAGCAGAAGCCGTATCGCATCCGCTCCGCAACGCTTCGTTGAAGATTGCGTTCACATTGTGCCCGAAATTCCGTTCGCCAGTCGCGTTTCATAATCGTTGAGCAATCACCTTCGTTGCGAATCGTCGATAAACTTTCCGACGTCCGCACGTAAGCGCGAGAGTGATTTCTCGTCAATGTACATCATGTGTCCCGCTTCGTAGTAACCGGTCGAGAAATTCTTCAACAGCATCGGATCGAGGCTGATGTGATGTAAAGTGTAATCGACCGCGAAGTACGGCGTAGCCATGTCGTAATAGCCCATCGCCACAAAGATCTTGAGATAAGGATTTCGCGCCAGCGCGTTGCGCAGCGCCACGCTGGTGTCTACATAGCTGTTGTTAGTGCCCCAGTTCCACGGTGAGGTGATGCCGCCGCCAAGAATGTAGTACTCAAGATCGCTCTTGTAACCGAGTTCAGAACGAACGTAGTTGTTGAAGGTCGAGGTGTAAGGCGGACGAATCGCCGCTTCGCTGGCGTCAAATTCCGGACTGTCGGTAGCGAAGTTTGAGTCGAAACCCTTGAAGCGCGCGTCCAGCCTGCCTATCGAACGTCTTTCGGAACGCAGCAACTCTTTGCGAAAGAGATTCAGCGAAATGCGTAGGTTTGCGTTGTCGACAAACTGTGGAGAGAGTCCCGTGTACCGCGCCAGCCTTGCGACGACATCCTGTCGCTCCTGACCAGCCAGCCGATCGCCCTTCCCCAGGGCTAAGGTGTAATCGTTGGCGGCCCATTGCTCAACTTCGGAGACTATTTGTTGGACGGATCGTGACTGAAGATCGGGCGGCAGTTTCTTGTGATACCAGGCCGTGGCCGCATAGGAGGGCAGGAACATCACGTACGGCAAATCGTTTCCTGCCGCAAAGTCAGTCGTCTCGAAATTCATGATCGTGGAAATGAGCACGATTCCGTTGAAAGCAATGCCCCGGCCGATCAGGTATCCCGATAACGCCGAAGCGCGCGTCGTGCCATAGCTCTCTCCGGCCAGAAACAGCGGTGACGTCCAACGTTCGTAGCGCGTCAGATACATCCGTATGAACTCACCCACGGATTCGATGTCGCCATTCAGACCGAAAAACCTCGCGGCGAGATCGGGCCTGACCGCCCGGCTGTATCCCGTTCCCACCGGATCGATGAAAACGAGATCGGTCTGATTGAGCCATGTCTGTTCGTTGTCAACTAACTGATAAGGCGGCGCGGGCATGGTGCCATCGGGATTCATGGGTACTCGCCTTGGTCCAATTGCTCCGAGATGCAGCCAGACTGAAGCCGATCCGGGTCCGCCATTGAACGAGAACGTTAACGGACGCCGGTTGCGATTACCCGCATCGTCAAGCGTGTAGGCCATGAAGAATATGCGCGCTTCAGTCTCGCCTTCCCGATTCTTGATCGGCATCATGCCGACGGTTGCGGTGTAACGAAGAACTTTGCCGCCGACTCTGATTTCGTGTTTGGTAATAACCGGCGGTTCTTCCGCGGGTGGCGTGGGCCGTTCTTGTGGTCCTCTTTGTTGTGCTGAAGGGGAACCAGAAGGCGAAGCCATCGCTGGTGGCGCCGGCGTGGGTTGTTGGGCTGGGGCTTGTCTGCGTCCCTGGCCTTCTTCCTGTCCGAAAGACAATAACGCAAAGCAAAGCAGAGTAGCTGCGAGCATCGTTAATCAACCTTTCCACAAGTTAGTTTTGAAGGAAACAGCAAGGCGGTCATAGTAAGACAAACCGAAGTGAGGCTACAAGTGTTTTGACGTGTCTTAAGTTGACAGGTGTTTAGAGTACCAACTTTAGTTGGGTTCTTTCACGACCATCAAAAGCCCGACTGAAGTCGGTACTCCGCAACGCCTGTTCCAAAGTAAGACTAACGTACCGGAATGAATCTGGGCCGGCCACCTTTGACCCGGCGATAGGTTCCGGTGGCCATTACGTTATGACCGAAGCCGCAATCGGAATCGTAACCTTCCTGCGTCACTTCCATCCGATTGATTAGAAAAGTCATTGTGATCTTGCACCTGGTCGTGTCTCCGGGAATGAAGGTCGCAACGTTGCCTTCGATGGTAGCTTCACCTATGGCCTCGCCAATGTTTGGGTAGCCACTGCGGGTCATCCACTCACCGTTGAATTGCACCTTGAGCTTATTGTGGCCCAGGGCCAGAATGCGGAATTCACTTCCGCGATCGCGATAGAGGCCGTTTATCTGAGTGGCAGTAACGGCGCGGCTGATTGGTCGGGGACCGTTTTGAGTTGGGCCGGCATTATCTTGGGCGCTCGCCGATAAGCCAAGAGAGCCGACGCACAACATAAGCAGGAATGCTTTCTTCATCGCATGTGTTCTGATCCGAAAGAGAGCGGCTTATCAGGCCGCGGTGTTTAGAGTACCGACTTCAGTCGAGCCTTTTCTTCGAAGGAACGACCCAACTAAAGTTGGTACTCTTAACGCCCTTCAGGTGACTCGAATTTTGGCTTACCACCGCGGATCTTTCGATAAGTGCCGGTAGCGAAGACATTGTGGCCAAAGCCGCAATCCGCGTCCGAACCCTCCTGGGTGACTTTCAATTTGCTAGGCAGGAACACCAGTGTGATCTCGCAACGTTCAGTATCCGGGGGCTTGAACGTGGCGATGTTGCCGTCGATGATGGCTTCGCCCGCGGCATAACCCATGTTTGGACTCTTCATCGCCGTCATATAGATACCGTCGAATTGGACCTTCAATTTGTTGTGACCAAGGGCGAGAATGCGAAATTCGCTTTGATAGTAGCGGTAAACACCGTTCGCTTGGGCAGCGGTGATGACCTGATGCTTCTGCGGCGGTTTAGGCGGAGTAACCTGTGGGCCTTGCGCCGCAGTTGATAAGCCGGAAATCACGACGCACAGCAGAAGCAGAAGTGCTTTCTTCATTGATTTCACCTTAGCGTGGTCCTGGAATCCAACTTCCAAGACCCGTAGTCTTGCCGAAAGTCTTTTGCCCGGCCCCTTCGACTCGACGCAAAAATACAGTAGAAGCGGGTCTAAGAAAAGCTGTGCCTATCAGAAGCAATCGGAATGTCCGTCGGCTCCGCATTGAAACATGTATGGAAACCTTGCCCTGGTCAGTTTCTCAGTTGCGTCCCAGACCCTCGTCTGGTGGTACGTGTCCGCCGTCCATCCTATCCGTCGCTTGTTGCGCCAGGTTGATTGAAGCGCCGCGTCCTCGCCATCGCCCATCAGATGACAAGACTCGTGCAGCAGTATCGCGGCGCGCTCCTTATCGTCAACCGGAGTGTCGAAAAACTCCGGGTAGAGCGTTATCAATTCGAAAGGAAAGTTCGCGGCGGCGTAAGCGTCGCGATGGCCAACCCAGCGGTTCCACCAGTTATCTGTGGCGCGAAAGACGGCTAGATGTCTGAGGATGAAAGCTTCACGATTGAAGCCTTGCTGCCGCAGGACCGTGATTGCATTCTGAACTTTTTCGCGCTGGTCGGGCTGAAGTCCAACCGAACTAAACAGAAGCGAGGCGTACCAAATTACCAGGATGATTGAGGTGGCGCCCAGAATCCACACTACCCGCCTGAGAAGACCTCTTTTCTTTACGGTCGCGCCTGCTACTGGTTCTGCCGGCCCGGATTCCGCTGGCTCCTCGCCAGCCAGCGGCGTTCCGCAGCGCCGGCACAGTTCGTCAGAACCCGTGTTGACTAACCCACAGTTCGCGCATTTTCTTCGTGAGGGAGAAGGTGTTTGATCAGGGTCCTGGTTCATTGTGATGAACCTGCCTCAGGCCTGGGAAGAAAGTTCCGGGCTTAATTAGATAGCCACGCATTCGCCACGCTTCAGAAACTGTCCGTTGCCGGCCTTGCCTTTGAACTCGCCTTTGTCGATGACGACCTTGCCGCGGGACAGAACTGTTTCGACTGCGCCCTTGATCTTCTTGCCTTCATAAGCGCTGTAGTCGACATTCATGTGATGGGTAGCCGCGCTAATCGTCTGTTCTGTATTAGCATCAAAGATGACGATGTCGGCGTCCGATCCGATGGCGATCGTTCCTTTCTTTGGAAACAGCCCAAACATTTTCGCGGCCGCAGTTGAAGTCAGCTCGACAAAGCGATTAAGCGAAATGCGGTTCTCGACGACACCGGTGTAAATCAGCGAGACGCGATGCTCGACGCCGGGCGCGCCATTGGGAATCTTGGTGAAGTCGTCGCGGCCCAGCTCCTTCTGTTCCTTCATGCAGAAGGGACAGTGGTCGGTCGAGATGACTTGCAGGTCGTCCATCTTCAGACCCTTCCACAACTCGGCCTGATTAGCTTTTTCGCGGAGCGGCGGGGTCATCACGTACTTAGCGCCGTTAAAGTCTTCGCCGTAGTCATCGATGGAAAGGAAGAGATACTGCGGGCAGGTTTCCGCGAACGCCGGAATGCCGCGATCGCGCGCCTGTCGCACCTGGTTCAGCGCGTCGGCGCAGGACAGATGCACGATGTACACCGGCGACTCGGCCATCTCTGCGATGGCTATCGCGCGATGCACGCCTTCGGCTTCGGCGACCGTCGGGCGGGTCAGCGCGTGATACTTGGGCGCCGTGTGACCCTTGGCCAGGGCGTGTTTGATGATCTCGTTGATGACGATGCCGTTTTCCGCATGCATGCAGATCAACCCACCACGCTGGCCGGCGGCTGACATCGCGCGAAAAATCGTCGCGTCGTCGACCAGGAAGACGCCAGGATAAGCCATGAACATCTTGAAGCTGGTCACGCCTTCGTCCATCACGGTGTACATCTCTTCGATCTGCCGGTCTTCGAGCTCGGTCGTGATCAAATGAAAGCCGTAATCGATCGCGCATTTGCCTTCAGCCTTCTGGTGCCAGTTGTCTATGCCTTTGATCAATGACTCACCTTTGTACTGGACGGCAAAGTCGATGATTGTAGTCGTTCCGCCATGTGCCGCGGCAATCGTTCCGGTGCGGAAATCGTCGGACGCCGTTGTGCCGCCGAAGGGCAGTTCCATGTGCGTGTGCGGATCGATACCGCCGGGAATAACGAGTTTCCCGTTGGCGTCGATGGTGACATCGGCTTCCATGTCGAGTTTGGCACCGATGACCGAAACGACTTCGTCCTCGATCAGAATGTCGGCTTTGTAATCGTCAGTAGCGGTGACGACGCGACCGTTTTTGATAAGGGTTTTCATAGGTTCAGCATTCGAAATCTGTTAGCGGCTCTGCTGCTGTGCGGAAAGTTCGGCTTTCCGATTAGCGTCCCTGCTTTCGCTCCGTTAGGAGCGAGATGTTTATAGCACCGTGGGACTAAAACTGACAAAGCTCCTTTAGGAGCGCAATGTAAACCGCGTGTTCATTGCGCTCCTAAAGGAGCTAACTAATTCAAGGGGGACGTCGGTACTATTAACATTGCGCCCCTAGCGGGGCTTAGGCCACGCCGAAACGCTGGGCTCGAGATCAACCCGAAACGACGGTGGTCACTCAATGAACTTGAAAACGTACTTGTCGTCAAATGCGATGTCGAACTTGCGCAATAGACTCAGATACTCGTTCTTGAATGAACTGCGCTTGTGATGCTTCTCCTGATTTTGAATGTAGCGGATGACTGTGGTCAGTTGTGAATGCCCGTAAGAGAACGCTCCGTATCCTTCCTGCCAACTGAATCTCCCGCGCACCCATTTCTTTCTGTTGATGAAATTGGTTGAGTCGGCTTTGATCTCTCGCACAAGATCAGCCAGAGCCATGGCCGGTCTCAATCCAATCAGAATATGCACGTGATCCGACATGCCATTGATTGAGATCAGCTTCTGGCCCTGGTTCTTGACGATCCCGGTGATGTATTTGTAGAGATCCTCTTTGAATTCCGGACGAATCAGGGAGAGGCGGCCCTCAACTGCGAAGACAGTTTGGATGTAGATCTGGGAGTAGGTGTTTGCCACAGCTTCCTCACATGGATTGGGATTAGAAAGCCGGATTGTGTCATGAAGTTTTCGCTCCGTTAGGAGCGAGATGTCTATAGAACCGAGCCCGAAATGAATCAATCAAGCTCCGTCAGGAGCGAAATGTGCATTGAGTTAACATTGCGCTCCTAACGGAGCTAAACAGAATCTTAAGAATGGTCGTAGTCTATAAACATCTCGTCCCTAACGGGACGAAATCCCTCCGAGCTTTTCCGCACATGACTGTCACTGCCGCATCATATGCCGCCTGTCAATCCTACCGTCATTGCAACTCTGACGTCAGCACCGCCCCGCCCAAACTCGGCAGCGTGGCGACGATCTTGACGACCTTGTGCGAGTCCTTCGCGATCCAGATGGTTTGCTTGTCAGCTTCATTGGCGGCGTCTACGATCTCGACTTTATAAGCGTCGAAAGTGCCGGCGGGAACGGTAACGCTTTCAGTACCGAGCACCTTCAGGTTCTTGATCTGCACCTTCTGCTTTTGAACGTCAAAGTTGCGGAAGGTCGTGCTGTAATTTGCCGCCAGAGGCAGTCTGGCCAGCACGTCGAATGCCCCGCCACCGTCAGCGAATACAATCCCGCCGAGATCTACGTCAATCGGCTTCGCCTGACCGCTTGTCGTCATGGTTCCCGTGACCTTGTTGCCTTTGAAATCAAGTTCGATCACAACCGGATTCTGAGTGATCGAACGATGCTTTAGAATCAGGCTGCCTTTCTCGATCGTGGCCACGTCAATAATCTTGCCAAACGGAGTGTCGGAGGTTTCGGTGGCTATCCATGAGCCGCCGTCCTCCTTAATTTCAGTGGTGGTAGTGATCGGGAAGGTCTGTGGTCCGGCGACGATTGTAGCTTTGTAATTTAAGGTGCCGGGACTGAGATCGACTGCAGGTTTTGGCGCACCCACCGTCGCCTCGACCTTCTTAGGCAGCGTCACGGTCTTAACATCGACGGTAATCTCCTTAAGCCGCGTCGCGACCTCAGGCTTCATGTCTTCCTGATAGCGACCACTGAGGTACTTGGCAAAAAACTTTTCCGCGGTCGCAAACATGGCCATGTTGTTAACCGGCCGCGCGAAGCCGTGACCTTCATCCGGCGCGACAATGTATTCAACTGGAAAACCTCGGTCGCGCAGCGCGATCACAATCTGATCGGCTTCACGTTTGTTCACTCGGGGATCGTTGGCGCCCTGGACCACCAACAGCGGCGTCTTGATCTTGGTTGCCGAGTTCAGAGGCGACTGTCGATCGAGTTGCGCTTTGCCTTCAGGCGTAGTCGGATCGCCCATGCGTTGATAGAAGAGCTGACGACCCGCTTCCCAGTATGGCGGAATCGTTTCCAGCAGCGTGTTCAAATTCGAAGGCCCGACGTAATCAACTGCGGCCGCGTACAGGTCGGGTGTGAACGTGACTCCCGCGAGCGTCGCATAACCGCCGTACGAGCCGCCCATGATGCCGACTCGCTTTGGATCGGCGATGCCTTGCGCTACCAGGTACTTGACGCCCCAGGTGATGTCGTCCTGCATCTTGTCGCCCCATTGTTTGTTACCGGCGTCGATGAATTTCTTGCCATAGCTGGTAGAGCCGCGAAAGTTCGGTTGCAGCACAGCATAACCACGATTGGCCCAGAATTGAGCGAAGCTGTTATAGCCCCACGAATCGCGCGCCCACGGACCGCCATGCGGAAAAATAACAATCGGAAGATTTTTTGGTGCGACTCCTTTCGGCAGCGTGAGGTAAGCGGGAATTTCCATTTCGTCGGACGACTTATAACGAACAGCTTTCATCGGCGCCAGATAATCGCGGTTCAGCTTCTCGCGACTGCGATACTGCAGAGTTAGCTTCCTGGTCTGCCGATCGAACAGGTATCGTTCGCCGGGTTCGGTGTCGCTGTGAGCGCTGACCAACCACAGGCGCTCATCCCTGGTGTTAGAAGCAAAATCAATCTCTTTGCCGGGAAGCTGCTTTTGCACCAGCCTGTAATCGGCTTCGAAAGACTTGTCTTTAAAATAAATCCGAATACGCTCATCTTCGTAAGTCGTGGCGATTAACTCGTCAGTTACTTCTGAAAACGCAGCGTCGTCCAGATCGACGCGATTGAGCGGATCCGCTTCGACGAATTCTTCTTTTCCGGTAGCCGGGTCGAAGAGCTCGAGCTTAACCAGATCAACGCCCGCGCCTTTGTTGGTTACAAAGTAAACCCGCTGGCCGTCCTTGTGATAACGCACCGGCCCGCAGTTTTCGAACACATTGCACGAATAGACTTTCGTAAAGCCCTTGTCATCGACGCGCAGAACTTCCGTGTCGCCATTGTCTGCGACGCGCGTTGCCATGCGCAATTGATCTTTTAGATCGAAGACCCAACTTGTAATGTGATCGTTATTCTGGCGCATCAGCGTGCGCTCGCCGGTCGAGATTCTGACTTTGTAGAGATCGTGCCAGGCTTTGTCGCGATCGTTAAGGGCTACGTAGAGCAGATCCGGTTCACTGCGGGGGACGCTGACAATCTGTGCGCGCACGCCTTTAAGATCCGTCAAATTGCGCGCGGCGGGGACTTCCGCACCGGCAGCCGGCGCGTCGGCAGGGTTTACTGCATAGACGAGATAGTTCTCATCGCCGGCTTTGTCCTGCACGAAAAGAATATACTTGCCGTCGCGGCTCCAGAAGTAAGCCGGGATCGGCCGCGTGGTGTCGGCGGTAATCGGTTTCGCCGTGTCGAATGACACTTCCGTGCGTTTGACCCAGACGTTGCGCGTGCCTTTGAACGGTTTGATGAAAGCAATGAACTTGCCGTCAGGTGAGATCTGCGCGCCGGATATTTCCGGATCGCCAAAGAACAGTTCGCGATCGATTAGCGGCGGCTGACCGACCTTCTGAGCGGGAACCTGAGCTGGAGATGAGACAATCGCCAGCGCTGCGCAAAAGACCGCGAGGATGAACACAAAAAACCTGGAACGAAGCTGCGAAAAGTCTGTGAATTTCATAGAAACCTCTTTCGTCATTTGGATGGAACCGTGTCTTTGGCTAGCTAGAGTGATACTACGCTATTAGGGGATGACGGGTTTCGCACGAACATGGACTAATTCCAATTTTGCAAATCCTGATTCTAGGACTCCTGTTCGAGATCATGCGACAGTCTCAATTCTTCAGCATCAATCAAATCCTGTGGTCGCCCTGCTGCTTTCTTGGCAATCAGCAAATCTTCTTTTGAAATTAGATTTATCGCCACGTCTTCGAAGCGCGTCTCGACGCGTCGAGGCCAAGCATCAGAAAACTCTAGTCCCTTGATTCCCATCATGATGTCAATTCGATGTGGCTCGATGCCGATTTGAAAAACCAGTTCAGGATTCGCGAAATCCTCAACTTTGACGGAGTTCATTGGGGCACCGAATTCCGCCAGCGCTGTGAAGACTCGGCTGGCGTTGTTTGGCGTGACGTCAACCCAAATATCCAAATCCTTCGTGTAACGCGGCTCGGTATATTTCATCACCGCGTAGGCGCCGACGATCAGGTATCTAACTTGATGTTCGTTGAATTTTCTTAAGACTTCTTTGAAATGTGAGCTCGCTGACATCTCTTCCCTTGAATTCATGCGCGAAGACCACCATCTCCCAGGCCGCAGCGAAGATCGCTTCGTCGCCGAGTCGTTGCCAGAACTCGATGTCGAACGAGCGATCGGCGTCTTCAAGCTTCGACAGCCGCGACATGACGAGGCGAGGCTTAACCATTGTCCGATTCTTGCTTTCCATCTTGGTCTTCATTCCAAAATGAGGCCATCTCACTTGTGGCGAAACTCAGTTCTTTCAAACTTGGACCCCTTTGGGCCACGTCAATCCTATTCGAACGGCGAGCTTTTGCAACCTTGCGGGGTCAATTCCATGAGCGTAGGCCCAGTCTCTCCAGCGTGGGACTGTGAACGACCACCAGACCCAGCCAAGTATTGAACCGAGAAACAGACACAGTTCCCACGGAATTATTCTCGAACCAAGGAACAGAGCTGCGATCATAATACCTACTACTGGTACATTGACCACCAATTGCCCCACAAGAATCGCCGCCCAAACGCGCATCTTTAATAGCCCTGATGAGAATCAGAGAGTTGCAAAACTCGCATCCAACGCCCCGACCAACTCATCAACGTGATCCTTCGTTGAGTTGAGCATCATGCCGGTGCGAATCACGTTGCCGTACAGCCCGCCTTTCCCGACCAGAACGCGGCGTTTTTTGGTTTCTTCAAAAACTTTCAGCACCGATTGCGGATCGGGCTCTTTCGTTTCTCGATCTTTGACCAGTTCAACGGCCTGCATCAGACCCATGCCCCGTACGTCGCCGATGGCCGGATACTTGTCTTTCAATTCCTCGAGCCGCTGACGAAAGTAGCCGCCGACAACAGCCGAGTTCTTCTTCAGATCGTCATCTTCAATCACTTTGAGAACAGCTAAGGCAGCAGCGCACGAAACCGGATTGCCGCCGAAGGTCGAGAAAGTCAGGCCGGGAAACTTGTCTGCAACTTCAGGCGTGGCCACAGTGATACCGATCGGCACGCCGTTCCCCAGGCCCTTCGCGGAAGTGATGATGTCCGGCTCGACGTTCCAGTTCTCGATGCCAAACCATTTCTCGCCGGTGCGACCCCAGGCGGTTTGCACCTCGTCAGCGATGAAAAGTCCGCCATGCTTGCGCGTGATTTCAACCGCGCGCTCAAAGTAACCGGGCGGCGGCACGATGAATCCGCCTACGCCGAGAATAGGCTCAGCCATGAAGGCGGCGATTTCGCCGGTCGTCGTGGTCATGATCAATTCTTCGATGTCGTTGGCGCAAGCGAGTCCGCATTCCGGGTAAGTGAGCTTGAAAGGGCACCGATAACAATAGGGCGCGGGCGCATGAACAAAGCCCGAAAGCTGCGGCGGTAGCGGTCTCCAGGTCGAGTGGCCCATAGCAGATAGCGAAGTCGCCGACCGGCCGCTGTAAGCATGACGCAACACTACAATCTCATGTCTGCCGGTAGCGAGCTTAGCCGCATGGACTGCGGTGTCATCCGCCTCGGTACCACTGTTGGTGAAGAACGATTTCTTCAGGCGGCCCGGGGTGATCTGCGCCAGCTTCTCGGCGAGATCAGATTGTGGTTTGTTGCAGTAGAGCGTCGAAGTATGCGAGATGCTTTTGACCTGATTGATGATCGCTTCATTAACTTTCGGATTCGCATGGCCGACGCTTACCGTCAGCACACCTCCGAAGCAATCGAGATATTTGTCTCCCCGATCGTCCCAGACATGAAAGCCTTCGCCGCGTACCAGCGCCAGAGGTTCCTGGTAGTAGGTGGTGACCGCGGGAAAGAGAAATTCTTTGTGTTTGCGAACCGTTTCGGATTGTGTGGTTTGTGGCTCTGGTGAACTCATTTGCTTATCGATTCCTTTGATTAAGTTGTAGCACGATCTCGGCCGCGCCCGGTGAATGCCGCCGATACCAGCAGGATCAGCACTGCCGCGTACGCGAAATCATCGATTATCTGTAGCACTGACTCGAGTGTGCTTATGTTTTGAGCTGTCAGCTTGAGGCTGTAGAAAACGTTTGGTAGCCAGTAATAGAGAACTGCGAACGTCACAGTATCAAGCAGGTAAAGTCCCAACGCGAGCACCGTCATCAGCGAGACGCGAGGATGCCGCTTCCAGCGGACAATCGCGAACCCCATCCCGCCCAGAACCAAAAGGAGCAGGATTGATTTTTTCAATAGCAGATTTAGCAGCAAGGTAACCACTTCATGTCCTTAAGCGATGAGCATAATCAACTGACCGGCAGTGCCGAACCCTTCTCAGGCAAGTGTTCCGCTCTCCTCCGGCTGCGCAGAGGAGGGACTTCGCTGCATGAACACTGCGGCTAACATAATCCCGAAGGCGATAGCCAGCGACGAGTTGTAAATAAATGAAATGATATTAACGACGGTTCGCAGGGCAGTGTAGTTCCCTGGTCCCGCGAAAAGGTCCGGTACAAACGCAAAGATGAATGCAAAAGCAAAAGTGTGCAGGAATAGCACGCCAAGACCGATAACAAGTGTCAGGGAAACCTTCGGATGGCGCTTCCGGCGAATGATCGCGGCAACTATGCAGGCAAGCATTGCCAGCAGCGATGGCAATTGCATCGCAATACTCCAGAGCGCTTGGAAAAACCTGGTCGAGCTTTCCATGACGTTGCGTTAGGCCTCGCCCTTCAACTTCTTGATTATTGACTTAGCAAGATTCTCGTTGATTTCATTGTGCCTTGGAACTGGCTGAGACTGCTTGGTTCGCGGATTTACATACCAGTCATGTCTTCCGCCATGTCGCGACAATACACAACCCATCTCTTCTAACGTTCTTATCAGGTCGCGCCTTTTCATGACGCAATTGCCATCTCTTCGACCTTCCTAATGAAAGGGACTTCACCTGATTCAAGGTCGGTAAGCAAGTCTCTGAGGTTCTCTAATAACTCCTCTTTGGAATACGCTTGGGTATGATAGTCGGGATAGTCGTTTAGGTAGCCCAGGAAGAACTCGGCATCCTGCCAGAACGTGTATTTCAGTGTCCGCATCAAGTCTCTCCTTGCTAGTACAAATTCCCCTCACGCTTGCGCCCGGTGTAGTCGACATAAACTACTTTCAGCTCAGTGTAGAAGTCCAGGGCCGTCGAGCCCTGTTCGCGATCGCCGATGCCGGTGCCTTTGATCCCGCCGAACGGAATGTGCGCTTCGCCTCCCGTAGTCGGCGAGTTGATGTGGGTCATTCCGGTTTCAATCTCATCAATGAAGCGAAAGATCCGCGCTGCGTCATTAGTAAATATCGACGACGACAGGCCATATTCCGTATCGTTTGCCACCTGCATAGCTTCGTCAAAGTCCTTGACCCGCAAGATGGAAAGCACGGGTCCGAATATCTCTTCGCGCGCAATCCGCATATCCGGCGTCACATGATCAAAGATGGTGGGGCGCACAAAGTAGCCTTTGTCGAGGCCATTGCCCGACGCGCGTTCACCGCCGCAAATCAAAGTAGCGCCATCTTCGCGACCGATGTTCAGGTAGTCCAGCACCGTTTTGAACTGGCTTTCATCTACGCTCGGACCCATTTCAGTTTTCGGATCCATGCCGTCGCCAATCCGCATTGATTCAGCCCGCTCCGCAATTCTCTTGACGAATTCGTCAGCGACCTCATTAACAACGATAGCCCGGCTGGTGGCGGTGCAGCGCTGGCCGGACGATCCAAACGCGCCCTGTGCGGTCGACTCAACCGTGAGTTCCATATCGGCGTCTTCCAGGATCACCACCGGATTCTTGCCGCCCATCTCACACTGGCACTTGCCGCCGCGGCGAGAGACCTGTTCGTACAAACGAATGCCGACTGGGTTCGATCCGGTGAACGAGACGGCTTTGACCGCCGGATGATTGACGATCTCATCGCCGGCATCTGAACCCGACCCGAGGATCAAATTCAAAACACCCGGGGGGACTCCTGCCTGCTCGAAAATCTCTACGATGCGGACAGCCGTCGCCGGCGTGAGCGTCGCCGGTTTGAAGACCACCGTGTTGCCAGCGACCAGCGCCGGCGCAATCTTCCACACCGGAATCGCTACCGGAAAGTTCCAGGGCGTTACACAAGCCACCACGCCCAACGGCTGCTTGATGGTGTAAGCAAAATTCGAGGGCAATTCCGAAAGAATAGTCTCGCCGTTCATGCGACGCGATTCCCCGGCGCAGAATTCTGCGACGTTGATTGAGCGCTGCAATTCACCGCGCGATTCGGAAACGGTCTTGCCTTCTTCACGCGTGAGAATTTGGGCCAGCTCTTCTTTCGCTTCTTCCATCAACCGGGCCGCTTTCGCGACGATCTTTCCGCGCGCCGGAGCGGGAGTCGCGCGCCAACCTGCAAAAGCCCCGCTCGCAGCTTCAACTGCCGCGCGCGCTTCTTCACGTGTTGCCTGCCTGATTGTTCCCAGGACGTCGTCGGTGTTTGCGGGATTGATATTGGGGACGGTGCGTGTCGAGGTTGACTCGACCCATCTCCCGTTAATGAAGTTTCGATACGTAACCATCAGGTAACCCGTCGGTAGTCGTAATGATGCTCAACCAGGAGGAATCCTGAACTGATCGGCCGGCCTGAGCAACGTGTTATGCCTCGCAAATATATCACGAACGCGCGATGGAATCAGGGGGACTCAGGCGGAATCAGGGCTCAATCAGGCGAGGAATCTTCGGCTTTGGCGCTCTTCCGGCCAAATGTGAAGCGGCGGCCAATGATCATCTTCAGGATGAGGTGGTCGGTATTCCGAGTAAGGCCGATGCCGACGCCAAAGTTGAATTCCCACTTTGGCGACACATTGAGATCTATAGCCGGGAAGATCTGATGCTGCTGTTCGCGCTTTGGGTCAAACCCGCTCAGCGGTCCGAGCGCACCATAGTATTCAATTCCGCCGTCAATCTTCTTAGTAAATGAGTATGCGACTTTGAAGTTCGGAGAGAACTCAAAACCTCGCTTGGTTCCCGGTCCCGTGAGCGCGCGCTCGAGAGCCGGATTGAAAGAGAAATACCAACGCTTGATCTCTTTGTCGATGATCGGACGAATCTCCCAACTCCATGCGTCTTCGGAAAACTTGCGCCGCACGTAGCCGATCTCCTGCGAAAGACTCACGCCGACGGGCCAATGCCACTTTGGAGGAACGCGAAAACGCGGACGAATATGAGTGCCGACGAAATCCAGGCCGCTGCCGGTGCGGGCGCTGGTGAAAATATAAAATCCGGTTTCGAACCAGTCGTTGAAGCCATGAGTGATCTCGATGGTCTCGTGCCAGGCATGATTGGTCGGCAGAGTTCCGTCATCGGTCTCTTTCAACCCTTTGGCGGTAAAGTTGTTGTGAAGCTCGATCATGGTTACGCCGCGAGGAATTGTCTCGGATCCGTAGACCTGGATTTCGTAGTTTTCCTGAGCACGAGCGAAGGTGGCGAGAAAACAGACCACCGCACAACTGAGAACTAGTCGGATTGTGGCTCTTGTTGCCAGCGCAGTTTATCCGCTAAAGGTGATATGAAAGCCGGCGCATTCTACAACACCCGGACAACTGTGGCACAGACTTTAGTCTGTGGTATCTGATATCTCCCTTCTCCCTCTGGGAGAAGGGCCGGGGAAGAGGGCCTAGGCGACTCGATAACTCAAACCCTCTCCCCAACCCTCTCCCAAAGGGAGAGGGAGTCAGGACAGACTCTGAGATTTTCGAACACTGAGCGCGTCGTCGCTTCGCTTTGCCACCGCACTCCAAGTTTATATACTGCCAACGATGACAAGCCGTGCCATTAGCCTGGAAGAAACTGCGAATAATCTGCGCGAGCTACTGGAATCGCGAGCCAGGGCGATGTCCGAAAAAGCATTTCTGTTTTCTGAGCCCGATGGCCGTCAGTTCACTTATGCCGAGTTTGACTTCGCGGTGAATCGAGCTGCATCCATGCTGGCCTCGCATGGAGTTGGCAAAGGCAACGTGGTCAGCTTGCTGATGCCGAATAGCGCCGAGCACATCATTTCCTATTTTGCGTGCTGGAAATTGGGTGCCGTGGCCGGACCTGTGAACTCTCTTTTGAAAGAACACGAAACCGCTTTTGTGATGAATAATTCAGAAGCGAAGGCAATTCTGGTTCATTCCGAATTCCTTGAGCGCATCAAAAGTATTCGGCACGAGCTTCCTCACCTGCGGTCCATCATCGCCTTCGACGATGAGGCGGAAGCGACGCGCGAGTTCAAAGGCGAAAGACCTCCCGAAGTGGAGATCGGAAAAGACGACGATGCGATCATAATCTACACGTCCGGGACCACGGGAAAACCAAAAGGCTGCCTGTTAACTCACGGTAACGTAATCGCTAATGCACGACAGATAAGCGAGTGGCTACACTTTACTGACAACGATCGGCTATTGACGGTCATGCCGCTGTTCCACATGAACGCAGTTTCAGTAACGACAATGTCAGCGTTGAATGCGGGCGGCTCGACAGTAATAACCCCGAAGTTCTCTGCCAAACGCTTCTGGAACACAATCTCGGACTACGGGATCACTTCGTTCGGATCCGTAGCGACTATGTTGTCGATGTTGCTGAATTTCTATCCAGAGGGCGTGCCTGAAGGTTTGAAGACCGAACAGCTTCGCTTTGCCATGTGCGGTTCAGCGCCGGTGCCGGCTGAGGTGATGAAGAAGTTTGAAGAAACTTTCAACTGCCCGGTTGTCGAAGGTTATGGTTTGTCTGAATCGACTTGCCGCTCGACCTTCAATCCGCCCGACGAGCGGAGGCGTGCCGGCTCGTGCGGCATGCCCATCGGGAACGAGATGAAAGTCTTTGACGACGACGACAACGAAGTGCCTGACGGCGAGCTGGGCGAAATTGTTTTGCGCGGTGAGAACATTCTGAAGGGTTATTACAAGAATCCCGAAGCTACTTCGATCGCCTTTCGCAACGGCTGGTTTCATACCGGCGACGTCGGCTATCGCGATAAGGAAGGCTTCTTCTTCATCGTCGATCGAAAGAGCGACATGATCATCCGTGGCGGCGAGAACATCTATCCGCGTGAGATCGACGAAGTCCTCTATCAGCACACAGCCGTCGCGGCCGCGGCGACAATCGGTATTCCCGACCCGCTTTATGGCGAAGAGGTCGCAGCCTTTGTGGTGTTGAAAGACGGAATGAAAGTAAGCGAAGAAGAACTGATCATCTATTGCACAGAGAGACTGGCCGACTACAAGTGTCCAAAGTCGATCCGCATCGTGAAGGACATTCCTAAGGGGCCAACTGGAAAGCTGCTGAAGAGGGAACTGGCAAAACAGTTTTCGGCGATCAGTGATTAGCGATCGCTTCGCGCCGTTAGCTTGACCCACCGAACCTATTAGTGACTCTCTTTGAGATTTGTAAATGCCGGAACCTTCGACGCCGGTCCTTTTGTGCGATCGAAGATCCACGCTCCCACTAGCCACACAGCGCACGCCCCCACCATTCCCACGGAAAACCATTGACCATACAGGCCGTTGGGCGAGAATTTTTCCGTTGCCGCATGCAGCGCTTCGCTGTTAGGCAAGAGGCCCGCTTCGGCGAATTCGTGAAAGGTGAAGATGGCTACCTGCGTCATAAATAGCAGCAGGAATATTCCGGTTACCTGGAAGAAGCGTTTGACGTTGATCAGGTGGCCGAACTGTCCCCAGGCCCAGGCCATGCCCATCGCGGCGCCAAGGCCGAGCAGCGCGCCCCAGATCAGACGCGGGCTGCGTACCTGCAGGAGCATCAGGGAAGTCTCCATGCCCTCGCGGCTGATCGTCAGGACCGTAAGAAGAAAGACTCCGAGGTAGGCTGTTCTGCCAGAGCGGAGGGAAACTTCGCCCAGCCGTTCCTCCATTTTCTCTTTCAGTTTCGGCCCGCTGCGCCACATGTAAACCACCAGCGACGCAACCATCACGATTGCAATGACGCCGAGAATGGCCTCGCGCAGCGCTTCGTTGCCGAGAAACCCGGCGATTGTCAGCCCCAAATGCTGTTCGATCCAATCGCTGTGGCCCGTTTGCATTTGGAAGAGCAGGTAACCGAGTCCGCCGCTGACCACCACTGCAGTGGTAATGGCCCAGTAGACGGCGGGCGCCAGTTGTCGCTGCCCGGATTTGCGCAGGTAAGAAAAAATTACGGCTACGAGAAGGAAAGACTCGAATCCTTCGCGCAGAACGATGATGAATGACTGAAGCATAATTAGAAGCCCGGCGCGAAAGTCAGAGCCGGAACATTCGTGACCGGCCACTTCGCAGTATGCCTCAAATTGAAAATGATTGTCAATTTCGTAGAAGAGCCAGAGGGAACTTTCGGTGAGTGAAAGCCGCGTCTCAAATGTGGTCCTCCGGAGGTTCGGAAACCAAGTGGTCCGCCATTATCGCGACGTGCCGGGCTGAATTACCAAATCAGCGCGGACGGCTCCGAACTGCGTGACCGCCGCGATCCGCAAAGGCAGATGCCGTGCATCGTCGCCAATCCACATCCGAATTTGCATTTGATCGCCTTGAGGATCATCCGTCGTCAGCGTCACCATAATCGCTGAGATCTTTTGGCTTCCGAGCTCAATGGTCTCCCGGCGCTGAGACTCCACGAACAATGTGCGCGGCTGGGTTGTGGCCATGATCGATATCGCGTTTCGTTTTTTTGGCCACAAATCGAAGGTACGGATGGCGTAAACTGCGGAGATCAAATCGTGCGTACCGACTGGGATCTCGATCCGCTCCTTGGAATCGGCCACCGCGGCTCCACGATTCTGATCCAGGTTATAGCTGCGATTGCTGAGATACTTGCCCTCTGCCAAGTTCAATTCGGTGCGAAAAGGAAGCAGCGTAGTCGGGTCGACATACGAATTAATTTGATCGTTGACGGGAAAGACACGTCCGCCCGGACCAGTGGTTTGCGCAGTAGCGGAGAATAGTAACCCGTCACGATTGAAATAACGTCCGCGAGCCTTCAGAGTAAATGTAATTGTGCCGACGGGTTGTGAAGTACCCGCGAGATAGACCTGGTAACTGAGTTGTTCGCCGATTCTAAAGGGAACGTCCGCCATCGGCGTGCTCGCCGTTTTACCTGATGGCAGAGACTGACCGCTCCCCGGTGAGGTCGCAACTGTCCCTGGTGACTCCTGAGGTCCGATCCTGGTTGGTTGGGTGCCGTCAGTCTTCGGATTCGGCTCCGGGACAGTAAGCTCGGAACCAGCCAGTTCGGCCCGAATCTCTCCTGATGGGTGCTTCGCGGTAATCAGCACCGGAACGTGCCTCTCGTCATCGCTGAAATAGACACGAATACTGTAGTCATGTGAATTCTTGACATTCACCCGCGTGACGATCGTATTGAACGAGCCGACATTGGTCTTGATCAATTGACGCCCGATGACTCTTACTTCCGCAGGGTACTGGTCACCCTCGTCAACGACCGTAATGAAATAAGAATCGCCGTCGGCCAAAGGCATCGCGCGCATTCGATAGAGTGCGGAAAGCAAATCATATGCACCGGGAGACTCGCCAGTTCTGAATTTCGACGGAATCGCGTCGGTCCCTGCGGCCTGGTTGTAATCGCGCGAGGCTTCGGAAGTTCGGCCCGCTTCACGCACGACCCGCTGGGCGCGAAACGGCAAACCCGTCTGCGGATCGACGTACGTCGTGTAATCGTTGTTAAGAGACAGAAGCGCAACGTTCACTACGCCCGAAGTCTCGACGTGCGCGCGCAGTTGGATGCCTTCGCGATTGAAGAAGATACCGTGAGCGGCGACCAGCAACTCAACGTGCCCGGCGCTGATAAAGTGCGAGAAATCGACATTATAGGTAAGACGTTCGCCCACGCGATAAGCTGCGGGGCTGAATGGAGCCGGGGCCGCTTCGCTCTTTTGCTGGGCTAGAATTGTGCAAGAGAGCGAAACCAGCAGGGCGGCCAATTGCGCAAGTTTGAGTGAGAACTTCAGCTTTGGGTGCACCTTTGAATGATAATGGTAAGTTGCTTCATGGCGCAACAACCTATTCCAACTGAACGCCTTGCCCTTGCTTTTGTTCCGCTGATCTTTATGAAAGCCGCGCGGACGTTTGCCGGGCGGCCGCGATTTCTTCGACAAACGTCCTCGCCTGTTCGACGGGTTTATCGGCGTTCAATATTGGCCGTCCCACAACCAGGTAATCAGCGCCGGCCCGAATGGCTTCCGCGGCGGTGAGGGTGCGTCGCTGATCGTCACTCGGATTGCCGCTGGAGCGAATTCCTGGCGTGACGATCAGAAAGTTCTGGTTTGAGATCGTCTGGCGAATGATTTCGATTTCCTGCGGCGAAGCGACTACGCCATCAAGGCCGCAGTCATCCGCCATGCGCGCCAGCCTGATAACCAAAGAGGGCGGGTCATCGTTAATGCCAATTTGTTCCAGGCCTTTTTGATCCAGGCTGGTCAAAAGTGTGACTGCAATTACTTTCGGTTTCGCCAGGCCTTCCCGGGCCGCAGTTACAGCGACTGCTTCGGCCACGCGCTGCAGCATCGCGGCGCCGCCCGATGCATGCACGTTAAAGATCGATACGCCGAGGCGCGTCGCTTCAATTCCAGCCGCAGCCACGGTGTTCGGGATATCGTGAAATTTCAGATCGAGAAATACACGGCCGCCTCTTGCAACAATCTTTCTAACGATGTCTGGGCCAGTCGCGGTAAAGAGTTGCGAGCCGATTTTGAACATGCCGACCGTCTCGCGCAGGGCCTCAAACAAGTCCAGCGCACGATCAGCGGAATCGACGTCGAGGGCGACGATCAGTTTGGCTTTGGCATTCATACTCATCGATGACATCGTGACAAAAGTTATGGTAGTGTCCTGGTTTCAGTTTTCTCACAGAGAACTCTCAAATTAGAAGTTCTCACCTGATAGATGTTTGTAAAGTCCTAGACTCCCGCGCGACATCCTACCGCTTCGTCAAGTGAACGAAAACCTTCGCGCTTCAGAATCGACGCGAGTCCCTCATTGATTCGTCGCGCCACGCTCGGGCCTTCATAAATGAAACCGGTATAAAGTTGAATCAAACTTGCGCCGGCGCAGATCTTTTCCCATGCGTCTTCGGCGGTGAAGACCCCGCCAACGCCAACGATCGGCATCTCTCCGCGTGTCAGACGATGGATCAGTGCGATAACGTCGTTGGAACGTTTGCGCAGAGGCGCGCCGCTCAGTCCCCCTTCGCCGCAAGCTTCGACCTCAGCACGCGTCGTTTGCAAGCCGTCGCGGCTCACGGTCGTATTGGTCGCAATCAGCCCCGCAATCTTAAGACGGGTCGCGATATCGACGATTGATTCAATTTCAGATTCGGTCAAGTCGGGCGCGATTTTTAATAGCAGCGGCTTTGGCTGCCGCGGAGAGTGGCGCTCCGCGAGTTCATCATTGCGCCGCTCCAGGTTCCTGAGCAGCTCGGCCAGCATGTCCGGCCGTTGCAGTTCGCGCAGATTTGGCGTGTTCGGCGAGCTGACATTAATCGCGATGTAATCTGCTATGCCGTAGATCGCTTCGAAGCTCGCCAGATAATCGGGGATTGCATTCTCAATCGGTGTGTTGCGCGACTTTCCGATATTCACTCCCAGGACGCAGTCGGGCCGGCGCCGTCTGATGTTTTCTGCGAGCTGTGCTGCGCCACAGTTATTGAAGCCGGCGCGATTAATCAAGGCATGATCGCGCGGCAAGCGGAACAGGCGCGGGCGCGGATTGCCGGGCTGTGACTCGGTCGTGACCGAGCCAACTTCGATGAAGCCAAATCCGAGTGCCGCCAGGGCCTGCGCCGCGGTTCCGTTCTTGTCAAAACCCGCCGCGAGTCCAACCGGATTGCGAAACTCGAGTCCGAAACGCCTAAGCTTGCCAAACGGCTCGCTTTGAAGTCGTCGTCCTGCGAATCTTCGCGCGGTCTCGCTTCCTAGCCCGACCGAGAGCGAATGCAGCGCAAACTCGTGCGCCGATTCTGCCGGCAGACGGAACAAAAGCGGACGCACTATCAAGCGATAGAGCATGTAGACCCGATTATCGACTTATTTACTCGGAGGGGCGAGACTAGCAGAGCGGGTATGAGGTTACAAGCGGAGCGAACGACGACTGAGATGATCAAGTTTGCGGTCACAATGCTCAGCGGCACGGCGAATGATCGCGGTAGACTCCTCTTACTAAATGTCGGAGTGACTAAAAGCTTTCATGAAAAGGACATGAGAAGACGCTCAGGGCGCTTGCCGCCTGGCATGGCCACGCAGCCAGGGATAGCCACAGGTATGACCTGATAAGGGGCCCTTCTCTTTTCACCGCCTTGAACAAATCTTTGCCAGGCGCGATAAAGCGAACCCGGCTAGCAACGTTAACTCAAATCTACTCAGGAGGTGACACGTGACAAGATCAGACCAAAGGCCTTGACCCAAGCGGCAGGCGAGGTGACAATTAGCCGCCGCTTATTAGGTCCCAGCCAGTGTCGAACCCTGGGGCGCCACAATAAACAAGTAGACGACTGTACGGTTTCTAGGGCAGTTACAAAGCATAGGACAGCAGTCATGAACATCGCAGACGTAATTGGGTTCGCGGATCGCCTCAAGCTCGTTCAGGGCGTAGAGAATGATCTCCGAGCGCGCCGTCGGATCGGTACCTGGGCCGGCCTTGCGGCCATTGTCCTTCAGGTTTTGGTGGTCGCCGTTGATAAGAACTACCTGGAGAAGCTCGGTCGTTTCCTTTTCAATTTGTCGACTCGACGCTGGGCCGATCTCGTTAGCGGAGATCAACGCCTGCACGGTTACGAACTATTAGCCGCTCTCGCTCTTATTGGAGGCACAACAGCGTTCGTCCTGGTCCGCAGGACGCGGTTTCTACTCCGAGATTCAAAAGAACCTTTTCGCTACACTTTCTCGGTCGATCCGTTCCTGCGTGTGAGCATCGCTCCAGTTACCGGCGAGGCGCCGGCGGAAGCGCTGACATTGGAACCGAGCGGCCGCTTTCGTTTGCTTCACCATGATCTCATGGACAAGCTTAGCTCCAACATTGGCCGATTATCCCTGCTTAACGTCAGCTCGCTACCTAATATTAATCAGCGCGACCTGTCTTCCCATATCCACATCAGCGGTCATTACCTGGTTCGCAATCCTGAGCGCGCTTCGAGTTCACCGTCCGACATTTCGAAGGCTACGGTTGAGATCATGGCACGCATCCGGATCGGCCCACCCGACCGGCCGGAACAACTGGCGCCCCGAATCACTTTGTCGGACATTGAAATTCAGGGCTCCCAATCAGATTCGGATTACGCACAGATCGTCGAGCATGTTTACTCGCGCATTGCAACGGCGGTCTACCAGCGGATTCGCGAGGACATCCGCAACAAGATCAACCTGTACCCGACTCCATACGTGCGCGCAGTCGGTCTTTTTTACGAAGCCGAGGACTTCGAGCAATCAAACACCGTCGATGCCTACGACCATGCGATTGATCTCTATCGCGAGGCCTTGCGTTATTTCGATTTCCGGCGGATTCGAACTCTGTCTCGTTGGTTTCTGGGGAAGCCCGTCCTCTGGCGCATGGTGAACCGGCCCCAGTTACTCGAAGCACGGGCGAGAGTAGCCTACTGCCGCTGTCTCATCAATCGCCGGATCGTCTCGGCCTTGTCCGGGAGAAGGGAAAACCCATTGTTCGAAGTCCCGGACCAGCTCGAAAAGGCGGTACTTCCCCTGGAAAGCCTTTACGCCTGTTCGAGCCAGCAGAAGTTCACTGGGGGGCCAGAGAGTATCGCCCGTAGGAATGCCTTTGCTCTCATCGCGCGCTACCTGACCTATCCGCGCGACGCTGCGGCTTCGCGCCGGCGCCCCATCTTCGATGAGAACCGCCAAGCGCTATTCGAGGCCTATGTTGTCTCGTCTCTAGCCTATAGCCAGCTTGGCGCCCTGGAGCGCGCGAGATCCGAACTGCGTCTCGCGTTTGCCACGGCTCCCGACGTATCCGAGAGAAGCCCGCTTTATCTGCTGGCCGTTGCGGAGACGATCGCAGATCTAAACCAGAAACTGCATTTCCTTCTCAAAGCCTCGGAACTCGCGCCTGCCTCTGAAATAGTGAAATATCAGCTGGCGCAGTCTTCAAATCGGCGGTTCCGTCTGCGCAACGAGCTAAGTCCAGAACGCGCCAAACCGATCATCGACTCCTTCAAGGCAGTGCAACGCATCAACCCGGGCAACATCGGGGCCTATGCGGCAAACGGCTATCTCTGGTGGCTCCTGAAGGACAACGACGAAGCGGCGCGGGAGTATCGCGCTGGACTGAGCGTCAAGGCAATTCGCCAGCAGACCTTCGTCGGTGATCTCAATTACGGTCTTGCCCGGATCGCGGCCGAAGCCGGCGGCCTCAGTTTCAATGTAGCCTTCGATTTGTATGTGCAGGCGGTCTCGGCTGACCCCGGCGTGGGCGCAGCCACGGAGACGCGCCCGTTGAACGAGTATTACGAGTATATGACTGACTCGATGCTCGCTCGGTACGCAGGCTTCGTGAATCGAGTGCGAGCAGGAGCTAACGCGATAAAAGAAACGGGGACCGACTCCGGCCGGCCAGTAGACGAAAAGGCGACGACCGATTCAGCCAGCAGGGAGGTGAGCGAGCGCACTCGGAACGCTGTCCTGAGCTTTGCTTTAAATGATTACGCGAACGCATGCTTTCAGTATCACATCAGAACCGGGCAAGTTGAATTCGTCGACCGTGCCGTCACGCTCTACGAGGAGGCAATCAGGCTCAATCCGGAGAGCGCCGTTGCTTATTACAACTTGAGCTCCGCTCTTAGCTGGACTTCGGGAAGGGGGTCAGAGAGCCCCTTTTATCTCGAGAAGGCCGAGAAGCTGGCGCCGAGTTGGCTCCTCCTGCTGACCCAGTCCATTGAAACCAATCTGCGACACGTCGCCACCTCGATTCGTGACATGACCGATGAGGCTAAACGTCTGAAGCAGGAGATCGCGGAGCTTACACAGCAGAACCAGTTTCTCGCGATGGCGCCGGCCGATTTGCCGCGTCCGAGCGCCATGCTGCAAGGCGGTTACGGCGTAACTGGGGGCGTCGAGTCGGAAGCTCGGCAGCGAGTTAGGAGCGAGGCTGAGTTGGAAGCTCAGCGTCAAGCAGCTCAGAGTCAGCAAATCAAGAGAGACATTGAAAGTAAGAACGCTCAGGTCGTCGCTATTGAGCAAACGCTAAGGAAGCTAAGGGATTCACGTCAGACGCGCATGGTGGAGAAGCTCAAGAAGATCCTCGGCCTGTCGGGTTTTGCTGGGTTTTTTGAAGGCCTGGATATTGATGACCTTGGCGGAGCGGTTAAGAGATTTCTCGAGACACCTATTCGGAAAGATCAGCTCGACGAGGGTTTTGTCGATCTACTAAGACTGTGGGCACTGCTGCTATCTACGGAGACTGAGCATGAAGAGATCCTCTCGCGATGTATGCAGCTTTCGCGCTACATTCTCACTCAGTTCTATCCCGAACACTTCAGAGTGCACCTCACGCTGCTGGATCTCTACTCACGACTGCCCGACTTGCAAGAGAATCGCCGGGGACGCATCGACAGCTTGTGGGCGGTTCGGAGCGCGATTGACGATTCGCTTAGTACTGATCCTTCTCGTTGGTTCTATCTGGACTGGGCGCTGGGCTTTTTCGAAGGGGAATTGTTCCATCTCAAGACTGCGGTGCGAAGCGCCCTCAACGAAATGCCAGTCGGTGGCCAGTGGGGCTCAATAAAACGAAATCTAAGTAATGTGTTCTGGGAGCAAGGTGTATGCCTTTCAGGGGGAGCACGGGGCCAAACGGTCGAGAAGGAACACCAGTGGGAGATCTCGGATGGCGACGGGACGAGGAAATATAGTCTGCGTCAAGAAGGGAAAGATGACTCGATAGTCGTAAGGTTCGCCGGTCGTGGCATCGTCGAGACGCTTTCAGCCGCTGTTGAGAATCTCGACGACGTAAGTGATAAGAAAAAGCTCGCCGTGCTGAATAGCCTGTTGGCAAAGCAATACGCAACTATTGGCAACGACGTCGAGACGGTCAAACAATATGAAGACGCCATCCGGAACAATCCTCAAAACGTCAGCTATCTTGTGAGCCTTGGCGATCATCATTACCAGAAGCTGCGCTACGACGAGGCCGAGTTAGCTTACAGTCGCGCGTCGAGCGTAGATCCGACGAATCACCTTTATTTCGGGAAGCTGGCGTTAGCTGAGGAAGCCCTGGCCAGCTCAATGAAGGATGCCGGTAAGTATTGGCGCCGGGCCGTTAAGGCATTGCAAAAGGCGGCGGCGCTCGCACCAGACAAGACCGAATACCTGAACAGACTTAAGCACGCTCGGCTGGAAGCGTACCTAGGTGGAGCGCTGATGTTTCCTGTAGTCACGCCGGTGGCGGTGGAGTTTGGCGGCCGGTCGCCCATGGACGACCCCGACGGTCGAGCATCCTGGGAAGAACGCTATGGCAAAATGCGCGCTACCATCGAGAGCGAGTTGGGGGTCCGCATTCCTTTGGCTCGTTGGCGGTCCGAAGAAACTCTTCCTCAGGGCGAGTACCGCATTCTTATCAACGAAATCCCTGATGCGACAGGGAACATCCTTGGGCTTTCGGACTTGGATCCTATGGCCCTATTGATTCAACATCTCAATGCCGTCTTACGTCAACGCCCGGTTGATTTCTTTGGGCATCAAGAAGTAATGAACACTCTCGAGCTCAGCGATCCTGAGCTTTACAGATATTACTTGTCACATTCCGAGCAGTTAACCGAACTAGTGTTGGCATGTGGGGCCTTGTTGCAAGAACATAAGCCAGTGGTTGGGCTCGCCGATATAGCGCGTAAGATCATGGGTGGTGGCATATCGGCGAAGGTTCCGCTGCCCGAAGTTTCGCTTGAGTCTTCGCGACCAGCCGTCGCGCAAGCCGATGCGTCCTGACCTCGCAGGAGTTTCTTTAATGCCTAACGACGACGATCAAGCGCACACAGTCTCTGTCCTAATCGAGATGGGAAGCCATCTCGAGCGCTTCGTACCGCCTCAAGGCGAATCCACGGAGTTTAAAGAATATCTGAACGTGTATCTATCCGAACTCCTCTTTGACTTTCAGCTTCCATTGTCGGCCTACATCGACATCAAGACTGCGGAAGCCTCGTTGGCTCCAAGAGAACTTCGCGTAACGGTCAACGGGCGCCGCATTTGGATCGGCCCGGATCAGGAGATTCAGGATGCAACCATCGCACTTGTTTTGGCACCATGGATTGCCGGCATGCTCATAGCGGAGCCAGAGTGCCTGGTCAATGACAAGATCGCGGGCAACATAGCGCAAGATTGGCTTTCTGCCGGAGTTCCGTGGTTCAAGGAACATATGCCGACATCGGGTTTCCGTGACCTGTTGCACGCGCTGATGCGACGCGGTTTTCGCATCACCCGAGCGCTGGAATGGGCCAGGAACCGCAATCCGGAGTCTGATTTCAGCCCGGATCCCTTCCACGTTTTCGAGGAAATAGTCGAACCTGTAGGGAGTTGCTCGATCGAGGTGCTCCTGACCGGGAGCCTTTACGACGAGGCGTTCGCAAGACTGAGCGCACCCGAGTTGAAGGCGGGCGTCCAGGACACCAGCTTCGATGGTCTTATGGGGATGCTGCGCGATGGACTGTTCTACGAGCTCGGAGTTTACTTACCAAAGGTGACGCTTGGACAAGAGATGAGGTTTACAGGGGATATCTACCGAGTGCGGCTCAATGACAGGCGGTTAATTCCTCAACCCGGCCTCGAGTCCGGAACCGCGATGGTGAGCGCTACGTTGCAGGAGATCGCGGTGCTGGGGATCGACGGAAGCACAACGACCAATCCCGCCAATGGTAACTCCGCGGCGCTGGTGAAGGATTCAGAACCGGTCGTTTCTAAGCTCAAAGCGAATGGCTATTGGGTTTGGGATCGCCTGGGCCATTTGGTGCTCACGCTGTCGGCTGAGGTCCGAAAGCGCATCGGCGACTTCCACACGCGCGGCATCGCTACCGCAGGACTCGAATTGCTGGCCCAGGGGTTCCCCACACTCGTATCCGTTGCTCGGGCGCGCTTAGGGGACGAGATGCTGACGCGGGTTTTTCGTGAACTTGTGGATGAGGAAGTTTCTATCCGCGACCACCGGGCGCTCCTTGAAACGCTCCTTGCCATACGGAGAACTGTTGAGGTGGATCCGCGAGATCCTGAACTTCTAATCGACACCAGAGACGCCTGCGCTGTTGCCTCCGCAAAGACCGTGGCTGACCTTGAAATCGGCGAACTCGTGGGCCACTGCCGCCGATCGCTCAATCGTTACATCTCCTACAAGTACGCGAAAAACGGGCTGGTCGCCGCTTATACCGTCCATTCGAATGTCGAAGAGAGCCTCCGAAACGTTCGCGTCCAACCGATAAGTGAAGCGGAGTACAACGCACTCATTCGCGGCATCAAGCGTGCCCTGGAAGGTCTTTCTCCCGCGGAGCCCAATCCGGTGATTCTTTCCGCGTTCGACGTGAGGTCTACGCTGAGGAAAACGATTATGTCGTACTATCCACACTTAGCCGTGTTGTCGCGGCAGGAGCTAACTCGAGACGTCAGGGTGAAGATTCTAGGCGAGATTACCGGCGTTGATTTGTGATGCGCCGCGGCGATTGCTCTGGCGGATTTGCGCTTGAAGTCGAACTCTACTTGTCACCCCTCAATGTTCTTGTTACTATTTTGCGCCGGTGGAATTTACAGAAAAAGCTCGGATCATGGATGGCGCGCGGATCAATCGCGCGCTGGCACGGCTGGCTTCCGAGATCGTAGAAGAAAATCACGGCCTAAGCGATCTAGTTCTGGTTGGCATCCGCCGTCGCGGCGTCCCTCTGGCCAACCGCATCGCCGACAAAATTGCCGATCTCGAAGGCAAACGTCCGCCGGTAGGCATTCTCGATATCACTTTGTATCGCGACGATCTTTCGACAGTGGGCGCCAAGCCGATTGTCAGCGGGACGGAACTACCCGGTGACGTTGAAGGACGCTGTATCGTCCTGATCGATGACGTGCTTTACACCGGCCGCACGGTGCGCGCGGCGCTCGACCAGCTAATCGATTTTGGCCGGCCGCGACGCGTGCAGCTTGCGGTGCTGATCGACCGTGGCAACGAACATCGCGAGTTGCCGATTCAGGCGGATTACATTGGCAAGCTGGTGCCGACAAAAAAGAGCGAGATCATTAAAGTCATGCTGACTGAATTCGACGAGGACGAGGGAGTCGTGATCGTGGAACGACCGGCAGCAGAAGCTGCAGCGTGAAGCGGCCCCAGAGGCCGCTTTTTTTATGAGTGGCACAGACTTCAGTCTGTGTTGCTGCACCCAGGAAAATCACAGACTGAAGTCTGTGCCACGATATTAATGAGTACTAACTTCAACTTAAAACACTTATTGGGCATCCGCGAGTTATCAGCCGAACAGATTACTTATCTGCTCGACACGGCCGAGACGTTTTGCGATATCTCGAAGCGCGAAATAAAAAAGGTGCCCGCGCTGCGCGGCCGCACCGTTATCAATCTCTTCTTCGAAGCTTCGACTCGCACCCGCACGTCGTTTGAGATCGCGGCCAAGCGTCTTTCGGCCGACGCGGTAAACATCAGTGTCTCTACCTCGAGTGTGTCGAAAGGCGAAACGTTGTTGGATACGGCGCGCAACCTTCAGGCGATGGCCCCCGACTGCATAGTCATCCGCCACTGGTCGGCGGGTGCGCCACAGCACCTGGCGCGCGTGTGCGATGCCGCGATTGTGAATGCGGGCGACGGGTCGCACGAACATCCCACACAAGCTTTGCTCGACGCCCTGACGATTCGCGAACACAAGGGCGGGATCAGCGGACTGAGAGTAGCCATTATCGGTGACATCCTGCATTCGCGCGTGGCGCGCTCGAACGTGCATCTGTTGTCAAAGCTCGGCGCCAGCGTCAGCGTTGCAGGTCCCGGGACCCTTGTGCCGCCTGAATTCGCCGGTTTGATCGAACAGGGCGTGCGGGTTGAGCGACGGATTGAAGACGTTATCGTAGACGCCGACGTGATAATGATTCTGCGCATGCAACGCGAGCGGCAGACCGATGCTTTCTTCCCTTCGATGCGTGAATACGCCGTGCACTACGGCTTACATTTGAGCCACTTAAACCTGGCTGCGCCCGATGCCATAGTCATGCATCCCGGCCCGATGAATCGCGGAATCGAGATTGCTTCCGAGATCGCCGACGGCGGGCGTTCTCTGATCCTTGATCAGGTTACTAACGGCGTAGCGGTCCGGATGGCGGTG
Organism: Pyrinomonadaceae bacterium; assembly: GCA_041497335.1. Lineage (GTDB taxonomy): Bacteria > Acidobacteriota > Blastocatellia > Pyrinomonadales > Pyrinomonadaceae > UBA11740. The sequence continues at coordinate 54,441 of JBGQGG010000004.1, read as the reverse complement.
CTCTACCTGCTGGCCGGCGCCGGGAAAAGCGAGAGCGGAGTGAAGAGAAGTCAGAACGGTAAGAATGGATCGAAAGAAAAGAAGGAACGAAATAAGAAGTAGCTCTCTCTGTGCCTCCGTGAATTCTCCGTGACTCTGGGGTGACGAACGATTCCTTACCACAGAGACACAGAGGAACACGGAGATTCACAGAGAGAATCAAAAATGCGCTTACTAATTCAAAACGGCTACGTGATCGATCCCGCGCAAGGAATCAACACCGGCAAGAGTCTCCTGCTTGAAGATGGCCGCGTGGTGGGGCTCTCAAGCCACAGCGACGGAGTGCCGGAAGACGCTGAAGTCTTTGACGCCACCGGCTTGATCGTGGCGCCCGGCTTTACTGACATGCACGTGCATCTGCGCGAACCAGGACACGAATACAAAGAAACGATCGCCAGCGGCGCCGCGGCAGCCGTAGCCGGCGGCTTCACCACGGTCTGCGCGATGCCGAACACCAGTCCCATAAACGACAATGCCGCGGTCACGAGGTTCGTGATCGAACAGGCAGAGCGCGCCGGTCTGGCAAGCGTCTTTCCCATCGGCGCGATCACAAAAAACTCCGACGGTACTGAGCTGGCCGAAATGGGCGAGATGAAAGACGCCGGAATCATCGCGGTGTCGGACGATGGCCGGCCGGTGCCCACCGCAGGGATGATGCGCCGCGCGATGGAGTACGCGCGCGGATTCGATTTGCCGGTTATCGATCATTGCGAAGACAAGTCTCTCGCTCGCGGTGGAGTGATGCACGAAGGCCACTGGTCACTGGTCCTGGGAATGCGCGGCATGCCGGCCGCTGCCGAAGAAGTTGACGCTGAGCGTAATTGTCTGCTGGCGGAACTGACCGGAGCGCGTGTCCATCTCGCCCACGTATCCACGCGGGGAGCTATCGAAGCGGTGCGGCGCGCGAAAGAAAAAGGTCTTCCGGTAACGTGCGAAGTCGCGCCGCATCACTGGACGTTGACCGACGAAGCGGTCCAGGAATATGACACGAATACCAAAGTGAGTCCGCCGTTGCGCGGTCAGGACCACGTTGATGCGATTATTGAAGGCCTGCGTGATGGAACCATCGACGCGATTGCCACCGATCATGCGCCGCATCATGCAGACGAAAAAGCTCTCGAGTACGATCAGGCGCCTTTCGGGATTGTCGGTCTGGAGACTGCGGTGGGCCTGGCCATGGAGCGTCTGGTTAACGAAGGTGTGATCTCGCTCGAGCGGCTGGTGGAACTATGTGCGACGAATCCCGCCCGCATTCTCCGTTTGGAAGATCGCGGCACGCTGCGCGCCGGTACGCGCGCTGACCTGACGATTATCGATCCGGAACTTACCTGGACGTTTGAACTCTCGCGCTCAAAGTCAAAGAGCCGCAATACACCCTTTGATGGCTATACCTTCCGCGGCGCTACGATCGCGACCCTCGTGGGCGGGCGGATCGCCTATCTTCATCCGGACTACACACGCGTCATTGAAGCCAACCAGAGTGGCACACTCGTAAGTTAGCGCTCCGAATTGCGCGTCTGAGTTAAATGAAAAAGATCTCGGGCTGTTTGAAAACCCGAGATCCTTTCTGTTCGCAATTGCTGTGCTCTTAACTAGAAGCGCATGCCGCCGCTGCTGGCGCGATTTTCGCGCGGCTTAGCTTCGTTGACTTTCAACGCGCGCCCGCCTACTTCCGAGCCGTTGAATTTTTGGATAGCCGCAGCACCTTCTTCCTTCGTTGACATCTCGATGAAGCCAAAGCCGCGTGAGCGACCGGTTTCGCGATCTTCAATCAAGGATACGCTTTCGACTGTGCCCGTTTGCGCGAACAATGTTTGTAGTTCATTGCTCGACGTGTCAAACGAGAGGTTACCGACATAAAGTTTCATAGACATAAGTTTCTTACCTTTTCCCCCTATGGGGTTTCTCACGCAGAAGACTTCTCCCTTAGCGAGTTAACAGAAGCCGATGCTGACCACGGGCTTCCCAATTTGCCGCGGAATTACATTCCCATTCCGCCGCCCATGCCGCCGGACATCGCGCCCGGCTTGTCATCTTGCTGAATCTCTGAAATCAGGGCTTCAGTTGTGAGCATCAAGCCCGCGATCGACGCGGCGTTTTGCAGCGCGCAACGTGTGACCTTAGCGGGATCAATAACGCCTGCGGCCACCAGGTCTTCAAACTTCTCCGTAACAGCGTTGTAGCCGGTGTTCGCATTCTTCTCGGAACGAACTCTCTCGACAATCACCGCGCCTTCCTTGCCCGCGTTAGCGACGATCTGACGAAGGGGCTCTTCCAGCGCGCGCTTGACGATGTTGACCCCAATCTGCTCGTCTTCATCGCCGATCACGTCGCCGTCGTCGTCTGTCTCGAACAGTTTCAATTTCTCCAACGCCTTCGCCGCGCGAATCAGAACCACGCCCCCGCCCGGCACGATACCTTCTTCAACCGCCGCGCGGGTCGCGTGCATCGCGTCTTCGACACGTGCCTTCTTCTCCTTGAGCTCCGTTTCCGTAGCCGCCCCGACGCGAATTATCGCGACGCCGCCGACAAGTTTCGCCAGCCGCTCCTGCAGTTTTTCGCGGTCATAGTCCGATGTAGAGTCTTCGACTTGAGTTTTCAGTGTTTTCACCCGAGCCTGCAAGTCTTTGGTGTTGCCATCGCCATCGATGATCGTGGTGGTGTCTTTGTCGAGCGTCACACGCCGGGCGCTGCCCAGGTCTTCAAGCTTCACGTTTTCAAGTTTGATGCCGAGGTCTTCGCTGATAACCTTGCCACCGGTAAGGACCGCAATGTCTTCGAGCATCGCCTTACGACGATCACCAAAGCCCGGCGCTTTCACCGCTGCTACACTGATCGTGCCACGCAATTTGTTAACAACGAGGGTCGCTAAGGCCTCGCCTTCTACATCCTCCGCGATAATCAAAATTGGTTTGCCCAGCTTGGCGACCTGCTCCAGAATGGGCAGCATGTCTCTCATCGAAGAAATCTTTTTCTCGCTGAGGAGAATGACTGGATTTTGAAGCTCGACTTCCATGCTTTCCGCGTCGGTGACGAAGTAGGGCGAGAGGTAGCCGCGATCAAACTGCATCCCTTCGACAACCTCCAAAGCCGTCTCCATCGTCTTCGATTCTTCGACGGTGATGACTCCATCTTTGCCAACCTTCTGCATCGCCTCGGCAATCAACTCGCCGATGGTGTGGTCGCCATTTGCCGAGATCGTTCCGACTTGCGCGATCATGTCTCCGGTGACCGGCTTCGCCATTTTGTTGATCTCTCGAGTTGCACGCTCAACCGCTTTATCGATGCCGCGCTTCAAAGCCATCGGATTCGCACCCGCCGCCACGGTTTTCACGCCCTCGCGGAAAATGGCCTGCGCGAGCACAGTCGCCGTAGTCGTGCCGTCGCCCGCGATGTCGCTGGTCTTCGACGCTACTTCGCGCACCATCTGCGCGCCCATATTCTCCATGGGATCTTTGAGTTCAATCTCTTTCGCCACTGTCACGCCGTCTTTCGTGATCGTCGGGCTGCCATATTTCTTATCGAGGACGACGTTCCGTCCCTTCGGTCCCAGCGTGATTTTCACCGCGTCGGCGAGTTGATTGACACCGCGCAAAATTGCCCCGCGCGATTCTTCACCAAGAACTATTTGCTTTGCCATAATCTTTCTCTTTCTCCTAATCAAAGTTGTAACGCAAACTGTTAGTTTGCGGGTCCTGGAATTGGTCTTGACTGCCAGCCAGGGTTCTGCTCGCAAACTAACAGTTTGCGTTACACGCAGAACCTACTTGCTCTTTTTGCCGCCCGCAGCCGCACCGGCGCGCGTGATGATTCCGAGAATCTCGTCCTCGCGCATAATCAACAGCTCTTCACCGTCGACCTTGATTTCCGAGCTGCTGTACTTGCCGAACAAGACGCGGTCGCCTGCCTTGACATCCAATGCCTGGCGCGAGCCGTCTTCCTTGTATTTGCCAAGGCCTGCGGCGATCACTTCGCCCTCCTGCGGTTTCTCTTTCGCCGAGTCGGGAATGATGATGCCGCCGCGAACCTGCTCGCCTTCATCAATGCGTTTCACGATTACGCGGTCGTGCAGTGGTTGGATATTCGTCCTCATAACTTATTTTCGATCTCCTTTTAGATCTTTACCAAGAGTTCCAAATTTGAGACGATGATGATTACCTCACCGACCGTCCTTTTGCGCTTCGCCGCTTAACAATCTTCTTGCCATTGGTAAGCGAGAGCACGTCGCCGGGTTGGCACTTAAGCGTCTGGCACAGCTTCTCCAGGGTATCGAAATTAATTCCGAACGCTTTGCCCTTCTTCAGGCGCCACAGCGTGGTGTGGCTGATGCTTGTCTGTTTCGCAAGCCAATAGAACGTCCGCCCGTTCAGTAGCTCATTCACTCGAATCTCAATCATGATGCGCCTCTTTCGTATTAGAGTGTATATCACACACGAAAGATATTGTCCACACGAGATATATTGTATACTTGACATATATCGGAGGTTGGCGTAGTGTCGTCGGGAATTGAGTCCGCTTACTCCTTTCTCAGCCCCTCTGGAATTATCCAGACTATCTGAAGTTCACAGCTTGATAACTTGATGCACGGAGAACCAATATGAGCAACCTTAATATCCAGGAGCGTCGAATTGGCGACGTGACCGTCCTGGACATGGACGGCAACATAAGAATCGGTGGGAGCAATGTCGCGCTGAAGAAGGCGATCAGCAGTTTGGTTGCGGAAAGTCGAAATCAGATCGTCCTGAACCTCGCGCGAGTCGCTTACATCGATTCGAGCGGTCTGGGCGAGCTCATTTCCGGTCACGTCACTTTGAACAACAAGGGCGGACAGATCAAGCTGCTTCATCTCACACAAAGACTCCAGGAACTGATGACCATCACAAAGCTCCTCACCATTTTCGAGGTCTACGACAATGAGTCGGAAGCCGTCGACAGTTTCAAAACACAGGTAACGATCGCAGTACCGGCGGCACCAGGAATGACCAGCGCTGCTATGGCCAGCTGAGTTAGGTGTGCTTACGGGATCACTAACAATTCCACCATAGCAGGACCACCCCTGGAATTGTCCCCAACGATAATCGCACTCTCGCCTTTTCAAGTCTCTGTCCGACCCTCTTGAATCCCGCAAAACTGATAGGCTTTTCTTTGAGCTATTCAGGCTGTGATTTGCACTTGAAGTTCCCTCTCTAAATCGGGTAAAATCAGAATCTCCTCCGCCGGATTGGTCGCTTTTCAAAGGTGACCGCAGCATGGAGATTTACTCATGACTGTGATCGCAAGACCTAGTGAATCAGTTGAAAACCGGCTGCTAGCCGCACTTTCCGCTGACGAGTATGAGCGATTGCGTCCACGCTTGCAGCAGGTCTCGTTTTCTCTCGGTGAAGTCGTCTACGAATTCGGGGGACACCTGGATTATGTCTTCTTCCCTACCACCTCAATCGTCTCTTTGCTCTACACCATGGAAAACGGCACCAGCGCTGAAATGGGTTTGACAGGTAATGACGGAGTAGTCGGGATTGCCCTCTTCATGGGAGGCGGCACCATGCCCAACCGCGCCGTCGTACAGAGCGCCGGCGATGCCCTGAGGATGAAGGCAAACGTGCTGCAAGATGAATTCGCGCTGGGTGGGAAATTCCAATACTTGCTGCTGCGCTACACGCAAGCATTAATCACTCAGATCTCACAGACGGCCGTTTGCAACCGTCTGCACTCGGTGGAGCAGCAACTTTGCCGCTGGCTGTTGCTGAGCCACGACCGTGTGAAGGCAGATGAGTTAATCATGACGCAGGAACTGATCGCCGACATGTTGGGAGTACGCCGCGAAGGCGTGACCGTGGCGGCCGGTCGCCTGCAAGATTCCGGAGCGATTAGTTACGTCCGCGGTCACATCAAGATCCTCGACCGCGAAAAGCTGGAAGAGACTGTCTGCGAATGTTATCGGGTGGTCAAAAACGAGTTCGATCGGTTGCTTGGATAACAGGTCATCCCTCTCAAGTGTAATGTGTCATCTTGGAAATTCGGGCGCTCCCGAAGTCAACAATGCAAATGAGACACTACCTTCCCTCACAGCCTTCGGCTTTGTGTGCTAGCGCACAGACCTTCCCTTTTTCGAGTGCTATAAGCATCGTTAGCCCTGCTCAAGAGATTACCTTTCGACCTCGGCGACCGGGTCAGCAACCTTCTACTCGAGCCGCCTACAGTTTTCCAGAGAGGGCTGAAGAGAGAGGGATGCGCTCCTTGACCATTATTAAGCTTAAGGATTCTCTGGTGCGATTAATATCTTGAGCTCGAGGGTCGCGGAACTATTGTTTCGGTCGAAGGTAGGTGAGCCAGGGTGAACGAGCTGCTCCAGCGTGGAGAAGCTGGTCAATGAAGTGACGATAGAAAGGGAGGAGCTATGCCGTTAGTTCAGTTAGTCATTGTTCTCATTGTGGTCGGCGTGTTGCTTTGGTTAGTCAACAACTACATTCCGATGGACCGAAAGATCAAGCAGATTCTGAACATAGTAGTTGTTATCGGTGTAGTGCTGTGGCTGCTGAGTGTGTTTGGACTGTTTAGCTCGCTGTCCAACATCCATGTTGGCAGATGAGTAGCTGACTTTAGACGAAAGGAAGGAACGTTATGGGAATGCCTAACAGGGAAGAAGTGAAGGGCAAATACGAAGCAGCCAAGGGCGCGGTTAAGGAAAAGCTTGGTCACGTGATCGACGACAAAGAGATGGAACGTCAGGGCGCCACCGAACGCGACGCCGGCGACGTTCGCCACCAGGTCGGGAAGATCAAACGCAAGGTCGGCGAGGCAATCGAGGACGTTGGAAAGTTCGTGCGCAAGTAAATATGGCAATCAAGCCTTGAAGCCGGTGCGGAAGTGACAATTCGGGCGAGCGCCCCGAGGGTAGCAAATGCGAGCCACTGTTTTCCATGGCGTGAACGACATTCGCGTCGAGGAAGTTGAACGTCCCCGAGCAGGAATTGGCGAAGTGGTTATTCGCATCACGCTGACGACGATCTGCGGAACCGATCTGCACATCGTCCGCGGCGAATATCCGGTCAAGGGCGGCCTCGTCATCGGTCACGAGCCCGTGGGAGTGATTGATGAACTGGGTCCTGGAGTAACAGGGTATGAGGTCGGTGAACGTGTGCTCGTGGGCGCGATCACGCCTTGCGGCCAATGCCGCGCGTGTTTGTCCGGCCAGCTTTCGCAGTGCGGCCATGGCGGCGGATACGAGGCCCTCGGCGGCTGGCGTTTTGGTAACACTATCAACGGTGCGCAGGCTGAGTATTTGCTCGTGCCACACGCGCAGGCCAATCTTGCCAGGATTCCGGACGAGTTGACCGACGAACAGGTCGTACTGCTCGCCGACATCGCTTCGACCGGATTCAGCGGCGCCGAGTCTGCGCAGATTAAGATCGGCGACGCCGTGGTCATCTTCGCGCAGGGGCCAATCGGATTGTGCGCCACCGCGGGAGCAAAGCTGATGGGCGCATCTCTCATCATCGCAGTCGATGGTGATCGGAATCGCCTCGAGATGGCGCGCAAGATGGGCGCGGACGTGACGCTTGATTTTCGCGAAACGGACCCAGTCGCGGAGGTGAAGAAGCTGACCGGCGGCGGGGCGGACGCAGCGATCGAAGCTCTCGGCACGCAGGAGACTTTCGAGAGTGCGCTGCGCAGTCTGCGCCCGGGCGGCATACTCTCCAGCCTCGGCGTCTATTCGGGCAAGCTGCAGATTCCTTATGAAGCTTTCTCGGCCGGGCTGGGCGATTATCGCATCGTCACCACCCTATGCCCCGGTGGCAAGGAGAGAATGCGGCGCCTGATGGAAGTAGTCAGGCACGGTCGCGTTGATCTCACACCTCTGCTGACGCATACCTTCTCGCTCAATCAAATCAAGGACGCGTATGACCTCTTCGGCAGCCGCGCGGAAGGCGTGCTCAAGGTAGCCATCAGGCCTTGAAGCATGTCGTAGTAGGAATGAATAAGCAGAGCACTCGCAGCGCTTGGAAGGGACTAGCGGCCGGCGTCATCGGAGGCGTGGTTGCATCCTGGGCCATGGACCGATTTCAGTACTGGTGGTTGTCGTTTGGCAGAGGCGATGAGCGAGAACTCCAGCAAACACCCAGTGAGCAAGGCAACCGAGAGGAACCGGCGACGGTGAAGACTGCTTCCGCAATTTCGGAAGGCGTCTTCGGCCACAGTCTTACTGTCAAAGAAAAAGGGATCGCGGGTCCCATTGTTCACTATGCGGTGGGCACGACCGCCGGCGCGGTGTACGGTGTTGCGGCGGAATACGAACCCGACGTGACAATCCTCGCGGGAATCCCCTTTGGCGCAGCGTTTTGCATGGTCGTGGACGAAGGAGCCTTGCCGTTGCTTGGGCTCGCAAAAGGCCCGACCGCCTATCCGTTCTCAACTCATGCGTACGCACTCACGTCACATCTGGTGTTTGGATTAACGGCAGAAGTCGTGCGCAGGGCAGTGCGGCGGGCGCTTTAGTAGGCAAAGGTGATTAACGGTTTTCACCCCGTTACGGGTGACATGTTTATGGACCGGGACATCACAAAATACCAAGCGCCGTTCGGAGGAGCGGAATGTTCTGGATTGGTACCCGTCTACTTGAGTTCCGCCCTCCGAACGGCGCTGGAGGTAGTGGGACCCCAAGCCATAAACGCATCTCACCCCTAACGTGGTGAGACCAGGATGATACTTCCTCCAACTCCATTAACATCTCTGAGACTCAAGAATTCTTCACCTCATAGGCAGCGAGATTCGCGGTGAAGCCGAGACAACACTCCTTTTCAGCCAGGAAACTTGAGACGCTCCAGCGCCTTACTTTTGACTATTTCCTGAAAGAGACAAATCCGCAGAATGGCTTAGTGCCGGACAGCACGCGCGAGGGAGCGCCGTGCAGCATCACTCCAACGGGGTTTGCATTCGCCGCTTATCCCGTCGGCGTCGAGCGGGGCTTCATCACGCGCAACGACGCGATTAAGCGAACCCTCACGACACTGCGCTTCTTTCTTAATAGTCGGCAGGGTCGGGAACGAGACGCTACCGGATACAAGGGTTTCTATTATCACTTTCTCGACATGAAGACCGGGTGCCGGACGTGGGATTGCGAACTATCAACAATCGACTCGACCTTCCTGATCGCCGGAGCACTGACGGCCGCGGAGTATTTCAATCGTGACACTGAAAATGAGCGCGAGATTCGCGCGCTTGCTGACGCCATGTACGCCCGTGCCGACTGGCAATGGGCCCAGAACCGCGGAGTCACTGTCACGCATGGTTGGAGACCTGAAAGCGGATTCCTCAAGTATCGTTGGCAGGGTTACAACGAAGCGCTGATTCTCTACGTTCTCGGACTTGCCTCGCCGACGCACCCGTTGCCCGCCAAGAGCTACCGGGCATGGACCAGGACTTATGAGTGGAAGAAGCTTTACGGTCACGAGTTTGTTTACGCCGGTCCGCTCTTCATCCATCAGCTCTCGCACGTGTGGATCGATTTTCGTGGCATTCAGGACGAGTACATGCGCCACAAAGCGATCGATTATTTCGAGAACAGCCGCCGTGCCACATACATTCAGCAGCAGTACGCGATTCGCAATCCGCGAGGCTTCAAAGGCTATGGTGAATACATTTGGGGTCTCACGGCGAGCGATGGTCCAGGACCGGCGAGCAAAAAGATCGAAGGCAAGTTGCGCCGATTCTACGACTACAGCGCGCGCGGTGTTCCAGACGGGCCCGATGACGGCACCCTGGCGCCGTGGGGCGTGGTCGCTTCGCTTCCGTTCGCTCCCGAGATTGTTCTGCCGTCGATCCAATATTTCGACGACACGTTTCCCGAGATGACCAGCAAGTATGGATTCAAGTGCAGTTTCAATCCGACATTTTCGACTGCTTCAAGCAAGGAATGGATCTCAAAAGGCTACTATGGTCTGGATCAGGGCCCGATAGTTCTGATGATTGAGAACTACAGGTCAGGATTTCTTTGGCGGCTAATGCGCCGCTGCCCCTACATCATCGAAGGGCTTCGCCGTGCAGGTTTTGCGGGTGGGTGGCTGGGCGACTGCCAGTAAGCCGGGATGCGACGTGGAGTCATTATGTGGCTTTCGGCGTACGCACTGCGACGCCTTGCTTCTCGAAAAAGCTGGCGGTGCAATGATTACTATTAGCTGGTACGTAACGCCGGCTTGATTCAATCAATGAAGTGTCTTGCCGCGCCCCAATCCCGGGAGAAAGCTATCGTATTCCTCTTTGATGATTCGGTAGCATTGGCAAGCGACTGCTTCCAAGCCCGCTCGATTTAGAGTCGTGAGAGTGCCACGGCGGTAACTGATCAACTTCTTTTGCTGAAGCGTGCCGGCAGTCTTGTTTACGCCCTCGCGCCGCACGCCCAGCATGTTGGACAAGAATTCCTGCGTGAGTTGAAACTCGTCCGTCTCCATCCGGTCACGTGTCATCAGCAGCCACTGGGCAAGGCGAGCGTCCATCGGATGGAATCGGTTGCAGGCAGCCCCTTGGGCGACCTGCGTCAATCGTGAGTGCGTGTACCGTCGCAGCAGCCGCGGCAACGAACCACCATTGTTGCACTCCTTTCGATAGGCGGTTGCCTTCATTCTCATGGCCGCGCCGGCGCCTCGCACCACAGCGCGATTGCGCGAGGTTTTCACTCCCATGAATACGGGTAAGCCCACCATGCCTTCCCGGCCTACGATGGCAACTTCAAGTGTGGCCCGGTCTCCGACAACAGCGAGCAAAGAGATAATGCCGCTGGCGGGAAAATAGACGTGACGGATTAGATCGCCGGGCTCGTAAATCACTTCCCCGAAGACCAAAGGGAACGGTTCTAAGTCAGGCAGCAGTCGTCGATATTCATCCTTTGGCAGGGCAGCGAGAAGCCGGTTGGTTGGTGGCGCGAGCTTTGGCGTGGCTGCGGGCATTTGAGATCTCCTTGTTTCGGTCGTTGGGCAAAGTCAACAAACGGCACATGAAGAAGTCTCTGGAACCTGGTCCCGATGCCGAATGGTGAATTTGTATAGTCCACGAAAAGAGCTTTATAGGATTCTAAAGCGCGACTGTCTGTGCCCTAGCGTACATATACGAGGGGGTGAGGAAGCTGTTTAGCCTCAAACCAGAGCTGCTTCGTCACTTTGCAGCGCTGCTCCGTGACTTTGTAGCGCTGCTAAATCACCGAAGGGACTGATGCAGTTTCAATGTTGAGCGGTTTAGTTCTGAACTTATTGCGTCCTGGCCGAGGCGGTGATATAAGTTTCATCCCAACTTTCCGAAAGGAGACTCTCGCTATGAAACTCGCGCGTCGCTTCACTCTCTTAACACTCGTCATTCTCTGTTTGCTTCCAACCGCACAGGCTAAGAAGCCCAAGCCTAAGCCGGCTGCGTGTTCGCAGGGTACCCCTTATCGAAACTGTCCGGCTTGCGGAACGGTAAGGGACAACAAGCACCGAACGCTCAATCTCCAAAAAAACCGAGGTACGGCAGTCACCAGTCCGCAGAAGATCACCGTGCAAGAGATACGCGATCCAGCCAACAACACTGGGAAGTTCACGCCAAACAAGCAAGTGTCGGTAACCGGCTTCATCGCCGGTGTCGATCCGGGTGGTATGCCGGAGACATGCAACTGCAAACGTACCGATCTACGAGACGTTCACATTAACATCGTCGCCGGCCCTTCGGAAGCTGGAGATCAAACAAAATACGTCGTTGTGGAATTCACGCCCCGTTGGGAAAAGAAATTTCACTTCGACGATAGCAACTACGATACGATGCTGGCAGCCGTCAAAGCTCAGATTGAAGGTAAGTGGGTAAAGTTTGAGGGTTGGATGATGTTCGATTTCATTCACGCAAACGCGTCACAGAGCACTTCGCCCGGCAATCCAGTATGTCCCAAAGACGGCCTACAACACTCGGGATGTAATTGGCGCGCAACACCGTGGGAAGTCCATCCTGTAACGGCTTACACCGTAGTGACCGGACCTTGATAAGATCATTACTTGATAGCACGATTATGATGCTTGAAGGCGGCGGGATTCTCAGTCCCGCCAGTATTAGCCAAGACCGTGCCCAGCATCTGATAGGCGGCCGTATAATCCGGGTTGAGACTCACGACCTGGCGCAAAGACTTCGCCCATTTCATCTCGCGCAACTCGTCTATCTCTTCATGCAGGCTGAGGCCCTAACTATAATCTGGCCCACTACGTTGTTCTATGCCGATGCTTACTATGCTTGATGTTGTGCCGAGCCTCAGCTTCTTCGATTGAGTGGCTTTGGGTTAGCTTCATGTCCTTTTTGGCCATCTGGACAAGCTTCTGATAGTGCTTGTGAAGCGTTTCGATTTCCTCTTCGGTAAGATCTTCGACATCGATTAATCTATTGCTGGCGCCTTCCATAGCCGCGACTAATTCGTTGAGCTTAATGTGAATCGCCTGCGCATCCTTGTTTTGCGTACGCTGAATAAGAAAGACCATCAGGAAGGTTACTATCGTCGTGCTGGTGTTAATTACAAGTTGCCAGGTGTCAGAGAAGCGAAACAATGGCCCGGTCAATCCCCAGACAATAATCACCGACAGGGCGAGAATGAACGACATTGACGTTCCGGTAGCTTTTGTTGCCTTGAGTGAGAACCGCTCGAGGATTTGGCTAAGCTTGTTGCTTTTCTTTCGCACCATGAGTGACTCCCGCGCGATCGACTCAATGTCCTAAGCTGCTATCTAATAACGCCGAACTGGTCGTCATAAACTCTCGACTGCAACGTTCGTTCAATTCGCATCCGCTCCGGCATTATCCCGAATTCGCTGCTGGCCCCTCTGGCTAAAGTGACCTCGGACTACGGCCACAATCTGCTTGTCAGTCATCTTGTCGGATGTTTTGATTCCTACGATTCGTCTGCTGAGGTTGTCTTTCTCCAATCGTTTTCTCAGTTCGCCTTTCGCCTCGCCGGGCCCAAGTATCAGAATAGATTCCGCCTCACGAATGCATGAAACCACCTCGTCGTAGTAAGTATTCAGATGGCCGGCCAACTCTCTCTGGCGAACATCATCCGCCGGCATGGACACGCCGGATTGTCGGTGGTGCTTTTCGATATTTGAGTTGACCAGCTCTATTTCCGTGTCTTTGCCGGCGACAAACACGATCACAGCCTTCTTATGATCAATCCACAAACCCACTGTCTTCTTCATAAAATTCTCCATATTTATCCCTCAGGCTTTCAGGCTCAATTGCTACCTTGATTACGCCTCTGGCGTGTTTGCCGGAAAGCTCGTGGGTCTCCTTAGATTTGGTTGCGCGAGAAGGTATGCGTCAGCAAAAGAGTTGGATCAGCGCGACCGTGTCCGAGGACACCGATCAGGCGCCGCATCCGCTCTTTACCGCCGAAAAACAGGGTAGTGACGACGTCAGGCCGCAGCCTTCGCACGAGACAACTCTGGATCGCCAACCAGTTCCTCAAAAAGCGTCCGGTAATGAATCATCGCCTGTCGCAAGTCTTCTGTGTTGGCCTGCCCCTGCGTTTGACGAACCGCGATTTCGTGGGCCGTCCGGTAATTTTCCAGAACCAGCGGATGGTCCACGGAGATATCTGCCGCCCGCTGTTCAAAGTCACTTACCGGATAACCGCGTGTGGACATCACATCGCCTAGTAGTTGGTCGGCCTCCGTTACCGCACCTCCGGGGCCGTCAACGAACCGCGCCTGGATCCTGCGCCACGACTCTACGAAGCGCGCACGATCACCTGGAGCGAGCGGTCGGATGTTCAAACTCTCCACTCGTTCTGTGCGCTCTTTGAGCCCGGCTTCCGCATGCCGCCGGCTTCCATCTTCCTTCACAGCGCGGTCATATTCAGCGCCACCAAACTGAGCGCGCAGTCTTTCAGTTCGGCGCTTTCTGAGAAAAAGCCACGCGGAGATGCCTGTGACCACAATCACGGCGAGACCAATGACTAAGGCTAATTCTGTTGTGCTCAATGTTGTTATGTTCATTACCTACCTCCAGTTTTTGTACCACTCCCTAACCTCTCTAAGAGCCGAAGCGATCCCGCTGAGCGAAGTGGAACCACCCCTCACCACTTTTTGAGGGTTTTTCTGACGCGTGTCTTTTCTGCTAGGGTCGCGTCTCAGACCGAACGCCGACCAGCGACCAGGTTGTATATCAAGATGATCACTGCTACCACGATCAAGATGTGAATCAGGTTGCCACCGATGTGACCGATGAATCCCAGTAGCCACAAGATCAGCAAAATCACCAAAATTGTCCACAACATTATTTCACTCTCCTTTGTAAGTCTGCGCCTTTTAGGGCCCAGAAATGAACGGGCTCGCTCTTGCGAAGGTTGGGATCAAGACATCCCACCGCGCCATCTACTTCTGGAACGACTGCTTACTAGCCCGAAACGACAATCTTATTGTCGACTGATTTCACGCCTCGAACAGCCTTAACTATCTGCTCAGCCCTCGCCCTTGTGGCCGCCGAATTGACGGTTCCAGTCAAGACCGCTTGGGCTTCACTGATGGTTATGGAAACTGTAGTCATATCCGGCTCGTCATTCAGCCTCTTGGTCGCGACTTCCTGCATGTTTGCATCATCACTCGCGCTGTCTCTCTGGTTTGGCTGTTGAATAATCACGGGTGCCTGTGGCGCCGGTTGCTGAATGATCACAGGCGCTTGCTGCGCAGGAGCCGGCTGTTGAACTATCGTAGTCGGTGGCGCCTGGCTGGCCACATCCAGGTTCGCGTTCCTGTTGGCTGATTCATTCGCGTTTCTATTACTAACCTATATAGAAAATCGCGGCGACAGCCGTGATCGCCAGAATCGCAATTATGGCAATCGTACCGGGTGAAAGACGCGATTCCCGCGGGCCTCTCTCTGTTCTTTCGGTTAGAACCTCGCTTCGCTGGCCGGGGCTATTGACCACGACATGCTTTTGTACTGTTTCTTCATTGGAATCCATGAATTTCTCCTTCTTGATATCAACTGACTGTGAAGCGCGGGGTCAAGATCACTGCGCTTCCATTTAGCTTCCACCTGCAATGGACGAGCGTAGTTACCTCATACTAAAAAAACGTCTGCGGCGAAAAATGGTGTGATAGACGATCAAGAACACTACTGCGCCAACCACTGCCACGAGCAGGCTGTAGAGATTCAGCCCGGTCACCCCCGACGCTCCAAACAGATTAAACAGGTAACCGCCAATGATTGCGCCGACGACACCTAACAAAACGTCGCGGATCAGCCCTTCACCGGTCTTGTTAACCAGTTTGCTGCCGATGAAACCAGCGACCAGTCCCAGCACAATCCAGGCGACAAAAGACATGACAGAATTTTCCTGCCGGTTGGATATGAGCATACCCAGGGAGTTTAGATCGATGACTGACATTGCATTTTTCTCCTTCTTTCTTAATCTCTTTAATCGTCTCTGGAAAACAACAAACGGCACAAGAAGAGGTCGCTGGCCTGGTCTCGGGTGTCGAGAGTGATTTGTCTACAGAACGACTACGATAGGGTAAGACAATAAAGAATGGCGGTCTGTGCGCCAGCACACAAAGCCGAAATTGTGAGAAGAAATCAGAAAATCTCTCAGATCCAGGAAAGTGGCCGTGCTTATCCATTGAGCTCACGTGCTCATCTCTTCTTGAGCCCACTAACTGTGCGTGTCTTTTATATGTGTGTTAACGCACAGACGGACGCTTTTACCTGATTTAGGCTAAGGACGGTTCAGACAATTAGTCCCTAAGACAGGAGGCGATAATGCTATCCAACCCCCGAGCGCGAGTTCTCTGCGTAGACGACGATGAGGACTCTCGCGTGATGTTAATCACCCTACTGAGGCTCGCACTGATTGAAGCCAAAGCGGTTGGAACTGCCGCCCAGGCGTTGTCGTCGATTCAAGCAGAACGCTTCGACCTGTATTTGCTGGACTCACGATTACCTGATCTCGATGGCTTTGAATTGTGTCGCCGGATGCGCGCCTTCGACCCGCACACGCCGATTCTTTTCTTTTCTGGCGCGGCCTATGAAGCTGACAAAAAGCGAGGGATTGAGGCGGGAGCCGATGCCTATCTGATTAAACCCGACGTCGATGGCCTGGTTGGAAGCATCACGCAGTTCGTTTCTCAGGCGGAAAGCGCCACAGCTAAGATAATCCCATTTGGACGAAAGATGAGTCTCCCCCCGCCTTTCACCTTTGAACCTGCCGCAGCTTGATATGTGTGTTAGTGCACATACAAACACGCTCGCGTAGTTTATGTTAGGCACCCCAGGGTAATTTGCTCTGAAAGCATCCCAGGCAGTTTTCAATCGAGGTACAGCATGAAAAAACTTCTTATCGTAATGTTGATGTTTGTGGTTTTGGGATTCGCACTGCCGAGTGCATCGGCGCACCCAAGGCGTTATCGACACCGTCATGGGCGCACTTTTTGGCAGAAGCACAGAGATAAGCTAACGGTAGCCGGAACAGCGGCGGCCGGTGCGGGCGTCGGCTCCCTCATTGGCGGAAAGAAAGGCGCGCTAATAGGTGCCGGGGCTGGCGCAGGAAGCGGAGCACTCTACACCTACAAGATTCGCAAGCGTCATCGCCGCCGCTACTAGTCAACTTTAGGCCCCAAGGAAGCCATAGGGCGCTCAGTCTGAAACCTAATCTGACGCGCACTGGAAAACCGTTTGAGTCAATGATGGTGGGAGCGATGTCCGAAAAAACTGATAGGAAGATCCGTGTGGAAATCGGGAACGATGGCAACGTCTGTAAAGCTGTCGCCGAGCGCGTCACGCGATTAGCAATAGCGATCATGCTGCTGGCAAGTGTTGCCATCGCTATGGTGTATTTTGCAGCCGCCGGTCAGGCCCAGAGTGAACAGAGTCAAGGCAACGGAGAAGGATTCGACCAGCAGATCACCGCAAACGGGCTGCCGGTGTTGGAAGATGGAAAGCGAGTCTTTCGCTTCGACACCTTCGGCGACGAAGCCTTCTGGGGTGATACGCTCAAGCTTCATCGTGCGATCGAGGGCACTAAATTTGGAGGCGTCGGCGCCGGCGTCAGCCCGAAGACCGCACTCGCTGTCGGCTTGAAAGTTGACATGGATGCGCTTCCCGCAGACCTGGCCGACAAAATCAAGCGAGGCAAGGTTAACCTGGACGATCCTGCGATAACCCTGGCCCTGATCAAGCTTAACTCGGGGTGAAGATGGGTAAGGCGTAGCGGAAGCCAGGAATCTCGCTGTCCATGAATATAAGACTTATTGGGTGGGCCGGATCGGTGGTCGTGATCATTGCTTACTGGCCGCAAATCCATCACTTGTACATTGAGAGATGTGCCTGGGGTCTGAGCTTGCTGACCTGGACCCTTTGGCTGGTCTCCAGCTCGTTACTGCTTACCTACGCCTTCATGCTCGGAGACTCTCTGTTTATCTGCGTCCAAGTAATCAATATCACAGCTATTGTTACCACCATCATTCTCGCCAGGAGAGCCAATACGGTTTGCCCGTTACATCTAGCCGCAGCGGAGGCGCGTGCGACTGGAACGTCAGGAAGCGAGTAAATTGCGAATTTGTTGGGTCAGTCACGGCAGGAAAGGTTCGAACTCAAATGATCTATATGTGTGCTAGTGCACAGACGAACACGCTCGCGTGGTCTATGTTAGCGCCATCCTGGGCAAAACTTAACTGTGAAGGCATCCAGGAAGTCCCCAATCGGGGACAATAGATTAGGCTTACGCAACAAATCAGGAGGTTCGATATGAAAATACAACACTTACCCAACAAGATCGCAGGTGTAATCTTAGGGTTCACGTTACTGTTAGTCATCGGCGCCGGTTCGAGCACATCCAGCCGCGCGCAGTATCGCAACAACGACCAGGATCGCCGCGGTCGCAACTGGGACGGCTACCCGAACTGGGGTGGCTCTTACGAGTTGCGCCAAACGGCTCTGAACGCGGGCTACAACGAAGGCTCTAAGGAAGGCCGCAATGACCGCGCGAAGGGCAGACACTCTAACAGATCTATTATGGGCCCAGATTTTTACCAGGACTTTAGCGCCTACCAGAAAGCCACGAAAGACTACAACTCACGCCTCGGCGACCGCGAACTCTATCGCCGCTATTTCCGTGAAGCGTTCCAGAGTGGATACAACACCGAACTTGGCATTCAAGTTCGTCGTGACGACGATAATCGCGACAGAAACCGTTACCCCAACGATAACCGCGATCAAAATCGCCGCGGGCGCAACTGGGATCGTTACGGTAGCTATGGCGGCTCATACGAACTGCGACAAACCGCGCTGAACGCCGGCTACAACGAAGGCATCAAGGAAGGTCGCAATGACCGGCAGAGAGGCAGGTACCGTGACTTCCGGAATTTTAGTGCCTACCAGAAAGCTACGACAGACTACAGCTCAAAGCTTGGCGATCGCGAACTATACCGCCGGTATTACCGTGAGGGTTTCGAGAACGGCTACAGCGATGGCTATAACGGTGGCTAGAGCGTAGCATTCCTGAGTTCGAAAGCTTGCCTGATGAAGGCGCTACGTTGGCTATGCCCTGGTCCTGGACGGTTCTTTAACTCATTCTCAACAAGATCGAGACGAGGGAGATCTTGAAAAGCCTCACCCTTTTCAAGTTGGTTTTCACATCCAGCTTGCAATTCGCAGTGCACGCACATGAAGAGAGACTCGTGTTAAGGTGATCTGCTATCAATGCGAGCGTGGCACTAAGCCTCTTGCTTCATACGCGCTGGTGTATCCAGAGGTAAGGCTCTCAGTGGCGCTGGCACATCCATAATATCTTTTACTCCCACCTGAACCGCTAAAGGCCAAGGTAAAAAATGAAGGGATATCCGATCATCTGCGTCTAACTATCGTAAGGAAGCAAATCAAATGACAAGAGTACTGAGAATCAGCACCGTGACCCTGGTGACTGTCGGCTTAATCGCCTGGAGCACCGCGCGCAATGCCGGCAGTTCAGTAGCATCAGCTACTAGCTCTGTTACTTCCACTGGCAGTATGAACACAGCACGAGCCGCTCATACGGCGACGCTGCTGCCGAACGGCAAGGTATTAATCGCTGGTGGCATGGAGAGCGAAGCGGTCTCTCTGGCAACGGCAGAACTCTATGATCCTGCTACCGCCAGGTTCACCAACACCGGCAGCATGACGACCAGACGT
Source organism: Pyrinomonadaceae bacterium (assembly GCA_041497335.1). GTDB lineage: Bacteria > Acidobacteriota > Blastocatellia > Pyrinomonadales > Pyrinomonadaceae > UBA11740. The sequence goes on along the minus strand of JBGQGG010000004.1, from coordinate 35,235 downwards.
GTCGGCCCTAGTGCAGTCCTTCTGCGCAACGGCAAGGTGCTGATCATGGGCGGCTCGAATCGTGAGGACGGGTCGCTCGCCAGCGCCGAACTCTACGATCCCGCAACGGGGACTTTCACCGCGACAGGCAACATGAAGGAGAAAGGTGCGGGGAATGAGGCGATACTGCTGGCAGACGGTCGAGTCCTCGTCGCGGGCGGCTATAACGGTCAATTTCTGATGAGCGCGGAACTCTATGATCCTGCGACCGGAATATTTACGTTTACCGGCAAGCTTAACAGGCCTACGCCGAATACGGCTACGTTGTTGAGAAATGGCAAGGTGCTCCTCACTGGTGGGGGAACTGATTCTCTCTCTCCGGCAGTATTCGCAAACGCAGAACTCTATGACCCATCCACGGGGACTTTCACTCCTACCGGCAGCATGATTACAGCGCGCAATAAATACGCCGCCGCGATCTTGCCAAATGGCAAAGTTCTTATCACTGGCGGCACAAACGAACAGGGCAGGCACGGCCTCACGCAGGCGGAGATTTACGATCCTGCTAAAGGAATTTTCACTGCCACAGGAAATATGAACAGCGCACGATATAAGCTTCACAACGCATTAGTGGTGTTGCCAAACGGTAAAGTCGTGGTGGCCGGCGGTGCGCAGTTTGTCGAAGTTTATGATCCCGTCACCGGCACATTCAGCACGGCTGTTGGCAGTCTGGACGTCGCGCGGTACTTCGCGACTGCGACGTTACTGCAAAACGGCAAGGTGCTCATTGTAGGCGGCTACCGTATGGGCATCGTCAGCACTACGGGTGCATGGATATACCAATCATAGGTGAAGCCGGCGGAGAAGTCGCTGCGGAAAGAGGTTTCTGTCCGGATTCCTCTCATCGCCGATGCTTGAGCACCGGCGGGTGAAAGTAATGATTCAAGACGCCCAAGATATTAGCTATCGTTCCAAACGTATGGCGATTAGAGCTGTCGCAACTCGCGTGGTGGCAGCCTTTCTTTTTGTCATCGCGTTGGGTTCGCAGTCGTCACTGGTATGTCAAGAATTGCATCCACGCATCTCCTACCGAATTCACGTCGACGCGGCCGATTTGTCTGGCTTCGCCGTCGAAATGCGAGTTCGTGGCGCCGGCGACCCGGTGCGTATCGCAATGGCCTCGCATCCGGAATACGACGACCGTTATTCGCGCTATGTCGAGAATCTCACGGCCGAGTCGCGAGGCGCTACGCTCCAGGTAACGAGTGAGGAAAGTGCGCTGTGGCGCGTTGACGCGCCAGGCGGTGATCTCATTGTAAGGTACCGCATTCATCTACCGCCGCAAACTACGCCAACTCGCGCCGCGTGGAAGCCATTCCTCTCACCAACAGGCGGCCTCATAGGCGATCTGCACTCACTCATGTATGTCGTCGGTGCAGCGTCAGCTCCGGCGCGCGTGACGCTTGATCTCCCAAGCGGTTGGGCTATGGCATCCGGACTCGCTCCAACTAAGGATCCGCACACATTTACCGCATCATCCGTTGAGTTGATGTTGGACTCGCCCATCGTCGTCGGTCACTTCCGCCACTGGGATTTTTCAGTGAGGGGCGTGCAGCATCAGGTTGTGTATTTGCCACAACCGAACGCGTCGTCATTCGACACTGTTTCTTTCATCGCCGGCGTTCAACAACTCGTGAGTGAGGCTTTCAAAATCGGCGGAAAGCCACCTTACCGCAGTTACACGTTTCTCTATCAGGACGGTGCGTCCGGTGCGCTCGAGCATCTCAATTCTGTCACCATTGGCGCGCGAAGCCAGAGTCTCGCGCAAGGACTTGTAGGTGTCTTCGATACGACGGCCCACGAGTACTTCCACACCTGGAATTTGATGCACGTGCGCCCGGTCGAGCGCGTCGGCCTGCGGTACCGTCCCGCGGACCCTACAGCGGAACTGTGGTGGAGCGAAGGCGTCACCATCTACTTTAGTGACCTTATGCTGAGGCGCGCGAAGCTTCCGACCTTTGATCCAACGCGTGTGGCGCACCTCGAGACATACATCGCGGCGTATCTTTTCACGCCCGGCTATTCACGCAACTCGGCTGAACGCGTGAGCCAGGCAGCCGAGAATCCGCTCGCGCTTGGCGATGACTATGCCAGCACCCATCTCCAGGGCAACCTCCTCGGCACCATGCTGGACCTGATGATCCGCGAGGCAACGCGCGGGCGGCGTTCACTCGACGATGTAATGCGCACGTTGAGCGATCGGTTCACACCACAACAAGGCATCACTGGTCGCGATATCGAGCGCGCGGTACACGAAGTCTGCGCTTGCGACGCCCAGTCGTTCTTTGAAGCATACGTGCGGGGAGCGCGGCCCATAGACTTTGACCACTATCTGCGGATGATGGGAATGCGCACGCATGTGTCGTGGTCACAGGCGCTCAGCAGTGATGGAAAGCCGGAGCCGGACCTTCGGATCTCTGTCTTTAGTGCGGCCGGAGATTCAAAGCTGAGACTCCGACTCACAACTCCTGCCAGCGCATGGGGACGTGCAGGTTTGCACACTGGTGATCACCTGGTTTCGCTCGACGGCCATCCCGTCGCGACCTCGACTGATTTCAGGGCCTGGCTTGGGAAACTGGACGTCGGCGACACTCCGCGTGTGGAAGTCATGCGCGATGGTGCCGTGTCGCAAGTGGTGGTTTCCATAAATAGCTACGATCGTCCGACCGTGCGGATCGTTGAAATTGCAGACGCGACGTCCGAGCAACAGAGATTGCGAGCGCAATGGCTGACAGCGGCTCAGTGATCAGGCGCGCAACCGAGAGTTTCGGCGGAAAAGAAAGTGAAGAAGGGCTGGGTTACTGGCCCGCTGAAGAAGGAAAAATATGGCAACAGCTAATTCGATAGTAATCAAGAACAGGCAAACAACCCAAAACCGCGCGCGGGCGGCTATAGAAGCTTATACCTCGAAGTCTGATAAGCGGATTGGCCCAGGTCCGAAACCGGTTTCCCGGGGGCGGCATCTCGATGTAGATGCAGTTCTGGCGCGCTCGCTGCCAAAAGTGGTAAGCGAATAGTTTCACGCCGTGTCAGGAAAGACTCTCTCCCTGGGCCGCCATCATCCGTTGGCAGCAAGACGGGCAATAAGTAAAAACTGAGAGGATCTGTGAGGTGTTATACCCCAGGTTCCACGATAAGTAGAACGCAGAGGGCGACCAAGGTTTGCGATCGAAGGGTAAGAGAGAAGCTATTCCCCGGTCTTATCTTTCTCGTCCTGGGCGTCACCCTTTTGGCCTTCCGAACTATCTCTAAGGAAGAGGGGAGTCTCGGACTCGTGATGAAGCAACTCCCTCACCGGTTCTTCAGGCTCTTTATCGGAATTGAGTTCGTTCACATTTGTGTTTTGGTCTTGATTCAAAGAGTCGTCCCCTCTTGAGTTACCATAATCAGTGGCCGACCGGTATCCGTTGAAAACGCGCCTTGCCTTCTGCGTCCTCCCATGAAATATCCAGCACGTAGCGGCTGATTTCGCCCGGTATGACTTTAAGCCGCGCCAACTGATCGCGGTCGGCATCAGCCGGCTTTCCATTAATCCAGGTTCGGTGAGACAGGACGGCCTTCTCTTTTGGTTGCATAGACTTTATGGCGTCGAATCTGATGTGAGCTTGCGAAGGACCTCCGCCCGGAGTTTCTTCATCCTTCAGAAAGATTGTCAGAATCTCGATGGACTTGAGCGTCTTCTCAGTCTCGTTCGTCAACTCCAGGAGGACCTTGGGGCTGGCATCTATGAATCTAAAGATGAAAGGCTTCTGTGTATTGCTATTCGTGTTCATAAAATCCTCTTCTCTAGCCGCGATTGGGGTTGCATTATTTCAACCTCAAGCGGCAATTGGAATCTTGTACAGCAGGCGAGCGAGAAGGTTTCTCAACTGATTGAAGTTGTCAGGTTGTGTGATATGCACATTCTGGCCGATTGCGACTTCACCACCCTCACCGATACCCTCAACGCAAAAGACCACAACCGGCACCTGCTCTCCTACCTCTGCACGTTCGCGGATGCGACGCGCGGTAACGATAACTTCGCTCGGTAACCCGGCCAGGCTCACCAGAATCAAGTCGGGACACCTTAGCTGGGCGCTCTCTATCGCGTCTCGTTCGTCTCTGGCTACTGCCACGCGATAACCGTCTGCCTTCAACAACTTCTCAATGCCGTCGCGGGTCTCCGCGATATCCTCCACTACCAGGATGATCAGGCTTGTATTAGTTTCTTTGTTCATAAGCCATCACGTGGTTCGCGCTCTCCTCGGCAGGTGGCGAGTCTTCGCGAACAGGGCCACGACTTTCCAGCATTAAGCGCCAGCTCGCTGGGCCGCAGGGACCAGTTTGATCGATCTCGCCAGTCCCATGCATTGCATTACGCGAATGCCCCACCAGTTGAGGTCGATTTCGTACCAGGCAAATCCATGTCGCGCCGAGGTTGGGTGCGCATGATGATTATTGTGCCAGCCTTCGCCAAAGGTCAGCAGCGCGACCCACCAGTTGTTTCTTGAATCATCATGGGTGGCGAACCGGCGTCTGCCCCACATGTGCGTCGCCGAGTTAACCAGCCACGTCGCATGCAAATTAACAGTAACGCGGAAGAAAATACCCCACATCAGAAATGACCAACCACCGAATACGAGTAACGCCAGACCCAGAAAGACCAACGGTACCCAGTAGAGGCGGTTAAGCCACACATGAAATCTGTCCCCTACCATGTCAGGGGCATAGTGCGCCTTAACTGAGCTGTCATACTGCTGCGCCGTGCCTTTCAGAATCCATCCCATGTGTGCCCACCAACCCCCATCGCGTGGTGTGTGTGGATCACCCGGCACGTCTGTATGCGCGTGATGGATGCGATGTGTCACAACCCAGTTGATCGGGGCACCTTCGAACGCGAGCGTGCCGCAGACCGTCAGAGAATACTCCACGAGCTTTGGCGTTTTGTACCCGCGATGCGTTAACAATCTGTGAAAACCCATGCCGACCCCCAGGCTGGCCGTAATCCACCAGAGCACGAGAGCGACCACCAACGCTTGCCAACTGAACATGAAGAGCGCCGCCACCGCGCCAAGGTGAAACAGCGTCATGAAAATAGCAGTATCCCAGTTGATGCTCTTCGTTCGCTTGTTAATCGTCGTTTCGTTGTACATTCAACTCCTCATCGTTGCTTAGTTAAACCGGAGCCACGGCGTTTGCTCATTGTCTTTATTGATGAGTGAGGCTGGAGAACTGATTGACGTTTGGATGTCAGTAAGCCGACATTAGTAGAGCGGTCTGTCAAAAACAAACTGATAAAGAAGAAATAATTGTCCAAATCGATTCCGATCTCGATAATCATCAAAGAAAGCCAACGTTGACTATATGCCCGGAAATGTCAGCTGTCCGTGCGACAACGTACATATGCCAGGTAAATTTACTTTGACATCCCCCGCACTGACTTCAGCTATATGCGGCCTAACGCACAGACGGCCCCACATTCCTTAGCCTAATGTTCTGTTCTGTTCTGTTCTGATCGGCCAAGCGTATCCGCAACCTCTGAAGATAGCGCGACACTTGCGCGGAACGAATGCAGGTTGAGCGTTGCGGGGTCATTCTTGGCAATGTCGGCAAATAGGAGTTGAAATCAATGAAACGCATCCTTGAAATCGGAGTCTACAAGTCCGGCGATGTCAGGCTGGAGGTCGTCGACCTGGCTGACCTTAAGGAGACTGTCAACGAAAGCACGGCAGTGTTCGTTGGCCATACGACGGTTACGGGTCGAATTAGAGGCCAGGACGTCAGCGACTCGTATCAGATCAGCAGGGCGTATCTGAAGCAGCACGCACAGTGGCGCATGGTTGCATCTCAAAGTGCTCGCGTGCCGAAGCCTGAGGTAACAGTTGCGAGTCATCTCCGCAGGGCCGCCGCATAAAGTGAATCTGTTGTTTGGCGAAGAGTGATGGAAGAACTCGATGGTCGGCGCATCGATCATGCGCATCGATCAATAAACGACTCGTGAAGGAATTTCAGGCGTAATGCATGAGTGGCTTCTATCCGAATCGTTACTTTAGAACTGCGAACCAGTGTATGAGAAATTCGATCCTGGCGCTCGCGCTCTTGCTGTTCCCAGGATCGCCCGCCCTGATATTTGCCCAGACTAACCAAACCTCACAATCTAAGCCGCTGGTTTTTACCCATGTGACCGTGATTGACGCCACGGGCGCACCGCCCAAACCCAATATGACTGTGGTCATAACCGGCGATCGCCTCACCAATCTTGGAAAAATCCGCGTTCCCAAAGGCGCACAAGTTGTCGATGGCACGGGCAAGTTTTTGATTCCCGGCTTGTGGGACATGCACGTTCATCTCTCGATCACCTCAGAGTCAACTCTGCCGGCGTTTGTTGCGAATGGTGTCACGGGTGTGCGCGATATGGGCGGCGACCTTGGCCAAATTGATGAATGGCGTAAGAGGATTGCTGCCGGCACGCTACTGGGTCCGGGCATTGTCAGAGCTGGCCCGCTTGTTGATGGTCCTAAAAAGACAGCGATGTACCGTCTGACGGTGAATAATCCGACAGAGGCGCGCCAGGCCGTAGTTTCCCTTAAGCAACAGGGCGTGGATTTCATCAAGGTTCATAACAGAGTTCCGCGAGATGCTTATTTTGCAATTGCTGACGAGTGCCGAAAACAAGGCATTACTTTTGTCGGACATATTCCGAGAGGTATAAGCGCGGAGGAAGCATCTGAAGCGAAGCAAAGGAGCATTGAACACACCGAAACTCTTATTGAAGCGGCTGCTTTTCAACAAGGCTCGACGGCGAAGAGCCCGGAACAAGCTTTAGCTACTTACACGGATGAAAGACGTAAGGCACTTTTCGCACTGTTCGTTAAGAATGGTACGTGGTACTGCCCGACGCTCATTGAATATCGGAACTTCTCTTTTGAGACAGACCCTTCCGTACTTGACGACCCGCGCCAGAAATACCTGGCGCCAGCGACGAAAGAATATATCGAGAAGTTTTTTCCTGTCCCTGCGCGAAGTACGCCGGTTGAGCAATATGCCGGACGCAGGGCCTTGTTCCAAAGACTACTTGGCCTGGTTGGCGAAATGCAGCGAGCCGGCGTTGGCATCCTCGCCGGAACGGACCCGCCCGCGAGAGGAGTCTTTCCCGGCTTTAGTCTGCATGATGAGCTTGCTTTGCTTGTGCAGGCTGGACTTACACCGATGGAAGCCTTACAAGCCGCGACACGCAATCCCGCGAAATTTTTTGGCAAGCTGGATTCATTCGGCACAATTGAGAAAGGGAAGATTGCCGACATTGTGCTGCTCGAAGCCAATCCACTGGAGAACATTCAAAACAGTCGTAGAGTTGCTGCTGTGGTAATTGGCGGGAGACTCATTCTTAAGCCGGAGCTCGAAAGGGTGCTGGATAGAGTTGAAGCGGATGTAAAGCAAAAATAGATTGCGGTTAGCAAGGCAGGCACGATTAACATCGCGCATCTAAACGTCATGACCACAATAAACTCAGAGCAGTTCGGAGAAATTTGTAATGGGGTCTGGCGGGACCGGGCTGTGGTAACGAGGGGACGTGGTCTCTTGAGCGGCGAGGCCGCCCTGGTGCGAGCCGTGTTCTGGCGACTCTGTAAGGCGGGAGTTAAACCTGATGGTTACGCCGAGAGCCATGGTTCAAAGCCCACGATTCTTGCTTATCAGTCAGTAGTGGTCCGCATGCTCGAGGTGAACGCTCGGCCTGCCTTTGACGGCGCGCCAATCCTGAGAGAACTCGTAGAGCGCTACCAAAATGAAATCGGGCACAGTGACTAGAGAGAGCTTCGGTGATCGGCAATGCTTTGCGTCTTCGGCGAGCGCGACTGTAACTGTGACCCGTTCGAATTGGAGGTAGGCCTACCACCTCACTTACTTGTCTAGAGCTGAGCAACTACCCGCTCGAGCCTTTCATTTACCTCAGTAGCTACTGCGTTGAGAGTCGCGTTGTCTCCTACCACGGACAGCATCGTCCTGGCGTCTATCGCCGCAACTACAGACTTTCCCGTTTCGTCAGCCTCATAAACGATGACATTGCAGGGAAGGAGCAGGCCGATGTTGATCTCTTGTTGCAGAGTCTTGTATGCAAGAGGTGGATTGCAGGCGCCGAGGATCACATAGTTGCGGAAATCCACACCGAGCTTCTCTTTCAGTTTCTCCTTTATGTCGATTTCACAGAGCACACCGAAGCCTTCCTCCTTGAGCGCGGCCAGCGCCTTTTCGACAGCCTCTTCGTAAGGAACATCAATTGTCTTACTGAATCCGTATTTTGAATGTTGCTGAGCACTCATCTTCGTTTTCCTTTTTCCACGGTAACCAATTTGCGCAAGACCGCGGCTGTCGCAACCATGCCCGCTTGTTAGTATTCGTTACGCTCACGTTCTAAATCACGTGAACCGGTTGCGTCTCCAACTGCCGCTGTGTGCCTATCGTCCTTTACTGCACCCGGTCGAGACTCGACACGGCACGAGTTAGCCATTCAAGTCGGGATACCGAGACGCGGCAGCACCCAGCGCATCAGCACGATGTAAGCCGCAAAAAACAGTACCAGCCATAACCATTCAGCCATTGTTCTTAACTCCTGACCCTGATCGCCTGATCCATCAAATCATCCGGTAGGCCTTAGCTCCAGCTCGAAGTGCATTGCCTGGGTCATCGACTCGCACTCCTGAACGTGATTCAGTTCCGTCCTTTGAGCTTTACACAACCGTCCCAAACAAAGCTCCTATGCCTGCCGTTATTGCCATTGCGAGAGCCCCCCAGAATGTGACACGCACCATTCCTATTAGGATGCGCGCACCGCCAGTGTGAGCGGCCAAGGCACCCAGAAGTGCGAGAAAGAATAGAGAAGTTCCGGCAACCAGTAGCACGAGGCCAGTGGCAGGCGCGATGACAACTACGAGTAAAGGTAGCGCGGCGCCAACTGTAAACGTTGCGGCGGAAGTAAGCGCTGCCTGGACAGGTCGAGCACTAATGGTTTCTGAGATGCCTAGTTCATCGCGGGCATGTGCTGCAAGTGCATCCTTCGCCATTAGTTGTTCTGCGACTTGATTTGCCAGAGTCGAATCGAGCCCACGCTTAACGTAGATGGCTGCAAGCTCCCTTTTCTCGTCATGTTCGTTGGCAGCGAGCTCCGTTCGTTCACGTCCGATGTCCGCTTGCTCGGTATCTGACTGAGAGCTGACCGAAACGTACTCACCCGCAGCCATGGACATGGCTCCCGCAACCAAGCCTGCGACACCTGCCACCAACACCCCGGTATGTGTTGCATTTGACGCGGCCACACCAACAACCAGACTAGCGGTTGAGACTATACCGTCGTTTGCGCCCAGAACGGCGGCGCGGAGCCAGCCTATATGCTGTGTACGGTGCCGCTCACGATGGAATACGGGCATTTTATCTTCCTGTCCGCATAGATTGGCGATTCATCTCTTAGGTCGGTCACTTCTTCCCGAAGATCACCCAACCAAGCAGGACGCCGAGACCGAGGGTAAGTAAAGTAGGAATCCACATCCAACTGAACCCGCCTATCCATCCCTGTCCCATCATTCCGCCAAGAATCGCACCCGGAACGCAACTTTGTGCGCTCAACGGAAAAGCCGGCATTGAGGCTGGATCTTACATCTTCATTTCCGGCTTCTTCTTCATCTCCATCTTCTTCTTACCTGCTTTGCTTCCACCATCCATCTTCGACATCATGGCCAGATGTTTGAGCAGAGCATTAGTATCTACTGTCACTTGCTTGGAGTCTGGCTTATCGACCTGCACATCTGTCTCCAGCGCGCTAACCTGGGCTTTCAGAGTTGAGCGGTCTTTATCCATCTTCTCCATCATCATCTGCATCTTTGACTTCATCCCGGCGCCCATCGCCTCCATCTTTGATTTCATCTCAGCGCTCATGGCCAGCATGTGTTTTTGGTGGACGGCTTCCATTGCATCGAGGTTATGTCTTAGCTCGACAACAGCCGCGCGTGCGAATTCAGCGCCCAGAACTTCAGGCTTCACTGCCTGATCACGAAGTGTCCTGGCGAACTCAGACATAGTCTTCATGTGGGCTGTCATCAGCATGTGATGCGGCGATTTCATCATCTTCGCCATCTCTGTCATCATGCCGGCCTTCTTCTGTCCGCTTTGTGTGTGCTTGTGTTGCGCCCATGCCGCGGACGGAATTACCAGAACAAGCATGATGGCTGTAGCTGACAGCAAGGCGCGTGTGTTCACTCTCATATCGTTAACTTCTCCTTCGGATTGGTTGACTGGAATTCGGGCAGTCAAGGCTGCCCGGTATTTGCAGACGCTCGATTCTCTCCCGCTTCGGGTTTGGTGTCTGTACGCTAACACACGGAGCAAGCTTCGTGCCCTCAACATACCTTTGCATTGTCCTTGGTGCATCGAGGACAGGCATCGTTGGTTGCGTGCGCTTGCGAAAATATCCGCAGCGTGCAGCGGGAGAATTACCAAAACATAGAGGACGAATCACGGAGTAACCGAAGCTTTGCCCTGGGGTATTCCTGGGCGGCGAAGGAAACTGTATCTTGACAGGGATTGCAACTATTCCATAGAGTAAGGATGGCTATGAGGACGCGGCTTACATCTCTGGTGCTTTTGCTCGTGCTGGCCGGCAGCGCGTTTGCCGGTATTCCTCTGCAGTTTGGCGAGAGCGAATGCAGCATGGGCCAGCCAATGGATGGAATGGATTGCTGCAAGGCTGCATTGATGGGAGGCGAAAGGCCCGAAGCCACTGCTGCGCGCTTGTGCTGTGTCGTGAACTGCTCGCACGACGGATCGACGCCGCCATCCGGTGTGCGTGTTTCGCGTCAATCGCAACCTCTTGTTTCGGACTATCAGCCAGGCACGCCCGCGCTGCCAGCGTCCATTTTGCTAACGCGGCACATCAGTCGTTCGCATGGTCCACCCAGTGATTCACATCCCGCATACATTCGTCACCTCGCGCTTCTGATCTAATTCCAGGAAGGTCGTAGTGTGTCTTCTCGCGGCTTTCGCTCAAGCTGCGAGGCGCAATTGTGCATTCGTGTGCTTTGCGTGCAACCACAACTCTATTTGCCTGAATGGAGGTTGAGGCATGAAGAAATCTGCAATCGTCATCGCAATCGCACTGGGTGTTGTTGTCGTTATCGTGGCAGGGTGTAGTTCAAAGACGGGAAGTAACGGGAGTGTTCCGACCGGCAAAGTGATCAAAACCGCGCCCGTAGGAAATCTGACCGCCACGCTTTCGAATAGCACTGGTCAATTGAAACAGGGCGATCAAGAGGTGATGCTTTCTTTTACCGATTCGTCCGGCAAGCCGGTTGATGTCGGCGCCGTGTCGCTCAATTTTCATATACCCGCAATGGGCGGCATGGCGGCAATGAACGACGCCGTTATCTTCACGACCACGGGAACGTCCGGAGTCTATCGGGGCAAAGTGAATATCGGGATGGCCGGCGAATGGCAGGCGCAACTTGCTTACGAAGGCCCGGCGGGAACAGGCAAGACGACGTTTAGCGTGCCGGCACAATGATTCATCGTCTAATCGAACTCAGCCTGCGCAATCGCGGCCTCGTAATCGCGATCTATCTTGGTCTCGCGGCCTGGGGCTACTGGGCCTTGTTGCGTACTCCGATCGACGCGATCCCCGATCTCTCTGAGAACCAGGTGATCGTGTTTACGGATTGGACTGGGCGCTCGCCGCAGGAAGTCGAGGACCAGGTTACGTACCCCCTGGTTACGAACCTGCAAGGGTTGCCGGGCGTGCGCGTCGTGCGCGCGAGTTCGGCGTTTAGCTTCTCGATGATCAATGTCATCTTCGAAGACAACGTCGACCTTTATTGGGCGCGCACCCGCGTGCTGGAACGCTTGAATCTTGTCGCCAGGCAGTTGCCGGAAGGCGTGACTCCCACGCTTGGACCCGACGCGACGGGGGTGGGCCAGATCTTCTGGTACACGCTCGAAAGCGATCAAATGAACCTCCGCGATTTGCGGACGCTGCAGGACTGGTTCGTCCGCTATCAATTGAACTCAGTGCCAGGCGTTGCGGAGGTCGCCAGCGTGGGCGGGTACGTGCAGCAGTATCAGATCGACGTCGATCCGAACAAGCTGCGCTCCTACTCGCTGCCGTTGTCCATGGTTGTCGAAGCAGTCGAGCGTTCGAATAACAATGTCGGCGGCAACGTGATCGAACAGGCCGGTCAGTGGTCGGTTGTGCGCGGCGTCGGGTTGATCCAGTCGGTAGCTGACGTCGAGAACATAGTGCTCAGCGCACCGAACGGCATCCCGATCTATGTAAAGAACGTCGGCGAGGTGAAACTCGGCGACGCGTTTCGCACCGGCGCGCTCGACAAGAACGGCAAGGAAGCTGTGGGCGGCGTGGTGATTGCGCGCTACGGCGTCAACACGTTGGAAGTAATCGATGCAGTCAAGCAGAAGATTGCAGCCTTGCAAGCTGGTTTGCCCACAGGGGTCCACGTAGTTCCGTTCTACGATCGTACGCAACTGATTCAACGGGCAACGCACACCCTCAAGCGTGCACTCATCGAAGAACTCATTCTCGTCACTCTGGCCCACATCATCTTTCTTGCGCACTTCCGTTCAATCTTGATCGTCACCATCCCGCTACCGCTCGCGGTGCTACTGGCTTTTCTGTTCATGTACTACATGGGTATCAGCTCGAACCTGATGTCGCTGTCGGGAATCGCCATCGCCATTGGCGTGCTGGTCGACGCAGGAATCGTAGTAACTGAAAACGCTTTTCGATTCCTCGAGCAACGAAAGGTAGATCCGAAGGACCGGCCACTGGTCTGGCAAACCGTGCTCGAATCGACGCGCCTGGTCGGACGACCAATCTTCTTTTCAATGGCCGTCATCATCCTGGCGTTCATACCAGTGTTCTCTCTCACTGGCGAAGAGGGAAAGCTGTTTCATCCACTGGCCTTCACTAAGACATTCGCAATGGTCGGGGCCACGATAATCGCGGTCACGCTGGTACCGGTGCTTTGCACGCTGCTGCTGCGCGGAAAGTTTCATGCTGAGCAGGCAAATCCCGTGATGCGGGGATTGCACTTTATCTACCGGCCTGTACTTCGATTTGCGCTGAATCATCGCGTCTTGACGGTGCTGTTTGCGGCTTTACTTTTCAGCGGCGCGATCTTCCTGGCCACGGGCATCGGCAAGGAGTTCATGCCCCCGCTGAATGAAGGCGACCTGATGTACATGCCGGTGACCGATCCGGCGATCTCGATCGACGAAGCACGCGCCATCATGAGTAAGGAAGATGAAATTCTCAAGAGCTTTCCCGAGGTCGAATGGGCCGTCGGTAAGGCGGGACGCGCGGAGAGTTCTACCGATCCCGCGCCAGTGAATATGAACGAGACGATCGTTCATTTGAAACCACCCGAACAATGGCGCGCCGGTCTGACGCGTGAATCACTCATCGCCGAAATGGACGAGAAGCTGCGTTTTCCCGGCGTGACGAACATCTGGACGCAGCCAATCAAGAACCGCATCGACATGCTTTCGACGGGTGTGCGGTCGCAAGTAGGGATCAAGGTTTTTGGCAACGATCTGAAGACTTTGGAAGAGCTTTCCCGCCGCGTCGCCGAGACCGTGCTCAGCGTGCCGGGCGCGAAGGACGTCTATGCTGAACAGATTAGCGGCGCGCCTTACATCGACATTCACATCAATCGCACCGCAGCGGCGCGTTATGGCATCGACACGAAGTTAATCGAGGACGCAATCGAGAAGGGAATCGGCGAAACGAATCTTTCGGTAACCATCGAAGGGCGTCGTCGCTTTCCCGTACGTGTGCGTTATGCGCCGCAGTTTCGCGGTAGTCCCCAAGCATTGGGTCAGATTCCCATCACGTCGCCGGCCGGCGCTCCGATTCCTTTAGCGCAGCTTGCCGACATAAGTGAAGTCCAGGGTCCGACCATGATCTCCAGTGAAAACGGTTTGCTGCGGGGCACGGTGCTGCTGAACGTGCGCGGGCGCGATGTGGGCAGCTTTGTTGACGAAGCGAAGAAGGCCATCGCGCGCCAGGCGCAACTGCCTGCCGGTTACTATATTGAGTGGAGCGGCGAGTACGAAAACCAGCAGCGAGCGCGGAGTCGCATGCTCATCGTTGTGCCGATCGTGCTTGTCATTATCTTCGGGCTGCTTTACATGACTTATCACTCGGCGCTGGAAGCGGCGCACGTGCTGCTCGCAGTCCCATTCGCACTAACCGGCGGAATCTATCTGCTGTGGTTTATGAAGTATAACTTCTCAGTTGCAGTTTGGGTTGGCTTTATTGCTTTGTTCGGAACCGCCGTGCAAACCGCTGTCGTCATGGTCATCTATCTGGAAGATGCGGTGACGCGAAAGCGAAAGGAAGTAGGGCAACTAACTCGCGCATCGCTGTTCGAAGCAGTAACTGAGGGTGCTCTACTGCGCTTGCGACCAAAGGTCATGACAGTCTCGACGGTCGTGGCTTCATTGCTGCCGATTATGTGGACCACGAGCGCTGGCGCTGAGGTGATGAAGCCGCTGGCGACGCCCGTGCTCGGCGGGATGGTATCAAGCCTGCTCCACGTGCTGATCGTGACGCCGGTGATCTTCTTCTGGCTGCGCGAGCGGGAGTTGAAAAAGGGAAAAGCGTCAGCAGGTATTGAGGCATGAATACGAACGAAAGAGTTTCACGCCAGGGCGCCAAGGCGCAAAGAGAAACCGCCACAGGTTCGCCTCCTGCGTTCCGCCATTTCGATGTCTCTGCGCTTCCCGGCTTTTTTCGTCTTTTCGTCTTTGCGCCTTTGCGTGAAATGCGTTCGCTGCGGAGTCAGGCGATCGCGATTCTCTTGATCACTTGGTTGTCAGGCACCCCTTCCGCGGTGGCGCAAACCACTTCAACTCCAAATCCGACTACAGCTCAAACCCAACCTCCGCCGTCACGTTATCTCGATCAAATCAACGGGGTGACGGCCAGCGAGGCCGTTACTTACGCGCTCTCTCACAACGGCGAACTGGAAGCCGCGCGCAAAGAAATCGACGCGGCTCGCGCGATGGTGAGGCAAGCACACCTGCGATCAAATCCGAAGCTCGACATTGACGGCACCCGTCAGATTAACGGCAAAGACAATACTCTCGGAGCGAGCGCGATGTTGCCTCTGGAACTTGGCGGTCGCCGGGCGGCGCGCATCGCGGTCGCTGAGCGAGAAGTGGAAGTCCGAGAACGGGAAGTCGCGAATCGCGAGCGAATGCTCGCTGCTGAAGTGCGCGCGAAGTTTGGCGAAGCACTGGCCCAGGCTCTGAAGCTTTCGTTCACCGATGATCTGGTCGAAGCCAATCAGCAGAGTTTCAATTTAATTGCCGCACGAGTCACAGAAGGCGCCACGCCGCCACTTGAACAGAACATGGCGCTGGTTGAACTCAATCGTTTACGCTCGATGCGTGAAACTGCCGAAGGGAAACTGGAAGTGCTGATGTTTGAATTTAGGAATCTGATCGGCATGAAGCCGGAAGAACCGTTGCGTCTGCGCGGAGACTTCGACAATTTGATCGATCAATTGCCGCCGGTTGCGGATGCTACGGAACGCGCTCTGCACGAGCGACCCGATTTACAGGCGTTTCGTGCGGCTGAGAATCTCGCCGCGGCGCGGATCGAGCAAGCGCGTGCGGAAGGCCGGCTCGACGCGAGTGTCTCAGCCGGCTATGAGCGCATGAATTCCAGCTTCATGGTTTTCGGGGTGAACGAGCAGGGACAGTTACAACCTGTCCAGGATGTATTTCACTTTCTGAAGTTTGGCATCTCTTTGGATCTGCCGGTACGCAACAAGAACCAGGGTGCGATCGAAGCTGCTGTCGTGGAATCTAAGGCCGCAAAACAACGGCGTGAATTCGCAGAGCTGACCGCGCGGCGTGAAGTCGCCGCCGCTTATGCGCAATACAATCGCGCTGTCCGGGCTGAGGAGATCTTTCGTGTCGGAGTGCGTGATCCGGCAAGGGCCAATCTCGATGTAGTCAGGCAAACCTACGAGTTGGGTTCGAAAACTCTGATCGACTATATCGGCGAGCAACGCCGTTTCATCGAGCTGGAAAATGATTTCATTGATGCTCAGCTTGCAGTTTACAACGCGCGGGTCGACATCGCGCGCGCTGTTTTTTCACCGGAGCTGTTGAAGTAATGACGAGGCGGGGGCAAGCCACCCTTCCCGACCCTGAGCTGACTTCAGTTGAGGCTGCCTATCCGAAATTGAGCGCCTCTCAAGATCAGTGACAAAGGCCAAGACGAGTAACCTCAAGGTCAGGAAGGGCGGCTTGCCCCCGGCCCAAGGAGCAAAGGATGGACACAGAATCAAGCAGACAATCTCAGGAAGAAGCTAAGCCGGCAAGTTCTCCGACTCACCGACGTTGGTCAATTCCGATCATAGTCATCGCGATCGCGCTTATCTCAGTCGCGGGCATCGCGACCTGGCTCCTTTGGCCAAAACAAACTGGCAAGCCTGTCCCGGCGCCGCGTTCGGTCTCGTTCGCAGAAACATCAAACCGGCCAACTGCACCGGCCGGCGAACAAAAGCTGACCCTGATGCCCGAGCAAGTGCAGCGCGCGGGCTTGAAGATCGAAACAGTTGGGGAACAGCCTGCTGCCGAGGCTGCTGGTCTAATGACCACGGGAACCGTCCAGGCGAATACCTACAAAGAGACCCCGGTGATTTCGCTAGTGGGCGGGATTGTGCGCAGTGTCAGTAGCGAACTTGGTCAAAACGTCAAACGCGGCCAGAAGCTCGCTGTGGTTTTCAGTAACGAACTCGCTGATACTCAATCGCGTTACCTGGCGGCGTTGGCAGCTCTTGACGAACACCATCGTCATCACCTGCGGACAATTAAGCTGGTTGAAATCGGCGCCGCCAGTCGGCAGGATCTCGAGACGGCAACTACGCAATACCGCGAGGCTGAAACAAATGTTGCCAATTTACGCCAGAAGCTCTTATTGCTTGGTCTGTCACCGCAGCGGATCGATTCTTTCAATGCGACCTCGCAAATCAGCTCTGAAGTAACCGTGACAGCACCGTCCTCAGGCACCTTGACAAGTCGCTCCGTGAATCCCGGCGAAGTGATTGAAGCAAACAAAGAGCTGATGCGCGTAACCGATCTCTCCACTGTCTGGGTTGTCAGTCAGGTTTATGAAAAAGATCTCGCCACGGTTCGCGTAGGCAGCGGTGCCAGCGTCAATTCGGATGCTTATCCAGGTCGCGTCTTTCGCGGTCGCGTTTCGTATGTAGATCCCAAAATCGACACGCCTTCGCGCACGGCCCAGGTGCGCATCGAACTCGCGAATCCGGGACAGGTCCTAAAGATTGGTATGTACGTCAACGTGGCCTTCGGCGCGCTCGGAGCTGCCGAAAAGACAACCCCGGTTGTTCCAAAGAATGCGGTGCAGACCGTCGGCAACCAGCAGTTCGTTTTTGTCGCGGGTGAGAAGCCGAATGAATTCGTGCTTCGACCGGTCCGACTTGGCCCGGAGAGCAACGGCTTCTATCCGGTGCTGGAAGGTCTAAATGCCGGCGAGCGAATTGTCACTGAAGGAAGTTTCTTATTACGTGCAGAGTGGCTTAAGCAGCACCTCGCTCCGTAAAGGTCAGCACGAGTCACAGCCAGACTTCTTGCGGCGAAGGCTTCAATGGTAATGGCGCGTGTCGCGCTCACGCGCACCCTTTCCATTGGGCGTCCCTCATTTATGAGGCGGTGAATCATGCAGTGTGAAATACTAATTCGACAAAGAACTCGAGGAATGGCTCATAAGGCGACGAGACGATCGAGTAAGGCCGTTCGATCAAATCTCCATCAGCGGCGATGCCGATAGTTGCGAACTGACCCGCGGTGAACGAGTGTTGTTCCGCAACCCGAAAACGGAATACCGCGAGACTCGCTGATACCTCCTTTCTTTCGATTAGTTCCGCTGAGCAGTGATCTGCTTTCGCCATAAGGCGTCTTCGAGAGGCGGCACCTGTCTTTACTTGACCGCGTAAACCTTCACGCTCGCGGCGTAATCGTTGACGTTGTGGCGACGCAGCAGGTCGGCAAGAGCTTCGCGCAAGTCGGCATCTGCGCTTGCCGGTTGTGGCGCACAACACGAGGCAACCCCGAGCGGCAACTCCCTTGAAGAAGTTGATGAGCCTATCGCCAGTGGCGCTGAAGTTTCTGTCATAGCCGGTGAACAACAGCCTGCTTGATTCTCGATCTTCGCATACACGTTGAGATCTGCGCTGGAGTCCACAACTTCCACGTTCGAGAAGCCGGCTTCTATCAGTCCCTGCCGATAATCTTCAATCAGAATTGCACCCGCGATGCAACCCACGTAAGCCATGACGTCGTTGCTCACTTCGGCGGGCAGCGGCTGCTTGAGCGCGATATCGCTGACGGCGAGCCTGCCACCGGGTTTAAGCACGCGCGCGATTTCGCGAAAGACCGCTGGCTTGTCCGGCGCCAGGTTGATGACGCAATTGCTGATCACGCAATCAACCGAAGAGTCAGCGAGCGGCAGTGCGTCAATTGTCGCCAGATGAAACTCGACGTTGGAGGGCGCGCCCGCAGCCTGGCGTTTTCCGGCGTTGCGGCGCGCGAGGTCGATCATCTCCGGCGTCACGTCTATGCCAATGGCCCGGCCTTGAGGCCCGACTTTCTCAGCGGCGAGAAACACATCGAGTCCGCCGCCCGACCCCAGATCCACAACGGTTTCGCCTTCGCGCAAATGAGCGATTGCCGTCGGATTTCCGCATGACAGGCCCATGTTCGCTTCCGCGGGAATCGAGGCCAGTTCTTCGGGCGAGTAACCGAACGCTTCGGCGACGGCCCGCACGCCGTCATGTTCGCTCGATAAACCACTCCTGGCCGCCGATCCATACCTTGACCGGACTGCTTCGACTATAGATTCCGACATGATTAAGTCTCCTTCCGTATCTTACTTCATATTCGCTTGGGCGAATGTCACGCCTACGATATACGTACACAACATATATGTCAAGGCATATATACATAGTAATGCCGGGATAACGGGTATTCAGAGTACGGACTTCAGTCGGGTCTTTGTTGCCTGAGAAAGAGCCCAGCTAGAGTTGGTACTCTGAACACCGTGAATTAGGCTGCTACTGCGTCTGCGTTTAGACGCGGTGGGGAACTGCCAGCCGGATCGGGCCTTAGACCATTGTGAAGACTGAATCTCGATCATGGCGACGGCTTGGTAATCACCGCCCAGCCACACCGCAACGATTACTTGCGTTACTATCTAAGATACAACCGGACTTCCGGTAGTGCTCCGTTAACAGAGCACCACCGGCCTTCCTGGGAGCTAGACCCCGGGGAAAGAGACATGCGAGAATACGCAGAGCTATGGACGCACTGGAAAAATCAACGGAACTGAGCTACGGCATTGCTTCGATGGATCGGGATCATGCGGGCCAACTTAACATGCTCAATGATCTCAAAGCTGCCGTTCGGAGCGGGGCTCCCGACACTTTGGTCTACGCGCTACTCAATGAGCTGGTGGAACACACAAATCTCCATTTTCTTTCCGAACAGCTCGCGATGAAGCTGCATGCCTACGAAGCGTATGAGTCTCATTTCCTGGAGCACGAACGGTTGCTAGCTGAGGTGCAAAACCTGAAGCATAGCCTCGCGGCGGGAACGACGACGGACAAGCAGAGTCTGATTGAGGCCCTGCGCGGTTGGCTGGTCGTCCACATTCAAACTGCTGACAAGACGCTGGCAGAATACCTGAGTACCCGGGCCGCCCAGCAGGCAAGTGAAGAGCCCACCTGAAGAGCGTTAGCTTCGCGCAATCCCCTCAAAAGATCACTAGCAGGTTGCTGAAAAGGCAAAATCGGCCACAGAGGCACAGAGTCACAGAGAAAAGGCAGATCAGAATTGATCAGAACGCCCATTAGACTGACTTCTTTTTGATTTCATCTTTCTCAAGCGGCCAACCCACCTATCGGCCGGGGGAGATCCGTCAGCTTTAGTTAGGTCGATTTGGGAAGCGATGGCTACCGAGCACACGCCGCTCTTGGAGCCTGTTCCCTATGAACCGGAAAAAGTTTTGGTTACATTCCTCTGGCGCGCTGCCGCTGAAACAAGCATAAATAGCAAAAAATATCAGGCAGGCGGAGGCAGGCTCTGATATGTTGTCAGCGAATCAATTGGGCGACGCAACTTTGTTTTGCTTGCTTACCGAGGGCGAGGCAAAGCGGATTCAACTGGCCCGGCGGCAGGTGCGGCTGTGAGAGAAGTGACGTTTGAAGATTACCGCGCCCGGATTCTGGCCGTGCTGGTTTTCATCCAGCAGCATTTGGATGAGGCGCTTGCGCTTGAGGAACTGGCCGCGGTGGCACATTTCTCGCCGTTTCACTTTCATCGCGTCTTTCGCGGGCTGGTGGGCGAATCGGTCAAGGAGCATGTGCGCCGGTTGCGATTAGAACGTGCTGCCCACCAGTTGCGCCACACCGGGCAGCCGATTACAGAACTTGCTTTGGGGGCAGGGTACGAGAGCCTTGAGGCTTTCTCTCGTGCCTTTCATAAACTGTTCGGACAAACACCGACGGACTATCGTCTGCTGCGCCGCATGGCTGCCTATGGCCCGGCTATCTCCGGCATTCATTACGTCACGGAAGGGGCGCTAGATGATTTTCGCCCGGCGCAGCCCCACGCTACGCCGCTGACTGTGCGGATTGAAACCTTGCCGGAAATGCGCATAGCTTTCATTCGCCACGTCGGACCGTATGAACAAACCGACGCGGCGTATGCGAAGTTGATGGGCTGGGCGGGACGGCGTGGCCTGCTCAAGCAGGGAACGGAGGTCTTTGGCATTGCTTACGATGATCCGCAAGTGACGGCCACGGAGCGGTTGCGTTACGACGCCGCGCTGGTTGTGCCGTCGGAAGTCGGGCCAGAAGGCGAGATCAGCATTCAAACGATCTCCGGAGGCAAATACGCGGTGGCTACGCATCAGGGGCCATACGAAACGCTGGGTGAGACCTACGCGCGCCTTTGCGGCGAATGGATCCCACACAGCGGGCGCGAAGTAAGCCCTGCACCAGCGCTGGAATTTTATCGGAACACGCCCACCGATACCGCACCGGCGGATTTGATCACAGACATCTACATGCGGCTTGTGGTTTGAGCCTCTACGCGAACGAATGTTCGTTTAGCTCGTATGACAGGAGGAAAGATGATCGGCAGAATATTGTTAATCTTGCTGCTGCCCGTGACAGTGCTGGCGCAGCAAGAGGCGAAGAAAGATCAGCAAGCGGATCTCTGGCAGCCGCTGCGGGTTCTTGCTGGCGCATGGGAAGGCACATCCAAAGGTGAACCCGGGGAGGGGAACGTCGAGCGTGAATACCACTTTGCTTTGCAGAACAGGTTTCTCGAAGTCTTCAATAAGTCCACCTATCCGGCGCAGGCAAAGAATCCGAAAGGCGAACTGCACGAGGATCATGGCTTCATCAGCTACGATAAACAGCGCAGGAAATTCGTGCTGCGGCAATTTCATGTGGAAGGTTTTGTCAATCAGTACGTCTTGACGAGCATGTCTGCGAACGGGAGGACGCTGGTCTTTGAGACGGAAAATATCGAAAACATCCCGGCGGGTTGGCGGGCGCGCGAGACGTACCGGATTCTCAACGAAAATGAATTCATCGAAACGTTTGAACTGGCCCAACCGGGGAAAGAATTTACCGTGTATGTGGAAACCCGCTTCAAGCGAAAAGGCCGAGCCTGATCACCGCTTGCACCGTGCAGCGAGTTCATCAGAGGAAGAGCCATAACGCTGTCTAACAAAGCCGTTCGACCGAAGCGCGGGCAGCGAGTTTCTACGCCATGTTGATTTCCACGCGCCGGCGAACACGTCGTTGGATCGGAGCGCGGGTCGCCCAGCAGGCACGTGAAGAGCGTTAGCTTCGCGCAATCCTTCAGAAGATGGACTAGCGGAAGAGGTCGCGTTGAGTCACTTCCCCAGAGTCTGCCCGCTCCGAGAACTACACGGTCACGCTCCGAGAGCCAATCGTCCGCAAACCATCGCGGAGTTTCTGATGGCCGTGCAACAGTCTCACATATCGCAATTCATCAGTGCCTGCTTTAGCTCGGACAATCTGCCTGATAGCGCTCTTTTCCTCTTTTGACCAGCGCGATAGATCTGGAATCATTGCCAGCACCATAGCGAGATCAGAGAAGACGCGCTGCTCTGACGCGCTCAAGTCTGTTGGCTTAACTCCAAGTGCGTGTGCGACTGAAGTCACGAGCGCCTGTCGGTGCTTTCGTTCGCCGCCGCCGAACTGCCGGACCAGGCGGCGCTGCACCGCGAGCCCGATGTTCGGCACACGGAAATTGTCCCACTCACCGGGATGCGGAGCCGAGGGCGCTTCGTAGAGGAGATGCCCCGCGGCGAGTTGACGCAGAATGCGAGCCGGAGTGCGATAGCCGGGGCGGTTAGCGAGTTTGCGTTCTTCCCGCGCGACCATGCGCGCGACCTCCGGTTGGACCGGGCGGAAGCCGAGTTTGCGATAGAACCAGAACGCGCCGGCCTCGATACCCTCTTTGTTGTGGCTGCCGAGTTGGTAAGGCTCGACTGAAAATACCGAAGACTGGAGGTACTGCCGCAGAAAGTGAAGCAGGCGAGCGAAGATCCACGCCGACTCGCCATCGCGGAAGGTGTAGAAGAGATTAATGCCAACCTCGGTGCGTTCAAAGAGCGCGAGGGATTCAGCGTAACCTGCCGGCACGCCGTTCTTGAGGATCAGCACGGCATGATAGCCGAGCAACGGCAGACGGCGCGTCGGCGGCAAACCCCAGATAACGAATTCGACGCCGCGACCCGCAGCCGCGCGCACGAGTTGCCGCGGGTCGCCGTAGGTGAAACCATGAAGCTCGCGATAACGCACGGTCATCATGTCGCGGCCCAGGCTGACAAGTTTGTCGCCGTCGGCGCGGGAAAGTTTCTTGAACGGCAGCGGCAAACGATCCTCCAGCTCCCGGGCGAGTGAAACCTCGCTGCGCCTGATAAGCGGCCCATCGTGATAGAAGGTCCTGTTCACTCGAACCCGCATCTTCGTGCGCGTCGCCGGCGAGTTGCCGAGTTCCCAATGAACCCAGAGCCCGAGCGAATCGAAGAGATTGGCTTTCGCCCTTTCGTCGATCGAGAGATGTTCGAACTGGCGCAGCAGCCACGCAAGATCCGTCTCGCCCGTCTCGTTGCGCCTTTTGGCAGCGCGAATCCAGGCCAGATACGGGACCGGATACACGACGTAAGCTCCGTCCTCGAACAGCGGCAAAAAACTTTTCAAGACAGAGATGAGCTGCTCTTCGCCCTCGTAACCTTCCCAGTCAATTTCGACCCGCGACGGATAACGCGCCGTCAGATATCGCGCGATGTCATAGCCCCAGATTGCTGAGAATGCCGTGCCCGCGATGCCTGACACTGGCGGGTCGGCAAAGGCCGAGAGGTCAGCGCCCGAAGCGCGCAGGCGGGTGACGCGTTTGTCGAAAGAAGCGAGAAGTTCTTCGCTGCTTCGTCGCATTGCGGGGGTGTGGGGGTAGGCGCGCAGGAAAAGCAGGATCTCGTGAAAACGAATCAACGAGGTGGCATCAGGGAAGCGGCGCCGGCCGAGTTGGGCCAGGAGCTTTTGCACGCGCAGGCTGTCGCCTGGCTCGAAGCGGCGCATTAGTCCCGCGAGGCGGTCAAGCAGAGCACCAAGGGTGTTGGCCGGCACGGTCCCTCCAGACATCCTGTTTTGATCCGACGCGAAGTTTCTACGTTACGGCCGCTGCCGAGTCAACTAAAACTTGCGGAACTGGAAGCGGCCGGGTAACGCCGAAGGCGTTTGCCAGCCGGAGCCCAGGCCGGGGTCCCCACGCGGGCAGCGTGCGTGGGGTGGAAGGGTAACACCCTGGGCTAACCGAAGCCTCCCAATTTCCAGCAACGCTGAAAGCGTGGCGTGACGAGTCCGCGAAGCGGACGCTGAAAATAGCCCAGCACTTCAGTGCTGGGAACCGAGGCGTGATTAGAAGGTAAGCCCGTGAAACGGGCGACTGAATCATCCTCGGTGACCTTCACTTTCAGAGTTCTGTATCCCCGGCTAATTGATATGGCTTCCGTCACGCAACCAGGCGTAGAATACCAGGCGCCGAAATGGAAATAGTTAGATGGACGATCTGAATCAATCTGAATTGCTAACTCAGCAAATCGAAACCTCTGCGGCGACTACAGATGGGCTGCCCCGCGCTTTCCCTGACGCTCATAAGAATGAAGAAGTCTTCCGGGAGGGACAGAGCCGGATACTTGAAATGATTGCCGCCAACGCGCCAATCGGCGAAATCCTCAAGCGACTGGTGTTACTGATAGAAGCGCAGTCGCCAGAGATGCTCTGCTCTGTTCTGCTCGTAAGCGATGATGGTAACCACATTCGACACGGAGCAGCGCCGAGCCTTCCCGAGGAATACGTTAAGGCCATCGATGGCGCTCCGATTGGGCCTAAGAATGGCTCGTGTGGGACAGCCATGTACCGGGGCAAGCCGGTCATCGTCACCGATATTTTTGCAGATCCGCTTTGGGAGGATTATCGCGAGCTGGCGGCGGGCAGCGGTCTGCGCGCTTGCTGGTCGACGCCGATCATGTCGGGGCGCGGCAAAGTCCTGGGTTCGTTTGCCATGTATTACCGCCAGCCGCAAACGCCCACCGGCGATGAGGCCCGTCTCACCGACGTGGCCACGCACATTGCCGCCCTGGCTATTGAGCATCAGAGGACACTTGAAGCCTTAGCTCGAACGCAAGCGGAATTAGCACAAGCTGCACAGGTTACCAGCATGCGCGAGGTAGCGGCTTCGATCGGTCAGGAAGTCAATCAGACGCTTGCAGCAATCGTTGATAACGCCGACCAGTGTCTGGAAGCCCTCAAGGAAAATAAGCCGGACCCTGGACAGCTGCGCGAAGCACTCACAAACATCTCCAGCGATGGGCGTCGCACTATTGAGATCATCGCTCGCATTCGCGCTCTGGCAAAGAACAGGGAACCGCAGAAAGGAGCGCTTAATGTAAACGAGCTCGTAAGCGAGGTGCTCTCACTGGTCGCCCACGAGGCACAGCGAAAGCACATCACCTTACAAACCGAGCTGGCAGATGATCTGCCTTCAGTCCTGGGCGACCGAGTGCAGTTATATCAGGTGCTGCTCAACCTGGTGATGAACGGCATGGAAGCGATGAACGGAATCGAACAGCGAATTCTGGAGCTGACCGTAAAAATCGATCGCGCGGAGAACGGGGAAGTCGTTGTGGCCGTAACCGACCGGGGCACAGGAATCAAACCACAGGAGCTCGATCGCGTCTTCAAAGCCTTCCACACAACCAAGAACGCGAGCCTGGGAATGGGACTGGCTATTTGCCGCTCGATCATCGAAGCACACGGCGGGCGTCTATGGGCCGAATCAAATATCGGGCCGGGCACCACCTTCAAATTCACGCTTCCGGCCGGCGCCTGACATCCGATCTCCTGACCTCTGAATCGGTGGGCCATTTTCATTCGTTTGCTGCGCGGAGTCACTCCTGGAAATCACATTTTGTGATATCCCCGAGACGGAAGGTGACCTACCTGGTCCCCTTGCAACTTTCATTACTTTCCCGTTTCGAGCCTTCCATCTAATATGCGCCGCTACAACTACGCGCGTGGAGGACTCACCATGAACGATTCAAGTCTTATTCCTGTCGAAAGAATTGAAAAGGCAATCTACCTGATTCGAGGTGAGAAGGTAATGCTGGATCGCGATCTGGCAGAACTCTACGGCGTCGAGACCAAAGCAATCAATCGCGCCGTGAAAAGAAATCTCAGGCGATTTCCCGCTGACTTCATGTTCCAACTCTCGATGGAGGAAGCATCTCTTTTGAGGCGCCAGGTTGGCACCTCAAACAAACGGCGCGGAGGTACTCGCTATTTACCCTACGTCTTCACAGAACATGGCGTCGCGATGCTCTCGAGCGTTCTGCATAGCGAGCGTGCAGTATCAGTCAACGTGGAAATCATGCGCACATTCGTCCGCTTGCGACAGATGCTTGCCTCGAATGCCGAACTCTCGCGCCGATTGGCTGCCCTCGAAAGCAAGTACGACAGTCAGTTCAAGGTGGTGTTCGACGCGATTCGGCAACTGATGTCACCACCGCCGCCCGGGCGTAAACAAATCAGCTTTCGCTCGAGGTTACGGAACCGGGAGCGATAGCGACCGGATCATAGACTCAACTTGATTGGCAGAACCCGTCGCTACCGCTCCGGGTTCTGTACCCAGCCGTCCGCTTCTGGTTTGGCCTTATCCGCGCCTATCTGCGGCTAATTCTTTTCCGATCAAATCGGTGGGCTATTATCATCGTCCGCTGCGTCGGCTGATCCCCCTTCCAACTTCGTTTCAGCTAACAGCCGACGAAGTTGCGAATTGAACCGGTCACAAATTGTGACCGGTTCACAGATGTCTTAATATCCACACAACAGTAGGGGGACCATGCCCATCTTTCGCTTCTCAAGTTCGCACGGCGCGCGTGGGGTTTTGCAGGGTGCGTTCCTTTTCATACGCCGCTTTTCAATTGCACTCATCCTGGCGGCAACACTTCTCTTTTCAGTTACGGATTTCCATCGAAGTCATGCAGCGGCAAAGATTCGTCATACGCAAAGAGGATCGATGAGCTTTGGCCGGCCATCGACAAGAACTTTAATGGCAATGCCGTCGTCGCAGTTCGGGCGCTGCCTTATATGAACGAGGCGTATGCGAAGAAGCTGGAGGCCCGGACCAGAATCTACCGGGAACAACTGGACAAAGTTGCGGGCGCAAATCCTTTCGGCGTTCCGATTGCGACGGGCGGCTGGGCCGGCAGCGGTGAAGTCATTCGTTTCGCCATCACGAATTACGCTTTGCACAAAGCGTTTCCGCGGCTGGTCGGACGCGAATCAGTCCTCAGCGGTTTGAACTATATCTACGGCTGTCATCCGGGTTCGGACATTTCCTTCGTCTCCGCGGTGGGCACCGTCTCGAAAGAGATTGCGTACGGAAACAATCGGGCTGACTTTTCCTTCATTGCCGGCGGCGTGGTTCCCGGCGTCCTGATTTTGAAGCCCGATTTTCCTGAGAACAAAGAAGACTGGCCGTTTTTGTGGGGAGAGAATGAATACGTCGTCAACGTAGGAGCCAGCTACATCTTTCTGGTCAATGCCACAAACGATGTGTTGCAGGAAGGCGGGTGAGGAACTTCAATACGCAGTGATCGTCTCTCCGCAACCTTGCGGCTCGTCCGCATAGCGGACTGAGCTCTTGAGATCACAATTTGTGATCTCAAAGAGAATCCCCCCTTGCAACTTTCCTTACTTTCTTGTTTGGAGCCTTTCATTTACTATGCGCCGCTACGACTACGCGCGTGGAGGACTCACCATGAAAAATTCAAGCCTCATTCCTGTCGAAAGAATCGAAGAGGCAATCTACCTGATTCGGAATCAGAAGGTGATGTGGACGCGGACCTCGCAGGACTCTACAAGGTAACTACCGCAGCATTGAACTAGGCAGTAAGGCGAAATCGCGAGCGTTTTCCTGACGATTTCATGTTCCAGCTCACAAGCGTTGAAATGGCCGAACTGAACCGATCACAAATTGTGATCGGTCCGCAGAAACATCGCGATCCACGCTTTCAACCTTGCGCATTCCCCGAACATGGCGTCGCGATGCTCTCGAGCGTTCTGCATAGCGAGCGCGCGATCCAGGTCAACATCGAGATCATGAAGGCCACGACTTGTGACCTTCAAGAAGGAGCAGTCGGCCCATGAGTAAAACACTTGTACCTGTCGAGCGGGTTCAAAAAGCCATTCTACTCATTCGTAGTGAGAAAGTGATTCTCGATGCCGATTTGGCGGCGCTATATGGAGTATCAACCAAGCGTCTCAACGAACAGGTAAAGAGAAACCGTGGTCGTTTTCCTGACGATTTCATGTTTCAACTTACCAGCGACGAGAAAGCCGAGGTGGTCGCAAATTGCGACCACCTCAGAAGGCTAAAGTTTTCACCGAAGCTTCCGTACGCCTTTACCGAACATGGCACAATCATGGCAGCTAATGTTCTCAATAGCGAACGAGCCGTTCATGCAAGCGTCGAAGTCGTTCGCGCTTTTGTTAGATTACGACTCATGCTCGCTTCAAATGCCGAACTCTCGCGTCGACTCAATGACCTCGAAAGCAAGTACGATCGTCAGTTCAAGATCGTGTTCGACGCGATTCGACAACTGATGTTTCCACCGCAGCCCGGCCGCAAACAAATCGGCTTCCGCTCGCGGTTACCGATGACCGAATGACAAATCTGAAATGGAAAATGGAAAATGATCCGCGCCTATCCGCGTTAATCTGCGGCTAATTCTTTCCGATGGTGGAACCTGATATTCATCGCGGGCGATGCCGGCTCTCCGGTGTTGACTATTTACTCAACATGCGCTCTAATAGTCTCATATGAGGCCCATGAAGACATTCGGATACAGGTTGCGTGAACTTCGTCGCGCCAAAGACATTAGTCAACGCGAACTCGCAGAGAAAGTAGGCGTTGACTTTTCTTATATTAGCAAATTGGAAAACGACAGGCTGCCACCGCCAGCGGCTGATACTATTCTCAGGATCTGTAAGATTTTGGAAGCGTCACCGGATGAGTTGTTGGCAGCCACGGGGAAGATGCCAACACATTCAAAAGAGATGTTGGGAACGAGTGCCGCTGCGCAGCAATTTGTTAGGCAGGCTCATGAAATGGACCTGTCGGAAGACGAATGGGGAGCACTTACGAAACGCTTGCGGCGGCTTCGTAGCTGAAAAGAAGATGCTGCCTGGGAACATGGCTCAACAAGGAACACTGTTCGACACCGCGGCGTTGCTTGCCTCCGAACCGAGGCCAGCGCGTGAGCACTCGCTGATCGAGTGGTCATATTCGCGCCGCGAACTATTTGAGCGATGTTTGATGTGGTACTACTTCAACTACTATGGTGCGAAAGCAGGTACGGCAAAGAATGAACCACGCAAGCAAGAATTGCGCTTCTTGAAGTCACTCAGCAATCGCCATCTGCGCGCGGGTGAAATCATGCACCTTGTCATTCGCACCTACCTGAAACAACTCAAGGACGGTCAGGAGTGGACGCTTGATCGGTTGCTCAGGTGGGCGCGAGACATCTATAACGCGGACTTGCGATACTCAGTTAGCTACCAGCAAGGCCGCGGCACTACCGATCCGCGTAGTCGTTCCAAACTTCTGTCCGAGTTCTACTTCAATCTACCTAACGCCAAACTGCTCTGGGAGGAGTCCGCAGCGCGGCTGGTTAAGGCTTTGACGAACTTCGTGGCGCGCCCAGAGCTGGAAAGATTCCGGCGCGGGGCAGTGCATCCACAGTCGCTTATTGAAGAAACACTTCGCTTGCGAGAAGATCATTTTAGTCTCAAGGGTCAAATCGATTACGCGTACCCTGAAGGCGAACGAATTATTGTGATTGACTGGAAACTCGGAGCATCCGGTGGTGGAGAGGACAGCTTACAGCTCCTCTCCTATGCGCTCGTTGCAATGAAGCACTTCGCATGTCCATCTGAGGCGCTCGATCTATTCAAGGTACACCTCGAAGACGGCAGCGTGTTCCCATACACGGTTCGCGATGAAGAGATACGTCGCGCTAGAGCGCGCATCATTCAAGATTCACAGCGGATGCAGGCCGTCGATCATTACGGCAGAAACGGCGTCGCGAGCGCCTTCACTCCTTGTAGACAATCGCGCGTTTGCAACATGTGCCCGTTTCAGCAGTTCTGCGCAAAGGAGTAGAAGTAGCATGATCGAAACGAACATTCGCATCGTTGAACCCGGCGTCAATCTTCGCCTTCACGCGCGTTGCGCTGAAGTCGTCACCCAAGATTTATCACATGATCTGTTGCAAAGGGCTTGTGGCAACTTGCAGAAGCGATATGGGCTGGCGGCTGTAGTAGCTCGGGATAAATCCTCCATTCTCGTCGCAACGTCTGGGCCTGTGCCGAAGATGGTTGTGCAAGCTGATGATTGGCGGTTGGAAGTAAAGGACAGCGGAACGACGCGCGAACTATGCTTTGCGGAGCTTGATGAAGCCCAACTGCTCGCCCAGCTCTTAGAGCGGTGTCTTCTTGCGCAGTTAGAAAGTGGAACGAAACTATGGACGCTAGATAGCTTCCGCAACTGGTACGTACCGCAACCCTTCGAGTGCGCCTCGGGCATCGCTGCGCACCGGCGGTTTGAGGTTTCCAGTATTGCTATCGAGGGGGTGGGCGTAGGGTTAGTTGTTGATGTGGGCACAGCGTTTTTTACTGAGCAGACCGTTGCTGATTTCTTCAGAGACGATGTTCTAGCCGAGGAAAAGACGCGACTGCAAAGGCGTTTCGAGCGTCTGAGCGAGCGGCAGCATGGGCAAAAGGGAACGCTCGTTTATGATTTCGGCAGGGATAAGCACAAATGTTACTTTGATTCGTTTGCCAATGGTTTGACAGTGGCGACTGTCAATGGATTGCGGATACAGGGGCAGACTTATGCTTCACTTCAGGAATATTACAAGCGGAAGCATGGTGTCGATGTTGATGGGGATGCCCCGGTAGCAAAGGTGTCTTTTCCAGGCATCAATCGCCCCCAGCCGGTCATTGCAAGTGCGCTTAGGTTGCGTGTCATGAACAACGCGCTGCCCGATGCCTTGAAGCAGGCTGACAAGATCGATCCCCAAAGCCGTCGCGACTATTTAGAAATGTTTTGGACCCGATTGGGTGATGCGCCGTTTGGTCGAGGATTGCCGATGGTTGCCAAGGGATTTTGGTGTCCATCTCGGGATAGAGCAATTCATATCGAACCCCCGGGCCTTGTATTTGCTGGTGGACAAGTGGTCGCTGCGCCAGCTAACGGCCATATCGGAGAGCATCGAGCGTACTACAAGGAGCGTCACTCTCTCTTAAACGATGCCGGATGTTTGAAGGTCCCGCCAGCTATCACTCGCGTGCTACACGTTGCGGTACCGAGAGGCGCAGACGAGAACGTGGCGATGCAACTAGCCGAGCAAGTGACCGCTCGCCTTTCCAAATGGACGCGAAAAGAGATCACGCCAGAACTGATGATGTATTCAACTCTGGATGAGGCTCTTACCCGTTTGCGTCGGCAACCGCCAGGAATGGTGCTGTTCATCTTCGATGATGACGAACCTGCGACCTATTTCACATTGGCTTATGAATTGAAGGATTGGCGAATCAAGCGCATTACTCTTGCAACCTTACAACGGCTCACACTCCAGTTTCAGTTCGCGCGAAATGCCAATGACCCGCGCAGTGTGAGCCTTATAAGCGTTCCGAGAGGCTGGGATGCGTTTATCGAGATGAACGCGCTTGATGTGCTACAACATCTGGATTGTGTGCCCTGGTCCCTCGCCAGCCGGCCGCATTATGAAGCTCAGCTGGTGATCGATGTTGGGGCTGATCGTCGCTATTTCGCGTTATCGCTTTTGATCTGTCGTCCGCAGTCGAGTGATCCTTTCCGATTGGAAACAATTGTTCCAATCAAGTCAGACCACAAGCAAGAGACGATTAACCACGTCATCTTATGCGATGAGATCGTGAAGTTATGCCAGCGGATGGTACGTAGCGGCTTGGATCCGATCAAGTCCATGCTGATCCTCCGCGACGGTCACGAGTGCGGGCGCGAAATGAATGCTGTTGTCGAGGCCCAACAAAAGCTCATCAGTATCGGCTTCCTAGCGAGCGTGGCCCAGGTACATACGGTGGACTTTCACAAAACTAGCGCTAAAGGCATTCGATTGTGGGAGCGGATTCGAGACTGTGAGGTACGTCATGCCTTAGAGGGCACGGCGCTCCTGCTCGACAAGGGCACTGTTGTGCTGGTGAATACCGGGGCAGCGACGCTCCGTCAGGGGACGGCGGAACCATTGATGCTCGTCGCCCGCGGGGATGGAATTGACATGATCGCTGTGGCTTCCGACGTGCATGCCTTCTGTCATCTTAATTGGTCCAGTCCGAGAGTTGCACAACGACTCCCGCTAGCGCTCAAGCGGACAGATGACGAACTCAAGAACAGGGCAGCGCAAGAGATAGGTCGCATTAAGTGACCCCGTTTACACCATGACTATGAAAGAAAGGAGGGACCTCTCATGAGCATAAGGTGGTTGGCAGTTAGAAGTTTTCAGCACAGCCAAGATTTATTGGCTGCGATAAACACGTTATCGA
The DNA here is from genome assembly GCA_041497335.1 of Pyrinomonadaceae bacterium. Taxonomy (GTDB): domain Bacteria; phylum Acidobacteriota; class Blastocatellia; order Pyrinomonadales; family Pyrinomonadaceae; genus UBA11740. The sequence goes on along the minus strand of JBGQGG010000004.1, from coordinate 2,938 downwards.
TCCATCTGAAGCTCCAAGCGGCCGGAAGGACGGATAGCGAGCATACGGCGCAAGCGAATCAAGCGCGAGAAGTGCTCCGCTCTTTTCTAAAGATGTTAGAGCCGGTCATTACGGACGCCGAACGCGGAGAAACGAAGCCGGTGCTAGGAGCTGACCCCCGACTCAGACAATTAGCGAAGAGTTTCATCACTGCCAAACGCAATTGTCACCGGTTCCACTCTGCGTTATTTCGCGACACTTTCACTCGCGTGCAGCAACTGCTCGGATCCCCGAAAGAACAGGATCGTAAACCGCTTCTTGAGTGTCTCGCTGAACTGCGTGTGCTGATAGAAGAGCACGTTCACACTGACGCTGAGCAGGTGCTGGGAGAATTCTAGTTGCGAAACATCCTCCGACAGAGTAACGCCGACTTGTTGTGTGACATCGATCGGCTTGGGGAAAGGCTGCGTCAAGCCGCTACCGCAGTACCGCCCGAGCTAATGCCGTTCTACGAGTGGGTGACCAATCAATGCGATGCCTTCCGTGAAGCTGTCAAAGAACACCTGCACTATCTTGATCTGAATCAAGCTTCGATTCTTCCCGATGTCTTGAGCAAGACCCAGGTTGTTACGCGAAACTTGCACCTCTTTAATCGCTTTCTGGTTAGTCCTGTGCTCCGCGGCTGTCCCTCGGATCGCTTATGCTTAAGAGTCTTACAGTGGCTACATGGGGCGCATCCCCAAACCCAACATATACCGGCAGCAATCTCCGATGGTGACTACGCGACCTTTCCGGATCCCCCCAATCCAACCATCTACTTCATGCCGCCTTCAGCGCAACATCGCCTGCTTTACTTACCCCTGTTCTTTCATGAGTACGGTCATCTTCTCTATGCCTGTCATCGTCCGGAGATGGATGCACTCGTACGTAATTTGCAGGGAGTGCTCGTACAGTTTTTAGAACCCAGCGTGCAACGCGACGACCGACATGCACCGCACGATCAGGAGCGGCGAAGTACAATCGTCGAGACCTGGTATGAGTGGACAGTCGAGCTGTTTTGCGATGCGGTCGGGCTTGTCATTGGCGGGGCTGCTTTCATCCACTCGTTTTCGATGTACTTCAGAATGCTTGGACGCGACGAGTTTCAAGTAAGAGCTGAGGCACTCGAACATCGCGGACATCCCGTCACATGGTTACGTATACAGCTACTCGTGGATCGAGCACGACGCATGAACCTACATGATGCCGCTCAAGGGGCAGAAGTTTCCTGGAATACGATCGCTGAAGAAATGAAAGTCAACGAAGACTATTTCGGCTTTTATGAAGCAGAATTCTTAACCGCTATCCAGCAGACAATCGACGATATGCTGACCGAAGCGGAGCCGAGACACTTCGATGAACAGGCGGTCGAGGACTCAGAGGCATCAACCAGTTCACCCGTTCCCTTGCTAAATCGAGCATGGCGGGAGTTCTTTAAGGACGTTCAAAAATACTCCGAATGGGAGGAGTCGGTTATTTCGGCCTATCTTGCCGAACAACGGTGACCGTAGCGAAAGGAACATACCCTAAGTATGTTTCACAAGGGCAAAGAGCGAAGAGCGAAGAGCGAAGGGCAAAGGGCGAAGGGCGAAGAGATCAGATGTCAGATACCAGATGTCAGATACCAGATACCAGATACCAGATGTCAGAGGGGTATCAGTCAGCTCACGCTACTTCTTTCGCAAATTGACTAACGGGAACGCTGATAGTCCTTTGCTTGCGCACACGCCGGAGGTTTCCAATCAGCATCGCGAGTTGTCGCCCAACGTCGGCTTTAACAATCTTCTCGCCGCACTGCGGGCAGACACCGGCAGGAACCGACTCGATGACTAACAGCTTTCCCTTGAGCCAAAAGTCCTGACTGATTCGCTTCGCCAGCATCTGCTCACCGCAGACATGGCATTTACCGAAATCAGATGTCAAAGATCAGAGGTCAGAGGTCGGAGGTCAGAAGTCAGGTCAGAAGTCAGGTCAGAAGGCAGAGAGGTCGGAGGAATCTCAACTGAACAGTTCGCGAATCTTCGAGCGAACCTCGTCTAGTTTTGAAGTCTTCACCTTCGCCGCCGAATAGAGAATAACGGATTGCTCGACGGTGAACAGGCGGCTTGTCCTTATGAAGCTGTCCACATTCAGACGGCCACGCTCAAAGTCGGCACTTGTCAGTTGAATTGAGTAACTATCATTACGGCGTGATTGGCTCGTTATCTGACATAGAATCAAGTCGTCTCCGTCGAGGTCGGCGACCACAAGAGCAGGGCGGCGTTTTCCAGCTTGCAAATCGGTTTGGGGAAACGGCAGCACAACCACATCGCCGATTACAGGTTTGCCCATGCGGCATCTTCCTCTGGCGTGTCCCAGTCTTTGCGCAACGCCGACTCGCTCAGTAGTAACCCATTGAACGATTCGTCCGCTGCCTTCTCGCGAAGGAATCTTGCAAAGTTGTAAACCTCTTGCTGCAAAGGCTCGGGCAGGTTTTCGACTTCTTTGATAATAAGCTCTTGGGTGCTCATTGTGTTTTGGCCAGGTAGTCTTCAAGCGGACGATAGTGAAGCTTTTTGCGGCGGGCCCGTTTAAGCCAGGCGACATCTTCTGCGTCTTCCGCTCGCTCCAGAAGTTCCTTGTAATCCTTGATCGGGAGAATGACGGACACGGGCTTGCCGTTCCGCGTCACGATCTCAGGTTCGCGATTCGTCGTTCTCATAGTCGATAAATTAACATCGTTAAGGCTTGGCGTAAACCTCTCTCAGTTAGAGATCGGAGGTTAGGGGCACGTCGATTTCCTCGGTGGTCACCTCAAAACCGGCCAATGGTGGTCGGGTCAAAACCGGCCAACGGATTAGCCGCTTGGGACGGTAAGTGAAAGTCTTTTACGCTCCTGCCGCGCGGTTGTCCAGATAAAAAGTTCTTGCCTTGGTTGCCG
>JBGQGG010000003.1:0-305775 GCA_041497335.1 Pyrinomonadaceae bacterium | reverse complement strand
TAAAAGAACTCATCGTCGCCATTAAGGAATACCTTGCTCAGAACAACAAACAACCGAAGCCTTTTGTCTGGACCGCCACCGCACAACAGATCATCGATAAGCTTAATCGTTGTAAAGGAATTTCTGAGACACTACACTAGCGATGCCCCAAACGAAGGATGTCACCCACGTTCTCCGCGAACTCAGCAATGGCGACTCTGACGCGGCCGCGCGCCTGATGCCGCTCGTTTACGACGAGTTGCGTAAGCTGTCACAGGGATATCTGCAAAACGAACGCCCCGATCACACGCTACAAGCCACGGCGCTCGTGCATGAGGCCTACATCCGTCTGGTCGATTGGGAGAATGTGACGTGGCAGAATCGCGCCCACTTCTTCGCGGCCGCCGCCCAGGTAATGCGGCGCATCCTGGTTGATTACGCGCGGGAGAAAAATGCTCAGAAGCGCGGTGGCCAGTGGACGAAACTTTCGCTGGATGAAGCCGTCAGTTTCGCCAAACAGAAGGAGGTCGATTTAGTCGCGCTGGATGATGCTTTGGAAGTGTTGGCGCAACTCGACGCCGTGCAGAGTAAGATTGTCGAACTACGTTTTTTCGGTGGCTTGACTATTGAAGAGACCGCAGAGGCATTGAGCATTTCGCCCGCGACGGTCAAACGCGAATGGACGCTGGCCAAGGCCTGGCTGCATAAGACCATTGTCCGCGGTGCGTGAAGAGCCAGCTGTCAGAACCGCCTGCGGTAGCGGGCGGGCCAATCATTTAGCATGTGGAACAATACAGACATTGCGTTGGCACACCTGATCACATTCCGCTGTTATGGAACCTGGCTGCATGGCGACGAACGTGGATCGGTGGATCGCTCCCATAATCGATACAAGTCGGCCCATGCCTCGCCTAATCAACGTCGTCACCAACACAACAAAAGCATCCTGAAGGGCGAAGCGGTAGCATTGGATGCCAGTCAACGCAGTTCTGTCGATATCGCAGTTCGCGAAACGTGCGTCCGCCGCAAGTGGCTCTTGCATGCCATCAACGGGCGAACGAATCACGTTCACACGGTCGTTTCAATCGGAGATAAGAAACCGGAGCTTGCACTAAATGCTTTCAAAGCAAATGCCACGAGGCAGATGAGGCAAGACGGTTGTTGGCGGCGAGCAGATAGTCCTTGGGTAGACAAAGGAAGCAAGCGATACTTGTGGAACGAGCGCAGTGTTGAGCGGGCTATTGACTATGTCGTTAACGGTCAAGGCGATGACCTGCCGGATTTTGATTGAGGTGATAAGACGGCCCGCCCGCTACCGCAGGCGGTTCTGACATGACCCCTGAACAATGGAATCAGCTCAAAGAGATATTCCACGCGGCGGCGGAGCTCCCGATCGAAGAGCGCGCGGCGTTTTTGCGCGAACACTGCAATGGCGATGAGGAAATCCTGCACGAGTTGCAGCTACTCCTGGAATCTCACGACGAGGCCGAACACTTCATCGAAGACCCGGCCCTGATCCCAGCATCAGAGATACTCCCAAGCGGTGACAATTCCTGGACCGATCGCACTATTGGTAACTATCGCGTGTCGCACGAAATCGGGCGCGGCGGCATGGGCGTGGTGCTGTTGGCGGTGCGCGACGACGATCAATTTAAGAAGCGCGTCGCCATCAAGCTCCTGCGGCGCGGCATGGATACCGAAGACATCCTGCGCCGCTTTCGCAACGAGCGGCAGATCCTGGCCTCGCTTGAGCATCCGTACATCGCGCGGTTGATCGATGGCGGCATGACCGACGACGGCCTGCCTTACTTCGTTCTGGAGTACATCGAAGGCGTGCCGCTCGACGCGTATTGCGACCAACATAAGCTATCAACTAACCAACGTCTGGAACTCTTTCGCAAGGTCTGTGCGGCCGTCCAATATGCGCACCAGAACCTCATCGTGCACCGGGATTTGAAACCGAGCAACATCCTGGTCACCTCTGAAGGCGAACCAAAGTTGCTCGATTTTGGCATTGCCAAGCTGCTCAATCCCGAGCTCGCAGCGGACGCCATCGGACCCACGGCAACTCAACTTCGTTTGATGACTCCAGATTACGCGAGCCCGGAACAGATTCGCGGCAAGAGCATCACGACCGCGAGCGACATCTATAGCCTGGGCGTGTTGCTTTACCGACAGCTTACGGGACACGCGCCCTATCGCCTCGTCGACAGCTCACCGCAGGAGATTGAACGCCTCGTTTGCGACACCGAGCCGGAAAGACCAAGCACGGCGATCCATCGCACCGAAGAAATTACTACTGCCAAAGGTGTAACCAGGATCACTCCGGAGTCCGTCGGCCAAACACGTAGTGAACAACCCGATGCGTTACGCCGCCGGTTGCGGGGCGACCTCGATAACATTGTCCTGATGGCGTTGCGGAAAGAGCCGGAACGCCGTTATCAGTCGGCGGCACAGTTGTCAGATGATATTCGCCGCTACATGGACGGTTTGCCTGTCGGCGCGCGCAAAGATACTTTCGGCTATCGCGCTTCAAAGTTCATCGGGCGAAACCGGGTCGGCGTGGCTGCGGCTGCTTTGGTCCTTCTCGCTATTCTTGGAGGCTTGACGGCGAGCATCTGGCAGGGAAGAGTGGCGGCCCGCGAGAGAGACCAGGCCCGACAGGAACAGGCAAAGGCAGATCAGCTCAATGAATTCCTCCAGAGCATTCTGTCCGCCGCTGCGCCCGAAGAAAAAGGCAAAGATGCCAAAGTTATCGAAGTCTTGAACGACGCGGCCCAACGCGTAGACACTGAGTTTTCCAATCAACCAGAACTAAGAGCGCAAGCCCTGCTGACGATAGGCCAAACCTACGCTCAACTAGGGCTGATCGATCAGGCAGAAAAGGCCCTGCGCGAAGCGATGAGGTTGAATTCGCAACTTTACGGCGAAGAGAATAAGGCTACTGTGGTGAGCATGGTTTTTCTCGCCGCGGCTCTGATGAACAAAGCCGCGCTCGCGGAAGCGGAAACGTTATTGACTAAGGCGATCGCAACGGAACGCAAGCTTTCTCCGGCCGATACTAAGGAACTCGCCCTTGGGCTGAACGTCTTAGGAGAGCTTTACGTTCGAAAAGGGGAGTATGAAAAGGCTAAGCCTTGTTTGCGTAAGTCTGTGGCAATATCGGACAAGATCGCCGGCCCAAATAATAAAGACTCGGCGTTCACTTTGATCTCGCTAGCGCGGGCGCAGGAGTTTTCCCGGGATCCGGCCGGGGCCGAGACTACCTACCGTGCCTCACTCGCAATCTTCCGGCAACTACCGCAACGCTACGAAGGCAGAACGGCGACAGTGCTGCTCAATCTGGGAAGAGTGCTCGCGGCAAGAGGAGACTACGACCAGGGTATCGCTGCCATTCGTGAAGGCGACAGCATTTTTCAAAAGCAAGGCGACTCGTACGCACTCTTCGAAGCCAAGACTTATCTATGCTCGGCCTTCTTCGCCAAACGTGACTATGGAAACGCAGTTGCAGAAGGACAGAGGGCAGTCGAGATCGCACGCAAGCTCAACTTAGAGGAGGCACCGGATTTTCTCACCACACTCAGGTATGTTGGCTTGAGTTTGACCCGCACAGGCAAAGCAAAGGAAGCAGAGCCTATCTTGCGCGAATGCTCCGACCGGGCATTAAAGCACCCTCCGGACGCTCTTGGCGTTGTGTTCATTAAGGGCGCTCTGGGCGAATGCCTGTTAGCACAAAACAGATTTGCCGAAGCCGAACCACTAGTGGTGCAGAGTTATGAAGGTCTTAAGAACAGCAAAGGCGAGAAACACGCCTACACAGTTACCGCACTCAAACTGGTGGTTGAGCTTTACGAAAAATGGAAGAAGCCCGACCTGGCCGACAAGTACCGGAAGCTTATCGGGTCGTCGTAAGACAAAAGCGGCCACAGATTCAGCGGATGAACACAGATCAATAAGAACAACCGGTCAGGGTATCCGTGCAAATCTGTGTTCATCTGTGGCCTTGATACCCCGGTCCGCGCAACACGCGCCCGGCCAGCGTCGGCGTGCGTTGGCTGTTATCGACTTCGACCTGACCGTTGACTATCACGAAATTAATCCCCACCGGATACTGATTCGGTTCTTCAAAGGTCGCGCGATCGATCACTGTTTTCGGATCAAAGATCGTGACGTCGGCAAAGTAACCTGCTCGCAGCAGACCGCGATTCTTCAAGCCCAAATTCGACGCCGGCAGACCGGTCATCTTGTGAATAGCGAACTCCAGCGGCATCAGATGCTGGTCGCGCACATAATGACCGAGGATGCGTGGGTATGTGCCCCAACCGCGCGGATGCGATTTGGATCCGGCCAGCGGGCCATCGGTAGCCCGTGCGCCGCTATCAGTGCAGATGCTGACAAACGGTGATTTCAACGCGGCCTGCATGTCGCCTTCCGTCATCATGAAAAAAATCGCACCCGTCTGACCATGATCGGCGATGATGAAATCAAACAAAGCCTCGAGCGGATCTTTGTTTTGTGCCGTCGCGATTTCTGAAAGCCGCTTGCCCTGCCAGGTTTCGAGCTCTCGATTTACGACAGCGCCGATCAAGATTCCGCCGGGCCCGCCGCTGCCGAGATAAATGTTCTCCCAATCCTTCGAGTCGGTCGTTATTTCTTTCTTCAAACGTTCGCGCGTAGCCGGATCCCTCAAGCGCGCAACCATTCGATCCGTACCGCCCTCCAGCGCCCACGGTGGAAGACACGCACTCAGCGACGTGCTGCCGGCAACGTAAGGATAAACGTCCGCGGTGATCTTCAGACCCTGCTGTCGTGCGGCCTCGATGCGGCGGAGCATTTCCGGCATGCGGCCCCAGTTTTTCTTGTAAGCTGTCTTAAAGTGCCAGATCTCAGCGGGGATCCGCGCGCGGCGCGCGATCTCGAATACTTCTTTCATCGAATCGTCGATGGCGTTGGCTTCGCTGCGCTGATGTGTGATGTAGATGCCGCCGTACTGATGCGCGACTTTGGCCAACTCGACGATTTCATCAGTCTTTGCGAAGCGCGCCGGAACGTACTGCAAAGAAGTTGAGACACCCAGTGCGCCATCTTTCATTGCGTCGGCGACGAGCCTTTTCATTTGCTCCAGTTCAGCCGGCGTTGGCGGCCGATCGTCGTAACCGATCACGTATTCACGAACCTGTGTCGCGCCCACGAACGTCCCGAGGTTGACGCCGGCGCCCTGTTCTTCAAGTCGCTTGAAATATTCGCCGAGCGTGCGCCAATCGACGGTCAGGTTGTAACGCCGATTGAAATCCTCCTGCTCTTTCAGAATGCGATCGTTGATGGGCGCAATTGATTCGCCTTCGCCGGTGATCTCGGTCGTGACGCCCATCATGACTTTGCTCATCGCGCGCGGATCGATCATCACAAACTGTTCCGACTGTCCCAACATGTCGATAAAGCCGGGCGCGACTATTTGCCCGCGTGCGTCGATGACCCGTTTGGCGCGCGCGCCGCGCAGATTGCCGATGCGAGCGATCTGATCGCCTTTTATGGCGACGTCGCCATTGAATGCGGGTCGCCCTGAGCCGTCAATTACGCGGCCGTTCTTGATTATCAGATCATAGTCCGAAATTTTGCTTGAGACCGAGGTTAGCCCCGTAATGCTCGCCAGAGTAAGCGTCAAGATAAGTGAGATTCTCACAATCATACAATCTTGTGCCTCGCGTAAGATTTTAGACATTGCATCGTAGACGTTAGCCTTAATTCATGACTACTCGAAAGTTTGATGTGACAGCAATCATCAGAATTGAAAAGCCTTTCGCTTTGGCGTAGTATGCGCCTCGACGAAGAATCCTTTGCTTTACGAGAGTGGCAGCTCGCTCTGAGTCCTGCGGTAATCATCTTTTCTTTACCAAAATAGTTCTCTTAAGACAATGCTGAATCGACGCTAATGATCGGCCAAGTAGTTTCGCATTATCGTATTCTCGATCGCCTTGGCAAGGGTGGAATGGGCGAAGTCTATCTGGCTGAAGACACAAACCTGGGGCGTCGCGTGGCCATCAAGTTTCCCGTGCTCACATCAAATGAACGCGACTTCCGCGCCCGGTTCCTGCGCGAGGCGCGCGCCATTTCCGAACTGAGTAATCCGCACATCGCTACGCTTTACGACTATGGCGAGACCAGCGACGGGCATCCCTTCCTGGTAATGGAGTTGGTCCAGGGACGGACACTGGCCAGGATGATGCGCAAAGGCGAGCTAACACTGCCGCTGGCGTTGCAGATCATAGAAGACGTTGCCTCCGCCCTGACCGACGCGCACGCCCGAGGCATAGTTCATCGTGATATCAAACCGCAGAACATCATGGTCAACGACCGAGGCCAGGTCAAAGTGCTCGACTTTGGCCTCGCCAAACAGCTCAATGAAGATCCGATTTCTGTCTCCGAACCGGAGGCGCAAACACTACTCAACGTGCATACGCGCAGTGGCGCCCTTCTCGGTACGCCGGCTTACTTGTCTCCTGAGCAGGCGACGGGAGGCAAGGTAGATGCGCGCAGTGATCTCTTCGCGCTTGGTGGAGTGTTCTACGAGTGTGTCACGGGCCAGCCGGCGTTTCCCGGATCGAACTTGATTGAGATCGCGGCCAACGTGATTCATGTTGAGCCCCCGCTTCCATCAACGGTTAATCCCGATCTCCCGCCAGAGTTGGATTCTGTGATTCTGAGAGCGCTCGCGAAGAATGTTGAGAAAAGATATCAGTCGGCAGCGGAACTGATCTCAGATGTGCGCTCAGTTCGGGGTGCGTTGCATGACGATGTGAGCCAGACGCTAATCCAGCCGCGGTCGACAATGCCGCCGGCCCGGCATACGACGCTGACCAATCTCTCACAGATGCTGCGTCGCCCGCGCGTGCCCGTCTGGTACGTCCTTGTCGGCGTCCTGGGCGTCCTTTTTGCCACGGGGATCATCTGGCGATGGTGGCGACCTTCGCTCCACGTTCCGCCGGCGGAAGCTCAGAACTGGTACGACATCGGAACGAACGCACTGCGGGATGGGGCGTTCTTTCAAGCGAGCAAGGCCCTTGAGCGAGCGGTCGCTATCGATGATAAATATGTTCTGGCGCACGCTCGTCTGGCCGAAAGTCTGGTCGAGTTGGACTATGTAGACCGGGCCAAGGATGAACTGTTGCGCGCCACCTCTCTGGCGAGTGATCGCTCGCTACTGCCAAAGACGGACGCGCTTTACGTTGAGGCAATTTCGGGAACTGTGAGGCGTGACTACCCGGCGGCGATCGAATCTTATGCGGCGATCGCGAAACGGTCTTCCGAAACTGAGAGGCCGCGGGTGCTCGTCGATCTGGGACGCGCCTACGAAAAGAACGACGACATCACGAAGGCTATTGAGACCTACGCGGAAGCCACAAACCGGAATCCAGAGTATGCGACGGCTTTTCTGCACCTCGGCATCCTCTACGGTCGCAAACGAGATCTCGCCAACGCGCTCAGCTCGTTTGATAAGGCAGAGGGAATCTACCAGGCCATGGGCAACCTCGAAGGGCGCACGGAAGTGGTCTACCAGCGCGGCGCTTTGTTGAATCAGGTCAGCAAGCTGTCTGAGGCCCGAACCCAGTTGGAACAGGCGTTGGACCTGGCGCGAGCCAGCGACAACACGTCGCAGAAGATAAGAACTCTATTGCAACTGAGCAACGTGGCTGTCGATTCCGGCGAAACAACGCGCGCAACTGACTATGCGCGCGAAGCCGTGGATCTGGCTCAGAAAAATGGGATGGAAAATCTCAGTGCCCAAGGTTTGATAGACCTGGGCTTTAGTTGTCTTGTTCGTGGCGAACCCGATGAAGCTGAGAAATATTTTCTGCAGGCGCTCGAATCAGCGCAGAGAGCCAAAGCCCGCAGCAACGAGGCGAGAGCACGCGGCGCGATGGCGAGTTTGCGTCAGCAGCAGCACCGGCCCGATGAGATCCTGAAATATCTTGAGCCGGCGCTGGCGTTTTATCAGCAGGGCGGCTATCCAGCGGCGACTTCTTCCTGCCTCGCTTTGCTGGCGCGGGCGCACCTCCAGAAGGGTGATTACGCGGCGGCGCAAAAAGCCCAGGAGCAATTGCTACAGCTTGGCCAGCAGTTGAATGACCAATCGCTGATAGCTCAGGCGCACGCGGAGCGGGGCTCGGCTTTGGCGCGCGAAGAGAAGTTTACCGAGGCGCTCGACCATTTCACCCAGGCCTATGGGATCTACAACTCGCAGGGAGTTCAGCGGAGCATGGGCTACAACCTCCAGGGCCGCGCTTACGTGCTGAGTAGCCTCGGACGCTACAGCGAGGCCCAACCTCTTCTGGATCAAGCGGCGGCCATCGCGGATAAGCCCGGTGGCGAGATAAAGCGACTCTCGCTGGAAGTCAAGCTAGCCGCTGCTGAGATCGATTTGAGCCGGGACCATTTTCCGGACGCCAGAGATAAGGCCGCGAAGGTGCTTGCGATCTCCGGCACACAGTTTCCCGAGATTTCGGTGAATAGCAGGTGCGTTTTGGGAATGGCACTGGCCTATGGTGGAGCGGCAGCAGCCGGAAGAGCGAAATGTGCGGAAGGGGTGGATCTGGCGAAGCAATTGAACGATCCATGGCAATTAGCCAGAGCGCAGCTTGCGCTGGCCGAAACAATGCTTCTCGCCGGCGATTCGCAAGGCGCATCAAAGACCGCATTGCAGGCGCAGGAAGTCTTTACTCGGCTCGGCCAACAGGCATCCGAATGGCGGGCACTTGTAGTTGCGGCCCTGGCCAGTGGCAAGTCGGGCGACAAAAACAAGGCACAAGAGTGTGCTTTGCAGTCAAACAATTCGCTATCCAAACTTGAGCAGCGATGGAGTAAGGACAACTATGATACCTTTCTCAGTCGTCCGGACGTTCAGCGATTGCGAAAACAACTCGCGCAGCTTATAGGTTCGGGTTCATAAATTAAGAGCCAGCGTTTGTTCTGCTACAATCCACCCGAGTCCAGCCACCAAACGTGAATAGTGATCCAATCAACCAAGCAAGAAGTAACAGTTAACGACGTCGCCAAAGCAATTGGGGCGGAACTCATCGGCGACGGCAACGTGACCGTTACCGATGTAACCCACGACTCGCGTCAGGCGAAACAGGGAAGTCTGTTTGTCGCCATACGCGGCGAACTCTTCGATGCGCACAAGTTTGTGCCGCAAGTAATAGAGCAGGGCGTCGTGGGCGTACTCTCAGAACTGGAACCTCCGGCTGAACTGCAGTCAGGAAGGGGGCCTGCCCCCGCTGCCTGGATTCAAGTTAAGGATGTCCGGCGCGCAATGGCTCTGGCGGCTGCCACGGTCCATCATCATCCCTCGCGCGAACTGCAACTGGTTGGAATCACCGGGACAAATGGGAAGACGACTACTGCGTATCTGGTCGCTTCGATTCCTGAAGCTGCGGGCGAGCCGGTGGCGATGACAGGCACGGTCGAATACCGGCTGGGCAAGGAACGAAAGAAGGCCGGCCGCACCACGCCCGAAGCGACGGACATGCAGCGACTGCTGCGGCAGGCGGTCGAAATTGGTTGCCGGACCGCGGTGATGGAGTGCTCTTCACAGGCGATGGATTTTCATCGCTGTGACGAACTCGACTACGCTGTGGCTGTCTTTTCCAATCTCACACGTGATCATCTTGATTATCACAAGACGATGGAGAACTACTGGTACGCGAAGCAACGCCTGTTCGACGGGCGGCTTGGTTCAAGACCAAAGACTTCCGTCATCAACGTTGACGATCCTTACGGCGTCGAACTGGCTGATCGACTCGAGAATGAAGGTTTGCGTGTGGTTCGGTATGCGGTGAAGGCAGATGCCGACATCACCGCCACCAATGCGGAATTTTCGTTAGCCGGAATGCGTTTCCGCTTGCGGACGCCGGCGGGCGAACGAGATTTTCATTCGCCTTTGGTTGGGCCCCCGCATATCTACAACACGCTGGCCGCGGTCGGAAGCGGTCTCGCACTCGGTTACGGCCTCGAGGTAATCACGAAAGCGCTGGAGACGTGTACGGGAGCGCCGGGGCGATTTGAGCGCGTGCCGCACGACGGCGACTTTGCAGTTGTCGTCGATTACGCCCACAGCGACGATGCCTTGCTTAATGTTCTGCGCACGGCGCGCAACGTTACGAAGGGCAGAATCATTACGGTGTTTGGTTGCGGCGGGGATCGCGATGGATCAAAACGCGCGCCGATGGGCGAAGCGGCCGGCTCTCTGAGCGACGTTGTGATTCTTACTTCGGACAATCCCCGCACTGAAGACCCCGAACAAATCCTCGCCGACGCGGAAGTCGGAATTCAAAAGACCGGCAAGTCTTACGAAAAGATTGCGGATCGCCGCGCAGCGATTAATCGCGCGATCGCCCAGGCCGGAACCGACGATCTGGTCTTAATCGCCGGCAAAGGCCACGAGGACTATCAAATCATCGGGCGCGAAGTCTTTCACTTTGACGACAAGGAAGTCGCGCGTGAAGCTCTGGCCGCCCGCGGTTGAATGTGCTGATTTGTACCCAGTCCGCGCCGCGGACTTCGGGCAGAATTACATCATGAATAATTTGCATTAGAGGCTCGCGATGCAAACAGAACCGGCGCTGCCAAAAACCTCAAACGAAGGCCTGGTACGCGGCATCCGCAAGTGGGATCTTCTCGCCGTTGCCATTAACGCGATCATTGGCGCCGGGATCTTCGGATTGCCGTCAAAAGTGTACGCGCTTATCGGCTCGTACAGTCTGATCGCGTTTGTCGTCTGCGCGCTGGTGGTGATGCTAATCATCCTTTGCTTTGCCGAAGTGGGCAGCCGCTTCGACGAGACCGGCGGACCTTACCTGTACGCGCGCAAAGCGTTTGGACCAACGGTGGCGTTCGAAGTTGGTTGGCTGATTTGGCTGGCGAGACTGACGGCGTTCGCCGCTAACTGCAACCTGATGGTCAGCTATATTGCCTTCTTTTGGCCGCCGGCAAACTCGACTGTCCCGCGCGCGCTGCTAATCACAGGTGTGGTGATCTTCCTGGCAGCTCTCAATGTGTTTGGGGTGCGACAAGCCACAATTGCCGGCAACTTGTTCACGGTTGGCAAGCTCGTTCCCATGCTCATCTTCATCGCGGCCGGGCTTTTCTTTCTCAACCCGCACGCCTTCGCTCTGGGCTCTCGGCCTTCGACGGGCGCGTTCTCGCAGTCGGTTTTGCTGCTCGTGTATGCGTTCAGCGGATTTGAGATGGCCGCGATTCCCGCCGGCGAGGTTCGTGATCCTCAAAAACACTTACCGCGCGCGCTGTTTCTGGCGATCGGGGTAGTTGCGTGCCTGTACATTTTGATTCAGGTAGTCTGTATCGGCACGCTACCTGAGTTGGCTACCTCAAGCAAGCCGCTCGCTGATGCCGGCCAGAAGTTTATGGGCACGGCGGGCGGGGCAATCATTTCCGCCGGGGCGATCATTTCGATCGCGGGCAACTTGAATATCATTGTGCTATCGGGATCGCGCGTGCCTTTCGCCATCGCCGAGCAAAAGCAACTACCGTCGTTTCTGGCCAATGTTCACCGGCGATTTTTTACGCCGCATGTGGCGATTCTCATCACCACGGGCGTGATGCTTGTGCTGACGCTGAAAAGTTCGTTTGTCGCGGCTTTGACGATTAGCGCGATCGCGCGGCTGGTTACTTATGCGGTGACCTGCGCCGCCCTGCCCGTCCTGCGCCGGCGCGAAGGAGTGCCGGCGGCAATGTTCCGAGTGCGCGGCGGGTCGATCATCGCAGTCGCCGCGCTGATACTGGCGGTGTGGCTGATGGCGAATAGTACTTTGAGAGAAGCGGTCACCGCCGTGATTGCGGGCGCGGTTGGGATGGTAATCTACCTGAGTTATCGGCTCTATCGTAGTCACGCTTCATAAACTAAGCCGTTGTTCCAAGTGATCAGAGCTGGTCGATGCGGACTTCTTCAAGCACCCGATCAAGATCAATCCGACAACCCTCGAGAAGCTCCATTCCAACTAGAGAGTCACAACCCGAAGGACCGGCGACAACGGGGACACGATGGTGCGCAGAGAACCAAACTACGGTGGCTTCAAACACGTCTGCGACTACGACACTGTGATTGGCGAGAACCATCGGCGCACTGGTGATGAATAGCAAGTTCCAGTCTGCGATTTTGTCTTCTGGGAGATAAAGAGATCCACTGAAACCGGTATCAACAACAAACTCACGTCCGGCGCCGGCTTCCAGCATATCAATTGTAACGTAAGGAGTATGATCGGAGGCCAGCCGACCGTTCACAGTCGTTCCCCTGTGACACGCGGTGTGCGGGCTCGAATTACTGCTTCCTGACCAACACGTCGAGCATACACCTCGCCTCTGCTCGCGTTTGGGTACTTCTCTCGCAAACGATTAGAGCCTTCTATCAGAGAGTCCACGACGAAATAATCGTGGGTCGGGAGATGAATCAAGACAAGTCGGCCTGTGTGGATTGGCTCAAGGAGCGACCTTAGACTCTGCTCGTAAATGTGCTCGCCTGCTCGAGCGACCTCTTCTCTCGCTTCTATTACGTCTGCCTGAGCGCTCATAAGGCCAACATTATACATCGAGTCGATCAATTCCTTCGACAGTAAGTTCACCTCCGGCGATCGTTCGTGGTCCCAGTCACCGCGCCCTTATTTCGACTACGACATCCTGCGGTCCCCAGTTGTACGTATCCAACTCGTTCTTATAAGTCGCCTGCCAAAGAGCGTAAGCCTCACCAATCTCGCCGCTCCGCAGTAATTCTCGAATCGCCGTTGCCTCGGGAGTTTGAATGTCGGTGACATCTCTCTCGATGATATCGCTGAAGTAGGCATCACACTCTTTTTCAGAGCCGAAAACCGAGCAATCCGTTCCACGCTCGTTGTCCCAGGCGAGCGTCCACACAGTCACTTTAGTCTTTACTAGATTCATGGCTTAGTAACCTATCAACAAGATACCGTGCAACGGAAGCTGAATACGGTTGCTTATGTACATCGTTTCGACAAACATGGCAATACGTTCGAAGGTTTTTGTGCCGCGGTAATGGTTTCGTACTGCGACGACTAGGTATTCCACTCCATACATTAGGCTCGCCTGGAAAATGTCTTTTAAGAACTGGTAATTATCAAGCGCGCGCCCGGCCTCGATCTCGACGACGACCTTCCCGTCGGAACTTATTGCGTCAGCATCGAAGAATTTGTCTATGGTGTTGTTCAGTCCGAAGAGCACAGGGACCTTGATTTTCTGGCTCGGTTCTTCCCTACTTCGACGCGGTAACCCAACTTCTCCAGATGCGGACGAATCACACGTAGGACGCCGTCACTGGAAAGGTTGTTTTCGGGTGACGCTACTTCTTTTGCGACGGTGTGAAAACAATCAACGACCTCCGCTATTGGTTGCGTTAGACCAACCGACCTTGGGAAGAACTGAAATTGAATCATACGAGTACCGCACAACTGCCATTCTAGCCGACTAATTCGTAGTTCATTCATGAAGCGTTCCGGGCCTCATGTAGTGTTTGCTCATACTCCGCTAATGCAGCGTAGTGTATCATCAGGTTCAGCGGATCACAGAACGATTTCTACTCCCTAGTTGAAACGAACTATCAAGGCTGTGTTTGATCAAACAACTAGCACTGATTTCAGATTGGTCAAAGAGCTTCGCAAAATTGTCGGTGACGAGAACGTTCTCTCAGATCCCGAAGAGCTGCTCGTCTATGAATGCGATGGCTTGCCCCAGCATAAGCATCCGCCGCGCGCCGTAGTGTTCCCCACGTCCACCGAAGAAACTTCGGAAGTCCTCAGCCTGCTTTCCGAGGAAGGGGTAAGTTTCGCTCCGCGGGGCGCGGGCACAGGTCTTTCGGGTGGTGCGCTCGCAATCGACCGGGGTGTCGTGATCGAGCTCGCCCGTATGCGCGCGATTCTGCGTGTCGACACAGAGAATCGCCTGGCCGTGGTGCAGACGGGACTCGTGAACGCGCACCTTTCGCGCGCCGTTGCGCCTTACGGTCTTTACTATGTTCCCGATCCGTCCAGCCAGCCGTCTTGCACGATTGGCGGGAACATCGCTGAGAACGCCGGCGGGATTCATTGTTTGAAATACGGAACGACAACCGATCATGTCGTCGGCGCCAGGGTGGTCCTGTCCGATGGTGAGATTGTGGATCTCGGCGGCGGTACGGCCGGGTATGATCTCCTCGGTGTCTTCGTTGGTTCGGAAGGTACGTTCGGTATCGCGACTGAAGCGACCGTGAAGCTCTTGCCGATTCCGCAATCCGTGCGGACTCTGCTGGCTGACTTCACCGACGTCGATGATGCCAGCCGCGCAGTCTCGGCGATCATTTCCGCGGGCATGTTGCCGGCGGCGTTGGAAATGATGGACAACGCGATCATCCGCGCAGTCGAAGAGAGCGTATTCAAGGCCGGCTTACCAACCGATGCTCAGGCAGTTCTGCTCGTTGAGTTAGACGGTCTTGAAGCAGGCATCGACGATGACGCGGAGGAAGCTGAAGCGATTCTTCACAAGTACGGCGCGCGCTCAGTGCGCCGCGCGACGGATGAGACCGAGAGAAAGAAACTCTGGGCCGCGCGCAAGGGCGCGTTCGGCGCCGTCGGCCGTCTGAGTCCCGACATAATGATTCAGGACGCGGTCGTGCCGCGCTCGCGTCTCCCGGAAGTGCTCGCGGAAACCTATCGCATCAGCGCGCATTACAACCTGCAACTGGCAAATGTGTTTCATGCCGGAGATGGCAACCTGCATCCGCTGATCTGTTTCGATCTGCGTCGCGGCGACGACCTTGAACGTGTGCGCCAGGCCGGGCGCGAGATCATGGAAACTTGCGTGCGTGCCGGCGGGTCCATCACTGGTGAACACGGCGTGGGCATCGATAAGAGTAGCTACCTGCCTTTGATTTTCAGCGAGGATGACATGGCCGCGATGCTGCAAGTACGCGCTGCGTTTGATCCGTCCGGTCTCTGCAATCCCGGAAAGATCATCCCGCTACCTCGCGGCTGCGGTGAAGCACGCGCGGTGGCGACCAGCAGCGTTACAGAACCGGGTGCGGCGCGGAGTTCCCCAACGCGCACCCCGGTCGTGGACGCGACCGGGTCAGTGCGAGCGAGGTCGTCTTTTGCGCCTCAGGCAGACGAAGCCGCCAGGAGTTCGGCAAACTTAAGTTTGTCGGACATGCCACGCGACAGAGCTACACAGAAGCAGGCCCTAATCGCTACCAGGCTGAACGAAGCACGCATTGCTCGTGAATGCTCGCGCATCGTCGGCCATCAAAACGTGCAGAGACTTTCAGAGACGATAGGGACTGCCAGATCGCTTGAAATAGCCCCGCGATCGGGTGAAGAGGCCGCCCACATTATGCAATTAGCTGGAACGGAGCGCTTATCTGTAGTTCCCTCTGGCGCCGGCACGTGGATGGGTGCCGGCAATCCTCTGACTAGCTCCGATTTGATCGTGACGACTAGATCTATGAACCGGTTAATCAATCATGAGCCGGCCGATCTGGTGGCCACCGCAGAAGCGGGCATCACTCTGAGCGAGTTTCAAAATCACCTGGCGCGAGCCGGACAATGGCTGCCGATTGATCCGCCGGATGATGCCGATAATGGACGCGCCACGCTGGGCGGGGTGGTTGCTACCGGACTGGGCGGCGCGCACAGCGTTGGCTTTGGCCTGCCCAGGTCATTCGTGATTGGTATGCGGGTCGTGCTGGCGGATGGTCGTTCGATCAAGGCTGGCGGCAATGTGGTTAAGAATGTTGCCGGCTATGATCTGTGCAAACTCTTTACTGGAAGTTATGGGACGCTGGGCTTGATCACTGAACTAACCTTCAAGCTTCGGCCGCTGCCCGCAGAGAGCCGGACCGTCGTTGCCGCAGGATCGCTCGCGTCGTTAATAGCCGCGGGCCGCAAAGTTCGGAGCCAATTCTCTCCGGTAGCCATTGAATTGATTTCTCGTCGCCTCGCTAGAGACCTGGAAATCGCAAGGGGGCGAGACTTCGTCTTGATGGTGCGTTTTATGGGATCGTCGCGCTCGGTAGTTGTGCAAACTGCGCAGGCCCTCAAAGTCCTGCGCGAAAGTGATCATCAATGTGTGACTCACGACGAAGACAATGCGCTTTGGCGCAGATTGAGCGCCGTGCCTTTGCAGTCTCACGACGAACTTAGTTGGCGCGTCGCTCTGCGACCGACCGACCTGATTTCTTTTCTGAGCGAGGTGACGGCGCTGGAGGAGGATGAGGCTTCGCATGTGGGACTTCGCTGGCATGCCGGACTGGGTGACGGCCGGCTGCGCGCAATTGCGCGCGCGCCGGTGTATCATCGCGAGGCCGTGCGGGTGCTTGAACGCTTGCGTCAGAAAACCAGGAGTCTCGGCGGCAATCTGGTGCTGGAAAGCGCGCCCACCGAAATCAAGAATGAGTTTGATGCCTGGGGCGATTTTGGTTCGGTGACAGATTTAATGAAGCGAGTGAAAGCTCAACTCGATCCAAACGATTTGCTGTCGCCGGGGCGATTTTACAGGGGAACTTAAGGTTTGCGGTTCTTAAGAAGCTCTGAACAAGTTGGTCAAGATCGTTGGGTCCATACTAACTTGTTCAGAACTTTCTTAAGAAGAGACTGGTCACATTTGGAGAAAATAGAAATGAGATTCAAACTCTTAGTTGTCCGCTTTCTACTGCCGATTTCTCTGATCGCAGTCTTTTGCTCGACGCAAATCGCACCACCTTCTCTTCAGTCATTTACTACCACCAGCGCCGCTTCGCGCGAACCGGTGCGTGCGCGTCACGGCATTGTTGCCTCGACGAATGAGATCGCTTCCAACGTCGGCGTCGACGTCATGAAGCACGGCGGTAACGCCGTCGACGCGGCGATCGCCGTGGCCTTTGCGCTGGCGGTAACACATCCCGCCGCCGGTAATCTGGGTGGCGGCGGCTTCATGATGATTCGCTTGAAAGACGGACGCACCACCGCGATTGATTATCGCGAAATGGCGCCCGCCGCCGCGACGCGCAACGTCTATCTGGATAAGAACGGCAACGTCATCGAAGGCGAAGGCGGCTCGATCGAAGGCTATCGTGCCGCGGGCGTTCCCGGAACGGTGCGCGGGATGGAGTTAGCGCTTAAGAAATACGGCTCAGGGAAAATGACCTGGGCGCAGTTGATCGAGCCGGCGCGCCGGCTGGCTGCGAATGGCTTCCCTGTGACCTACACGCTGTCGCGATCGTTGCGTGGAAGTCGTGAGTATCTTTCAAAGTACACGGAGACAAAACGCATTTATCTAAACAACGGCAAGTTCTACAACGAAGGTGATGTATTTGTGCAGCCCGATCTCGCGGCTACGTTTGCGCGTTTGCAGCAGCGCGGGCCGAATGAATTCTACACGGGACAGACGGCGCAGTTGATCGCCGCTGACATGAAACGCCACAACGGCCTGATTACCCTGGATGACATACGCGGATACGTCGCGAAAGAACGCCAGCCTTTGCGCGGCAACTATCGAGGTTACGAGGTTATCTCAATGCCGCCGCCTTCGTCGGGCGGCGCCGTCCTGATCGAGATGCTCAACGTTCTGGAAGGTTATGACTTTAAGAAGATGGATTGGGCGTCGTCCGATCGTTATCACCTGATGACCGAAGCCATGCGTCGAGCCTTTGCCGATCGCGCCGAATACATGGGCGACACAGATTTTGCGAAGGTCCCGCTCGCGGGTTTGATCGACAAGAAATACGCCGCGCAATTGCGCAGCACCATCAATCCCGAGCGCGCTTCGTCGAGCGAACAAGTGAGGGCAGGGAAACCAGTCGGTTATGAATCAGACGAGACGACGCATTTCACCGTCGTCGATGCGGAAGGCAACGCCGTTGCGAACACTTACACGCTGAACAATTCATACGGCTCGGCGGTGGTGGCGAAAGGTACGGGTCTCATCATGAACGACGAGATGGACGATTTCGCCGCGAAGCCGGGCACGCCCAACCTGTACGGTTTGATCCAGGGCGAGCGCAACGCCGTCGCCCCACGCAAACGGCCTTTGTCCGCGATGACGCCGACGTTTGTGCTGCGCAAAGATGGCAGTCTCTGGTTTACAGTCGGCAGCCCCGGCGGGCCAACAATAATCAATACGGCGCTTTGCGTAATCACGAACGTGATCGATTACGGCATGAATATTCAACAGGCGATCGACGCGCCGCGCATTCATCATCAATGGCTGCCGGATGAACTGGTTTTCGAGCCTTACGGGTTGTCGGGCGATACGCAGAACGCGCTGACTGCTCGCGGCCACAAACTCGCCAAGCCGCGTTACCTGGGCGACGCCGAAGGGATCATGATTGAAGAGAAGACGGGCGTTCGTTTGGGGGCGACTGATCCAAGAAGGAGTGATGGGTTGGCGGTGGGATATTAGGCGAAATATGGCTAATCGAAGTTCATGGGTTATGTTTGCGAGAATCGAATATGCGAAATTAGACGAATACGAAGATCAACCTTGCAACCGACTGACTTCTCAAAGCCTACTTGCTCAACCTTGATTGCATAGATACCCAGTGCACAAGAAAACGCTCAAGAAACACAAAATCCTCAAACGGAAAGTCGGAGATAGACGAAGTTCGAGGTCTCCGGTTGAAAGCATAAAATGCTTCTCATTTCGTATCTTCGGTTTTGTTTTCCGGTCTCATTAGTTCAGAGTACTTTCTGCGAGCAGTTAAGGCGATATAAAATGCTAAGCTAACAACGGCGCCCAGCAGTAATAATATCTCCTCAATCTGAAACAGATAGTGTTTTACGTTTTCAAGGAACATTAGTAACCTCCTCGAAAGAGCCACTAGTCCCGACACGAATGCCCAGAGAGTTTTGTGCCTTTTCACGAAACGGCAATACCAGAAGACACTGATATCACTTGATTCTGTAGGCAATTAACCTAGGGCTGCACGCGTAGATGCGATAGGGGTTCCTTACGGACTAGTGATTAGCTCGCTGCAACTGAAAAGAGAAGCTCGTCCACGTGAGCATATGCATAACACCAGACAAAAACCCTGTCAAGGACTTTTTCCGCCGAATGAAAAAGGGCCTGCGCTGGAGGTTAATTGAGCGTGGTGCTTCGTTCTTGGCGTTCGCTTACTGCTGCTACTGGCGGCCCTCTCAATGCTTACGCTGAGCGTACAGTATTTCGTCAACCTTCGGTCAGTCAGGGTTGCGTTCGATACGCTCGCTTGACCCTGGGCTACATTCTGCCGCCAGCTTTGCTGGCTCGTTGAGTTTTGCAAACTCAGGAGTCTGGAACTAAAGAATTTCGTGTCTGAAAAAACTGATGATCGTCTAATCACTAAACATCAACGCGGTCGGCCGCAAACGCCAGACAGGCTTTGATATCCTCGGCGGTCAGATCGGGGAAGTCTGCCAGAATTTCCTCTTCGCTCATTCCGCCGGCAAGGTATTCCAGCACGTCCGTCACGGTCATTCGGGTTCCGCGAATAGTTGGCTTTCCGCTACGCTTTCCCGGCTCGATGGTGATGATCTTGCTATAATCCATGAAGCAATGATAACAAAACGGATTGATCTTGCAAGATAATCAAAGCGACTCGGCACTGACGGCAAGGCTAGCTCTTAAGCCAAGAAATTCAGCGAACTGATCAGACTTCTCGAGAAGAACGGCTTTCATCTGCTGAAAGAGAAGGGCTCAATTCGTTACTATGCCAAGCCAGGACACGACAAGTTGGTCCGAGTCGATTTTCATGACGCGAAGGAAGTTCCCTCAGGCACTTGTCATGCTATCCTGAAAGCAGCCGGAATTAAGGAAAGGAGTTGACGCGATGATCGATCTAAAGTATTCCCTGATTATCGAAGCTACGTCAGATCCAAGCTTCTTTGGGTTTTATTCACCTGACCTTGAAGGCTTCACCGGCGTGGGTCATTCAATCGAAGACTGTCTCTATAAGGCGAAGTGGGGAATGGAAGAGCACGTCGCACTCCTTGCCGATCAAAGGATGCCTATTCCCGAAGCTAATCCCAATCCAACCGTAGTTGTTAAGAATGAAGCAGAGCTGGCCCCAGCCGCTTAGCTTCACAAAGACGCATGGCTTCCGCCCAACTATCCAGCCTCGCGACAGCTCTGGCATCCGAAGAAGAAAAGCTTCTCGCCTGCGTCCATTGCGGGCTGTGTCTTGAAGCCTGCCCAACCTATGTTGCCACCGGTGACGAGAACGACAGTCCGCGTGGACGTCTCTATCTGATGCGCGCTGTCGAAGAAGGACGGCTGGCAGTTCAATCGCTGACCTTTGAAAGTCATATCGATCGCTGCCTTGGTTGCCGCGCGTGCGAGGCTGCATGTCCGGCCGGGGTTGAATATGGCCAACTGCTGGAAGCTGCGCGAGCGGAAATTGCGCGAGCGCAACCAAAGCCCGGCGGCCTCTACGGACTTCTGAAATTCGTGCTGCGACACGTTTGGCTGAAGCCGAAACGTCTGCGGGCATCCTTCACGATGGCTCGATTCATTCGCGATTCCGGTTTGGCTAAGCTCATGCTGCGCACCAAGTTCGCGAAGTCAATTTCACCAGAGTTTGAGTTTGCCTTAACTTTGCTGGACAGCTCATCGCCTGTGATCGACAAGAGTTACAGAACCCCGACTAGTCGGGGTAGCGACCGGGTGGGAGAGGCGGGCAGAATGCCCGCGACCCGCCCACAAGGTGCGGGCGCTCCGGTGTTCCTCTTCCAAGCCTGCGTGACCGAGGGTCTGTTTCAGCGGGTGAATGAAGCAACGACGCGAGTGCTCGAAGTAAACGGTTGCGATACCCGGACGCCGATCAATCAGGTTTGCTGCGGTGCGCTGCATGCGCATGCCGGCGAGTTGGATGGAGCACGAACGTTGGCGCGACAGAATATCGATGCGTTCGGCGAGAGCGACGGGTCCATCATTACCAACGCGGGCGGATGTGGCGCAATGCTAGCCTCCTACGCACACCTGCTTGAAGACGACGAGAAGTACGCCCTGCGGGCCCGCGACTTCAGCGCGCGGGTTCGTGACATCGGGCAGCAACTGGAAGCGATCGGATTTTGTAACGGCGCCGCTATCGGACCCGAGCGAACCACCTACGACGCTTCGTGTCATCTCCTTCACGGACAGCATGGCTCAGCGGCGTCCTTACAAATGCTGTGGGCAATTCCGAAACTGACCCTCGCACTCTTGAAGGATAGCGATGTCTGCTGTGGAGGGGCCGGTGTGTACAACTTGCTCGAGCCGGAATTGTCGGAACAGGTGCTGGCAGAGAAGTTGAAAAATATTCAGGACAGCGGCGCCACGGTCCTGGCGACCGGCAACGCCGGGTGTCATATGCAAATTGCTGCTGGTGCGCGCCTGGCAGGAATGTCTTTGCGAGTTTGTCATCCGGTCGAACTCCTTGACGAATCGTATCAACGCGCCGGACTATATGCCGAAGGCAGGGCACACCAACATTAAGAAGAGTATCAACTACGTAACCCTGGCTATCTTTGCTCCGGTACTAATTCTGGCCGGAGTCGCCGGGTTTATCATTCCCGCCCAGCAAAGTCTCACCAGCGGAGCGCCGGCCTACAATGTGTTTCACATTTTCTTCGGCGTTATTGGCCTGGTTATTCTTACGTCCCGCAGGCAGTGGCTCATAAGTTTCTTTAACGCCGGATTTGGGTTGATTGATCTTTACCAGGCGCTGGCGAGCTACCTTAGTCTGCCACCTAAGAACTATTTCCTTTGGACGCGGGTTGATGATATCTTGCACATCCTGATTGGCTCTGCGCTCGTAATTATAGGTTGTTACGGAATATTCAAGCGCCAGAGGAGGTCACTATGAGCGCCACCGCACCAGCAATTCAAGAAGCCCCGGCCCTGGATCTGGCCGGCCTTCGCCAGATGAAATTCAAACAACTCGAGGAGCTTTATCGCGAGGGCAAGAGACCCGCGACCATAGCCGATCTGAACGGAGACGCAAAGGGCGCAATGCTGGCCTGGCGATCTCCCGCCCGCGGCCCGGTCGCCTGGCTGCTGCGGGCCTTTGGCGCCTCGTCGCTGTTCCCGTGGGAGGGCAAGTCGTTCAAGAGTCAGAGTAACGATTTGGGTGAAGGAATCAACCGCGTCAATCTTCTCCGGAAAATGAGGTGGTTTCCTTTCAAAACGCGCTTCGACGCGTCATTTCTGGACGGCAAGCCAAGTTTCATTTTGGATTATTCCGGCCCCGGAAACCCGCCGTTCATTCGCAGCATCGTCGACGAAGTGAGGGAGGTGGCACCTGGATTATACCTGGGGCCGGCGGCGCTGCTGGTCAAGGGCAAGCCGCGCCCCATTTTGTTCTTTGCGGTCTCGTTTCAATGACAGATGAGAATTGAGAAATGATAAATGGAAAATCGGTCGGTTCATTTTCCATTCATCATTTGAGATTTGTCATTGTTCATTGACGGCAGCCCGCCCACGATCGTAAGCCGAACGTTGCCCTCCTGATCGAGAGCAACAAGATCCGCGCGCTTTCCTTCCTCAATCGATCCGCAATCATCGGCGATTCCCAGCAGGCGCGCCGGATTTAGTGATGCCATGCGCGCCAGCTCAGATTCAGAAAAACCGAGCGAGCGCATCATTCGCACCGCATCCAGCATGGTGATAGCCGATCCGGCGATGTGGCCGCGGGCATTTCGCGTTCGGCCATTCTCGACGCGAATTGTCTCGCCCCAGATGTGATACTCGCCATCATCGAGGCCCGTGGCCGCAATGGCATCGCTTATCAGAGAAATCCGCTCCGAAGTCTTACTGCGAAGAATCAGTTTGAGCACGGAAGCATCAACATGGACTCCGTCCGCGATCACGTCGCACGTTACCTCATCATGAGTCAGGCCCCACCCCACCGGCCCGGGCGCGCGATGGTGCAGCGGCGGCATCGCATTCATGAAGTGTGTCATGTGACGCGCGCCCGCCTGCAATGCCTGATCGAGAACAACGACCCCTGCGCGTGTATGCCCGATGGAGACGATCCAACCGCGTCGGCGAAGTTCGCTGACCAGCGCGACGCCGCCGTCGATCTCCGGCGCGACAGTCATCATGTGGACGGCGCCTTCGTTCTTGAGTCTGGGAAGCGCGTCGAGGTCGGCTGCGTCTCTGAAAGTTTGGAAGTGCTCACGATGCAGTGCGCCGCATTGTTCGCTGTTAACAAACGGACCTTCGTAGTGAACGCCCAGAACGCGAGCAAGTGGCACAGACTTCAGTCTGTGATCGCGAGCGCCAGGATCATCACAGACTGAAGTCTGTGCCACTGCCTGCTCAATCGCGCGGATCGCCTGTTCGTACTGTTCAGTTGCCGCGGGCACGAGCGTCGGCAGCCAGGCCGTCACCCCGTGGCGCGCCAGAAACTCCGCGACGCGGCGCAAGTCATCCGCACTTGCATCCATGGTGTCGACGCCGACGGCGCCATGAATGTGGACGTCGATGAATCCTGGGAATAGGGTGAGGCCGTCCAGATTCATAACCGCATGAGCCTGGACAGATTGATTTGAGTGCAAATCGAAGATGCGTGCGATGCGACCGGCTTCGATTAAGATGCGGGCGGTCTCAGCGGTGCGATCTGGGAGAGCTACGCGGCAATTCCGCAACAGGATTGTAGTCGGCTGTGCATTGTTCACGGCTTGCCGTTGCGGCCTTCACTGATCTGGCGTTCGACAACATTGATGAGAGTGTTGAGCCGATCGTCAGTTGCGCGTGTTGTTTCGCCCAGACTGAGAATCTGTTGAGTGTTGGCCTGGATTTCTCGTTCGTGCAACTCAGCAATAGCGAGCAAGGCGCGGATACCTTCCTCCGTCCGCCCCCATCTTTCCTCAGCGCGGTTCTGGGCTTCAGTCAGAGCGTCGATCTTGGTAGACGACCGCGCTTCCTGCGCAACAATGAAATCCATCGCCTTCTGCATTTCTTCATTAGTCATAAGTCACTCTTGCTCCCGATTATTCTTGAGTGGCCGGCCAGCATTGTAGCACCGGCGTCGATTTCCAGACAGGGAGTTGTCCAGGTAAACGTGCGAATGCCCGCAACGTTTTCGCCGCGGGCATTCGATTGGGTCTAACGCATAGCGTCGTTAACTAGAAGGTGAACTTCGCCCCCAGTTGAATCGTGCGCGGATCGCGAACCACGCTGATTTGACCAAACACGCCGGAGGTGACGTTGGTGCTGGCAAACGTCTGGAAGTTCGTGTGATTGAAAACGTTGAAGGCTTCAGCGCGAAGCTGCAACTTCAATGACTCACTAATCCGAATGTTCTTACTCATGGTGAAATCAAACCGTGTGGTCGGCGGGCCATCAATGACACCGCGTCCTCCGTTCCCTATGACATTGGCCACGCCGGTTGTAGTTACGGTGGGGTTGGCCTGGAAACACGCCGTGTTGAAGTATTGCTGGATGGTATGCGGTGCGTTGGCATTCGGATCGCATAGCACGTTCGGTCTGCCACCGGCCACCAGCGCAGGTACAAAGCCCAGGCCCGCCGGGTCAAAGGATGAAGTCGCGGGTGTGAACGGAATGCCGCTTCGATAGGCAATGATTCCCGAGAGCTGCCAGCCACCCAGGAGCTTTCCGGCAAAGCCCTGTTGCGTCTGGTAGAACGGCAGTTCGTAGACGTAACTCAAAGTAAAGACCTGTCTGCGATCCAGCGTGGCCCTGCCATAGTCGCCTTTGATGTTGTAGGAGTTCTGCGGCGCGGTCGAACGATCGGTCTGGTTGTCCGTCATGTTTCGCGCCCACGTATAGGCCAGGCCAATCTGCGACGCGCCGGTGAACCGTCTTTGCGCGCTTACCTGAAGACTGTGGTAATTCGAGTTGAACTGCGGCGTGATAATGGCAATTGAGCGATAGCCGCGGAAGGGGCGAATCTGATCGAGGATTGCAGTATTAGCAGTCGACGTAAACGCAGCTCCCGGATTTTGGCAGGGGATCGTGGGCGTGGTTGAGGCACCGCTGGCGCAAAGCGACGCCAGTGCCCTCCCCGGAGCCACTTCATTCAGCTCGTAAGTACCAATTAGATGCGTACCTTTTGAACCGAAATAGCCGGCCGTGACAACGGTCTTGCCGTCTTTCCCGAACTGACGCTGCAAGTCCAAATTCCAATGTTGCATGTAGGGATCTTTCCACTCAGGTTGGATGGCCCGCACGCTCAGCGCGGTTAGCGCCGCTGCGGGAGTGACCACGACTCCCGATGGGATGGGCTGATCCAGACGAGGCGTGGTTGCTACCGTTCCCGACGGAAGGGCGCTGATCGTGAAAGTCTCCTGATATGGTGGATTCTGGCCTATGTTCTGTTCGTACGTACCATTCAGAACCTGATCGTAGTAGATTCCATAGCCCATCCGGACTGACGTCGTGCCTTTGCCAAACGGATCCCAGGCGATACCAAGACGCGGACCAAAGTCATTTTTGGGTGCATTGACGACCTTAGTGCCCCAGGGTGAAGCTGTCGGAGTGCAGTTGTTTGCGGCCGCCTGATAGTTTTGAGCATTTACTATCATGCCGTTGCAGAAATTGCCGGTGCCGACTACGCGATTGCCGGCGCCGGTGACCAGCGGAGCAGCGGCGGGATTGAATAAGACAGGATCGAAAGTTGAGAGGCGTCCGTTTCTGTCTTCAGGCGAGCTAAAGTATGAATAGCGTACGCCGTAGTAGATCGTGAAATTGGGGCGCATCCGCCATTCATCCTGGACGTAAGCCTCAATAGCTTTCTGTCGTAGATCAGCCGTGTAGTCAAAGTGGGCCTGACTAAAGGTGACGTTACTACCGACTAGGAAGTTCGCGAAATTCTGAAAGTTCGTCCGGCGAGTTGCATTAGGCTCGCCGACCGCAGCATTGGGGGCCTGCACGCTGGTTTGCTGGGCGCTGTTAGCCGTTGTGTTGAGGAAACCGCTGAACGTGCCTTCGTTGCTGCCCGCCAGCGCATTTTCATTCTTACGATAAAACGAATACTGGCCGCCGAATTTGAAGGCGTGATTGCCCCTCGTCCAGGCCACGTCACCAGCGAAATTCGCCTTATAGGAAAAGTTGTCGTAAGGCCCGAAACTTTGTAACGCGCTAAATCCATTTCCCGAAATGGTGGGAACACGATCGCGCGTGTTCGGATATGCCAGAGGTGGAGTAATAGGCGAATTACTCAATGCAAGAAGGCCGATGTTCTTGCTCAGAATCGCGCCGTAACCATAAGTGAACCGGCCGACCATGACCAGATTGGACCTGGCTACGTATGTTGATTGGAACGTGTGCGCCTTTCCCGGAGAATCTGTGGCAGTGGTGGAAACGCCTGGCAACCCCGAGCCCGAAGAGAATAGTGAATTCACGTCCGTTGTCGGGATCTGGTCATGCTCATAGCGATAGTACACCGACCATTTGTCGCTAAAACTTTGGTCAATCTTGAGAATCTCTTGCCGGAAATCCGCTTTGCCGAGCGCGGGAAATAAGAGGGCGCGAGTGACCGGATCAGTCGGCAACGGCAGCTGGTTGTAAATTGACGTTAGGTACTGTTGAGCGATCGGGTTGATCGGCACCCTGGAAGATATCGGCTGGCCCGCCGGAAGCACGTTCGTGCAAGGGACAGCTCCTGTCGTCGCCGCGGTGAAGGCACTCAAACAAACGTCCATTGGGAAAATTCCCTGGCGCATATTCAGGTCGGGCACCGTTGACGAGAGTGTGGGATACCGCAAGTCGTGGCGTTGTTCTTCTGAAAAGAAGAAAAAGGTTCTCTTTAGTCTCCTGAGCGAGGGGCCGCCTTCTCCAAAGCGCGGAAGAAAGATAGGTCCGCCGATGGTCCCGCCAAAATTGTTGTACTTGAAAGGAGACCGCTTAGCTTTGCCGTTTGAGTCCCGGCCGAAAGCCGGGTTAGAGACCGTGTTTGATAAGAAATCGTTGGCGTTCAGTTTTTCACTTCGATGAAACTCAAATATCGAGCCGTGAAAATGATCTCCGCCGGACTTTGTGACCACGTTAATTTGACCGCCGCCACTGCGTCCTGACTCAGCCAGAAACATTGAGCGCAAAACCACGAACTCGGCTATTGAATCCACACTTGGGTAGGCTTGAATCGTGATGTTCGAGCCACGGTCGGTGATGTCTGCGCCATCAACCGTGTAAGTATTCTGCGCACTGCGCGCGCCATTAACTGAAATATTAATCGTGTTGGCTTGACCGGTGGGATTGGTCGTTCCTACGTAAACCTGATCGGAGAGGTTGTCGGAAACACCGGGCGCGAGCGTAACGAGTTGCACCCAGTTGCGATTGTTCAGCGAAAGCTCGCGCGCTTGATCGCCGCTGATAACGCTCGCGGCCGTCGGCGTTCTTAATTCAACCGCGAGCGGATTTGCTTCGACAGTTACTATTTCAGTGATGCTGCCTGGTTCGAGAGTCATCTCCAGGCCGCGCTTTTGGCCAACGTCCAGTTTAAGCTTTGTTTCGATGTGCTTCTTGAAGTTCGGCGCCTCAACGGCGATGTCGTAATAGCCGGACGGCAGGTCCGGGGCAGCAAAGGTGCCATTGTCGTCGGTAGTTACAGTTCGGGCCACGACTTTCTTTTCCGCATCCATTATGGTCACGGTCGCGCCGGCTACTACGGCGCCGTTCGCATCTTTCACCGTGCCGCTGATCGAGCCGGTAATTTCCTGGGCCGAGGCGACGGCCACAAAACTAAAGAGAGCAAGTACTACAAACACAACGCGCAGAAAGTGATGTCTCATGATTTTTCCTCTTTACTGGAAGATGATTCTGACTATGTCGGGCCGCCGACGGCCTTGCCGAACACATGCGGGAAGGCCGGTAATTCTATTAGGGCGCGACTTACAATCAAAACTAAAAGATTTTATCAGTCCGATAAACTGCCTTGATAGGCGAAGGGCATCATACTCCTTCATTATCAGGCCCGCTACCTTTTTCAGAATAATGGATCGCTCTTCCATATTTTCGTAGGACAAATGCTGAGCGGCACATCGAACTTGCGCGCGAGCTTGGACGATCGACGACTTGAAGTGTAGTTCTACTAAGGTTTATCGCGCGCCATGTCAGATAAACAGAAAAACTCTTGACGACCAAGTTTTCGGCTAAGTACTTGCGTGCAATTCTTGTGCAACGCGGACTGAAAGTCGATTCGACCAAACATACAGCGTTGAACTGACTGCTGGTACTCGCGACCTCACGGTTATAACAAGGCGTCATCAAGAGGGGCATTGGTCGTTGGAATCACTCCAACGGTCTTTTTTGAAGTCTATTTTGATCTATAGGAGGAGTCCCAATGTTAAAGCCAGCGAACCTGATCATCTCGCTTGTAGTCCTATTGGTTCTTTGCGCCTCAACAGTTCTCGCACAGACCGGCACGTCCAACATCACTGGCACGGTAAGAGATACGGCCGGAGCTGTTGTTCCCGGCGCCACAGTGACGGCAAAGAATGAGGCCACCGGCGTAACCAATACACAGACCACGACCGATTCCGGGTTGTATTCCTTTTCTTCTCTGCCGGTCGGAAACTACACGATCATGGTCGAGAAGCAGGGGTTCAAGACTTTGCAAAAAACTGAGAACGCTCTGACCGTGGGAACGCCATTAACGGTCGACGCGGCCCTGGAAATTGGCCAGGTTTCCGAAACTGTAACGGTCACGGGCGGAGCGGAACAACTGCAAACGGCCAACGCGACGATGGGAAATGTGGTCGAGCAGAAAGCAATAGAAACGCTGCCGTTGAACGGGCGCAATCCTCTTACTCTTTTACTTCTGGAGCCTGGTGTCGTGCAGAGATCATTTGGCGGCGCCGGCTCGGGAGTGCACGTCAACGGCGCGCGCGACCGCGCCTACAACGTCACCATCGACGGCATCGAAGCGAACGAGTCGTCGGTGCCCAACCCCGTCAGCAACCTCTACCGAATAACTCCTGACAACATTCAGGAATATAAAGTCACGACGAACAACGCAACGGCGGAAGAAGGTCGCAACAGCGGCGCGTCGATTTCGATCGCCACGCGAAGTGGAACGAGCGAATTTCATGGCACTGGCTTCTTCTTCCTCCGCAACGAGGCGCTGAATTCGAACGAATGGTATGCCAACGCACAAAAAGGGGCTAAACCGCTAATCAGAATGCAGCAATTCGGATTTGAGATGAGCGGACCGATCAAGAAGAACAAAACGTTCTTCTTTGGCAGCTACGGCTACAACCGGGTTGACTTCACTCAACCGATAGACCAAACGTTCGGGTTTCCCGGTGTATACACCGCTGAGGCGCGAAGCGGAATTTTCCGTTACTTCGTTCCCGATCCAGCCAACCCGGTCGTTATTGGCGGCAGTACGATCACGCGTAATTCAACGCTACTAGTAAATCCCAGCACGGGGGCCTTGCTCGTCCCGCTCTGCGCAACCCCGACTTCCCTTCGCTGCGTTCGAACCTATGACATCCGCACGACGGGCGCGGGCGGCAATAACACCACGGGCAGGCCGCTCGATACGACCGTGGCAACGCTGATGAAAGCGTACCCAATTCCGAATAACTTTGCTGCTTCCGGAGACGGCTTGAATACAGCCACTTACGCCTGGAATCCGCCGACGGCTATTAGAGGTCCGGCGATCAACGGCCGCATCGATCACAATTTTAACGCGAACAACAGTATGTTCGTGCGTTATCTCTGGTCCGATTACAACACGTTGAAGGGCGATCCGTTAAACGGCAGGCCACAGGTTTATCCTGACAATCCGCCGCTGGGCGAGGTGTTCCGCCGCACGTCGAATCTGGCGATTAGTTATCGCAGAGTTATCTCGCCGCGCGTGGTCAACGAGCTCACTGCCGGTTTCGGGCGTTTCGGTTTCCTATTCACACAGGGAGAGGCCAACCCGGCGTGGCCTGACGTGCCGCCCTTCAACTTTAACAGTATCAGCGAGCCGTACATCAACACGCCTCGGACCGCGCGCTGGGTTACTACGCCACAGGTGCTTGATAATCTGAGCATCGTTCGTGGCGCTCACGTTTTCCGCACTGGACTCAACTTCCGTTTTTATCGTCACGTCGATCAGCGCGGCCAGCCCGGCGGTATCAACGTAACGCCCTCAGTGACGTTCTCGGCTACCACTCGACCGACGTTTCTGGGCACCACCGGCAACTCGGGGTTCGCCGTAGCGCCGAACATTAATTCCACCGACTCCGGAACTCTGGGCAGTCTAATAAACAACCTCTACGGCCTACCCGCTTCGATGACGCAGGTTTTTATTGCGAACCTTAAGGACGACGTTTTCCTGCCTTTTAAGGTAGGGAATAACATTAGCTTGTATGCCGAAAAGCACAACCTGGATCAATACAACTTCTATTTCCAGGATGAATGGAAAGTTCGTCCGAATCTTACCTTGAACTACGGCGCGCGTTGGGAATTCAATCCGCCCTCCAACACGTCACCGATTGACAACGTCTTTGTTGCGGCCACGCCGATTGTCAGGACGGCGCTGCCGGCTAATCCAACCATCAACCAGCCTGGTGCGGTGAGCTTCGTCAAGGCCAAACGCTGGTATGAGGGCAGCTTCAATGGCGCAATTGGACCGCGCTTCGGGCTAGCATGGAGTCCCGAATTCAAATCGGGCTTTTTGCATACTTTGTTCGGCGATGGCAGCAAGAGCGTGATTCGGCTTGGCTACGGCATCGCCTTCGATACGATTTCGTCGTTCCAGGTGACGGCGGCAGCCGGAAGAATCCCGGGACTAGTTCAAAGCTGCACGACGTCATACAACACGACGGCGTCTGCTTTCACGACGATTACCGCCGGATGCGTCAATTCGCCTAACATCAACAGCACGGTGGCGGGCGGATTCCCCACGCAACTGCCTGCGCCTTCGGTTAAGCCCACGACATTGTTGACACCGCCCCAACAGTTAGGGAACAACGCACCGCCAATTACAGTCTTTGATCCACACATGAAGCTGCCGACGGTTCACGAGTGGAACTTTAGTCTGCAACGCGAGTTGCCATGGGGATTGGTAATGCAAGCCGCTTACATCGGCCGCCGGGGCGAACGTCTCTTCATGGCCTACGACGCTAACCAGGTCAATCCCGATTCCATCATTCCTTCGTTCCTGACAATGCAGCAGAATCGCGCGAAGGGCTGCGCCAACGCGGGAACGGGTTGTCCGGCGGGCGTAACAGGGACTACGCCGGCACTTTCTGCACAACTTGTTGCGGCCTTCGTAGCTGCAGGACAAAGCGCTGCCACAGCCGCGACTTCAGCAGCCAGCTTCCTTAACTCTGCGACAACCAATACCGAACTGGACATCAATGGGGCCGGCAGTTTCGCCCGCCGCATCGAAGATAACGTTCTGGGTCTGAAGCTCCGGCCGAATCAACAGTTTGGCCTGATCACTTACCTGAGCAACGAGGGAGATTCAAACTATCACGCCGCTCAATTCACATTGCGGCGACGGTTCAGCAGCGGTTTGGGCCTGAGCATGGCGTACACGTTTGGCAAATCAATTGACAATCAGTCAGTTGATCCCGTCGGCGCATCATCTGGCGGCGGACTTTCGACGACGACCTCTCGTGCCGTAATCGATAACCGCAACTGGCGCCTCGAGCGCGGGCGCTCCGATTTCGATCGCTCTCATGTATTACAGGCGGCGTCGGTGTGGGAAGTTCCGCTGGGCAAAGGGCGACAGTTCCTGAGTAAGTCTCACGGGATAGTCAATCAGACTCTCGGCGGCTGGACCATTAACAGCATCTTCACCTTCATGTCCGGCGAGCCGTTCTCAGTTCGCAGTGGCGCGTTTACGGCCAACGGTAGTCACGAATCCCGTGCGGGCGTGCAACAACCAGTAACAGCACGACTACAGGAAATCGCGGGATCATCTCTGCCTGGTCCGGTCTTATTTAAGCCAGTCGGCATCAACCCGGTTACAGGTCAGCCGTTCACTTGTGGGGTTGATCCGGCACAGACATTTTGCCTTCCCGCCCCGGGCCAAAACGGCGCCGGCCGGAATATTTTCGTGGCTCCGCATTACTGGAACCTCGACCTCGGTTTTATCAAAACGTTCCAACTAACTGAGAAGTTCAAGGTGCAATTCCGCATGGAGATGTTCAATGCGCTCAATCACCCGAACTTTGACAACCCGGTTTCCGCATCGACGGGCTCACCCAGCATCAGGTCAAGTGTCTTTGCTTCGGCCTGCTGTGCGACGGTAGCGCCACCATCGACGCAAACCATTGTTCAGACTGGCGAATCAGCACGGGTGATCCAATTCGCCGCGAAATTCCAGTTCTAACTGTTTGGAAATGACACGAAACGGCGAGGCATCCACCGATGTCTCGCTGTTTTCGGTTTCTTACTTGAAAATGAGAAAGCGAGTCAGGAAGCTCTCGGTTATCTCGGTCCTGGTCGTTGCTCTTTTGACACTCTCTTCAGCCTTTCAATCCTCATCAGTCGCAGAAAAAATGAAGGCTGAAGAAGTAGTAGCCAAACATCTGGAGGCCATCGGTTCAGCTAAAGCGCGCGCCGCGATTACCACCCGAATAATTTCCGGGACTTCTCAAGTGATTTTTCGGACGCCGCCACCTGGTCAAGCTGTAGGCCGGGCCGTCCTGGCATCTGAAGGTATGAAATGCCTGGTTGGAATGAGTTTCCCCAGTCCGATTTATCCCCGCGAGCAATTGGGATTCAATGGAAGTAGCTTCATGGCGGCCTTTGTCACTCCGGGTGTGCGCTCAGTCCTGGGTAATTTCCTGATGACTCACGATCTGATCTTCAAGCAAGGTCTTATGGGTGGGACGTTGTCGTCGGCCTGGCCACTGCTGGACCTGGCAACTCGAAGTTCGCAACTGGAATATGCGGGAACAAAGAAAGTGGATGGTCGGACGTTGCACGAACTGAAGTACTTGCCACGAGGAGGCTCTGATCTGAAAGTCACTCTGTTCTTTGATCAGGAAACTTTCCAACATGTAAGAACCGAATATGAGCGGGTGATTCCGGCTTCGATTGGAGATCGTTCTTACACGAACGTGCAGCAAAGAGAGATTAGTTACAAGATGGTGGAAGAATTTTCCCTGTTCAAGCCGGAGGGCGGACTAAACCTGCCACACATTTACATGATCAAGTTAGCGGTCGATACCCAGAACGGCACGTTTTTGGCGGACTGGGTCATTAAGCTGACTCAGTTCGACTTTAACCAAAAGATTGATCAGAGCGCATTCAGCATAAGCGCCAACTAGAGAGGGCGTCCTTCAGCTTCGGCCGCAAACTCGTCGATTAATACTCGCCTATTTGCACATCAAAGCTCGCTCGCGGACGCGGTGAAGCTCTTCCAAAGGACGATCTCTTCCACCCAATCGGGGCGCCTTACAGAGTTCGCGTGTGTCTGCGTAACAAGGCAGTCGCGGATAGCGCTTCTTTCCGAATCCAATATTTTGGACAGACCGCCAAAAAATTGCAAAATAATGCTTGACGCCGTCACCGTTGGTTATATACTGGCGGCCATATTAGATGGGATCATACGGGGCTCAAATTTTCGGAGCCTGAGCTAACTTAAAGATTCTTACCCGCCATTTTTTGCGCAGCTAGTAATTACTCGCCAGTTTTTTTTCACATAGCGAAGCTGTGACATTCGCCGAGGTTTGCCGAATGTCAGGGCTTGGTTGGACTTCTTTTGGTCTCAGGAGGATCCCAAAATGAAAAGACTCTCGTTCTTCCTAGGGTTGGTTCTTAGCATCGGTGTTTCGCTCAGCCTTAGCGCGACGGCGGCCCGAGCGCAGACCGCCTCGTCGGGCAGTGTCACCGGCGTCGTATCAGACCCACAAGGGGCTTCAGTGCCGGGGGCTGATGTAACTCTGACCGACTTGGCGACGAACAGCAACCAAACGACAACAACAAACGACTCGGGGCGATACAACTTTCCGGTCGTCCATCCCGGTCTCTACGACATCATCGTCAGCAAGTCGGGGTTCAAAGTGGCAAAGATGGCGCAACAGAGGGTCAGCCTCGGCCTTTTGTTAACCGTTAATGTCGCGATGGAGGTCGGGGCACTTACGGAACAAGTTATCGTAACCTCGTCGTCGACCGGCGTTGAGCTACAGACCGCGAACGCAACGATCGGAAATACTATCGACCTGAAGCATCTCGAGCTGCTGCCGAACCTCGGCCGTGACGCAACTACGTTATTGGCGCTCCAGCCCGGAGTGAATCCGAACGGCGGCTTTGTTG
This sequence comes from Pyrinomonadaceae bacterium, assembly GCA_041497335.1. Taxonomy (GTDB): domain Bacteria; phylum Acidobacteriota; class Blastocatellia; order Pyrinomonadales; family Pyrinomonadaceae; genus UBA11740. The sequence continues at coordinate 271,584 of JBGQGG010000003.1, read as the reverse complement.
CCGGCGCTTACATGGACCAGAACACGTTTACGATTGATGGCGGCAACAACACCGACGACATGGCCGGTAACACCACCGGTTACATCGTCAACTTCACCGGCACTGCCGGCGGGCAGACCAACGGTATGGCCTCTGGCGTCGTAGCTACCCCGATCGAGAGCGTCGAGGAATTCAAAGTGGGCACCTTCGGCCAGACCGCGGACTTCAACAGCTCCAGCGGCGCCAGTGTCCAGATGGTGACCAAGCGAGGCACCAATCAATGGCACGGCTCGGGCTACGGTTACTATTTTGCGACCAACATATTGGGCGCAAATAGCTGGGCCAACAACCACACGACATTTACTAAGGGTCTTGCGCCCGACAGACGGGCCTGCGCCGCAGGTACTACTTACCAAAAGGGTGATACCAACTGCGTGATGCCGTATACGCCCATCATTCCCAATCACAGGGACCGCTTCGGTTTCACTTTAGGCGGGCAGATGATCCCGAGGAAAATATTAGGCGGTAAGACCTACTTCTTCATTAACTACGAGGGCTTTCGTTATCCCAATGCCACCCTCTTCGAAAGATCATACCCCACCCCCGCATTACGCGCGGGAGTGATTCAGGTTGCGGACTCTACTAACGTTTTCAGACCCTATAACCTGAATCCCTTTCCGGTAACGGTGCAAGTTGGCAATGGTACGACGGTGCCGTATACGACCGTCACCCTGGCGCCGGCGACGTGCCCGGGCGGGCCGTGCGATCCGCGTGGCATTGGTCTGAACCCAATTGTGAAGCAGCTTTGGACGAAGTTCCTGCCCTTGCCAAATGACCCGCTGGCGGGTGATGGATACAATACCCAGGGGTATCTGGGAACCATTAGACTCCCGCTCGTCTCCAACAACTATGTGGGCCGGATCGATCATGACTTTGGTTCGAAGCATCGCTTCTTTACCTCCTTCCGCACCTTCAAGCTACTCAATACAACGAGTAACCAGGTGGATGTTGGCGGCATACTGCCTGGCGGGACCTTTGGACAATACAATGCCTCGGCGCCGAGGCCACAGCTTGGCGAGATATTGGTCTTCGGACTGACCAGCACCCTCAGCCCGAGCGTGACTAATGACTTGCGCCTTAGCTATCTCTACAACTGGTGGCAGTGGTCCACGCAGGGCGGCCCCCCGCAGCTCCCAGGCCTGGGCGGAGCGATTGAGATCGCTCCAGGTAACTCTTCAAGTGGGGAATCCACCGGCGCGCTGATCCCCTATAACGTCAACTCGCAAAGCGTTCGCATGCGAGTCTGGGACGGTCAGGACACGATGATTCGTGACGACGTTACCTGGGTTAAGGGGAACCACCTGTTCCAGTTTGGTGGGCAGTATCAGCACAATTTCAATTATCACGAACGCAGCGACAACGGTGTGGGAGTCAATAACCAGATTACCTACCAGATCGCTAGACAAGGCATAGACTGGTCATCTTCAACCGGTGGCTTGCCTTGGATCCCGACTACTGTGCCATCCGGCCAGCGGAACGCCTATGCAAACCTGGCCTCGGAGGTACTGGGTATGATCGGTCTGCCCCAGGTCGCCTATACGCGCGCAGGTTCAAACCTTGCCTTGCAACCGGTGGGCAGTTCGGCATTCGACCAGTCCGTCATCAAGTTCTACAACCTGTACGGGAGCGACACGTGGCGGGTGAAGCCAAGCGTGACTATTAGCTATGGTCTCGGATACGCGTACGAAACGCCCCCGGTCGAGAAAGACGGAAAACAAGTCGCCCTCGTATATCAGGATGGGACCATCGTCGATACGGTCGAGTATTTGGACAGGCGGAAAGCCGCGGCGCTAGCGGGCCAAGTCTATAATCCGATCCTCGGATTTGAGACCACGGGCAACCTGAAAAAGAAATACCCATACAACCCCTTCAGGGGTGGATTCAGCCCGCGCATCTCCGTGGCCTGGAATCCCAGCTATAAGTCGGGGCTCATGGGCACACTGTTTGGAGACGGGAAGACAGTCCTTCGCGGTGGCTACGGCCGCATCTATGGCCGGCTAAATGGCGTGAACCTGGTGCTGGTTCCGTTGCTCGGCGTTGGGTTGCTACAATCCGTTAGCTGCGCCAACTCCAGAATGGACGGGGCCTGCTCTTCGACACTGGTCAACCCGACCAACGTATTTCGGATTGGGACCGATGGCCTGGTGGCGCCGCTGCCCGCGGCGTCGGCCACGCTGCCACAACCCTTCTTTACAGGAGGTGCCAATCCCATCGCCCAGGATGCCACGGTTCTTGATTTAAATTACAAGCCGGAGAAAACGGACAACATCAACTTCACCATCCAGCGCCAACTCAGCAGGAAGGTGCAAATCGAGGTTGGCTACATGGGGCGAAGAATCCGCAACGTCTTTCAGGAGCTTAATCTGGATGCCGTTCCTTACATGACAAAGCTGGGCGGCCAGCAATTCTCCGACGCCTACGCAAAGGTATACTTTGCGTTGAACGGAGGTACCGCGGCTGCATCTGTTCCGGTACAGCCGTTCTTTGAGACGGCGCTGGGGGGACCAGGCTCCGTCTATTGCAAGGCTTTCTCGAGTTGCACCGTGGCGGTGGCCACCAACCAGGGATCGAATATTCTGAACACCAACGTGTCCAACGTTTGGCAAGCACTTAATGCCGCTAATGGTTGGATCCTGGGCCGCACGATGATTTCCCAATCCCTCAATGGTGGCGCGGGCCAGGCGACTACGCTCAACGAAACCACCAGCCTGGGGTTCTCAAACTACAACGCGATGTTCATTACACTGAATATACGCGACTGGCATGGCCTATCCGGCATCACCAATTTCACTTGGGGTCGGTCACTGGGTACGGCTGAACTCGCCCAGTACAACAGCTCCAACACTACCCTGGACGCCTGGAACCCCAGGGCCGATTACGGCCTGCAGAACTTCGATGTCAAGGTGCTTTTCAACTCGGGCTTAGCATACCAGCCGAGGTCTCTGTTCGGATGGGGCGATTTTAGGAACAAGAAAGGTATCGTCGGCCATCTGGTCAACGGTTGGACGATCGCTCCGTTCATGACTTTTCAAAGCGGTCCCGGAGCTTTTGTAAGCATAGGTAATGGACAGTCGTTTGGCTCAGTAACTCCTCCTGGAGGTGATGGCGTAGCCTCCGAGGGCGCGGTGCTAGCGGGCCCGTTCACGGGCGGAAACTCTCTGCACCGCAACGTTGCCGGCTCGAATGGCGTCGGCACTAACAACCCGGGAGGGCTCAACATGTTTGCCGATCCGGCATCCATAATTACGCAGTTCCGGAGATGCGTCCTGGGCGCCGACACGAGTTGCGGAGGCTATTACAATTTGCGCGCTCCCAAAATTTGGAACGTCGACATGGCGATTTCGAAAGACTTTAAGTTTGGGGAGCGGGTCACCTTGAGAACCAGCATTCAGTTCACGAACGTCTTTAACCACTTCGCCCCGGGCGGCGCGGCTTTGAATGTTCTTAGCCCGACGACCTTTGGCCGGATCACCGGTCAGGCCGTGACGGCACGGCAGACCGAATTCGGTATGCGACTAAGCTTCTAACCACCAGGCAACACTAACCTTCAAAGGGGCCGAGCAATTCGGCCCCTTTCTCTTGGTGCTCTCCTACAAGTTTGAGGTTGGTAAGTGAGTTCCAGACTCCTGAACCTTCACCGAGGCTATCGCCAACTGCACGCGTAAATCGCGCCCTGCGACTTGGCAATTTCAGCGAAACGCTCTTCATAACCTTTCGCGTACTCCTCGACGGTCCGCTTAATCTTATTGAAGAGCTTGCAGTGAAACCTCTCTTTGGCGACTCGGTCGCGGAGAAAAAGCATTGCATTCGCTTCGCCCCAGTATTCGCGATCCTCCCAAATCTGCACCGGATTGCCGCCCATCTTCTGAGCCAATTCCACCAGGCGGGGATCGTTAACATTGTAGCCGTTACTGAGAAAGATTTTGTTGTAGGCCGGTATCAATTGACCCTGGAGATGATAGAGCTCTTCGGGAGTGCCGGCTATCTTCATTACGTGACCAAATTCGTGCGCAATTTTTGTCGCTGCCAAAACGCTCCCGCCGATCAGATGCTTCGATTCGTACGGTTCGAGCGCATTCATTACCGGATAATAGACAGAGCTGGGATAGCCCTGGTCAGCCTGGCTCCCCAAAGCGATCGTTGCCGCGATGAGTTCACCAGACTCATTCCATTTGTATTTCCCGGTGGCCGCCCCGTTCGGATTGTTCTCGGCGATTGTGATAGTAAGGACGAGACGCGGATGATGCGCGTACATTTCCCACTGCGCCCGACCAATATCGGTCGAGAGAAACTCCTTCTTCCACACTTGATATCGGCTCTTATACCGATCTTCGATTACTTCCCGAAGACGGCCGCTCTCGGGCGCAGCAGGGCCCGGAGAAACAGTTCGCGCAAGAGCGCGTTTCGAATTCGTTGCCGATGAATCAGGCAAGCTTCCCTTTACGGGAGGCAAATTCGTCAATGTTCGCGCCTTGAGCTGCTGCGAAGGCGCAAGCCAGGAAAAGGAAGCAAGCAGCAGAAACAGGAAACACTTTCGGATTACTGTCATAAATCGGACACCTCTTTATCTGGAACGGTGGTGGAAAAAGCCAGGATACAAAGTCCGATCTTGTAAACCATCTCCCGACCGCGTGTCAATCTGTCTGTGGCTGCTGGCGACGCTTAATGTTGAGTGGAGTTCCGTTTTTGTTTCATAAGAGTGTCGCCGCTCTTAAGAAATTCGCACACGCCTTTGCTGCCGGCGGGGTTCCTCCAGTTCGTCCCGCCATCGAACAACACGCATTGGATTGAGGCTCGCTCAATTGGCTTGACGTGCTTTCCGGTAAATGAAGCACTCACGATTCTCAAGGGCGGAGAGCGCATCTGTCCTTTCAGCGTCACGCCTGTGTTCGGTTGTACCTTGACGTAGCTGAGGAACCGATGCCGGCCCAACTCCGCGCCACTATTTGGGTCGATGAAAACGTAGTCCCACGCAATTCCTTCAATTTCCTTATCGCTCACATTTCGGATCTTCAGCGTGTAGACATAGAAGACGGGAAGTCGCCCGGGGGTCGCGGGGAACGTGACAGTCGGATTCGAAGGGGAAGCCGTATTTCTTGCCGCACTACCTCCGCGCGAGGTGTCCGCCGCAGTGCTTGCCGGGCCCGAACTCCTCGACGCTGGATCACTAAAGGTGCTGCCCGTAGGAATGACGGACGGATCAAAATTACGAGGCAGCCTGACTTCCTTTTCCCACTTCAGCTTAAGAACCTCGATTGGTGGCGCGGAGACCTGAAGGTTCCCTTGCGCAAACGAGCTGCCGGCTGCGATGAGGAGTAAGAAAGAAATCCAGCACCATTTCCACCGCTGCGTGCTTCTCCGTCTTGATTTCATAGCCGACCTCCAAACAGTACCCGCATCAATCTACCTGCATCGACTGATCCTAAGCAGTCAAACGTGGAGCGCCAGGGACCAAAATTATCGCACCAATATACTCCAGATAGGATCCAAAGACACCACGCAAATTCGATCTTCGTCCCGGCTTTTCGCGCCGGACCGGCATCAAAATGCAGTCAGTTATTACCGCCCGGCAAGAACCCTAGATGCGCGACCCTCCTCACTCGTACAGCAGATACTTCGAGCGCGTGCGACGAAAGTTGTCTAGCGAAGTTGCCCACGACCGCACAATTTCTTCGACTGACTCGCCGCGCTTTAAGCGCTCGAGGGTGTCGGCGTTAACGAGCAAGTGTGAATAGCCGTCAACCTTCCAAGTGTCGGGAAACAAGGAATGGAGAGCGACTGCGATTTCAATTCCGGTGAAGACCGATTGAAACGTCGATCGGTCGGTGATCGCAACGTTGATTCCACCGCACCCTTCGTTCTTGAAGACTGATGACCTGGGCGTAAAGCGGATGGGAATAAAGCGCACGCCCGCAATTCTTCGGGCGTTCAAATAGCTCGCCAGCTTTTGCCCATCAAGCCAGGGAGCCCCGATTACTTCAAAAGGCGTGTCGGTGCCGCGGCCGACCGACAAGTTCGTCGTTTCCAGCAAACCCACGCCGGGATACAATGCGGCTTCCGTAAGGCTACGCATGTTTGGTGAGGGATTGATCCAGACGAGGCCGGTCGCATCGAACCACATCGCGCGCCGCCAGCCTTCCATTTTGATAACGCGCAGATCGGCGCCGATGTGGCGCTCGTCATTATAGAGACCTGCCAACTCGCCGATTGTCATTCCGTTACGAACCGGCAACGTGTGATAAGCGGTGAAAGAAAGTTTGTCTGCGTCGGCAATCGGCCCCTCGACATCGCGGCCGTTAATCGGGTTCGGACGGTCGAGCACAAAGATTGGCAGCCGGGCTTTGCCGGCTTCTTCCATCACGTAACCCAGCGTCGAGATGTAGGTGTAGAAGCGCACGCCCACGTCTTGAATGTCATAGACGAGCGCATCCAAATCTTTCAACTGTTCCGGCTTTGGCCGGCGCGTCTCGCCGTAAAGCGAATAGATCGGCAAGCCGGTCTGCTCGTCCTTTGTGTCTGAGACCTTTTCATCGGCGAGGCCGCGAATGCCGTGCTCAGGTGAAAAGAGCGCCAACAGTTTCACGCCCGGCGCTTTGAAAAGAACATCGATGGTTGATCGGCCGGCACGATTGCGTCCCGTCTGGTTCGTCACCAAACCGATCCGCAAACCGGCGAGTTGTTTGAAGCCGTCGCGCTCGAGCACATCGATGCCCGTTAACACCTGAGCGTCGGTCACCGTGTTCAAGTCGCCGCGCGCGCTGTTTGAGTTCAACCGGGCAAGACTGGCGAGCATCTCGGCTGCGGCGCCGGCGGACTCCTCGCGGGCCTTCGCGACCGTGGCGTCAATAATTGAGCTCGCAACTATCGATGCCACTCGTCCGCGCAACGGTCCCACGTCGCCTTTGCCATCCGGATGCACGCGATTGCTGAGAAAGATGACGAAAGAATCGCTGGCTGGATCGATCCACATCGAGGTGCCGGTGAATCCGGTATGGCCGAAGGAGCCGAGCGGGAACAGGTCGCCCTTGTTTGTCGAGAAACTGGTTGCGACGTCCCAACCGAGTCCCCGCGCCGATCCGTTTTCGGCAATCGCGCGTGGCCGCGTCATCGTCGCAACCGCCATGGGACTGAGAATTCGCGCGCCATTGTAAATGCCGCCGTTAAGAATCATCTGGCAAAAGATCGCCAGATCATCGGCGGTCGAAAACAAACCGGCATGTCCAGCGACTCCGCTCATGCGAAACGAAGTGGGATCGTGCACCTGACCGCGCAGCCATTGTTCACCCTGCGGCCCGGCATTCTCTCCAGTGTCACCGAGATAGTTCATCTGTCCCCGCCGCTTTTCCGTCGGCGCGATTCGTTGACGCAGTCGTGCGTCGGGAACAAAGCCGGTGTCGCGCATTCCCAGCGGGACAAAGATACTCCGGCGCGCAAACTGATCGAGCGTCTGTCCGCTGACTCGATGCACCACCTCACCCAAAGCGATGTAGTTTATGTCGCTGTAGACAAAGCGCGCTCCCGGTTGATTGCGCAATGGCTCGCGATACAGTCTCTTGATCGCTTCGTCGTATCCGGTCCAGCGTTCTCGCAAGTCGAAGTCAGGAGCGAACCCCGCTGTATGAGTCAGCAGTTGCTCTATGGTAATCGCGTCGCGGCCGCCGCCTTTCATTTCGGGAATGAACTGAATGACTGGATCGCTGAGGCGCACTTTGCCTTCTTCGATCAGGATCATGATGCTCGTGGCCGTAGCCACGATTTTGGTCAGACTGGCGAGATCGAAAATCGTGTCCGCCGTCATCGCTTCGCGCTGTGGTTCGACGGCGCGTGAACCGTAGGCTTTCCGCCACGCGACGCGACCGTGACGCACGACGAGCACGACTGCGCCGGGTAATTCCTTTTTCTCGATCGAAGCCTGGATGACTTGATCCATCCGGGCCAGGCGTTCGGCGGACATGCCGACGGCGACGGGAGGACTGGATGGTAATTGGATCGATACTGCCTGGTGAGCAAACGCGAGAATTGCGAGAAGGACAAAACCACGGAACCGAAGCGGGACAGCAATCATGGTTCGATAATCTTAGCCGGGATCTGGCGTTCTTATCTAATCCCGTCGTTCGACGTCGTCTTTTGGCTTTAAGGATTCTTCCAACTTTGCGAAGAGCTCGGCATTCCTTTTCTGACCATCCAAAAGAATCTTAATCTTCTGTTGCTGTTCACGCGACCTTCGCCGAATACCGGGCTAGCCAGGAATTCCGCCATTCGCTCCAGAAGGTCAAGGCGTTGTTCGCTCGTCATCAGGTATTCCTTGGCTGATAATGCGGATTCTACCAAAGAACGGTTCAACAAAGCTGGTGCTATTTCTTGCTAGCCTCCAACTGGATTCCGGTCCCCCGCGGGTACAGACCCGGGAGCGAGATGGGCAAGCGGCCCGTGATATCAATTTGTCCCAGCAGTGCTTCCGCACTGGCTTCCTGCAGGCTCTCCATGTCCCCAAACGCGACCATGTAGGTTTGCAATTTGGGAAAGCTGCTTAGCAGGTAGGGATTGCCAAAGCTGATTCCGATTAATGGCGCCTTCCGAGCAATCAGCATATCGAGTGCCCTGCTGCCTGGTTCTGGTAGCGCCACGCTGCGGGCCTGACCCGAGCGCACGCGGCCATAGAGCGCGGCGATTACCAGATCCGCCCGACTAGAGAGATCCAGGGCCTTCTTCACTTCCGCCTCAGATGAGCGATCGTCAAGGACGACCGTTACTACCTTTCGCCCCGAGCGCGCCAGGGCGGCAACGAAAGGCTGCGTGATCCACAAGCGGTCGTCGCCGTTGGTAATGGCGAGGTTGAAGATGGTCGCGTTGGGCGGAAGGTTCAGCGGCAGAAGCTTCGCATCGTTGCGCACCAACGTGATGGCATGCTCGGCTATCTCTTCCGCCAGTTTTAAGGTGTCCTTGCCGGCGACAAGTCGATCGATTCCATCCAGCGGGGTAATACGTTGCTCTACCAGGCCCAGGTCGTACTTGGCGGCAAGCACTTTTCGCACGGACTCTTCGATCCGCTTTTCCGTCAACCTTCCGCTCTTCACAGCGTCGCGGACACCACGAAAGGCCGCGTCCGTATCGGCAGGCTTCAACAGCAGATCTGCTCCTGCCTCAAGCGCCCGCACCGATGCCTCTTCCTGAGTGAAGTAAAGCGTCAGGCCGCTCATGCTCATCGCGTCGGTTACGATCAGTCCATCGAAACTTAGTTCGTTACGCAGAATCTTGTTCATGACCGGTGAAAGCGTCGTGGGCATGGTTCCTTTTTCGACAACGATTTCGCCGGCCTCGTCGGTCTCGATCGCTTTTAACTTAACATCGCGAGCCAGCGGCGTGATCGCCGTCGGATCGATCAGCGGCAAGCCGATATGACCATCCATTACGGCGCCGACGCCGGCGTTCACCGCGGCGCGGAAGGGAACCAGTTCGACCGAGTTGAGGCGCTCGCGCGTGACATCAATCTCCGGCAGGCCACGATGCGAATCAGTGGCCGTGTCGCCATGGCCGGGAAAATGTTTGGCAGTCGCCATCACGCCGCCGTGTTGCGCGCCGGCGACAAACGCCGCGACCAATTTTGCCACCTCCGCGGGATCTTCACCGTACGAACGAACGTTGATGACCGGATTAGCGGGGTTGTTGTTTACGTCCGCAACCGGCGCGTAAATCTGCTGAATCCCGAGCGCCCGTGCTTCGCGCGCTGTCAGTTGTCCCTGTCGGCGCGCATAGTCCGGATTCCCGGTTGCTCCCACGGCCATGTTCCAAGGGAAGTTAACCGTGTCGTCAAAGCGCATGCCCGCGCCTGCTTCGAGATCTGACGAGATTAGCAAAGGATACTTTGCGATCTGCTGCATGCGATTGACAAGAATCACTGACTCGTACACCGGTCCCCGAAACAGGACGATCCCACCGACATGATTGTCCACCACTTGGTGCCGCAGATCCTTAAACGCTTCACTGTCCTGATTTAGAAATGTCGCATTGAGACCTACCGCGATCAGTTGGCCGATCTTTTCTTCCAGCGACATGCGCTGGAGTTCTTTGTCGGCCCACTTCAGGGCTTCGACTGAAGGGTGGCCTGAATAGGGTTTGGCTTTTGCTTCGGCCGCAAGTGGGCGGCTGGCCCCGGCGTACGGTAGGTTTCGCGCCTTAGGGCCAGCCAGCGGCGCCAGCACCATGGCCCCCAACAAAATCGGAGTCAGCAATTGTTTGATTGATTTCATTCGTCTAGTTGAACCCTTCTTACATGCTCCGTGCGGTTCATCCCCTGCTGCGTTCCGCCGTCACTGTCCTCCCTTTCAATAAGCTCACGATGTAACCGACACCAAAACACACTACCGTGCCCATCAGTACGTACCAGGTCCAGGCGACCGCGGCGGAAAACTCGATCTTGATCATCAGCATGAAGCCCAAAGAAACCGCCATGCCAGTCATCACGCCCACCTGGTTCGCCCGTTTTGTCAGGACGCCGAGCAGGAATGCACCCAGCATCGGACCATAAACCAGTGACGCGATGGTCAGGCCGGTGGTGAAAACCGATCCCCAGGTGCTCGCCAGCATCGCGATGCCAATCAGGACAAAGCCCCAGGCTGCGGTCAGCCAGCGCGATAGTTTCAAAAGATGCTCGTCGCTGGCGTCAGGTCTGAACAATGGTTGGTAAAAGTCGAGCACCGTGCTTGAGGAAAGCGAATTCAGCGAGCCGCTCAAGTTCGACATCGCCGCCGCAAAGATCGCCGCGATTACCAGACCGGATATGCCGTGCGGCAGTCGTTGCACGATAAACGTAGGGAAAATTTCGTCGTTGCTCGCCAGCTTGGTCGTCAGCGGATAAAACTTGTAGTAAGCATAGAGCATTACACCGATGGTCAAAAACAGGGCGAACTGGAACAGAACTACAAAGCCGCTAAGGATCAGGGCCTTCTGACTGTCGCGTTTATCGCGACAGGTTAGCAAGCGTTGCACCAGGAGCTGATCCGTCCCGTGCGAAGCCATCGTCAAGAACGTTCCGCCCAGGAGTCCTGCCCAGAACGTAAACGGCACGCTGAAATCCAATTTGAACGAGACGAATTGAAACTTACCTGCCGCCGCAGCCTCGACCGCAATCGAGTGCCAACCGCCGGGAACCAGATGCAACAGTTGATAGGCGGCCAGCAGTGATCCGCCGATGTAGATCACCAGTTGGATTAGATCAGTCCAGATCACCGCGGCGATGCCGCCCTCGAACGTGTAAATCAGCGTGAGCACGCCCACAATAATGATGGACCACAGCCAAAGGTACGGCAGGCCCGGCAAGCTCGCGCTTAAGACTGCGCTTAGGACCAGGGATGCAGCAAAGACGCGCACGCCTTCGGCCAGCGCCCGCATAACCAGAAACAGTGAAGCCGCAAAGTTCTTGGTCTTAACCCCGAACCTGTTCTTCAGCAGTTCGTAAGCAGTTAAAAGATTGCCGCGAAAATACGCCGGGATAAAGAGCAGACTGATAATGATCCGGGCTACAACGTAACCCAGCACGACTTGCAGATATGTGAAATTACCGCCCTGCTCGGGGCGGGCGTAATTTGCATAGGCCAAAGCGGGCACGCCAATCAGCGTGAGTGTGCTGGTCTCAGTTGCGACGATCGAGAGACTGATAACTATCCATGAGGTGTTCTTGTCGCCGAGGAAGTAGTCTTTGACGGTCCGCTGCGATTTGCGGAACATCACACCGAAGATCGTGATGCCGGCGAGATAGATCAGTAGAACAGCGTAATCTATAGCTGAGAAACCCATTTCGATATTTTCGTTAAGTCAAGCCTGAGGCGAGCAGCGTAATGGCACGCGCGACTACGCCTTTCGTTTCCTGCAATGCTCGCTTTGCATCTGCGGCCGCGCGGCCGGTCTTGCTCATTACCAGGGCAACCGGCAAATTATCGTCTGCTTCCGCGAGCGCTTTTCTGGCATCCTCTTCGTCCAATTCCGCCTCGATTTGCAAAATACGCAAGGCGCGCGCCCGCAGTTTGGCATTGCGCGTCTGCACGTTCGTCATGCGATTCCCGGTGACGTAGCCGAGCCGAATCATGGCCGCTGTTGAGATCATATTGAGCACGATCTTCTGCGCCGTTCCAGCTTTCAAACGCGTCGAGCCGGCCACCACTTCCGGTCCCACAAGCGGAACTATGCTGACTTCTGCGGCGCTGGTGATCGAAGAGCCGGGCACGCAGGTAAGCGCAATCGTAAAGGCTCCGAGTCTTCGTGCGTGCTCAACCGCGCCCACCGTGTATGGCGTTCGCCCGGATGCCGCGATGCCGACCAGCGCATCCCGGTTGGTGAAGCCACGCGCTAGCAAGTCGTGGGCGCCGGCTTCTGCGTCGTCTTCGGATGCTTCGACGCTGCGATAAGAGGCATCGTAGCCGCCGGCAATGATCCCCTGGACCAACTCAGGCGACACCCCGAAGGTCGGTGGACATTCCGCGGCGTCGAGCACGCCGAGTCTTCCTGATGTTCCCGTCCCGAGGTAGAAAAGGCGTCCACCTTTATTCAGTCTTTCGACTATTCCGTCGACTGCCCGCCCGACCTCAGATAGGACGTGGGCGACAGCTTCCGCCACGCGCGCATCTTCTTCGTTCATCAGTCGCAGAATCTCTTCAGTTGGTAAAGAACTGATGTGCGCGGTGCGCGGATTTTCCTGCTCAGTTAACGGGATGGACTCAGTTTCTGGCATTTTTCGAGAAAGGCACTCAGCGGACGCTGTCGGATGTTTCACTCTTACTGAAGGTACCGAAACTCGCTCTCAGACGGCAACCGGCAATCCGTGCAGATGCTCCTGGGCCAGGCGGCCGGCAGCCACCGTTGGAGAGAATCTGGGCGCGGCAATAAAAGCCTTCTTGGCAACGCGCGCTATTTCCTCACGCAAAGGCGCGATCACAAATTCACCCGCGGCGAACACGCCCCCTACGAAGGCTACCTGAAAGCGCTCCTGCTCCATTTTCAACTTGCGAATTGCGGTTACCGCTGCCTTGCCAAGCTCTCTTCCTGCTTCGCGGAGAATATTAATAGCCACCGGGTCGCCAGCCCGTGCAGTTTCAATGACCTGCTTGCTAAAGCCGGCTATCCGATCATTGGTAACGGTCGGGGCGTAGATTGCGGTTGACAGGTCATCGGCTGTGGCCACCTGAAAATATTCGCATGCGGTTGCCGTTAATGCCGTCTTGGGTCCGCGCTCATCACTTGCCTGCGCCACGGCCTGAAGCGCCCGCCGCGCGATCCAGGATCCGCTTCCTTCGTCGCCGGCCACCGGCCCCCAGCCTCCCGCAAAGACGTGCTTGCCCTGGCGGTTAACTCCGGAGCAAATCGATCCGGTTCCGGAAATCACCACGATTCCCGGTCCCCCGTCAGTGGCGCCATACAAAGCGATGTCGCCATCAGTCATCAGCTCGATATTCTTGATCCCCAGCGTCTCAATTAGGACCTCGCGCATTCGCGTCCGGATGTCTTTGCGTCTGACACCCGCGAGACCTATTCCAGCAGCCGTGAGGTCGCTACGACGGATCATTGCCGCGGCGCACGCTTTGTCAATCGCGTCGCGAATAGCCGCGGCGCCGTTGGCAATGCCCACTCGCAACGGATTTGACGGACCTGCCCGGCCCTCGCCGAGCACCCGGCCGCCGTCAAGAATCGCGGCGCGGGTTCGCGTTCCACCGCCGTCAACGCCCACGACCAGTTTCCGCAGCGGAGCGTGCCGCCGCGGCAGCAGATCCACTGTTGTTTGCGTTGTCGGCATGCGTTCTTCGATGTCCACCAGGGCTGTAAAGATTTCTATTCTAGGAACGGCCTAGCTATAATGGAAACTAAAAGATCTTATCCACGTAATAATCCTGGTTGATGTGACCGAAAAATTATGGACATCAGACAACTAAAGGCATTCGTCGCTATCGCCGAAAGCGGCACGTTTACTGCGGGAGCCGCGCGCGTCCATGTGACGCAGGCGGCGATCAGCATGCAGATTCGGCAACTGGAGACCGAAAGCCGGGCCCAGCTTTTCATTCGTGCCCCGCGACGAGTGATCCTTACGGAGGCGGGCGAGAAACTGCTGGTGCGCGCCTATGTGATCTTGCGCGAGCACGATGCGGCCCTCGAAGAACTCGCCGCGCTGACCGGCGCTCATCGCGGGCGACTGCGCGTCGGCAGCGCTTCGGCGAGAGTCAGCGCCGATCCTCTGCCGAACATCCTGAGAGAACTGCGTCAGACTCATCCGGGCGTGGAGACCTCGGTCGTTTCCGGGACCAGCGAGTTACTGGTGCAACAAGTGTTGGCGGGCGAGCTGGATGCGGCTTTCGTGTCATTGCCGGTCGAAGCGCGCGGAGTGCAGACGGAACTCCTGAGTGAAGATTCTCTGGTAGCGATTGCGTCGCCTCGGCATCCGCAGGCGAAGCAAAAGATTGCGAGTGCGTATTCGCTGGCCGGCGAGAAGCTGATTCTCGGAGAGCGAGGTGGTAACACGCGTCGACTTATCGATCAATTTTTTGCGCAGGCCGGGGTGAAACTGAAAGTGACAATGGAACTGAGCCGGCTGGCGGCCATCAAGCGGATGGTTGAAGAGGACATGGGCGTCGGCATTGTGCCGTTGAAGTCTGTGCAGGAAGAAGTGGCGAAAGGAAGTTTGGTGCGCTGGTGGATCGAAGGGGCGCAAATCAACTGGCAACTCGGTATTGCTCGTTTGGTTGGCGGTTACGAATCGCCAATTCATCAAAAGTTCCTACAGCTTTGCCGCGAGCACTTCGCGCAACCCGCGGCTACTCCCCCGACTCGGCAGAAACAAAGGCAAAAGAAAAAGCCTCAGTTTAGAGGCGGGCCACCGCCCGCCCCGTAGCGTTATTGGATCGCGGCAGGAGTAATGCCCCGCCCGGTAATGCCAGGGGATCGTGACGGGCAATAGCCCGCCTGTAAACAGCGTACTGACTCACCCGCGCGTTTCATTCAACGCCTCGATCAATCTCTCAACATCCTCTTCGTTATTGAAGAAGTGCGTTGCCACCCGAATGCCTTGCGGCTTTTCAGTGACGACCACGCCGCGTCGGAAGAGGTGGCGGACAGCTTCACCCGGCCGCTCAACTTCGACCAGCGTCTCACCTGAACGCACATTGTCGTCCCGGGTCGGTGACAGGATCTTCCACCCGTTTTCCCTGAAACGTTCGGTCAGAAAAGTATTCAACTCCCGGACGCGCGCCTGGATGTTATCGATTCTGATTTCGTTCATGAGACCAATCGACGCGCCCAACGAAAAAATTCCTGCGAAATGCGGACAGCCAAGCTCTACTCGCGCCGCGGCGTCATGACGCGGACGAAACTCGTCGTTGCGCATCTCAAAAGGGTGTTCGACGCTGAGCCAGCCGATTGAACGCGGCAGCGATTGCTCCAGCAGTTCACGGCTGAGATAAACAAATCCCGATCCATATCCGGCCAGCATCCATTTGTGGCCAGTCGCACACAGGGCATCGATCTTCATTCGCTTCACATCAATCTCGAATGCGCCGGCAGATTGGCTCGCATTAATGACCAGAGCGTGCTGGCCTTTTATCTCTCCGAGTTCTTTGGGATCGATGCGAAAGCCGTTCGAGAATTGCACGTGACTGAGCGCGATGATTCCCGTCTTGTTAGTCATCGCACCGTGAATGTCTTCGATTCGCGCTTCGCCATCGATCGCCGCCAGCAGGTGGACTGGAATGCGGCGATGCATCCAGGGCAGCGTGGTGACGGGAAACTCTAGTTCGCTGGAAATGACTTCGCCACGATCTTCCAGCGCATCCACAATCACATTCATGCCAGCCGAAGTGTTGGTGGTAAACGCAATCTCTTCGGGCTCTGCATTGATGAACCGCGCGATCTTCTTTCGGATAGCTTCGCGATCGGCGAGCCAGCGGTTCCAGTACACATCGCCGTCGCTCATCATCTTTTCGTAGTAACCCGAAGCAACTTCAAATGAGGCCCTCGACACCGGTCCGGCAGCAGCGCTGTTGAGATATGCGAGCTGACTCGTTACTGGAAACTCGCGGCGGATTGCTTCCCAATCAATCATTTTCGACTGCGAGTAGTGTCCAGCCTGCGGATGGGGCCAGATGAAAAAGGGCTCGCGATGATCCTTTAGCCGAGCCGCATGCGGCGAGGAGCACGCTGGAGTCAAGAAAAAGCTTCACTGTCCGGCGAGAAAGCGGCGATAGCCTGCCTCATCGTCCGCGATCCATTGTTCAATCTGTTCGCGGCTGAACTCTCTCGGCGGCGGCAATTCTACGGTTCCCGCGCGCAATCGTGCAGCGAGAAACAGGATAAGTTCCTGCTTTTGTTCAGCCGGCAGAGCGTCGGCGGCGGCTTCGATTTCAGCGAGTGTGCTCATGACTGGGAGCGTAGCATCACTGCGGCGAGAATCTCAAGAGCGTGCCCTCAGCCCAGTTGATCATGCAAGGGCGAAGATACACGATGCTTGTCTTCGTAACCAAAGCCAAAGTAGTAGCGAAACGTTCGTAAGGAGCCCAACTAATTTGACTTCGCAGCTCCTTAAGGGCGAAATGTGGCTAGCCTGGAACCAAACGCGCGTTATTTGGGAGGTCGCTTTTAGTGAGGAAATACTTTTTCCTGTGCATCGTGCTGGCGGCGTCTTGTGTCGCCGCGACGATGCGGTCTGAGGCAAGTCGTAAGGTTCAGCCCCCAGCGCCGTACGGACCTCTGCCGTCGCCACGCCAGCTTCGCTGGCATTCCATGGAGTTCTATGGATTCGTTCATTTCACCGTGAACACCTTCACCGATAAAGAGTGGGGCTACGGCGATGAAGCGCCCGCTGTTTTCAACCCCACGGACTTTGACGCGGAACAGATCGTCCGCACGGCCCGGGACGCAGGGATGAAAGGATTGATCCTGACCTGCAAGCACCACGATGGATTCTGCCTCTGGCCGTCGAAATACACCGAGCACTCTGTGAAGAACAGCCCGTGGAGAAATGGCCATGGCGATGTCGTGAAAGAGATTTCTGACGCCTGTCGAAAGTACGGACTCAAGTTCGGCGTCTACCTCTCACCCTGGGATCGTAATCAGAAAGACTATGGCCGGCCCGCATACCTCTCCTATTTCCGAAATCAACTGCGTGAACTGCTAACCGGCTACGGCCCTGTGTTTGAAATCTTTTTGGATGGGGCCAATGGCGGTGATGGCTTCTATGGCGGTGCGCGTGAGACGCGCACGATCGACCGGGAGACTTACTATGACTGGCCCACGACCTGGCAACTTGTGCGCACTCTCCAGCCGGATGCTTGTCTCTTCAGCGACGCCGGACCGGACGTGCGTTGGGCCGGCAACGAGCGCGGCGTCGCCGGCGAAACGTGCTGGGCCACGCTCAACCGAGAGGATTTTGTTCCCGGTCGCGCTGACCAGGCGCGCTTGAATCGTGGCGATCGTCCGGGCACGCACTGGGTCCCGGCGGAATGCGACGTCTCGATCAGGCCCGGTTGGTTCTATCACCCGCAGGAGGACAGCCTAGTCAGAAGCGCCCGGAACCTGGTCGATCTCTACTACTCCTCGGTGGGCCGGGGCGCATCGCTGCTGCTCAACCTGGCGCCGGATCGTCGCGGCCAGATTCCAGCGCCTGATGGGGAATCATTGCGCGAATTCCGCCGCGTGCTTGACGCCACGTTCGCGAAAGATCTAGCGCAGGGTGCGAAGGCAGGCGCGAGCAACACTCGCGGTAACGGTGACCGGCGGTTCTCGCCGCGAAACGTGATTGATGGGCGGCGCGATACTTACTGGGCCTCTGACGATCAATTGCAGACGCCGGAGTTGGTTCTCGATCTCGGCCACGAAGTCACCTTCAATGTCGTTCGGCTGCGCGAGTACCTGCCGCTCGGTCAGCGCGTGGAAGCATTCGCGCTCGATGCGTGGGAGAACGGTCAATGGCAGGAATTCGCCAGCGGTACCAGCATCGGTAATTGCCGGCTCGTGCGGGGCAAGTCCGTTACAACCACGAAGGTGCGGCTACGCATCACGCAAGCGCCGGTGTGTCCGGCAATCGCGGAGTTGGGTCTGTTTGCCGAGCCAAAGTAGAGAAGCAGATGAGAATGATCGTGCGGCAGTTCAAAGACGAGTAATGACGTCTAATTGATCGGATGCTACAAGCACGGTTGTGGATTGGAGCGACTATTGGGCAAAGGCTAAGGAGAATCTTGAAATGGCGTCGTTGGCCTATCAGCGCAAGAAGCACAACGTGTGCGCCAGTCGAGCGTACTACGCCGTTTTTCTCGCTAGCATTGCTTCGTTGATCAAGCTGACAGATTTGCGCGCTAGGGACAATGAGTGGGATCATGGACAAGTCCAAGCCGAACTGAATCGACGGTTGATTATGAGGCGCAAAGTATTACCGAGCGACATTGGCCGAACACCGATGGACTTAATAGAGTTACGACATGTAGCTGACTACAAACCTGATGCAGTTTCGGCGAAAGAAGCCAAACGAGCGTATGATCGGGCGGAGAGATTTCTCATATCTATCGCAAGGGCGTTGGAAGAAAACGCATGAGACGAAATACAAATCGCCAAGCCACGAAAGCGACCAACGGGGCCACCGATGCTATCAAGGAATACGTAGCCCTCCTGCATGAAGTGTATCCTCCGGCGCGCGGGAAGACTCGAGTTGTCGTGAGACCGGATAATCGAGTGATTGTGAATGTCCCATTACCCACACGAGCGCGCGAGCGCATGCGTCTCTTTGATCAGATGGCAGAGATAGGAACAAGATTGCTGCTTGAGACTGATGAGTACATCATCCTCTCAAGCCAATGATGACATTTTGGAAGTGTTCGACCATAAATGAAAAAGAGCTACGATTTTTCACGAGGGGTAAAGAATCCATACCTGAAGCAAATCATCGTCTCAGTGAAGATCGAGAACGTCCGGGATGTCTCAAAGAGTCTCAGTTGCGAGGCTTTCGTGGATACCGACGTATCGTTGATGATGTTGCCTGCGGCATGGAAAGACACGTTGGGTGACAACCAGTTCGGTGTCAACCAGTATGTTCCATGAGTCTGAACCGACTCAGCTGAGGTGTCACGCAACCAAAAGCGCTCCCGCTTCAGATCAACAGGCTCTGCGATCAGTATCGCTTCGACTACCTCAGAATACCAATACGTTGCAGTCAAGTTAACCCGGAAAACATTCTTCGCAGAAACTGTCGTTCTGTGTCCGGGAACGGGATTTTCCTCCCCCTCAATAGAGAACCTCCACAGACTTGCGGATTCAAAGATGCGATACTGCTCAATATCCAAATGAAACACTAAGGAAATTGGATCCGTTACCTTTTCGGGCAAGTACACCCTACACAGAACGCTTTCCAACACGAGCGCCTCGTTGTGAATCCTTCGCGTGTCGTCTTATAGCGACATTTACAACGAAATCTTCCTTTCGGTTTTCCAGATTTCCAGTTCTCATTTCTAGCATGATTGTAATTATCGTCGTGATCCGAAGTTATCTGCGCAGTCCGATATTGCTCGGCCCCTCAAACCACATCGTCGCCAACGGCGGCAGCGTAACAACAGCCGAATACTCCAGACCATGCGACGGAACCTTCTCGGCCTTGATACTCTTCACTACACCAAAGCCTCCGCCACAATATTTTTCGTGATCGGTGTTGAGTAACTGCTTGTAAGTGCCCGCGCGCGGCAGGCCGAGGCGATGGCCTTCGCGGACGACGGGTGAGAAGTTGCCAACGCAGATAACTTCTTTTCCGGTTGAAGGCGAGATGCGACGAAAAGCGATGACATTTTGAGACGCGTTATCGACGTCGATCCATTGAAACCCTGAGGCCTCGCTGTCCGCTTCCCAGAGCGCGCCGTGTTTCCTGTAAACCTTATTCAGATCCTGAATCAATGTCTGGACGCCCAGATGGATCGGCGTTTCCAGCAGATGCCAGTCCAAACTCTCCGTTTCATTCCATTCGCGCCACTGGCCAAACTCGCCGCCCATAAACAGAAGCTTCTTGCCGGGATGCGCCCACATGTAAGCATAAAGCGCGCGCAGGTTCGCGAACTTCTGCCACTCGTCGCCGGGCATCTTGTTCAGCAGCGCGCCTTTCATGTGCACGACCTCATCGTGAGAGAAGGGAAGGATGAAGTTCTCGCTCCAGGCGTACAGCAAACCAAAGGTCAGCGCGTTGTGGTTCCCTCCGCGAAACAATGTATCAGTCTGAAAGTATGAAAGCGTGTCGTGCATCCAGCCCATGTTCCACTTGAAATCGAAACCCAGCCCGCCGGCGTAAACCGGATGACTCACCAACGGCCACGCGGTCGATTCTTCCGCAATCATCAAGGCGCCGGGACACTCGCGATGAGTTACTTCGTTCAGCTCTTTTATTAGAGCGATCGCTTCCAGATTTTCCCGCCCGCCAAACTCGTTGGGCACCCACTCGCCTTCCTTGCGGCTGTAATCCAGATAGAGCATCGACGCCACCGCGTCGACCCGCAAACCATCAAGATGAAATTCGCGGAGCCAGAACAGCGCGTTCGCGATCAGAAAATTGCGCACTTCATTGCGGCCATAGTTGAAGATGTACGTGCCCCAATCAGGATGCTCGCCTTTGCGCGGGTCCTGATGTTCGTAAAGCGCCGTGCCATCGAACCGCGCGAGGGCAAACGCGTCTTTGGGGAAATGCGCGGGCACCCAATCCATAATGACGCCAATGCCGCGTTGATGAAGATGATCAATTAAGAAACGAAGATCATCAGGCGTGCCGTAACGAGATGACGGCGCGTAATAGGCGCTGACCTGATAGCCCCATGAAGGACCGTACGGATGTTCCTTGAGCGGCAGAAACTCGACATGAGTGAATCCATGCTCGACCGCATAGTCGGCGAGCAGCGGCGCCATCTCGCGATAAGTGAGCGGGCGATTGTCCTCTTCCGGAATCCGCCGCCATGAACCCAGGTGCACTTCATAAATCGAAAGGGCCTCACGCCACGCCTGGCGTTTTGCTCGTTTTGTTATCCACGCCCGATCGCCAAACTTGTATTTCGACTTGGCCACGATCGATGAAGTTCCTGGCGGGATCTCCATCATGAAAGCATAAGGATCGGCTTTGAGAAACTTGTGCCGGCCAGACTTGATCTCATACTTGTAGAGTTCACCTTCGCGCAAGCCGGGAATGAAAAGCTCCCAAACGCCGCCATCTCCCAACCGTCGCATCGGGTGCTTTGTGCCGTTCCATTCATTGAAGTTACCAACGACGCTAACGCTTTTGGCATTCGGCGCCCAAACAGCAAACGCGACTCCGCGTTTGCGCTTATGAGTTATCACGTGCGCGCCAAGTTTTTCGTAGATTCGCTCGTGCTTGCCTTCACCAAAGAGATGCAGGTCGAGGGGGCCAAACAAGGCTGGCTCGGCTTCCCTTGCCGACACATGTGCGGGACCATCTTGGCCGGAAGAAAGTGACTTCTGCAAACCGAAGGTCGCTGGGCGTTTTTCCGCAAGAGCTTTTGGTCGACTTACACTTTTCCCCGTGACTCGCCGACGTTTTTTCATTTGCCCGGAAGTTTACAGTAATTTCATGACGCGGTGTAAAGGGCTTCGTCCGCCGTCACAAAGCGCGTCACGTAGTTGAGGTGAACCAAATAGCTTTGCCGCGTATCCAGTCGGCAAAGGATTTGTCTTCCGGCAACACACACGAAATCTCGATTGGGAATTCTCCCGGGTCGTGGGGCTTAATCGAGATTGTTTCCTCTATGGTTGAATGCGCTGGAAGACTGGTTCTAATTGGTTCACGCAGTACGCTGACGGGCCCTTTGATTTTGACGAGCACGTTGGTCAAATCAGTGTCAGAGTTGTTTTCCAACTTCAGCGTAGCTTTGGTCCAATGGTTGAGCGGACCCGATCGCGGCGTTAACTCAAAACCAATGTGACCGTATGCACTGCGCTCGAACGCGCGTGTCTCGCCTTTCAGAACATGCCGCACATAGTCGATGTCCGTATTCAAATCGTCGGCAATCTTCTGCAAATCCAGTTCAGCCGCATTTTCAAACTCGCTGTAGGCCTGAAGATTGTGCATGAATTCCCGTCGCAGGATTTCGGCCAGCACCTGCACGGCATTCTTTATCGCAGTCTCGTTTTGGTAGTCCAATTCCAGCACGCCTCCTTCCTTTAGAGCAGAAAAAGGCGGCATTTCGTCAATACTACCGACGAGCGTTCGTGCCAAACCGACAGGAACAAACACCATCCGATCTTGAACGGCGACCGCCGGAAAAAATTCTGAAACATCCGATCCGAGAAAGCTTCGATAGTCCCCGCCATAGATGTTGCGAATACTGAAGTACGCTTTGATGTACACGCGATAGGCATAAACGCTGAACGTCTCAGCCGTCAGCGAAATTCCTCTTTCCGGAGGGATCGCGGCTTGGAGAAGTTTTATGTATCGCAGCGGATTGTATGGAGGTTCAGACTGTACGGTTACCGACGACGAGACATATTGCCGGAATAGATCTTGAAACAGGATTCGGAGGCTCTCGTTGGGCTCGAACTCGAAGATTGTAGCAATCATGATTCACCTCTGCCGTAGCATTCGGATGCCGTGATTTCAGACACGGTCGAGAAAGTAACTGTTAGTTAAGAATGCCGGTCATGATGCGACGAGCGTCGTCGTCCATTGTGTCAACAATCGAAGCGCTCACCTGACGATTAATCTCAGGCAGAATCGATCCGTTCTCACCGCTGATTACTCTTTCGTACAGATCGAGCGTTTGCTCAGCCGAACGCCGCCACGAATACTCTGCTGCACGCGCGCGCGCCGCAACGGCCATCGCAGCGCGGCGGTCTCTGTCCAGAAGTAACGAGGCGATCCGCTGCGCCAGTGGCAGGTATTCGCCGATCGGAACCAGATACCCGTTAACCCCATCGTTCACAATTTCTCTGAGGCCGCCAGTGCTGGAAGCGACCACCGGACAGCCGCATGCCATTGCTTCGAGCGCCACAATTCCGAATGGCTCATAAAAACTCGGAATAACGACGCACGTTGCTTTTCTGTACAGCTCAACGAGCGACGTGCCCGTTTGCCAGCTAACAAACGACACGCGA
Source organism: Pyrinomonadaceae bacterium (assembly GCA_041497335.1). Classification (GTDB taxonomy): domain Bacteria; phylum Acidobacteriota; class Blastocatellia; order Pyrinomonadales; family Pyrinomonadaceae; genus UBA11740. Next base: position 248,442 of record JBGQGG010000003.1, on the reverse strand, counting down.
TGGCGAATACCGAGGTAGCTCGCCACCCGTTTAAGGAAGAGTTCCATCTCGCCATCGCCGGCGATTACGAGCTTCGCGTCCGGACAGCGGGCCAGCACCGCTCGAAAAGCCTGAAGCAGCACGGCGACTCCTTTTTGCGGCACGAGCCGTCCAACGAACAGAACCTGCTGCGCCCCATCCGAGGTGGTACACGAAGGGGTAAACGACTCGAGGTCCACTCCATTCGGCACGATCTCAATCCGCTGAACCGGCAGATCGCGCGCGCGAATTTCATCGGCGACGGAAACGCTGTTTACCAGAACAAGATCAGCACACAGAAGTCCCAATTGTTCCAACGTCTGATAAGCCTTCACCACTTGCGGCAGATGCACGTTGAACACAAGTGGTTTATTAAGTAACTGCCGTAGCTTGATTCCGGCGATAACGGTCATCCAATCATGACAGTGCAGCAGGTCGATATCGAGAGCCGCGCGGAGGGCCAGGTCAATGGCCGCTTTACAATAGTTAAGCCAGAGGAGTGCATTGTTTTCGCCCTCGGCTACGGCGACTTCTTTCAAACTGATCGTCGAAGGGCAAGTCGAGTAATCACCTTGCGCCGGGACAAAGAGATCAAACGCTACTGGGCCGGCTAAAGCGGACGTCATTTCCGCGACGTGCGTTCCTAATCCGCCGTACACGTGCGGCGGATATTCTGAAGAAAAAACTGCAACTCTAAGCCTTGACCTACTCATTGCTGTCGATCGCTTCAGCCTCGGTTAAAGCGGCGTCAGTGAGCACCACGCGGAAACCGATACTGAATCCAAAATCATCGGGTTCGTTTCCCTGTCGAAATGCACACCGTGATTGCAAAGGTGACAGTCCCGAAGCGCCGCCGCGAATGATGCGCTCTCCTGAAGCATTGGGATCCTCTCGTCCATCGCTCGCGCTATCCCCGTAATCGAGAAAGAGAGAACTACACCAGTCCCAAACATTGCCGGCCATGTCGGCCACGCCGTAAGGGCTGTCGCCCGCGGGCGAAAATTGCCCCACCGGTTTAAGCGCCATGGATGGCCCGCCGCAATTGCAAACGTCAGCCTTCCAATCATTTCCCCACGGCCATTGCCGGCCATCTTCGCCGCGCGCTGCTTTTTCCCATTCAGCTTCCGTCGGCAGACGTCCGCCAAGCCACTCACAATATTTTCTGGCATCATGCCAGGAGACCATCACGACAGGATAATGGTCCTGCCCCTCCTGGAATTTTCGCGTCTGCAGGTCCCAATTGTACGGGCGTGAAAAGGAATCGTCTTGGGCGTGCAGTTGATGACCGGTCTTATCAACGAACTTTTGATAGTCGGCATTTGTCACGGGAAAGCGCGCGATGAAAAAGTCTGCGACGAACAATTTATGCTGCGGCGATTCCGCAGCAAGTTTCTTGCGGGGCACGTCCCGATGGTCGAAATCCGCGTACAGCTGGTCCGCTTTTTCCGGTTTAGTTCCCATATTGAACTCGCCGCCGGCAACGTGCAAATACTCTCGGCCTTTGTAAGTTACGCGTGGTGGATAGAGATCTCGTGGATCGATAGGTGGATCGACATCTTTCCGCTCAAGATATCGTTTCCACATATAGGGAATGCAGTGCGACGGTACTGAGGAATCTCGGGACAGCTCGCGAAGAAAATCGAGAACAGGCAGAAACTCTCGCTGTTTTTCCGAGGTTTCGGTCCACGCATCGAGCATTGGCCAACTGTTTCGCTGGTCTATATGGCGGCGAATGTATGAGGCGGCAAAGTACATTTCGATTCCTGCGTCGCTGAACCGGCACACGTCGTCGCGCTGAAGAAGGCCCATCACTTCCAAGCGGGTGAGCAGATCGCGCGCATTTGAAATTCCTAATTTGTAAAGACGTTGCAGACGTTCGAGTGAGCTTTCAGTAGTGTCCCCGACCGTCTTCTTTGCTACTAAATCGGACATCAAGTCCTCATAGGTGCGTCCCGCGTCCCGTCTGCCAGTGGTTAGTAACGTGTACTTAGCGACGACTTCGGCCGCATCATGCCAACCGTCAAAATCCTCGGCGTCGGCCTTGGGGCCAAGCAACGCTTTGAAATATTGCTCGTAAATCTCAATTCGACTGGGAACCTCTTGATTCCTCGCGGCGTCCAGAATGATCCCTAGTAACGCTGGCTGGATGGGCCGCTCGTCAAAATATTTCAATTGAGTTTGCGCTCGCTCGACGGCATCCTCAGGCATCGACTTCCTGGCGAGAAGTTGCGAGATGTCCGATCGTGTCAGAGGTTGCAATGTGAAAGTTGTTGGCCGGGCCGGAAGTCCCTTCGCGGGACGCGTCGCGATGATAAACGCGCTTCTCCCATAATCTGCGCGCTCCGCGCTTTGAATAATCTCTCGCACTCGTTTTTGTTTAAGAGCCAAATCGTCATCCTTATCGTCATCAAATAAAACCAGCAAATTGCCCGCTTCGAGTTGCGACTGTACGACATCCTCGGTCGCCAGTACCGCGTGCCCACTAAGCACATCACCAATCGCCTGCGTGATTGAAGTCTGGTAAGAATCGGCCTTGAGCAATACCGGAACACTTTTGTTGAAGGGTCCCGGGAGCTTCTTATTCAAAGCCAACTCGCCGATGCGTGCGAGCAACACACTCTTGCCGGCGCCGGCGTTGCCGATTATTACCACCGGTTGTTCTGGCCGAACTGCGCTTAGAATCGCATTAACAACTGAATCAGCGCCTTGATACGGATTGATTGACTGGTCGCCGATCGCAACGGGTATCTCAAAGTACTGTGTGACGTTCGTGGCGAAGAGGTTATGCGTTCGCAGCCGCGCTAGGTAAGGGCCAAACAATAACGATCGGGCTAGTCTGGGAGTTACCCCGAGTGGACGTAGAGCAAACTTTGCCAGGAACTTATTCGAGATGGCTCCTCCCAGTCGCGAATAGCTCGCCAATGCGACCAGTCCCAGTAAGAACAAAAGGACCGCGCTAATAACGGTCGTGAGTAGCCAGAACCACCAGTCGTCTTTGTACCTTCTGTAGAACCGGTTGAAGCCGCTCCACGCGTCACGAATGCTGCCGGAGAGAGTGTTAGCAAGGGCGGTTGACGAATTAGCTGTAACCGTTGGCCGGGCGGTGAATTGATTGATGACGGCCCGCCGGGCCGCGGCATTTACGGCATGCGAGCCAACGTCAAAGAAAAAACAGAGAGCCGCTATAGTGACGATCGATTGCCACCATGAATATCGAATTGTAAATACGTGAAGCGGCATCAATTAATAAGGTCAGCAAAAGTGCAAGTAGTGAGGCGAGCAAGATAATCGTGAACTAACGGCAAGTCAATACCATTGCACCGGCTCATTTAGGTCACTGAAGGCGCATATCGGTTTGCGAATTGTTCGGCGAATTGCAAATAAATTTCGGCGCCATTTCCGGATTCGCTGACGTTGCTGTGCGCTTCAGCCAGGATTTCAAGGAAGCGGTTGCGGGGCGAATCCAGACCAAGTTCGTCCAGCAACTGAATCACGCGCGCCGCGTACCTCAAGATCTGTAGCGTTTCGATGCCGGCCAGATCGTTGAAGAACCAGCCGCAACTGGTAAACATGAGCAGGGCGTTTCGTTGCATCTCCAGCAGCGACATCGCGCGCTCCTCGTCCACCGATGAAAGGGCGCGGCCAGCTTGTTCTTGCAGGAATGGTCCTCGCGAACGTCTGCCTCTGCCATTGAGTAACAGATGAATGTAGCGGTTACGCGCCGCCCATGGATCGTGAAATAGTTCGCCGCCCGCGCATTCATATTGATCGGCGGCGGCGTTGCGCAAGAACTCCAACGCCGCGCGCAACGGAGTCCGCCACGCCTGGTTCCATCCCTCCTCACCGCCAGTATGGCAACCGCAATCACGACTCCACCGGCCAAGACCGTGCGCACAACTGCACGCGGTGCCTTCTCCGTCCGGACCAGGTTGCAGTTCGACTTCAGCTTCGGCTGGGTGCTCGCCGAGAAATTTCCCGTAATTCGTTATGCGAAATCCTGCTCTCGGCGCTTCGACCGCCAACGCATAGGCGAGACAAAGATCGCCAAACTTAAAGTGGTGACCGTAAGTTTCTCCGTCAATCGCAGTATTAACTAAGGTCTTGTTTTTCGCGGCGCGCTGGAAGAACTCCACCAGGCGTTCGCTGGAATTGAGGATTTTTTCGAACGCTATTGCCTGCGACAGTGGTCCATCGTAGAAAAAGATCGCAATTGACCGCCGGGACTTGTCCCGATGAAAGTATCGGTAAGCTCGCGACGTATCGATCGAGCCGTCCTCTACAGATGTCCAATCGCCGCCTGGCTTTCGCATACGGCCAGCCTGCTTTGGTGAAAGAATTACGAAGCGCATTGATTGCTCGATCAACAGATCGAGCGTGGCATCGTTGCACGCAGTTTCTGGCAGCCACATCGATTCTGGCTGGCGCCCAAAGCGGTAACGAAAGTCTTCGAGCCCCCACAAGACTTGCGTAAGCCGATCGCGTTCGTTACAAAGCGGGAGAATTGCATGACCATAGGCTTGCGCGATGGCATTGCCATGACCTTTACGCTTCGCAAAGGATTCGCGATCAGCGTCGATGATTCGCTCGTAAGTGTCCTGATGATTTGCTTCGAGCCAACTCAGCAAAGTCGGTCCAAAATTGAAGCTGATGTGCGCGTAGTTATTGACGATTCGCTCGCCGCCTGTTGACGAATCGTTGATGGAAGCAAAAGAGTTCGGTTGATAGCACTCTGAATGAATTCGCTCGTTCCAGTCATGAAAAGGCGCGGCACTCGGCTCCGCTTCAACGACTCCCGTCCACGGATTCTCGCGCGGTGGCTGGTAGAAGTGGCCATGAATGATCAGCGAAGTCATGACTAATCAAACCACAAGCCAACTAATGGAACAAAGCGCGGACCACCGTTGGCTATCGCTGACGTTTGGTTAATGCGTCGATCGCTGCGCGAATGTCTGCATTGGTCGGTCGCTCGCGATAGTTCTGCTCGACCTTGACCCAGGCAACGCGGCCACTCGTGTCGATCACGTAAACGGCTGGGTGGGGAATGCCGGCAAGTCGCCCTCCATCGTACTGGGGATCGTGCAAACCGTACGCATCAATAGTCGCGTGATTTGGATCAGAGAGGATGGGAAATTTTACTGCTCCGTGCCCATCGGCGGCGATCTTTTCAACCATCTGCAAAGCATCTTCATGCTTGTCAATGCTGATGGCTACGAGTTTGATCTTCTCGTTTGGTTTCAGCAAAAAACGTAATTCGGCTAACTGCCGAACACAGTACGGTCACCAGTAACCGCGATAGAAAATAAGCACGACCGGTTGCTTCTTTACCTGTTCAGTAAGATTTACTTTCTGGCCCTTCGCGTCTTCGAGCGTAAAGTCAGGAGCCACCATGCCGACGGCAATTTGCGTTTGGTCGCCTGGTTGGCGCAATCCCAACCTCGCTTGAACGGCGAAGACGACAAAGAGAGGCAATGAGAATACTAAGAGACGATTCAGTTTCATTCCTTGCTCCCTTACTAGTTGGTATTGTTAAGAAACGCGAGCCATGCGGCCCCAAACAATCCCGCGTCAGCGCCGCACTCGGCTCGCACAATTTGGCATCGTTGCGCAGGAACCGGAAACGCCCGCTTGATAACTTCTGCGCGCGCATGATGCGCAAACATCTCCCAGGCCGCTGACACGCCGCCGCCGATGACGATCATTTCGGGGTTGAAGATATTGACCAGATTCGCCATCGCAATGCCGAGATAGACACCCACGCGACGGAATATGTCGAGCGCCAATTCGTCACATGCGATCGCCGCACTGAAGACTTTTTCCGCAGTTAGCTCGTTTGCGGGACTTGATTGCAGAAGAGAACTCGGATTTTGGGCCAGCGCTTCGCGCGCTATACGAACGATTGCGGTTGCTGAAGCGTAAACCTCAAGGCAACCAATGTTGCCGCATTTGCACTTCACGCCGCCAAACGGGTCGACGCTCGTGTGGCCGATCTCGCCCGCGGTGCCGTCAGCGCCACGCCAAAGTTTGCCATCCAGTATTATTCCGCCACCGACACCTGTCCCGAGCGTGAGGCAAAGGATCGTTTGATGGCCGCGCGCTGCGCCCTGCCACATCTCGCCCAGGGCTGCGGCATTCGCATCGTTCTCAAGCAGCACCGGCCGGCCCAGCGCTCTCTCAAGCGCGGGCGCGAGTTCATATCCTGGCAGGGAAGGGATGTTGGGAGCGTTAATTACGACTCCAGTTTCCACATGAACCGTTCCCGGGATGACGACTGAAACTCCACCAACATGCGCGCTGCGCTTTGTAGATTCAACTTCACACTCGCGCACGGCCGATGCGATGGCCGATACAACGTCCGCGGCTGGTTTTGATCCGGGTGTTGGTGTCTTGACGCGTTCGTGAATTTGTCCGCCCCGGTCGATGTTCGCCGCGCGCAAGTTGGTGCCGCCAAGATCGACGGCGCAAACGAGATCTGAGTCAGTTAGCCCGGGAAGCGAAAGGCCGGCAATTTCCCTCTCCCCTTGGGAGAGGGTCGGGGAGAGGTACTTAGGCGAGGTTGAGTCAGTTGATACGTTCTGGTTCCGCACTAAGCCTTCTCCCTAACCCTCTCCCAAAGGGAGAGGGAAAAAGTGTTGTTCAATCCTAAGCTTTTCTTCTCCCAAACATGTCGAACCCAACTGCGGCGACGAGCACTCCACCCTTAACGACGTACTGCGCCCAGCTCTCGACATTCAAGAGCGACATACCGTTATCGAGGCTAGCCAAAATCAGCGCACCAAGAACTGCGCCGAAGACGGTGCCTCGACCTCCCATCAAACTAGTGCCGCCGATGACACACGAAGCGATCGCGTCGAGCTCCATCAAACTGCCCGCATCAGGTGACGCGCTGCCGACGCGCGCAGTGTGCAGAATCGAAGCTAACCCGGCGAGCGCTCCCATTACACAGAACGCCGCGAGTATGTATCGCCGCAAATTGATTCCCGAGAGACGCGCCGCGTCAGCGTTTCCACCAATCGCGTAGAGGTAGCGGCCAAAGGTCGTGTTCGCGGTCAGGAACGATCCGGCGAGTGCGACCGCCAGCAGGAAGATCACGGGGATCGGTACGCCTCCCGCTTTGTTCATGAGAAAAATGAACGCCACGATGACGATTGATGGAACCATGATCCGCGCCGCAATCGCGCCGGCGCCCAGGGCCTTTAACCCATGCCGTTGTCGTGCGCGGTTCCGTCGAATATTTATCCAAAAGATTGCGGCAATGCCGGCAATCGCCAGCCCGAAACCGATGCGCGGATCGATAAAGTCGCGGCCAAGCGAGCGGAAGAAGGGCAACTCGACGGGAATCGTCGCGCCTTTGGTCAGCTTGAGAATTACTCCGCGCCACGCTTCCAGCCCGCCGAGCGTCACAATGAACGCGGGGATGTTAACGTAAGCAACCAGAGCCCCCTGGATAGCTCCGATCAATAATCCGATGACGATGGCTGCCGCCAGGGAGGGAACCAGGCCCCACCCCTGAGACATCGCCGCGATGCCGCCGGAAAGACCGACGACGGCGCCCACCGAAAGATCGATGTTGCCACACACGATCACCATCAACATGCCGACGGCCAGCACACCAGTCACAGCCGTCTGCTGTAAGAGTTTCGAGAAGTTAACCGCGCCAAGGAACAGGCCGTAAGGATGGTATTGATCGATAGTGGCCCATTGAAAGAAAAGCCAGATCACGATCAGCGCAAGCAGCATCGTATAAGCTCGCAGCGCCGAGGTGCGAATCTTGAACCTGCCGGTGCGTGTGTTGGATGAGTCAGTCATCTTTGAGAACGATCACGTTCTGTTTAGAGGCGGACTACTGCCCGCCATTCTTGCAGTGCTATATCGGCGGGCGGTAGCCCGCTAAACGCGTCACGACTCTTTTCACATTAAGCCGCTTCTCGTATCCGTCCGGTCGCGCACGACATCACCACTTCGGGCGTGGCTTCATTGCGCGTGAACTCTCCGGTCACGCGCCCTTCATGCAAGACAATAACGCGATCTGATAGACCGAGAACTTCGGGTAGCTCAGATGAAACCAGAACAATGGCCAGACCGCTTTCCGCCAGCCGGTTAATCAGCGCGTAGATTTCCTGTTTGGCGCCGACATCGATCCCGCGCGTTGGCTCGTCAAGAAAGAGCACCCGCGGGCCCGTCAACAACCATTTTGCCAGGACGACCTTTTGTTGGTTACCACCGGACAGCGTTCCCGTAATCGTGAAAACTGAAGTTGCCTTAATGCGCAGTTCACGCGTAGAGCGTTCAGCCGCCGCCGCTTCGGCGTCGTCGTTAGTCACGAACCGGCCGGAGAGTTTACGCAGCCCGGCCAGCGTCATGTTCTTTAGAATTGTCTGGTCGAGGATGAGTCCATAACGCTTTCGATCTTCGGTTACAAATCCGATGCCAAGTCTGATGGCATCAGATGGCTGATTGATTTGGACGGGCTTGCCGTCGACAAATATCTCGGCAGCACTGCGACCGGGATGCGCGCCAAATATTGCCATCAGCAACTCACTTCGTCCTGATCCCATCAAGCCGGCGATCCCCAGCACTTCGGCCTTCCGCGCGGTGAATCCAACTCGATCGACGAGCAGCTTGCCGGGAACGCTTGGGTCCTCGACCGTGACGTTGCGCACTTCGAAGACAACTTCACCGTGCTCATGTGTAACTTCGGGAAAGATTTGATCGACTTCGCGACCGACCATTTTCGCGATGACCCGTCCTTCGTCCAGACCCAGCGTGGCGTCAGTGCCAATCGTGCGGCCGTCACGCAGCACCGTGATGCGATCGCTGATGCGGAACACTTCGTCGAGCTTGTGTGAGATGTAAATCATGGCCACGCCGCGCGAGCGCAGTTTGTTTAGAATGCCAAAGAGTGTCTCGACTTCTGCATCGGTCAGCGCTGCGGTCGGTTCGTCGAGCACAACGATGCGCGCGTCCTGCGACAGCGCCTTGGCGATCTCGACGAGTTGCTGCTGTCCAATACCCAGGTTGCGCACCGGCGTGAGCGGATCGATCGCGAGATGAAGATCGTCGAGTAACTTCTGAGCGCGACTATAAAGTTTTTCCCAATTGATGACGCCGAACCGCCGGGGCTCGCGACCGAGGAAGATGTTCTCGGCCACACTTAGATCCTTCACCAGCGAAAGTTCCTGATAAATGACCGCGATCCCGGCTTTCTCGGCATCGCGAACGTTCGCAAATCGTCGCTCAGAACCATCCAGAAATACTTCGCCGCCGTAATCGGGATGCGGATAGACACCGGCGAGAATCTTGATCAGCGTCGATTTACCGGCGCCGTTTTCACCGACCAGCGCATGAATCTCGCCGCCATTAAGATCAAAGCTCACGCCATCCAGGGCCATCACGCCCGGAAAAGACTTGGTGATCTCTTTCATCTCAAGGAGAGCCGAGCCTGCTGTTTCGGGTTTCGAGTTTCGAGTTTCGAGTTCCGATTCCATCTTTTCTTGAGTTTAGCGATTGAGCTATTGAGTTTTGTATTTCGTGCCCTTGATCCCCGAGCGACGTAGATACTTCATCAAACCGCCAATCATGTTCCCCGTTTCCATCGCGAGACCGCTCAACTCGGCAAAAATCCGCTGGTCGATGTAGTCTTGATCCAGCGCAACGTACAGCTGGCACTTCACCTCCGCAGTCGATCCTTTTGCTATGGCGAGAAACTGTACGAATTCTCCAGTTCCACTCCGATCAAAGCCTTCAGCTATAGTGGACATGATCGAGACTGAAGCCCTCCGAATCTGATCCTTTAAACTGAAATCCTTTGAGAATGCGCCCGTGCCGGACACCGCGTAAATTCGTTTGGTTAATTCTCGTGCTTTCTTCCAAGCTTCGATTTCTTCAAACGTCTTGAACGTAGCCATTGAGTATCCTCCTTTGAGAGTAAGAAGTGGTTTTCACTTAACTCGAAACTCGAAACTCCAAACCCGAAACTGCTTTTCACTGCTTGGGCCACTGATCCTTTGGCACGTTCTTATAAACGTCTTCCAACTTGTGATAGCCGTCCTTGATGACCGTCATCACGTTGTTCTTGTCCAGCACCTGTGGCTCGTGCAGGATGGAGGGCACGTCCTTCTTGCCGTTGTTGATGGTGTCTTTCGTGTCCACCTTTTCCTTATGAGCGAGCTTGATCGCCGCGTCGACAGCGCTGAAGGCGAGCGGTTGGATCGGCTTGTAGATCGTCATCGTCTGTTTGCCTTCAACGATTCGCTGCACGGCGTCGAGCGCAGCGTCCTGTCCGGTGACCAGCACCTTTCCAAGTAGCTGCGGCGGCAAAGCTGAAATGGCGCCACCGGCAGTGCCGTCGTTGGAAGCGACGATCGCCTGGATGTCGTTGTTGTTCTTAGTGAGCGCGTCTTCGGTGATGCGCAGCGCTTCGCTCGCCAGCCATTCACGCGCGAATTGTTTGGTGACGATCTTGATGTCGCCGCGATCCACGGCGGGCTGGAGGACGCTCATCTGGCCTTCGACCAGTAGGATCGCGTTGTTGTCCGTTTGTGAGCCGCCGATGAGAACGTAGTTTCCTTTCGGCGCATGATCCAGCGCGTACTGTGCCTGCATCTGTCCGATCTTCACGACCTGATGCGCGACGTAAAGGTCGACATCTGAATTGCGAATCAAACGATCATAGCTGATGACCGGTACGCCCTGCCGGTGCGCAGCTTCCACGATCGAGGCGGCAATCTGTCCGTTGTGCGGCGCCACGATCAAGACATCGACGCCCTTGGTCAAAAGGTTGTCACACTGTTTCGTTTGCACGGCATCGTCGCCGTTCGCGACTTGTATTTCACACTCGGCGCCGACTTCCTTGCACCGCTGTTCGAACAGGGCCTTGTCACGCTGCCAGCGTTCTTCTTTCAGCGTGTCCATGGAAATGCCTATGCGCACCGCGCCGCCTGGTTTTGCGGAACGGCCGGTGTTGCCCTGCTCGGGACCTTTGACGCATGCGGCGAATAGAAGGGCTGCCGTCGAGCAGAACAGGATCAGTCTTGCTGAAGTTTTCATTGTTAGCATCCTCTTTGGTCTTAAATGAATTCTCACTCGGAACATCAGGTCCGGTCACGGTTTTTTCTTTGGCCCATATCGATACCGGCAACGCTCGCAGCTTCCCATCGGCGAAGTTACGACGAGTTTGAGATCTTTGACATCACCATTGCCAGCCACGTCAACCGGTTCAGCGTGCATCTGCTTTCCTCCTGGCAGACCCACGACAGCGTTGATCCAGTATGACAACCCGGCGAAAAGTTTGCAGGAAAAGCGTCCCGCGTCGTTCGTTACCGCCACCCCATATGAAAGCCCGTAAGGATAGTCGCTGATCATAGTCCCAATGCCTGCGTTAGGGACAGGCCTGCCGTCGGGCCAGACGACGATGCCTTCGATAGTTCTTGACGTCAACTGCGGAGGCATCACGAAGTCGACGCCCTCGATTCTTTCCCCTGCTTTAAGTATGAATACTTTGGCATCGGCGACATTCGATACGTCGGGATAATAAGCACGCGGATAAGCGAAGTCGGCGTCTCGGATCGCATTCAGCCTGATCCCAAGAACGTAGCGCCCAGACGGAATCGATTTGAATTCATAGTTTCCATTCTCATCGGCATATGCCCAGAACGTCTGGGGATTGGGATCATTCACGTCCTGGTCCGCGGAAGCCAGGTCAAGTCGCATTTTTGGCATAACTTGCCCGTGCGCTTCGAATATTCTTCCGCTGATGCGCGCGTCGGCTTCAGTAATGAAATCCATTTCCGCGCACCCGCGGTCGGGGACGCGCGCCTTTCGCGCAGGATATGTGGCGAGTTCAGTGGGAAACACAGCCTGAACAGAATATTCGCCGGGCGTCAGGCCTTTGACTTGATAACGACCTTCGGTATCAGTGAACGTCTCGTAGTGCTGCTCCATTCCATCGACGATGATCTTCGCACTAGCGACTGGACCGACAAAACTAGTATTTCCCTTGTTCTTAAGATCGCGGCTGGTTTGCCTGGCTTGCCCGTAAACGCGACCGCCTGCTCCTGCCTGATCCAACCCGCGAATAAACTCCAGATCCTCGACCGCTAGCGCAAGCGGGCGCGTGCGATTGTAACCGACGCTCAACGATCCGTGGTTTGTCTTTCTGAACTGCGCGTAGACAATGTATCGTACGCCTTCCGTAAACTTATAGTCACAGTCAGATTCGCCCATCGCTTTCGTACCTGGTGATCCATCAGGCAAAGTAATTGGCGTCGGCATTATCTCCGTCGCGATCACGTCGACTTGCGGACCGAGCTTGCCGCGAAAGACACTGTCAACCGAGAAGTGCGCGATCCGATCACGATAGTTCCACTTATTTTCTCCTTCGCCTCTTTGATAAGTTGCGGAGTAACGGGCCTGCGTCACCGTGCCGCTGAAAACAACTTCGGCCCTCCAGAAAGCCTGGCATGGGGGCGAAGGATCGCCCATGCAATCCGCCCGCAGGCTGACTTCGAAACACACGAGCAGCAGAACCGTAGTCCCTATCAACCTTAGCTTCGACTTCATGAACGAGAACCTACAGCAAGACATCGATACTCAAGCTTATTAATACCGATCGCGACCATAAAGTATGGCCAGTTCTTTCAACCGCTGCGCAACTTCATCAGTCAGCGCGCCTGCTACTAATCGCCAAATCCAGTTGCCTGACTGGCTCGCCGGCAAATTCATGCGTGTTTCGCTGCGGAGCCCAAGCACGTCCTGCAAAGGAATGATTGCAGTGTCGGCGACCGAAGCCAGCGCCGCGCGAATTAAGTCCCAATGGATCTCCTGGCCATTGCTCCCCACGTATTTCAAGCAGAAGTCACGCTCGGTTTGATTCGGCTCACTCTTACTGAGACTGGCGAACCAACTTGTGGTCGTGTCGTTGTCGTGCGTGCCAGTATAGACCGTAACGTCGCGCGTGTAGTTATGCGGCAGGTGAACATTCGCCGCGTCACTGCCGAAGGCGAACTGTAAGACGCGCATGCCGGGAAAGCCAAACTCCTCACGCAAGTCTTCGACGTCCGGGGTAATTACGCCGAGATTTTCCGCGATGATTGGCAAATCGCCAAGCGCTTCGGTTAAGGCCGTGAATACCTCTCTGCCTGGCGCCGGAATCCATTGGCCATTTTGCGCTGTCGTCTCGCCCGCGGGAATTTCCCAGCAGGCCGCGAAGCCGCGGAAATGATCTATCCGCAGAAAATCAAATTGTTCGAGCGCGAAGCGCACGCGATCGATCCACCATTTGAAGCCGTCAGCGCGCAAGCGCTCCCAATCGTAAACGGGATTACCCCAGAGCTGGCCGGTCTCGCTGAAATAATCGGGCGGCACGCCCGCGACCAGGGTTGGCTTTCCTGTATCATCGAGCTTGAAATACTCTCGATGGGCCCAAACGTCGGCCGAGTCATGCGCCACAAAAATCGGCAGGTCGCCGATAATTCTGATGTCGCGCGGATGGCAATAATCTCGCAGCGCCTTCCACTGTCGAAAGAACACGAACTGGAAGAACTTCTGCGCGGCGATGGGATCGTGCAACTCAACTCGCGCATTTTCCAGCGCGGCTGGTCGTCGTTCCGACAGATCGCGATCCCAGGCAGTCCATTCACTTCCACCCTGCGCGTCTTTCAGCGCGCGAAACAGAGCATAGTCATCAAGCCACCAGGCCGAAGCCTCGCAGAACTCTGCGAACTCCGCGCGAACATTACTCGGTGAGTCGCTTTTGAAATTCTTGTATGCCTTTCCCAGCAGTTCGTCTTTGAATTGCCGCACTGCTTCGAACTCGACGTGATCTTCTGAAAACTCTGGATGAACCACGTCTTCCGGCGTAAGCAAGCCGTCGGCAATTAACTGACGCGGATCGAATAAGAGGGTGTTCCCGGCGAAGGCCGATAGTGACTGATAGGGCGAGTTCCCATATCCGGTTGGGCCGAGCGGCAGAACTTGCCACAGACGCTGGCCCGCGGCTGCCAGGAAGTCGATGAACGCGCGCGCTTCGCCGCCAAAATCACCGATTCCGAAACCGCCGGGCAGAGACGTTGGATGAAGCAGGATGCCGCTGGATCTATGAAGACGCAACAGAGAAGATCTTCCGTTTCAGAGGCGGGCCACTGCCCGCCGGTGGTTTGGGATCGCGCGCGTTCGGCGGGCGCCCTATCTCAAATACGCCTGCCTCTAAACAAAATGCGTCGCGTTTTTCCTACTGCTTAAAATGCTGCACGTAAGTGGCGAGACCAGTTATCTGTGCTTTCGTTAGTTTCTTGCCGAAAGCGGGCATGTTCTTTTTGCCCCTGGTGATCACCCGGACTTGCTCGGCCGTGTTGGGGTGCTTGGCCCACCACCCGCCATCGGTAAAATCAGGAGTCCCAAAGATTCGACCCAGAGATGTGTCGCCTGAGCCATCGGCCCCGTGGCACTTGGTGCATTTTTGCTTGAATAAAGCTTCGGTAGATAGCGCCGCTCCCGCCGGTGGCGAGCTGGTGACATTGCGATCACGCGCGGCCTGGTTCAACGTCAACGTATTAACGGCTGAAGAAATTCCGATGGCTACGAGAATCAACTTGAGCAAAGGCCTCATGTTCCAACAGCGGGACAGTTCAGGATAAACGAGCAGCAGAAGCAGCGACTGTGCCTATATTCGGACTTTACGATTGTCGCTGGTTCGCGCCGGGCACATAATACTATGAACGATGGATGTCGCCAGCAGCAAAACGCGATTTGCGACCCACGGTTACGTTGGAATCGCAATCATAGTGCTTGCCGAAGCCCTGCTATTCGGTGGCCATCAGTTTGTTGGGCACTGGTTCACTCCCGTAGTCTGGACCGGCTACATTCTTTTTGTCGACGGACTGGTTTACAAGTTCAAAGGACGATCGCTTCTGATGACTGATCGTCTTGAATTCGTCGTTATCGCCCTGGTCTCGATCGCCGGCTGGTGGCTATTTGAATTCTATAACGCGCCGAGGTTTTGGAAATCAGACCTGGAACTTTGGTGGCACTATCACAATCTTGAACCGAACCTTTTTCTGCGCCGGGTTGGCTACGACTGGGCCTTCGCTACGATCTCGCCGGCGATGTTTGAAACGGCCGAGTTGCTTGGGGCTACGGTTTTCAAACAGCCAAAGCCGCGTGTGACTATCAAGTTTTCGAAATCAACCTTAATCCTGCTCGCGTTTGTTGGTTTGACCGGAGCGATCGGGCCATTGGTTTTTCCCTCCGAATGGTTTGCGCCGGTTATCTGGTTGTCCTTTATTCTCTTGCTGGATCCCGTCAATTCTTTGCGTGGCCGGCCGTCGATCTCTGGCGACCTGGCGCGGGGCAACTGGCGACGGCTCTGGTCTTTGCTTGCGAGCGGTTTACTTTGCGGCGGGTTATGGGAGTTTTGGAACTACTGGGCCATAGCGAAATGGACTTACACGGTTCCATTCTTTGGCAACGTCAAGATTTTTGAGATGCCGGTGCTGGGCTTCCTCGGCTTTCCGCCGTTTGCAGTCGAGTGCTGGGTGATGTACATATTCCTTCGCTCATTGTTACAAACAGTCGCGCATGAGATTGACAGCAGCGAGATCTATCTTCGGTCCTCAGGGAGTGATTGAATTGACTGCTAAGAGTTGGATCAAACGGCTTGGCTTCTGGGGGTTCATGTTCTTCCTCGTAAAGGGACTACTCTGGCTGATCATTCCCGCAGTGATTGCGATTCTGGCCCTGGACTGACGAACTCAACGCAGAGCGAGCGTTTTCAACCTTATATGGAAAAGCAAACGACGAAATTGCACGCATTTGTCTTTGTATTGCTCGCCACTGCCGTTCTTCTTCCCAATCTGTCGGAAGGACAGGAAGCAAGGCGACCGCGCGCGCGTGAAGCAGGAGTCATCGTCGGTATTCTTCCGACCGGGCCACTGAACTCGATCACGGACGTTGACGGTGTAACCGTCGGGCACAACACAGTGGTTCGAGGCGCCAATGTTCGCACCGGCGCAACGGCCATCCTTCCGCACAGCGGAAATTTATTTCGCGAGAAGGTTCCGGGAGCCGTCTTTATTGGAAACGCGTTCGGCAAACTCGCCGGCTCTACACAGGTCAATGAACTGGGCGAGATTGAAACTCCGATCATGCTTACGTCGACACTGAACGTGCCCCGTGTGGCCGACGCTTTGATTGATTACATGCTTGCTCTGCCCGGAAACGAAGACGTGCAATCGATCAATCCGCTGGTCGGCGAAACGAATGATGGTTACCTGAATGACATTCGCGGACGGGTTGTGGGTCGCGACGAAGTCTTTGGGGCAATCAAGAGCGCGCGTGGCGGAGCGATTGAAGAAGGCAGCGTCGGAGCGGGGACCGGCACGGTGGCGTTCGGATTCAAAGGGGGCATCGGCACGTCTTCACGAAAGTTGGCGGCTACGCTCGGTGGTTACACCGTCGGCGTGCTCGTACAAACGAATTTTGGCGGTATTTTGACGATCAATGGCGCTCCGGTGGGTCGTGAATTGGGGCAATATTACTTGAAGGAGCAACTAGGTGGCACAGACTTCAGTCTGTGTAAGCCAGGTCAGAAAAGCAGCACAAACCTAATTCCGTGCCACACTGCCGATGGCTCCGTCATTATCGTGATTGCTACGGATGCACCGATCGATCACCGCAACCTGCAACGACTCGCTGCGCGCGCGATGATGGGCCTGGCGCGCACGGGTGCCGCTGGGTCGAACGGCAGTGGCGATTACGCAATTGCATTCTCTACTGCGGCTGATTTGCGGATTCGCGCCGGAGCAAACATCCGCACTTCAAAATCAACCATCACGCTGCTGTCAAACGACGCAATGTCTCCGTTGTTTCTCGCCGTAATCGAGGCCACAGAAGAGGCAATCTACAACTCGCTCTTTCGCGCAGCGACTATGACCGGGCGCGGCCATACGGTTGAAGCCTTGCCGATCGATCGCACGCTCGAGATTCTCAAACGTCACAACGCGCTCGGGCATTGAGTAGCTGATGTACCTCAATAAGCCACGGATCAGCACGGATTTGAACAACACATGGAGAACGGCGTGTACATCCGTGTGAATCTGTGGCTAAACGAGATTTGGAATTTGAGATCTGAAATTATCTGAAATCTGAAATTTCAAATGTTTGACACTCCCTCATCGAGTAACTAGAATACGCCCCACTCAAAAAACAACGGGAGGACAATCGAGTGACTCTCAAAATCAAAATCGACAGGAAAAGTGTCGAATCGATGACCCGGCAGCTTACCGATCAGCTCGGAAGTTTGATCAGCAGTGGCGCCCTGGCAGTCGGCAGCTTATTGCCGAGCGAACGCACTCTGGCCAATTCGCTGGGAATAGCGCGCAACGTGGTGCGCGGAAGTTATGAATATTTAGAGAAGGCGGGCGTCGTCCAGCGCGAAGGAAGAAAAGGACGAAGAGTACGCTCGAAGACCTCACGAAAGAAACCCACAACCACCAGGACCGCGAAGAAAGCAGCTAAGAAACGCTAGCGTTGAGTGTGCCTGCTCCCCGGGGCCTGATCCTGATTTCAGCAAGCATCTTAAGTGGTTCCTGGCGCGGCTTCGTCACCCAGCGCCAGAATCTCGCGGCGAATGGCCGCCCGCTCGGCCAGTAGACGCACAAACGAACGCCGCCGCCTCACGAACAACGCCAACGCCACAAAACTCCCGAAGAAGCGGTCGATCTCTTCAAAGAAACGCACGGCTACGTATCCGCACAGCGGCGTGATAATTACGGAGATCACCCCCGCAAACCAACCTGCAAGTCTCCACGAAATCACTGCGACTACAATCCAGGTCAACGGAAAAAAGAGCATCGCGGTGATGATCTTGAAGGTCGAAAGCACGTCCTGCTCACGACGCGCCAAACGCCGCGACAAAAAACCGCCGAACCGGTAAGCCGGATAATGAACGATGCTGCCAAACACGGCGAAGGGCGATAACAGCACGCAAGTCGTCACCTGCGCGAGGAGCGAGAAGATGGTGTGTGCTGCTGTCGGTGGCAGAGAAAGATCGGAAGGATCAATTCCGGCCTGCTTCATTTCCGATTCAAAGCGAACAATGCGCGCCTCAATGGCATCGATGCGCCTGGGAGAATGACCACGATGATACGCATAGCCCGCGAGGAATCGCTGCCGCAACTCAAGCGAGCGCGCCAGGCCCTGCTCTTGTTCAGACCCGTCGACTTCCGCGGCGGAAAAAATTCGTTCCGCTCTTTCGATCAATGACAGGGCTTCTTCCTGTTCCGCGTGGAGCATTACTTCGCGCAGGGCTTTCTCGATCTCGTCCGAAAGCTTGCGCACGGCCGCGCGCGGCGGGGTGCCGTCTGGCTCGAGCTGAACCGGTTCGACCCGGATACCTTCGGCAAAGTACAGCAGAGCTGAGCTGCGGAAGGTCGTCTTCTCGGTATAGTAGAGTCCGACCGGGACGATTTGCAGATCGAGAGCTTCACCGGACGACGCAGCCACCAGGGCAATGCGCGCCGCGCCGGTCTTCAAAGGTTTCAAACGCGGCTCGTCATGCGACACGCCCTCGGGGCAAATACCAATGGTGACGCCGCGCGCCAGCAGCTTGCGAGCGGCCGCAAAGGTTTCAAGGTTTCGAGAGACGTCCTGCCCTTCATCCTGTCGACGATATGCCGGGAGAGAATCGAGCGCGCGCACCAGATAACCGATGACCGGCATGCGAAACAACGGCGCCTTGGCGACGAAGGCAACACGTCTCGGAGCCAGGCAGAGCAGGAAGGTCGGATCGACCAGCGCGTTGGGATGATTCAGGACAAAGATGACCGGGCTGTCGCGGGGCACATTTTCGAGGCCGGTTACCTCAATGCGGCGAAAGTAAACGCGCAAGGCTATTCTCAGGATGCCGCGGATGATTCCCCTGATCATTTTTAGTTACGGTACGGCTTGCGGCCCCGTGAGATCAGTCTGTTCGCTATCTCACGCGGTAGTGCTGACGCGGGCTAATGCTCCGCAGGCGGCGTCCATTCCATCTGAAAATGCGTTCCGGTTTCGCTGGTTCGTACGAATCCTGAACGCTCGAACAGATTCACGGCGCGGCTGAACCTGATGACTTGCAGGCGCAGCGGTTTGCTTTCACGCCTCGCCTCTTCCTGTAATTTTCGGATCAGGAAAGCACCAACGCCACCATTCCGATGTTCCGGCAGCAGCGCAATATCGATGCACCTGATCTCGTATTCACGACGTTCCACAATCAGCCGGCCGGCAGGTTCGCCTCCCAACAGGATTATCTCGTCATTTGCTAGTTTGTACTCGCTCTTGTGGAAATGCTGCTGCGATTCGTACTGCATCCCGAGAAACTCGCTGACGCGATCTTCGTCCCACCCGAGTCCGCGTAGATCGTCACCGCGGCTGCTCTTGTAGATCTTGAGAAGCAACTCTTCGTCACCGGGCGTGACCGGTCGGACGCTAATCGAGTTTGCGCTGTAGGCATCGGTCATATGGCAGAGATTCTAATCGAACTACTCCTGTTTTGGATACGCCAAGCAGCGAGCTGCTGGTCGCCAATCAACCTCAGAAGTGCGATAATACGCGCGCTTTCCCAAACAACTTGAACGAAATCCGGAGAGGTCATTTATGAAGCGCTTCTTTGCTGTGTCGGTTATCAGTTTGCTTGCGTTCGCATCGGTCGCTTTCGCGCAGGAACGCCGGTTCACCGTCGACGACTTGTTGAAAGTCCGTCGTGTCGGTGATCCGCAGGTGTCGCCGAAGGGCGATCTGGTCGCGTTTACGATCACCGATGTGGATAGGGCGGCGAACAAAGGCACGACGCAGATTTATGTGGTTCCGCTGGGCGGCGGAGAAGTACGTCAATTGACGAATGATGAACATTCTTCTGCCTCACCACGCTGGTCACCGGACGGAGAGAAGCTGGCCTTCATATCTGCGCGCGACGGCGAGAGCCAAGTTTGGACCATTGATGTTTCCAGCGGCGCGCTGCAAAAGATCACGAACATTTCGACTGGCGCCGGGGATCCCGTGTGGTCACCGGACGGCAAATGGCTCGCGTTTGCCTCTGACGTTTATCCGGAATGCAAAGACGACACGTGCAATAAGAGACGCGCCGAAGAGGTCGCGCAAAACAAAGTGAAAGCCCACGTCGCAGAGCGTCTTTTGTATCGCCACTGGAAGGCGTGGAAGGACGGCACGCGCAGGCACGTGTTCGTGGTTTCCACCGGCGGTGGGGAAGCGCGCGATCTAACGCCCGGCGATTACGAGGCGCCGCCATTCAGTCTCGGTGGTATGACTGACTACGCTTTTTCGCCTGACTCGAACGAACTTGCGTTTACCAGCAATCACGACAAAGTCGAAGCCATTTCGACCAATGCAGATGTCTGGTTGGTCTCAATCCGAGGCGGTGCGGCGCGGAATCTTACCGCTGCTAATCATGGTTATGACGGTTCGCCCCGGTTTTCGCCTGACGGTAAGTACATCGCGTATCGCTCGCAGGTTACGCCTGGCTTTGAGGCCGATCGTTTCCGTCTGACGCTTCTTGATCGCAAGACCGGCCGCGCGCAATCAATCACCGAGACCCTGGATTCCAATGTGGATGAATTCACCTTCACTGCAGATAGCAAATGGATCTATCTGGGTGCGGAAGATCGAGGAAGAGAACCTACCTACTCGGTTTCAGTAAGCGGCGGGCCGGTCAAGAAAGTCATCGCGGAAGGTTTCAACGGCGATCTTAACGTCAGCGCTGACGGCAGAACACTGATCTTCTCGCGCAGCAGCATGACCAGGCCCAGCGAAATCTACCGCGCCAATGCAGATGGCAGCGGCGTCACCGCGTTGACGACTACGAATGATGCCCTGCTGGCGCCGTTCAATCTCAAATCCGCCGAAGAAGTTACCTGGACGGGCGCGCTGGGAGCGAAAGTCGCCGGATGGATCGTGAAGCCGGCCAACTTTAACGCGCGTCGAAAGTATCCGCTCGCGGTTCTGATTCATGGCGGCCCGCAAGGCGCCTGGAATGATAACTGGGGTTATCGTTGGAACCCGCAAATCTTTGCCAACGCCGGTTACGTTGTCTTCATGCCGAATCCGCGCGGTTCAACCGGCTATGGCCAGCAGTTCTGCAACGAAATCTCTGGCGACTGGGGCGGCAAAGTTTTCATCGACATCAAAAACGGCGTCGCGCAAACGGCCGCGCTCCCTTACATCGATAAGAGTCGCATTGGCGGGGCGGGAGCGAGTTATGGCGGCTATATGATCGACTGGATCGAAGGACACAACAACGATCCGCGGTTCCACTTTCAAGTGCTCGTCTCGCATGACGGTGTTTACAATCTCACCAGCATGTACGGCGCGACCGAAGAACTCTGGTTTCCGGAATGGGAATTCAAGGGTACGCCCTGGACGAACCCGGCGATGTACGATCGTTGGTCGCCGCACAAGTTCGTTCAGAACTTCAAGACACCAATTCTGATCATTACCAATACGCTCGATTATCGCGTGCCCGAAACCGAGGGCCTGCAAATGTTCACCGCCGTGCAGCGAATGGGCGTAGAATCAAAGCTCGTCGATTTTCCCGACGAAGGTCACTGGGTACAGAAACCTGCGAACTCGGCATTCTGGTACAACACGGTGATTGGTTGGCTGGACAAGCATTTGAAGTGATGTGGCACTGGCTTTCAAAATTGCGCATCCGATCGAGCGATTAACCACAAAGTCACTAAGGCACAAAAGCAAATAGAGATCGTATTTGAGTAGTCGCCGTCGTGCCTTTGGGTCTTTGTGGTGACATTTGTCCGCCTTAATCCGCGGCTCGTTTGTGAGAAGGAGGACTGAAATGCCTGGTTGGCTTAAAGCCTTACTCATCGTCGTGATAATTATTGTCTTGCTGGTTGTGGGAGTCGTTGTCGGCGGGGTCGTCTGGTGGAGCCGTAACAAAGACAAACTGGTCGGACGGGTCAAAGAGGTAGCGACCGAAGGCCGCCAATTTGGTCGCAGCACCGACAGTAAGGGGTGCGTTGACGAAACCGTGTCACGATACAAGAAAGAGCCGGGTTTCACGACGGCGATCTCAAACAGCATCTTCACGCGCGCATGCCTGGAAACCAGCCGCCCGACTCCCGGATTTTGCGATGACGTGCCGAAAGCTTCTGAGTTCATGAAGAGCGTCGAATGGCGCAAATCTCAATGCACTCGGGTCGACCTTGGATCCGACAAGTATTGCCCGCAAATGTTTCAGCCCGTGCAGGAGTTTTGTGAAAGAGGGGCGCGCAGATCGAGCGGCGACAGCAATACAAATAGTCAGTGAAGACTTGAGATGTAGCGAGCGCGGTCATGCTCCGTCCGCAGCGGGTCACCGCGAGGTTTCAACAGACTCTCAGTCGGGAGGACCTCGTCATGACCAAACTTGGCAAAGGAATCATCATCGCCGTAATAGCGGTGGTTTTACTCGTTGTCATAGTCATCGGCGTCTTATTGGGAGCAGGTGTTTATGGATGGAAGGCTGCGCAACGCGAAGGTAATGAGGCCGCTACCCAGCAGGACCTGAAGACGATCGCGGCGGTGGAGATCCAGTATTACAACACTCACAACCGGACGTTTGGAACGCTCGATCAGTTGATCAAGGAAGGAATGCTGAGCTCGAAGTTTTCGGGAAATCCAGCAACAGCCGACGGCTATATCTTCACCTTGAGCGTGAGGCCAAGAACAGTGAATCAGCCAAGTTCGTACGCCTTGAACGCCGATCCGCAGAGTGACACCACGGGCAAGAACCATTTTTACATCGACTCGAACAGCCCGGCGATACACGTCAATCCAGACCGGCCCGCCGGCGCCAACGATCCGGTGCGTGACAAGTGATCTTGCTTTGCTAGTTGAATCCGGCAGCTCTTGAGCCCTGAACCCGCCATCGATCGTCTTGCCTTGCGGGCACGCCCGTCCGGTCCCAGCCTGATGCGTCAGTACTGGGGCAAACTGCTGTTCATGCATTGGCCGGTAGATGCCGAACTTCTCCGGCCACTTATTCCTTCGCAACTTTCAATCGACACTTTCGACGGCAAGGCGTGGATCGGGGTTGTTCCTTTCACGATGTGGGGCATTCGCGCGTCGTTCCTCCCGCCAATTCCGGGCACCAGCGCTTTTCATGAACTCAACGTGCGCACCTATGTACACTTCAAAGGCGTGCCGGGTGTTTGGTTCTTCTCGTTGGACGCCGCGAATAGTCTGGCAGTGTGGGGCGCGCGAACGTTTTATTACTTGCCTTACTTCAATGCGGAGATGAGCCTGGGACAGCAGGGAAGCAGGATCGACTACGCCTCGACGCGTAACGATGCGCGCGGCCCGGCTGCCGACCTTCGCGCCGCCTGGACGATTGGCGAGCCCCTGTCTCAGTCGCAACCTGGCTCGATCGAATTCTTCCTGACTGAACGCTACTGCCTCTATTCCTATCATCGCGATCAGCTTTATCGTTCACGCATCTTTCACGAACCGTGGCCGCTGCAAACTGCGGCCCTCGATTCTTATCAATCGACTATGATCAAGTCATTTGGAGTTGAGGAGCCCGCGGGCGAGCCTTTGTTGCACTATGCGGAATCGATAGGCGTGGACATTTGGCCGCTGAAGAGAGTCAGAACCGGGAGCGGTAGCGACCGGGTGATTTAGCAGGTTAACGAGACTCCTCGCGAACAGATACCCGGTCGCTACCGCTCCCGGTTCTGACTCTCCGCGCAATGACAAGGAGCTCTTCCGAACCCAAGACGTATGGTTCGAACTTCAGCGAGCCGTACACGTTAAGCACCTCAAACCCCGCACGCTCGAGCATTCTGCGGATCTCTGCGACCGTATAAATCCAATGCTTCGCCTTGCGGGATTCGACTTCGCCGTTCCGCTCAAAGACATATTCGGTGTCGATGCAACTCTCCTCGGCGAGATACCGCTCTTTAATGATCACGAGAATGTCTTCGATCTGATGCGAGGCTTCTGCTTCAAACTTAGTCAAGATCGACTCGGCGGCCATTCCGGTTTCAACGACGAATCGTGCTCCCGGCTTCAAGGCGCAGGCCACGCCACTGAGGAAACTCTCCATGTGCGCATAATCGAGAAAGCCAAAGCTGTTTCCAAAACAGTAGGCGCCATCGTAAATAGCTTCGCCCTCAATCTTGCGCATGTTGCCGAGGAGAAACTGTGGCTCGGGCGTCCCGCCCGTGTTCGAAGCAGATGCGTGCGCCGCATTAGATTGCGCCTCTTGGATAAACTCCTTCGAGATATCCATGCCCTTCACGCGATAACCGCGCTCGGCAAGCTCAAACGAAAGCCTTCCATTGCCACACGGAACATCGAGCAGGTGTGAACCCGCTTCACACTCAAGCGCCTTTACCAGGAAATCTGCTTCGCGTTTAGTTTGTTCCGGCGAGATAGCTTTCCGCCACAGGTCGAGCGAGACGCCGTGAAAAAAGTCTTCGTACCAGTTGGAGGGAATGGTCATTTTCTTTTCACGCCTTCATCGTCAGCGGATGTTCCTTCAACAACTGCGCGTAATAGACGAGGTTCCTCGCCATGTTCTTCGCCATATTCTTCGTCGCGTTGTTACGCAGACGTTTTTCGCGATCGTCGGCCGGTGGGAAGCCGACTTCGCCGACCCAGTACGCCGCGCACTCAGGCGGCAGAGTAAATCCCATCCACGTCAGGACCATCATGATTGAGCCCATCGTGCTCAGCGCGCCGTCTTCGCTGCCCGTGACCACGACCCCGGCGACTTTGTTGTAGAGCGCGCTGCGGCCCGACGCGTGATACTCCTCGTCGAGCGCATCGAATCGTTCAATCACGCGCTGCATCAGGCTCGAACGCCCGCCCCACCAAACCGGCGTGGCGAAAATCACGATATCCGCCGCCTTGATCCTTTCGACGATCGCCGGCCAGTCGTCGTTTTCAGCCTCCCGAAAGCCAAGTCCGACGGGGAGGTTTTCATCCGATAGTCGAATTACTTCTGAATTGATCTCGCAGCTTGTACCCATGTTGCCGATGACTTCACGCGTCAGTTCATCAGTGTTTGAAACGTCGGGCTCGTGTTTCAGCGAGCCGTTCAGCGCCAGCACGTTCAGTTTCGCGCGCGCCGGCATCTCGCATTCGTGATGTGGTTTTGTTTTGTACATGTTCGTCTCCCTGGACAGACTGTGGAGTGCGGCGGCAAGCGAAGCGCGACGCCGCTTTGGATTGTTCGGAGTTCCGCCTTCAGGCGGGCCTCGTCTCCCCACAACATTCCGCCTAAAGGCGGTACTCCAAACCAAAGCTCCGCCGCTGTCGGCGCACTCCAAATTTAGCTCACTCCGGCCGTTCCAACGGCGGCAGCACCGCTATGAAGTCATCGGCAAAGCGCCGTCCATAATCATCGAGCAACTCGCTAACACGCTCCAGCTTCGGCGAACGCACGATCAATCCGGCGTGATGTTTCTTCTTCACGCGATAGACAATCTCGGGATCGTCGTAACCGGCAGTGTCCGGATACTCCTGTCGCGCCAGCGACAGAATAATTCCAGCGTGGCCCTTTCGCGGCTTCAATTTGGTGGGCGTGGCCGAATCGCTCCGGACTTCCAGGCGGGCCCACTCGCGCCAGAGATTTATTCCCGAAGCAGCTTCCAAAACGTCGGCGATGTAGGCTCCACCGACGCGCGATGCGATTTCCAGGAAATAGAACTCGCCGTCGGCTTCGCTCTTAATAAACTCGGCATGCGTGGCGCCTGTATCCAAACCCATCGCCTTGATCAAACGCCGATTGATTTCCAGGAGCCGCTTCTTTTCCGGAGAGTTGTGCGCGATAGTCTGCGATACGTACGCGCCGCCGCCATGCGCCACCTGCAAAGGCGGACGCCCGTACTTATTGACGCCCGCGAAGGCGACTTTGCAATGGTCGACCAGCGAATCGACGTGGAATACTTCGCCGGGCACAAATCGTGACAGCAGATGATACGAAGCGCGCTCCCGCAGACTTTCACGTTTGTTCAATTCTTCAATCGTCGACCATGCCTCTTCGGCGCTGTCCAGCTTTCGTATGCCAATCGCGGAAACGTCGGAACGCGGTTTCAGCACCCACGGCGGTGGAATTCGATCCAGATACGCGCTGACCTCTTCCTGATTGATGGCCGGCACGAAATCGGGGACAGTGATTCCCGCGTCGCGCGCCTTAACGCTCATAGACAACTTGTCGCGAAACGTTTTGGCTGTGCTGCTGCTCAGTCCGGGCATGCAAAGGTGCTCGCGCGCCAGCGCGGCCATGACGACGTCAAATTCTTCAAGCGCTACGATGCGGTCGGGTTTCCTGGTCTTTCCAATATGACATACGAGATCGAGGAAAAGCTCGACTGGCGCGTCGTTAGGGACAGCAAATATTTCATCGATCACGTCGCGTGGCCAGTCTTCGTGCAGCATTTTCTCTCTGGTAATGAGGATGACGCTGCAGCCCTGCGCATTGCATTCGCGCATGAAGTCGCCGCCTTTGAAAAAGGTGGCGAAGCAAATGACGTTGGGCGGTTTTGATGGCGCGGTCATGCTTACGAGCATCACAGACCGAAAGTCGTGCCGATAAAGTTGGGTCAATATACAACTTTGCTGCCATTTGGTCAGCAATCGTGTACACTGGCCGCTCTTTTTGGGAGTGATATCGTGGCACAGACTTCAGTCTGTGTTGCTTAACTACTCACAGGCCGAAAGCTGTGCCATTGAAACGAATGATCTTTCGCGGACCATATCCGGACGTTGCGATCCCTGAAGTCTCAATCACCGACTTCATTCTCCAAACAACCGGTGAATTTGAAGACAAGTCGGCGCTCATCGATGGGCCAACCGGTCGCAGTCTGACTTATGCCGAATTCGAGGACGCGGTGCGACGGACGGCTGCCAGCCTGACGAAACGGGGATTCCGCAAGGGCGACGTGTTTGGAATTTTCAGCACGAACTGTCCCGAGTATGGGGTGGCTTTCCACGCAGTAGCCATGCTCGGCGGCATTAATACTCCGGTGAATCCGCTCTACACCGCCGAAGAGGCTGCGTTCCAACTGAAGAATTCGGGTGCGAAGTTTCTGGTCACCTCGCCACAGTTCGTAGAGAAAGCGAGGGAGGCGGCAGACCAGTCAGAGATCGAAGAGCTGTTCGTCTTTGGTGTAGCTGAAGACGCCACGCCATTCGATTCATTGTTGCAAAGTGACGGCGATGTTCCGAAGGTCGAAATCAACCCGCGCGAAGATCTCGTGGCCCTGCCGTACTCCAGCGGCACGACCGGATTGCCCAAGGGTGTGATGCTGACGCACTACAACCTGGTCGCGAACATGCGGCAGATGGATGGCCTCGATTATTTTCACCACCACGACACGCTGCTTTGCGTCTTGCCGTTGTTTCACATTTACGGTCTGGTGGTCGTGCTCAATATGGGGTTGCACCAGGGCGCAACGATGGTGACCATGCCGCGCTTCGATCTGGAACAATTTCTGACCCTGATTCAAAAATATCGCGTCACGCTGTCACACATCGTGCCGCCGATCGTGCTGCAACTGGTAAGGAACCCCATCGTCGACAACTACGATCTATCTAGTTTGAAAATGATCTTCTCAGGCGCGGCGCCGCTGGGTGCGGAGCTTTCGCGCGAATGTATGCAGCGCCTGGGTTGTAGCATTCGCCAGGGCTATGGCATGACTGAAACCAGTCCGGTCACGCACAGCAGTCCGCCGAATCCAGCAAACATGCGACTCGGATCAGTCGGCCCGGCGGCGCCGAACACCGAGTGCAAGTTGGTCGATTTCGCAACGGGAGCAGAGCTTGGTCCCAATCAGGAAGGCGAGCTGTGGGTGCGCGGCCCACAGATCATGAAGGGTTACCTTAATAATCCGGAGGCGACCGCGCGAACCATCGACACCGACGGCTGGTTGCACACCGGCGACATAGGTTATGCGGATGAAGACGGCCACTTTTTCATCGTCGATCGCGTGAAAGAGTTGATTAAGTACAAGGGTTTCCAGGTCGCGCCGGCAGAGTTGGAAGCAATTCTGCTTTCGCATCCGGCCGTCGCCGATGCCGCCGTGATTCCTTGCCCGGACGACGAAGCCGGCGAAGTGCCGAAGGCTTTCGTGGTAACAAAGGGCGAAATCACGGCAGAGGCGATCATGGACTTTGTCGCGGAGCGCGTCGCCCCGCACAAGAAAATTCGTTTCGTTGAGTTTATCGCGCAGATTCCCAAGTCTGCTTCGGGTAAAATTCTGCGCCGCGTTCTGGTTGAGAAAGAACGCGCGAAAGCGCAGTCCGACAGACCTTAGTTTGTTCTGACTCCCTCTCCCTTTGGGAGAGGGTTGGGGAGAGGGCTTGAGTAGAGCCACCCAGCTTCGCCCCTCTTCCCCGGCCCTTCTCCCAACGGGAGAAGGGAGATATCAATCAGGTGTTCGACAACTGAAAAGTTTGTCGGACATTCATTCTGGGTTAAGTAGAACGAGCACAGCACCAGTCCTCAGATTAAAAGAAGCAAATGGTAGTTAAGTCTTGACGCGCTTCGCCCAGCATTCTAATCTCGGCGTTTCAGCAATAACATCAACGAAGGTTTCTTTCCAATGTCACCAGTCATGACCGCCGCGCCGGCGTGGACCATTCCCGGATTTCTTGAAGCCCGCGAAAACAACCACCTTTTCATTAGCGGGGTAGACGCGACGGCGCTCTCCTACAAGTACGGAACCCCGCTCTTTGTTTTTTCTGAGCCGCGCATCCGCGCCAATATCGCCCGCCTGCAAGCTGCCGCAAAGCAAGTCGATCGCCCGATCAAGTTTTGCTATGCCTCAAAAGCAAACTCGAACATGTCGGTGTTGAAAGTTGTGCGCGACACCGGGATCGACATCGAGGTCAACAGCGGCGGTGAACTTTACAAAGCCCTGCGGATCGGCTTTCGTCCTGACCAGATTATCTTTAACGGCACCAGCAAGACCGATGCAGAGCTGGATGAAGCCGTGCGCGCGGGCATCTATTCCATCAACGTCGATTCGGTCTATGAAATCGAGCTGGTCGAGGATGCGGTGCGCCGGGCGCGTTCTGAACTCAACTCTGGATTGCCGCCGGCGCGCATAGCTCTCCGTTTGGTTCCTGAAATTGGCACGCGTTCGCATCTTGGTTTGCAGACCGCGCTGCTGACTTCAAAGTTCGGCATCTCTTCATCGGAAGTCCTGGACGCATTTCGCCGTGGGTTGCAGAACCCGGAGCTGATTCACATGTGCGGCATACACATTCACGTCGGTTCGCAGACACCCGATGTCGAACCATTCGCCGAAGCGTTCAAGAGCATGTGGAACCATCTGATGACGATTCATCGCGAGACTGGCCTGACGCTCGAGCACATCAATCTCGGCGGCGGCATTCCCGTGAACTATCTGCGCGATCGCTCGCAGGCTGATGAACTTCCCGAGCACGAACGCGACATGCTCGGCGCTGATCTCGAACCTTCGGCGGTCCTCACGGAAGCATTACGGGTCGCGCGCGAATCCGCGCGCGATGCGGAAGCGGAGCACTTGCTCGAGGGCGTGACGATCTTACTCGAGCCCGGTCGCAGCATCATCGCCGATGCCGGCGTCGTGCTGACGACGGTGCGCAATATCAAGCGCCGCCCGGAAACCAACGACGTGTGGTTGCTGACTGATGCGGGCTATAACATTCTGCTTTCGATGAATAATTACAAGTGGTACTACCATCTGATTTCCGCTTCGAGAGCCGCCGACCCGTCCAACGTTGAATACAAAGTCGCAGGTCCCCTGTGCGATTCGGGCGATGTTTACTTTGATATCGAGCGCCATGGGCGCCTGCCCGACTATCGCCGGCTGCCGCTCGATGTAAAACCCGGTGAAGTCCTCGCGCTCCTGAACTCCGGAGCTTATTCACTCGCGCAAATGTTTCATTACAACGGGCGGCCTTTGCCGGCGGCCGTGATGGTCAGAGAAGACGGTCAAGCCGAAATCATTCGGCGGCGCGACACTTACGATGACTTGATTGCGCAGGATGTCTGGTGAGGGGAGTGCCAGATTCCAGATGCCAGATTCCAGATTCCAGATTCCAGATGCCAGATTCAAGATTCCAGATTCCAGATTCCAGATTCAAGAAGTGGGCCTTGAGATGTTGGAATTTAGGCTTTTTGGAATCCTTAATTCTGAATCTTGAGCTTTTGTAATCTTGAATTCTGAATCTTGAATTCTCCGTATGATTGTTTGCAGCATGACCCATCGGCATTGACTTGTACGGTTTGCCGCTCGCCGAGAAGAAAACAATATCCAAGTTCAAGACGTGTGAGATAATGCGCAGCCATCATGCGTTACACGCGATTCGAAGATCTGCCAGTTTGGAATACAGCGATCGAATTGGCCGCCGAAGTCTATGCGCTTACTTCCAGACCGCAGTTCCGGTCGCATCGCACTCTACGCGATCAGATCGAGCGAGCTGCCATCTCCGTGTCGAACAACATCGCTGAGGGATTCGAGCGCGGCACCAACAACGAATTGCTAGCCTTTCTGTACATCGCTCGCGGGTCGGCCGGCGAGGTTCGTTCCATGCTTTGCTTGCTCAATCGGCTGAGTACGTTTCAATCGCTGGACACCGAGATCAATTCGCTGAAGGCCAGGGCCGAGAGCTGTTCGCGACAATTGAAGGCTTGGACGCAGTCAATTCAGGATTCGAGTTTCAAGGGCGAGCGACACGTCAACTCGAAGACGAAACGTCAGGATCAAGAAGCACTTGAACGCGATGAGTTTATCAAGGAGCTTTCTGAAATTCGAGCGAGAGGCGCACGGGCGCGCGAACGACAAGACTGAGCGTTGCCAGGGACAGGCAGGGCCTCCGAGTTGATCAGGAAGCGTGACGGCTACGAATAAACTTTTGGCATCTTAAGTCTTGAGTTTTGAAACTGGAAACTGGAAACTGGAATTTTGAATCTTGAATTCTCCGCCTGAAACTTGAAACTTGAAACCTGAAACCTCAAGGACGGAGTTAGTTCGCGGCTTGACGCTGGTCGCGGCGATGTCGGTCGTCGTCGGCAATGTCATCGGCACGGGCGTGTTTCTGAAAGCCCGCGTGATGACTTGCAACGTCGGCACGCCGGGCCGGGTCCTGGCGGTCTACGTTGTGGCCGGGTTGCTTTCATTGGCCGGGGCGCTCAGCTATGCGGAGCTGGCGGCGATGATGCCGCGCGCGGGTGGCGAATACGTCTTCATGCGCGAAGCGTACGGCCGGCCGTGGGGATTTCTTTTTGGCTGGATGTCTTTCTTCATCGGCAAAGCCGGATCGCAAGCGGCGCTCGGTGTTCAATTCGCGTTGTTCCTCAACACGATGCTGCGCGGGTCGCTCGGGGGCGAGTTCTTTTCGGCAAACCTCTTTGGACATCCGGTTCCCTTTGGCAAGGTGCAGGTGGTCGCCCTCGCCTCGATCCTGATCGTGACGGGAATCAATTGCCTGGCGGTGAAGGTCAGCGGCGGCGTGGCCTCGGTACTATCCGGGATCAAGATCGCGTTGGTCCTGGTCGTAGGCATCGGCGCATTCCTGTTGGCGAAGGGAGCCGACTGGTCACATCTCTGGATGGCGAATGCCGGCGGCGCATGTGAAGGAGTCTCGGCCGCGGCGCGAGTCGGCTTTGGCGGCGTGATCGCGGCGATGCTCGGGGCCTTGTGGGCCTACGACGGTTGGAACAACGTCACGCTGGTGGCCGGGGAAGTGCAAAACCCGCAACGCAATCTGCCGCGCGCCCTGATTGGCGGGACGCTGCTGATCATGGCGCTGTACCTGTTCGTGAACGTGTCTTACTTCTACGTCATGTCGCCGACTGAGGTCGCCAGTGTCTCGACGACGTCATCGGTGGCGACGGAAGTTGCGCAGAGGTTTCTTGGCCCGCTGGCCATAACGTTCATCGCCGCGGCCCTGCTGTCATCGACGTTCGGCACGCTGCATACTTCAATTCTCACCGGAGCCAGAGTTCCTTACGCGATGGCGCGCGATGCTCTGTTCCCGCGCAGCCTGTCGCGTGTATCGCCGCGCACGCATGTGCCCACCGGCGCGCTCATCGTCCAGGCGATTTGGGCCTGTATCCTGGTCATCGCGTTTTCCTCATCGTTCGATACTCTGACCGATTACGCGATCTTCGGCCTGTGGATCTTTTATGGATTAGTCACGGCCGCCGTGTTCATCCTGCGTCGCAAGATGCCGGAACTCGAGCGGCCATATCGCGCCTGGGGATACCCGGTCGTCCCCATCTTTTTCCTGCTGGCCACGGCCCTGATTCTTGGAATGACCTTGTGGGGAGTTCGAGATGATGCCGCCAACGGCGCCGGCTTGATCGCGCACGGCCATCTGCTTACGGGTTTCGGAGTTTTGGCTCGTAATCCGCCGCTGGCGGGCATCAGTCTAATCGCGCTCGGTCTTCCGGTCTATTGGATCTGGACGCGAATGAAGAGAGCAGTCTCAGAATGAAACGAGCAGCCAGCGAATGCGTAGGTAGAACGGTACAGAACCCCAAGCTGTAGCGAGGGGATGCTGGATTCCACTTGTCGCTCATCATCGGCGCTTTGTTTTGAGCATCTTCCAAGTTGAGGGTTGGATCCCGTCGCTACCGCTCCGGGTTCTGTACCTCCCTATCGTGCGACTCGCGGCCTTTACGAAAGCGCTTGCCTACCGGCGGAAATCATTATGAATCGAACAAATATCTTTCTGATCATCGCGGTTTTTGTCTTCCTTTCAGCTTCAACACAAGCACAGCAGAGCTGGCAAACTGTCTTGACGCCTCCCGCGCGGGTCGCGAGGTCAACCGGCTTACAGGAACTCGTCAACCAGGCGGCGCAGGCCGCGCTAACGAAATTCGCCGACAAGAAACTCACTGAAAACCAGCTCTCCATAACCCTGATCGATCTGAGGGATGCGCAGCATCCGTTGTCCGCGAGTTTCCGCGGTAACGAGCGAGTCTATCCGGCCAGTGTGGTGAAGCTGTTCTATCTTGTCGCCCTGCATCGCTGGCTTGAGGACAAGAAGATTCAAGAGACAGACGAACTAAAGCGCGCCGTACGCGACATGATCGTTGACTCGTCGAATGAAGCGACGCAGTACGTCCTTGACGTGCTGACGCAAACCACCGGCGGTTACGAGTTGCCGGCGAAAGAGATGGCCGCCTGGCAATACAAGCGCAACGCTGTGAACCGCTATTACGCTGCGCTCGGCTTTACCAACATCAATGTCAATCAAAAAACGTTTTGCGAAGACGCTTACGGTCGCGAAAAAGTTTCGCGTGGTCCGAACGGCGAGAATCGCAACAAGCTCACCACCGAGGCCACCGCGCGTTTGCTGTCTGAGATCGTCACCGGCCGCGCCGTCAATCCAGCCCATGCCGCGCGAATGATGGAACTGCTGAAGCGAGATTTTGCCGGCACGTCGAAAGATCGGGACGATCAGGGCCATGGCTTTACCGGCATCGCTCTGCAGGGAATGACCGGAGCTAAGCTCTGGTCAAAAGCCGGCTGGACCAGCACGACGCGTCACGACGCCGCTTACGTCGAATTACCAAACGGAGCGAAGTTTGTGCTGGTGACCTTCACCACCGATCATGCGAATGAACGCGAGATCATTCCAACCGTGGCGCGTGTGGTGATTGAAGGGATTAATTCTGTAAAGTAGGTGATCACCGCGGTCGGAAGAATCAGAGCTCCGTAGGAGCGTGACATTTATAGCTCGAGATGTCGGTCTGAATACTTCGAGCTCCGCAGGCGCGAAATATGCATCGCGCTCCTAAAGGAGCTGACTAACCTTAGGAATCGGGAACCATAAACATTGCGCACCTAACGGTGCTTAAGAAATGATCGAGGATCTCTCAAACCACCATGGCCCTCTTGGTGATCTCTTCATAGCTCCGAAGACCATCGAAGAGTGGACACAATATCGCCTCACCGACGACCAAATCGAATTCTTTCACACCAGCGGCTATCTCACCGGCATCCGCCTGCTTAATGATGGCCAGATCGAAACGCTACAGGCCGAACTGACGGACCTCTCCGATCCAAATCATCCGGGCAACAATCTGTTCTATGAATTTCATTCGAATGAATCAACGGACCCATCGACCACGCTGTTTCATGCTCTGGGCGCGTGGCGCATCGCGCCCGGTTTTCATGATCTGCTCTGGAATCCGGCCTTCCTGGTGCCGGCGTCACAACTGCTTGGTGGAGCAGTGCGCTTCTGGCACGATCAATTGTTCTGCAAACCCGCGCATCATGGCGGCGTCGTCGCGTGGCATCAGGACTATTCCTACTGGACGCGCACGCAGCCGATGGCGCATTTGTCGTGCTGGATTGGCCTGGACGATTCAACCCGCGAGAACGGTTGTGTTCATTACGTGCCAGGCAGCCACACGTGGGACCTGCTACCAATTACCGGCTTGGCGAATGATATGCGCGCGATCGAGAGCGCGTTGAGCGACGAACAGAAATCGCAGTTCAACCCGGTGCCGATCGAATTGCAGAGAGGCGAGTGCTCGTTTCATCACCCGCTGATGGTTCATGGTTCATACGAGAACCTGAGCAACCGTCCGCGACGCGGTGCGGTTATCAATGTCCTTCGCGAAGGGGTTTGTTCAGCTTCGAATGGTGAGCTGTTGGCAGGCGTCCCGCCAATTCCGGTTGGGGAAAAGTTGGACGGCCAGTTCTTTCCACTGCTTTACGATCCGAACGCATAGCGCGTATCACTATTTCATTACGATCCCGAAATGCTCGCGAAGTATGTCTGCATATTCTTCCTGACTTGCCACGGGGCGCTCATGACGATCACGCCACCACGACGCCGGCTCACAATCTTCCGGAATAACGCTTCGTCCTCGAGCACAATCGGTTCATGCGCGTGGATACTTAAATTTTCGAATGGCACTGTCAGCAAGTGCGCGACTTGAAGCCGGCGCAGGGCTTCAGCGGTTGGTACGAGAGGTCCGTCATAGTTGATCCGGTCCAGGTAAGTTTGAACGTTCATCGTTTCGCGGTAGTGTTAGTTTGATTTACTCTCTGCGTTAACTCCGCGTTCTCTGCGTCTCGGCGGTGAATCCTAACCTCAAAAAGCTCACCGCAGAGACGCAGAGGCCGCAGAGACCGCGCAGAGAAGAACTGAAATTAAGAGACTACCTGCTGCGCATTATACCTCGCGCGCGCCGGGAACAATTTCTAGCCAGACGAAGTCTAACTCCTCATCAGGAGACAGCCACCATGACCACTGCAAAGTCCGCCGGGGATCAACGCGAAGCACTCGCCACTCAAGCAAAGCCGCACATCAACGTTACGCCGCTGATCGATGTGCTGCTGGTCTTGCTGATCATCTTCATGGTTGTCTCGCCCTTGAAACCGGCGCGATTTCTGACGAAGGTGCCATCCAAACCATCTCAGGACCTGCCGCTGAATCCAAACGACAAGACACTCGTCGTTACAATCAAACAGGATCGTACTCTAATGCTCAACGGGCTGAGCGATATGGGCTCCGTGAACGATACAAGCAATCTGAGCACGAAGCTGGTCGATCTATTTCAGAAGCGCCTTCAGAATCATGTCTATCGGGACGAGTTGCGCGATCGCATTGACTTGCCCGAGAGCGTGCGCATCGAGAAGACAGTCTTCATCAAGGCTCCGCGCTCAATCCCATACGCCGACGTGATGCGCGTGCTTGACGGCATCAAAGGCGCGGGCGCCAGTCTGGTGGGATTGCAGATTGACGACCTAAACTA
Organism: Pyrinomonadaceae bacterium; assembly: GCA_041497335.1. Classification (GTDB taxonomy): domain Bacteria; phylum Acidobacteriota; class Blastocatellia; order Pyrinomonadales; family Pyrinomonadaceae; genus UBA11740. The sequence continues at coordinate 212,672 of JBGQGG010000003.1, read as the reverse complement.
GTTGGTACAGAACCGGGAGGAGTAGCGAGCGGATCATTTTCCTTGTCATTCGACATTTTTCATTCGGCCATTGTGTCTCAAGAGAATGCGTTTCCGACATTGATAATGAGAAATGAGAATTTCAAATGGAAAATGGAAAATGAATCCTTTAGGTCTTGTCATGCTTAGGCACCAGGGCCCGCTCGCTACCGCTCGCCGCTCTCACCTCAAGGCAACTTGCCTGCTCCCAAACTTCATCTGCTAGAATTGCATCGCAAGTCAGTTCCGCAAGAAAACTTAATGCATACCTGTTTTTAGGAGAGATGTCATGATTCACGGCAAGGAAATTTCCAACCGAAGTAAACGAAATGCCACGTTGCTGGTAATCGTTTTGGTCCTTTTGTTAACTGGATGCAAGGCCCGCAGCACTGCGCCGGCGCTGAATTTTGCCCCGGTGCCGGACGGCCAGCCACAAAACTCATACGCCGATGTGGTTAGCAAAGTCGCGCCTGCGGTGATCACCATTCGCGCCGACAAACGCGTGCGCCTGCCGCAGCAGTTTCCGTTCTCCGACAATCCATTCTTTCGCGATTTGTTTGGCGACCGGAAGCCGCAACAGCCACAGGAGTCACTTGAGCGCGCGCTGGGTTCGGGGGTGATCGTCAGCGGGGACGGTTACATCCTGACCAATCATCACGTAATCGATGGCGCCCAGGACATCAAGGTCGACATGAACGATGGCCGCACGCTGGATGCGAAGCTCATCGGCTCTGATCCGCCGAGCGATCTTGCGCTGCTAAAGATCTCAGCGAACCGCCTGACGTTTCTGACGCCGGGTGATTCGGACAAAGTCCGAGTGGGCGACATCGCTCTGGCGATTGGCAATCCACTCGGCATTGGTCAAACCGTGACCATGGGCATCATTAGTGCGAAAGGTCGATCAGGCCCCGGTCTCGGCAGCGGCAACTTCGAAGATTTTCTGCAGACGGACGCGCCGATTAATCAGGGTAACTCTGGCGGCGCCTTAGTGAACACGATCGGCGAGCTGATTGGGATCAACTCGCAAATCCTGCCGGGCGCGGGTGGCGGCAACATCGGGATTGGGTTCGCAATTCCGTCAAACATGGCGCGCACCGTTATGGATCAACTGGTGAAGAACGGAAAAGTTCGCCGCGGTCAGCTCGGCATTACCGTGAGACGCGTTGATTCCGACTTGGCTGCGAGTATGGGAATGTCTGAGGCCAAGGGTGTGATGGTGAATTCCGTGCGGCCGGGCAGTGCAGCCGAACGCGCGAGCATCCATCAGGCAGATGTCATCACGGCCATCGACGGCTCGCCCACGAATGACACCAACGCCTTTCGCAATCGGATTGCCAGCATGGCGCCGGGAACTGAAGTGACGCTCACCGTGCTGAGGGATAATCGCGAGCAAAAAATCCGCGCGACACTCGGCGAGTTTTCTCCTGAAACTGCTCAGTCTGAAGACCGAAGCGACACCCAACCAAATGCACAGGGAGGAGGGAAGCTGGGCGTAAGCGTCGTGCCTCTGACGCCAGAGATTGCCGAGCAACTCAACCTGCGTCCCGGTACGCAGGGAGTCGTGGTCGACTCAATCGATCCGGCCGGGCCCGCGGTCACTGCCGGAATTCAACGCGGCGACGTGATCCAGGAAGTAAATCGGCAAGCCGTCCGCTCACCCGAGGATTTGCGTTCAGCGATAGAGAAGAATGGAAACAAGCCGGCCCTGATTCTCGTCAACCGTCGCGGCGTGACGGTTTATTTGGCAGTGAGACCGAGGCAGTAGTCATTTTCCCTTAGCCTTTGGGAAAGTCAGGGAGAGGGTGCAACGAGGTGTTGCAAACTCTCTGCCTACCTCCCAGCGGGAGAGGGTGAACGCGGTAGTATCTCAATTTGGGAATCAGGCGTTGCGGAGTACCGACTTCAGTCGGGCTTTTTACGACTGTGAAAAGAACCCGACTAAAGTCGGAAATCTAAACACCTGATTACGGATTAGTAGCGCTGTGGAGGCATGTAAACACCGGCTTGCTGCTGCGGCGGGAAGGCTCCGGGCATCGTGAAGTCATATCCGCAGAACCCGCAAAGGCGAGCGTGCGGTTGGGCCGTCTGCGCGCAGTGTGGGCATCGCTTCAACGGGGATAAGCTGGCCATGACTATCAGCGTGATCAGCAATCCCAACGGGTGTATTGCAAACCACATCCAGTGCGGCGATCTGTTCTTGCGTTTCGCAATGTTCACCCCCAGCACGATCAGACCGATGTAGACAGTGAGCACCAACACCGCGATCACGAGTACTATCACAAATCCAATCACGTCCTCATCCCGCATTTTTGGCTCCTTTTCCCGCGCGAGGGGTACTTACATTTTCGTGACGCTAACGACCCGACTTGTCCGGTTCTTCTAACGACTTCCGAGCACTTTGTCAATGGGCATTTTGCCGGACTTCACCCCGTTAGGGGTGACATGTTTATAGATCAGAGGAGCAAAAACCCCTCCGGCTCCGTTCGGAGGAGCGGAATGGTTGCGGGAGTGGTGAAGCTCTAGTTGAATTCCGCGCCTCCGAACGGAGTTGGTACTGCGGTTTGCGCTCCAGCCCATAAACATCTCACTCCTAACGGAGTGAAGGCCGCAATCGAACCTGAAACCTGAAACCTGAAACCTGAAACCTGGAACTTGTAACCTGAAACCTGAAACCTGGAACTTGTGACCTGAAACTTGAAACTTGAAACCCAAACCGCTATCCTGTGTTTCATCGATAGGACAGGATTGCAAGCATGCGCTACGTAGAAAAGCCGCCTAACCCGTGGTTGACCCATTCCATCGAGTGGCTCGGCGAGCCGCCCGCCGCGAAGATCGAAGTCTTTGAAGAAACTGAGACGCGTTCGATCATCAGCACCAATGACAGTCCCGACGTCGCTTTCGATCACTCGATCAACTGCTATCGTGGTTGCGTGCACGGCTGCACTTACTGCTTCAGCCGGCCCACGCACGAATATTTAGGCTATGGCGCGGGCACGGACTTCGAAAGAAAGATCATCGCGAAGGTGCGCGCGCCTGAACTGCTGCGCAAGGAATTAATGAAGCCTTCGTGGAAAGGCGACGAGATCGTCTTTTCGTTCACTTCCGATCCGTACATTCCGCTGGAGGCGAACTACAGATTGACGCGCAGTTGTTTGGAAGTGTGCGCTGAGTTTCGTAATCCCGTCGGCATCGTCACCAAATCCGCTCTGATCCGCCGCGACATAGACGTGCTCCAGAGACTTACCGAATGTGCCAGCGTCGGAGTCTACTTCACGATTCCTTTTGCCGACTACGCCACGGCGCGCGCCGTCGAGCCTTTCGCGCCCCAGCCGAACGCGCGCTTCGCAGCGATGAAGACCCTGGCCGATGCGGGCATCCAGGTAGGAATCGGGATCGCGCCGACGATTCCCGGATTGACGACCGACATCCCCGGGCTTTTGCAGCGCGCGAAAGACTGCGGCGCCACGAAGGCTTTCATTAACATGCTGCGTCTGCCCGGCAGTGTCGCTCCTTATTTCGAACAGCGCCTGCGCGAAAAACTTCCAACCAAAGCCGACCGGGTACTGAATCGGATACGCGATGCGCGCGGCGGCAAGCTGAACTCCAGCGTCTTTGGCGAGCGCATGCGCGGCCAGGGACAGTATTGGGAAGCGCAGCGAAAGCTGTTCGAGGTTTATGCAAAGCGACTTGGCTTTAACGAACATCGCGTCGGCAGCGAGCGTCATACGAGGACCAATACTTTTCGCCGGCCCACCGCCCAGGGCTCCCTGTTTGGGTGAAGTGGCAGTGCCATGGAGTCAGTACCACCTGCGTCAGCGGGTGGGACATAGACTCGACCCGCGATACGGAGTCAGTACCACCCACGTGAGCAGGTGGGACATAAACCCAAGCCCGCGGAAGTCAGTACCACCTGCGTCAGCGGGTGGGTTAAGATGGCTCCTCGCATGTGGAACGATACCGGTCTCCCGCTCGGATACTTGATCACCTTCCGTTGTTACGGCACTTGGCTGCATGGAGATGAGCGCGGCTCAATCGATCGGTTCCACAATCGATACAAAACGCCTTACCTTCCGCGCAGTGATCGCCGGCGCGAACTCAATACCGGCAAACTCAAGTCGAGCCCGGATACGCTCAACGCCGAGCAACGTCAAAGCGTCGATAACGCGATCCGTGAGGTTTGCGCGCACCGCAACTGGTTTCTGCATGCGCTCAACGCGCGAACTAACCATGTGCACATCGTGGTTTCAATCGGCGCGGACAAGCCGGAGCGCGCGCTCAATGCTTTCAAGGCTTACGGGACGCGTCGAATGCGACAGGACGGAAACTGGCAAGAGTCACACAGCCCCTGGGCCGACAAAGGCAGCAAGCAGCATCTATGGAACGAGCGTAGCCTGGCGCTGGCAATCGACTACGTAATTAATGGTCAAGGCGGGGATCTGCCGGACTTTGACTGATGGTCCCACCCGCTGACGCAGGTGGGTCAGTCACTCAAAACGCGGCGACGAGTCAGTACCACCCGCGTAAGCGGGTGGGTCAGACACTCAACGTGCTGGTTGATCGATGGTTCCACCCGCTAACGCAGGTGGGCCGGACACTCAAAACGCGGCAAGGAGTCAGTACCACCTGCGTGAGCGGGTGGATCAAACACTCAACGAGCGGGTTGACCAATGGACCCACCCGCTGACGCAGGTGGTACTGACCTCATCTAACGTGTAGGGTTGACTGTAACGACCCGACAGGCGTAAAAGGACTGTCGCCCTTTCATGTTCCATCCCGTTCACGATCTCTGGTGGTTGGCCGCAGGCGGCGGCGCAGGTTACGGCGCGCGTTATATGAAGCTGCGCATCGAGGCCGCGGCCGCGGCGCGCCGGCGTCGGAACCTGCCCGACCCCACCGGCGAATTGCTGCGTCTGCAAACTCTCCATGGTTACAACCCGCACTCTCTGGTGAGCGTCACGCCTGGAGCTTTGCTCTGGTCAACACCGGACATCGACGGCGCGATCGTCTATGGCGAGTTCGGGCGAGTCTGGTTGGCCGCCGGCGATCCGTTAGCGCCTGCGGAAGACATGGCCGAACTGGCGCGTCAGTTCGCCGTCTTCGCCAAGCGAAAGAACCGCGTCGTTGCTTTCGTACCTTCCACTGCCGAATTCGCGCGCCTGGTGCCGCCGAGTGATTTCACTGCCGTGAAGGTTGGCGCTTCTCCTTACTTCGACCTTCAGACCTGGAACCCGCGCGGCGACTCTGCGAAGAAAATCCGCGCCGGCGTGAATCAGGCGCGGCGGGCCGGCGTCGCCATCGAGATGATTTCCGACGGCGTGGACGAGTCGTTGAAGGAAGAGACTGCCCAGCTCTGCCTGCACTGGCTCAGTTCGCACCGTTCCGCGACCACTTTTGGCTGGCTGGTCGCGCTCGATCCTTTCCTGCATTCTGAGTACAAGAAATATTTCACCGCGCGAGTCAACGGCAAACTTGTAGGCTTACTCGCCGCCAGTCCCATTCCCGCGCGCAAAGGCTGGTACCTGGAAGATGTCCTGCGTGAGCCCGATGCCCCGCCGGGAACGGCGACGCTTTTAGTTGTCGAGGCCCTGGTGAAGTTGAAGGCAGAGGGCGCCGCGCTGGCGACATTGGGCACGTCTCCACTTACAACCGAAGGCCCTGATGATGTGCCCAGCGAGCATCGCATGGTGGCGCGCGCTTTGAACATAGCTTCGCGCCGGCTCGGCGGTTTCTATAACTTCGAAGGTCTGCGTCGCTTCAAAGGAAAGTTTGTGCCGAGCTGGTGGGAAAGCGAATACGCTCTGATCCAGCGCGGCGTCACCGTGCCTCCGCGTGTGGGTCATGCGATCGTGCGCGCGCTGGTTCCGGGCGGCCTCGCACAACTGCTCACGCGCCAGGCCCTGCGCGTCACACGTCTTGAGAGTGTAACCAGGCCTCTCGTTGACACGTCTAAGCCAATGAGTAAGAAGTGATGTTGTAGCGCAAGCTGCCCTGCATTTTGCCCCCGCTATTGATTGCGAAAGGTTTTTCTCTGTGAAAACTCCGTGGCTCTCTGTGCCTCTGTGGTGAGTGTTTGTTGCGGCTGATTCACCACAGAGACACAGAGGACCACTGAGACTCACAGAGACAAATGGTGCACACAGCGTGAACGTTACCGGCCGACTCAAGCAGGCATACATCGCTTCCCGCGTTGCGCACGATCATCCTCAGGCTCAATCAAAATTCGTCAACGTTGAAGGCGCGAACCTCCACTTCGTGATCCAAGGCGCCGGCCGGCCCGTCGTTCTGATTCACGGCAATCCGGGTTCGTGTCAGGACTGGGCGAGGTTGTACGGCCCGCTCTCGTCCCGTTATTGCGCGTTCGCTTTCGATCGCCCGGGCCATGGCCACAGCGAACGCCCCAACCATCGAAGCCTCACCGTTGACGTTCAGGCCCAGATGCTGCACACCGCGCTCCGGGAACTCAACGTCGAACAGCCGATTCTGGTTGGCCATTCGTGGGGCGCAGCTCTGGCGCTCGCATACGCGCTGGAATTTCAGCAGGATGTGGCGGGCCTGGTGCTTCTGGCTCCCGCGGTGTATGAAAGTGATGACGGCGTTTCGTTCCTGACCAAGCTGCCCGCGCTGCCCGTCGTCGGCGATCTGATCAACTTTCTGTTCACGCCGCTTCTTGGTGCGTCGGTTGTGAGAGAGGATTTGCAGAAGGCCTTCTCGCCCGACCCGGTCCCGAAGCATTACCTGCGTCATGTACTTACCGAATGGACCCGGCCAAAGAAGGTTAAATGGTATTCAGTCGACGACGCTTTGCTGAACAGCTCTTTACCCAAGTTCACTCCTCGCTATTCCGACATCCACGTCCCCGTTGCGATCGTCACCGGCGACTCTGACCAGATCGTTCCGGCAAAAGAGAACGCGCATCGTTTGCATGAAGCCTTACCAAAATCCCACCTGATCGTCCTGCCGGATACAGGTCATCAGATTCCGTTTACACGACCAGAGGCAGTTGTAGAGGCCATTGACAGCGTCGCGCAACTGATCACTGACCACTGATCTCGGACTGCTGACTTCTGATCTTCACAGGGATATACTTTCCCGAAGAAGGAGGCTGGCAAATGGCGGCCACATTAACAGCGGATGTACTCGAAGATCAGCTTGCTGTGTCGCTGGCCCGCGTGCTGGCAGCGGCTAACAAACAGGCCCGCCAGTCAGGCGTCGAAGCAGCCGAGAACTTCATCACCATTACCCAACGTCCCGTTAACGGCGACGTCATCTGGCGAATCAACTACAGTGCGAAAGACTCTGCGGGTCGGCGCGGCGGCGATCTGATCGTAGACGTTGACGCGAGCGACGGAACAATCAAGCAAGTGCTTCGCGGACAGTGAAGAGACCCGGTGGCGCCTTGGACTTCGAACCGGCGTAATGAAGTCAGTACCACCTGCGTGAGCGGGTGGATCAAACACTCAACGAGCGGGTTGAGACATGGATCCACCCGCTCACGCAGGTGGTACTGACCTCAACCGCTCCTACCGCCGCTCTCGTGATTGCTAGCCATCGACGTGATCGTGCGACCCAAAACTCGAAACTCGAAACTCGAAACCCGAAACTGCTCTCAGCCCGGTGTATAATCGGTTGCGATGAAGCAATTGACTTTCACACAGACAGTCCCGCTGGTTCAGGAGAGCGACGGCACGATTCATGTGACAGGTTCGCGTGTGACGCTGGACACCCTCGTCGGAGCGTTTCAAAAGGGAGCTACCGCAGAGCAAATCCACGACAGTTTTCCTTCGCTCTCGTTGCAGCAAATCTACGCCACCATCGCCTACTACCTTGAACATCAGGCCGAGGTCGAAGCCTATCTCAAGCTGCGACGGGAAGAAGCCGCGTCGACCCGGAAGGAAATCGAGAGTCAGCAAGACACCGATGGCTTTCGCGCCCGCATCCGTCCTCGGCGCGCGCAGCTTATCAAAGCGTAGTCATTCACACCGATGCTTCGCCTTTTGATTGACGAGAATTTCGATCAGCGACTTCTGCGAGGACTCAAGCTGGACCAGGCATTGATTACATCGTGGTTCAGGAGACAAAGCTAAAGGGTCTCCGAGATCCACTTCTGCTCGCATGGGCGGCCGAGAATCAACGCATCCTTGTCACGCACGACGTGAATACGATTCCCAGGTATGCGTATGAGCGCGTTCGGGCTGGCCAACCGATGCCGGGCGTGATTGTCATTCCAGAGGACCTGGCTGTCGGGAAAGCGATTGAAGAACTCCGAAACGTTGATCGAGTGCTGTGAACCGGAAGAACTGAACAGTTAAGTGAAGTACCTACCGATTTAGTTCGACGAACCGCTTCCTGGCTGCCTCCTGATTTCTGACCACCGACCCCTGCTTTTCGCTGGCCACCAGATTCCATTCACCCGGCCGGAGGCGGTTGTTGACGCGATTGCCTTATTTGAAATTATTGCCGAAGGTGTTACCGCTCCCTCGTTCCCGCGAGCAGGCGAATGAACTCAGGAACCTCAGGGTGGTCTTCCTTAGAAGGCACATAGCTAAGAACTCTTATCTCGTATTTGCGCTCCAGAGCCAATCTTCGAGTTTTAGAGAACTCCCCGATCAAGTAGTGTGGATGACCCTTACCCGATCGAACGTTCCAGAGGAACCCTAGGATGTCATTGATGTGAGGATCGGAAAAGCTATACCCGATGAAGACGACGGTCTTCCAAACAAACAAGCTTTTTAGGAAAGTCGCGACCTTTTGGTCACTTATGATGCGCCGGAATTCTTCGAACGTGAAGATGATTGAATCTTGATCTGTAGCGGTGCCGTGCATCTTGAAAACAACGGGTTGGTGCTCGAAACATGAATTTGAGGCTTCCGTTACGTCCTTGTGCGTAAATACGTCATAGCAGAAGTCGCTTCCGAACTTTGAATCAGATTCATCGAGTGAGCCGGAACTCCTTAAGTGATCTGGTATTAGATCGAAGTTCGTTGTGACGATTATCGAAGGTCTTAACTTAAACAGCTCACGATATGCCAGGGATACATCGTCGAGGCTGAACCGCTTTAGGAAAGTTTTTGCGATAAACTGACGGTAGTTAGTAATCCCTAACGCATTATGGCAAGCTGACGCGATGTCTAGAAAATCTCTTCCGTGTTCAAGATCTGTAAAGAGTTCATCGCGCACCTCCTCATCAAGTCTCTCTCCACAGTATGCGATCATCTCCTTGAGGAGTTTGGGCCAGCTAGGGAAGAGAGGGGAGGAGAGTCCAGCGCCAACGAAGAAGGCAAAATCGTCCGGATTGCTTCGATATGAGTCCAACAATTCCGTCAGGAATGACAACTGTCCGACTGGTTTCCCCCAAAGTAGCAGGTTCGTCTGTTCAGCCTTGGCTTTGGGCTTTGCCTCTACCTTTGGCTGTCCCCTTCCGGACTCGGCGGTCTCAGCCAACATTACGACTTCACTTGGTTGCAAGGGCTTCCACATGTGCTGCCGCATGTTTTTCTTCGCTTCGATCAAAATCCACTTTAACCCCTGAAGATCCGGCAGATCGTTGGAAATCCGTTCGATAGCTTTAACGGCTTCGGGAGTGCCGCGCCGTTTGAGATGCTGAAGCAAAGATTCGCGCCATCGTGCGATCTCTTCGCGCGCGCCCACGAAATGTACTCCCACATTGGATGGATCTTCTTCACGCGGATAACTCCTGGAGAGCCATAAATAGAGGTCAGCAATCTGTTGTTCGCTTAACCTAAAATGATTTTGCAGCTCCAAAGAGAAAGCAATTGATTCAAAGACTGTCTTGCCAAACTCGGCGTCGCCTGTGATCGCAGGCCAAACACTTTGCCAGCCCGCATCTCTGCTGTATTGAAGCAGCGACCTGGCAGCAACAGCGGATCTTCCCCGTGCAGTCTCGTCCTTGGGTAATGGAAGCGTTAGAAGCGAGTGAGCAAAGTCTTCCGATTCGCTATCGCCCAGTTCCAAGAGCTTGCTAAGCAACGTGCTCATGAGTTTGGTCGGTAGGTCTGAATCGTTTAGCTTGCAGCGCAGGGCAACTCTTAGCCGGGCATCCCAACAGCCTTCAAGCTTTTCTAGGGAGAAGAATCCTTCCGCCTGCTTGGCTCCTTCGATTTCCGCCAGAAGAAGCTCAACGATATCGCCAGGGGAATGACGGTACGCCAGTGCGATAAGACTGCGATGCCGTTTGAAGGCCTCTTCCCCGCTACCATTCAATACCGGATAGTGGAAAACTATGGGAGCCCACTTTTGCCAAACTGGTGGCGGAACACTGTTGAAGAAATCAAGATCAAGTTTCGGCAAAGAATACAGCGCACGGTAACCGGCAAACGCCGGGCGATACAGTGTATTTGTTCCCACCCACTTATCCGCCTGCGGGTTACCCAATAACACATAACTCTTCGCGGCTGCGATGATTCTTGTGCGAGTTGCTTCGCTAGCCTCGTTCCAACCCGGCAGGTTCATTAGATCAGGCTCAAGCTCACTTCCGTAGTAGCGGCTCCCAGACTCAAGTGTCATTTCCAGGTTGAGCCGCCACCAACCATCAAGGTCACCCTTCTCGAATTTTGCAAGTTCCAACAACACGCGTTCGACTGGCGGAGGACTCAAGGGCCTATCCGCTTCATCGTCGCTACCTTCTTGGTCTTTCTTCTTCTTGCGCCAGTTGTACGTCTGTTCATGAACCTCTCTCATTTGTTGTGCTTTCAATGAGTCGAGCATGACTGGCTCAAAGAGGTCAGCAAAGTGAAGTCTGAAGCTCTCGTTTTGCTTATAAGCCACATAGACGTCAGCTAGAACATCCGGTGCAGTGCCGCTCCACGGACTCATAAGACTCTTGATGATGTCGGCGATCGTTCCTTGAAGCTGTTCAGAACCAGCGTTGAAGAGTTCCTCGATAAGCCAGTTCACATCATCTCTTTGCAGAGCAAGTAGTTTGGAAGACCCAATTAAGTACCAATCAACCTGATTAGTGAGGAGCGGAAAGATATGCTTTAGCAGCAGCTTGCGCTTCTCAGCATCCTGCCTCATCAAAAGCATTTCGTCTTTCTTGCGATAGCGAGTGAGGACATCCTCGTGATGGTTGATCCGCATTAGCGCTAGACGTACAAAAGAAGCTAGTATCTCCGGTTCGTCTAGATGAGCCCATGCTTTGATTAAGATTTCGTCAAGAAGGCCTTCAAGTGAGTCGGAAAGACGGCCAGCAAGACATTCGCGCTTCGCCCAAGCGAGGGCTATCGGCAAATCCTCAACCCTCAGGTTCTGTAGAAGATTATTATCAAGAAAACTTTGATAACCTCCGTAGAATAATTCTACTGGCTGCACCAGGCAGTCGAAAAGCTCCTTCGGACTCATGTGTTCAGGCCAGACACAGATGAGGCCATAACCCTTTAACTCCAGATCAGGATCCGCGCCCGCTTCGCCGAGAGCCAAAGGTTTCAAGCGCGCCCCTGTTGAACTGAGACCATGAATCCGACTTACCGCGACTGCAGCATTCACACGAGTATGCAGGGGCTCGTCTTGATCAAGCGCTATGTCCGCCAACTCCTCGCGCAGTTCCTCGGACTGGCATCTCTCGGCAATATCAATTGCGACACGCCGAACCAGAAAGCCAAGATCCTTGTTGTGTATATAGGGTCGAAGCTGAGCGGCTAGGCCGGAGTGCTTAAGCTTGCGATAATTGTGGCGCAGATCCCAATGGTCAATTTCTTGTTCATCAGCAAAGACGTTCAGCAACGCATCGACAAGGTCGGCGCGAGTCTTCTCATCCGCCGCGAGCACATCACTTCGCAGAAGTACGAGTGGCTCGACCCTTATTAAGCGGCGAAACACCTGCGGACGTCTACTGGCGATCCATGCCGCTGTCTCGTACAGTTGCGGAACAAGTAAACTCTCCTCATCGTCATAATTTCGTAGTAGGCGAAGGACGGCATCGTCGTCAAGTTTTAGATAATCCAGATACCAAGCGGCGAGGAACTCGGCAAAGGTTTGGTGGGCCCAGCCCATGCGGTTGATGCCCCGCGCAGTGAATAAACCTGTATTAGTATAGGTTTCCCGAACTGCCGCTTCGGTGACATGAAAAGGAGTGTTATCAAGATCTTTTTCATAACCTCCTGCAAGCTCAGTTACGATCACATCAGATTCAAGTTGTTCGCCCGTATCATCGGAGGTCCAGATATTCGCTTTGTTACAGAAGATACTGATTGCAGCAATCCGACCCGCCAGACGCAACCTCTGGGTTGCTGTCAATTCACCAACTGCTTTGGCCGCTTTGCGAGTGTCGCTTGGCTCTTGGCAAAGCGAAACGCATCCTCTTTCGTATAGTTCCGCCTGAGTCTGAGGAAGATGAAGTTCTTTCTTGTATAGATTAAGGAGCAAGCGCAGGGTCACGGGTTTCGCCGCTAAGGGTGAAGCTTCCTTGCTATAGATTTCTGAAAGGAAGGCTGTGGCATCAAGTCCTTCGCTGAGGGCTGCGTTCCCAATATCCTCTGCGCGTAGCGGCGCGAGTTCATAAGCCTTGAAGTTTTCTTCGCCCCAAAGCTGTTTGAGTTTTTGTTCCAAGAAAGGCGGCCATTCGGCCGTTCGGCAAGCGATTCGTAAATTGAGGCGGCTGATCGGATACTTCTTTAGCTCGTCCACCAGGAGCAGGGCAAGCGTATCAATCCTTAGTAATCCTTCGTCTAAGCTATCAAGGTAGAGATCCAGCGGATAGGAACCATCCCGCCAGGCTTTGAACTTGTCGATCTCGAATAAGCTCCTAATAAGACGGTTTTCGTCACCAAATGGGCTAAGGTCAAAACTAAATATTCGCTCTTCCGCGTGGGGTCCGAGTTCGATCCTCCGCGCTTCATACGCGTCTCTAATCGCGTTTGATTTTCCAATGCCCGGTTCGCCAAGCAATGCCAAGCAAGAGATATGACTGATCTCTTTGAAGGGAAATACACTCTTGAATTGGACGGCACCAGAGGAAAGATAGCCGCCGTCGAGTAGGAGCGACCCTCCTTCTCTGGGACACCAGAAGCGAGGCCAGTCATAGTGTTTCACAGATTCATTATGGCCGCTTCATTTAGTTTGCTGCAACAATCTTCCGAAATTGAGATAGGGAGCGACTCGATGAAAGCCACGGCGAGCGTGCTGGAGGCGGCGGCGGAGGTCAGGCCCCTCGCCCCCATACTTCTTCAGAACCTGCTAATACCGCCAACTCTTCAAATCCGCGCCGGGTGGTGCGCTCTTCATGATTCGTTCGACGATCTTTGGCGCGTAGAACTGATGGTAGCGGAGTCTTGAGATTGCGTTTGGGCGTGTGTGATCGCCGCACCAGCAGTGCTCGGCGCGGGGTTCGTAGTCGACTTCGCCGCCATAGTTGGGGTTCGTTGTCGTCTTGAGAAAGTCATCGACCAGGTACACGGCGTTATTCAGAAAGTAGTTGTCCGCCTCGCCGACGTAGATGTGGATCTTGCCTTCGAGCTTCGGGCCGAGCTTTGACCAATCCCGCTTCATGATGTAGCCGAGGTCGTAGTGTTCGCGCCAGTAGCTCGCCACTGACTTATCAATCTTGCCGGTGACTTTGTCCCAGATCGGTTTCGGATAACCGTCTGCGCCGACCGGTGAATAGACGGCTTGCCAGATGTCCCACTGTCCGCCGGAACGACTGTTCGTTCCCAACGCGAGTTCGAGGCTGTTCGCGTCTTCAACCGTGGCGGCCAGCTCGCCGAGATAATTGCGTTTGCCGGGGCGCGCTACGTGTTTCCACTTCGCGTCGGCGTAGTAGGCATTTTCGTGTTCGTAGATGTTCACCACAGTGAAGGCGCGAAAATCGATCGGGTCGGGACACGCGGCCCACGCGCCGTTGTATTCATCGGGATAGAACATTTGCACGGCCAGCGATTCCCAACCGCCGGTCGAACCTCCATAAAGAAATCGCGACCAGCCTTTGCCCAGGCCACGAAACTGCTTTTCAATTTCCGGGATCAACTCGTACGTGATCGCGTCGCCATAGGGTCCGAGATTGGCGGAGTTCACCGCGTATGAATCGTCGTAGTAAGGATTCGCGTGCTGAATCTCGACGATCAGAAAACGAGGGAAATTTGGCCCGGTCCATTCCTGATAAAACTTGTAAGCGTATTCCTCCTGGGTGCGGTTATAGCCTTCGACGTGAAAACGTTCACTGTACTCGGGCTTGAGATTGGGGTCAGGCGGCGTCTCGCGAAAGCCGCTTATGTCTTCCGGAAAATGTCCATGAAAGATGACGAGCGGATAGCGCGCGTCAGGGTGCGCGTCGAAGCCTTCGGGCAAAAGCACGTGCGCGCCGAGATACATCGGGCGGCCCCAGAAATCCGTCAAGAGCTTGCTCTGGATGCGGATGTGTTTGACGTACGCGGTATCCTTCGGCGGCGCTATTGGAGGTACTACTTGGTCCATAGACAACTGAATGGTCTCGCCGCTGTCGGGATTGATTTTGATTTTTCGCGGCGTGCTGTAGAGGTTGCCGGGCGCGCGGCTCCATTGCTGGCCTTCGCCGCGATCCATCGGCAGTTTGATCGTGTGACCGTCTTTGCGATGAAAAGTCTCATAGCGATGCAGCAGGGCCTGGACCCAATATTCACCGGACGGAACCTGCGCCAGGCTGCCTAAAGGATAGCCGGGCGCGGTTGCGCCAAAGGTCGCTGTCTGTCCCGGTTTCATCCCGTCAACGTCAACGCCAAACACCTGTTGCGTGCTCAAGTCTTCACTGATCTGAAAGCGCGGCTCCTTTGCGTTGTCGGTGGAGATGAGCAAGAGCAGCCTGCCATCGAGCGGCTGTTTGCTGGCGCTTTCCGGAAAGGAGATAGAAAAGCGAAGTGCGGCTGGTGTAGTGGCTTTCATGTGTGCTCCTGACGGAAAGAATAGAACTGCCAAGGACGGAACCGTGGCGGCCAATGCCAACAGGCAGGTTCTTTTCAGATTGGATCGATTCATTGAACACCGCCTTCTGTTAAGCCGCTATTATTAAGAGTTGATTTCGTAGGAATGCGGCGAGGCTAGTAAGGCGACAACCTGATTGGGATAATCGTAAATCACGCTGAAGTTGTTGGTGACATCGCGACCCAGCACAGACAAATCCGCGCTCTCGGCTTGCGTGAAAACGCCGAACGAACCGCGTACCGTAACCAACTGACCGTCATCTCTGGCGAATTCAATCACCGTCTCGATCGTGATCGAGGTAGTTTTACCGCCAACGCCGGAGAGAAGAATCTGCTCAGAGCCAATCGGTTCCAAGTCGCGCAGCCGGTGAAGAAAGCGCGCACTGAAGACCGTGCGATCCGCGCCGGCGTCGAGGAGGAAACCAACTTCAACCAAATGCTGGTCGGCTGCCTGGACGAAACCTAGCACTACGGGTCGTATTACTCCATCGTCACAGAGCAACCACTTTCCGTTTACACGCATAGATGCGGCTCCGCTTTTCGCGAAAGATGTAGCGCACGTGTGGCATTTCGTGTGGATGCTTTTCGCGAGCGAGACGCTCCACTTCTTCCGGCGTGTCGGCAACGAATAATTCACCGCCAGCGGCGGCAACATAGCGACCGCGATGCCGTTTGAAAATCTCAAGCTCCTCGGCGTGTTCGCTCAACCAGACCATGTTGCGCTCAGCCTCCTCGAATAAGCGCGCCATTTCCGGCGTCATCTCGTGTTCCTCGATGATTACTTGCGGGCTCATGGCTCGATGATAGGTTTCCTTGAGCGATTCGGTCAACCATGAGAGTAAACAGGTAGACACAGCAAGGTGAACGCATCCGCTCAAACCTGTCACGGATTTATTAGCCTTTCACTAGAGACACCGCGCTCAACTTCTCCTATAATACTCAAACCCGAACAGCCCAGTTAGCAGCAGGAGGCACGATGATGTTTATTCGAGATGTCATCCGCGATCGAGAGCCGTATTCGTTGCGCGCGTCAGCGAGCGTGCTGGAGGCGGCCGAGTTCATGGCGCAAAGAAAAATCGGCGCCGTGTGCGTCCTCGATGAAGAAGGGAAGTTGATTGGCGTCTTCTCTGAGCGCGACCTGCTCAACCGCGTCGTCGTGCCACGCCACGATGCGTCCACTATGAAGCTGGGCGAGGTGACCAGCCCGCTGCGGGCGGTGATTAGTTGTGACGAGACCCCGCAACAGGCCCTGGAGCGTATGGAACAAATCGGCACGCGTCACTTGCCGGTCGTCGATGGCGAGAAGTGGGTGGGGATGCTTTCGATGCGGGATCTGCTGCGCGTTGAGCTGAGCGATAAGGGGGATGAGCTCAAGCTGCTGCATGAGTACATACAACAGTGAGCAGTGGGCAGTGAGCAGTGAGTAGCAGGAACCATTTTCCATTTCACATTTGCTATTGACGATTGAGGTTTAGAGTACCGACTTCAGTCGGGTCTTCGTTGTTGCGAAAAGCCCAACTAAAGTTGGTACTCTAAACACCCGTCCTTGAAGGCCAGTGATAAATGACGAATGGAAATAGGCAAATGGAAAATGAAAAAAAGAGGGAGCACGCTAGAGATATGAGATCGTATAAGTTCACTGCGATTTGTTCCATCACGCTCGTCGCGCTGGCGTGCAGTCATCCGCCGCCGGGGCGCGGAGCCGGGGAAGTTGAAACCTCGCCGCAATCACAAACCAGCTTCAAAGTCGAAACCGTAATCCCCAATCTCGAAGTTGTCTGGTCTATCGTCTGGGCGCCGGATGGGCGGATGATCTTCACGGAGCGGCCGGGCCGCGTGCGCGTCTATGAAAATGGAAAACTGCGCGCGACTCCTCTATTCACCGTTCCTGATGTTGAGCCCAGAGGCGAAAGCGGATTGATGAGTGTCGCACTGCATCCGCAGTTTGCTTCGAATCATCTGCTCTATCTCTCGTACGCATACAACTCCGGTGGCCAGCAGGTGCGCGTGGCGCGCTATCGCGAGACGCCAAGCGGCCTCACGGATCGCAAAGTGATCATCGAGGGAATTCCGGCGGCGCAGTTTCACGCCGGATGTCGTCTGCGCTTCGGACCTGACGGCAAGCTTTACATCACGACGGGTGACGCGACGGATCGCCAGTTGGCCCAGAAATTGGATTCGCTGGCCGGGAAGACTCTGCGCCTGAATGACGACGGCACGGTGCCTTCTGATAATCCTTTCGTTGGGCAACAAAACGCGCGGCCGGAGATTTGGACTTACGGTAACCGCAACGGACAGGGCATAGACTTTCAGCCGGGCACGAATCTTCTGTGGGAGACTGAGCACGGGCCGAGCGGATTCGACGGCCCGGGCGGCGGCGACGAAGTCAACATTCTCGAGCGCGGAAAGAATTACGGCTGGCCGGTGATTCATCATCGCGACACGCGTGCAGGCATGGAAGCGCCGATCCTGGAATACACGCCGGCGTGCGCGCCCGGAAGTGGAGTGTTTTACCGCGGATCGGCGTTCCTGCAGTTCAAAGGCAACTTCTTCTTCGGCTGTTTGCGCGGTGAAGGAATTATTCGAGTCGTGGCTGACGGCCGGCGCGCGGTCAGTCAGGAGGTGCTTTTGCAAGGGAAGTATGGCCGCATACGAGATCTCGCTGAAGGGCCGGATGGGTATATTTATTTTTCCACGTCGAATCGCGATGGTAGAGGGCAGCCGGCGAAGGATGACGATCGGATCATGAAGTTAGTGCCGGTGAAGTAATTGGTTTGGAGTACCGCCTTTAGGCGGAACTCGATAAATAAGACCGCCTGAAGGCGGAACTCCAAACGCCTTAAACTTTTTGGGCTAATACTGCAGACTTGCTCCAGCCTATCGCCTGGAACCTGGGGAAGCGATAGTGGCTGACTACCTGAAAGTATCGGTCGGTAGTTTCAGAGACTTCGTGTGGTGGATGGACTTTGAATCGGAACAGCATTTCGAGGAACGAAGTCACCGGCGTTGGGCGCATCGGCAGATGAAGCAGATGCCCGCCGGGAGAGATCACGCGCGCCAGCTCACTCAAACCTTCGTCGAGCGGCACGTACTCCAGCACTCCGCTGGTCACCACCAAATCAAAAGCTTCGTCCGCAAACGGCAGCGCCATAACGTTACCCTGTGCGAATCGAACCGCCTGTTTGCTCTGCTTCTTGTCGACATACTTCTTCGCGGTGACCATTGACGAAGCAGAAAGATCCAGTGCCGTTAGTTTGACGGGAGCCTTCAGGGTTCTCAGCAGGGCCAGGGTCAACGTTCCCGTACCGCAGCCGGCGTCCAGGACGCTGGCGCCGGGAAACACCGGCAAAGGATGAGCTTCGAAATATTGATCGAGCGAGCGCCCATAGCCATTCAGCTTAAACGTGAGGTCGTAAAAGCGCTCGATGCGATCATAGAAGGAGCCCGCCCGAGCGTGGCTCTTGGTTGCAGTCAGTACGTATTCGGCCATCAGATGATTGCTGATTAAGTTTGAATCTACGCGGCCATTGAAACCTAGTCGCGCTCAGTCGTCAAGCTATAAGTCGCGAAAAACGTCGCGCCATTCTAGCCGCCTTCCCGAAATTACTCAAATGAAACCTCGCTTCGGTAAGAAAATTTCCACAAACCCTGACTGTTCTGGAGGTTCTGCCGCAAGAACCGTGGATTTGAACCGTTCTGCAAACGACAGGATAGTTTCGCCAGGGAGGAGAATAAAACGATGCGGAAAAGACTGTTTGCAGGACTTGGTTTGATGATGGTGCTCGTGATGCTGGCAGGTCTCGCCCTCAAATATGGTTCGCGCAACGCCGAGGCGGTCAACGCCGGACCGAATTCCACCGATGAAGCGTTCTATCCGGAACCGGCGGTCGCTGAGAACGGATTCTCGGTCGAGGTGCTGGTTGAGGGGCGGCCGCTGGCGGAATACGCAGCGCGCGGGCGCCGTTACGTGGAAGCGCTGGAGAATGCCGAGTACGAGTTGCGCATTCACAATCCGCTGGGTTCGCGTGTGGCGGTGGCGCTTGCGGTTGATGGGCTGAACTCAATCGACGCGCGTCACACCAGCGCCTGGGATGCGCACAAGTGGGTGATCGAACCTTATGGAACGATTCACGTGCGCGGTTGGCAGATGAGTTCAGAGAACGCGCGGCGCTTTTACTTTACTACTGAGCGGGATTCTTACGCAGCCAAATTGGGCCAGGCCTCGAACCTGGGTCTGATCACGGCGGTATTCTTTCGCGAGCGCCGGCCGATCACGGTTACCCAAGTGACTCCCTCCGAGCGGCGACCGCCTTACAAAGAAGAAGATCGGACACGCGATGAGCGAGCAGCCCCGGAACCCGGCACAGCGGGGGGAACTTCGCGGGTTGAAAGCAGTCGCGACGCGCCCAAACAACGAAGCGTACAGCCCTATCCGCCTCCCGACGATGAATCAGCAGCGACGGGTATCGGTCGTTCGGTGCGAAACGACGTGCAGTGGATCAGGATGGATTTGGATTCGCGGCCCGCAGGCGAGATCACGATTCGGTATGAATATCGAGCATCGCTGGTGCGTCTGGGGATCATTCCGCGAGACTATCCGCGGCCGAATGTGCTGGATCGACGAGAGCGCGCGCAGGGTTTTGAGCCGAAGTATTGTCCACAGCCGTAGGGGGCGAAGGCGTCAAGCGTGCTGATGAAGTCAGTACCACCTGCGTAAGCAGGTGGATCCACCAGTCAATCGGCGAATTGATTGTTTGCCCACCCGCTGACGCGGGTGGTACTGACTTCATTACGCTGGTTTCGCAGCAATAACAGACTGAAAGTTTGCGCCACTAGCGGCGCTTTAGATCCGTCGTGTAGAGTTGCCGGTAGGCGCGGTAGTAGCCCATGACTTTGAATACGTAGTTCTTTGATTCCGTGAACCCGACTTCGGCGGCGAAGATGCCTTCGTCGCCTTGATTTGAACGGGCGAGCCATCGGGCTACGTTGTCTTCGCCGCCGTTGTAGGAAGCGGCGATCGCTTCGGAGAGTCCGGCGAACATGCGCGACAGCTCGCTTAGGTATTCAGAGCCAATGGCGATGTTCGCATTCGGCTGATAGAGCATCTCGTCCGTCACTTGTTTGATGCCTGCGCGCTTTCCATATTTCTGGGCGGCGTCAATCGTGAGTTGCAACAGGCCTCGCGCCGCCGAGGGTGATTTCGCGTTGGGCTTGAAAGCGCTTTCCTGTTTCATGATCGCCAGCACCAGACGCGGATCCAGTCCTCGCTTCTTCGCTTCCCTGACAACCTGGAAACTGTAAGGCGCGGGATAGTCGCCGGCGGCACTGTTGACTGCGGCTTGCACTGATTGCATGCGCTCGGATGCCCGTTGACGGGCCGTAGCATCGTTAATGGCAGCCAGACGGCTCGTTGCCAACCCACCGTAGTACGAACCCATACTGTCGGGAATCATTAAATAAATGCGAACGGCGTCTTGAGTGCGCCCTCCGCGCTCGAGGGAATGGGCCTTCAGGTACAGCACCTCGTCGACATTTGTGTTCGAGCCGGTGGGAAAAGGCTTTTGCAGCAGCTCGTCCGCGGTCTGCACCGCTTGCGGCCAATCCGCCAAAGCAATGTCCAACCTCAGCCGCGCGAAAATGGCGTTGGTCTCTACTACATTTCCCGCGAATCTCACGCGCGTTCGGTTGATCCAGGCGATGGCGTCCTGCGGGCGGCCGGCTTCACGATAACCGTCGATGATATTCAGATGTGCGGTGTCGATGCGCTCGCCGTTGGGATATTTTTCCAGGTACTCGGCATAGCGAGCTGCAGCTTCAGCGCCACGGCCCATGCGTAACAGCGACGAAGCGGCGAAGTTTGAACCTTCGCGACCTTCTTTGGTTTGCGGATAATCGTGCGCCAATTTCTCATAAACCTGGCGCGCTTCTTCGTAACGCCGTTCCTGATAGAAAGTGCGCGCGACACCGTACAACGCCGCAGGCACATTAACGTCGCTGGGATAGTCGTCTACGACTGCCTGGTAGTGTTCACGCGCGGGTGCGAACGCGCGGTTGGCCATATAGACCGAAGCGCGGCGCATGTGCTCGGTTGCGGTGATGTCCGGTGCGAGTTTTCCACTCCTGGAACGATCAATGCTATCGCTGGTACGGACGGCGTTGAGGGTCGCATCGGTTGCTCCCTGCGAATAGGCAAAGGAAACAAGCGTAAGAGCCAAACAAAAGCCGAATAGGCTATGAAGAAATGAGGGCAATGATTGCTTAGCCCGGCGCATTTGCGTCATCCTCTTCCACGATCTCGTAACTCGTAGCAATCTCAGCGCTGCCACGCAGCGTCGCGGCCACACTGCAATACATCTTATCTGAAAGCTCTATTGCGTGCGCCACTGCCGTTTCGGAAACGCCGCGTCCGCGCACGATGTGCTTGACGTCCAGACGCGTGTAGCTGCGCGGGAACTCTTCGCGCCGCTCTCCGCTTACTTCGATGCGATAGCCGGTGACGTGTTGCCGCTTCTTTT
Organism: Pyrinomonadaceae bacterium; assembly: GCA_041497335.1. Lineage (GTDB taxonomy): Bacteria > Acidobacteriota > Blastocatellia > Pyrinomonadales > Pyrinomonadaceae > UBA11740. Next base: position 191,233 of record JBGQGG010000003.1, on the reverse strand, counting down.
TGAGAATTGAAATCACGTCCACGCCGGTGCAACTCCCCAGCGCGATTAGCAGCAACTCCATAGGCGTCGCGGCGTTGGCGCGTGTCGAGTTTGTTTCGATTGCCTGAGCGTGTCCCGAAGGTGTAACGCCGACGAAAAACTCATCGCCGGCAAAATGGATGGTAGCTTTGGTTTCCTTGCTGGACATTTTGGTTAACCGCAACCGCGCAAGACTTCACGAAAAGAATAACATGACCGTTTTCAAAATGTAGATGAACGGGTTTTCTCCCTTCTCCCAATGGGAGAAGGGTCGGGGAAGAGGGGCGTAGCTGGGGAGGAGTCGTACTCAATCCCTCTCCCCAACCTTCTCCCAAAGGGAGAGGGAGCAAGAGATCCTTAGGGCGTGAGTTCCTTGCGTAGTTCTCGCTGAGTATCTTCGCGAATTTGTTGCTCGGCGCGCGCGTTTTCCAACCCTATCGGTACATGCTTTCGTCCTTCGTCCAGGCGCTGCAACATGAAATTCGTTTCGGACCAACTGGCGCCCCGACTGGCCGCGGCTTCGATCATTTGCAGACGGGCTTCGGCTTCAGCTCGTCGCGATGCGCCTTCCTGCTTGAGGCCTTCCAGCCTCGCCCGGTCGCGGCCTAACTCTTCTATTAAGACCGCAGTGTCTGGGGCGTTCAGATATCGCGCGCGGCTGATGCGCCTTTCAACCAGCAACAAATCCCGGCGGGCGCTTGATGTCAATCGCGAGGCATTCAGCCGCAGGGCGAGGGTTTCGCGATAGGCATCGGCCAGCAAAGGCTGCTTTTTCTCCATTTCCTTCAGCGCGCGCCTTTCCCCCGTGGTCAGTTCGGAAAGAAAATATCCAACTTCGTCGGCGGTAATACCATCAGAGGCTAAGTGGTCACGGAGCTGTCGTGCCCATCTGCGCCGGAAAAACAGGATGATAACCGCGACTACGATGGCCGCAATCAAAGCAAACGGGATTGAGGTTAGCGCCAGGACCAGGTAAACGGTGGCGGCGCCAGTCAACAGGTAGGCCAGCAGCAACGCAGCCGGCGGGCCGACGGTCAGCGCAAACAGAGCGAGCCACGGCGCCAGTTGCCAAAGGCGCGCAGCCTGTTTTTCGCGGGCTGTAAGTTTTCCGGGCTTATCGCTTTCGCTCATACTCCAATCAATAGTTCCCCTGGCAAAGACTTCCAGCCAGGCCGGGTTTCGGGTTTACAGTAGCGAGAATGATACTAGGGTGCCGAACGACTGGCCAGTTCGCAGGCAGAGGAAAGCGACTTTGCCGCCCGGTGGCCTTGTAATATGATCGGGCCGGTAGTATTAGAGGACGATGACCAAAATGTGGAAGACTAAGGCACTTTTGATTACAGCGGTAGCTTTTCTTGTGTTGACCGGACAGTTCGTTCGAGGCCAGGACGGTCAACGCGATGGCAAGATCAAAGGATGGGCAAAGCCGGTGACCGTTCCGGTGACTATCCGGGTCCGCGAGCCCAAACGCGAAGTCGAAATGCGTTTTGTGGACTATCTCCTCCGCGAAGACGGCGAAGTCCAGACGATCCTTTCCACTCGCAGTCGGTTAGACAATCCGATCACGCTGGCGATCCTGATTCAGGACGACCTTGTTTCATCGGTGTCCACCGAGACGAAAGGGATAGCGAACTTTGTTCGACACCTCCCACCCGGGTCGCGCGTAATGATCGGCTATATTCGGACCGGCACGCTCGACGTTCGGCGCAAATTCACCACCGATCTGGAAAAGGCGGCGGCCAGTCTGCGTCCTGCTATGGGATTAGGCAGCGCCAGCGCTTTCAATCCGTTCGTCGAGGTCATTGAAGCGCTACGCCGCTTCGATTCCCAACCGTTGGGCCGCCGGGCGATTATTGTAGTCTCAGACGGACTGGATGTTTCGCGCGGAGTAGATAGTTCGTCTCCAGGACAGAGCCTGGATCTGCAGCGGGCCATCAACGAAGCCCAACGCCGCAGTGTGGCGATTTATTCGATCTACGCGCCGTCGGCCACAGGTTCGGGCACTCTGCTGGGAGCCAACGGTCAAGGTTGTCTGGAAAGAGTATCGAGTGAGACAGGTGGACGTGCTTTTTTTGAGGGTACTGGAGCGCCGGTCAGCTTTGATCCGTTTCTAAGAGAGATCGACGCTTCGATTTCAATGCAGGTCGCTTTGACTTATCTTTCAACGCATCCCGACAAAGGATTTCATCGGCTGGATATCAAACCGCTGAAGCCCGATGTGGAGGTTCGGCATCCTGCGGGTTACCCCCGATAAGGCGGGCTATGTTTTTTTGAACTGCCGCCTGTCGCCGCCGCATCTCTTTGATCTGCATCTGCAGGTCCAGCAGATGCAAATCCAGCATTAACCGCAGATCGTTGTTCAGCTTCAAGCCTCGTTCGAAGTCCTTCTGCGCTTCGCCGGCCTGGCCCTGCGTTTGATGGGCAAAGCCGCGTTCGGCGTAAACGAGCGGGTTGCGATCGTCGAGCGAGATACTCTTGTCAAAATCCGCAATCGCAAATTTGGCATTGCCCTCGATCAGGAACGCGCGTCCGCGTTTGAAGTACGCTTCGGCGTCATTCGGGTTGAGCTCAATGGCACGGTCAAAGTCAGTGAGAGCGCCATCAAGATCGAGCTTGTTCGATCTAATGTAGCCGCGATTGAGGTAAGCCTCAGTGATGTCGTGGTTATTCTCGGCCAGCTGAGGAGCCAATTTACACGCGGTCTCGTAATCTGTAATCGCGCCGTCAAGGTCGCCGCCTGCTCGCTTGGCCTTGCCGCGATTCAAATAAGCGTCCGCCAGCTTTGGATCCAGAGTAAGCGCGCGATCGTATTCTGCAATCGCTCCCATTATGTCGCCCTTACTAAAGCGCTCGACACCTTGTTTGACGTATTTCTTCGCAGCTTGCGTGTGCTGCGCTGAGGCATTCGGTGGGATAGCCAAGAGACCAAGAATCGCGATGAACAGGATGCGCTTCATGGTTAACCTCCGTAAGAGAAAGTGTCACGGCCTTTTTCGAGAAGCCGTGACCGCACGTTACGGCAAATCCTTCACTGAACTGTCGCTGGTAAGAGCGAGCCGCGCCGGTCTGACGCGACGGCCATACCCTCACCCATCTGTCCTATCATGCCGTGAAAGTGAATGTCGGTGCCCGACAAAACCAAAAGTACGTCACCGGCCTGATAGCGAGGATCTTGAAGTCCGAACCGAATTACTGTTGCCTGGCCGTTCTCTTGCTCGATCGTCTCGAATGAAAAGCCTTCGGCATCTACTACATAAGTCTGGGCGTGTGTTGCTGTTCTTTGTGAATCCGGCATGAAATATTTCCTTAGTCTATTTTGGCTAAATGGGGCGGCTAGTCGGGGTCGAACCGACGACCTCCTGAGCCACAGTCAGGCGTTCTAACCAACTGAACTATAGCCGCCAGAAAAGTATCCGCGATTAGTTCAAATGAAATTACTCCTCAACATGAGTGTTTACACTAGTCGTCGAATTTGTTCAAGTATGGGCTCCGAGAAGCGGGGTTTTCTCAAGCCTTCAAATCGGCTAAGCCTCGGAAATATCCCGGCAGACAGTCATTTGACTCTGGCAAGTTATGTCGGGTTGCAGTATTCTTCGCACGCCCGAAAAACTTTTCCCGCTTGGAGTTAATCATGAACACAAGATTATTGCTTCAAAGAGGTTGTGTTTTGACTCTGTCAATCGTCGTCGCGGTGACCCTTTGGCAGTTTTCAACCGGCGCGCACGCGCAGAAGGCAGCGAAGCCAAAGACTGCCCATCCCGCCTCCGCTGCCGACAAAAAAGCCGCGGCCGGCAAGGTGGAAAGGCCGAACAACCCTGAATACGGCGCTAAGGTCAAAGAGTACACAACTCAGCCGTACTTCATGACTGAGATTGTTGACCATCTGCCCGCTTCGGATAAGGTGCCTTCGCCCGACAAGATTCTCGGCTACGCCGTCGGTGCGCCCGGCCATCTGACCTATACAAAAGATCTGTATCGCTACTATCGCGAGCTGGAGAAGACCACAGCGCGAGTACGAACTTTCGTTGCGCCAGAGAAGAGCGAAGAAGGCAAGGAACAATTGCTGGTTGCGGTTGGGGATGAGGCGTCGCTGGCGAAGCTGGATCGTTACAAAGAAATCACGGCCAAGTTGGCCGACCCGCGCAAGATTAGCGATGCCGAAGCGGAACAACTCATCGGTGAAGGGAAGGCTTTGTACTGGGCTTCCGGATCAATCCATTCGCCCGAAACCGGCTCACCAGAAATGTTGATGGAACTCGCTTATCGTCTGGCGGTCGAGGAAACTCCATTCATTCAAGCCATTCGTAAGAACGTGATCGTCTTAATTACTCCCGCGCTCGAGGTTGATGGCCGCGACCGAATGGTTGACACCTACAACTATCGCAAAGCAAACCCCGGCAAAGGCGCGCCGCCACTGGTTTACTGGGGACACTACGTCGCCCACGACAACAATCGTGACGGATTGGGCATGGCGCTGGCGCTGTCGCGCAATCAGATGAAGACTTTCCTGGAATTTCATCCGACGATTCTTCACGACCTGCACGAGTCGGTGCCTTTTCTTTACACCTCGACGGGAACCGGTCCCTATAACGCCTGGCTCGATCCAATCGTCATCGATGAATGGAACCTGCTCGCTTATCACGAAATTGAAGAGATGACGAAGCGAGGAGTGCCCGGGGTCTGGACGCATGGTTTCTATGATGGTTGGGCGCCGAATTACATGTTCTATGTCGCCAATGGCCATAATTCGATTGGCCGCTTTTACGAAACCTTTGGAAACAGCGTCGCCGACACCCTGGATCGCACCGTCGGAGCCCAATCACAGCGTGATTGGTTCCGTCCTAACCCGCCGCAACCGCGCGTAAAATGGTCTTTGCGCAACAATGTCAACATGCAGGAGTCGGCCATCCTGCTGGCGATGAACTTTGTTTCGAACAACAAGGATCGCTTTCTTAAGAATTTCTATCTGAAGAGCAAACGCTCAGTCGCCAAGGCCACGAACGAAGGACCGGCGGCATGGGTAGTTCCTTCCGACCAGGCACGAATGGTCGAAGCTGCCGACATGGTGAATCTGCTCCGGCTCATGGGTGTTGAGGTTCACAAAGTTGATAAAGAGATCAGCGTTAAAGATCAAAAGTTCCCAGCCGGGTCATACGTGGTCCGCATGGACCAACCCTACTCGCGCATGGCCGATATGCTGCTCGATACTCAGTATTACAACGTCAGCGATCCCACGCCATACGACGACACCGGCTGGACACTCGGAGCGCTGCGCAACGTGAAGACGGTTCGTGTTACTGACAAGACCGTCCTGCAATCGCCGATGACACTGCTGACCCAGGACGCACGAGTGGCGGGGTCGATCACCGATGCCGCTGCGCCGACCGCTTATCTCATAAATCACAACGCAGAAAATACGCTCATGACCCTGCGGTTCAAACTCAAGGACTTGAAGATTGCGGCTGCCGAGGAACCTTTTGAGGCGGGAGGTCAGAAGTTCAATGCGGGGACCTTCATCATAAAGGCATCCGAGAACCCCGGTGACTTGAAGCAGACGCTGACCGGCCCGGTTGCCGATTCAGGGCTCAAAGCAATCGCGGTTGAGAAGTTGCCTGATATCAAAAGCCACCTGCTTGCAGTTCCGCGCATTGCGATCCTGCACACCTGGACGAATACGCAGAATGATGGCTGGTTCCGAGTGGAATTCGACCGACTCCAGGTTCCCTATTCATATATTTCTGACCAGGTGATCCGCAACACGCCCAACCTGCGGGAAAAATTTGATGTCATCATCTTTCCCCCTGTCGGCGGATCCGCCCAGGCGATTGTCAGCGGCATTCCGATGCGTGGTGCACCGATTCCGTGGAAAGGAAGCGACGTCACTCCGAACATGGGACTCGGACCGGATCAGAGTGACGACATCCGCGGCGGCATGACCTTGCGTGGGGTGCTGAACCTGCAAAAGTTTGTAGAAGACGGTGGTGTTTTCATTCCCATCACTAATTGCACACGGTTAGCAGTGGACTACGGCCTGGTTAGCGGTGTGGCCATCCAGGAATCGCGACAACTGCAAGCGCGTGGCTCAGTCTACAACGCAACATTTTCTGATCGGCGCAGTCCAATTGCCTACGGCTATTCCGAAACACTGCCGATTTATTTCAATCAGGCGCCTCTTTTCCAAATCGCTGCGGGTGGTGGTCCCGGCGGTGGTCCCGGTGGCGGTGGTGGCGGTGAAGGTGGCGGCGCGGGTGGTTCGCGACCATCGGGCCGCGGAACACTGACTGACCCGGACATCATCCAGGGAATGCCGCTGGCCGAGCCCCCTGCGCAACGACGACCCGGCGAACAACTGACAGAAGAGCAAAGGCTTCAGCAAGGCGCCTTTTTCACCCCTCCGGAGTTGAGGCCACGGATAGTCCTGAGATTCGTTTCTGATGAAAAGAATCTCCTGATTAGCGGCATGCTGGCAGGAGGTTCAGAGTTGGCCAATAAGCCAGCGGTCGTCGATGTCCCCGTCGGTCAGGGCCATGTCATACTATTTGCCAACAATCCAATGTGGCGGCATCAGACTCAGGGCAGTTTCTTTCTTATCTTTAACGCAGCTCTGAATTATGACCATCTGAGCGCGGGTAGAGATCGTCCCGCGGATCAAAGGAACAGCGGGACTCGAACTGAAGACAACCAGTAATCTCGATCAGGGAGAAACGAGATGGTGCCCCCGGCAGGACTCGAACCTGCGGCCCTCTGCTTAGAAGGCAGATGCTCTATCCGCTGAGCTACGGGAGCACTGAACTGAAGCGATTCAGATGTTAGCACGGCTCGGAAGCGCTCCCAAAAACGGTTAATCAAACAAACGGGCCGCCGGAATATATTCCGGCGGCCTTTTTCCTCACTGGAAGATTGTAACTGGTGTTATGCGGCGCGCGTGATTTCCGCGGCTTCGGCATAGACACGCCGTCCATTAAGAGCGTCATCAATAATCTCTCTTACGGCCGAAATGTCCGGGTTAACATCCATTCGATCACACGCGGCAAGATGCCGAATGATTCCTTCGGTGGCGATTTCATTTGCCGTACCGGTCAGCTTCGAAAAGCGTCTTGCCTGGATATGATCGATTCTTTGAAGCCGCTCAGCCAGCGGCAGGCCCTTGTCTAGATTCACGTTTTATTCCTCTCCTTATTAACTAACTCGGTTTCGGTTCCGTCTTACTAACTATAGATGCTTCCTGAACGCTCACAGGATGCAAACTCCTTACAATTGTGGAAGATTTTGCAGAGTACCAGCCCAGAGAGGGGGGTATAGATAGCCTAAACTGTCTCAGCAAAACCCGACACTATAACATGGGTCTCGGAACATGGCCAGCAAAATTTTCGGGAACCAATGTTTCAAGACAGTTTTTCGGTATTAACCAGGAAATAGGTTGGTCGTCGAAATCCCCTGTTGGCCGTCATTCCGAGCGTGCCTAAATCGTTCTAAGCAAAAGGGAAAGCGCCAACGATGTCTCCAAGCCAGAGACACTACGCCGACGCTCAATACTTTCGCGAAGCAGTCTGAGAAGTAGGCCTCTTGCTTACTTTCTCGGAAGGACGGAGTCCTTCATTGCTTTTCCGACGCGGAACTTCAGTGTTGTTTTTGCGGGAATTTGGATAGTTGCGCCTGTCGCGGGGTTACGGCCTTCACGCGCCTTCCGCTCTGAACGAACTAGTTTCCCAAAGCCCGGGAGCACGAACTCGCCGTTTGTCTTCACTTCAGAAGTTGCCAGATTTGCCAAGTCTTCGAAAAACTGCTTGATCTGAGCGCGCTTCATCCCGGTCCGTTCAGCAAAATGATTAATGACATCCGACTGAGTCATGCGCTTCTTACCTGTTGCCGTGCTGGTCGCCATGTGTGGTGTACCACCTCCAAAAAGTCAACGAAATAGGAAAACTGTCGCAGCCACATATACCACAGACAAGGCATAAAGTCTGCTAAAATCCGCACTTTTTCGGCCATTTTGCGAAAAATATTTTGTTTTGCAGGGTTGACCGAGCGCAAATCTCTCAGGCGTCGAGCGTAGCGATGGCATCCGGCGCGGCTCGTGGACGTTTCCGCCCGGTGGTTTGGGTATTCAAATAAGGCCGCTCGGCAAACCAGAAGAAAACCCACGCAAACGCTACACAGGCGGGAGTTGTAATCAATAGGGCAGTCGCCAATTGCGAAAATCCAAACCACCCGAAGTGGTAAGACTCCATAACAACGAGCTCATGCGTCAAGTAGAGGGAGTACGAGAAGATCCCAATCGCAGCCAGTAGCTTAATCAGCATCGGAGTTGACAGTGCCGCGCGCCAGCGACTTTCTGCCAGCACAATTCGGTTCAGGAGAATGAAAAAGCCCAGTCCCCAAAAGGGGTGAAGAAACAGCCAAAGGAAGTCATGCAGGAGCATATTGAACCGCTCCACAATCGGGAGCAGGTATGTAAGTCCGACCGAAGCCAACAGCATCGCGGTAGCAAGCCTTCCGCGATATAGCCATGACGGAAGCTTTGTAAGGCCAAACATTGCCTCCACGCTTAGAGCTCCGAGCGCCCAGGTAAACCAGTGCGAAGCAGCGGACTCCGATATTGGAATGTCTATCCTGTATCGCTCACGAATGGCGGTACTTGCTACAAACCAAAGAACCCGAGCCAACAAGCAAAGCACCAATGTTCGCTGCCATCCCCAACGTTTACGCAGAAAGAGAAGTAGGAAGTAAGCGAGATAGAGTTGTTCTTCGATCGCCAGCGTCCAGAAAACTCCGTTGATGCTGTAAACGGTATGCGAGTCGAGGTTGTGAATCATGAAGATGTGAGAAATCACATCCCAAACGTAAAAGGGCGTGAGCGCGAACTTCGTGGTAAAACCCGCAATTCCCAAATACAGGATCAAAGCTATGAGATAGGGAGGGTACAGACGCCTGAACCTTCGCTTCCAGAATGCAGTGAAGCTGACTGGGGATTGGTTCTCGACCTCGGCCTTCGCTCTTGAGAGGTGAATACAGAAACCGGAGATCACGAAGAACAGAAAGACGCCGACATAGCCAAAACGAATCGCGGGCAGAACTGGTGTGGCGAGCCAGCGAAGAACACGCGGGCCGAACTGGGCGTTCGGACCTACGGTGTGATAAAGCACTACGCCGAGCGCGGCCGCCCCGCGCAGGGCATCGACACTCCTAAGGCGACTCAATCGCGGACTGCCAGCCGCTGCGATCTGATTTGACACCGTCTTCTGCCGGAAAATCTTCGAAGATCAAGAAGGTTGCCGCAAAAAGGCCACCGTAAGCGGCGGCCGTCGAGGGATCAATCCAAACTGCGTTTGGTCGGGGCGAGAGGATTCGAACCTCCGACCTCTCGGTCCCAAACCGAGCGCACTACCAGGCTGTGCTACGCCCCGTACTTACCTGCAGGTTTGCAAATCGTCTCTGAAGCAGACTCGCCATTCTAGCCAGCGCCGGAAGCTATGGTCAAGGTTCGCAAGAACTCACGCGCACTCAACAACGCCCGCGCCCGATGGCTGATCCGATTCTTGATCTCAGGTTTCAGCTCAGCGAACGTCTGCTCGTAACCAGTCGGAATGAAGATCGGGTCATAGCCAAAGCCGCCGGATCCGCGGGGCGCAAAACCAATGTGTCCATCACATATGCCGACTGAAACGTTGAGAATTCGTCCCTTGCTGCTTGCGATCGCAACCGCCGATACGAATTGAGCGCTGCGTGCTGGGACCTCGACACTCGATAGTTCCGCCAGGAGTTTAGTCGCGCGTTCCGCGTCTGAGGCTCGTTCGCCGGCATATCGCGCAGAGAAGACACCCGGGGCGCCGCCCAGTGCGTCGACTTCCAAACCGGAATCGTCCGCCAAGGTCAACAGCCCGGTCTGCTTTGCATATCCGGCGGCTTTTAAAGACGCGTTCTCAGTGAAGCTGTCGCCCGTCTCGGGAACCGCGACAACACCGGGAAAGTCGGCAAGCCCGTGCAGGTCGATTGGGAAGTCGCCGAGCAACTGCCGCAGCTCTTCGAGTTTTCCGAAGTTTCGCGTTGCCACCAACAGGGACGGCGGAGGATTCACTTAGGCGCCTCCGGAACCAGCGTCACGAGGAGATAACCAACCAGACCGAAACTGGATCGCGAGGTCCATTCAAGTCCGGCGTCTTTCAAAATGGTGACACTGACAGTGTACGGCAAGGATCGTGACGCCTCGGTTACAGCATTTGCGCTGGTGGAAAACGTCGATCGTTGATGGTCAGAGAAGAGCTCGACAAAGGAAATGGCCGCATGCTGATCACGGGTGAAAGTCAGAACGGTGATTGGCAGAGAAACGTCGACCATGCGTGCCGACTTGCGAAACGCGTCAGTTGAAGTCAGAGATTGAGATTGCGCTTTCGTTTGAAGACAGCGACGAACTGCTTCGGTCGGCCCGATAAGAAAATGATTATCAGCGAAGCTGGCTGCCCAGTTGTCGGTACCCGAAAGCATTAGTTCGAACTCGCCGACGCTTTCAGTCTTTGGTCTTGCCCCCAGTCGTTGCTGGGCCAGCTTGCGCAGGCCCTGACGATCAAACGTCTCAGTGACCAGGACGGAAGGGGAGTTTTCTTCCAATCGAACGGTTTGTATCCGAGTACCAACGGCGTGAACGAAAGTGTCGGCGTCTTCGATTCCATATGGTTTCAGAAGACTACGCAACAAAGGCCGGGCCGCAATAGCGCCGACCAGATCGGCATGCGACGAGATGATCGCGTTCAGGTCACGCCACACGCCCTCAACATCACGAAAGTGGTAAAGCGAAACAGAATGTGCGTCCGGTGGCACAAAGGGAAGGTCGTCGAGAGCCAGCTTATTCTCTGGAACGAAACTGCCGCGAAGTTTGTCCGCCACGCCCTGGGCAAGCGTAATCGAGCAATGATCCTCAACCATTCCGTCCACAAACCTGGAACTCCAGCCCAGACCTTCGACGAGATTCCCCAAAGTGTCGGCGAAGATTCGCGCTGCTGTGACCGCATCTGACGATGGGCCCGCACGGTAAAGTGCGAAGGCCTGCAGCAGGGACTTAACTCCTGGTTTTGAGACAAAGCCAAATACAGTTGCATTCGTCGCGTCGACTTTCTTGCGCAAGTCGCCGAGCTGTTTTTCACCCGCAAGCGCTGAGCGTTTTCCCTGCCGCGCTTCAATGCAGTGCATGACCGACGACTCGTCATTGCCGACGATCGCAACGGTATCAGCGAAAGCAGCGATAATGCGACGTGCCCCATCAGCAGAGGACCACACACTGACGTCAACGCCATCAATTTGTTTTCGCGCCAACACCGGCTCGCCGTATACGCGCCGGGCCAGGTCTCCGATATGCGCCTCGAGGCTCGGTCGCATTCGTCGCTGAGTAGTGTGAGTTTCAATGACGAGTGTAGCGAGCGGCTTAATGGTGAGGGTCGCTCCCGCCTGGCTCGCCTCAGCGCCGTTAAATACGATCGCGACTTGCGAGCGAGCCAGAAGGACGGCTTCAGCCGAACCAATTCCGGTCCATCGAGCGAGTCGAATAAGCCAGCGATTTGGCAAGAGGCTCGAACGCGCACCAATGGGTCCGGCCAGCGCTTTCCACGCCTGGGTCCCTTCGATTCCCTGGGCTACTTCAGTGAGATCGTTTGCTTCGACGAAAGCCAGACAGTCTGCCGTTGCGTAAGACGCCATATCTGTACGTGCTGCCCGGTTCCAGTAGAGCCAAACGACCACGCAGGCAACCGCGAGCAGGACCACAAGCAAAAGTTTTGAACGACGAGACTTAATCAATCTTCGCATCCTAAACTGTGTCGTGGCGTCGAGCAACCGGGCGCACGCCGGCGCGGTTATCTTGTTTGGCTGGAAACGCGGATGCTGACGCGATCAGCCGCTGATTTGCTCGCTAATTACCCTGAAGTGAAACGGCACCGGGTCTGGCTTTCATCGGCGGGACGCCACGCCGAGAATGGCGTGCTACCTAGGCAGAAAGCTTTCATATTTGGCCCAAAGGCTTCAGTTAAACCTTGCAAAATGTTGTTGACAACTTTTAACCCTGTAGTGTAGCCTAAATCCGGCGGTCGAGCCTCGGGCCTTCTCCGGTGCAGTACCCAGTTCTTTTCAGCCTCTACCGCGTCTGCTAATGGCGGCCAGCCCGCCAAAGCGCCCCGCCCTTCGCGAGAAAGCGAAGTCTTCAAGAAACTTACTGTGGAAAACTCAATGAAGAACGCAAGCTATTCCTGCCAGCTCAGATTAGTGCGTGCGGGCCTGTCCCGCGCCCGTCGCGCCCGCGCTCGCGTGCGGCGCCAACGCCTGCTCATGTTCAGAATAGCGAGGAGCCATTAATGATGTGGAAACGTGGTAACAAAAGCATGGTCGGCGTTGATATTGGCTCGAGTTCAGTCAAAGCCGTCGAACTGCAAGGCAAGAACGGAGACTTCCAACTGGTTAGCCTCGGCTACGAGAGCCTACAGCCGGATTCGGTTGTCGACGGTCAGATCATGGAGTTGAATTCCGTGTCGCATGCCATTGCAAATATTTTCAGCGAGCACAAGATCAAGACGACGAAGGTAGCCGCTGGTGTCAACGGTCATTCCGTGATTGTTAAGAACATTGTGCTGCCGCAGATGACGGGGGATGAACTCCAGGAGTCGTTCGCGTGGCACGCTGAAGAGCACATTCCTTTCGACATCTCCGACGTTAACCTCGACTACCACGTGATCGGAAGCTCGCAGGATGCGATCCACGTGCTGATGGCCGCTTGCAAGCGCGACAAGATTGCAAATCTGAAGCAGACGATCCAGTTGGCAGGCAAGCAGCCCGTCGTAATAGACGTTGATGCTTTCGCGCTCCAGAACTGTTACGAACTGAACTACGATCCGCAACCCGGCCAGGTTGTGGCGTTGCTCAACATCGGCGCCTCGACCACCAACATAAATATTTTGAATGGCGACCGCTCAGTCTTTACCCGCGACGCGAGCTTTGGTGGCAATCAGTACACGTCGCTGCTTCAAAAGGAACTCGGATTGAACTTCGATCAGGCTGAGCATGTAAAGCGAGGAATGCCATTACCGGAAGGCGTTGAGCAAAGAGAGATTGAACCGATCCTCGACACCGTCTCTGACATTCTGGCCCTCGAGATTCAGAAGACGATGGATTTTTATCGCGCGACAGTCGAAGAAGGCGAGTCGGCGGTTCAAAAGATCCTGATCTCGGGCGGCGGCTCGAAACTCAATGGCCTGGTTGAGTTCCTGTCAAAACAATTTGAAATCCCTGTGGAAATATTCGATCCGTTTCGCAAGATTAGGATCGACTCGCGCGGTTTCGATCCGGAGTACATGCGTGAGATGGTGCCGGAAATGGCCATTGCGGTCGGCCTGGCGCTGAGAGGAGTTGACGCCCGGTGATCAAAATAAACCTTCTAGAATCGGTAACCGACCGACCCGCCGGCGTGGCGTTTGTTGAAGACAAGGTCTCAAGCACGCGCACGCAAACGTTCCTGTTGGCGCTGACCGTGATGGCGTTCCTTGTGCTCGGCATGGGATACGACTATGTGAGCGCGAATGCCCAACACGAAACTGCGGTTAAGGAACTGGAAAAACAACGCCGCATCAACGAGCAAATGAATGCGGTCAAACGGGAGCAGGCGGATCTGGAAAAGAAGATTGCGGATATTAACTTTCGCATCGATGCGATTCAAAAACTGCGGGCGTCGCAGCAGGGCCCCAGTGCCGTTCTGACTGAAATCAAGGCCCGCTTTGACGGTGTTCCCGGTCTCTATCTGAGAAGCGTTGAGCAGAAGGAAACCGAACTGGTCATCAAGGGTGAATCACCCAATGAGGCCACCGTCACGCGTTTTGGCCAGAGCATGGAATTTTCTTCAGGTATGTTTACGAACCTGAACATTGAGACGCAGAGAGAAGTGCCGCAGGTTATCAACAAAGGCGCCGGCGCTACTGCCGCGGCGCAGCAGGATCCCAACGCCCCGCTGCCGGAGGTGGTCACCTTTACCATCAAGTGCAACTACGCCCGCAACGGTGCGCAGCAGAATGCAAACCCGACGCAGGCTCCCACGAATCACGTTGCCAGGAACTAGTAGTCGCGAGAACTCTCCATCAAAAGCGACAGGAAAAAATTATGAGCATTGGAAACATAAACGGCATTCCCTGGTACGCGAGGCTGGGCATTTTCGCGGTGATTGCGCTCACCGTCTATGGCGGGTTCTGGTATTCCGTCACCCGCGGCACTCGCAAAGAGACTAAGGACCTGCAGGAACAGATTGGCGTGCTGCAAAAGGCCAACGCCGAAGCCCAGATTGCTTCGCAGCGGCTCAATGAGTTCCGCACTGCCTACAAGAACAAACAGGAAGAGCTGGAAGAACTGCGGGCCTTACTGCCTGAGCAACGTGAATTGACGAAGGTCCTCGAAGGTGTTCAGGATCGGGCTCGCGTTACCGGTCTGTCGCTAAGGAAATTCACTCCAAAGGACGACGTTCAGCAGGACTTCTACAGCGGCAAGCGGATCGATGTGTCGGTTCAGAGTTCGTTTGCCGGTCTGCGCGCATTCTTCGATCAGATGGCGCACTACCAGCGCATCGTATCGATTACGAATTTCGAAGTTAAGCAGATGGACAAGCAGGCGGCCAGCAAGACTGTGGAAGCTCGCTTTGATCTTACGGCTTACTACGTTTCCAGCGAGAAGCTGCAGAAGCAAAACGCGACTCAGGCGAATGGAACGCCGGCCACGCAAACCGGCGCGACCACGCAAGCAGTGCAGCAAGCCGTCACGACTGCGAAGTAAGGTCGCCCAACTCACCGCTTTGATTAGGGATTAAGAAGATGGATCACAAAAACGCAATTCGTTACCTGGTAAGCGCAGCAATGATAATCTGCGCCATTGGTTTCGCCGCGATTACGACCATGGCCCAGGAGGCGACGGAGGCCAGGAAACCTGCGTCCTCTGAGAAGACGTCCGGCCGGGATCCTTTTAGGAAGTATCAGCCGGTAATCAAGACCAAGATGGCGGCCACAAAGCTGGAGGCGCCGTCAATTCAGGTGCGCATCGAGCGGTATCGCGATCAGAAGATGGCTGCGGCCAGGTCGCACGTCGCGCCGCCAAAGCCGACGACTGCCTTGCTGCTGAACGAAATGCAGGTCGTCGGTATCTTTCGCACGCCTCGCGGTTGGGCCGCGATGGTCGAAGCGACGCCGATCAAACTCTCCTACGTTATCTACCCCGGCGAAAGTTTTTTTGATGGCCAGCTTGTGGCGATTGAAGAAACCCGCCTGGTATTTCGCCGCGACATAGTCTGGACCGACGGACAGCGTGAAAAGACGGTTGAGGTCAAGCCGCTGCGTACGCCGAACCCCGTCGAAGCCATGACCTCTGCTAAAGCGGCTCCCGCCACTGCTCCGGCTCCCGAGTCTGCAAAGCCAGCCGCGCCGGAAAAGCAATAGCGAATGATTCCTGGCCCGAGCGTCAGGCGAAATATGTTCGCCTGGGTACGGCCCCGATGCGTGAACGATTGACCATGCGAACCCTGGCAATGGCTTTGTTCACTTTTGACAATAAGACTGAGCTGCCGCGTTGTGCGGCGCGTGCTTTGAATGTTCGTTCTTCAGGCATTTCGAGCGAGCGCGTGGCGGAAGTTCAGCAGGTCCCCTGAGGAGGGAATAATGCCTAAGCGTCCCCTAAAGAATGTAGCCATCCGAGCATGCGCGCTCGCGTGTATCGCCGGCTTATCACTTAATACGTTCGCCATCGCCGCGGCCGCCCGAGTGCCGGCCCGCGTCCCGGTCAGCTCCGCGAGGACTGCCCGCGCGTTGTCGCCGGAACAAAATCCTTCGCCGTCACCGACTCCGGCCCGGCCGGGGATGTCTCCGGCTAAAGACAATATGGCGGCACAAGCCGACCAGGGGCGTCGCTATGGCCAGGCTGGTTTTGTCGGCGAGCCGATCAACCTGAACGTCGTGAACGCCGACGTCCGCGACATCCTGAACTACATCACGGAACAGTATGGCATCAACTTTGTCATCGACAGTTCGGTGGGCGCGGTCCCCGTGACCGTGAACGTGCAGGATGTGCCGTGGAACCTCGCGCTCGATATGATTCTGCGATCGAACAAGTTGGGAGTGCAGGTTAATGGCAACATTCTGCGCATAGCCACCATTGATTCGCTGGCGAAGGAAGCCGAAACAGAAAAAGTAATAAACGACGCCAAGCTTGAGAACACCGCGCTGGTGACGGAGTTTATTCGTCTGAACTACGCCCGGGCGACCGGCACGCTCTCGCAAGGCGGCGGAGCGTCCGGAAACTTCTCCGGTGGCGTGACCTCAAGTACGCCTCAGAGTTCGAGCGGGTCGTCAGTCGGCGCCACTGCTGGAACTGATCAGGGAATTCTGCCGGTTGTCCAACGTCGTCTGTCCCGCCGCGGTAGCGTCGAAGTCGATGGACGCAGCAATACCCTGATCATCACCGATGTCAAAGAAAACATCGACGCCATTCGTCAACTTGTGGTGCTCCTGGATCAACCCGAGCCGCAGGTTGAAATCGAAACGCGCATCGTGATCGCCAACAAGAGCTTTAGTCGCGACCTTGGTGTTCAGCTCAACGCGCTGGCTATTAATACCGGTACGGGGGGCACTGCGGGACTCGGAACTGCTCCGGGCTCGCCTTTGGTCGGTGGGACTGGGGGCCAAAATACGATCGGGCTCAGACCTGCCGGCATCCCGCAGGGCATTATCAATCCATCGGGAGCGCTGGGCGCGAATCTGCCGAATACGGTGATCGGCTTGACCACCGGCATGATCGGCACGGCCCAGATCAGCATGCTCATCACTGCCGCCGAGAGCAAGGGCACCGCCAAGACCGTCGCCACGCCTCGCGTCACTGCCTTGAACAATCGTAGGGCTGAGATCTCCAGCGGTCAGCAGATACCTGTGACCACGCCGCAGACCGGCGCCGGTGGAGCCGGCGGCGTGCTGGTCTTCACTACGACATTTGTTTCCGTACCATTGCGTCTCGAGGTAACACCGCAGATTACGGATGCGGGCACGGTGGTGCTGCACGTCATCGCTGAGAACAACAGCGTCAACACTGCCATCGCGATCAACGGAACGCCGGGCATCGACACGCAGAGAATGGAAACTGAAGTGCTGGTTCCCAACGGCGGTACCACAATCGTGGGCGGTGTCCTGGGCGATCAGGAGTCTGAGACCCAGAATCGCACGCCTGGCGTCGCCAGCATCCCCATCATCGGCAATCTCTTTAAGCGCAAAGGCGTCGCCAGACAGTCGAGCGAGATTCTGTTCTTCATTACACCGCGCATCTACCGACCCGACTATTCGGGTCAGCCAACATCACCCATCGTGGGCACTGGCACCGGCAACCGCACGGTCCAGATTCCACAGCCCGTGCCGATGGGGAATCCGCAGAGCAACACGCCGACTCCGACGCAGTTGCAGCAACAGCAGCAGAGTCAGCCGCAGCCGACGCCTCAGACCGCGACTCCGCCCGTACCGGGAGCCAGCACGCGGCCGAGCGGCGCCCGTCCGTAGCGTTGAGAAGCTGGGAGCGCGGACGTCTCGTCCGCACTGAGCGCGCAGCGCGAACCCAGTTTGGAGCCTAAATCAGTACCACCTGCGTTCGCAGTTGGGGGACATTGACGAGTATGTTCAAAGACGCTCTGCAAACCATCGTCGAGAAGACCGACGGCAGCCTCGGCGCCCTGATTATGGGCGCCGATGGTTTGTCCGTTGAGAAATTCTTCTCGGAAGAAGGTACCGAATCGAACCTGGACGTGGCCGCGGCTGAGTTCACGTCGTTAGTTCGCAACGCGAGCCGTTCAGGAAGCGATTTGGATCTCGGCGAGCTGCGCGAGTTAGTGGTTGCGCTGAAGAGCGTCACTATAGTGATACGACTCTTCAACAAAGATTATTTCGTTGTGCTGATTTTGAAGCCCGACGGAAACCTCGGCCGCGGACGTTATGAGTTGAGAAAAGCGGAACTGCAACTGGCTAAGGAGTTTGCCGTCTAAGTAGTTGGGCTGCTTAGCTCATTACAAAGCGGTCCAGGGCAGAAGATTGACTTCAAAGGCCAAGACATCTGATAATCCCGTCGTATCATCTTAACGTGCTCTCTCTGCCGAGGAATCGGAGGTTCCCAAGTGGCGACACCAAGTGCCGAACTGAAACTTGAAGACAGGAAGTTGGAAGATCTTATGGCAGAAGAATACAAGAGCGTATTGGAGATTCTGGCGCAATACGAGTCGATGCCGTTTCTGGAGCTTACCTCTCTCAGCGATATCGACGATGAGGTGCTGGGACGGATCATCGATGATTTGGAGAACAAGGGGGTTGTAAGGGTTTCTAACCGCGGCAACCTTCTGGAGGAAATCGTTACGCTAAGGGACAAGAGTTCTGCCTTAGCGTCAACCGCGCCTTAGTTTGGTGCCATTATATTCTCCGCAGGGACGGCCGCTTCCTCATCGGCGGTTTCCGATGAGTGGTTTCTGGTGTCATTGATGGACCTGAACTACTCCTACTCTCTAGTTTCCTTTCTTGTCGGTTTACTCTCTGGCTTCCAGTTCGTCGCTGAAAAATACAGAAGGTCAATAGGAACCTGGGAGCGTTTGACCGCGAGTTGGCTAAGAAGATCCGAGAAGAGATCAGCAAACTTCAACAGGAATACGAAGCTAAGATTCGACCCGGGGCCAAGCCTGGCGCCCACGATGATGAGTTCAACCACAAGCTAGGATATAGGCTGCTCCATCTTGTCGGTGAGGACGGATTCAAAGTACTGGTGAAGTAAGTTCCCGATTAAGACGGACACGATAGTACGCCGATGTTCACAGATTCACTTACAAGATCAGAACGGAACCAAAATGGCGCTTGGTGTCGCACGGTGCTTAAGATTTATCCACGAGCAGAGATTCACCAGCTAGCGACTGCACAAGCTTCGCCGTTTCCAGGCTAACAGTCACTACCTGTCCAACTAGCCGCACGATGTATTGTGGATCGTCGGGGCGGTTGGGGTCGTTGGTGATGCCGCTGCGTTTGTCGGTGCTGACTTGATATTGATCGATGATCCATTCAAGCGCCGAGCGATTGCCCAGCCGATACTCAAACACTTCAGGCGGAATTCCACTCAGAGTTAGAAAGTCGTTGTAGATAAGCGAGCGCTTGTCTTTGCTCAGCTTCATCTTTTCGACGCGCCAATCAAGCTGCGAGCCCAGCTTCTCAATTCTTCCGAGTTCGTATTCCGGTTGCTGTTCATAGTTGATGTGGATTTCGGCGAGGCGCTTGCCGATGTCGGCGAACGCACGAAGGTCAGGCGCGAAGGGAATGCGCGGCAGTTCACGTTTCAGGTTTGCCGCGTAACGCTCGCGATAGAGTGGATGATGCAGCACAGCATAGACGTAATGAAAGATGTCCCACTTCGTGATCGATTTGTCTTTATAGTGCGAACGGAACTGTTCCAGCGCCCAGTCGGTGATGTTCTCGCGGCGGTTGGTGCCGTCTTCGTTGTAAATCAAAAACGGGAAACATTGTGAACCCCCTTGCGGAAGTAAGTCCGGAATGACATCTACCATGAGTACAAAAGCGGGCCATTCGGTTCCAACCTTGAACCAAACCCACGAAAGGATCGAGGATGTGTACGTCCGGAGAGCTTAAAGATTTGGCGAACTCTTTCTGCAGAATATCCTCGACGCTGCGCACCATGAAACTCACAATCGGCGGTGGCGTGTAAACGATGCCGTGTGTGTCGGCAACCTTGACCGAAAAGCCCTGAAAGAACTTCTCGTAAACCGTGTTGAGAAATAGTTGCTTCTGCGAGAAGTCTTCAATGGTCTTCGCCGTTGAGTCGATGGCCTTGTAGAAGCGATCGAGACTCTCCAGAAACCCATCGCGGCTGAAGGATTGGGAGGTCAGCGCGTCGATTACTTTTTCAATCTCAGACGCGATTACGTTGCGGCGCGTGAAGTCGGGGTTGTTAAAGACCGTGCGGAAGATGCGTTCCGTCAGCAGATGTTGGATGAGCATCTCTTCGACAGCCTGCGCGGAGAGGTTGGGATTGATGGATTGACGGCACAGCGCCAGAAAGTCATCGAAGGCCGCGCGGAAACGCGGGTTCGACGTTTCTTCGTGTTTGATTAGTTCGGCGAGGGCACGGCCCAGCTCGGGGACCTGATTCTGAAAATGCGTGACCGCATCGTTCCAGTCTTCATATTCAGGCGGCGTGTAGTCAAAGAACTGTTTGGCGATTTCAACCAGCGCGACCGGTTCCGTTATGTCCAGATCGAGAACTGATCGGCCGTTCTGCCAGAGAATTGCGCGCTCGGGCGCCTGAAAGATGATGTTGTTTTGCGGATAGCCGGCGGTGAGTTTCTTCTTTACCTCTTTGCCGAGATCGTCGTGACTGTCTTTGGCTTCCCAGAATCCATGCGTGAGCCGGAACTCATCGACCAGCGCGCCGTCCACGCGGAGCGGATGACCGTGGTTGCGTTTGACTTGCCATTCGGCCACGAGCTTCCAGCCAAACTGTCGGCCACAATGCTCTAGTAGTGTCTGAAACGCCCAGCGCACCGCGCCTTCGTGGGACACGCCCAGATTCTTAAACTGGCGTAGAGCCTCGTAATAATTCTGGACTGGCTTGTGGGTTGGTTTGAGGTTAAGTTTTTCCATCAGCAGGAGGAGCCTGGCTCGAAGGAATCTTAACAGTCTTCGCTGTTATGGCAAGTGGAATCTGCCTTCTCTAATACTGGGGCTACGGCCCATGGTGAAGACCCACCCGCTACCGCAGGTGGTACTGACTTCACCCCGTTCCCGCTGGCATCTTCACACTCGGCATGCCGCGCATGATTATTCTTTGCCGTCGCGCGACGCGTTTGGGGTTTACCTGTGGGTTGAAGACGGTGCGCGGGTTGGGAATCATCGCCGAAAGAAACGCAGCTTCGCGCGCGTTCAGATTCACCGCCGGCTTGTGAAAATAGTATTGCGACGCTGCCTCTGCGCCATAGATTCCATTGCCCCACTCGATCACGTTCAGATAGATTTCCAGGATGCGGCGCTTGGACAGATTGCGCTCAATGAAGTAGGTGATGATTGCTTCCTGACCTTTGCGCATGAACGAGCGCTCGCTCGATAGATAGAGGTTCTTTGCTAACTGCTGCGAGATTGTCGAGGCGCCGCGCTTAAAGTCCGGCATGTTGGGCAACCACGAATCGTTCTCGCCTTCCTGCTTCGCTTCCTTCTCGGCATCCTTCTGCGCCTGGTCATACGCCTTCTGAATCGCTTCGTAGTCAAAGCCATGATGGGTGGCGAAGTTTGTGTCTTCACCGGCGAGCACTGCCCGCTGAAGCTGAGGCGAAATCTTTTCCAGCGGCATCCAGATTTGCACACGCTTTGGCTCAGAGCCGCTGCTGCGAGCTTCACGATTGCGCACTTCAATCATTGAAGTCGTCGCCGGGTTCTGGTCGCGCAGCGCCGAAACTCTCGGCAGCATCGCTGCCTCGAAAGTGAGGCCGCCCAGCGCGATGCCGCTGATTGCGTAAAGCGTATATCTGATTCCACGCCAAATCATTGAGCAAAGATGTTAGAGGGAAAATGGTGAAAAGTCGAAACCCGACCCCCGCAGGGGTTCAATTCAATAACCATGCAATTGAAAGATCACCGGTTTTCGTCGTTTTCTTCAAGCATTGAGAGAAAGGCCTGGCTCCCGTTCGGTAAACGGAGCGGCTTAAGTAAAGATGGGAGCAAACATGACCTTACGTGCGACGGCGTCATCTCTGGCAGTTCTCTTTCTAATGGCTTCTGCCCACTCGCTGTACGCGCAGACGGCCCAACAGCCGGTCTCCACTCCGGTCCTGCGTTCGGGCGGAACGTATTCCCCGGGCCAAGCGCAAAATGCTCCGACTGACAGTTCAAACGGCTCAGGCGAAGTCGACGAAGGCAGCGTCGTTCGCGTCAGTACGAGTTTGATTACAGTGCCTGCCGTGGTGATGGATCGCAACGGGCGATACATCGGCAACCTCCGTAAAAAAGACTTCCAAATTTATGAGGACGGAGTCGAACAGAACGTTTCCTATTTCGCTTCAGTCGAGAGACCTTTCACGGTGGCGTTGATGCTGGACGTCAGCGGGTCAACGCTGACGCAGCTCGCGCAAATTCGCGAGGCTGCGAACATCTTCGTCAGCCGCCTGCGAGCAAACGATCGGATGATGGCGATCACATTCGATGGACAGATTCACGTCCTGGCTGAGGCCACCGACGTTGGCTCAATTCGCAGATCCAAGCTTCATATCCCGCCGGTGACTGACGGGACGGTCCTTTACGACGCGGTTGATTTTGCCTTGAAGCGGATGGCGCAGATTCCCGGACGGAAGGCGATCGTGCTGATGACGGATGGCGTCGATCAAAGCAGTACGGCGTCTTTCAAAAGCACCTTGAGCGAGAGCGCCGAGCAGGATGTTCTGGTCTACACCGTGCAGTACAACACGCTGGCGCAATTGACGCGGCGTCTCAGCCAAATCAAGAATGAGAAGGCCCGGCGTAAAGTCCAGGAGCGGCTAATGAAAGGTTATGCGGTGAGCGAACCCTACCTGCGCGCGCTGGCGGATAAGACTGGTGGCCGTTTTTATCGCGCTGACGATTTGCGCGACGTTGGCCCGGCCTTTGAAGCGATTACGTCCGAACTCGGAGTGCAGTACAGCCTGGGCTATTATCCGAAACAGAACTCAGGCGCCGGCGCCGAACGCGGGATCAAAGTCCGCGTGCGCTATCCCAATCTGGTTGTTCGCGCCCGCGACAGCTACACCACCGCGCCGACTATTGCGTGGCAAAACGGTGGAAACTAGTCCGCAGGGCGGTTCTCTCGCACCCAAATACGAAAAGCCCGAGCGGCCTTTCGCCCGCCTTCCACAAGTCCCAGGGCTATGAATTCGGTGAGGACACTGGAATCCAAAAACGAAAAGGCTCGGCTGGTCGATACTTCAGCGTACGAGTCTCCAGCGAGCACATAGAATCTGACTTCATTCTTGAACACGCGCCAAATCTCAGGAACACCGAGCGCGGCGAAAATCACGAACTTGTCCAGCGACGAACTGGCTCGATCTACTTCCACGACGATATCCGGAGGGGGATCGCGCTGCGGGTCGAACTCATCTTCCATGAGGAGCGCGGCCGCGAAGTGCTCAACATAAAAACAGTCGTCCGGCTCGGCGCCTTTCGCCTTGGCCTTTGATCGGAAAGTGGTTGAACCGAGCGATTCAATGTCGACATCAAGTTCGTCACTCAAGGCTGCGATCAAGCGGTTGAGAATAAGTTTTGCTCTTTCATGGAAGGGAGTGGGGGCCATGATCTCCATTCTTCCTTCATCGTAGAAGATTCGCACCGAATAGCTCGGGCCGAGGTCGGTCAGAAGTTGTTCATATTCCTGCCAAGCTACGCCATTAAACGTGAGCGCTGCACCGTCCGGCAGATGTGCAATGGCTGAGAGATAATCGGTGGCGGCTACTGGCATTTAATCGAACTCCCCCTTGGCTTCCGGACTGATTGGCCGGTCAAAATGTTACCACGATAATCAAGAGGGCTGCGAGGTTGTCTCTTTTTTGCGGCAGTGATTCAGCTTTGATGTTTCAGTGCCGATCCTTGCATATGGGCGTCCTGATGATGCTGCGCGCCAACTTACCGCCGGCGCTGTCGTGGATCGAGATACTCGCGCAACCCATCCCCGACAAAATTGAAGGCCAGTACCGTCAGGGCTATGGCCAGCCCCGGGAAGATCAAAGCGTGCGGCGCTGCTTGCAGGGTCGAGAGATCGCGCGCCTCTTCGATCATTACACCCCACGAAGGCGCGGGAGGCGGCACGCCCAGGCCAAGAAACGACAGCGACGCTTCGGAGAGCACCGCGCCCGCCATTCCCAAACTTGCCTGCACGATCAGCGGTTGGATCGCGTTGGGGAGAATGTGCACGAAGAGAATGCGAAAATCACCCGCACCGAGCGCACGGGCCGCCTGCACGAAATCATATTCACGCACTTTCAGGACCTGCGCCCGAATCAGCCGCGCATATCCGACCCAGCCGATTATGCATAGGGCAAAGATGAGTTTGTTCAAGCCTGCGCCCAGGAAAGCCACCAGGGCAATCGCCAGCAGCAATCCCGGGAACGCGAGGAACACGTTGAAGAGATAGCCGGACAGGAAACGATCTACCCAGCCGCTGTAGTAACCGGCAACGGCGCCGATGCTGGTTCCCACCAGGGCCGACACGGCGACCACAACTATGCCTACCTCGAGCGAGATGCGCGCCCCGAAGACGACCCGCGAGAAGATATCGCGTCCAGTCGAATCGGTCCCAAACCAATGCGCCGCCGAGGGCCCCATGTAACGCATGGCGAGGTTCGTCGCGCCGACGTCCTGCGGCGCGATCCACGGCGCGAAGATCGCCACCAGTACGAAGACGGCGACGATGGTGATACCAATGATGCTCAGACGACTCATTTTGAACTTAGAACTTAGTGCTTTGTGCTTTGATTTTGTCCTGCCAAGCACTAAGCACAAAGAACAAATCAACTGACTCTTATTCTGGGATCCAGCCAGCGATAGATCATGTCTGTGAGCGTGTTCGCAAGGATGTACGTAGTGCTGATCGCCAGCACGCAACCCTGCACAACGCTATAGTCCCGTTTGCCGATCCCGTCCTCAACCAGCAGCAGGCCCAGCCCGGGCCAGCCGAAAATCTTTTCCGTGATGATCGCCCCCGCCAGCAGTACGCCAAGCTGGAGACCAAGGACGGTGACCACCGGAATCAAGCCGTTCTTGAGCACGTGCTTGTATACGACTGTTCGTTCGCTCAGCCCTTTCGCACGTGCGGTGCGAACATAACCCTCGTTCAGTTCTTCAATCACCGACGATCGCACCATTCGCGTCAGGATAGCCGAAAGCGCCGCACCCAGCGTGAATGCCGGCAGAATGATGTCGTTCCAATCAAACCGTCCCGAAGGAGACAGCCAACCCAGTTTCACGGCAAACAGATAAACCAGCATCGGCCCAATGACAAAGCTCGGCAGACTAATTCCTACCAGGGCGATAACCGAGAGCGCGTTGTCGAGCCACGTGCCGCGGTTCTTTCCGGCGACCACGCCCAGCGGGATGGCAATGCTCACTGCGATTAACATCGCCACGATCGCAAGTTCGATCGTTGCGGGGTAACGTTCCAGAATTAGTTCGATGACGGGCCGGTCTGTGCGAAACGAACTCCCCAGGTCACCGTGGAGGATTGCGACCCAGTAATCGACATAACGATTATCCAGACCATACCAGTGAAAATGACGCTGGCTGTTGCTGTTCCGGGGAAAACCGAAAAAAAACGGCGGGCGATCCAGACCATGTCTGGCCCTGAACTGGGCCAACTGTTCGGCCGTCGCCTGGTCGCCCAGAACTGCTGCCGCCGGGTCGCCCGGCACCAGCTCGATCAGAATCGTAACCAGGGAAACCACTGTCCACACCACGAGGATCAGGAAGCCGGCCCGGCGTAGCAATCCAAGCAGTTTGTGTCTCATCTCGGGGAAGCTTACGAACTTTGATTGAGACCGAGCGCGGATGATAGCAGATTGTCAGGAAGCGCGGCTACGCTGTTCGGGAGGATGCCGTCAGGGCCACAAAAAACGTAGCCGCGCGGGGACTCGCTGTTTCCGGTTGGGCATGGCCCCGACAACCGCGCCTTAACCAGTCAGGAGAGTCCCGCGGACTACGCTGTTTGGCTGCTACCCGCAGGCCGCAACCAATCTTTTGAGTGGCACAGACTTTAGTCTGTGGTCTGCGGGAAATCACAGACTGAAGTCTGTGCCACTGCTACTTTCGCCTCCCCGTGTGCAATGCCGCAATACCTCCAGTCAGATTCTGGAAGGCGACATCGGCGAAACCTGCGTCACCCATCATCGCAGCGAGTGTTTCCTGATCGGGAAAGCGAGACACCGAATCAGGAAGATACTCATAAGCACTGCGCGAACCGCTGATGATTCCTCCGATTCGCGGCAACAAACGCGCACAATAAGCAGCCGCCAGCAAACGAAATCCTGGTACTACAGGTTTCGAGAACTCTAAGATGGCCGCCCAGCCTTTCGGCTTCAAGACTCGCCGCAGTTCATTCAAACCGCGTTCGACGCTGGAAAGATTTCGCAAGCCGAAGCCGATCGTAACTGCATCAAATGCGGCGTCGGCAAAAGGAAGTTGCAGCGCGTCTCCTTCGACAAAGGAGAGCGGCGGCTTCTTTTGCGCCGCCAGTTCCAGCATGGGCCGGCAGAAGTCAACGCCGACAACCCTCGTGGTGATGTTTTCAAATAATGCAATACTCAAATCGCCGGTGCCGCAGGCAACATCCAGGACCCGGGCATTGGCCGGCAACAGTGGCCGCAGCTTTTCAACTACAACTTGTCGCCACCGTCTATCGCTATTCCCCGACAACAGGTGGTTCAGCCGGTCATAACTTGGAGAAATTCGCGCGAACATATCGCGCACCCGCCGAGCGTGGTCTTCCGGTGAATTCTGGTTGCCGGGATCAGTTAAACCCATGGCGGTAAGGGAATGGTTGCAGGCCGCTTGCGATAGGTTTGCAAATCTATCAGGGCTTCTTTGCTGGCATGGCTGGTTCGGCTGCGTTTTTTAGATCGAACTTTTCACTTCGCAATTCGATGCTCCCAACAAAGCCGGCCTTAAGCTGCTCGGCGTCTCCAACCACAATCGTTGCCGGCGAAGCGTCTTTGAAGAGTCTGGCCGCGACGCGCTGGACGTCCAGGACCGTTAGACTTTGGATCGAGTTCGTCTGGATGTTCAATGGCGCCAATTTGAACGTTTCGAGATCCAGCCACAGATCCGCGATCGATTCCGGCTCAGCAGCTCGCCTCGATAAATCGGCGAGCATTTCACTACGAGCGCGGTCCAACTCTGCGACCGTCGGTCCAGTCTGTGCCAGCGATCGAATAGTTTGTTGCGCGGCAGAGACCGCTTTGGCGGCCGACGCCGTTGGCACGGACGCTCCGAGCACGAACGAGCCCGGCAACACATGCGCATCGTGGCGCACGAAAGCCGCGGAAAGATCGGGCGATGCTGCTTGCCAGCGTTCGCGAGCGATTTGCGCCAGGATCGACGCGGCGGCAGCGTCCCGATCCGAACGCGCCAACCCGCGGACCGCCAGGCGAATTTGGGCACTGGTCGCTCCCGCCTGATTAACCACCAGAACCCTAGCGTCCGGCGCGCCAGGTTCCCGGTACGTCGCCGGTATCACGCGATCACTCTTTTGCCAGGGCCCAAGTAGCTGACGCAGAGTGCGCCGCACGCGTGTCTGCTCGACCGCGCCGATCACGACGATCGTAGCGTTGTCGGCATTCAGAAATCGCTCGCGAGCGTGTAACAAATCGGCGCGTTCTACTTTCGCCACGGACTCGAACGTACCTGACGCCGGATGTCCGTAGGGAAAGTTGCCGAACAGGCGGGCCGCAAGCGCCTGATCTGCGATTTCGACCGCCGAAATGGGTTTATCGGAAAGCTGCTTGAGTCTGGCGTCACGAACTCTGGTCACGCTCTCAGGTGTCAATTGTGGGGTAACCAGAGCGCCGCGCAATAGATCGGCCATCCGTTCCAGTTCGCTCGCCTTCCCTGAGATCGTTATATCGATCCCGTCATAGTTGGTAACTACCTCGAGTTTGCCGCCAAGTTGTTCGATTACATATTCGCGAGTGGCCGGATCGGGAAACAAAGCGTCGCCCAGAAGCGCCATGGTCCCCCCCTTGCCGGCAAGATCAAAGGCCGCACCGCTGCGGACCCGCAATTTCAAAAGCACGTTTGGATCGCCGGGCCGATGAGAGAAAAGCACTGTTAATCCGTTCAGAAGTTGCTCCCGAACGGGCTCACCGGAGGATTGAGCGCGCGCCGGCGAAGGCATCATCGCCAAAAGCAACAGACAAATCGAGTAGTAACAATAGGGTTGGCGGGTAAATCGATTAGTCATTTAGACCTGTATCTATTCCTCGAAGGCCGGCCCGGCTTGCGCCAGGTTGACGCGCTCTGCCAGACACGCACCACCTAAAAAGCCTTCTGGGATGCGGTGAAAAAGAGTTTAGATGCCGCGCAGAAACCCGTCAACCTCAGGGTGATTCGAGGCATCAAAGCCCCGTGTCAGAGCGAACGAGAGGGACGCTTCAGGCTGCTCAAACCGGGGGAATCGATAGTATAATCAGCCCAATGCTGAAGAATTCGCCGGTTCCCGAAGAATTTCCGTAACTTCTTGGTGATTGGCAGTAATACACAGTAGGAAGCTAGTTCCTACAGGATCGAGCGCTTTGATTGGCAGACCAGGCGACAGACGAACAGCTGCTCGAACAGGCAGCGAACGGAAATACAGCAGCCTTTCAGATCCTGTATGAGCGTTTCCGCGATCCAATCTTCCGATTCGCGTATCGGCTGCTGGGATCGGTCGAGGCAGCGGAAGACGTCGCGCATGATTGCTTTCTTAGTTTGATAAAAGAGCCGGGACGGTTTGATTCCACGAGAGCTTCGTTGCGCACTTACCTTTATGCGGCGGCGCGCAATCTGGCGGCGAAACGGTATCACAGCCTGGGTCGCGAGACGGCGATTGATGAACTTGCAGACGAGCCGCAAACGGCCGAACGTAACGAGCCCATCAGGCGAGTGCTTGATAATGAACTCGCCGGCGAAGTTGAAAGAGCAATAGCGGATTTGCCTCCTCTACAAAGAGAGGCCCTGGTTCTTTTCGAGTACGAAGACCTCTCACTGGCCGAGATTGCCGTCGTGGTGGGAGCCGATTCGGGAACGGTGAAGGGACGGCTTTTTCGGGCCCGCGAAAAGCTGCGAACAAGACTCGATCGGTATTTCCGAATCGGACGTGAAACTGTTACAGTTAAGCGGGCGTGAGAGAAGCAGGTTTCGCGCCTGCATGAGAGTAAGAGCTTTACGAAATGAGTGATTTTGATAACAAGTTCATGCAGGACGAGGAACTGCGTAGTTTGCTGCGACAGTGGAGCGCTCCCGATGCTCCCGGTTCTTTGGACCAGCGCGTCGCGGCTGCTTATCAACAGATGAGCAGTCCGACCGGGCTATCGGATTCAGCACTTCATCCCCAAAGGGATAGCGAGGTAGTAACGATGAAATTTTGTAATACGTGCCAGGAGCAATTTGCCGACAGATTCAGTTTCTGTCCGGTTGACGGAACGCCGCTCAACCCAGTGCCGGCGAGTATAGTTAGCGCCCCCGCGACCGAGATCGAATCTTCATATCCGGTCGCTGAGACTGCGACCTTTCAACGCGATACGGCGGCGCCTTTCGAGGCTCCGGCGGTGGCCACGGCAACATCAGGTCAAGCTGCGGCGACTGGCGATGCAGTTATGTTCGGCGAATACCATCTCACCATCCTGGAAGACAAGGGCTTGCTTTCGCGCCTCGCGGGAGAGTTGGGTGGAGTGGCTCATAACTATAAACTGACCTGGCCTGAGTTCAAGCACGATCCATTTGGTTTCGTCAAGCGTTCGATTCAGGGCTATGGACAGATGGTTGGAAGCTTCTTCGCCAGCCGGGACGCAGTTATCGCGCTTCTGATTTCGCTGGCGGCCATGGGCGCGCTGGTGACGATGATCTTCTTGCTCGATCGAACACAGTCGGCCGGCCCGTCACGGAAGAGCATGATCATAGTTGCCGTGATCGGATTCTGCGGGCTACTCGGTATCTTTTCTACCTGGCTGAGCCGAGACCGTGGCGCGGCAATAATGGGTGCAAAACCGTCAGACTCTCGCAACGTGCTTTCCGGCATAGTAACTTCGTTTGCGCTGCTCTTTGCAATCGTCGGTGGAGCATTTTTCTGGGACATGCATCAGAAGGCCAAGGCCGCGGAGAAAGCTAATGACGAAGATGTTGAACTCACCCAGATGATCACCGACATTCCCAACGAGCAACCTACGCCTGACGAGGGTACTGCGGGCATGGCCAAAGGCAATGGCGGTGGCAGCAAGCCGAAGCAGGAAAAGGCCGGCGGCGGCGGTGGTGGTGGCCGTGAAGAACAGACCCCGGCTTCGTTCGGCAAGCTTCCGCAAGCTGATTTACGGATTCCGCAGGTCGTTGCTCCCGATCCACATCCGCCTGTGATCAAGAATCCAGCGTTGCCAATGCCGGCCACGCTCGATGCTGATCCGGTCCTGTTTCCTCCGGATACTCGGCAGCTTAGCTATGGCGATCCGAAGTCGAAATCAACCACGCCCTCGTCGGGACCGGGCACCGGCAACGGTATCGGCACGGGCACGGGCGGCGGCGTCGGTCCGGGCAGCGGTGGTGGCTATGGCCCGGGTAATGGCGGCAATACTGGCGGCGGCGACCGTAGAGAAGGTGGCGGTGGTCCGGGCGGCGGTGGCGGCGGCACCGACTACAGCCGAATCTTCAGCGGCAAGGAAGTCAATTCCAAGGCCCGCGTGCTGGATAAGCCCGAGCCGACCTACACTGAAGCCGCACGCAAGAACCAGATTACCGGAACCGTTGTCCTGCGCGCGGTATTCTCTTCAGGTGGCACAGTCACCAACATCCACGCTGTTTCGGGCTTACCCGATGGTCTGACTGAGCGAGCAATCTCGGCCGCAAAGCAAATCAGGTTTGTGCCGGCGACGAAGGATGGTCATCCAGTCTCAATGTGGATGGAGTTGCAGTACAACTTCAATCTGTACTAACCCTTTCTCAATTCTAACGTTAAGAGGCGGGCCATGACCCGCCTCTTTCTTTTGAAGTGCGGCGACTTGAGCACCCCCGCGCGGCTGCCGCACCGGGGACCCCGCTTGTCGCCGCTTTCTCTTGGTTTGTAGAAATGGGGCTAAGGTGTAGAACAAAGCGCCGACAAGTCGGCGCACTCCAAAGCCAAACGTTACTGTCCTTCCGTCACGCGCCTGATCCGCTTCACGCCTTCCTCCAAACGATCCAGAGACGTCGCGTAGGAAATGCGGATGAATCCTTCGGCGCCAAAGCCGGCCCCATCCGTGACGACGGTTTGCTCTTTCTCCAATAGCTCATTCGCAAAATCTCCAGAGGTGTGCGCCTTGCCCTTGAAACATCCGCGCACATCGGGGAAAGCGTAGAACGCGCCTTCGGGCCGGGGGCAGCGGAGGCCCGGAATTTCGTTAAGAGCGTTAAGTAACCACTCGCGCCGGCGTGTGTATTCAGAGAGCATGGTGGCCACCGAATCCTGCGGGCCGTTCAAGGCTTCGGTAGCAGCAGCCTGCGAAATCGATGTCGTGTTGCTGGTCGAATGGCCCTGCACTTTCAGCATCGCACGCGTCCATTCAGCGTTCGCTAACGAATAGCCCACGCGCCAGCCGGTCATCGCGTAAGTTTTGGAAAACGATCCGGCGATACAAAGTCGGCGCCGCAGCTCCGCTCGCATGGAGGCGGCACTGAAAACCGTTGCCGGCGGATATACAAAGCGCAGATAACACTCGTCAGAGATTGCATACAGGTCGTGCTCCGCGACGATTTCCATAATTTGTTTGAACTCGGCGGGCGGGATTACGCGGCCCGAAGGATTGCTGGGAGAATTCAGAATGATGAGTCTGGTCTTCGGCGTAATCTCTTTCCGGATCATGTCCGCCGTTAGCACAAAGTCATTCTCTTCCGTCTCAATGAAAACTGATCTGCCGCGCGCGAACGTGACGATCTCAGGAAAAGTCACCCAGTAAGGTTTTGGAATCAGGACTTCGTCACCGGGATTGATGAGCGAAACGACGGCGTTGAAAACCGCCTGCTTACCCCCGGCGGTGGCCATTACTTCATTGCGTTCGTAGCCGGCGCCAAACTCCCGCTGGTAAAAACCGATGATTGCCTGCTGTAATTCGCCAGTGCCAGCGGTTGGCGTGTACTTGGTGCGACCTGCGCGCATGGCTTCGGCGGCCGCGTCCTTGATATTTTGTGGTGTATCGAAATCCGGCTCGCCTGCGCCGAGATCGACGACGTCAACACCCGCCGCGCGCATCGCTTCCGCAGCCTGCATCGCCGCGAGCGTGGAAGAGGCTTTCATTTCTGCCACGTTGTCGGAAACCGAGAAACCCGAAGCGGTTGGCTTTGTCATCATTTCAGAGAATCTCAAATTTCTAATTAGAGCTTGGAACTTAGAGCTTAGAGCTTTGTGCTTTGGATTCTTGGTCCACAAGTTCCCGGCAAGGCCTCAAGTTAAAAACCACATCCAAGCACTTGAGAACTAAGCACTAAAGACTAAGTTCCGCTCTTTTCTTTCATCCGCTCCTCAACCAGCGGCGGGACCAGATCTCTTATTTGCGCCCCGAGTTGAAACACTTCCTTCACCAGGCGCGAGCTGACGTAGGAATATTCTTCCGCCGGCATCATGAAAACGGTCTCGAGACGGGGCTGCAAACGCCGGTTCATCAAGGCCATCTGCAATTCGTATTCGTAGTCAGATATCGCGCGGATGCCGCGCACGATGGCGTTAGCGTTTCGTTCCGCCGCGTACTCAACCATCAATCCGGCGAAACTTTCTACCGTCACCCGGCAGTCACCACGATCGATGTCTTGCAAAACCTCGGTCAGAATGTCACACCTTTCCTGGATGGTAAAGAAGGCTGTCTTCTCAGGATTAATCAGGACCGCGACGATAATTTCGTCGAAGAGTTTGCAGCCACGCTGGATGATATCGAGGTGGCCGTTGGTGACCGGATCGAAGGAACCTGGATAGATGGCGCGACGCATTGGCGATTACTGTGGTCAAGGGGATAAAGCGAAGGAAAATTAACACAAGCGGCGAATCTTGTCGAAGGATCGTTTTGATAGGAGGTGGTCCGTTAGTGTGTTGCGCAGATCAAGTTGCTCTTTACCAGATACACACTAACGGAGCACTACCCTTTGAGGTTGCCGGGCTGTTATCTTCGGGTTAGAATCTCACGATCAGAGGGCTTTGCTTATGGCAACCATCTTCTCGCCAGTCGATTTGCACGTACCGCCGAATTTCATTGTCGACGTTCATTCCGTCCTAACAGGCGAAGACTTCGATCAGTTGGTTCGCGACAACCCCGAATTGCGAATGGAACTGACCGCGACAGCAGAACTTATCCTTATGCCTCCCACGGGATCGAAAACCGGTTTGCGCAACTCTGAACTAAACCGGCAGTTTGGGAATTGGGCCCAAGTAAATCGCAGCGGTGTAGTTTTCGACTCTTCGACGCTTTTTGTGCTGCCGAACGGAGCGCGGCGCTCGCCCGACGTTTCCTGGGTCAAGCGCGAACGGTGGGATGCGCTCACGGAGGAGGAGCGGGAGGGTTTTGCGCCGCTGTGCCCAGACTTTGTTATTGAGTTGCGTTCACGCTCGGATAATTTGCCGCCGTTGGAAGACAAGATGCTCGAGTATATCGCCAACGGAGCACAGATGGCCTGGCTGATTGATCCCGTCAGAAAGCCTGTTTACATCTATCGACTCAATCGAAATGCCGAGATTCTCGAAGACCCGGAGACTGTCTCGGGCGATCCGGAGCTGCCAGGGTTCAAGCTGGATGTGCGTGAGTTGTGGTAGCCGTTTGAATCACGGTGCTGTTGACAGCATGTGCATTGGATGTTTCAATAGACAGGACAAAACGTGGTGAGTTAAGGCGACTTGCGGCCACGTAAAATAATCCGCTAAACAGCTCGGCGAGTCTTTCAACCGCTATCTTAATCAGGTTTGAAGAAAGGCCCCGCGTTGTTAGCAGCGCGGGGCCTTGTCATCGCCGATTTTGGATTGAACTAGAATCGTAACTCGGTGATATGAATTGGCAATCGGCAATTGGCAATCGGAAATGTCCAGCTTTCTCGACACACTAAAAGAACGCATCGTCGTCTTTGACGGCGCGATGGGCACCAATCTGCAAGTGCAGAACCTGACGCTGGATGACTTCGGCGGCTTGCGCTTCGAAGGCTGTAACGAACATTTGCTGATAACCCGGCCCGATGCTGTCGAAAAAGTGCACACCGGATTTCTTGACGTCGGCTGTGATGTGATCGAGACGAACTCGTTCAATGGCACGCCCGTAGATTTTGCTGAGTACGACATGGCGGACCAGGCCTATGACATGAACGTCAGGGCCGCGCGCCTGGCCAAACGGATTGCGTCGGACTACGCCACCAAAGACAAGCCGCGTTGGGTGGCCGGCTCGATGGGGCCGGGACGCAAACTGCCAACGCTCGGGCACATCAGCTTTCTCGAGCTAAAGGCCTCGTACGGAGAGCAGGCGCGCGGATTGCTCGACGGCGGCGCCGATCTGCTGATAGTCGAAACGTGTCAGGACTTGTTGCAGACAAAGGGCGCGCTGGCCGCGATCTTCGATCACTTCGAAAAGAATCGTGTCCGTGTTCCGGTGATCGCGCAGGTGACGATCGAAGTATTCGGCACGATGCTTAACGGGACGGAGATCAGCGCGGCGTTGACGGCGCTCGCGCCCTTTCCGATTGATGTTATCGGCATGAACTGCGGCACCGGGCCACGTCACATGACTGAGAGCATTCACTACTTGTGCGAGAACGCGCCGCTGCCCGTCTCGATCCTACCCAACGCCGGTTTGCCCTCAGTCAAAGAAGGCAAGATGCATTATGACGAGACGCCCGAAACTTTCACGACGCAGCTCGTCCACTTCGCCAGTGACTTTGGCGTCAACGTCGTGGGAGGTTGCTGTGGGACCACGCCGGACCACTTGAAGCTGGTCGTCGAAGCAATGCAGCGCATCGCGCCGAAGCCGCGAAACGCCAAACTCGTGCCGGCAGCGTCGTCCATCTACTTCCAACAGCCTTACGTGCAGGACGCGTCGTTCCTGATCGTGGGCGAGCGCGTCAATGCCAGCGGCTCAAAGAAAATGCGAGACCTGCTGAACGCCGAAGACTGGGACGGCCTAGTCTCGCTGGCGAAAGAGCAGGAGCGCGAAGGCGCGCACATCCTCGACGTTAACGTGGACTTTGTTGGGCGCGACGGCGAAGCTGACATGCACGAGCTGGCCTCGCGTCTGGTGACGAACGTCAAGATTCCGCTGATGTTCGATTCCACCGAGTGGCAGAAGATGGAAGCCGGTCTGCAACACGCCGGCGGAAAGTGCATTCTGAACTCGACCAACTACGAGGACGGCGAGCCGCGGTTTGCCAAGGTCCTCGAGCTGGCAAAGAAGTATGGCGCCAGCGTCGTCATCGGCACGATAGACGAGCAGGGAATGGCGCGCACGGCCGACGGCAAGTTTGAGATCGCCAAACGCGCTTACGAACAGGCTACGCAAAAGTATGGAGTTCCTGCTGAAGACATCTTTTTCGATTCGCTGGCGCTGCCCATCTCGACCGGGATTGAAGAGGATCGACGCAACGCGGCAGAGACTATTGAAGGGATCCGTCGCATCAAACGAGAGCTGCGGGGGTGCTTCACTATTCTCGGGGTCTCGAACATCTCGTTCGGTCTCAATCCGGCTTCACGAGTGGTCCTGAACTCCGTGTTCCTGCACGATGCGGTCGAAGCCGGCCTGGATGCAGCAATAGTCAATGCCAGCAAGATCGAGCCTTTGAATCGTATCGGGGAACGCGAGCTGAAGGTCGCGCGCGAGTTGATCTATGACCAGCGCCAGTTCGAAGGCGACGTCTGTACCTACGATCCGTTGACGGAATTCACCACGCTGTTTGAAGGCGTGAAGGCGAAGAGCGCCAAGAAAGCTTCGAAAGGCGAGACCGTAGAAGAGCGTCTGAAGAACCACATCATCGACGGCGAAAAGATTGGCTTGGAAGGTGAGTTAAGGACTGCACTCGAAAAATATCCGGCGCTTGATATCATCAACAACATTCTGCTGGAAGGCATGAAAGTCGTCGGCGATCTGTTTGGCAGCGGCCAGATGCAACTCCCTTTCGTGTTGCAGTCTGCCGAAGCGATGAAGGCTGCCGTGCGGTTCCTTGAGCCGTTCATGGAAAAGAAAGGCGGCGCCACGGCCAAAGGCACGATGGTCCTGGCAACCGTCAAGGGTGACGTGCACGACATCGGCAAGAACCTGGTGGACATCATTCTGACCAATAACGGCTATCGTGTGATCAATCTCGGCATCAAGCAAACGATTGATAGCATTCTAAACGCCCACGAGGAACACAAAGCGGACGCCATCGGCATGAGCGGCCTGCTGGTAAAGTCCACGCTCATCATGAAAGAGAATCTTGAGATCATGAACGAGCGGGGCATCGACGTGCCTGTCGTTCTCGGCGGCGCTGCGCTGACCCGGCGCTACGTGGAAGACGACTTGAATTCGCTTTATAAGGGCACGCTCTTCTATGCGCGAGATGCATTCGCCGGCCTGCACACGATGGACAAATTGATGTCGCGTGATGATCGCGGCGTTGAAGAGCAAGCCAGGGCAGCGAGCGCCGCGGCGGCGAGTGGCAATGGTGATCGATCTGATGAAGCCGAAGATCTCGTAGGCGAGGACGCAAAGCTCGGTTTGCGCAAGCCTGCGAAACCGCGCGGCGTCATAAGGGTTTCGGGCGATACTACCCACACTAATCGCTCGGACGTGCGCACGGATGTGCCGATTCCAGAGCCGGCCTTTTTTGGCTCGCGCGTGGTTCTCGACATACCGATTGAAAACGTTTTCGCCTACATCAATGAAACGGCGCTGTTCAAAGGTCAATGGCAGTTCAAGCAGGGAAGGACCTCGGCCGAAGAGTACCAGGCCCTGGTGGCGGAAAAGGTTCGGCCCGTGTACGAGGAACTCAAGCAGCGTTGCGAGCGCGAAGGTCTGCTCGTGCCGCGGGCAGTTTACGGCTACTTTCCGGCGCAATCAGCCGGCAACGATTTGATCGTTTACGATGCGCGTGCCAGGACGGAGCGGACCCGCTTCACTTTCCCGCGGCAACCTGCGGGCAAGCGACTGTGTCTGGCTGATTACTTCGCGTCCGTCGATTCAGGCCGCATGGATGTCGTCGCGTTTCACCTGGTGACCGTGGGCCGTCGTGCCAGCGAGCATTCGCAGGAGCTTTTCAAAGCGGACAACTACGCCGACTATCTTTATTTTCACGGTCTTAGTGTGGAAAGTGCCGAGGCCCTGGCAGAGCTTTGGCACAAGCGCATTCGCGAAGAGTTGGGCATCGCAGATCAGGATGCGAAGAATCTTAATGAGCTTTTCCGTCAGGGTTATCAGGGCTCGCGGTTCAGCTTTGGCTATCCCGCCTGTCCGAATCTCGAGGATCAGGCGAAGCTGTTTGAGCTGCTCGATCCTGCGCGTATCGATGTTGAACTGACGGAAGAATTTCAGCTCGATCCTGAACAGTCGACTTCCGCAATCGTCATCCATCATCCGGAAGCAAGATATTTTTCGATTGATTGAGTTTAGCTTCTCGAAATCCTGCGAAAGGAAGTATGATTTAACCTGATGAGCAAGCAGTTAACTGAAGATGTGTCCCGCGAAGATCAGCGCGAAGATGACGACCTCCGGCAAAGGACTAGACATCCTATGACCCTGGAGAACACACCTGAGAAGACCATTGAAATAATGCAGGCCTTTCCGGAGCGCGCAGCCAAACTCAGGGAGCTTATTCGTGGCCTTAGAGAAACGGACGCGGGTTGAAATCTTTCTCCCGATCAGACCGGACACAACCGTTTACAGGACGGTGACTGACTGGCTCTCTGAGGAATTGGCACTTGCGCGCGGTGGTTCCACACTCACAACGCCATTCACTGGTCTGTATGCTTCCTCGGTCACGCGGGACAGCGTGGTTCGCGACACAATTCAAATATTATTCTGCGACTTTGACCTGGACGCAGACGATCCGGTTCATCGCACGAAATTACTGACTTACCTGAACGATGTTCGTCTTCTCCTGATGGAAATCCTACGCGAGGAGGACGTGTGGATTATCTATCACTCGGTCACTCGGATTCTATGACGCGCACTGATGTTCGTGACGGTGATGCGCCAACGGCTGAACCAACGGCCGAAGAACTCGCCGTCCTTTCTCCCTTCGAACGCTTCGGCTTCCGCGTCACGCATCGCATGAATCTAGGCCGCTGGAAGCGCTTCTGGACCTGGTGTCAGAGCGTGTTCGGCGCTGGCTGGATTCATATCTCGACTTACAATCTGATGCACGTCTATGGCCTCGAAAATATTGAAGCCGTCGATCACGATCGTCCCATCCTGCTGGTCGCCAACCACCGATCGTTTTTCGACCTGTTCACGGTCTCGACAGTCTTGTTTTATCGCACGCGGTGGCGCAAGCAACTGTTCTTTCCGGTGCGGGGCCGCTTCTTCTATCAGTCGCTCGCCGGCATGTTCGTGAATCTGATCATGGGTTGGTGGTCGATGTACCCGCCTTTCTTCGCCGCCGGTGACAAGCCACTTCCCGAGAAGCGCGAGTTTGATAAATATTCATTTCGTCGTCTCACGCAGATTTGTCGCGAAGGCGCTGGCAATCTGATCGGCTTTCATCCGGAGGGCACGCGCAACAAGAGCGCAGATCCATACTCGTATTTGCGACCACAACCGGGTGTCGGCAAGTTGATCAAAGACGCTAATCCCCAGGTCGTTCCCATTTTCATTGCCGGACTGGGTAACAAACTGGCGAAGCAGGTTTTAGGGAACTGGTTGGGCGGTGAACCGATCCGTATTCACTTTGGGAAACA
The DNA here is from genome assembly GCA_041497335.1 of Pyrinomonadaceae bacterium. Lineage (GTDB taxonomy): Bacteria > Acidobacteriota > Blastocatellia > Pyrinomonadales > Pyrinomonadaceae > UBA11740. The sequence goes on along the minus strand of JBGQGG010000003.1, from coordinate 152,560 downwards.
GCTCGACTTGTCAGAGTTCATGGCAAAGAAGGATCATGTGCGCACTTACAAAGAGATCGGCGAGTTTGTTATGAGTAAGATTGCGGAACTGGGTGAGGAAGATAAGAGAGTAATGAGTGATGAGTGATGAGTGATGAGTGATACGCGATTCGATGACGCTCTTTACTCATGACTCATCACTCATCACATAGAATCACATAGTTACTATGTCACTTCCTTTAGTTATAGTTAATCCCGCTTCGGCCGACGGCGCGACACGCGACTCCTGGCCAAAGATAGCCAGCGACCTGCGCACGCACTTTGGTCCGTTCACGGTCGCGTTCACTGAAGGGGTTGGTCACGGGCGCCAGCTGGCCGCCGAAGCCGCGAAGGAAGGCGCGAAACTGATCATTGCCTGCGGCGGTGACGGCACGATCTCGGAGGTTGCCAACGGGATTCTGGAGTCGAACAAAGAGGTCGAGTTGGGTGTTCTGCCGGGGGGAACCGGCAGTGATTTTCGCCGCACGCTGCGCATGCCGACAAATCCGGCCGCCGCAGCGCGCGCTCTGCGCGATGGTCACACGCGGGTGATTGATGCCGCCCGAGTTACGTTTGTTAACGACAGCGGCGAACGCGAGACCCGCTTCTTCGTGAACGTCGCCAGTTTTGGCATGAGCACCGAAGTGCTCAGTCGTACAGCGAGCGGTGAATCGAAAAAATGGATTCCCGGTTTTGCCCCGCGCAAGCTCAGCGGCAAACTTTCGTACGCGGCCGCCACAGTCCAAACGACGCTCGCTTCTTCCCCGATTGAAGTGCACGTTCAACTCGACGAGCAGATGGAGCGACGTCTGCGGGTAGCAGAGTTCTGCGTGGCCAACGCGCGTTACTATGGCGGAGCCATGAAGATCGCGCCCGATGCCAAACTGGATGATGGCTTCCTTGATGTGGTCAGTATCGGTGATGCCAGCTCGTTTCGGATTCTTACCAACGCCCCGAGACTTTATTTTGGCGCTCACCTGCGCATGGATGAAGTGCACCACGCGCTGGCCAAACAGATCGTGGCCCGCCCGGTAAAGAAGGATGAAGAGGTGCGCGTCGAACTTGACGGCGAAGTAGTGGGACGTTTGCCGGCGACCTTCCAAATCATGCCGCTGGCTTTACGCGTGCGCTGTCCGTAAGGAGTGCGTGGTGCCTTGGTTTGATTTACTCTGCGTTAACTCTGCGTTCTCTGCGTCTCCGCGGTGAATCCAGGCCGCGAAAAGCTCACCGCAGAGACGCAGAGGACGCGAAGACTGCGCAGAGAAGAGCTGAATAAGACACTTCTTGGGAGTTAACCAGTGCCAAAGCAAAATCAAGAATCCTGGCATAGTCCGTTGAGGTTTGAACGAAGACACGAACCGCTCGCCTCAGTTTCAGTCTTCGCCAAACGGTTAATCGGATCGGTGGCCATGGCGCTGGGGCTGATCGCGCTGGTTCTGATGATTGGAATTGCCGGCTATCATTCCCTGGCCGGATTTAGTTGGATTGATTCGTTGTTGGAAGCATCGATGATCCTCGGCGGGATGGGCCCGGTGAATGAACTGCCGAATGACTCGGCGAAGATCTTCGCTTCGGCTTACGCGCTCTTCAGTGGTTTGATTTTCATCGCGGTGATGGGACTGGTGCTCTCGCCGGTGGTCCATCGCATCCTGCACAAGTTTCACGTTGACGAGAAGGACGTCGATAAGTAAGGTGGAGGCTTGGAATGAACACTGCGGCTAACAGTGAGGCCCGGATCAAAAGCGTGCGGGTGACCAGTGACGAAATCATCGCTGATCTGGTTGACGGCCGAGTGATCAGTGTGCCGCTCGCCTGGTCGTGGCGGTTATCTGAAGCCACCCCAAAGCAGCGCGCGAAGTTTCGCCTCATCGGCGCTGGTCAGGGAATACACTGGCCCGAAATCGATGAAGACATCAGCGTCGAAGGAATGCTTCACGGCGTTCCCGCACACCGGCCGCGCTCAGCCATGCCTGCGAACTCCCGCGCGTCGCGAAATCAAGCTACTTCAAATAGACGTACGCGGCCAAAATCGCGAGCCGCTTGACGAACAACGACCAACGGGCCGACCCGTCTTCATCAAATTACCTTGCTTTGGTATATTGAGATCATGAACGCTGAAGAACTCCAGGGCATTATTCATTCCGACCCAACGATCATGGGCGGCACGCCGGTCTTTGTCGGGACACGCGTTCCTCTTCAGAACTTCATTGACTATCTTGAAGGTGGCGAATCGGTCGAGGACTTTCTCGAAGCCTTTCCCGCCGTAAAGCGCGAGCAGGTCATCACCGTGATCGAAGCAGGCAAGCTGAAGATGCTTGAAACTGTCTGAGCTACTCCCATAAATGCGCATATTGATTGACGAGTGTCTCGACTGGCGGCTTTGCCGATCTCTGACCGGGCACGACTGCTCCTCAGTGCAAAAGATGGGCTGGAGTGGTTTGACGAATGGAGCCTTACTGGAAAAGGCAGAGCAGGAATTTGACGTGTTTTTGACTGGAGATCGGAATCTCACCTTTCAGCAAACTCTTGCCAGATTCGATCTCGCCGTCGTCATACTTCACGCTGAGAGCATTCAGTTGCGTCACACTCTTCCTCTAATGCGGAGGGTTCTGGCCGTGCTTCCGACGCTAATCCCTGGTCAAATCGTCGATATCAGGGCTGAGAGCTAAATGCCGGACTTTGTCCCGCCCAGAAAATTCTCGCGCACATAACTCACGGTGTCGTTGAGCGTGTCGCCGGGATCGCGCGGGGTGAAGCCGAGTTCGCGGCGGGCTTTGGCGTGATTGAAGTACCAGAAGTACTCAGCCATCTCGATTGTGTCGGCTTCAACCGGGGAAGCAAACTTCCACTGCCGGAACAGCGAGTCGATCACCTGCGCGCCGGCGATCGCAAACTTGGAAGGAAAAGCCAGCCGCGGCGACGCGACTTTCGTTAGACGCTCCAGCCGATCGAAAAATTTCACAAAGGTCCAATTCACCGCGCCCAACAGATAGCGCTCACCGTGCCGCCCTTTCTTCATGGCTGCCTGGAAAGCCGTCGCAGTGTCGCGCACATCGACGAAATTCAAGCCACCGTTCGGCACCGCGTTAATCTTGCGCGCTATAAAGTCCAGCACCACTTTAGTCGAGCTGAGACGATCATCACCCGGTCCCAGCAACAAACTCGGATTCATAATCACCAGGCGCAGGCCTTTGCCGTTGAAACGTTCGAGGGCGGCCATTTCCTGATAGGCTTTGCTGGCGTAATAAGGCCAGCGGGCGATGATGTCCAAAGGCGGCGGATATCTTTCATCAGGAACGATGTCGCCCTTTTCAGTGACCGCAATCGTGCCGCTACTCGAAGCCAGCACAATCGTATTCACGCCGGCTTTGCGCGCGGCATCGCAGAGCAGACGCGTGCCATCGACGTGCAGCTTGTACATCTCGCGTGCTTCGTCTTTTTCACGCGAAACTTTTCCTGCCAGGTGATAGATCTCAGTAACACCTTCGACGGCCCGGGCTACATCGTCGGCGACTGTAACTGACCCTTCTATCGTATCGACACCCAGGCCCGTCAGCCACTCAGGAATCGAAGTGGCCATCACGCGAATGTCCTTCGCGCCCGATGCGACAAGTTGACGAACCAGATGCGTGCCGAGAAAGCCCGTACCGCCCGTAATCAGCGTTGTGGCGGGGACCTTCTTGACGATGGCCGCGTGCTTCTTCGTGCTCTTCTTCGGCACGATCTGCGCAGTGCGTGTTTTCGTCGGTGTTCTGGGCATTTTTGAGTGCTATCCGGGAGAATAGAGTCAGTACCGGGAGCGGTAGCGACCGGGTTTCCTTCACAAAGGCCGAAGATCGCCAGGCCAAAACCCGGTCGCTACCGCTCCCGGTACCGACCTCACGATTATCAAGCTTCCGCAGTCACAAATTCCTCGTCGCTTGTTTCTATTCGAGCACGCCCACTGCGTCGGTCCGCTTTCCATTGCTCACGGAGAGCTTTGGCGTCGAACTTCACGTTCGTGCGATCGCGCAGGTTGACGATGGCGTGCCGCACGCGCGCGGCGATCAGCCCGTACGCCTCGGCACGCGCCATGCCGCGCGTCATCTCTTCCAGTTCTTCGGCCGTGAGGAAGTGTCCGATGCGCGCGCCCACGTCGCGACTCTTCAGGATCGTCGATCCCTTAGGAAAAGCCTCGTAGGTTCCCTGCAGGTAAACCGGCAGGATACCAACGTGCGAGGCCAGCGCCAGATAACCGATCACCGGTTTGAAATCGGCCATCTTGCCGCTCATCGAGCGTGTCCCTTCAGGAAAGATCAGCGCATTGAATCCTCGATCCAGGAATGAGCGCGCGTGGCGCAGAGACTGTCTGAGCGATCCGGTGCGCTCCATCGGCACCAGATTCGTAAAGTTTTCCATATAGGCGCGCTTGTATTTCGTGTCGAAGAAATAATCGGCAGCCGCCAGCGCCACCAGGTCAGTGCCGGCATCGTCGAGGGCCATCTTCACCAGTCCCATGTCCAGATGCGAGCTGTGATTGGCGGCCACGATAAAGTTGGTGTGATAAGGAATGTTTGTTTGACCTTCATATTTCGTGCGTAGCAGGCGTTCGTACAACGCGCGCTGTGCAAGCTCGACGCCTTTATTTCCGATTGCTTTCAGCAACTCTGGAATGTGTATCTCTTCATCGCTCTTTTCGGAATCCAGTCTCAGCCGGGCTGCCTCGCGTTTTGCAGCCTGAGCCCCCTGACGAACGACCACGCTCAGAAGTTCACGCACGTCCTGAACTTCATTAAGACGCTCGGGCGCAGTCAACGATCCGCCTGCGTTCTCGATCGCCGTGGCGAGTTCGACAAACATCAGGCTATCAAAGCCGAGGTCGGCAAGCCGCGAGTTGATCGAGACTTCATCGTGCGATCGATTCGACACCGACGCGATGATGTCGATCAACCAGGCCGCATCACCCGTCAATTCCTCGCCAACTAACTCCGGCGAGGATCGGGCGCCTTCCTGGTTTTTCTGCATGATGCTAATGACTTCGCGGCGTTTGACTTTGCGCGTCGCCGTGCGCGGTAGTTCATCGTCGGTGAATTGCAGCAACTTGACGCGCTTGTAGTAGGGCAGCGTGGCCGAAACTTCACGAAAGTGCTCTTCGATCTTTTGCCGCACCTCCGCACGCGACAGAGCGATGTCATATTCGTTGTCTGCAACGACGATGCAGGCGACCTTCTCGCCAATGCCATCAGGCAGGCCAATCACACTAAGTTCTTTGATATAAGGCGAGTCCTGGTACACCTCTTCCACTTCATCGGGATAAACGTTCTTTCCATTTGTGTCGACTATTATGTCCTTTGAGCGCCCGACCAGATACAAGTTGCCTTCGTCATCGATGCGGCCCAGGTCGCCGGTGTACAGCCAGCGATCGACCAGCGCCTCGCGGGTCGCTTCTTCGTTGCCGAAATAACCCAGCATAACGTTCGGCCCGCGCGCGATGACTTCGCCGACGCCGGTGGAGTCAGGTTCACTAATCCGCACCTCAACCCCGGGAAGCGACTTGCCGACTGTGCCGGCCAACATGCGGTTCTCCGGACGCGTTACTGTCAAAACCGGCGACGCTTCCGTCAAACCGTAGCCTTCGAGAATAGTGAAACCGAGTCCCTGAAAATCGCGCTGTACCTTTTCATTCAGGGCCGATCCCCCGCTGATGAAATAACGCACCCGACCGCCCATGCCTTCGTGAATCGGATAGAAGAGAAGCTGGCCGAAGTTAAGCGGGGTCTTGTCGCGCACCCACGCGTTGAACCGTATCAGCAAGTCAGCGGTCTCGCCCACCAACTTGCCGCGCTCGTGCAGGCGGTTCTTGATACGTCGATGCAGCAACTCCCAAAGGGCAGGCACGCCCACCATTCCGGTGACGTGCCCGTTCTTGATTGCTTTCGCGAGATGCTCGCTGCTCAACTCAGGCAGATAGGTGATCTGTGCGCCGCGGCTCAGTGGCGTGAGAAAGCCGGTCGAGAATTCAAACGTATGGTGAAGCGGCAGCACCGACAACACGCCGTCGCTGGTGTCCATGTCAAAGACCGACGAAAGCATTGACACCATGCTGGTCAGATTGCGGTGGGAAAGCATTACGCCTTTCGGCCTGCCGGTCGTGCCTGAAGTAAAGATGAGCGAAGCTACCGATTGCGCGGTCACGCGTTGCGGCAAAAGCGCCATGCGCTCGTCCTCGGTTTGCTCGTCGGGCATCTCGAACACTTCTTCAAACGTCCACAGCTTGACCGTGCCCAGTCCGGCCGATTTCAATTTCTCAGGCAACTCGGACCGATCTTCCTTCAGCTTCGCACTAATGACGATGCCGGAAGCTTCGCCGGCCCGCGCGAAGTTCACCACTTCGTCCGTGGAACTTTCAGGATCGACGGGAATGCAGGTAGCGCCGGCCCTCAACACGCCGAAGTAGGTCATGCCCCACTCCGGGGCGTTTTGGCTGAACAGCATCACGCGATCGCCGGATTTGATGTCGTGGCTGGCGAAGAACGCCGCGGCCCGCGTCGCCAGCTCGCGGAGATCGGCATAAGTGTATTGTTCTTTTCGCCCGTCACGCTCGATACGCATTGCGACCCTCGTGGCGTGGCGTTTGGTCGTAGTCTCAAACATCTCGACCAGATCGCGATAAGTGTAGATGCGCTTGGGCTGAGCGCGCATGTCTTCTTCGAGCGTCGGCAGGACCCACTTTTTCAGTCCCGGCATGTGGATATTCAACCAGTAGTCGTACCAGTCGAAGGCATCAGGATTCCAGGTCAGGAGTTGCCGCTCTTCTTCCCGTATGCGTTCAAAGAGAGCGCGCACGTTGTCCGCGCGAAAGACGTAAGCGTTCTCAACGGTGAAGGGAAGGAACATCTCGAAAGCCTCCGTGGCTTCGCGCGTCTGTTCCTCGATGCGATCCACCGACTGTTTCATGCGGTTGATGACGCCTTCATAACGGCCTCCGCCCCAGCGCGGACGGGCGCGGTCGAGCAGCGCGGAAGCCCGCTTCACCGTTTTGTTCATCATCGGTATAGAAGCTGCTTCAAAGCGCTCCGGCGAGACGGCCCAGGGTTCAATGCGAGCGCTGATTTCGCGAAACAGTTTCAGGCCGTCCTCTTTTTGCTGCTCCTGTTGGCGCCGGTACAGACCCACGAGTGAGACGATGCGCTCCATGTTGTTGGGATTCGCATCACCGGTTGCGGCCTGATGAACGAGGCGGGGTTCTTCGATACAGGCCTGCGCGGCCACGGCCAACATGACCGCGGCCACCTGATCGACCGGCGTGATGTCGAGGATTAACTTCTTGTTGGCAGGGATTTGTCGCTGGCCCTTCAAGGTCATGAAGATAATGGGCGCTGTGGTCGTAAATCCTTCGTTCCATCCCGGGAAGGGATAGCTCTTCGCGGATTCAACGATGCTGGGACGCACAATGCTGCGCACAATGCCGGTTTCGGCGGCGACCAATTGTTCGCCCAGGGCTTTGGCGTAAGTATAAATGTTGGGCCAGCCCCAGAACTTCGCTCGTTCGATGCCCAGTTCCGTCAATCGATTGCGGGTCCAGACTTTTCGTTCCCGGGCAACTGCCAGGCCGAGCGCGTCCGGGTCGTCTTCATCGCGCATTTCTTCGTTGAGGCGCTTGCGCGCCTGTTCGCGAAAGTGCGCAACCCTCATTGCGTCTCTCGCCTCTTCACGCGCGCGCTGAGACATCTTCGCGCAATCCTCTATTTCCTGCTCAACTGAGAATTCGACGCCGGTGAGTTCATGCTGACGCGGAAAATATCCGATGACGTCGTCATTCTCCCAGACGGCGCCCGATCGATTTCCGGCGACGAAACAAGTGGATATGTGAATCAGACAGGGGCGCTGCATCCGCTTCGTGAAGGCAATTACGTTTTGCGTGCCCACAACGTTGGTGCGCAGTCCGCTCTCCAGAGTCGGATTGAAAGTGACGTTGCCGGCGGAGTTGATGACGATGTCGAGGTCCCCGGCAATGCGCTGGGCTTCGTCTTCTGAAAAACCCAAATTGGTTTCAGCGATGTCACCGCCTACGATTGCTACTTTGTCGCGAATGAAGCCGTCCAACGCGCTGCCATAGCACTCGCGCAAAGGATCGAACGGAGGCGCGGTAATCACGTTGTTCCAGAAGCGGGTTTCAGATTCTTCCTGTGAACGCGCCCGGACCGTCACGTAGACCCGCCCGACATTCGGGAAGCGATGCAGCAGCATGCTGAGCGTGACTTTGCCGAGAAAACCCGTGCTGCCGATAAGGAAAACCCTGCGGTCCTTGTAGATTTCAGTTGGTGAAAGCTTCGTCGTCATGTTCTTTTAGAAATCGTTCAACGGCCGTTGCGGATTTCCCGGGCGGTCTTGCCGCCGCGGTGTCTAAGTAAGTCAGCCGCCGCCGTATTTTTTCTGTTGATGGCGATGTCCAGGGCGGTGCCTGGTTCGCTAATGGCATTGATATCGGCGCCGCGAAGGAGAAGCTCCTTGATGACATCGATGTGTCCGTAGTACACCGCCTCGACCAGGGCGGTGCAGCCCCAGTTTTCGCGAGCGTTTACGTCCGCCCCTTCGTCCAGTAAGTAGCGAACTACCTCCAGTTTTCCCTCGCCGGCGGCCAGGAAGAGCGGCATGCCCGAATTGCCTCGCGCGTTGATGTTTGCGCCAGCGAAATGCAGCAGCCGCATGCGGCGAAGGTTTCCATCCATCGTGGCCTGGGCAAACGAGCGCTGCCGCCGCTCCCGTGCGCTCGGCAATGCGTTCATGATCGCCATCGACAAAACGAACGTCCCCGCAAAGGCAAGGGCTCGCTTGAGAATCAACTTTGCTGTATCGCTATGCATTTACCAATTACTCCATGTCGGCGATGCCAATCATCGGCTGATGCAGCATCGTGATCTCGGCTGAGCTGCCCATGTAAGTACGGGCCATCGCGATGGCTTCCGTCAGGTTGTCCGCGCGTTCCCAACCCAGCATGGCAGGAACGTGCGCGTTCTCAGCGCCCGCGGCGATCACTTTGCCCACATGTTGGCGTCCATTCTCGCCCCAGTACCACATGAAGAATGGATGCGCTCCGTGATAAGCATTGCCGCGGCGGTACATCTCGACATAGCTTGGATTATTCGCGAATTCGCGCTCGTACTTGTCGCGCAAATAGAAAGCGTCACGCGATTCCGGCAACAGGCGATTGAAGAATTCGATGTAGCTGGGATGAAAATTGTGATCGAACTGGTCATAACACGGGTGATGAATGATCAGCACGCCGCCTTTTTTCAGCAGCGGCTTATTGCGATAAAAGTTGAAGTGATAGCCCAGGCCCATTACCTGCACGAGCAGCGGATTCAGGATCGAATAGACGTTGTAGGGCGAAATATCGGGAATGCCGGTAATCAGAATGTCGCACTGGCCGCGCACGGGAATGGCGTATTGCTGAAAGCCCTTTTCGATAATCTTTTCATGCACCGGTTCGGTCTTGCCGGCGTAGCAGGCAGTCATCTCGTATTGCGCCGGCATGGTGTGAAGCAGTTTGCGGCGCGCGGCGCGGGGCAGCTTGCTCATGCTGTAGCGCATGGCTTCGAATTTCATCCGGTCGAACGCGCTGAAGTCGTCCTCGTTCTTGGTGAGAAAATCCATGTCGCCTTTGTACATGCGATTGTTGATGGAGGTTTCAATATGAAAGACGTTCAAATGCTGATCGACAATTTTGCCGAGACGTCCGCACTTATTGCTTAGCTCTGAACGCGCCGGATCCATGTAACTGTCGGAATCGCGAATCGTTTGCGGTTCGTGATGCGCGCGCAGGGATTCGTAATCGCAAAGACCCACGGCCACGGACTTGTGCCCGCCATCCATGGGGACAAAGTTGATGTTGGAGTAAATGAGCAAATCGCTTTCGGCGGCGCGGCGGTTGAGCACCAGCGGTTCCTTGTGACGCGTCTCGCCAATCCTGATCAGGCCTTCTTTCCATTCGGCGTCGTGGTTGTAATAGCGGTCGGGATAATACTCGTCGAAGATTTTCTGCCCCACCATCCGCTTCATTTCCCACTCCGTCATTTTGCGGTGGAGGGAATTAGCGATGATGATGTGCACATCGTCCACGCCGTGCCCGGCCAGCATGTCAAGCACTATCTCCAGCACCGTCTGGCGAATGTCCGGCGTTGCCATGGGCGGCAAGGGCAGGCTGATGTCATCGACTGCGATCGTGACTTTCATTCCCGGCTCGAGTTGCGCGAACAGCGGATCGCATCCGAGTGGATGGTTCAGCGCATAGCGAATCGCCGCTTCCCGATTTGGCAGGCCTTTGATCGGCGGATTGGGATAAAGGACGCGCGTTCCGACCGGAAGATCTTCGAGAATGAAATCTTCCCCCGAAGGCATGATGCGCGGTGCGCTGTCGCTGTCGATATAAACGATCGACTCGTGTGTTTTTCTTCGTAGTTGAAGTGCCATAGTTTTTGTGGCACAGACTTTAGTCTGTGATCCAACTCGACAAATCACAGACTGAAGTCTGTGCTATTTCAGATTTAAGATCGGCCAATCATGATGCAGCGCGGTTTGCCGCAAGCGAAAATCGGGATTCACCACGGCCGGATGGCCTACAATCGAGAGCATCGGAAGATCGCTCATGCTATCGGAGTAGGCAAAGGACTCGCTGAGATTGATGCCCTCCCGTTCGGCGAACGTTCGAATCCACGAAGCCTTGGTCGCGGATGCGAGCACCGGCGGCAACAAACGCCCGGTCGCTACGCCTTTTACAAATTCCAAACGGTTCGCGACATAGTCGGTAATTCCCAGATACTCCATCAATGGTTTTACGGAAACATCCAGCGCGCCAGTGACGACGACCTGGCGCAGTCCATTACTTCGCGATTTCTCGATCAGTTCAAACGTGCCGGGGAATACTGCCGGCTTCAGAACTTTCTCGAACAACTCGTCGGCAAAGAAGCGCATCCGATCCTCGGTTTCCCCTTTGTATCGCTTGAAGAAAAGATCGTTGAAGACTTTTCGGCTATACTGATCGCTGACCGCGAACAAGGGTACGCTCAGTAACGTGGCAGCACTCTTGGTGAAACTGCGAACCAGATTGGGTTGATTGCGCGCATAGAACCCCAGCGTATGGACCAGGTTCGTACTGACCAGAGTTCCCTCGAGATCGTAGAATGCTGCCGCTGCCACCTGACCCCCTTCGCTTGCTTTAGGTTTCGCGTTCGCGCGCCAATATACCTTAATCCGGCGACGAAAGGAAAGGCAATTTAACTGTGTATGAAGCGACCATACAATAATCACTCTAGCGTTCGTGAGTTTCGCAAAAATGCTCGAAAACTTGAGCTTTTCGTTCTCGTCATCGCCGTGGCAATCATAGGGATTTCCTGCCGGAAAGGCTCTACCGCGACCCCGGATCCCGTGGCCGTGCGACCCGCTTCCGAAGCGATCGCCGAGGCGGACCAGTTGTACGCCGGCAGGGCGGATCTGATGAAGCTTCGCCAGGGGATCATAGCCTTGAGGCAGGCCCAGGCACAGGACCAGGCCAACTATGACCTCGCCTGGCGGCTGGCAAAATTCAACTACTACCTGGGTGCCCATAGCCCGGATAGCGGAGAGCGGGATAAGGCGTTTCATGACGGCATCGAAGCCGGAAAGATCGCCGTGAAGTTGCAGGATGGCAAACCTGACGGTCACTTCTGGCTGGGAGCGAACTATGGTGGCAGTGCCAGGACAAGCATCCTGGCAGGTCTCTCGGAATTCGATGACATAAAGCGTGAGATGGAAACCGTCCTCAAGCTGGATGAAGGCTATCAGACTGCAAGCGCATACCTGGGTCTGGGCCAACTGTATCTTGAAGCGCCCGGACTGCTGGGGGGAGACACCCAGAAGGCGATTCAGTATCTGGAAAAGGGATTGGGGCTTGGACCAACCAATGCGCTACTGCGGGCGAAACTCGTGGAGGCTTATGTGGAGGCACATCGAAATGACGACGCGCGCAAACAGATAGATGCTCTGCTGGCGATGAAGCCCGCCCCGGGATACGAACCGGAGCACAACGAGGCGGTGGCCCAGGTTCGAAGGCTGGAGGAAAAGATTAAGTAGTAAGTGGCACAGACTTCAGTCTGTGATTGACGTGCTCACAGCAACACAGACTGAAGTCTGTGCCACTAAGGCTTGCCGGTAGCTTTTCTCAGTTCTTCGAGCGTGCGCTTGTGCTCTTCGAGTTTCTTTCCGGCCTCACCCATCCTTCCTTCAGCGGTGAGCCGTTGATACTCTTCAAACTCCTGAATCGCTCGATTGATTAACTGTTGGACATTGGGTGCGCCAATACTTTGCGGCGAAGGTGAAGCCTGGGGAGTCGCCCCAGGTTTTGGCTTGGGCTGCTCACCTTTCTGCTCGCCCTTCTGTTCGGGCGCGGCTTGCGCTACTTCGCCGAACAACTTATTGAGAGCTTCTTCGAAGTTGGCGCCGTAGGCCAGACGATCTTGTGTGGCCAGGACGACGAGTCGCAATTCCGGCATCGGGCTACTTTCGGCTCTGAGATAGATGGGCTCGACAAACAGGAGCGACCTCCCAATGGGAATAACCAGAAGATGGCCACGAACCACGCGCGAGCCCTGCTGATTCCAGAGGCTGAACTTTCCTGATAGCTCCGCGTTTTGATCGATGCGAGCTTCTATTTGCAGCGGCCCGTCAATCAGGCGGGACTTGGGAAAGTCATAAACCAGAAGCTTGCCATAGTTCTCGCCATCGCTGCGACCGGCCATCCAGCCAATCATGTTGTTGCGACTACCAGGAGTAAACGGAAGGATTAAGGCGAACTCGCTCTTCTGTTGCTCGCCAGGCAATTGCATCAAGACATAATAAGGATCAATCGGCTGGACCTGCTTTTTCTCCTGCTCATCCAGGACCAATTGCTGGGCGACGCTCCAGACGTCCTCTCGCTGAAAAAGGACCTTAGTGTTCTCGGTGTGATAGAGGCCAAAGACCTCGCCTTGTGTGCGCACCAGGGTCTCGGGGTAGCGAACGTGCCCGCGCAGGTCGGCCGGCATTTGACTGGCATCCTGGAACAAGGTCGGGAAGGTCGCTCGATACGCTGCGATCAGTGGATCCTGCGGATCGAACACGTAGAAGTGAACGGCGCCATTGTAGGCATCGATAACCACTTTGACGCTGTTGCGGATGTAGTTGATCTCGTTGTTGTCGACCTTGTGGTGAGCCGAATAGGGATAATTTGCAGTCTCAGTGAAGGCATCGATCATCCAGTAGAGCCCGCCGTCATTCCCCACGACGATATAAGGATCGCGATCGTAAATCAGAAAGGGCGCGATACCGTCCACGATCTCCCGGATGTTGCGGTGAATCATCACCCGGCTTTCAGAGGTGACATCGTCTGAGAAGGGCAGCTTGGTCAAATCGCCGAGCGCCCAGGCTAACAGCAACCGGCGTAAGCCGCCGCCAATTCGTATCCCGCCGGAACCTTCATAGCTCGTGTAGGTGTTGGATTCACCCTGCGGAAAGTCGAACTCTTTCTGTTTGGTTTTGACGTAGACATCGGTGTTGGTTTCCTGCCCGAAATAGATCTGCGGGCGAGTGACTTTGATCTCCTGAGCAGGCGATTCAATCGGCATGTTAGAGAGGATGAACCGGGGCATACCCTCCGGCGTAAATCCGTTTGCCGTGTTCATGGTCACACCGTAACCATGAGTGTAAATCAGTTTCTCGTTAATCCAGTTTCGCGATGCTTCGGGCAGCTTGGTAACGTTTAGCTCGCGCGCGGCGACCATTACCTGTCGCCCCTGTCCGCCGATCTGGTAACGATCAACATCGACATCGGGAAAGTCATAGTAAGTTCGAATTGCCTGGATTTGCTTCAGCGTGTCTTGCAACGCGTGCCAGTCCCAGAGGCGAATGTTGTCGAGCGTGGCGCGATTCTTCTGGATATCGAAAGCTTCGATTGAATTTTCCGCCTCAAAGTTTCTTTGCTCGATGCGATCAATGCCAAATGCGCGTCGCGTCCAGGTGATGTTGTGTTCAATGTACGGCGTCTCGCGGCCCAGCTCGTTTGGCTTCACGATAAAGTTGGTCACGTATGCCGGAACCAACACAGTTCCGATCAAATAGACAGCTAGAGGAATCGCGACGGCGACAATCAGGACGCGTACTTTCCGCGTTACGAATGCGTTCACCAGCGAAATTGCTGCCGCCAGCACCAGGGCGACCGCCGTCCACTTCAATCCGGGCAGCACATAATTTGCTTCCACATAAGTGACGCCCGAAAAAGTCTGATGGTCGTCCCAAAGGTATGGATAACGGGAAAGCAAAAAGCGCCAGGCCAGAATAACCAGCCAGACAGCCAGCGCGCATGAGCCTGTCGCCAGGCTCGTCCGGCGTGCCTTAGCGATGTCGCCGGCATTGGATAATCCCTGCTGAGTTACGGCCAGCAGCGCGTAAATGATTGCCCCGACAAGTAGGATGATTGAAAGATAGAGCAGCCAGGTGCTGAAGGCTTCATAAACGGGAAGCGTAAAGAGGTAGAAGCCGAGCGGCCTATTAAAAATCGGATCAGACAAGTCGCCGGCGGATCCATGGAAATAGAGAGCAAAACTGCGCCACGACTCGCGCATGCCCAGTCCAAAAACCAAACCCGCTAAGATGGAAATGACCCAGGCCAGCGGCCGCAGCACGCGCGCGGGCGAGAAGTTGACAGGTTGTTGATTGACAAAGATTGTGCGCCGGTCGAGAGCGACTGAGGCAAAGGCGCGCTCAACTAACCAAAAGCCCCCACGTAAGATCAGCACCGTGAGGACGAAAAAGATCGCAAACAGCACGATCTTTAGCTTGAACATGTACCAATAAACCGCGGAATAACCGAGCGAGCCAAACCAAAGCGCAGAGATGTAAATCGATAAGCCGCGCGAGGCCACAAAGATGAGCAGAACGATCGCCAGCAGAATCCACCAAACCCAACGACGGCGTCGTGGTCTGGTGTCGCCGACGTCGATGATCTCGCCGTTCGTGTCGAGCAAATCAGATTGGCTCATGTGCGACTAGCATACGCTCAAACCCGCGCGCTTCAAAGACGGGTTTGGAGTACCGACTTCAGTCGGGTTTTTCTTCACCCACAAAAGAGCCCAACTGGAGTTGGTACTCTATACACCCGTAGTCCAGGAGCAGTGTGGTTGCGTTAACGGCGTTTAGAGTACCGACTTCAGTCGGTATCTTAGCCGGCAAAAAGACTCAACTAAAGTTGATACTCCAAACGCGGGCGGCACAAAAAACCGAACCCCGCCAAAAGTCCAATGACGTTGGCCTTGGATTGCGCGGAATGATAGACTCGTCGAGCGACCGGACTCCTGGATTTTATGCTAACAGCAGACACAGTTTTGCAGGGACGCTATCGAATTGTGAGCCAACTCGGTCAGGGCGGGATGGGCGCGGTGTACGAGGCGGTGGACGAGCGACTCGACACCACCGTAGCGCTGAAAGAGACCCTTTTCGCCGACGAAAAGCTCCGCAAGCAATTCGAGCGTGAAGCGCGGCTGCTGGCGCGGATGCACCACCAGGCGCTTCCACGCGTCAGCGATCATTTCAACGAAGGTGACGGCCAGTTCCTGGTAATGCAATACATTGCCGGCGACGATCTGGCGGCAATGCTGGCGCAAAGGAACAGTCCTTTTCCCGAGGAAGAAGTTCTCGTGTGGGCGGACCAACTTTGCGACGCTCTCGACTATCTGCATACGCAAGACCCGCAGATCATTCATCGCGACATCAAGCCACAGAATCTCAAGTTGACCACGCGCGGGCAGATTGTGCTGCTCGACTTTGGACTGGCCAAAGGGTCAGCCGGTAAGATGTCAGTCGTGACGACTTCGGCGAGCATCTTCGGTTATACGCCGAATTATGCTCCTTTAGAGCAGGTGCAGGGTTTGGGAACGGACCCGCGCAGCGACATCTACGCGCTGGCAGCCACGCTGTTCCATTTGATGACCAACACCAAGCCGCCCGATGCGCTCAGTCGGGCCTCGGCGATCGTCAATGGTCTACCCGATCCACTGCCCCCGGCGAACCGCGTGACCGCGCAAGTAAGTGGTGCAGTGGCCGCCGTGCTCGCCAAAGGCATGTCGCAAAAGCGTGATGATCGCTTTGAGACAGCGAATGCGATGCGCGAAGCGTTGCGGCTGGCCGCTGAACGTCCGCTCGGAGCTGCGGAAACAGTGCTAATTGGCGGGGCGACAGCCGGTGCGGATGCCGGCCCGGTGATTTCCGAACGGGCCACGCAACTCGTGGGTGACCGAACCAGTCCTTTGGGAAGTGAAGCTCAGACCTTGATTGCGGCAGATGCTAGCAGTATTAAGAAACCAACTTCAGGAAGCGAGACTGCGACGCTCGTTCGACCGGCAGTGAGAGCTGGGGGAACAAGGATGTGGTTGGGCGCCGCGCTGTTACTGGTTCTAATCGCCGGAGGCGCCGGAGGGTTTTACATGTATCGCGCGCGCCGCCAGGCTCAACAGAACGCGACTCCGACTGCAGAAAGCCCGGCGCAGCCTTCAGACTCAAGTCAGCCGGCGAGCGGTTCGTCGGTCACTTCGGTCCGGGTGGATCCGGCGAAAACGATCGAATCGAAGAAGACTGAAACCAGTCAGCGCCCCACTACTTCGAAACAGCAAACAGAGAAGACTGGAACGAGCAAGGCAACCAAAGAACAATCCAGCCTGCCACCGCCTACCGGGCATGATGCCGAACGGAATACTCGCCGTTACGACAATCCGAATCCTGGATCTTCGCCCCAGAATCCGCCGTCTAACTCTGTTCCGAATCCGCCAGGCCGGCAACCCGGCCATCCGCCAGGCCCCGGCAGAGTGCCGTCCGTCAGAACATTGCCAAATGGCACGCGCATCGTGACTCAGCCTGACGGCACGCGCATCGTGACCATGCCGAATGGTAGCGTACGTGTGATTCCGCCGGGTGAGAATCCCGGTCGAAAACGAAACCGACCTTGAAACTGCTTAGCCTGAATATGAACCGGGACTTTCTTGATGTGGATGTGCCAGACCTTCGTCTCACCGATCATAAAACCCTAAGGAGCTGAAGATGAATAGAACAGTTAGGCTTCGTTTAGCGTCGGTTTTGACGCTGGGCATCCTGCTTTCAGTCTTTGCTTTTCCACGCGCCAAGGCGAGCGGCGGAAGGGAACCGGCTGCGCCGCCGGCGATTCGGATCACGCCGCCGGCGCCCGTCTTTGACGAAGCGAAGCGTCTGGATGAACTGGCCGCGCGGCGCAAGCGCGTCGCGGAAACGATCGGGCCGAAGGCGGTGCTGGTAATGTTCAGCGGCGAGCCGCGGGTCTATGCGAACGATGTCGATTACCAGTTTCGACAGGAGAATAACCTCTATTACCTCACTAACCTTGGACAGAAGCGCGCCACTTTGGCGTTGATGCCGGGCAATACCGTGATGCCCGAAGTTCTGTTTCTGCCTCGCCGCAATCCGGCAGCCGAAACCTGGACCGGCCATATGTACAGTCCGCAAGAGGCAGCGCAACTTTCTGGCATAAAGGAAATTTGGGAAGCAAACGAGTTCGCCCCGTTTGTAAGTTCGTTGGCTAAGCACGAGGCTTACCGGCCCAAACCTGAAAACATCCTGCTTTCATCTTCGACTGGGACCACAAACGCGAACGGCTTCGAGGGTCTGTTTGAGGCGGCTACTAAGAATGAAGCCGCGCTGTACCTGCTTCAGTTTCCGCGTGAGGGCGAGAGCAAGGAATATCGTCAGGAGCAGCGGTTCGCCTCTGCGTGGACGAAAGAGTCCGGCGGCTTCGCGATTCAGAACGCTTCGCCGATCTTCACTCAAATGCGTCTGCGAAAATCGCCGATGGAACTCGATCTGATGCAGCATGCGATCGATATCAGCATCGAAGCTCATCAACGTGCCGAAGCCTTTGCGTCACAGGCTAAATGGGAATACGAGGTGGATGCCCAGGTCGCTTACACTTTCAAGCTGCGCAATGCCGACAACTGGGGCTATCCGGACATTGTCGGTTGCGGACCCAACGCTACGACTTTGCATTACGAAGAATCTCAGGGACCGGTGAAGCCGGGTCAACTAATGTTGATGGACGTCGGCGCCGAGTACGATCATTATTCGGCGGATGTAACGCGCACGTTCCCGGTGAATGGGAAGTTCAGTAATGAGCAGGCCGAGATTTACCAGATCGTTTACGACGCGCAGGAAGCGGTGGCGAAAGTTTCGCGTCCGGGCGGAAGTCTTTCAGACATCAATCGCGCCGCCACCGAAGTGATCAAGGATGGGTTGTTGAGGCTCGGCCTGATCACGGATCGGAATTCAGATTCTCAGTACAAAATCTGGTTCATGCATCTCACGGGACACTGGCTCGGAATGAATGTGCACGATGTTGGCGGCGGGGCTCGGTTCGAGCCGGGCATGGTTTTCACCAACGAGCCGGGCATCTACATACGACCGGACGCGCTGGACAACCTGCCGAAGACGGCTGCGAACGAGAAGTTCATTGCCGCGATTAAGCCGGCGTTTGAAAAGTACAAAGGCATCGGCGTGCGCATTGAAGACGACATGCTGATCACCCCTGAAGGCGTCAAATGGATGACTGCGGCCCTGCCCCGCAGCATCGCGGACATCGAAGCCTTCATTGCGAAGGCGAGACGGTAACAGAGAATGCCATAGTGGCTGAGTCCAAAGTCTGAAAATCAATGAGACTTCCTATCATTCAGGGTGTCATCCGAAGGCGCATCCTCGCCAACTTTCGTGTCGACCCCGAGATAATGCAGAGCGAAATCCCCGCTCGCTTCCGGTCCAAACTGCAGAATGGTTTCGCTGTTGCGGGCATCTGTCTGATTCGTCTGGAACATATTCGACCCAGGTCAATGCCTAAGATCATTGGTATCAAAAGCGAGAATGCGGCTCATCGAGTGGCGGTAATTTGGGACGAGGGCGGCGCGGCTCGCGAGGGAGTATTCATTTCGCGTCGCGACACGAGTTCTCAAATCAATCATCTTCTGGGCGGGCGAATCTTTCCGGGAGAACATCATCAAGCTTCTTTTTCAGTAACGGAATCGGATTCCCACATAAGCCTGGCGATGAATTCGGACGATACAAAAGTGAAGGTGGAGATCGCCGGAAGAATTGCGCAAGAACTCCCTCGTACTTCGATCTTTAAGTCTTTGCCAGACGCGTCGTCCTTTTTTGAAGGCGGGTCAGTTGGCTATTCAGTTACGAGCGAGCCAGGTCGGCTGGATGGATTGAAATTGGAAACGTCGCATTGGCGCGTAGAACCCCTCGACGTTGAGCGAATCTATTCAAGCTACTTTTCCGATGAAACCAAGTTTCCAAAAGGGACAATTGAATTCGACCACGCGTTGATCATGCGCAATGTCGAACACGAATGGCACAGCGCTGATGACCTCTACGTTTAAGCTCCAGTGCAATAGTCTTCAGTCAATAGTCTTTAGATGGAGAAGTGTTGAGATGTCATTAATAGAACAGTCACACAGAAAAGCCGGCATCCTGGCCCTGATGCTGTTGCCGCTGCTTTTTTCGCTGACCGTGAGTGCGCAAGCGCCGCTGGCGACTAATCAGCCGCCAGCCGACAACGAATACATCGAAGGCGCGGTCCTCTGGCAACAGACATCGGGCGAAAGGCGGGCCCTCTCGTACCAAGCGTTTGCACTCGCGCGCATGCTGTTGGATCGCGATTTGAGAGTGAATCGCCGAAATAGAAAGCCGCGCGCGATTATTGTTGATTTGGACGAGACGATTCTTGATAACGGCCGGAATGAGGGCATGCTGGTTAAGAATCGAATCAATTTTAACCAGAAGGACTGGACTGAATGGGTCAATCGCGCTGAAGCTGAAGCCGTGCCTGGCTCGATTGAATTCCTGCGTTATGCTGCGTCGCGAGGCGTGCAAGTCTTTTACATAACGAATCGCAACGAGTCACAGAAGCAGGGAACCGCGGCGAACTTGAAGAAGCTCGGCTTTCCCAACGTCTCTGATCAGACGCTGCTGGTACAAACCGACCTGAACAATTCGAGCAAGGAGCCGCGCCGTCTAAGCGTCGGCGCAAAGTATCGTATCGTGTTATTGATGGGAGACGATCTCAACGACTTTGCCGCGGTGTTTGAGAACAGTAAGACCGTCGAGAGCAGAGTTGAGGCGGCGGAACTGAACAAGGATCAATTTGGCACGCGCTTCATCATGTTGCCGAACCCCATGTATGGCAGCTGGGAAAGCGCCATTTACGGTTACAACTCAAAACTCACCGAAGCAGAAAAAGCGGCGAAACGACGAAGCGTGCTAAAGGCTTACTGACCCAGGGGATCTCGAGTCGCCGAAGGCTTTGTTTCGGCTTCCAGCGCGGCGAAAAAACGTGAGGCCATCATCTTTGCCGCGCCCTGAATCATTCGTTGGCCGACTCCGGCAATCGTGCCGCCAATCTGTAGTTCGCCGGAGTACTTGATTAGGGTGGCGCCGTTCTTTTCCTCCAGATCGAAATCGGCTGAGCCCTTCGCAAATCCAATCGCGCCTTTGCCTTCAACTACGATGCGATAGTGTTCCGGCGGACGCATGTCTTCCAGACGCACCTCGCCTTTGAAAGCGCCTTTGATTGAGCCGACGCCGGCCTTGAGCGTAGCCGAGTAAGTGTCTTCGGCGGTCTTTTCGAGTGATTCGCAGCCGGGAATGCAACGACGAATAACTTGGGGATCAGTCAGGGCAGAGTAAACGCGATCTCGTGGGGCGTGCAGTTCCTGAGTGCTTTCGATTTTCATGATGCCGAAAAGTTTTGAGGCCGGACTTGTCCGGCCAATCAAGGGTGCGGCGGAGAAGTTCGCCGTCTAAACGTTGAAGCTGGGCGATGAGGTCAGTACCACCTGCGTCAGCAGGTGGTCGATCGGTCCAGCGATCGTTGAGTGTTTGATCCACCCGCTCACGCAGGTGGTACTGACTTCGTTGCAGCCGCTATCGCACGCTTCGTAAACACCTGGGCCAGGTGCCGGCGGTAATCCTCAGACGCAAACAGATCGCCGTTGATATCGACGCCATCGGCCGCATGCGCCGCGGCAGTTGCGGTTGTTTGGTCGTCAACCTTGCTACCAGTTAACGCCGATTCAACTGCAGTGGCGCGGTACGCTTTCGACGAGACGCCAGTGATGCCAATACTTGCATTCTGACAGCCGCCGTTTCCATCAAGCGTGAGGTTGGCCGCGACGCCCACTACGGCAAAGCCGGACGCCGGGTGATGCATCTTAACGTAAGCCTGACCGGTGCGCCCGGTCGGTTTGTTTATGCGAATCTCGCGCAGAATCTCGCCCGGCTCGAGCGCCGTCGTCATTAACTCGACGAAGAAGTCGTCCGCCTTGATTGAACGTTCGCCATTCTTACTCGCGGCAATCATCTCCGCGTTGAGAGCGATGATCGCCGCGGGCCAATCACCGGCAGGATCTGAATGGGCGACGCTACCGCCGATTGTTCCACAGTTTCTGACCTGAACGTCGCCGATGTGACCAGCACATTCAGGCAGCAGTGGGCAAATCTCTTTGAGCAAGTCCGACGACTCAAGTTCGTAATGCGTCGTCATGGCGCCGATGCGAATCTGTCCGCTTTCTTCCCGAATGTACGAAAGGTCTTTGATGCGGGCGATATCGATCAGCATGGGCGGCATCGCCAGGCGCAACTTCATGGCCGGAATCAGGCTATGCCCGCCGGCGAGTATTTTGGCGTCTTCGTTTTGCGCCAAAAGCGTTAGCGCCTCATCGAGTGTGTGGGCGCGAACGTAATCAAATTGTGCTGCGATCATGAACTCTCCTTTTTGGAGTGCGGGCTAAAGCGAAGCGCGACACCGCTTTGCTTACGCTACTTTGTCACCAACTCTTCCTCTTCAGTTTCCATCCAGGCTGGTTTGAGTCCAAGGTACAGGACGTCGGGATCAAGATCGGCGCCATTGGGCCAGACAATCGTACCGGCCTCCTCGTCGACACGGACGGCTTGAAATAACTTTGGGTCGGTCCGGATGGGCTCAAAAACCGGGCCATTCAAATAAGCGTCAAGGTCGATCACCCTTTTGCTTTCGTCAGTAAACGTCAGTCGTACCTTGAAGCCATCGAGAACTTCTACACCCTTAACTCTGACCAACTCTTCGTCCATTTCCGCCGATGTGCTAATCCTACTTAATAATCTTCCAAACGTTCTCCGGCCGTACCGGCATGTCCAGGTGCTTCACTCCGTACGGCGACAGCGCGTCCACGATCGCGTTGACGATTGCCGGCGTGGCCCCGATCGTTCCCGCTTCACCCACACCTTTGACGCCCAGCGGATTTACAGGCGAAGGCGTTTCGGTTCGGTCGAGTTCAAACCAGGGAAGTTGAGAGGCCTTTGGCAGGGCGTAGTCCATCAGTTCGCCGGTGACCAGTTGGCCCTGTTCGTCATAGACAACTTCTTCATACAGCGCCTGACCGATCGACTGCACGATGCCGCCATGAATCTGTCCGTCGACCAGCAGGGGATTGATCACTTTGCCGCAATCGTCGACAGCAACGTAGCGCAGGAACTTTGTTTCGCCGGTGTCTTTATCGATCTCAACGACGCAGATGTGCGTGCCGAACGGGAAAGTAAAGTTCTTCGGCTCGAAGAAGTAGGTCGCCGACAGGCCCGGCTCGGTGTCGGGAGGAATCTCTTTGGCAACGTGCGCGGCCAGGGCTACTTCCTGAATCGAAACGCTTTTGCCATCATTTGCTGCGGTCTCGGAACCATCGCCGGCCGCAGCCTTGGCCAACGCCACGGAGAAGCGGCCCTCCTCAAAGGTGACCTTCGAGACATCGGCTTGCATCATGTGAGCCGCGATCTTTGTTGCTTTCTCAATCAACTTTTGGATCGCGATTAGCACCGCCGTGCCGCCGACTGCGGTAGCACGGCTGCCAAAAGTCCCGATGCCGTATTGCACGATCGCGGTGTCTCCGTGAATTACGCTCACGTCATTAAGGTCTACGCCAAGTTCATCGGCGGCGATTTGCGCGAACGAAGTCTCCTGGCCCTGTCCATGCGGCGACGCCCCGGTCATGACTGTCACCTTCCCCGTCGGCTCGATGCGCACCGTCGCGCTCTCCCAACCGCCGGCGGGCATGGCCTGCGATGGGCCCAGCGCGCAAATCTCCACGTAACTCGACATCCCGATTCCGATCAGCTTTCCTTCAGCGCGCGCTTTCGTTTGTTCCTCGCGCAGTTTTTGATAGCCGGAAATGTTCAGGGCTTTGGCTAGTGCGCCTTCATAGTCACCGCTGTCATAATCGAGGCCCGTGGCGGTGTGAAAAGGAAACTCGGTTTTAGCCGGAAAGTTTTTGCGCCGCACCTCCACCGGGTCCATTTTCAATTCGGCCGCGACGATGTCCATCGCGCGTTCTACTACATAAGTCGCTTCCGGCCGGCCCGCGCCGCGATAAGCGTCAGTGGACATCTTGTTGGTAAAGACGCCGGTGACATTCATCTGAATCGCGGGTATCCGGTAAGCGCCGGAAAGCATCAGGCCCGTCAGGGTGGGAATCGCGGGCGTCAGCAATTGATGATAAGCACCGAGGTCGGCCACGACGTTGTAACGAAGACCCGTGAGCGTGCCATCGTTCTTGCAACCGACCTCCACGGTGCCGACCTGGGCCCGACCATGAATCGTCGCTTGTACGTTTTCGCGGCGCGTCTCGATCCATTTGACCGGTTTGCACAACTGGATCGAGATCCAACCCAGCAAGGCTTCTTCCGCGTAGACATTCAGTTTCGATCCAAACCCGCCGCCAACTTCCGGCGTGATCACCCGCAGCTTGTTTTCCGGAATGCCAATCATCAAGGCGAGTTGCGTACGAAGCAGGTGTGGGATCTGGGTCGACGACCAAACTGTCAGTTCTTCTTCGCCGGGAAAATAGCGCGCCAGGACGCCGCGCGGCTCCATCGCGATTGGCGCCAGGCGCTGATGTACCATGCGTTGCGTGACGATGCGATCCGCGGATTTCAGCGCCGCCTCGATGTCGCCTTCGCCGGAAGTAAGCGTGTACGCGACATTGTCGCCAAACTTCTCGTGGATGACCGTACCGCCTGCGGCTGCCGCTTCGACATCGACGACCGGCTGCAGTTCTTCGTAATCAACGGAAACCAGATCGGCCGCATCGCGCGCGGCATAGCGGTCCGTCGCGACCACTGCGGCGATAGGGTGGCCGACAAAAAGTGCTTTGTCGGTCGCGAGCACGCGGTAGTCCGGGACCTTCAGATCGGGAAGGGCGGCCGCGCAGGGAACCGGGCCAACCTTGCCAATGTCCTTGCCGGTGTAAACAGCCACCACGCCCGGGACCCTCTTAGCTTCAGACACGTCAATCCCCGCCAGGCGCGCATGAGCGTAAATCGAACGGACGAAAACGACGTGCAGCGTGTCGGGCAGCCGAACGTCATCAACGTAGTGCGCCAGACCCTTGATCAGTCGCGGGTCTTCAGTTCGCTTGAGTCTTTGTCCGACGTATTTATTAGGCATTTGAATCTCCCCAGGTTTCGGGTGACGGGTGTCAGGTGTCGGTAAGAACGGGCCCGTTCCCGTCACCTGGTTCCTGACACCTTCTTGGCCGCGTACTCGACTGCCTCAACGATATGCTGATACCCGGTGCAGCGACAGAGGTTTCCTTCCAGACCGTGACGAATTTCGTCGCGCGACGGATTGGGATTACGGTCAATGAGTTGGGTGGCCGCGATGATCATTCCCGGCGTGCAATAACCGCACTGTAAGCCGTGCTGTTCCCAGAATCCTTCCTGCATGGGATGCAGACTGCCATTGGCGGCGAGGCCCTCAATGGTCGTGATGTTTGTGCCGTTGGCTTGCACGGCAAACATCGTGCAGGACTTAACGGCTTGCCCATCGAGCAGCACCGTGCACGCGCCGCAGATCGAAGTTTCACAACCCACGTGCGTGCCTGTCAGTCCCAACAAATCACGCAAGTAGTGTACAAGCAACAAACGCGGTTCGACCTCGTCAAGGTGATCGACACCATTCACATTGATACTGATAGCCTGCTTCATAAGCTACCTCTCTTTGATCTTAACGGTTTGCAGACGAACTACTTCGTGCGAGGCATTCTTCTTATGCCAGTTCATAGCGAAAGTCAACTGTGAGTTTGAGCGGATCTGACTATTGTTCGGGGGCGGGCTACTGCCCGCCAAAGAACTGTGTCACCCAACCACGGTCGTGAGGCAGCCCGCTACGTAACCAGGTGCTAACCGGCCAGAACTGTGGCTTTGTGCATCTGGCGCTTCAAACGATGGATGCGACGGCGGACGGCTTTAAGTTGCGCGTGGTCATGTGCCGCGAGGGCGTTCGAACGCCGCTGCTTTAATCCCTTAATGCGAGATTTGATTGCCGCCTTATCGATGCCCACGACCTCGTGATGCTCGTGCATCTCAATGTTCAGGGCCCGGCAGATCGCTACCACCAGGTGTTCTTTGTTCAACTGGGTGTAGCCCTGGACGGCTTCGTGCTCGATCTCTTTTGCTATCTCGCGTAGCTCAGCCAGCGTCTTATGTTTCAGCTCGTGATGTGTATGTGCCATCTTTGCTTTAGTCCTTCGGCAGTTGGATATCAATCCAGAAATCAAAATGCAACGTTACCATTAAGTATCATCCTGGACACGTCAAAGGTAACAGTTTTTGATGTTGTGGTATTCAAGAACTTCGGGCCCAAAAGAACAATAAGTTTTTTGCTCTGCGGGGTCAATAGAGGCTCGCCCTTCTCGTTGAGTCGGCGAAAGAAGAATGCGATGCCTTCCCCCGTCGCATTTGCTTGTGTGAAGTGAACTAACTCTCTGGTCTGTCCTGCTTGATCGAAGATCTGCACGTTCAGCTTGGCTTCTGGCAAGGTCATTGCTTTAAGAATGGCCGGAAAGTCTACAGTAATTACGTAATAGTCACTGCAGGCGGGACACTCAAGCAATGGCTTATTCTTTTCATCAAACGCAGCTCGATCGCGATCACTCATCTTGTCATATTTGGACTTCAGTTGCCGTAAACGCGCCAGCGCCTGGCGCATTGGCAAAGCCGACCTCAAACGAACGGTCACGGACGCATCAGTCGCCATTGGATCGCTAAGAGCAGGCTTGTACAGTGGACCAAGCTCATGCATTTGAACCCAGGGTTGGGTTTGAGCCCAAGGAGAATTGCTAAGCAACTTCTCAACTTCATCCGCTGTCCATTGCTGATACGGCTTCTGATCCAACTGGCTGTTTGCGGTGAGCGCAAAGATCGAAGCCCCGCAGCCGAGTAATACCCGGAAGCAAACTCTCAATCGTCGATTCATAACCACGCCTTCGTTCCCCCACGTTATGGCGCCCAATACGGTAAAGCGGATTAGTCACGTCGGGTTCTGTCGCTACTCCTGATATCCGCACAGTCACTCTCTGAAGCAGTGGCCAGCCAGCGAACCGTGCCATCTGTGTAGGCGACACACTTGATGACGACTCTTTCGTCAAAGAGCCGGCGCTTATCGTCGGTGCCGGCCGCGCTAATAACTCTGGTGGGAGGACCAATCGACTTACCGCTCAGCGTCACTGATTTGCCGGCCTCAGCTTTGCGGAAGCTGCGAAAACGGTGACTAGCCAACTGGTTTCCCGAAGCAGGATCGAGGAACAGATACTCCCACGCGACCGCCGTGATCGTTGCTTCGCCAACGTTTTTGATTCGAGCCTCATAAGAATAATCTTCCACTTTCCGATTTGGCGCTGGAGGCGTATTGGTGGCGATTTGGGTATCACCGGATCGCGGCCCTTTGGTCTGGCTGGTACGGTCACGCGCCCTGGTCATCGGCACCGAGCCGACGGGAACCGGGGATTGGCTGATATTCGGGTCCCGCGAAGGCAAGCTGCGCGGATCTTCGACGGTCTGGTTGGTTGCGGAATCCCGCGGAGTGTCCCAGTCCCGAGAGCGAATCATGCTGCGCGAACTAATCTTCAGAATGGTAACGCCCGCCGGGGTGTCAGGCTGAGTCGGCGTCTGGGCCACAGCCGCGGCAGCGCAGACCAGAAGTGAAGAAGTCACGAGCAATAATTTCATCTCACAGACCCCTTTCTCAACTCATTTGAGGGATGGCCGCAAACTGAATATCATGTACAGGCTGGCCGTGTCGAGTGAAACTCCAGGACGGAAGAAGAAAATTGTCATCCGCACGGTGGCGCTGATACTGGCGCTACTGATTTGCGCGGGGCTTTACGATCTTTACTATCCCCGGACCAGGCCGATGCGCGAGTTTGATCCGGATGAGGTGGCCCGTTTGGAAACTGCGATGTGGCGTTCATATTACGAGAAGCAGCGCGTGAGCCTGTTCAATCAACTGGCTGAGTTACTCCGCACTCAGTATCACATGACACCTATTAAATCGACCCAAGTTGCCTACTATGGCGCCAACGCGGCCTTCGTTTTCAAGCAAGGCCGGCAGCGATCGGACTACGAGAAAGCCTTGCCCGACCTGGTGAAGTTTTACGGCGCTATTCGCCAGCTGAGCGACATTCCATTCGACGTTGATCGCGCGGCGCGGTTGGAACTTGAGTGGTGGATTATTCATCGGCAGCGCGCCCAGCATGCGGCCGGCGATTTGGAAAAGGCCCTGGCTGATCTGCAGGCTGAGATTTATCACGTGCCGGTTGAGCGGCTGATGGAGCATGGACGCTTGCGTGCTGAAGCGATGACGATCCGTGACACGAAGGCCGAGAGTGGCGGAGTTACCGAAAGCGACTGGGCCAGGATAAATGAACTGCTGAAAGAGTCCTGGCGCTCGCTGGCGAAAGCCGTGAAGGCATAAAGCAGTGAATCGTGAACCGTGAACCGCAAACAGTGGACGGAAGAAAATGTCGGGTTCGGTTCAGGCTTACCGTTTCCGGTTTACGAGTTCTTCACAGCCCCCAACGGCCGGCTCGGCACATCCAAATCCACAAGCCGATGGGCAAACCTACCCAAGCCGAAAACAGAACCACAAGTGGGAATTGGGGAATTTGCCGCACTGGCGGGATCCGGTGTCCCCAGTCCTTGCCAGTTTGCACTCAAATAGGGCATAGTAACGTCCGGTTATTCCTTCTCTCGCGCATCAGCGGTGATGCGCCCCGCGCCTACGGATTGGCGGCGGCGTTACGGATAGTTCGAGAGCAGGCTGTTTTCAACTGGAGAAGCCGCTCATTTTAGTGAGCATCCGAAACGCAAGTCTTCGCTGCAACCGTTCCTACGAAGCCACCTACGATTCGAAGCTTCTTAGCCCAAGCTCTAAAAGGAGAGTTCAACTTACATGTCAATGAAACTTTACGTGGGCAATTTGTCCTTTCAGACTTCCAGTGAAGATCTGCAACAACTTTTCGCACAGGCCGGCACGGTCGAATCAGCGAGCGTTGTCGAGGACCGTGAGACTGGCCGTTCGCGCGGCTTCGGTTTCGTCGAAATGGCCACCAAGGAAGAAGGCGAAGCGGCTATTCAGCAATTCAACGGCAAGGAATTCAATGGCCGTAACCTTAACGTCAACGAAGCGCGGCCGAGAGAAGACCGCGGCGGACGTGGCGGCGGCGGCGGCGGACGTGGCGGTTATGGTGGTAACCGGGGCGGCGGCGGCGGCGGTCGCGGCGGGGGTTATGGTGGCGGTGGTGGCGGTCGCAATGATCGCGCGCCGCGCTGGTAACCAGCGGATTAGTTTCTCCTGTGGAGTGCAGCAACTTCTGTTGCACTCCAATCAAGTTCAACTAGACCGTAACTAAAAGGGGAGGGGCGCGTTCGTGCCCAGGTAACTTACCGATCGGCGCTCGCGCTTATTTCTTGTGGCAGTGAAGGAAAAGGTGAAAAAGGCTAGCTACGCCGTGGGCGATCGCGTCGACAAGTTCTGCGCCAAGTGTCAGGAGGAGCGCGGCCACATCGTAGCAACCATTACCAAGCGTGGCCAGGTTTCTCGGGTAAGCTGTCCGAAGTGTGGCGCTCGCAGTTCGTTCAAACCCGCTGCCGGTACTCGCGCCGCCAGCGCCAGCACCAGGACCAGCGCTCCTTACGATCGCACGCGCACCTATCGCACCGGACAACATCTGACCCATCCGACGTACGGCCCCGGCGAAGTAACCGCCGTCATTGAGCCGCAAAAGATCGATGTGCTCTTCTCAGATCGCGTGCGGCGGTTAATCCACTCACAGCCGTCCCTTTAGAGATTCGCTAAGAAAGATAATTAAGAAAGCTCCGATTGATGAACACAGAGGTTAAGGTCAACGAAGGCCACCGCGGAATTCGCTGGCCCACTACGATTTGGATGATAGTTTTTCACCTCGGCGCCGTTGCGGCGCTTTTTTATTGGAGTTGGAAGGGTCTGATTATCGCCGCGATTCTTGCCTGGGTAGCCCAGAGTCTCGGCGTCGGCATGACGTACCACCGCCTGCTCACGCACCGAAGTTACAAAGTCTCTAAGCCGGTTGAGTATTTCTTAATCATTTGCGCCACGCTTTCCTTCGAAGGCGGGCCCATCAACTGGGTGGCCACACATCGCATTCATCACGCGCACAGCGACGAGCCTGGCGGCGATCCGCATACTCCGATAGATGGCCGCTGGTGGTCACACATCGGTTGGATCCTTACTGGTACGGCGCAACAGCATAGCCAGGAAGTTCTCGAGCGTTACGCGCCCGACCTGATGCAGGACCGTTTTATTGTGGCGCTGAACCGCGTGTACTTTGTGCCTTTGATAGTGCTGGCAATTGTGCTACTTGCGGTCGGCGGTTGGCCTTTGGTGCTGTGGGGTATTTTCCTGCGGGTGACTTTAGGCCTGCATGCGACCTGGCTGGTAAATTCCGCCACCCATCTCTGGGGCACGCGACGTTTTGAAACCAACGACAATTCGCGGAACAGTTGGTGGGTAGCGCTGTTGACCTGGGGCGAAGGCTGGCACAACAACCATCATGCGTACCCAACCTCAGCCCGTCACGGCCTGGCCTGGTACGAGATCGATTTCAATTGGTGGGGTATACGCTTTCTGCAACTCGTGCGGCTGGCAAGAGGCATCAAGCTGGTGCGGCTGAAAGCGCTGCCGGCGCAATCAGATTCGTGATCAGTTGTGACGGGCGCTGGTTCGCTGCTGAGCACTTTGTTCGGCCCTGCTTCCGTGACCAGACCCACGTAATGCACGTTCGCGTGCAACTTCATCCAATCTACCGCCCACTGTTCTTTTCACGATTCACAATTTACTATTCCCGAGTAATGCACTCCACCGTCACAGCCAAAGGCCAAATCACAATCCCTGTGGCAATTCGGCGAAAGCTTGGAATGAAGAACGGAACGCGCATTCATGTCGAAGTTGACCAAGACGCGAACGAGATCATCTTGAAGCCGATCACGCGGGAGTACATTCACAGCTTGCGCGGGAGTTTCCACGGCAAAGGTCTGCTCAAAGCTCTCATGACTGAGAAACGATCGGAGAGGAAGCGTATGAAGGCCTAGCTCAACAAGGCTTTGTTGGCGGTCAGAACGTCCAAGCCTCGATCCTTAAAGTCCGAGTCATGAGTCACCAACTTCAGATTCCTGCGCTTGCACAGCTCTGCCAAGATCTGATCGTTGAGGTCTGAGTCTCCCTTTTCAAATTCGTCCATCAGTGCGTCGATATCCAATGTGGCGAAGCCATTTTCAATTCGCTCGCAGTGTTTCATGATTTGTCTGACATCCCCCGCAATGTCGGCGGCGATCGGCTTGAAGTTGGAACTCTTTCGAAACTTCTTGAAGTCAGGCTCGATCCCTATCGTAGACTTCAGAATATTGTGCCTCAGCCGAGCATATCGATTTACATATTCTGAGAGGATCAGAACATCTACATAAACGTCACAGCTGACAGTGAGCATGTCCTTCAGAGCCTTCGAATAGACGGCTGTTCTCCAGTCTGGCGAAACAGGGCCGTAAATCGAAAACCAGACATTCGTATCAACCAGAAGTTCATCTTCCGACTTGAAAGCATAGGTAGAAATTTCAGAAGAATTATTTTTCAACAGCTTCTTCTCCTAAAGCTTCTTCTATCGCTTCTGCGAATCGATGAGGGTCTTTGAAGTACTCTTTTGCGGTATCGACCACACGCTTAAGCAGGGCGAGGTCATCTTGCTCCATGTCCTTCACCTTCAGCCCTGTGCGAATCTCATCTTCGGTTAATGAACCGTACAATTGACCAATCGCTGCGTTCAGAAAAGCTGACGTCAAGCTGGTCACGTTTCTAAAGGAAACAGAAACAGTCCGACCTTCGCGGAGCGCGGCGGCGATGCGATCATAGACCCTTTGACCGTCTTCCGAAGCCACACAAAGCGAACTGCCAACGATCTCGTACACCGATAGCTCAATGCTGCCATTCATGCTCATCACCTTAATTTAGAAGATGTTGGATTCTGAAATTTCGGACGATAACACATAAGACTGCTTATCCGAAGTGTTGATCTCCAGGCTAACTACTGTCCCGGGGAATGGCTGTCGAAGGCTCGATTTTTGCACCCCCCCTTTTTCCAGCTTCCAATACCCGGAATCCGAAGCGATCCGAATACATCCGCCGTTCAAAGTAATAAATTCACGCAACAGCTTAAGTCCAAGGCCGCCGGGAATTCGCCCCTTCTTGGTTGTATTTCGACCTTCCGTTGCCCAAACGATTGCATCCTCTGCCAACAGATCGAGCCCAGCATTCTCTTTGACATTTCGGCGAATCCCAATGCCCAAATCGGCTACAGAGAAATCCAGACAATGCTTCTTAGGAAAAAACTGGCCGCAACTAAAAATACCTAATTCGGTCTTCGAGTGGCCGACGGCATTACTGAAGATCTCAAAAACGCTCTCACGAAACTTCTTCAGAAGCCCAGGCGACATGTGTGGCATCTCGCGGCGGTGCACGAGTTCTCCCTCGATATAGCCTGCGAAATAACGATCGTCCTTCACATCAAACCGCTTGTAAGGAATCGTCGTACCCCACCTGTCCGGTATCTTGTGCCGTCCGTAGTTGCTTAGGAACCCATTCTTGGAAAGAATTCGCTCGACCTCGGGCCTAATGTTTGTGAGAGCGATGTTATTCAACTGATCTCCCAAGCGGTAGAGGACCGCGCCGAACGCTGCACACATGTCCGCATCAAACCAAACCGCCTGAGCCATATCAATTACGATCTCATCGAGATAAGAATCGTTCGTCTGAGTGTTGAGTCGAGTCAACGCTTCGAATCCCGCTTTGTCATGGCGGACTGATGACAGTTGTACTTTCATCTCGCGTCAGTTGATCGGCCAGCCGCCATTCTTCTCAATGATGGAATCAATGTCTGACATTAGGCGAATCGTGTCGCTTAACGCAGCGACGATATGTTTGTAGTGTTGCATATCGTCGTAACTGAGTTCGCGACCTTTGCGGTCCTTGAGCCACTTCTGGCAAACCTGATATCCGCCGACATGAAAGTTCCAGATTTCGGCAGGCACGCCCTCAAAGTACTGCTCGCTATTGATCCAGACACGGCCTTCTTTCGCCGCGTGTTCGCCGGGCGCAGTGTAACGCACGGTCTCAATTCGATTATCACCGTCAATGGGAAAACTTGCGATGTCGCTACCATGCTTCGTCATCAGATGCAAAGCGACTAGTTCCTCGCCCAGCACGCACAGCGAGCGGAACAGTTCTGAATTCGAGGTGAGCGGCAATCGTGGAAAATCAGTCTTTAGAAACTCCGCGTAACGGCTTCGGTAAGTAGGTGAATGAAAGACTGCGTACATGTAATCGAAAATATCTTCCGGCCCGAACGTGTTGACGCGATCGCCTTTGCCATCTGGAATGAAAGTTAGCTGCAAACGTGCCGCAAAATCGGTGATGAACTCTTTAGCGAGGTTTGAAGCGATAGATGCCGGCAATTTATCTTCGAAGAGTTTTCTACTCTCCCCAGTCGCATAGAGGTACAAAGGCGCCAGCGAATTAATGTCGTAAGCTGCCAATGACTTGTGGCCCATAATCTGATTCGATGCCAAAACATGCCATTCATCTCTAGTCTGCCGGGTCGTAATCAGCGCTAAGTTTTGGCCGGCCAGCATGTGACCCATCGTTTGCTTGACTGTTCTCCATACCAAAGAATCGTGGTAAAAAATCAAGCGCGTGTCGAACGGACGGTATAGTACTGGCTTGATGTACTGATCTAGCTTCTGTTCGGCTTTGATAAGTTTTCTCGCGCGAGTAACATCCCAGCCCTTCTTCACAGGAATGTCTAATTGACGGCAAAGTTCTTCGTTAGTTTCAGTCGAATCTCGAAACAACTTAACGCGTTCAAGGATTGGCTCCGCTTCGAAGTCGATCACAACGTGATCGCGAGCGGTTGTCATGCCAGGACCATGGACTGGCATGATCTCCGTTACCTTCCATCCTTGCTCATACTCACCTCTCAAATCCGCATCTTGGGGAACGAACAAATAAGAAGGTGACTGAGGTTCAAGGATTGCCCAATTCGTAGCGCTTACGTCATGCCGCCAGAGCCAATAATACTTTCCGCCTGATAGCGTTTGCTCGCCATGGACATTCTCCTGGTAAATCTCGCGCATGCCCCACAGATGAGCGTGCCGAACGGTAGCAGGTCTCTTTTTTGAGCCGCCCCGTTTCACGAAGAGGCCGATTGCGACACCTTGCTGGATATCAAAGACGTTTTCATCTTTCGACCCGTCAGGCGCGCTCTCCTTCTTCTTGCTGTTGCCATGCAAGTCGAGCACGTGGATGTCATCGAATGTCTCCATCAAACTCTGGCGCATGCCGCGGAAGGTAGGATTGTCGAGGTAACCGTGATTGGTGATGAAAGCCAGAACGCCGTATCCAGTTTGCTCGATGCGCCACTGAGCAAAGCGAATGAACTTCACATAATCATCGTTCAGCCATTTGGGATTGCGCTCACCAAGGGGCTGACCATCCACTTCAAAATAGTTCGCAACTTCTTTGCCGGTTTGCGTATCGCGGCCGCGCAACAGGTTCGCGATCCATTTGCCTGTGTTTGCGGAGTGACCAGAGTACGGCGGATTTCCGAGGACAACCATCACTGGTCTTTCCTGCTTCACTTTGCTGGCGGCGTCTGCTTCTTCCGTTAACCACCGCGTGAAGGCATCCGCGTTGGTGAGTTGGTGAACTTCCTCAAGCGTGTTTGTTAAGTAAACTCTTAGACGTTCATCCGTGGCGAAGTCATATTTTAGTCGGTCAAGCTGAAGTCCAAGCTTCAAGTGCGCAACGGCGTAAGGCGCCATTAACAATTCAAAGCCAAAAAGCCTCGGCAATAAGTGCTCTGAAACATAAGCCGACCACATGCCGCGATTGCGCTTGAATGAGTCAAAGATCAGATTGATCACGCCATACAAAAAAGTGCCAGTGCCGGTTGCAGGATCGAGAATCAAAACTTTGTGCGATTCAATCGTTTCGTCACTTCCTCGTTTACGCAGAGTGATCTTGCTTGCGTCGGCAAGCCCGGCCTTGAGTTGAAAGTCAGTCTTCAGAATGTGGTCGACGCTGCGAGCGATGTATGAGACCACGGGCTCTGGCGTGTAATAAACGCCGCGCGTTTCTCGCAGCTTCGGGTCGTACGCGGCCAAGAACGTTTCATAGAAATGAACAACTGGGTCTTGCTGCCGAGTCCGTTTGCCAAAGTCCTGAAGGATCTCGCTGATGCGCACATGACGGAGCAGTTCGGCGAGATCATCCACCACCCAAGCGATACGATCGTCCAAATCTGGCCCCGCAATGTGACTGAACATTTGGCGAAGGAACGGGTTAGTCTTAGGCAAATCATACGCCGCGTGTTCTCGCGTAAAAGGCTTACCGCCGCGTGCGTTGCATCGCGCCGCGAAAAGCCCATAGCAAATCGTTTGCGCGTACATGTCTGCGAATTGATCTTCGCTCAGATCGTGAAGGAGCACATCGCGGAAGGCTTTCATCTCATCGTGCAGGGAACCACTCTTGTCCTCGGCGGTCAGAGTGAGTCTCGTGATCTCACGAATGAGTTGAGCAATATGCGCCATTCGCTTGGCGAGGTCTTTGGCGCTGACTATAGTCTCGACTGTTTGACTGAAGAAACGAGTTAGTAGGTCTCTAACTTCTGCCTCGCCGTTCTTGTCGGGCGTCAACTTCCCGTCGTTACCCACGCGAGCGCAGCGTGCGGTCAAACGCTTCTCGCCATAGACGTACCAACGGAACTCCAGGTAATCAGTCAGCACTACGTTGCCGAGACCATAGTATCGACTCATCTGCTCACTGCGCTCTTCTACGTCGAGAGGCTTGCCGATGCCCTTCGCCTCAATATAGCCGAGTGGTGTTTGCACGCGGGTCACGATGAAATCGGGCGCACCGCATTCGATACGCTTGGGCTCGTTCGTTGCTGTTATTTTGTTGTCTATTGACTCGATGAGAGTTTTGAGCGCGGGCCGATGCGTGTGCTCCGTTGCGTGGCCGACTCGCAGCTCTTTCTCGATCTCTTTGAGGTATTGGGCAAAGGAC
Source organism: Pyrinomonadaceae bacterium (assembly GCA_041497335.1). GTDB lineage: Bacteria > Acidobacteriota > Blastocatellia > Pyrinomonadales > Pyrinomonadaceae > UBA11740. The sequence goes on along the minus strand of JBGQGG010000003.1, from coordinate 117,030 downwards.
ACGGACTAAAGATTATCTGTTGGCGACGAGGCTGGCAAATCCGCGAGCCGATCACTCATAACTCAGCGCATCAACCGCATCCTGTCTGGCGGCGCGCATTGCCGGATAGAGCGCGCCTATCGAGCCGCCAATCAGACCAACCACCAGCGAGATCGCGATCCATTTTAGCTCGACATCGACCACCAGAGTGGTCGAGCGCATCACGAAGAAGCGGATCAAGAGCATCAGTACCACGCCAATAAAGACCCCGAGCACGCTGACGAGGATCGCTTCCTGTTCGATCACCCAGGCGATGGAGCCCTTCGACATGCCGAGTGATTTCAGGATGCCGATCTGCCGCGTGCGCTCGGTCACGGTCGTGTACATGGCCAGCAGAATCACCAGCATGCTGATCGTCGTAGCCACGCCGACAACGACCTTGAGAAAAATATTGAGCGCGGGCACGCTGGACATGTAAAGCTCAGGCAGTTCGCGGGTGAGGACGATCTGATCGCCGGGAAACTTCTCTTTAATACGCGCCGCAACCTGCTCCTCCTGTGCCGGATCTGCGCAGGCGATCAGGATCGTGTTACAGCGATTCTCAAAACCCACCTGTTTCTGCATGGCAGTCAAAGGAATCTTGATCCGGCCTCCGCCTGGCGGCTCGTAGGTGCCGACCAGACGAAACGGCAGTTCGTAGATCTTAATCGTCGAGCCGATAGAAGCATTGTTCTCCTGCAGCCAAGCAGCATCGACGATCACCTCGTCGTCACTTTGCAGCCCTCTTCCTTCCTTGATCGTCAAACCGTTCAGCGCCGCGTACTGCTCAAACGGAATTCCTTCGATCAGGCGCGAGCCAAAACCCGACTCACTTTTATCAAGCGTCTGACCGATGGGCACAGCCATGCGCACGCCGTCGATACGTGCGATTTCGGCAGCATGACCGACAGGTATGGAAAATGCCTGTCCGCCGCTGAGGCCGAGCATACCCGCCGGCCGCACCATAATTTGCGCGCCGATGTTGGCTTCACGCTTGCCGCGCTCGCGTAAGAGCCCGTGGGCCAAACCAACCGTGAAGACCACCAGTAAGACTCCCAATGCGATGCCGGCAACGCTGACGGCAGTGCGCGCGGGACGATGCGCGAGGTTCGAAAGCACCAGACTGTCCATAAGTTTTTGTAAGCGCGGACTGCGGTCAAGCACGCCCGTCCACATGTTGGGCAGCGTGCGCCAGGTAATGACGAAAACGCCGATTACGGTCCAGAAGACGATCGCGGCCTTGCGCACGATAGCCAGAGCGACGCCTATGGCGGTGGTGTAACCAAGCGTGCGCAGGATTATGCCGTTACCGGTTTCATAAACGCCGATTGTTCCCGGCACGAAGCCAAAGGCGAAATTAATGACCTTGGTGAGCGACTCAATGATGTAAGCGGCGCTGACGTTTGCCGTCAGGCCGAGCATCTTGAGCGTGACGTAAACTTCCAAAACACTCGCCACATGCGACGCCAGATCCAGTCCAATCATCGAGAAAAAAGCAGCGGTCCGGCGTTTGTAAAAAGCGTAAACCGTCAGCTCAATCCGATAGATGTGATGGCGACGTGTGCGCAGAAACCGCGGACGAAAACCACGCCGGGCGAGGCCGTCAATGATCTTAGTCAGCAGCGTGACGCGGCGGCGGGTCGCCATGGCCGCGGCGATGAGACCGAAAAAGGCCACGGAGGCAATTATGATCAGCACCTCGCGCGCAACCGGCGGCACGGGGTAGGCAAAGAGCATCAGGCACGCGCCGCCAAAAATCACCAGCACTACGGAAAGGTTGTAGAGCAGATTATCAGCCACCAGAGCGGGCACGCCGTGGACTAACGGCACGCGTTTTCGCAGCATCGCCACCTTAGTGGCTTCGCCCAGCAGCGGGCCGGCAAAAGTCAGGAAGCTCATCGACTCGCCGCCCAGACGCGCCGCAAAAGCCTGAAAGAAAGTGAAGCGTCGATGTTCAGGCGGGACAGAAATGCTCATGGCAATCGTACGCAGCACGTGTCGTAGTCCGTTGATCGCGACCACAAAGAAGAACCCAAAGCCAACCCGGGCCAGGGCCGCAAAGATCGTTTGCACGCCAACCCTGCGAATGATGTAAACAAGCAGCAAAGCGCCGAGCAGAAACGCGGCGGTTTGCAGCCAGGCCATTGAGCGCCTGGCGTGTGACGGTTTGGCTACCGACTGTGAATCGGTGGTTTCCATCAGGGCGCGATCATCGAGGGAACGTTCCATTGATTAATGTCATTGTGGCGGCTGAGCCGTGCGAGCAAAGTTTTGTCCCGCCACTTCGGGTATTACACGACCGGGAAACCTCATAAAGCCGCGTTTTGCCAGAGACTCAACCGGCCGGTTGTCAGTCTGCAGGTTTCCGGTTAGCGCCAGTATCGTCGGCACCACACTCAAACTGTCATACGGCTCGGCCACGGCCAAACCTCGCGGAATACCGGTTGACTCGCCGCCGGCGAACATCAAAGTCGAATGCGTCGAGATGCGAAAGAACGATCCGTGGTTCCCGCCGGGATTGAAACCGCGTACGTCAAAATTCCAATGATCGTTGGCTGCTATCAACATATCGGTTTCGACCAGTCGTCTCTGACGCCGGCGAAAGCGGTGGAGCAATCTCTCATCGGCTGATAGTCCGGCCGCATTCTCATCCGTGCCCGGGGTCGAGAAAAGTGCGAACTGTTCGTGCAGCCCGATAAACCCGTTAGAGTATTGCGTCTTGTGCACTGCATGCAACCACTCAAGGTCGGTGTGCCAGTCATTTAGCCAGGCCCGATCGTTGAGCGGTACGTCAAGCCGAGGATCTTCCAGCATCCGCAGAGGCAGGCCATTCTGCCATGGGGCACGATCAAAGTGAATTGCACCCTGCTCATCCTGGGTAAGGTTCGCTATCGGCAGGTATCGCAGTCGCAGTTGTCCCTGGGCTTCGCCTCGCGGCAATACCAGACCCTGACGATCCGGGCCTCCATAGAGCCAAACCACATCGTCGTCGGGCTGCAAATCTTCGCTGAGCGCGGGGGCGATAACTTCGCGCGGAATACGAGTGGCGATGAAATCCACCGGATGATTCGAAATGCCCGGCTGCACGTTGTTGCGCACCACCTGCTCATGAATCAGCGTCAGGTAATTGATGCGCAGGAAGCTGCGGTCAAAATCGAGCGCCCCATCGCTCTTTAATACGAGGCCGTCGCGTCCCGGGCCCGCTACATAGTTTTGCAGATCGTGAATCGCGTTGCGTTGACCCATCGCACCCCTGGGAATCAACTCCGGGATCTTGAGTTTGAATGGTTCGAAGTTATCAGGTCGCAGCCCTAACAAATTGCGCATAGTCGCGACGTACGTGCTGTAGTCGTTTGCGAGTTGAGTCCACTGAGCCGCCTGAACGCAAATGCGTCGAGCATTGTCGTCACGACCGAGTTCCTGATCTTCCGTGGTGAACTTTTTCGGTTGCGACGCGCATAGCTCGCGCTGCTTCTCGATCGCTCGACGGAACGGGCCCAACTCCTCGTTGAGCTGATCCAGTTCGCCCTGCCAGCGCGTTTTGTCGCGGGCGAGTAGGGCAAAGAAAGCCTCAGTCGCCGGCTGGCGCAGCTCCCGTGGCAGATCCTGGCGCTGAAGCTGCTGTAACAGAATATGCAGCACATTGAGATCAGGGTTGCGAAGATGTAGTCCGGCGCGCTCGTTGCCGTCGAAATCCAGCAGCGCGGTCGGATAGTCGGCGCTCTGTTTCTTCAGGTAATAAGACTGTGACGTGGTCGTCGTGATTGGCGGCACGAAGGGATTGATGGACTTCAGCGCGTAATCCATCAGCAGCCGCCGCTTTGTTACCACGTGATGTCCACCACCGCCGTAGCTGCCGAGCAGTTTCACGAGATTGAATCCCTGGCTGATGACACGCTCGTCGGAGTTAGTGCCGTGATCCGAAACGAGGATGAGCGCGGTTTCCGAAGCCATGGGACTTTTTTGAATCGCGGTCCAGATTCGTCCCAACAGGGCGTCGATGTCGCGCAGGGCAATCAGGTGCGATTCACGATCGTTGTTGTGATGCGTTACGTGATCGAATGAGGTTTCGTAGAGATCCAGATACTGAACGCGCGGATCATTCAGCCTCTCGATCAGTTCCCGCTCGATCTGGTCAGGAACGGCGCCACGAAGATCAAAGCCGCTGATAAACTCGCCCGCAAGGTCTATCGGATTCTTCAGAAATGTGGCCTGGCCTGCATGTTTCAGTGTGGCCATCCGAGCGCCGCGACCGTACAGTTGCGAGCCGGGAAGTCGCTGGTAGTTGTCATAGGCGTCGATCAGTATTGGCACGCCGAGCGAGTCCAGCACTTCGGTCCCCGGCATATCTACACTCGCACCCGTGGCTTGTTTGAAGTAGAAGGGGATGAAATTCAAATAGTCATACGTGTGCAGAATGTCGCGGTCGAATTCCACATTGCCCTTAATCTGCAGATGTTGTCCGGTATCAAGCGTCGACCATGAAGGCGCCGACAGGCTCATTCCGCGGACATAGAAGTTGGTGATGCGAGTGCCGTTCTTGAAAAAGATATTGTCAATCCAGGGCAGGCGGCTTTTTCCTGTAAGAGGGTCCTGTTCGCGCGCAAAGCGCTCAACCATTTCATAAGGCAAGCCGTCGATTTTGATCACCACGACGCGCTTTGTTTGCGCCGGCGCGTGGGCGTGCAACGTCAGCACCAGCAACCCGATGCCGGCAAGTTGAGGGAGCAGGCGCGGTAAGGAATTGAGATTTGTGCGTAGGATCCTCTTCAACCAGAGATATCCCGCAAAAGGCGGTATCACGGCTGGCCCACCTGACTGAGAACCGCTCTGGCCTCAGCGGGTTTCATGCGGCTGTCTTCGGCGACAGCTTTGCGTAAGCGCTCGGCGATTGCCAGGCGCCATTCAGAGTGAGGCTGCTCTTCGCGATAGATTCGCAGTAGCTGGTTCTTGGCGGTCTGGCTATTGATCTTGTAGAGAGTGTCCAGGCACAGCCGGCGCGCGTCGGCGTCATTGGTGCGCTGAAAGATCAAGGCGGCGGCCCGCGCGGCTGATTCATTTGCTCCCTCGCCGTGATCTGCAAGGAACTGCAAAGATCGTTTCACCGTGTTTATGTCCCAGGCTACTTCGGCTTGCGGGGATGACTTTGCTACATCGTTCAGTAATTGCGTGTGACGTTCGACGCGGCGGGCCAGTTCCATGCGCTTAGTCAGTTCGGGCGTAACATTTTCGCGATGGACGTATCGACCGAACGAAAGCACGTTTCCGAGGTTAAAGAAGAAACGGGCTACCGATCCGTGCTTTAGCGGCACCATTTCGGCCCGGCGGTCACGTTCGACTTTGGCCGGCAGACCATCGGCCCGTCGAGCGTAGTCGATCAAGGCGTCGTATTGCTGACGCGCGAGTTGAATCTCCGCCTGATTATCGTTGCTGAGCGGATTAACCGAAACAACCTCCAGGCGACGTTCGATCTCGCGCCGCAGCTTCGGATCGAGCACGTCATTGAAGGACAGCAGCAGTTTCAATTCCGAGTAGCTGGCCACGCGCGACGGTTGATTCAGATCCATACCGCGACGACCGGTAACGAAATCATAAGCATTGCGACCGAGAAAGTACGGAAGATTGCCAAAACTCGACATCGAGAGAATATTCTTTGTCAGGTCATTCACTACCCGGCGAGACATTTCCCGCCCCTTCGGGTTAAGGGTGTCGCGAAAGTCGATCAACAGGGCCGGGATCTTTGGATGATCGAGTCCATAGAGCGCCAGTGGAATCATTTCCGTCGCGCGCGCGCGCGGATTGTCGGCTGTGGTTGGGCGGTTGTTCTGGTCAAAGTAAAGCGTCTCTATATAGCCGTTCCAGTTACGCAGGCGACCGTCGTTCCAGGGGTTGGCGATGTTCAGGAATCGCCGCTCAAAGGACCGATTTTCGCGAGTTTTCAGATCGGATCGGGCGATCCGGAGTAAGACGTGACTCGCGTGCCCGTCCGGCATCGCCAGGGGCTGGAAATAAAGTCCCTCAGCTTCAGCCCGCTGCCGCAGCATCTCCCAGTTGTGGCCGATAATATCTACGGAACCCATCAAACGTTTTTCGACGGTTTCACTGAACTTGCCCGGCCCGAGGAGGCCGCCGAATGTCTTCCCCGACAGAATCAGGCGTGCGCGCAACTCGAGCATCTCGCCGGGAGTGAACCCGGGTGAGCGTTCAGGAAGAAGCGGCGTTGCCGCATCATTGATTTCATTTTCGTTTGTCGTCGGCGACTTGATGTCGGAACTTTGACTGAAGGCCAGCAGCTCGGCTTCGTCGCGCGAACGTTGACGCAGGTTTTCATAGTTGCCGAGAATCGACAGCGCCTGCGTAACATGGGCGATGCGATAGTCGGCGGCGTTGCGACGATAACTCCGGCTGGCTGCTTTCAGTGGAATCCCATAACTATCCAGAAAAATATTTTGCAGTCCCATCCAGAAGAAATTATTCCACGTTTGCCGGCTGGTGTTGGCCAGATCGAGGAGCGGCGTTGGCGGACCGTTCGAAGCCTGTTTCTTGTTTCCGACATGTTGATAAAAAAAAGGAATGGCAGAAGCAATCCGTTTCATCATGGTCGGTTGCGTATAGGTAAGCATCCACACATAGCGCAGCCGATCATTCTCGGGATCGTTGTCTGACAGTGTGTCGCGTACAACGCTGACCAGCGGCACTTCCGGCGCGGGAAGGCCATATGGGCGCATTCCATCCAGCCGGCCAAAGATGGTCAAGAGTTCTGCTCCGCCGATCATCGGCACGCGCTCGACTCTGAACTGACTTTGAGTCCTGTTCGAGGCGCCACTCTCAGTTGAAGATTCCTCTGGTCGTGCCTCTGTCGACGACTTAGAGTCGGCGCGATCACTCTCAGCCGAGCCTGAAACTTTCGCGGCCGGCAAAGTCCCACGTTCGATCTCGGCCGTCGTTGCCGGCGCCGGCGCCTTATTAGCAAACTGCGTGGATGATTGTGCAGCAGCCTGCGCACACAAGAGCGAAATCGCCACCAACAGCAATATTGAACGGAAAGCGTCCCGGTCCGGACCTGACGGGCCGGCCTTTCTCTTCGGGTGATTGGTTTCCATTTTCATGCTTTACAAAAACGCTCCGAAAGGAGCGATGTTCCTGCAGCTTTGATGAATTCCGCCTGCAGTGGCGGACCAGTCTATTAATAAGTGCAAAACCGTCAGCAACCAGCGTACCGCACCAGACTCAGCAAATCAGGTCTCTGATGACGGTTATCACCATTACGGTTGCGTAAGTTCTCTGAACACCCTGATGCCGAGCTCTCATTAGCGAGCGTTCGTCTGATTAGCCGCAGCCGCTTCTTTCTGTTCCGTTTCCGGATTCAGCGGAGCAGTCCATCCTGCTTTCTCCAGCAGAATAATCGCGTACCGAACCGGCACCGCGAAGTTCGAAGCCGTGTTCTCGGTAAAGATTGCGAAAGTGACTCCAATCACGCGCCCCGATGGTCCGAACAGCGGCGCTCCTGAGCCACCCTCTCCGGTGCGGGCGTCGTAGACAATTTTCCGCGCGTCGAGATCGGTGATGTTGCCTTGCGTCGTCAGCGGTTGGATGAGCTTCTTCTCAGCCAGGTAGTTGAGCTGCGCTTCAACCGAGCTGTAACGAGCCAGGATCGCACGCGCTTCGCTCTCATCCAATAGCGCCAGCAGCCGATCGGGTCCAGACGCATAACCCATCGTCACCACGATCTTCCCGACCGCGACCGTACTCAGATCCTTTTCCAGCGGCAGAACTTGGAGCCTGGGTGGCAAGTCCTTCGCGTCAATCGTGCAAACCGCGACGTCTTCACGTTGGGATGCCTGCTTGTATTTCAAGGTGATCGATTGGGTCTTGCCGGGAAAGAAAGCTACCAGCTTCTTCAATCGCGGTTGACCCCTGACGCTGGAATTCAGAGTTAGCGCCCGATCGTCAGCCTCCCACGGTTGGACCACGTGCCGGTTAGTGAGCACGAAGCCATTGCCGACATGAAAGCCGGTTCCCACGAAGGGATACTCAGCAATAGCTCCATGGCCTTCCGGAGTCAGCATCGGCGGTTCGCTCCCATTTTGGATTGTTCCTCCCGAATCGCCTGTTTGCGTCTCAGGAAAGCGTAGGGGACGGCCGGTACCCGACTCGACGAACATGTACGAACCGGCGATCATGCAGGTCCCCTCGCCGTATTCGACGCGCAGCACCTCCCCCAGCGAGATGGTCGCCTGAATCCGCTCGTTGGACTTTAGGACCTGGCCCAATTGTTCGTTCGCCTTTTGCAGTTGCTGCTGTGTCGCGGCGAGCTGTCCCTGCTGATCGGCAATGACCCGGCGGTTTTTTCTCATCTCGTTATATTGCAGGACGCCAACGTAAAGCAGGCCCGCTACGGCAATGAATAAAATCGCGAAGCCGATGATCTTGGTCGAAGGATTGATTTCGCGCACCAGTTCACGCGTGAATTCACGCAGAAATATCTTTGCGTCGTCACGGCGCGCCGTCGCGGAAGCTTCCATCGCCGCCTGTTCGATGAATGGCGCCACGTGTGTACTGTCGCGACGACCGGGTACCAGTGCCGGCGTCGAAGCAATCGGAAAGAAATGAATCGACGGGCCCGACGGACCAATCCAAATTTCATCTCCGTCGTGGATACCTTTCTCGGGTTTGATTGATCTGCCGTTAAGTTTTACTTCCAGATTGGGATCAATGCTGGCGATTCGGTAAATGCCATTTGTGCGGGCCAGCTCAATGACAGCTCCGGTGCTTGACGCGCCTTGCGGCAGACGAATCTTCACGTCGCAATCTTCACAAGCGCCGATGCGGATGCGCTCCTGCATGACGACCTCGGTGGTCCGATCGTTCAGCGACGAGACGTGAATTACCAGCCCGTTTATTTGCTGTTCTGCCATCGTTAAGGAGATTTCCTCGTCCGCAATATCAAATCAGGCGCCCGCATCTAAGACCGCTGCAGCTTGATGCGGTCGGATAAGCGGTCGCCCGTTCGCATCAATCTTACAATGGAATCGATTGCGCGCAAAGACTAAGTCAAAAATTCTTCTTGACTGATTAAACCGGCCCTCCCGTGCTAGCATGGGAAGGCATGGCCGAGCCTGGACTCAGTGAAAAGCTTGACGAATTATGCGCCCTGGCGCCGGTGACCTCCGCGCCCATTCGGCATCATGTGTTTGTGTGCTCGGGGAAATCCTGTTCGGCCGTAGGGAGCGCCGAGGTAATCGAAGCGTTTGAGTGCCTCTTGAAAGAGCGCGGGCTGCTCTTTGGCAGGGAAGCCAAGGGCAAGAATCCGAAAGGCAGCATTGTACTGACCGAATGCGCTTCCGTTGGTTTCTGCGCCATCGGGGCCGCCGTAATGATCTATCCCGACGGCGTTTGGTATGCGCAAGTGCGAGCTGCCGATGTGCCCGAGATTATCGACGCACACCTTTTGAACGGGCGCGTGGTCGAGCGGCTGGCGCTCTTGCAAGTCCCGGCTAAGGGATCCGTCGAAGAATCGAAAACCGAAGCCGATTGGGACGCGTAGTTATTTGATCGAGATCGTCAACCTATAGGTAGCATTCCCTCGGGTACCGCCCACGACGATAACGTATTCATTGTCGTCCGACAGCCGGCCTGACCAATTCATGGCATCGTCTTCTTCGCCTGCCCCCGGCAAAGACTCCTGCTCGCCGGCAAAATAAATCTGAAAGACTGCATTCTTCTCCAGTGAAGTAATCTTCACGGTCATCGTCTGGCCGGCTTTGGCGCCGACGTAATAGCGATCGCGGTCGCCGCGAATCACGGCGCCCTTTATGGTCGTGGACGAAGTTCCCTTGGCAAAGCGGACCTTCTTTTTCACGCCGTCCGCGAAAATAGAACTGGACAGAAACGCGCAGATGAAAACCATCGCAATTATCCGGCGGACGGTGCCGACAGAATTAACTTTGATATGCATTGCTAGTCCCTCCACGTGGTTTCTAACTCATTGATTCTCGGTCGTGGATCAGTTTAGAGCTCAAGCTTTAGCTTGCCACTGGACATGAGGTCAGTACCACCTGCGTGAGCGGGTGGATCGAAGACTCAAGTTGACGAGGTGAGTGTCTGGCCCACCCGCTCACGCAGGTGGTACTGACCTCATAGCAATCAGCAACCTAAAGGTTGAACTCTGAACCCAAACTGAGCCATCACTTGATTTTTCCCGGTCCCCAAAGCGCGCGCCCGGGTTTGGCTCCAGTATGATCGCCGTTCTTCAGCACCTGAACTCCATTGACGAAAACATGTTTCATTCCGACGGCGTATTGGTGCGGAGCTTCGTAGGTCGCCTTGTCCGCAATTGTTTTGGGATCGAAGACAACCACATCGGCGAAGTAACCTACCTTTATAAAGCCGCGATGGTCGAGGCCCAGGTTGGTGGCCGGCAAACCGCTCAGGCGACGCACGGCTTCCTGAAGAGTGATCACTTTCTCCTCACGCACATACTTACCGAGCACGCGTGCAAAGTTACCGTACGCGCGCGGGTGCGTCGATGATTCCAGAAAGACGCCCTCCGTGGCCATCGAAGAGGCGTCAGAGCCGAAAGAAACCCAGGGCTGGCGCATCTCCTTCTTGATGTTCTCTTCGTTCATGGTGAAGGTGACGACCTGGATTCGTGAGCGCGCTTCCGACACGAGATCGAGCAGCGTTTCGACTTCGTCCTTGCCGCGCATGGCGGCGACCTCTGCCAGGGTCTTCCCGATCAGGGGTTTTAGTTTCGCCGGCCTGAGCCCAACCAGCAGAGTCCGCGCCATCGTCGGCCCACGCTGATGCATTTCGTCGCTGATCTTTTTGCGCGTGACGGGATCGGCCAGTCTTTCGTACATCGCTTCGTCTCCGCCGCTGTGCGCCCAGGCGGGTATGCGCGACTCGATCGAGTTCGAGCTCGCCGTGTAGGTGTACATGTCCGCCGTGATCTTCAAACCGTCGCGGCGGGCCGCGTTGACCATATCAATCACGCGGTCGATCTTGTTCCAGTTCCTCTCGATCGAAGCCTTTAGGTGGTAGATCTCCGCGGGAATGCCGGCCTCGCGACTTATGCGCAAAAGCTCTGCGACGGCTTCAATCACCGCGTCGCCTTCATTGCGTATGTGCGAGATGTACTTGCCCTGATACTTCGCCGCTTCCCGGCACATCTCGATTAGCTCTTCAGTTGTGGCATAGGTGTCAGGCGCATAGATCAGAGACGAACCGATGCCGAGCGCGCCGGTTTCCATCTCGCGGCGCACAACTTCGCGCATCTCCCTCAGTTGCTCAGGCGTGGCCTTCTTATCCTCAAGCCCGATTACGTACGTGCGAACGGTTCCCGCGCCAATGAAAGAGGCGACGTTGGGTGAGACGCCGCGCTTTTCCATGTAGGTCAGGTACTCGGCGAGCGTCGTCCAGGGAATGTCGAATTTGAAATCGCCCTGCGAGGCCAACGCCCGCTGCTTCATCTCGGCGTTGAGCGGCCCCATGGAAGAGCCTTCGCCGAAAATTTCCGTGGTGACTCCTTGGCGAATTTCGCTCTGCGAACGGCCGTCGACGATCAGAGAGGTTATCGACCACGAGAGCATGTTGATGAATCCCGGCGTGACGGCGAAGCCGCGCGCGTCGATCACCGTGTTGGCCTGCGCGTTCTTTAGATCGCCGATAGCGACAATGCGATCACCCTGGATAGCAACGTCGGCTTTGATCGGCGCCGCGCCCGTGCCGTCGTAAACAGTGCCACCTTTGATCAGGACGTCGTAGGTTGGAGGCTGCGGCCGCGCCGAAGGACTGAAGGGAAATAGTAGGAGAGTCAGAAGTAGCGATATGAGTTTGGTTTTCATGAGAAGCAAGCTAACGCCTGTCATCAGCGGCGCACGCGCACCGACGAGTATAAAAAGACTCGCTGACTGCGCGTCCGCTGCATGCCGTCGTTAGCCCGCCCGTGATCCGAATCGCTCAAGGAGAGTCACACTTATTTTGCGCCGAGTTTCTTCAACATCTCGATGGCGTTACTGTTCCGTGGGTCCAGTTCCAATGATTTCCTGTAGTTCTGGATGGCAAGCTCTTTGTCGCCGTTAACCATATAGGCTTCTGCTAAACTATCGTATGCGTCAGCGGATTGTGAGTAAACTTCGACGTTGAGCCTGAAAATCTCTATCGCATCTTTGACCTTCTTCTCTCCAAGCAAACGATAGCCCAGGCCGTTCAACTCACCTTCGCGGAAATCGTACGCGTCTGATTGTTTGGCCTTCAGGTCGCGGTATCGCCCGATAGCGCTCCCCACATCCTGTTTTTCGATTGTTTGATAGAGAGGTTCGGCGATTGATTTGAGGTTGGCTACTCTTTCCGCGTCAGCGAGCATCGCGTCGAGTCGTGGTTTCTCGAACAGTTCGCCGCCGAGTACGACGGCGGCGATTCTTTTGGTGTTTTCGATATTTTCAAGGGGGTTGGCCTCGAGCAGAACCAGATCGGCGATCTTCCCTTTCTCGACCGTGCCCAGCGATTCGGCCTTGCCAAGGAAGATCGCAGCGTTTGATGTGGCCGCTTGCAGGGCCTCCATGGGTGTAAACCCTGCTTCAACCAGCAGGGCCAGCTCATCGTGCAGACTGAATCCGGGAAAACAGAAAGGATTCCCGGTATCCGTCCCGGCGAGAAACCTTACGCCGGCCCGTCGCATCTCCGCGAGCGTTTTCGTTTCTTTCTGATAGAGGCGTTTTCGGATGGCCCAGTCCTCCGCCGTTCGGGAGGCCGAGAATGGGTTGTTCTCTGGCTGCCAGGAGGACCTGACTGGCTTAAGCATGTACTTGAGTCGTGGATCATTCCTGAAATCCTCATCGCCCGCGAAGGCGCTGGAGCGACGCACGGTGAGGGTCGGGCAAAGCCACGTGCCATTTTTGGCGAAGCGCGCGAATAACGCGGCGGCTCTCTCCTTGTCGTAAGTGGCCAGCAACCTCTCGATGAGGGCGCGCATTACCTGCAAATGGGCCGTATCCATCCCTGTTCGACTGTTCACGTCGGCCATGTTTGTTTTATATCCCCGGGTGATCTCGCCTCCGACAGGCGAACATGCCTCGAGGACGCCGGTTAAGTGCTCTATACTCCTTTGGCCGGCATCAGAGGCCTCCAGCGCGCTCACCGAATGGGGAACGTGTCCAGCAAAAACAAGACCTTGTTTCGCTGCTTCATCGGCAATGGCATAATAAGCATCCCGCGGCAGGTCTGAATAGACCTTGACGAAATCGAATCCAGAGCCTTTGATCTTCTGTACTGCCTGGCGCGCATCTGTCTCGTTAGCGACTTTAATCGAGCCGCCCCACACGGCATTCGGACCGTCCACAATCGGACTGGCGATTACTAGACGCGGAGCGAGCAACTGGCCTCGCGCGGCCCTTTCTCGCCAATCAAGATGAAGCGGAACGCCGAACATAAGCCGCACACCTGTGACGCCGTTGGCAATAAACAGGGGTAGGAACCTTTCGTCGTACCAATGCACGTGCATGTCCCACAGACCGGGGACTAAGAACTTCCCCCTGGCATCCACGACGCGCGCGCCTTGAGGGACTCGAATTTTTGCCGCCTTGTCAATAGAGGTTATCCGGTCGCCCGTGATCACTACCGTCATATCGGCCTTCACAGGCGCTCCAGTCGCGTCGATGACGTTCACGTGAGTCAAGACGAGAGGCTTGGACACACTGTCGGGCTTCGGTTGTCCCAACACGGTGAAAGACAATGTGAGTAGTATTAATTGTAATGCCAACCATGTTTTCACCACTGCCTCCAATATTTAGGCGCAACATATAATCGAATCGCCCGAAGCTGGCTAACGCTCGCGCTCGATAAAGCCGTTCCGGCCGGTATTTCTTGCCGCCGCTGGATGATACCGCAAATCGCGAAATTAACGTGTCATTGGTAGCCAGGACCGCTATCTCTTCCAACGGATTGCCCGCTCGCTACCGAGCTGTCAAAATTAACCTGAGGCGTAACGAATCAACGAACTTAACCGCAAAGGTCGCAAAGGTCTGCGCAAAGGTCAGCGCAAAGGTCGCAGAGCAAAACCTTCTTTGCGTTCCCTTGCGCATTCCTTGGCGTCCTTTGCGTCAAAGTTCATGTTTGACCACGTCACAAGTTGAGTTTTCACACGGCCTCTTGGCGTTGTCGCCGTTCTTTCAAACTCGCGCCCAAGGTTTAGTTTGAGTTCGACGAACGCGGTTTCTTCCGGCGTCAAACCAAGAAAGTCCTTCGCCGATCCAACTTGCCATCCGGCTGCTTCAAGCCGCTCACTCACTCAATCGTGCCCATTGCCCCGTTGACGCTTGAAGTCCGCGTATACTTTGCGGCTCAGCCGGGAATTCTTCCTGAATGAGAGATTGCCCACCAGGGTAATCAGCGGCTGGCGGCGCTGCCACACGCTGCTCCACACCCTGCGCAGAATCCGCGGCGTGGATAGAAACGTCCGGTCGCAGGAGATCATTTCTTCGATGATGCCATCCAGAGAGAAATGCTTATACCGGGCCACAGGGAAGCTCAGCGTGTAGTATTTCCAGTCGCCGGGGAAATCATTGAGGGCGATGCGATCCTGCGATTTCATCTGGTCCCAGAGCCGCGTGCCGGGGAATGGCGTCAGAAACAGCGCGTTGAGATTGTCCACGCCGTACTGGCTTGCCGCCTCGGCGATACGTCTGCCGATGCCCGGCTCGTCTATGTCCAGACCGATGATAAAGGATCCCACAACCAGAATATGGTGACGCTGTATGCGCCTCACCGAGTCGCGGAAGTCGCGATCCTTCAGAAGGTTGAATTTCTTACCGAGCTCCCGCAGTCCTGCCGGCGTAGGCGATTCAAAGCCGATGAAGACGCCGCGGCACCCGGCCCTGGCGGCCAACGTCAGGAGTTCCTCGTCATCGGCGAAGTTGATCGTGACCTGGGCAACCCACTCCTTGCGAAGGTTCGCCTGCGCCACGGCCCGGAACAGGTCCTTGGCGCGGGCGATGTGGTCACGGCGCGTGCCGATGAGGTTGTCGTCCACCACCAGAACACGTTTCTCGCGGACCGACTGGAATTCCCGCACGACATCGGGAATGGGGCGCTGCCGGTACTGGGCACCGTTGAACGCCGTCACGCTGCAAAAGCTGCAGTTGAGTGGACAGCCTCGGGTGGTCTGAACGGCACCAAAGGCGTATCCCGTAGCCAGCAAATCATGACGGGCCAGCGGGACATCCCTTATCTCGGCTAGCCCGCCGTCATACCGGCGCTTCAAGCTGCCATCCTGGGTGTCCTCAAGGACCTGCGGCCAGATGCCCTCGGCTTCCCCAGTAACGACCGAGTCCACATGCTCGATAACCTCGTCCAGGCACATGGTTGCGTGAATGCCGCCCATGACGACGGGCACGCCCAGACGCCGGAAGTGAGCGGCCACTTCATAGGCCCGGTTCGCCTGCGAGGTGAAAGCGGTGATACCCACCAGGTCCGGCTGCGGCATCGACGGATAGTCCGGCGCGCCCAGGTTCTCGTCAATGATGGAGATTTCCCACTCCGGCGGAGTCAGGCCCGCCAGAACCATCAGGTTGAGCGGCTTCCAGACGCGATAGCGGTTCCAGCGGCTTTCCTTCACGTTGACGAGGCTGACAAGCGGGTTGCGGGGATTGATCAGATATAGTCGCATAGGTGCATTTACTCGTGACCAGAAATTTGCGTTTTCTCTTTCTTTTTACCGGGTTGACGAGCGGAATGTCGCAATCACTATTCGCCGCGCATTCATGGATTCGTATTCAGTTGCGGGTACCCCGGCCCCGAGCCTTGAACTCCAGGTCACGTAGTGAAGGAAGTTGACGAGAACAAGGACGTCAAACAGGAGTTTCTTCGCTGCGTTGTTCATACACGAGTTGGCGCATGGCTTGCACTTCATGCCGGAGAAAAGGATTTCGGATCGACTGTTCGGTCAAAAGATCTATACGGCGACCAAATAGCCGCTCGAGAGCTTCAGCAAGGCCCAGATAGCGATCCGCGTACGACTTCGTAGGTTGGCGGTCGGCCAACTCTACGAGGAAATCCAGCTCGCTGGAATTGGGATCGAATCGCGCGCTCGTTCCCGAACCAAAGAGATACAGCCGGCGTACCTTGAAGCTCTGACACAATTCAACCAAAGCTGGTTTGCTCTTTTCAATAACGGAAGTCATCGCAGGGGTATTCTAAACCAAACCAGTGAAGATTTGCGCGAAATCCAAGCCGCAGGGTATCGGGCGTTTTGGCATCTGTTTGGGTGAGGGTCTTTGGCAATGTGTTCTAGAATTCGACGAACTCGTCAGGGTAGTGTGAGAGATCGAGTCTCTCTTCGTCTGGTATTGGTATGATTCCCCACTGTTGCATTGCCAGGGCACCAAAGAGTATCTCGATGGGCTTGCCGTTTTCATCCTTCCCGATCTCGTCTATCACCAGGGCATGGGTTGCAATAGGATGACCCTCAATCTCAGCTTCCAGAATCGCCGACGTATTCGTTTCCCTCACTTCACCGCCGAGTGCCATACGGAACGCGTGCCGCATTGATGAGGTTTTCAGCACCTGCGCGACTGACGGGATCACATAGGTATTCCGAGCGCCAGTATCGAATAACGTCCAGCACTCTTGGCCGTCGACTTTGATCTTCTGTCTGATTCGTCCCATGCTGGGAGTAATTGTGGTGCCTGGAGGTGCGTTGGTCAAGAGACATCAAGAAGCAAAGATTTTGCTAAGCGAATGCGGAGCTTCAGCGAAGGAGCGTCGCCTTATGAGCAGAACTCCCAAACATCGCTTTGATTTCCTTGTAATTCTTGAACAGCAATTGATCCAGGTCTGCGCCACTTAGGCCTGAGCGGCCGACAGACTTGTTCGATCAAGATATTCGCTCCCAACGACAAAACATGCGAGTTGCTGATGATGGCCGGCTGTCGCCCACTTCGCAGGCTAGATGCACGATCTTGTTCAGAGGCTCCCAAAAGGCCCTCACATTTTCGGAACCGTAATCCACTCCATGGTGCTGCCAATTCTGCCGCTCTTCATGTCGCGCACGCCCACCCGGACTTGATACAAGCCGGCAGGTAACCAGGCGTGGAAGTTATAGATCGACTGAGTACGCTTTGCCGCAGAGGAGTTTTCCGGCAGCGGATAGATTTTCAGCCGGCCCACAAAGCTGGTTATCGGTTTGCCCTTGTCGTCGTAAAAAATTCCGCCAATATCTAAATCAGCAACCTGCTTGCCGTCGTTGAGGTCAAACGCCAGGAAGTCGCGATTTATTTCGATGGTTGCGGTCACGCGGGTCCCGACACCGGGCATCTGGCCGAGGCTGAGTTCAAGATCGGTTGGTATCTGTCGCTGCGAAACGGGAGCGTCTATTACCAGGCGCATATCATCTTCGCGCGCTTTGGTGGGATCCTTGTCCGGCTTTCTCTTCGTCGTCAAGATCGGCAGAGCCGCCGATTTGAAATAGCTGCCACGTAAACGCACCGTGAGGTCCGGCCGGCTGTTTATGCTCACATTTATATGATTGAACTTGCCTCGCTTTTGCTCTTCATTATCCGGCCGCCACGCGAGCAGATAATAGTTGGAAGTCTCATCCAGCACTTTATCGACCCACTCAGACATGGGAGCATTCGTGTTACGAAAAGCACGTCCGCCGGTATCTCCGGCGAGAGCATTGAGTCCGTCCTGCGAGGCGGAAATCTCACCTATACTTGAGCTGACGGTCATGCCCTTTGAATCAATGGGCCGGTCATTGGTCACATCCAGGGCCTCGCTGATGATACCGCGAGCGTCGAGCGTGTAAATCACAACGCCGGCACGTCCCGCCGCATCCGTGATCTTCTTTATCTTGTCCCGCGAGCCTGTCTTCTGGTCGTTCAAATAGAATCCGTCAGAAATGACAAAGACAAGTTTGCGTCCCGGCAATTGCGCGGCACTCCGCATCAGTCCTTCTAACAGTCGCAGTGTGTTATCTGTTTCGGGCGCGGCCATCGTCACGATCTCTTGAGCGCGTTCCAGCACAAGTTGTCTGGCCGATTGCGGCGTGACCATACAGATAAGGGCGCCGCCTCCCGGAGGTCGATAGCAATTCTGCTTTTGTATTTCCTGGACGTAATAAATGATAGCTTGTTCGTCGCCCTCACGAATCTTGAGCGCGATGTACTCGGACATGGGCGGGCTACCCATGTCCATCTTGGTGTTTGTGCGATAGTTGAGGCGCGCGACGGCCGAGCGGAGAGCGGCCTTGTCATCGGTGAACTGTTGCAGAAAGCCTATCTGGCCGCTGGGTGATGTGATGGCGACCTGATCTCTGTCGCCCATACCGTGATCAATGAATTCGAGAAGGGCCTGGCGCGTGCGCACCAGACTGCCCGGCGCCAAATGAAGATCGTCTATGAAAAAGATCAGGACCCTTCCACCGGCCGCAGTCGTAGGATTCGTTGCAGGGTTAGTTACAGCTGCGCCGGCATTTGCTTGCGCGCTCCTCTCTTCCCGCAGACTGCCCGATGCGACGCGTTCAAAGAAAGCGATGGGCCGCGGCTTGTTATCGATCTTTAGCTCGAACTGTTCGGGCTTCAAGCCGTCGACGAAATGCCCCTTCTTATCAAAGACCATGACATCGGTCTGCACCAGCGCAGTGTCAACGCGCACGACGTCCGGCTGAGCTTGGGTTTCTGGTTTGGTTTGAGCGAAAGCGGACGAGGAAATCAGGAGGCAACCTGACAGGAATATGAAGGCACCGATCGGAACCGCTGGTAAACAAGTGGTTCGCGCAAAACGGAAGTCCATAATATTAAGCACGCCTCGCTTCATCTCAAATAACTGCGAAGAGCCAATTCCAATTCCCGGTCAAGTTCAATCAAACCTTTGGGCGTAAACTCGTACACTATGATCCGCAAGTGCCTTAGGTCGAAAGGAATATCCTTTAAGGATTGACTGATTAATATTGTATCTTTTCCCAATGTATGTGCGATCCCGATTTCATAAAATACGTTTGGATTTCTCTTTGTACAGTCTGCCACTATTACCTTTGCATAATAAATCGCTGACCAGATATCCTGCATGACAGAGTTCCTGGTGAAGAAATCATCGGCGCGCCCTGCCGATAATTTCAAGGCCGATGCGACCTTCTTTACATGGCGATCAAAGATCGGTTTCAACTGTGGTGTAAATGGCATCAACATCAACACATCTGTCCACGCCTTTGATTGTTGCGGCTTTCCAAAGAAAGGCTTTGCGGACAAATCTATTTGAAGGGTATCCTCAAGTGTAACGGCATGGGGAGATAAATAAAAAGTAATCTTGTCTATATCATGATCATCGAGTTTGTTTGGAGGTACTAATTGAGAAACCTTATATGCTTCCACCAGATTCCATCGCATCAAGAGTCGTAGTTCTTCAACCGGGTAATATACGGGTGGCGGAGCATCAGAGAACCGCGCCGATGCCGGGCTCGTCCCGAGTTCATAGACTTTGCGCCCTTTCTTTCTCTTAAGAAGTCTAAAAATTTCATGAATGACCGTCGGATTCATTGGTTGCCTCCTTATTGTCTCCGCTCAGTCGGGAGCGGTTCACCAGATATTGAAATCGTCCGTCGAGATCAGCAACCGAGTGTTCATGGCAGGTCTACGATCTTGCTTACCCCAAGCGGCTCTGAAGCTGTCTCTTAGAATTCGACGAACTCATCAGGGTAGTGTGATAGATCGAGTCTCTCTTCGTCAGGTACGGGTCTGATGCCCCACTGCTGCATTGCCAGGGCGCCAAAGAGGATCTCGATGGGCTTGCCGTCTTCGTCTTTTCCAATGTCTTCCACAACCAGAGCGTAAGTTGAAATTTGATGACCTTGGATTTCGGCGTGCAGATGCGCCTCGGTATTCGTTTCCTTGATGCCTCCGGCGAGAGCGGTTCGGATCGTTCGGGGTGTAGGTACAGTTCTGAGAGCCTTCGCGACCGATGGAGTCACATAAGTATTCCGAGCGCCCTTATCAAACAGCGTCCAGCACTCCTGCCCGTCAACTTTGATCGTCTGTCTGATTCGCCCCATGCTGGGAGCAATTGTGGTACTTGCAAGTACGTTGGTCAACATCAAGCAGCAAGAATCTTGCTAAGGTACAGCGAGCGAGCCTTTAACCGCGCCGATCGCATTCAATTACCTGACCATTTCAAATTGGATTTTACGTAAGGTTCCAGGGAATCACCCGCTCGCGACGGCTCGTGGTTCTGTATCAGCCTGCGTCGGCTTCCACCGCAACACTGGTTTTCGCGCGGCGGCGGCTTCGTCGAGACGGCCGATGCGGGTGGAGTGGGGAGCGTTCAAAACCAGTTCCGGATCCTCGACAGCTTCGCGCGCAATTGAGCGCATCGCCTCGATAAATTGATCCAGTTCCTGGCGCCCGACGGATTCGGTGGGCTCGATCAGCATTGCTCCCGAAACAATCAGGGGAAAATAGATCGTCATCGGATGAAATCCGTAGTCGATCAGGCGCTTGGCGATGTCCAGCGTGTGCACACCCTTGCGTGCCTGGCGCTTGTCAGTGAAGACGACTTCGTGCATTGGCGGCGAGTCGAAAGGCTTTTCGTAATCTGAGATCAAGCCGTGCGCGATGTAGCGAGCGTTCAGCACCGCGGCTTCGGTTGCTTCGCGCAGGCCGTCGTAGCCATGCGTGAGGATATAAGCGAGCGCGCGCAACATCATTCCATAGTTGCCGAAGAAGGCTTTGACGCGGCCGATCGATTGCGGTTGATTGAAATCGAGTTTGAAGACTGCGGGTTCTGGGGCGGAGACGCCGCTGCCACCCTTAACCCCGTCGCTACCGCTCCGGGTTCTGACAACAACCCGGGGCACCGGCAGAAAGGGCTCGAGGTCTTTCGTACAGCAGCATGGGCCCGAACCGGGGCCGCCTCCGCCGTGCGGCGTTGAGAAAGTCTTGTGCAGATTCAGATGGATCACATCAACGCCCATAGCACCGGGACGAGCCACGCCGACCAGCGCGTTCATGTTTGCGCCATCCATGTAAACCAGACCGCCGGCATCATGCACAATGCGGCAAATCTCCTGGATGTTCCTTTCGAACAGACCGAGCGTGTTCGGGTTAGTCAACATCAGGCCCGCTACGTCGCCGTGCGCACAAAGCTCGCGCAAGTGATCGAGATCGGTCAAGCCTTCCGCGGTTGAGCGAATCGTTTTGACAGTAAAGCCCGAAAGATGCGCCGACGCGGGATTCGTGCCATGCGCCGAATCGGGAATCAGCATCGTGCGGCGCTTTGCCGAAGCATCTTTGAGGTCGCGCGCATCGATGAACGCGCGGATGATCATGATGCCGGTCATCTCGCCATGCGCGCCCGCCGCGGGCTGCAAGGAGATGCCGGGCAGGCCGGTGATCTCTGCCAGGTGCTGCTGAAGTTCGTAAACTACTTGTAGCGCGCCCTGCGCTTCTGCTTCGGAAGCCAGCGGATGAAGATTGGCAAAGCCGGCGATGCGCGCGACTTTCTCATTCAGACGAGAATTGTATTTCATGGTGCAGGAGCCGAGCGGATACATGCCCTGGTCGATCGAATAATTCCAGGTGGACATGCGCGTAAAGTGGCGCACCACGTCGACCTCAGTAACTTCCGGCATGCCTGCCAGATCGTCTTCGCGCTGAAATTGAGCGGGAATGATTTCGTCGAGCGCATCTTCGGGAACGTCGAGCGGCGGCAACATAAAACCCGCTCGGCCCGGCTGTGATCGTTCGAAGATCAAGGCCTCGTTATGACTGATGTGCGTGGTTACTTTGGTGATGTTTGAATCCATGAATTAATGTCCGACAAAGTTCTTTCTTCCGACTCCTCTCCCTTTCGGAGAGGGTTTGGGAGAGGGCTTGAGTATCGAGCCCTCCAGCTACGCCCCTCTTCCCCGGCCCTTCTCCCAGGGGGAGAAGGGAGATTCAATTAATGTCCGACAAACTTAAGTTTGTCGGACACGGCGTGCAGATAAATCGAAACTCGTGCTTCACTGCGACGCAGCTTCCTGGCCCAGGAAGATTCGATCTCTGGCCACTCCGACGAAGAAAGCATCCCGTAATCGTCGACCAGGAATCCATTAGCTTCGTAGGCCGGAACCATCTCGTGTTCTAAATATCTCGCGGAGAGTTCCGGTAATCCCAGTCGTTCAAGCTCTGTAACGTCTCGCGTGGCATCAAGTCCGATCAGAACTTGCAGTTGCGCCTCGCTCCGGCAAAGGCGCCGCAAACTCTCCAGAACCAATTCATCTCCCGTGGCAACTGCCTTCAGCAAGCTGCCCCAGGGAAACTGAATGTGAACCTCATCTGCAATGCCGCTCAGCTCATCCGGCAGTTTTTCGATGACAGCTTGCAGAAAAAGAGCGTTCGGCGCGCCACCCTTATTCGGTCGTCGATAAATCTTTTCAGAGATTTTCGCTAAAGGACGAACGTTCGGGTCAATCCCAATAAAGAACTTATCCGGTTCGCGACGCGCCGACCGGTAGACGAAGCGGCCGTCACCGGTTCCAATGTCGATGACCACGCGCCCATCGTAGGACGCAATGAGGCGCCGGAATTCCTCCGACTCGAGTCATCAGACGGTGCTACCGCGAATTCTCTTTAGCATGATTTGCTCCCTCAATAATTAGTGGCACAGACTTCAGTCTGTATTTGGCTGAGTAATCACAGACTAAAGTCTGTGCCACAGTCTGGAAACGGCGGGCGGTAGCCCGCCTCTAAACGATATCCTTTAGCCCTTCAACCAGCGCATCGATCTGCTCACGCGTGTTCGTTTCCGTCACGCAGACCAGAAAATTGTTGGGCCGATTCGAGTCAAAACGCGAGAGCGCGATGCCCCCGTCGATTCCTTTTTCGCTAGCCAGTTTGTCGAGAAGCGGGGAAGCTGCTCCCGGCGCGCGCACGACAAACTCATTGAAGAACGGAGCCGAGTAAGGAAGCGAAAAGCCTTCCAGCTTCGCAATCTCGCGCGCAGCATAATGCGCTTTCTGCGCGCATTGCCGCGCGGCTTCCTGCACGCCACGGCGGCCCATCGTCTCCAGATAAACAGTCGCAGCCAGCGCGATCAATCCTTCATTCGTGCAAATATTCGAGGTCGCTTTCTCGCGGCGAATGTGCTGCTCGCGCGTAGCCAGCGTTAACACGAAACCGCGCCGGCCCTTCTTATCATGCGCTTCGCCAACCAAACGGCCGGGAATCTGTCTTGCGTACTTGTCGCGCGTTGCGAACAAACCAACGTACGGCCCACCGAACGAAAGCGGCACACCGAAGGATTGCCCTTCAGCGACGACTATGTCCGCCCCGCATCCTCCGGGCGAACGTAGCAGACCGAGCGACATCGCTTCGGTAATGGCTACGATCAGCAGCGCACCTTTGGCGTGCGCCTTTTCGCTGAGCGCCCCGAGATCTTCGATGCAGCCAAAGAAATTCGGCGACTGCACCACGATCGCGGCTGTTTGATCGTCGATGGAATCAAAGGCACTAACGTGTGTTTGACCTGTCTTAGCATCAAATGCCGCGTGCTGAAGTTCGATCCCGGCATGCTGTACGTAGGTGTGCGCCACTTCCAGGTACTGTGGATGCACGGCCACCGAGGCGACGACCTTTGCACGCCTGGTTACCCGCTCAGCCATGAGCACGGCCTCGGCCATGGCGGTAGAGCCGTCATACATCGAAGCGTTGGCGATGTCCATGCCCGTCAACTGACACACCATGGTTTGAAATTCAAAAATTGATTGCAGCGTGCCCTGGGAAATCTCCGGCTGGTACGGCGTGTAAGCAGTGAAAAACTCCGAGCGCGAGATTAGATGATCGACAATCGTAGGCGTGTAGTGCGAATAAGCGCCACCGCCGAGAAAACTTATGCGGCCGGCGCCCTGGTTCCGCACTCCCATTTCATCGAACTGTTTCAGCAGCTCGATCTCAGACAGAGCAGCCGGTACGTTCAGATGATCGCTCAGGCGTAAAGCTCCGGGAATCGAATCGAAAAGATTGTCAATCGAGGCGGCGCCGAGTTGTCGCAGCATCTCGGCGCGTTCGTCGGGCGAGTTGGGAATGTAACGCAATGCTATTCACTCTCAGCTTTCGTAAAGTCTTCGTACTCGGCGGCCGTCAGAAGGCTGTCGACTTCGCCCGGACTGCTCATCTTGATCTTAATCATCCAACCCTCGCCGTAGGGATCCTGGTTCACCTTCTCAGGTTCGTCGGTGAGCGATTGGTTGGAATCGGTAACCTGGCCTGAGACCGGCGTGAAGATTTCTGAGACAGCTTTTACGGATTCGACCGAGCCGAACGATTCGTTTGCGGCGAATTCATCGCCGGCTTTCGGCAGTTCGACGTAAACCACGTCTCCGAGTTGCTCCTGCGCATGATCGGTGATTCCGACTACGGCTGTGTCACCTTCGACACGCACCCATTCGTGGTCCTTGCTGTAGTGCAAATTTTCCGGGACGTTAGCCATGGGTCAGTTTCTCCTCCGTGGTCGCAGTAACTTTATTCTGATTCAGTTGAGGCCAAGCGGAAAGGATTCACGATCCGCAGGCGGTCATCCACTAGCAGACCGTCATCCATATCCTCGGAGTACACAATTGATGATCCTCCGATTAGGGCACTCGCAACGATTAGACTATCCCAAAACGAAAACCGATAACGGGCGCGCAGGTCTGACGCGGTCAGCAGAACTTCTTTTCCAACCTCGATGACCTGTTGTCTAACATAAAACGACGCGATTAGCCGTTGGATCCGTTCTTCGTCAAACTGGGCCTTCTTGATGAGATTGATCGAAAGTTCGTTAATTACCTGAACGCTTACAATGATCTCATTACTTTGTATGATGCCTTTGGCGATATCTGACTTTGCTGGATCCTGAGTTACGACGAAAGCGTACAACCAGACGTTCGTGTCCAGGAAACACCGCGTCGGATTAGTCTCGGGCATAGATCTCGTCCCTGGTCAAAGGCCGAAAATCTGGGATTGTAAGAGGCCGCGTCAACAATTCGTCGATCATGTTGCCTCCGGATAATTCTTCTTCACGCACGACCCTGACTCGAACCAGCCCCTTCAAGCGATCGCGGTATTCTTCAGGCACAGCAATGGACCCGTTATCTATTCTTGCTTGAAATTCAATAGAGTACATCGCTCCTCCTCATCGGCTTTCTACTAAGAAGGTAAGCATCATAGATTCGATGGTCAAGTCAAAATTGATCAGGCAGAAGATCCGCGGTAGGCATTAGCCCCTTTTCAGGTTTTCCTTCTCTTGTAAAACGGCACCGGCACGATCTGCGCGCCAACCAGCCGCCCGCGCACGTCGATTTCCAGCGCGCGCCCCTCGTTGGCGAACTCGACAGGAACATAAGCCATGCCGATGTTCTTCTTCAAGAAGGGCGCGGGACTTCCCGACGTGACCTGTCCCACCCGCTCGCCGTCTAACACAACATCCTGTCCATCGCGAGCTATTCCGCGGTCGGTAACTTCAAAACCGATGAGTTTGCGCTTAATACCTTCCTCTTTTTGCTTTGCCAGGCGCTCGCGCCCGATGAAGTCACCTTTGTTGAGTTTCGTAATCCACCCGAGATTGGCTTCGAGCAATGTCGTCGTTTCGTCGATCTCGTGACCGTAGAGGCACATTCCTGCTTCCAACCTCAGCGTGTTGCGCGCGGCCAAACCACAGGGGAGCACTCCACATTCCTCGCCGTACTTTCCGGCTTCGAGAATCTTGTTCCAGAGTTGCTCGGCTTTGTCCGTGGCCGCGTAGACTTCAAATCCATCCTCGCCGGTGTAACCCGTGCGCGAGACGATCGCCTTAACACCATCAACCTCGCCTTCGGTAAAGTGATAGTACTTAATGCCTGCGAGCGGAACCGCGGTGAGGTTCTCCAGGATCGAAAGTGCATCGGGACCCTGCAAAGCGATTTGGCAGTACTCGGAACTTACATTTCGCAGTTCGACGTTCTCATCGCTGTGATGTGATTTGATCCAATCCCAGTCCTTATCGGTCGTCCCGGCGTTTACCACCAGCAGTAGATGATCTTCGGCAAAGCGATTGACCAGAAGATCGTCGATGACCGTTCCCTCCGGAGTAGTCAAGGCGGAGTATTGCGCCTGGCCATCGATCAGTTTTGAGGCGTCGTTGGATGTCAGGCGATTAACGAAGGCAATCGCGTCGGCGCCGCGCACATCGATCTCGCCCATATGCGAGACATCGAACAGGCCGGCGTGAGTGCGCGTGCAGAGATGCTCAGTCATGGTTCCCGCGGGATACTGGACCGGCATGTCCCACCCGCCAAACTCAACCATGCGCCCAGCCAGGCGGCGATGTGCGCTGTTAAGCGGCGTCTTTTTCAGTTCCAGAGCTGGTGCAGTCACGCGTGTTTCAGGCCGTTAACTAAAGCCTTCTGATAATCAAACTTAATTGCACAGGTGAAGTCGCAAACCTAACATGCCGTCCTGAGAGCGTCAAGCGGCACGTTGATGCATTTCATTAGCACCTCGCTTCAGCGAGGTGATCACGAATGATTGAGATCAAGAAACCGTTTCAAACGGTTTCCGGTTCTTGTGTCCACCATTTCACCCGGCTGAAGCCGGGTGCTAATGAGACCCTTGAGCCGGCAGTTCTCCCAATCGGCGCAGCAACGGCTTGATAGTCAATCCCTGAACGAATATCGAGAAGGCAACCACGGCGAACGCTACGGTAATAATCGCTTCTCTAGCGGGCATCTCAGGGGGTAGTCCAAGCGCGAGGGCGAGCGCCAGCGCGCCGCGCAAGCCACCCCAAAACAAAATGTGTTGATGCTGTGATTTGATTCGTAACTTCGAGCGAGCAAACAGCAAAGACAGCGGATAGATGGCGATGGCCCGTCCCAGAGTCACGATTACTATCGCGACCAGCGCCGGAAGCAGGACGAATCCGTAATGCTGATTTGCCAGGCGCATGCCGATAAGAAGGAAGATCAGCGAGTTGGCTACGAAGGCGGCGTATTCCCAAAACTCCTCAACCGCCGCGCGCGTTTCGGTGACGATTGTCAGGTGGCCCACATTGCCGATAATCAATCCTGCCGTCAGGGTAGCCAGTACTCCAGAGAGATGAAAGTGCTCAGCCAGTAGAAAAGAACCAAAGGCCGCGACCGTCGTGAATGTAATCTCCACCAGATGATCGTCCGTGGCTCCTGTAAGCAGTAAGACCACCGCGGCAACTACGGCTCCGCACGCTAGAGAACCGGCGATCATAATCAAAAGCGTCTTCGTTACCCCGAAGACGCCGATGCTTTGGCCGGAGGCAAACAACAACACAATCGTGAAAGCAACCGCTGCGGTAGCATCGTTGAAAAGACTTTCCGCCTCGACCAGCAGACGGATGCGCCCAGGCACGTTCGCGTCCTTGAAAGTCGCGATGACCGAAACCGGGTCGGTAGCCGCGATCAGCACGCCAAAGACTATCGCGCTAATCCAGGTCCATTGCGCAAGGTAACGCATTCCGATTGCGGTTGCGGCGGCGGAAAGCACGACTCCAATCGTTGCCAGGGTTACGATCACCAGCAGATCTTTTCGTAGTTCCGGCCAACGCAACTGAAAGGCGGCTTCGAAGATGAGCGGTGGCAGAAAGGCCGTGAACACAAGCTGTTTGGTTAGTTCGATGTTCGGAGAGAAGGGCAGTAGTGCCACGGCAATACCGGCGAACACTAATCCGACGCTGTACGGTACATGCAGACGGCGAGCCAGCATCGCGACCACCGCCGCGATTAGCAGAAGGATTTCGATTCTCTCGATGCTCAGGCCCAAGCGATTGTCCGGCTTTGGTATTTAGTCGGAAGTCAGATGTCACTATACTACCCTGTCAGAGTTACAAGATTGAAGACTCAGGATCCGGCTACAACTTTTCTCGGCATACCGAAAGCCAAACAAAAAGGCTGCGCCGGGTTTCAGCTCGGGGACTGAAACCAGACGCAGCCTGATTGCTGCCTGACAAGCAGCAGCTTTAAAGAACCTGCTTGAAGCCGGTTGGTTCAATGTGTTGGAACATTGGTGTTCCCGGCGGCAGCCTGTTTGGATCTGTGAACGTAACGTCGAAGGCCCAGTTACGAATCGGCGGGCTGTAGATCGTGCTGTTGGCATTGTATTGACCGACGGCTTGTACCGAGTGGTACAGAGGAATCATCGAGCCCACGAAATTCCAACGCTTACTCCAGCTCTCCAAAAAGCGCGGGAAGTTGTGCATACCGCCGCAAAGTCGCGACTCATCAAAGGCGCTGTTGCCCGCATCAGGACTGGCGGTCAGGGCCGACAGATTGTTTCCGGCAATGATCGCTGCCCGCACAGCGGTCTCCTGGTCTACCGAAGGCGAATTGTCCGCCGGCCGTCTGCCCAGATTGTCGGGATACAGCGAGGTCTCACTATCGAAAAACGTCTTCGAAAGCGGGAAGAAAGAATCACACACGATCGAAGTCGGGACCTGGTTACCGAGATAGTAATAGGTGGCGGTCGAGTCGTTGAGTGACGACGTGCCATCAGGCGGCGCAATGTTGATGCCTGTAGTGTTGAAGTTCCCCCAAACATAGACCATGTTCTCGGTGGAGATAGTGATTCCTTTGGTAGTTGAGAGCTTTGCACCGGTAACCTGGAGGTTCTCTCCGTTGAATATGCGAACGGAGTTGCGGAAGTACTTGTGATTGTTCTTATCGGAGCCGGATCCTCCGATCAGGTTGGTCCACGCCGAGACGGTCAAGGCTTGTTTGGTGACATCACTGCCGTACGAGCCGGGCAACGCCGCCGGATCAGGAAGCTCGTTAAGGTCCTTCACCAGCGTGCCGGTGTTCTGCACATCTTCGCCCGCATCGAGAGTGTCGTTAGGTCCGTAAATGTCTTCGTTGTCCACCATTCCGTTCGTGGCGTTGACGGTGAAGCCGGACTCGACGAGAGACTTGACTCTGTCGCCGCGGCGATCTGAGACGTACACCGTAAAGCCGTCGGGACTGCCGATATTGGTGCTAACCGCGCCGGTTCCATTCAGGAGGTTGATGTCATAAACGCCGTCGAACCAACGCGCCAGATTGCGCATGTTGAGTTCGACTACGTTGGTAACGCCGCGCTCGTAGACGGTGGTTGCGCTCAGGCTCGTATTGATGCGGCCTTCGCGGACGTTGTAAACATTGATCGGAACAATGGAGTTCCACTCTTTGTTTGGTTCCCAGGCGCTGGTGCCCCAATCGGCGGGGTTGAGCGGGTTCTGAATATCGGATCGCACTGGCTGTGATCCCGACGCAGTGTCATCCACGATCTTGGTAAGGTACGAATAGGTGCCGTTCTGGGTCGGATAGCCATTGGCAGAGTCGATCCTGATTGCGCCGTCCGCTCCCAGGTGTGTCTTATTCAAGATGTCAGTCAGGCAGTTGGAATAGCCAGCGTCACCATTGAGAGCAGGATTAGGCGTCGGGCTTGCGGTGCTGTCATCGCGGCTGCCCTGGGTGAAGGCCGCCCACACGGGACGTTGGAGCATGACAATCGCGTTGGGTTCGCCTTCCGTCATTCCCAGGCTGAGAATCTCCCTGGTCACGTCGCGCGTGGTGATGTTCCCGCTGGAGTCGACGATGGCGATCTGGACGAGGATATGCCCGGTGATGCCGGCGCCCGATGGAATAGCAGTGCCGTTCGGGGATTTAGGAATCGCGGTAAATGAATAGACCGTACCTCCACTCGAGTAGTTGTGGCTCGAATTGCCGTCACCCTTCCTGCCAACCAGTGTGAATTGGGTGGAATTCAGTACGTGGATCGTATACCCGCCATTAGCACGGCACGTGCTGGGCAACACGTCGCTAATAAACACTTTTTCGCCTTCCGCATATCCGTGTGCGGAACTAGTGGTAATCGTGATATCACTGCTACTACTATTCGTAGCACCGCTAATAATCGGCTTTCGCGGCGGGCCCAACTTCACACCTCGAACAGTATCGGCTTGAACCGCAGTGCCGTTCTGCTGCTGTTGGATAAAGGAGGTCGTCGTCTCGGCATAGCTGTTAGCGATGCTGGTGTTGTTGTCATTGACGCGCCACAGCGCCCGGCCGCCGCCGTTGGCCGTTGGCGAAGCAGTTGGCGCCGCGTTGGGAAGTGGAATGGGATCGAAACTCGATAGGTTCACGCCCAGGCCCGAGGGGATACCGGCGGCGTCCGTCACAGTCGGATTCTCGTCGTCGATCAGAATTCTGATCTCCGCTTTGTAGTGATAGCGTGACTCGTTCAGGACTTCGCTGTCGTGTGGCATCATGCGCTTGATGATCTCGCGCACCTGACTTCCTTCGATTTGCATTGGCAGGAGCAGCGGCACGCCGCCGGTGGTGCGCGTCAGCACTTGCCCGCCGAACTGGTTTGCGACGCCCGTTGAGGCGGCCGCTATGGAAGCTGAATCCCAAGTAAGGCTGGGACTTCCGGTCGGCGAAGTCGGGAAGAAACCTCGCTGGCCGCTGGTCGCTCCCGAAAAGTTCGGACCGCCGACGACGCTGCCGGCGGTGAGGGGAACGCTGATCGAGCCGACTTTCACTGTCATAGAATAGGCGTGAGGCTTGCCATTGCGCGTCTTGTCAACCACGAGTTCATTTGCCGTGGTTACTTTAGAAAGAAAGGTCGTGGTGCCGCTGAGGTAGAGATTGCCGTTGGCATGCACTCGTCCGTTAAAGGCGAAAGCCGGACCCGGGTGCAGTTCGAGGTCTTCATTACTGAACATGCCGAACTGAAAAATTGGCACCAGATAGTTATTGATCTTGCGCTGCAGCCTTACCTGGATTCCAGTGTTGGTCTGGGTCGCGGTAGTGTCCAGCAGGTACGGTTTCACCGAAGCCACTAGACCTGAAAATGGACCATTGGGAATTGTTACCGTACCGCTCACGCCGTTCGGATCAAGCACCAGCGTCTGGCCCGGTGTACCATCCGGCTTTGTAAACGAAAAGCCTTCGCCAGTTAGTTCAGTCGGATAGGCAGCGGCGATGTCAAGGAAGTCCTGGTTCGTAGGCCGCGACGTGTGGGCATACAGGGCGCAAAAATCGCTGGTCATTTTCTCGATCGACGCTGCCGCTGCATAGAAGGTTTGAGTTCGCTGCAGGTCGCTGCCGGCGATTCTTGACTCATGGGTCACGACCGCCAGCACGGTCATCGAAATGGCCGCCAGCAGAGACATAACGATCAGTGCGGTGGCCAGCGCGGCCCCGCGTTCTTTCCTATTGCCGCGGACTGGACTCACCTGCTTGCGCAGTTGGTCTCGCTTAAGCTGAGTTGCGGCCGCATGATTTGTTTTTGAGTTCTTGCCCATAACGCTTCCTTCCCTAAAATCGATAATGGCTTCGATCGATATGCGCAGCTGTGATTTCCTCGACAGGCTCAGAGCGCTTGCCGGAACTGCAGATTACGAACGGCGGTCATGGTGGTTGACGATATAACTTGCTTGCCGGTGTTGTTCGCTGTAACCGCGTTCACGGCGCGCAGAGTTTCGCTTGCGATTGTCGTTTCAACCTCACGGACGGCGAGTTGCTGTTGCGAGGTCGAAAGTTGTCTTACCGGTTGCGGCACAAAGCCGTTTGCATCGATAAGGTTGGTGGCGTAACGAAATTGCAAGTTGGTGACGCGCTCGGCAACGACACTGTCAACGAAAGTCGCTCCCTTTACGCCGAACACTCGCCGGATTAGCAGATTATTCGAGTCCACGAAGTAATGGATTATCTGGATTCGCACAATCGTCGAGGGAGCCGTCCCGCCGGATGTAACCTGATTGATGGGAGTTCCGCTGCCGGTTTGATTAATTGAGTAAGTGGTCTCGTTTGTCACGGTCAGAGTGTTCGAGCTAATACTCGAGATTATGAAGAATGCGGCGCTGTTCTGCGCGACAACCGCATACATTTCTCCTACCTTGAACTTCGTACCATCGGGGACCACGATGTTGGTGTTGGGACTTGACTGGGTAATCTTGCCGGCCAGCACCGTAACCGGCGTAAAGTATGTGTAATCCTGTGTCAGCAGGGTCAGACGATCGGTACCGTTCAGGACATTCGACGACGGACTCGGGCTCGGCTGGGGTACAGCCGTACTTCCCGGAACACTGTCATCGGAGTTAACCAGCGCCAGATTCACGTAATTTGGGTTGCCGGGGTCGACGACCGGTGTTTGGGTCAGATAATTCTGGACGAATGCTTTCGGAACCTGAATCGTGCCGATGCCTTTCAAGCCGTCGCCCGCAGTCGTCAAATCGCGATTAATGACTTCGTGCGCCGTGCGAATCCCCTGTTCCGTGTCGGTTATGTGATAGGTGGCACCTGAGAATTTGATACTGCTGCCAATTAAGGCGAAGGCCGCGCCGGTGATGATCGTCATGGTGGCGAGTGAGATCATCAGTTCGATCATTGAGAAGCCATCCTGGCGATTGATTTTGCGATTAGAACACATGTACTGCCCTCCGGGTTTCGGTTTGAGCGCGGTGGCCCTTCTTTGGTTTCCGTACGGCGCTTAGCGGAAATTGCTGCGCGTGTCATTGTTCAAATAGGCGACGCCAACCAGGTCATGCATTTGGCCGCCCGCATCCGGGTAACGAACAGTTACCTGGACTCGTTTGAGGTTGGGGCTCAACGAGGTAATCAAGATTTGACGCTGGTATCCCGGCACGACCGAGGCTGAGTCATCGTCGGACGTCCCATAAATTCCGTCCGGACCGGGATTCATCGAGAGCGGCTGGAAGACGGTGGGAAATCCAGGGAACGAACGCGTGGCCCCCGTGTCGTCAACTGTCTGACCTTCATTCCTGATTTGAGCAAAGGTCAGCTCCTCGGCATTTCGCAAAGTCTCCATTTGCTCGAGCAGTGAAACCACCAGCAGCTTGCTGTTGGTAATATTGCGCCCTTTGTTGCTGACGGTGACGGCATAACCGATCGACGCCGCCAGGCCCAGCAGGCCGACGGTCAAAATCAACATCGCCACCACCATCTCCAGAATCGTAACGCCTGACTCGGAGTTAAGTTTTGTTCGCACCGGCTGGCGGCGAGAGTCGTTATTCAGCGTAAGTATTTCCACTGGTGTACCTCCAGATCTTGATTCTCCCGGCTGATCCCAGAACAGAGATCGCGCATGCCGTCTGGTTGGGGATTATGTTGTTGTAGAAGAATAGAGTGCGGTTAACATAATTGCCGTTGGCATCCTGGACCGTGCCATCCGGTTGGAAAGTGATCGTGAGTTTATTGGACACCAGGGCGGTTGGGGTGCTGGTGTCGCCTAAAGAGGTGACGGTGATCCCGGTAGGAACACCGAAAGAAATTTCGGCAGCCGGGAGACCTCCTCCTCCGCCTAACGGCACCCTTAACGCCGTGGTGCTGCCCGCGGTATTTGGATAGCCCGAAGCAGACAGCAAGGTATATCCAGTCGCCTGGTGATCGATAATCGTGATCTGCTTTGTCGAGTCGTCATATTGAAAAGTAAAGGCTTGCCGCTGTGACATAGCCTGCTGCCGGGCAAATCGTAATTGCGCTGCGATTTCGCGCGGCAGTGAGGCCGAGCGGATCAGCCGTCGCGCTGAAATGACCTGTGGCAGTGCGACCGCGGTCAGGATTGTTGCGATGGCGACGACGGCAAGGACCTCAACCATCGACGTGCCGCTGTTCGAGTGCCAGCCTTGAGCTTTGGCGAGCTGAGCTTTCATAGATATCACCTGGTAACCTCGATTCGACTGCTTCGTTGCCAACTCATCAGTGGCCTCCCAATAGGGGGCCGGGCCTTGAACAAGAGCAAGGGTAGTGCCAGCGCGCGTTACTGCCGAAAGCGGCAGATTTGCCTCAGGTTCTCTGGTGAATCAGCGGCGCGCCGTCACCTTGAGTAACAGGGGAGGGAACCACGCTTCCTATCCTCTGAAGAGCAGAATGACGGGGGTTTGAGAGTCCTCAAACTCAAATGTCGGCCCTGTTGATAAAAAGCTAGGCGCGGGTCTGATCTTTTTGTTATAGTGATTTCAGCTCACGAGCGGCTTCGCCGGAGCGTGAGATTAAGATCGAGTTGAACGGACGATTGATTCACATCGATCGATGTCAAGAGTTCCAGCTCGGTCCCATTCCAAAAGAGACAACCTCCTGCCCTCCCTGGTTCCAAAGATTCACGATTGCTGAATTTGATGTGATTCGTCCGACAGGCAAATGCGCGTAGTCAGTGCGCGCGCCGATCTCGGAGCCCACCAGCCTCGATGAAGCGAAATTGAGAATTGAAATATGCCCAGACTTGACGATCTTCTCAGGCAGATGAAGCAGCAGGGCGCTTCCGACTTGCACCTGACTTCCGGCTCAGCGCCTTACATGCGGATCCATGGCGACATGGTGAAGCTGAACTATCGTAATGTCTCAGCAGAGACTTGCCAGAGTCTTGTCTTTGAGATCCTCACCGAAAAGCAGAAGGAACTATTCACCGAAAACTGGGACCTCGATTTGAGCTATCCACTTTCGGGCGTAGGCCGCTTTCGCGTCAACGTCTTTATGCAGCGAAACGGTGTTTCCGCGGTTTTTAGGCTGATTCCGGAAAACATTAAGACCATTGAAGAGCTTGATCTCCCGGAGCAGTTGGCCAGCCTGATCGATGTCTCAGAGGGTTTGGTTCTGGTCACCGGTCCCACCGGTTCGGGTAAGAGCACGACACTCGCGTCGATGATTCATACCATTAACGAGAAACTGCAGGCCCACATCATTACCATCGAAGATCCGATCGAGTTTGTTCACGAGAATAACCGCTGTTTGATAAGCCAGCGAGAATTGGCCAGTCATACAAAGTCATTCGGCGCAGCCCTGCGCGCAGCCCTGCGCGAAGATCCGGACATAATTCTGGTGGGTGAGATGCGCGATCTGGAAACTATCTCGCTCGCGATTACCGCGGCCGAGACCGGCCATTTGGTTTTCGCCACCCTCCACACCAATAGCGCAGTCAAGACCATCGATCGCGTAATCGACGTCTTTCCCGAAGGGCAGCAGACCCAGATTCGCGTTATGTTGTCTGAGAGTTTGCGAGGAGTCGTGGCCCAGGCGCTACTTCCCCGACCTGATCGCCAGGGACGTGTTCCGGTGGTTGAGATTCTGGTAAACGTTCCGGCCGTTGCGAATCTGATTCGCGAAGGCAAGACACATCAAATCGCTTCGGCAATGCAAACCGGACGCGGTCACGGCATGATGACCTTCGAGTTTGCCATTCAGGATCTAATTCAAAAAGGCCTGATCTCGAAAGAGGATGGCATGAGTTTCATCCGCAGGAGAAGCGCCGGCAGGCAACTCACTAGCGGCGGCAGCGGAAGTCCCGGTATTCGCTTAGCAAATAGCCCAGCCAGTTAATCCAAACCACTCGAGTCTTCGCGAGCAAGCTGCGTCACTACGCGCTCCCAGGCACTGCGGAAGGGGTAGCAGTAGACGAGGACTATCGCGGCCACACCGCCGGCCCGCAGCATATCAGTCCAATCCCCCTTGAGGATCGTGATTACGAATCCCATGAGCGCGATTGCGCCGCCGATTGAGGCGACCTGGATCGTGGTGTCCTGCAATGTCTTGAGCAAGCCCGAAACGCCCTTAACGGCGGCCACATCTTTCAGGCGCATCGCGGCGAACTTTGTGCGCCGGACCACGAATGCGCCCAGCCCAAAAACCAGAATCGCAATCCACAAACCCATTACGATTCCCGCATCACCAGGTCGAAAGATACGGTCTGAAGAAAGAAATGCGATTGCCAGCAGTACAATGTCAAGGATGAGGAAGCCGGCAACAACCAGAGTGGATGTGCGATGCCGCCGCACCAGCTCGTTCTGCACGGCATGCGAATTCGGCATCATCTTAGGTACGTAAGAACGCCCGGCGACGGGCAAGTAAGCTTCTGCTATTGGGTAACGGCGGTCTGCAAACTATTTCGGCCCGCACGGAAGATCCAATCACGGCTTCGGCGTGGGCGTAGGCGTTTGAGCTAAGCGCGGCCGCCCTGGAGTCATAGCAGGACCGGCATCAGGCGGCGTTGCGTTCGGTGTCGGTTGATTCACCGGAGTGCGCGGCGCGCTTCGTTGAATCACCGGCTGCACATTCTGCGGAAGCTGCCCGTTATTGGCGATCGCTTTGTCGATTAGATCGTTGCCCTCGCCCTTCCGGGTAATCAGGATTCCGTCGTGGTTAGTGGTGACGTTCGCGCTGCCGCTGATTTGCTGCATCATATTCTGCATGAACGTCGGCTTTTCACAAGCAGGCAAAGTCTGCTTGATGGGATCGGGATCCGGAATGGCCGCGCCGATGATGTTCAGTTGATCTTTCGCCTTTTCGACATACTCGCTGTTGGGATAGTCCCGCACAATCTGTTGATAGTACTTGGCAGCTTCGTCCGGCTCTTCTTCTTCCTGATAGGTTGAGCCCAGCCGGAACAGCACTTCGTCCATCATGCAGAAGGTCTTGTATTTCTCCGTGATTTCTTTCAAGCGGTCCTGCGCGCCTTTGAGTCCTCGCTTCGTAGGTTTGTAACGCGTGTCGTAATAGAACCTGGCAATATACAAATTGTGCATCGCCAGATTGTCCTGCACTTCGCGCATCCGCAATTCGGCCTCGGGACGAAGATTCGACTGCAGACATTGCTGCAACATCACCTTCAGACGCTGCTCGGCCTTGCGCGCGTGCGAGATGTCGCGATCCGACAAACCCATCTGCCGCATTTCGGTTTCCGCCACTTTTAGCATTGCGTCGCAGGTGAGCGAATCGGTCGGGAAAAAAGTAAGCCAGTCCTGATAAGCCTGTCCCGCCTGAATCAATGAGCTGGTCGTGCCCTCCAAATAGAAAGAGTCGGCGATCGCCAGCTTTGCCATCGGCAGGTAAGGAGAGTCGGGATAGGTTGTAATGATCGTGGTGAAGAGCAAACGCCCCGTTTCGTGGTTGCCCTTGCGGACTTCCTTGGCGGCCTCTATGAAGAGCACGCGATCGCGACCGGGGGCGACGCCGCCAGTCAACTCGGCGTACTTGTCATTACTCTTACCGGGCAGTAAACCAAATAAGCGGCGCTTAACTTT
The DNA here is from genome assembly GCA_041497335.1 of Pyrinomonadaceae bacterium. Lineage (GTDB taxonomy): Bacteria > Acidobacteriota > Blastocatellia > Pyrinomonadales > Pyrinomonadaceae > UBA11740. The sequence goes on along the minus strand of JBGQGG010000003.1, from coordinate 79,986 downwards.
TTGCGGCTTCGGCTGATAGTCCGAGGGCGTTTCGCTTCGGGCCGCTGCCGTGGCTTGCAGGGCCCCTTCAACCCGAGTATTGAGTTCAGTAACTGAGGCTTCCAGCCCGTCGAGCTTGGACGTGTCGTATTTTTCCGAACGCTCTTCCTTGGACTTTAGATCGTTGATCTCACCCAATACTGAGCCAACTTCTTTTTCCAGGCCGCGCAGACGTTCGCGTGGATCGTCAGGGTTCTTTTCCTTGTTCCCAGAGTCCTTGGAGTTGATGGCCGCAATCGCGTTGTCGAGAGAGCGGCGCATTGTCTCCAGCTTTGAACGCATTATGTCAAAACGCTGGATGTTCGTCAGCCCGCTTTGAGACTGGGGCTTGTTACCCTGGGCGCCCTGCGCAGACGCTACGCCCGCCGTTGATAGAGCTATCGCAAACAACGCGACCGCCAGCGAAATCAGACGAAGTGGGCCGCGAGAACTAACCCCTCGCACTAAAGGAAAAGACATTGAAAAAAACCTCCAAAACAATTCGTCCGGTTTGAAATTCTAGACTGAAAAGCCGTCGATTGCTAACTTTGTGCGTGGCCAGGCTAAACCCACAAAACCGTTGCCTCACGCAGTTCTCGCAGAGCAATGGCGGGGTCCGGCGCGCTGAAGATTGCCGAACCAGAGACAATTATCTCCGCGCCGGCGCTCGTAACTTCAGCGACGTTGTCGCTATCGATACCCCCGTCAATCTCTATGCGCGTTTTCAGTCCGCGTTCATCGATCATTTTTCGCAAGCGTCGCACCTTATCGAGCGAGCTGGGAATAAACTCCTGTCCCCCAAAACCCGGATTGACTGACATCACCAGGACATAGTCGGCAAACTTGACCGCCTCGTCCAAAGCCGACAAAGGCGTGGCGGGATTGATTGCAATGCCCGCGAGCGCGCCCGCCGCTCTTATCGCCGACAGCGTTCGGTGCGCGTGCGGGTCGGCCTCGATGTGGATTGAAACCATTTGCGCCCCGGCTCTAACAAACTGTTCGGCGTACCGACCTGGCTCGACGATCATCAGATGCGCATCAACGGGCAGTCGGGTTGCACGGGAAATGGCTTTTACGACCGGCAAGCCAATAGTTATGTTCGGCACAAACCTTCCATCCATCACATCTACGTGCAACAAAGACGCTCCCGCCCGTTCGACAGTCTTAATCTGTTCGCCAAGGCGGGTGAAATCTGCGGAAAGAATTGATGGGGCAATCTCAATCATAAGTATTAAGACGCTAAGGCGTCGGCGCGGCGACCGGCGGGCGGCGATTGCTGTTTACATTACCGGCGCCACGATTTTCGTTGCCTCTGGGCGCGCTATTGGCGTTCAGGTTGCTGTGAACCAGAGTCCCGGTCGGGTTGGCAACCTCGCTCCCGTTCGTGACCGGATTAACATTAGTATTCCGGTTTCGGTTCGTCGCGCGGTTCAAGTTCCCATTGGCATTCAGATTGTCATTGGCATTCTTGTTAGCCGGCTTCCGTTTCTCCTTGTTCTCGTTTGAGTTCGCCGTGGAATTGTTCGAGTTACTATTCTCGGACTTCTTCTCGGTATTGGTATTCGCGTTCGCATTGGTGGAAGTTGAACTCTCGCCCTCTTTCGTGGGACGGCTGATGTCCACCGCTACGGTTTGTCCGACCTTGACGATCTCTCCGGCATGCGGGAGCTGAATCAAAACGGTATTAGGCTGTGCCTCGCTGGTTGGCCGGATAGCGCGCACGCGAAAATTCAAACCCGCCGAACTAATCGTGTCTTCCGCGGACGTTCGGTCTTTGCCAATGATATCGGGCACCTTGGTCTCAGAGCTGCGCAGCGAGAGATAAATCGCACCCAGCAAACCCAGGGTGAAAGCGACGGCAATTCCGACCACGATAAAGATTCGTTTTAGCGCCGTCAGCGCTTGTTTTGTGAAAGACACGATGGATTAAGTCTCTTTTCGCGGCGCCAATCGATGCGGCGAAGGTCAGGGCGCAGTCTAACATTCGTGCGCAAACAGTCGCAACCGAAGTGCGCTACGCGCGACGCCGAAGCGCAATCATGAAAAAGCCGTCCACATCCTGACGATGTGGCCAGGTACGAACCGCCCCTGATTCTGTTAGCAGATCGGGAGGGACGTCCGGTCGCAATTGATGGAACTCGGGATGTTCCTGAATAAAGTCCTCGGCCACGGCTTCGTTCTCGTCCTTTTCGAGCGAGCAGGAAGAATACAAGAGTGTCCCGCCCGGTCGGACCATCTTAGCGGCATTCGCGAGAATTCGCGCTTGCTTTGATGCAAGCTCGGCCATATCCGCTGGGCGAATCCGCCAGCGAATCTCCGGATTGTGTCGTAGCGTGCCCGTTCCGGAACACGGCGCGTCCACCAACACGCGATCGAATGACGCCTCGACGAAAGGCAAATCACCAGTAGCATCGTGAACGACTACTCGAATTGAGTCGATGCCGCAGGTCGCCGCTAAATCGCGCAAAGTGCGCAAGCGATGCTCGTAAAGATCACCTGCGACGACAAACGCGCCGGGCATGAGCGTGGCAATATGAGTGGTCTTGCTGCCGGGCGCAGCGCAAACATCAAGCACTCGATCACCCGGCTGGGAGCAGAGTAGATGGGCAACCAGCTGCGAGGCCTCGTCCTGAAAATAGATGAGACCCTCGCGCGAAAGCTCGCGCAGGAGTTTGGGAGTCCTTGCCTGCGATGCACCAACATCGCTATTGCGGCCAATCACACGCCAGGCGTCGGGACTGATTTCGGACGACGCCACACGCGTTCCCGAAGTTTCCAGTCTTTGAATGATTTCCTCCGGCGTCCCTGGTTTTGCCTGCGCCTTCGCGGTCAGACGGAACGCTACCGGCGCGGGTTCATTGTTAGCGCGAGCCAACGCGGTCGCTTCGTCAAAACCAAATGTGTCGATCCAGCGTTCAAGCAGCCATTGTGGATGCGAGGTTTCAATCGCCAGTTTCGCGACGGGATCCGAAAGGCTCGCCGCCGGATCGTAATCAGGCTCGCGAGTCCCGCGGCGCAGCACGGCGTTTGCGAAACTGGCCGCGGACCGGAGACCAGCCGCTCGCACCAGATCTACCGATTCGTTTACAGCCGCCGATGGTGGGATGCGGGAAAGGAAGCGCAGTTGATAGAGGCCAAGACGCAGGGCCAGCCTGACCGGCAGATCAACGTCTTCCATTCGACGGTTCGCGAAGTGTTCGAGCGCGCCGTCAAGCCAGGACTGCCGGCGCAGCACGCCCAGCACCAGTTGGTAACAAAGAGATCGGTCGTCACTCCGCAAGCGTTCGTCCGCAGCGGCCAGCAAGGGAGACGCGTAAGCGCTTTCGCCCTCGACGCGTCGCAGAATATCGAATGCGGCGCGACGTGCAGGCGAAACTGGCATTTTGAGATTAGGCTGTTTTGAGCTGAGATTGACTAAAGCTCCTGCATCGGACAGGCCTGGAAGGCGCACAATTGCCAGCGGCCATCTCGCTCGGCAAAGACGCTAATGATCTTATATTGGCCGGAGAGTTCGCGGCCGTGATAAAGCCACGTGCCAGAATCGTGCGCCGTCAAAACGGCGGTGCTGCCGAAGACCCGCACGCTGACCCGTTCGCGGCTTATGTGCTCTATCTTGAGGTCCCCGGAGGTCACGTCGGCGATGAATTGCGCCTTGTCGTCACCCTCCAGCGGATACGTGAAGAAGAAATCGTTGGCCATGACGCGGTTGAGCGTCTCGCCGTCACGGCGCATTATCGCTTTGACCCACTCGTCATTCAATTGACGCACGTGCTGTTCGACCTCGATGGGGACATGGTGGGCCTGATTTGAACTATCCATGAGTGAACCTCGTTTCGTGGAACCAGGAAACACGAGGCTTCTACGCCATTTTGAAGGGCGGAGTCAACTCAACGCTGTACTGGATCGACTCATTTTCCGCGGCGCATGTCATCTAAGCCGACACGATTTGGGATAGAGAGTTCGCTGAGTTCGATTAATTCACCAATAAGAACGGGAGTGGCATGTTCATTGCCAAGAGTCGCTGCGGAGGTAGGGAACATGAAACACGTCAACGTCAAGAATATTGGAGGGTCACTCCTGGGACTTATGTTGTTGTTCGGTACGGTAATGATGTCGGGCACGACGGCCCAGGCGCAGTATTGGCCTAATCAGGAGCAGATTCGCCGGCAGCGCGATTACGAGCGCGTGCTGCGCGAGCGTCAGGCTCAGCAGGCTCAGATTGAACGCGAGCGGCAGGCTCAAATCGAGCGCGAGCGTCAGGCTCAGCAGCGGAACGGTACTTGGGGTATTTGGGATAACGGCAACCAGCAGGGCAATCGTGGTCGCCGTGGGCGACAGGGAGACGGCTACCGCAACTATGGCGGGTCTTACGAACTGCGGCAGACAGCACTGAACGCCGGCTACAACGAGGGCCTTAAGGAAGGCCGCAACGACCGTCGTCACAACGATCGCTTTGACTTTCGTGACGAAGGCGCCTATCAGAAGGCGAACAAGGACTACAACTCGCGGTACGGTGATCGCTACGCGTACGAGCGTTATTTCCGGGATGCATTTGAGAATGGTTACTCGGATGGCTACTACGGATACTAAGCCGACGTGGGGCTGATTCAGATCTACAGCTTTCGCAGACAAAGCGGGAGCAGAAGACCAAACGGTTTTCTGCTCCCGCTTCTTGTGTCTGATGGGTGTCACAATGTTTCCCGATTACATTAGTTTGAATCGCGGAATGCGCGCTCTAATAGCAGTTTACTATCCGTACAGAACAACATCAGCAAGGTTTATTTCAGGTATTCGTATGTCCAAAAGAATTCTGGTTATCGAAGATGACGAGGACACTCGCGAACTAATGCGCCTGGCGCTGGAAAAACGCGGGTATAAAGTCACGGTTGCTGACGACGGAGTGCGCGGTTACGACACTGCTCTTTTCCTGAAGCCTGATCTTATTGTGACTGATATTCAAATGCCCGGCGCCGACGGCGTCCATGTCGTCCGCCGCGTGCGGGACACAGCCTCGCTGGAAAAGACGCCCATCCTGGTGACGACCGCTTTTGGTACCGGCACGGCGACCTTCTCACTGCAATTGGGGGCCAACGCCTACGAGCCAAAGCCGATCGACCCGCAAAGCTTCCTGACCACGGTCAAACGCCTGCTCAGCGATCGTGACTCACTAAGGGCGGCGTAATATCCTCACCCCTGGGGGGACCGGATTCGTCTGCGGCCATGAGGTCAGTACCACCTGCGTCAGCGGGTGGATCAAAGACTCAAGGCGCGGTTGACCGCCAGACCCACCCGCTCACGCAGGTGGTACTGACTCCTTTTCTTGGCTCCCTCGCCAAAAGCCCCGCCAGCTACTATCTTTATCAATAGCGGGAAAACCGGAGTCGATTGAGGCCTGAGGTCTTCCTGGCTGGCGAAAAAAACTGAAACCTTTGGTCGCCGCGGCTCACTAACACACCGGAACATGATGAAACGGCTGACCCATGAGTTAAGCCTTGAAGGTCAGCCCGGAGCGTTCGCCGGATCTCTGATGAATAGTTCAGCAGACCTAGTAGCGCGTGCGTCCTCGGGCGACCAGGAAGCTTTCCGCCTGATCTTTGAAAGGTATTCGAGACCCGTTATCAGTTTTGTCTACGATCTCGTCGGCGACCGGGAACTGGCGGAAGAATTGACGCAGGAAACTTTTGTCAGGGCCTTTCGCAACCTCGGCGCCATGCGTAAGGAAACCAAGCTTTCGACCTGGCTCTTCGGTATTGCCAGGAACGTGGCGCGCGAATCGTTGCGGGCCCGGGCGCGGGACAGCCGTCATGTCGACCTGGATGACAAGTCGGTCCTCGATTTGAGTGACCAGGGCCCGATTCCGGTCAGCCGGCTTCTTAGTAAGGAGTTGAACGAGTTGATCCAACGGTCGCTGGCTTCGCTCGACGACGACAAGCGGCTCGTCTTTACGCTGAAGGTTTTTCAGCAATGCAGTTACGAAGAGATCGCGGACATCACTGGATTCTCAATTCCGAAGTTGAAGACGGATTTGCACCGGGCGCGATCGGAAATGCGGCGACGAATTAGTCCGTATGTGAGGTTGTAGTCATGAAGTGTGATGACTGTTTGAATCTGTTGACGGAGTACATTGACGGGGAAGTGAGCGAACGCGAGGCCGCCTCTGTCAGCGCGCACCTCATCGCGTGCGCCAACTGCGCGAACGAATTTGAGGCACTGACGGCCGAGGAGGAAATCTACGCCCGCTATGATCGCGACCTCAACATTTCGCCTTCGATGTGGAACGCGATCGAAGCCCGCACCGCGGCCGGGCAGCCGCCAGATCCGAAATCCGGTCTGCGATCATCGCTCGCCGGTTTGTTTGCGATTCCGCGTTTCGGATTCGCTTTCTCAGGAGCCATCGCAGTCGTAATTATCGCAGTCGTAGTTGGTGTCATGTATCTAAGAACGCAGCAGCAGCCGGTGGAGCATGAGCCGTTCGTCAGAAATGACAAATCGATCGTGCCGCCTGGAAATGGAACGAAGGAAGAACCCCCGTCCGTCGCGTCTCCTTCGCTCGTTGAGGGAGTTGTCTCGCAAAGGAAAACGCCGAAACACACTGACCGTCCGATAAAGACCGATGATCCCGGCGTGTTGTTCGCGGACGTAGCTTATTCCGAACTTGCGGAGCGAGACACTGCCGAACACATCCAGCAGGCGGAGAATCTGCTGCGTTCGATACGAAGTCTTCAGACATCGGACGATGATAGCGAGATCGATGTTTCCTACGAGAAGGCGATGTCGCGACGGTTGCTGAGCGAGAATGTGGTGCTGCGTCGAGATGCAGAGTTGGCCGGGAAATTCCCTACGAAGGAATTGCTGGGAGATCTGGAGCCGTTCCTGATCGACATCGCCAATCTGCCGGACAAGACGACCCCGGATAAATTGCGAGCGATTAAAGACCGCGCTCAGAAGACCGAGATCGTCGCGGCGCTGGTGAGCTACTAAGGACCGAACAGTTAACAATCCAAGAACACGAGGCAAACTATGTTTGATATTCATGCTATGAAAAACAAAGCAAACAACTACAACGTAACCCGCGGGATTCTCTCGCTTTTGATTCTGGTCGCGTTGACCATCTTGGCCGTTGGGTTGGTGCGTCAGAGCGCAGCTCAGGAGCCTGCGCCCCGCGCCAAGTCGGAACAGCGTGCGCCGGTCGACAAGTTGGACCTTTCGGCTCTCGATGAGTTGAGACAGCTTGCGCCGCGCACCAAGTTGGACCTTTCGGCTCTCGATGAGTTGAGACAGCTTGCGCCGCGCACCAAGTGGGACCTTTCGGCTCTCGATGAGTTGAGACAGCTTGCGCCGCGCACCAAGTGGGACCTTTCGGCTCTCGATGAGTTGAGACAACTTGCGCCGCCCGCCAAGTGGGACCTTTCGGCTCTCGATGAGTTGAGAGCGCTCGCGCCGCTCGCCCAGTTGGACATGCTAGCTCAGGAAGGCCGAGGCACCGGCATGGGTTCAGGCTCCGGCTCCAGGGGTTCCCAGGCAGATGACGATCCATGTGAATTCAAAATCGAGGTACTCCAGGCGCTATTCCGAGCTGATGTTCAGCGCGGCATCGCCGTGGCGACCGACTGGCTCAAGCCGGGATCGACGCAAACTGTCCGGTGCAGACAAGCCGCCGTGACGCTTCTGGCCCGTAACGGTGGGAAGTCGGTTATTCCGACGATTTTGAACGTTGCCCGGACCGACCCCGATCTGAAGGTCCGCACAAAGGCGATTTCCGTTCTGGGTGAGACCAACGACGAGACCGTGATCGATGCGCTACGGGACTTTGCTCTCAACTCGCCGCAGACTGAAATATCAGAGGCGGCACTGTACGCCTTGAGTCAACACACGAGCGATAGGGCCATCACTGTGCTCGGAGAAATCGCGGCCAGCAACAAGCCTGTGGCGCTGCGAAAAGCCGCGATCTCCGCTATCTCAGGCCGGCCCGGTGAGCCGGTAGTAGACATTCTGCTAAGAATATACGAGGCCGATCAGAGCCTTGAGATACGCAAGTCTCTAATTTCCGCTTTCTCTCGCCGTAAGAGCGAGCGCGCCGGCGCCAAGTTGCTCGAAATTGCCCGCGGGTCCGATAACGTCGAGCTTCGCAAGGCTGCAATCAGTGCAATTGCACGGCGCAGTGGCGACCAGGCAGTCGATATTCTGATCCCCATCTTTGAGAACGAGAAGAATGAAGATGTGAAGCAATATATGATCAGCTCTCTGTGTGGCTCAAACGACCCACGCGTTACCAAAAAACTAATCGAGATTGGCAGAAATCCCCAGACGCCGATCGAGCAACGCAAGCGGGCCATCGGATGTCTCAGCCGCAGCAAGGATCCAGAAGTGCTGAAGTTCCTCGAGGATCTCTTGAAACAATAGCCATTTGAGGTGTTCGACAAGCTTTAGCTTGTCGCGCTGCGGCGGCTGAAGCTTGTTGAACATTTAGACAAGCAAATCTCGCTAAAAAGAATAGGCCTCAAAGCAAGCGGAGCACTATCGTGAGCAAGCTCAAAAGAATCGCCTTAGTCATCGCGTTAGCACTGACGATAGTCACCGGGATTTCAGCGCAGACTAAGAACTTCATCCCGGTCGAAGGCGCCAACCTGAAAGCAAAGATCGACACCGCCCTCACGCAGGGGCGCGCCGGCGCGCAGGGCGGCCGGTTCTGGGTGGGTTATCAGTTCGAAGCGCGGCCGGGCGTGGCCATCGACTTTGAAGTCGTCGACAGCAACGGCGGGGTCTACTTCTCGATGGACGGCACGTCGATGACTTTCGATTCGCGATACGAGACTCGGGAGTTGGGTCTGTTTCTGCTCTTTGATACGCAGCGCGATTTGTTCACGCGAGCGGAAGTTTACAATCTGCGCCGCACCCACGAGTTCAGCGGCTATCCGGTTTACTGGACGGGCCGGGCGGGCAATGAAGAGAGTCTGAACTATTTGAAATCGCTTATCGACTCGACGTCGCCGGAAATCAATCGGCTCGCCGATCGGGCTACGTTTGCGGTGGCCCTGCATGATGACGCGCGGGTCGAGTCAATTCTTACCGACATGATCCGCCGGCCAATCTCAGAACCGGTTCGTTCGCGAGCCATCTACTGGTTGGGTTTCACCCCTGAGAGCCAGTCGAAAAACACCCTGCTCGCGGAGATTGTGCGCAATCCGCAAGAGTGGAGTGATGCGCGACAACAAGCGATGTCCGCACTGGGCATGAGCCGGGCCGCCTCGACCTTGCCGCTGCTCGAGAACCTTTTCGAAACGATGACCGCTCGCGAATTGAAGCGGCGCGCGTTGAGTGGGATTGCCCGCAATGATAATAGCGACGGCGCGGCCACTTACCTGATTCGCATTGCCGAGACCGAAAAGGAACTCGAGTTGCGCAAAAGCGCCATCTCCAGTCTCGGCCGGATCGCCGGCGAAAAGACTTTGGGTGCTCTAACCAATACCCTCGATTCCAGTCCGGAAACCGAAATCCAGAAACAGGCGGTGATCGCCATTGGTCGTCGTCCGAAGGACGAAGCCATTCCAATTCTAATCCGCACCGCCCGGAACCATCCGAAGATGCAGGTGCGCAAGGTTGCGATTCAAGTGCTGGCGCAAACAGGGGATGAACGGGCGGTGGCGCTTTTCCGGGAACTGCTCGGCAAGTGAGGGCGGTTTTCAGATGACGTCTTTTTTGGTTACAGGGAACCAGGGAGGTGGCAAATGAGTAGTGCAGCAATTTGGAGAGGTGAAGGAATATCGGCGCCGAAAAGCGCGCAGGCTTCTGTTCTTCTGCGTGAGGCGACACTGGATAGTCGGCTCAGCTCACTTAGAGAGGTGGCGCTCACGCTCCTGGACGCCGTCGACTCGTTGCGGAGCACCCAGCCGGCCTCAGGCGATCATCGCATCAGCCTCCAGGACGAAGTGCAGAGGTTTGAGACTGATCTTATTCGCGTCGCTTTGGAGAGAACTGGTGGCAATCAAGCCCAGGCGGCTCGCCTTCTCGGCGTCAAGCACACCACGCTGAACGCAAAGATCAAACGCTACCGGATGTCCTGCAACGGTCATGTGGTTGAAGCCGACAAGAATGTGGGAGATCGCGAAATAGCTGCCTGAGGCTTCAGCCGGTCAAACGCTTCTGGCCCGCTATACCGGCGCGGAATTACCGATTAACACTTGACCGTTTCGAAACGTCCTTAAAGGCGGAACCGATCGCAAAAGGCGGAACCGATAGCAATCCCGTTTCGTTAACACCGAGAAGTGAAATTAGTAGCTGGTTCCTGCTGTCACAAGAATTGGTCTTCATGAAAAATGCACTCTTACTCCTTGCGATCGTGGTTTTGAGCGCGTCTGCGGCTCTTGGCCAACCGGCGCCGGCCCCTGCCCCGGCGGCTTCGGCTTCCAGCTCGACAAAGACTGACGCGCCTGCACCAAAACCTGGTCTGGTTCTGCCGCCTGAAAAGACCCAGCCGGTCCGCATGCCGAAGTTTGACAAAGCCCCGGTGATCGACGGCAAGCTCGACGATGAAATCTGGAAGCAGGCGACTGTGCTGAAAGACTTCTATCAGGTCCAGCCGGGCGACAACATCGCGCCTTCAAAGCCGACCGAGGTGATGCTTGGTTATGACTCGAAGTTTCTCTACGTCGCGTTTCATTGTTACGACGAACCGGACAAAGTGCGCGCGACGATTCCCAAGCGCGACAACATTTTCAATGATGACTATGTCGGCATTCTGTTCGACACGTTCAACGACAAGCGCAAAGCCTACGAATTTGATTTTAGCCCGCTGGGCGTCCAGGCCGATGGGATCTGGACCGATGGCCAGGGTGAAGACTTTAATCCCGACATCGTGATGGAATCGAAGGGCACACTCACGACCGATGGCTGGACGGTAGAAGTCGCAATTCCTTTCAAGTCGCTGCGCTACGTCGTGGGCAAGGACAAGTTGTGGGGCGCGCATTTCTTTCGGCGCATCAAGCGGTTCAATAACGAGCTGACGATGTGGATGCCGATTAACCGCGATATTTCGAGTTGGCTTGCGCAGGAAGGCCACCTCTCGGACATGGATGGAATATCAACTGAGCGCACGCTGGAATTGATTCCCAGTTTGACGCTATCTGAGACGGCAACACGGAAGGGAACCCTGAGTCCTGCGCAGCTAGCGGGCGGATTACTTGACCCGGGCCGACTGGTCAATGCACCGATAAAGTTTGATCCGGGACTAACCGGCAAGTTCAGCATCACGCCGAACATAACGCTCGACTTTGCCGTTAACCCGGATTTTGCCCAGGTCGAATCAGATCAACTGGTGGTTCAGGCGAACCAGCGTTTCCCGATTTTCTTTTCAGAGAAGCGGCCCTTCTTTCTTGAAGGTATCGATATTTTTCAGACACAAATCGCCGCCGTTCACACGAGGACCATTATTGACCCCGACCTTGCGGTCAAGCTGACGGGCAAAGTAGATCGCAACACTTTCGGCCTACTGCTGGCTTCAGACAACGGCCCGGGAAACTTCAGTCCCGAAGAGCGGCTGACGGCAGACCCCAGATTTGTGGGCAAGAATGCTTCGATCGGCATTCTGCGCCTCAAACGCGACATCGGAAAAAAGGATTCCTTCATCGGGTTCCTCGGCACCTACCGCAAGTTCGTGGACCAGAACAACGTAGTGGGCGGATTCGATTCGCGCTTTCGTATTAACAAGCAAACGACCTTCAGCGCTCAAGCTTTGGTCTCGCGCTCTCGGCATCGGTTCTTTTATCCGGACCTGGGACAAACGCTGGATCGGACAGAGAACGGTTTTATTTACGCTACGGACTACAATATGAGCGGCCGCCACTTCGGTTATGAGTATTCTGCTGTCGGCCGCACGAGCTACTACCGCGCCGACGTCGGATTCAATCGCCGCACCAATACGAACAACCACAATCTGTTTGTCCGGTATAACTCTGAGCCGAAGCCTAAAGCGAGACTAATTTCCTGGCGCGTCTATGACGACGTCTCAACTAACTTTGATTGGCAAGGCCGCTCGCAAATTTTTAACAACGAATCGCAGATTCAGTTCAGCTTCAGGCGGCAGACTTATCTTGGAGTAGGTTTGGACAAAGGTTACGAGCGAGTGTTCGAAGAAGAGTTCGGAGCCACGCGCAAACCCGGATCAAATTGCGCGCTGACTAACACGTGCACGTTTTGGGGAGCTGACAACGAACGCTCAGCCGGCAATACAGGCCTGTACATGTTCGCGGGCTCAACGCCGAGTAAGAAGATCAACTTCAACATGTTTGTCAATCGCGTGGCCGGAAGTTTGGATTTCGATTTCGGCGCCGAGCCCCGCTATCCGCGTGTAAGCATTCCGGCGGTCACCCAGCGCAACGCAGTGGCGGCAGGACTTTGCAACGTATCGCCGCTGCCGGCGGTTTGCAGGGCGCCCCTGGATCCGGGTCCCGGCGCGTTCTTTCACATCGATGCCGGCGTTGGCTATCAGCCTTCGTCGGCGTTGAATATCAATTTGAGTCTCACCAAAGAGAGACTCAGGCGATACGACACACATCTGCTAGCCTTTGACGAGAACATCGTCTCGCTGAAAGCGACGTACCAATTCACCAGATTCATTTTTGCGCGCGGACGTGTCGACTATGACACCCTGGCCTCGAATGTTAAGGGACAGTTTCTCTTTGGCTATACGCCGAATCCGGGGACCGCTTTCTATGTGGGCTACAACGATGATCTCAATCGCAACGGTTACAATCCATTCAGCGGCCAATTAGAGCCCGGCTTCCGGCGCAATGGCCGAACGTTCTTCATCAAGATGTCCTACTTATTCCGGCGCAGCTTCTAAGACTCCCTGTCCGGGCCGGGACAAAGACGCTCAGGAAAGTAGAGAGTTGGCACATTCACTGAACAAATCAGGTTTGCGGCGCGTAAAAGTGGAACGACTAGACGGGCAGCGTCGTCTAAGGTTTTGAGCATCAAAGCGCGACGTAAGCAGTCCAGCGTTCGACTTTCTTTTACCAGGCAATTCTTAACGGAGCTCTAAGGCCGGTTGAGGCCGGCCCGGAGACGCGCATAAGACAGAGAAGGACGCATCCCAAGGCAGTCCTCTTAACATTTCTTGACGCCGGCTTGGCATTTCTTGACCGCCCGGCGAATGCGACCGGCCTATAAACGACCTGGTAAGACCTGACAGGCGGCTGAAAATATCACGATGATGGTGAAGCAACAGCTCTGGCTGATGTGCGCACTCTGCGTTTTCTGCACAACTGTTGCTGCACAGCCTAATTCCGCTTCCCCATCGGCAACACCATCTGCGAACTCCAAGACAAGCGGCTCGGCCGAAACCGCGAAACGGGCCGTCATTCCTCCGGAGAAAGCAAAGTCGATTGTCATTCCGCGTTTTGATAAGCCACCCGTAATCGACGGCAAATTAGACGACGAAATCTGGAAGCAGGCGGCCGTGTTCAAGGATTTCCTGCAAGTCAGCCCCGGCGACAACATCGCGCCATCAAAACCGACCGAGATGATGATCGGCTACGATGCACGGACCTTCTACGTGGCCTTTCATTGTTATGACGAGCCCGACAAGGTGCGGGCTACGATAGCCAAACGCGACGAGATTTTCGACCAAGACAACGTGCGCGTTTTTCTGGACACCTTTAACGATCAGCGGCGTGCCTACCTGGTCGGCTTTAATCCGCTCGGAGTGCAGGCTGACGGAATCATGACTGAAGGTTCTGGCACGGACTTCAGCGTGGACATCGTGATGGAGTCCAAGGGAATGCTGACCGGCGATGGGTGGACGGTGGAAGTCGCAATCCCTTTCAAGTCGCTTCGCTATGAAGCAGGCAAGGGCAAGCTGTGGGGCATTCACGCCTGGCGCAACATCGGTCGCTTTAACGACGAGATCGATTCGTGGATGCCGCTGTCGCGAGACATCTCTTCACAATTGAGCCAGGAAGGTCACCTGACCGGATTGGAAGGCATCTCGACGGAACGCACGCTGGAGATTATTCCCAGCCTGACTGTTTCCGAAACCGGGAAACGTGTGAACGCGCTTTCGGTGGCCCAGTTGGCGGCGAATCCAACGCTCCTGGATCCGGGAAGAATTCTGAACCAACCGATCAAAGCTGAGATCGGCGTCACCGCAAAGTACAGCCTGACGCCGACCGTCACTCTCGATCTGGCAATCAATCCCGACTTCGCGCAAGTCGAAGCCGACCAGACTGTGGTCACCGCCAATCAACGCTTTCCCATTTTCTTTGAAGAGAAGCGGCCATTCTTTCTCGAAGGCATCGACATCTTTAAGACCCCGATTCAGGCGGTGCATACTCGGTCCATAGTCGATCCGGACCTGGCGGTGAAGCTCTCAGGCAAGCGCGGCAAGAATACGTTCGGTCTATTGCTGGCCAGCGACAACGCCCCGGGAAATTTTACTGAGGAGGAACGACTTGATGCGGGCTCTTTCCCCGTGATTCAACGATTCCTCGACAAGAACGCCTATATCGGTATTCTCCGTCTAAAGCGCGATATCGGAACAGGATCCAACATCGGGTTGCTGTTGACGAGTTACAACTTCATCGAGAACCACAATCAGCTCGGCGGCATCGACGGGCGATTCAAGATCAGCAAGCAAAAGACGTTAAGTTTTCAAGTACTGGGTACTACCTCTCGGCTATGCTTCCAGGAACCTGCGCTTGATACTCACAGACCCGGCCCGTCGGACGGATGCTTCGCTGGATATTCTCCAATTCCCGGAAATGCGTTCCGGCCAGCGGAAACCCGCAACTACTTTCGCACTGGCAACGGCTTTGCTTACAACTTCAGCTACAACCGCGACGGGCGTCACTTTTACTACGGCTTCAATGGCAATGGCCAGACGCGCGATTACCGTGCAAGAGTGGGCTTCACCCGGCGAACCAATAGCAACTTCGAGGGAGGCTATGTAGGTTACAGTTCTGAGCCAAAACCAAAAGCCAAAATGATTTCATGGAACGTGAGCAGCAACGCGGGCATGAACTTTAATTGGCAGGGTCTGAGCCAGAACATGTACGAAGAAACAAGCGTTTCATTCAACTTTCAGCGCAGTACTTACGTGGGCTTTGGCGCCGGCTTTGGATACGAGCGCCTGTTTGAAGAGGAGTTTGGTCTCAAAAGGACGGCCACACATGGCGGTGCGTTCTTCGGCGGACCTGAGCGCTCAACGATCCAGTTCAATCCTTATATGTATGCCGGCACGCGGCCCAGCAAGAAATACGCGCTTAACACCTTTATGTCCTACGGCCGAAACTCTTTCGATTTCGACTTTGGCGCCGAACCGAAGTATCCGCGCGCTAGCCCGGCGGCGCTGGCCGACCCTTCGGCGCCGCTTGATCCTGGCCCTGGTGCTTCCTTCAACCTCGAACTCAGCGGTGAATATAAGCCGACGAACGAACTCGCCATGTCGTTGAGTTATTCCAAGAGTCGACTGAGACGGAACGATACTCATCTGCTGGCATACGTGGATGACATTATTTCGTTTCGGTCCACGTATCAGTTCACGCGCTTTATCTTTCTGCGGGCGCGGGTTGACTATGACACGCTCGCCTCAAACGCCCGTGGCCAGTTTCTGTTTGGCTGGACGCCCAATCCGGGCACGGCGTTTTATGTTGGATACAATGACGATCTAACCCGGAACGGTTTCAATCCGTTCACCGGGCAGCTCGAGCCGGGATTCCGCCGCAATGGCCGCGTTTTCTTCATCAAGTTGTCCTACCTCTTTCGCCGCAGCTTTGGTCACTAGCCCTGGATCACCGATAATCTGAATTCCCGTTTTTTAAGTACCAACTTCAGTTGGGTCCTTTCTTGATCAAAAACCCGACTGAAGTCGGTACTCTGAACACGAGTTCCTGGCGTTGACACCGCCGCGGAGGCAACCAGTATGGAAAAGCTCGCCCAGACAGATTATCCGATCCTCGAACTCCTGAAGCGCCGCTGGAGTCCGCGCGCTTTTTCGGATCAGATGGTCGAGCCTGAGAAGTTGCGCAGTCTGTTCGAGGCAGCGCGCTGGGCCCCTTCGTCGTTCAACGAACAGCCCTGGTCTTTTATCCTGGCGACCAAACAATACCCCGAAGAGCACGCCCGCGTGCTCAGCTGCCTTTCGGAGCGGAATCAGCAATGGGCGCGACTGGCCCCGGTACTGATGGTTTCAGTTGCCAAGCTGAACTTTGATCGCACCGGCAAACCTAATCGGCACGCGTTCTACGACCTGGGCATGGCCGTCGGGAACTTGATGGTCCAGGCGACGGCCGTCGATCTGTTTGTTCATCAGATGGCGGGGTTCTCTCCGGTCAAAGTCACAGAGATTTTTGGAGTGCCTGCTGCGTTTGAACCAGTTGCGGCAATAGCAGTTGGTTATGGCGCCAAGGTTGACGATCTGCCGGAACCGTTCAGAGAAGCTGAGTTGGGACCACGATCGAGAAAGCCAGTCCAGAGCTTTGTGTTTCAGGGCCGGTGGGGACAGGCTGCGCCGCTGGTTTCGGGATAATATGCCTTCAGGGCCGAGTTAAGCCGGGTCTTCGTTGATTAGGATGCCACCTGACTGGAGTTGGAGTCCTAAACACCAACAACCCCTGGTAACCGAACTCAGTCCCTCACCGTCTTACATGCTAAACTGTCCCGTCATATCCGACTAAGATAATGAACGTGTTTTCGTCTTCATATTCGCTCAGAGGTTTCGCGTCACAAGTGGCGCTTGCAGTATTGACCCTGCTGGTATTCGTCCTGGTGGTCCTGGGTTCAGTTGCCTGCAAGAGCGGCTATCCTTCGTCCAACAGGGCCGCAAGCTCCGATCCCAAATCCGGACCCCGACAGGTCAAGACGGCCAAAGTTGTGGAGATGCCCGTCGGTGAGACCGTCACGGTCAACGGCACGCTGGCGGCCTACGATCAGACGACCGTTAGCGTAAAAGTGCCGGGTCGACTGCAAACGGTGACGGTTGATTTCGGCAGCGTGGTTCGCAAAGGTCAGAGTATTGCTCATCTCGAGCAGCAGGATTACATGCTGCGCGTGCAGCAGGCCGAAGCCGCGTTGGCCCAGGCCCGAGCGCGCCTCGGTTTGTCGCCAGACGGTTCCGACGATCGGGTTGCGGCAGAACAGACAGGAACTGTCAGACAAGCGAAAGCAGTTCTCGATGAAGTTAAGCTAAAGCGCGATCGGGCTGCGAAGCTGGTGCAGCAAGGTGTGATTCCCCGCGCTGAGTACGACACGGTAGATTCGGAGTACAAGGTAGCACTGAGTCGTTATCAAGATGGAATTGAAGAGATACGAAATCGCCAGGGCTTGCTCGCGCAGCGACGTACCGAGCTGGCCCTCGCCAGGCAACAACTCGCCGACACCGTTGTCTACGCACCGATGGATGGCGTGGTGCAAGTGAAAACAGCGAGTGTGGGCGAATATCTCGCAGCCGGGGCGCCGGTCGCGGACATTGTACGCATCAATCCGCTGAGACTGCGCGCTGAAGTGCCGGAGCGCGAGTCACGCAAGGTTCGCATCGGTCAAAGCGTTCGCGTCATGGTTGAAGGAGATGTTTCTTCCTATACCGGAACTATCAAGCGCGTCAGCCCGACCATCTCGCAACAGAGTCGCGTGCTGGCAGTGGAAGCCGACGTTGCCAATGACGGAAGATTGCGGCCGGGCTCGTTCGTGCGCGCGGAAATTGTAACTAATGACTCGAGCATGGCTGTGACGGTGCCGGCGAATGCGATCGTGACGTTCGCCGGCATTGAAAAAGTCATAATGGTGCAGAATGGAAAGGCGCAGGAGAAGCCTGTGACTACCGGCCGCCGCGGCCAGGACTGGGTTGAAATACTATCAGGCCTCAACGTGGGCGATGCGGTAGTGATCAGCCCGGGAAATCTGCAAACCGGACAAGCGGTCGTAGAATTTTAGATTTTAGATTTTAGATTTGCGATTTGAAAACCTGCTGTTTGAGTGAATGACTGAAGACGATCTGAAAAAGCGCACAAAACTTTTGCGCTTCGTATTCTCAAACTTGTCGCTGCCCTTCCCAAGACTATCGCTGGGAGGACAATCGGCGGCCAATTGGTGCGGTCGGGAACGTCGGTCGCGGCAAATTATCGCGCGTCTTGCCGGGCTCGCTCAAAAGCGGAGTTCGTCTCGCGGCTCGGAGTAGTTGAAGAGGAAGCCGACGAAAGCGCTCTGTGGCTGGAACTAATTATTGAAGGTGCCCTGATGAAGCCGTCGCTGGGAAAGCCACTATGGGTGGAGGCAAATGAATTGGTTGCGATAGTGACTAGCTCCAGGAAGACGGCCGCGCGATCACTTGTTACACCTGCGTCACGTCGAGGTGGCTCGCGCGCAAATCAAAAATCAAAAATCAAAAATTCCTAAATGCAGAAACTAGCTGAAATCTGTATCCAGCGCCCGGTGTTTGCCGCGATGATCATCCTGTCGCTGGTGGTGGTGGGGGCGGCCAGCTATTTCAAGCTGGGCGTGGATCGCTTCCCCTCGGTTGACCTCCCCACTGTCAGTGTACGCACCGGCCTTCCCGGCGCCTCAGCGGAAGAAGTCGAGTCGCTCGTAACTCAACAAATCGAAGAGGTCGTCAACACGGTCGATGGCATTGACGAGCTGCGCTCGATATCCAGCCAGGGAACCTCGGTCGTGATAGCGACCTTCAAATTGAATCGCGATTTGGAAACGGCGGCGCAGGACGTGCGGGATCGCATCAGCACGCTGGGCCGAAGATTGCCGGAAGACGCCACGGCTCCAGTTGTCCAGAAGTTTGATAACGACAGCACCCCGGTCCTGACCATTGCGCTTTCCAGCAACCGATCGATCCGCGAGTTAACCGAGTTGGGAGACAAGATTGCCCGAGTGCAACTCGAACGGGTGAGCGGCGTTGGCGAGGTACGCGTCAACGGCGGGTTGCAGCGCGCCATCAACGTTTGGATCGACGCTGAGCGCCTGGCTGCTTACCAGATTCCCATCGCTGCAATTCGCCAGGCGCTGCAGCGACAAAACGCGGACGTTCCGGGCGGCAACGTCAATACGGGCCGCGAAGAACTGGTGCTGCGCACGCTTGGTCGCTTCACGGATCCGCGCTCGTTCGAGGACCTGGTCATCGCCAACATTAACGGCGCGCCAATACGTTTGCGCGACGTGGGCCGCGTAGAGGATGGCACGAAAGAACAACGATCGCTGTCGCGGCTCAACGGCGTGCCGACAGTCACACTTGAGATCCGGCGCCAGTCGGGGGCAAATACGATCGAAGTCATCAACGGCCTCAAGAAAGAGCTGCCGCGAGTGGCTTCACAGCTCCCCGCCGATGTGAAGCTGGAAGTCATTCGCGATCAGTCGCGCTATATCGAGGCGGCGCTGCACGAAATTCAAAAGCACCTCATCATGGGCAGCATTCTCGCGAGTTTGGTAGTGCTGCTGTTTATGCGCTCGTGGCGCTCGACACTGATTGCTGCCGTCGCGATTCCGTGTTCGCTGATCTCGACGTTCGGCATGATGCGCGCGCTCAACTTCACGATGAACAGCGTCACAATGCTGGCGCTGGTGTTGATGGTGGGCGTGGTGATCGACGACGCCATCGTAGTGCTCGAGAATATCTTTCGCTTCATTGAAGAGAAACGAATGGAGCCAAAAGAAGCGGCCAAAGAAGCGACCAGGGACATCGGCCTCGCGGTGCTCGCCACGACCCTCTCGCTGGTCGTTATCTTCCTGCCGGTTTCGTTCATGTCGTCGATCTCGGGCAGGTTCCTTTATCAATTTGGTATTACGGCCGCGGTGGCCATCATGGTCAGCTTGCTGGTTTCTTTCACCCTGACACCGATGATGAGTTCGCGTCTGATCCGCGTCGCCGACGCGAAAGGGGGTCACGCACAGCCGGCGTCGCGTCGCGGTTTCTACCGGTGGATCGACAGCTTCTACACCAGAGTGCTGACGCTCGCGATGCGGCATCGGGTGGTGGTTTCCGCGCTGGCATTAATTGTGATTTGTTCCAGCGTTCCGCTCTATCGAGCGGTCAAGCAGGAGTTCATCCCCACGAACGTGGACGAGGCAGAGTTCGAGGTCAACCTGAACGGTCCCGAAGGGACTAACCTCGAAGTCATGAACCAGGCCGTGCAGGAGATGGAAAAGCAGCTTCTTTCGACGCCGGGCGTCCGGCTGGTGCTTTCCAGCGCCGGCGGTTCTTTTATTGGCGGTTTGAACCAGGGCGGTGCTTACGTGCGCATTGCGCCGCACGAGGAGCGGACGCTTTCGTTTGGACGCTTCTGGACTGAGTTGAAAAAGGGCACGCCGTTGCAGGCGTTTCGCGGCAACTATACACAGCAGGATGTGATGACCGAGGTGCGCCGTCGCCTTCAGAAGTTTGCTCCTATGCGCGGCGGTGTGCGTAACGCGCAGTCCTTCAATTTTGGTGCGGGTGGGCGCTCGGATATCGACTTTGCCTTCCGCGGGCCTGAACTAATAGCGCTTTCGCAGTATGCAGAGGATTTGGGCAAACGCGCTGAAAAGCTCGGCGGCATAGTTGATATCGATACTTCGCTGAAACTAAACAAGCCTGAGTTACGGGTCAAGATTGACCGCGCCCGCGCCGCGGATCTCGGCGTGGACACTTCCGACATTTCTTCCAGCCTGCGCCTGATGGTGGGCGGAGAGGAACAGGCCTCGCGCTTTCGCGACGAATCGGTCAATGAAGACTATGACGTTCAGTTGCGGCTGACCGATCGCGATCGCGGCAACGCGGCTACGATTCAGCGATTGTATGTGCCGTCATCGCGCGGCGGGCTCGTGCGCCTCGACAACCTGGTCAAAATCACTCGCGAAACCAGCCCCTCACGCGTCGACCGTCTGGATCGCGAGAGACAGGTGTCGCTGCGCGCGACCGTGGCGCCGGGTTATGCCCTGGCGGATCGTATTCAAGCTTTGCGCGGCGCTGTCACCCAGATGAATCTACCCGCAGCGTACCAAACGACCGTGTCCGGCCGGGCGCGCGAGCTGGAAAGAACTTTCACAGAGTTCGTCTGGGCCTTTCTTCTTTCGATCATCTTTATGTACATGATCCTGGCGTCGCAGTTCGAGAGTACGGTCCATCCATTCACGATCCTGCTGAGCTTGCCTCTGTCCATGCCGTTCGGCCTGCTCTCGTTATGGCTTACCAGCGACACTTTGAATTTGTATTCAGCGCTCGGGTTGCTGGTTTTGTTTGGAGTGGTCAAGAAAAACTCTATTCTCCAGATCGATCACATGAACAAATTGCGCTTGATGGGCATGGAGCGCGCGGCGGCGATCCTGCAGGGCAATCGCGATCGGCTGCGGCCAATTCTGATGACTACTCTGGCCCTGGTTGCCGGCATGACGCCGCTGGCTCTGGGCACCGGCCCGGGCGCCGAAGAGCGTCGCTCGATCGCGATCGTGGTCATCGGCGGACAATCTCTGTCGTTGCTGCTGACTTTGATTGCTACCCCGGTGGCGTATTCGCTGCTCGATGATTTGAGTTCAACGGCGCGCTGGCGGCGGTGGGCTGGTGCCGCGGAAAGATTGACTGCGCCGGTCACGCGCGTTGTCCGCCGGCTGGCGCCCACGCGTCATGGGGAGAACGAGCCGGTTGCGGACGAGGCTCGCCAGCTGGTAGGTCCACCCAGCACCCAACCACTCCAAAGCGACGACTAAATCCTGTTCAAGCAAGCGGCCATCTTCAAGGTCAAGAGACTGATGGATTACGTGACCGTGACGTGCGCCAATAAATGTCTCGCCAAAATCAAAGACGGCAAAGCGAAAGCAGAGAATAAGTGTGATTGAGTTAAGGCGTTCTCGTTAGTCAGAAGTCTTGAGCTATGAAGGCTCCTCTCGAAAATTCCATAAAGACGTTGAGTGCTCGACTCCAACTCACTGAAACACCTTTTCCACCGGCACAATAATCACATCTACCGGCTTCACGTTAATCTTGTAAGCCTCGATGATCTTGTCTTCGTCCGTGATTTCCTTCGGCATTAGCGCGCTGTACTTGATAGGAGAGGGTTTGTTGCTGATGATGGCATCACGCAGACCCGCGGCGTCTTTTGTCACGATCGCGATGCGCATGGCGTCGGTTTTCAAATACTGCCTGATCGCCCGATTGACATCATCAAGAGTCAACTTTGCCAGTTGCTCGCGCATGTAGCTCGGAAAGTCCGCGATCTGGAAGTAACGGCTGTCCAGCGCGTAACCGAGTTGTGCGTCCTGCGTCGCCGTCAGCACGTTAACGTACTTTGACAAAAATTCTCGCGTCGATTCGAAGGCTTCCTGCGACATTCCGTCCCGCACCAGCTTGTCATATTCGTAGAGCGCCGCGCGCAAAGCAAAGTGTCCATTCTGCGGCTCAACCGGCCGAATCCAGATCTGGAAAATCTGTTGCTGGCGACCAAGGTTTGGATCCGGCTGAAACTGAAACATGCCGCGCGGAAAATATTCGATGTACGCGTAATCGCCATAGTTCAAGCCACGCGCTTCGCGCAGTCGTTGGTAAAGATAGCTGTTGCTGGAACGGTGCTGTCCGAAATAAGATGCAACCACAGCCAGTGCCGGCCAGTCTTTGCCGGCACGCGTAACTTTGATCGGAAAGCCGAGCGAGATTCCAGTCGAGCGCGTTTCGCGTCGGACGATTTCGATGTTCGTTCCCGGCTCAAGCTTCGGCAGGGTCATAGTCAGATCTGATATTCCGATTCCACCTGCCGGGAACTTCGCAAAGTCGGTACCCACTTGCTTCGGAAAGTCCGATGGATAACCACCCGCCAGCCCAATCACAAGTTTCGCTCGCGTGTAATTCGCTCGATAGAACTCAGTCACGTCTTTGACTGTAATTCTCTCCAATGCGCTCACGCTACCGCGATTCTGATGACCGTACCCGTGGGTGCTCGGATAAATCATCGTGTAAAGCACTTCCTTGCCCAGCTCTTCATCGTTGCCGCCGCGCAGCGAAGTCTTCAAGTAGTTAATCGCGTCTTCCTTCAGTCGTTTGAAATCGTCCTCACGGAAACCGGGATCCAGAAGCATCTCGCGAATCAACGCGTAATACTTGTCGAGGTTGTCGCGGTGCGTAGAGCCCGAGAAGACAGTCATCTCTTTGTCGACCTGCCACTGAAACGAAGTAGCCATCGGGTACATCGCGTCGGTAATCTCAGCGTAGGTTTTGGTCCGCGAACCGCCCTCGGCCAGCATCGCCGCCGTCAGTGAAGCCAAACCTTCTTTGTCTTTCGGATCATAAGCCGAGCCGGTCATGAACAAGACGCGAAAAGAGACCAGTGGCGAGCGGTTCGGCAAAAGCACAGTGTTCGTGTCGGCGGAGTTCATATTTGCAGTGCGGCGACACGAGCACCCCAGCGCGGCTGCCGCGCCGGGGACCCCGCTTGTCGCTGCTTTCGTTGGCAATTGTCCAGATAAGATTCCCAGCACCGTAACCGCAACGATGGCGAATAAGACTTTTCTTCGCTTCATTACTTCGCCACCTCCTTCTTGGTACTGAGCGTAATTACGGTACGATGATTATCGACAAAATACTTCGCCGCCGTCTCGCGGATGTCTTGCGGCGTAATGGTGTCATAGAGCGAAAACACTTTGTCGATCGTTTCAGGCGTGCGGCGCAGGCCGATATAACTCGCGAGCGACCCGGCGATCGCTTCTGAGCTGTCCATTGCCAAAGCAAACTGGTAGCGCAGTCGCGAACGGGTAGAATCAAGCTCGTCCTTCGGCACCGGTTCAGTCGTGTAACGCCGGTAAGTGTCGAGGATTTGCTGTCGCACGTAATCCGTGTCTCTTACGTCTTTTGATTTGGCGGCGACCAGGAACAGTTCGGGATCTGCGCGGTCCTCAAAGATGAAGGAAAGCGAGTCGAGCTTTTGCTCGGTCAGCACCAGCTTTTGATACAGATCTGAGTTTTCGCCGAAAGCGATCGGCGCCAGCAAATCCAGAGCGGCCTTTTCCTTCTTCTCATCCGAGTATGCCGGCCCGCGGAAAGCGACGTATACGAGCGGCAGCGTCTCTGACGGCCAATCGACATGGCTCTCGCGTGGCTCTTTCTGATCGGGCTCGCCGGGAATGTCGGGCGCGTAGTCGCCGCGTCTCCAGTTGCCAAAATATTTCTTCACCATCGCGAGCGCGTCTGGTTGCTTCAGGTCGCCAACCAGGACGATGGTTGTGTACTCGGGCCGGTAGTAGCGTCCGTAGAACTGCCAACTGTAGTCATACTGGTTCGGCATGTCCTGGATGTCTTCGATGAAGCCCATGGTGGTGTGCGAATAAGTGTGGCTCTTATAAGCGGTCGCGCGCAGTACTTCGTAAGCCTTCTCTTCCGGGTCGGCGCTGTTCTTGTTGAATTCGCCCAGCACCGCTTTGGTTTCGGTTTTGTAACCGTCCTGCGGATATTTCAGACGCTGAAAACGATCCGCTTCCAACTCGAGAACTCTGTCGAGGTCGTCCTTCGAAAACACTTCGTGATAGACGGTGCGATCGTCGGTCGTGTACGCGTTTGAATCCGCACCGGCCTTCTTCAGAATCGCGTCCCGTTCGGCCCCCGAGTAGTGTTCGCTGCCGCGAAACATCAGATGTTCGAACAGGTGAGCATAGCCGCTCTTCCCCTTCTCGATTTCATTGCGGGACCCGGTTTGCACGACGATGTGAAGGGCTACCAGATTCGGATAGTCAGTAGGCACCGTGATCAGGCGCAGGCCGTTCGGCAGATCGTCAATGGTGTAATCGTAGGCGAATGCCTTGCGGGATTTCTGGGCCGGCCCCAGAAGTGGCAGACACAAAATTAGCGAAGCAATGATAAGAACTTTCATAGAAGCAAGTCTAAACTCCTTGATGATTTTTGGAGAGAGTTCGAGTATACACCGAGGGGAGTGTGGGCCGCACTCAAACAACCAGTTGGTACTGTCTCAACCCTGCTTCATACTCTTCGTCAACTTCGCCAAGAACCTTATCGAGACTGTCCTGCTTGCAGATCTCCGTCAATCTGCTTGTCCCACAGCTTTGCCTGATAGTCGTCCAGTCAGTTCATTAAATCGGCGAGTCGTCGCTGGTTAACTTAGTGATGGCCGCCTGTATTTTCGTGACGCTCATCAATCGAACTTTGGGGCGTGTCTGAGGACAGGTCAAACGGCATAACCGCGCTCTTAACTTACTTCGCCTGGGTCAACTCTTCCGGCATTTCTTCGTGTAGCTTCAGAATTTTCTCCCAACCAGAGTTGTCCGCTCGCATCCTTTCCGTTAGATCGTCACGCAGCTTCGTTATTCCGTCGCTCAACGTGCAGGGATAATTGTGCAGGTCTGCAAAGCGTTGCATTTGATCGGCTACAAACGCTTTCTGCTTTTCGATTGAGGGAATCGCTGAATACTGGCCGTTCTCCCAGAACGGTTGTAGCAGACGTTCGACGCTTACGGCGCCGGGGATTTCGACCTGCTCACCTTCGAGGCCGGTTACGTCGGCGACGTAGTTGCCCGACGTGTCCACGCCGCGAAAGACTTGCATGCATCCAGGCAGCGTGGTTTTGTCCAACGAATTAGAAGCTTTCAGGGTCGGACGGCCATCGATCATGCACGCTTTGAAGATTACGCCGGCAACGTTCTTAACTTCGCTCGAGAGTTTGGTGCCGATGCCAAAGCCGTCAGCCTCGGGGAACTCAGCGACGATGCGTTTGACTTTTTCGACATCGAGATCGCCGGTCAAATTTGGCCGCAAACCTTCCAGCCCGTTTGCTTCAAAGAAGCGCAGGCACCACCTGCCGAGTTCGGCCACGTCACCCGAGTCGACCCGGAAACCCTTGAATGCCTTGCGCCGGGCTTCATTTGAAGTTGCGGCCATCGTGGCGTGGACTGCGCCCATGTAAACGTCGATGGTGTCGAGCAACAGGGTTGTGCCGTTGGGATTCGCATCGAGCCAGCGCTCGAAAGCTACTTGCTCGAAATGCTTCGGCTGTCCCGTGCGCGGTTCGATCTCGGGTTCATAGAGATATTCGAGATAGGCCTGCTGCCAGTAATGCGCCTCGGTGCCGACGGCGGGTATGTCCAGCCGATGCGCGGCTTCCATATTGGAGGTGGCATCAAAGCCGCCGATGAACGCATAGGTGGCAATGTCCACCGCGCGTTCAATGTCGCCGTTGCGCCGGAGCGAAAAATCCGACAGCCAGCGCGCACCGGCGGCCATGCGAAATTGCATCGCGACGCTGGCGGTCGTCATCGGCAAATCGAAGGCGTGTTCGAACTTGATCTCCTGTGCCTGGGTGAGGCCGAACTTTCCGGTGATGTCGGCGACGGGTTGCTGCGGGAACATGATCGTCCCGGGCCGAACGGTGCGAATGCTCCCGGCAAACTGAATGTCTTCAATTGCTTTCGCAAAGCGTTGCAGTCCACCGCGATCCTGTTCGAGAAAACGCAAGCGCGGTCGATCAATTTGACTGTCGACGAGCAGGCGGATTAGACGCTCGTGACCCAGCAC
Source organism: Pyrinomonadaceae bacterium (assembly GCA_041497335.1). Lineage (GTDB taxonomy): Bacteria > Acidobacteriota > Blastocatellia > Pyrinomonadales > Pyrinomonadaceae > UBA11740. The sequence goes on along the minus strand of JBGQGG010000003.1, from coordinate 53,486 downwards.
CGGCGCGAAGGGAAGTTTTCGCTGCGTCACGTAAAAGGTGGCGATCGTTTCACTGAGCGGCTTGCCATGAACCCGCGTAACATCTTTATAAGACGCGTCGCCCATCGCTGCGTGATAGCGATCGATGTTCAGTGTGCCCATCGCGGCGGGAATGATATCACGTGAGGTTGTGCAGGCCAGAATCCCGCATTGCGACGCGCTTTGTCTGCGCGCGGAGTCGGTAGTATTCTAAGGCCTCTCCCCGGTAACGCCGGCGCCCTTGAACCGGCATCAACTAAGCATCAGCATGTTGCGATGTCTTGCGCGTGCGGAGATCAGTTATTCAGAGAAGGAGCAAGATCATGAAGCGAACCATGGTGGTTCTGAGGTCGAGTTTTGTGTTGTTGGTTTGTCTGGGAGCGCTTTCTATGGTGAGCCCAGCGTCAGCCGGAAACCGGTGCACCGACAGATGTGCGGACCGTTACCGTTTCCGGAAGGATGCGTGCAAGGCAATTCCGTACAAACGCGCGCGTCATCGTTGCGAAGACTCAGCCAAGCGGGCGAAGGATGAATGCAAACGGCGATGTAGGTGAAAAAGTCAGCTGTGAGCAGTGAGCGGGAAGGCTACTCTCCCCCACCCGCTGCTTTCTTTGCGTTACCGACAATCTCAGCTCCCGCTACTCGCATTTCTTCAATCGCTTGCGCGCCATCGTCCGGGTTCACGTTTACCGGGCGCATGGCGTCGGCCAGTGCCTTCACCTCAAAGCCTGCGCGCAGGGCATCCAGCACGGTGTGCTTCACGCAATAGTCCGTAGCAAGGCCGCCCACCCAAACTTCTTCGACGCCCTGCTCGCGCAAAATCTGCGTCAAGCTCGTACCATCAAATCCCGAATAGCCGTCGGCGCTCTCATCAATTCCTTTTGAAATGATCGTAATGCGCGGGTCGTCGATCAGGTCCTTGTGGAACTCAGCGCCGGGCGTGTTCTGAACACAATGGACCGGCCACGTGCCGCCGTACGCCGCGAAGTGTTTGGTACCGGCGGGATGCCAGTCACGCGTCTTGAAAACCGGCTCGCCGCGCTCCAGAAACTCGTTGATTAGTGTATTCAGTGGCGGGACGACTGCATCTCCGTTTGCTACGGCCAGAGACCCACCCGGGCAGAAATCGTTCTGCACATCGACAACTATCAGTGCCTTCTTCTTTTCGTTTGCCATAAATCTTCCTCGAGAATGTTTAGAGTCGGGCTACCGCCCGACGAAGCGGGCTAACCCGCTTCTAAACGATGCTATGTTGCCGCTCTTTAATCACCAGACTTAGATTAGCTCCCGATCAAAAACGCTGCAACGCGCGGGTAGTGAGCCAGGTTGATTTGTGGCACGCACATCTTGCGCGTGGCTCATTGGCGGGACGAGGGGTTACCCCGCTGGATCCCGCACGGCCCTGCCCCTGTTTCAAAACTCACCCGCCTACCACCGCGACAAATACTATTGACTTTCGTCGTCATTACGGATAGAAGCATCACCGCCGTAAGGATTTCCCACCCGCAGACATTAGTTGAGCACAAAGTTCGCCCCAGAGGACTAGCGAGGGAACTTCAGCATGAGTGATCCGACATTGAAGGCGACGGTATGTTCGCAGTGTGGAACTCCCGCGGCGCCTGGCGAAGGGTTTTGTCGCAACTGTGGCAAACAGTTATTTGCTCCAACAATCACCGCGCCGCCTCCGGCTATACCACCTCTGCAAACGCCTTCGATAGCGCCGCCCGTGAAAAAGCGTCGCAGCCCTCTGATGATGGGCTGTCTTGTGATTATCGGACTGATCGTGGTTGGGGCAGCGGCGGGCGGAATCTACGTGTGGCGCCGCGCCTCGTACACCCCGCCCGTTCGCAAGGCGCCGGAAATTCCGCAGAGAGCGGCCGGCACGATGACGGAGTTTCCGGTCGATAACGACCCCAATTCGCCGGCCACGCCCACTTCCGTTCAAACCGAATCGCTCAGTAACGCGACGGCGAAGATGGAAGGCTCAGGCCCGGCCAAGCTGCCTCCCGGCATCGATCGTCCGGCATTGTCTAAGGGAGCGACGACGATGACCTCGGCTACTTATCGACGGCGTCCGAAGACGTCCGGCGCGACGACGCCAACCGCCTCCCCTAAGGAAGAGATCTACATTTGCGTGCTTACAGCGATGCCGAGTCAGCCGGGCTTTGTTGAGGGACTTTCGGCTTCGGTGGCGCGCGCTACCAGCGGACAGCGAACGGGCGTGCAAGTGCAGAGTCCAAAGGGCGGTATCTATATAGGCTCGCGCATTCGTTCGCCGCAAGCGAACGTTTACGTCCTGAGTAAGCAGGGCGGCGACATTGTCATTCTGATCTACGGAACGGACCCGTCAACCCAGGATGTGGTCGATCGGCTGGCGCAAAACGTCGGCAATGGCGAAGGGCTCGTCGATTACCCCGAGATCAAGAATTCCCTCTGGACATTGCCGGCATCAACGCCCAGTGACCTGAAACTACAGGAAATCAACATGCTTACCGGACAACAGATCGAGGCCTCGATCACGAGTTCCGCGGGCAGCGGAGACGAAACACAGCGAATTCTTTCCCAGATGCGTCCATTCATCCCTGCGCGTTTGACCGGGGCGCGATACACGGATGGCGGGCGGCAGGATTGGGTTGCGTTGGAGTTCGAATACGAATCGACATTCCAAGCCTGGCGAACATGGTTGCTCGCGCGCGGCGCGCTCGGGCTAGGCGGCGCGCAATCAACGACTGTACGTGAGGTCGACGGGCTTTATCTTGATCAGGAAGGGAAACGCATTTTGGTTTTTCAAAAAGGTCCTTACCTGATTTTCCTGAGCGGCCCTTCCGGATCGACGGTGGACAAATTGGTCACGCTTGGCAATCAATTCCAAGTCTAAAGTCCCTGGCATCGATCTTTCGTTTGAAAACCTGACAACTTAGTCTTCCCTGGAGGTCCATCAATGTTGAGAAGAATCCGAATCGAATTACTATTGGCGTCCGTTGTTCTTTTGTTTGCCGGTGCGCTGGCGACCGTCAGCGCACAGCAACCGAACGCCGAAGCGTTGCGCTATCGGTATATCGGTCCGGTCGGTAATCGCGTGACATCGATCGCCGGTGTGCCGGGCCAGCCTTACGTCTATTACGCCGGTGCGGCATCCGGTGGCATTTTCAAGACAATCGACGGCGGCATTCACTGGGAGGCGATCTTTGACGGTCAGCCGGTGGCATCGATTGGTTCGCTGGCGGTTGCGCCTTCTGATCCGAACGTTATCTGGGCAGGCACGGGTGAAGCCTGGATTCGCAGTCACATTTCGGTAGGGCAGGGAGTTTACAAATCAACCGACGCGGGCAAGACCTGGAGGCTGATGGGTCTGGAGAAAACCGGGCGCATCGGACACCTCGCGATCGATCCAAAGAATCCCGACATCGTGTTGGCGTGTGCGCTCGGTCATGCCTATGGACCGCAACCGGAGCGCGGCGTGTTCCGCACGACGGACGGCGGCAAGACCTGGGACCGCGTGCTCTTCACCGATGAAAACTGCGGTTGTTCGGACATCGTGATGGATCCAAACAATCCGCGGATTCTGTTCGCGGGAATGTGGCCGTTGGAGATTCACACCTGGGGCAGGGAAAGCGGAGGCCCGGGCAGCGGGCTTTTCATGTCGCGCGATGAAGGCGCTACCTGGAAGAAGCTAACAGGTCATGGCTTGCCCACCCGCACTACCGGAAAATTCGGTTTGGCGATCGCGCGCAGTAATTCCAATCGCGTTTACGCGCTGATTGAAACCGGGGACGGCGTGCCCTACAAAGGACAGGAAACCGACCGCGGCAAGCTCTGGCGTTCGGACGATGGCGGAGAGAATTGGCGACTGGTCAGTTATGATCGCAGCCTCGGCGGCCGCCCGCATTACTACTTTCGCGTCGAGGTCTCCCCGGACAATGAAAACGAAACGTACTTTCTGACTGCGGCCTATAACGTTTCATATGATGGCGGCGAGACTACGCGCACGGGCGCGGGTTTTGGCAGCAGCCCCGGCGGCGACAATCACGACATCTGGATCGATCCAACTGAGCCGAATCGCATGGCCATTGCCAACGATAGCGGTGTCAGTATATCGGTAACGCGTGGCCGTAGTTGGCAGAGAGTGCAACTGCCGATTGCCCAGATTTACCACGTCACTCTCGACAATCAGATTCCTTACTACGTCTATGGCAACAAACAAGACGGACCGTCGTATCGCGGACCGAGCCGGACGGGCGGCGGTGGTGGTGGCGGCGGTGGTGGCGGCGGCATTCCGCGCAGCGCTTGGATTGGAGTTGCCGGGGGCGAAAGCGGCTGGGCCACTCCTGATCCAGTCGACAACAACATCATCTGGTCGAGCGCTTCGGGCTCGGGCAGTATTGGCGGTATTGTCGAGCGATTCGATCTACGCACTGGCCAGGCGCGCAATGTGGAAGTGTGGCCCGACCAGGTGAACGGATCGACCGCGGCCGATCTCAAGTATCGCTTTGTCTGGACGGCGCCGCTGACCATCTCGCCGCACGATCACAACAAGATATATGTCGGCAGCCAGTTTGTTCACCAGACAACCGACGGCGGTAATAGCTGGCAGGTGATTAGTCCGGATCTGACTTCAAACGACAAGACCAGGCAGGGATTCTCCGGCGGACTAACCGGCGACAACATTGGCGTCGAGTATGCGCCGGTTGTATTCGCGATTGCGGAATCACCTAAGGAAGCAGGAGTTATCTGGGCCGGTTCGAATGATGGCATCGTGCAAATCACCCGCGACGGCGGCAAGAACTGGACAAACGTTACGAAGAATATTCCCAACATGCTCTCGTGGGGAACGGTTAGCAACATCGAACCATCACGCTACGACGCGGGCACTGCATACATCACGGTCGACGGTCATCAGGTGAACAATCGCGATCCGTTTATTTACAAAACGACTGACTATGGGAAAACCTGGAAAGCGATCACCAACGGCATTCCGCACACGATGCTGAGCTATGCGCACTGCGTGCGCGAAGATCCCGTCCGACCGGGCTTGTTATATGTCGGCACGGAAGGCGGACTCTTTGTTTCTTACGACGACGGCGCCAACTGGCAGCCACTGCAAAACAATCTGCCGCACGCGCCGGTTTATTGGATCGCCATTCAGGAAAACTTTCATGATCTGGTTATTGCCACGTACGGGCGAGGGTTCTGGATCCTGGATGACATTACGCCACTCCAGCAGATGACTAGTGAAGTGATGAACTCGTCGGCCCAGTTATTCACGCCACGCGCGGCCTATCGCTTTCGCGGCATAACGGTGCCGTACTCTTCTTCCGATGATCAGACGGCGGGACAAAATCCTCCATACGGAGCTTCGATCAATTACTATGCAAAGTCTGCACCTAAAGCCGAGCCATCAATAAAGATTGTCGATGCTGAAGGCAAGACAGTGCGGGCGATTCGCGGTACGCGCAACGCGGGGCTAAATCGCGTGTGGTGGGACCTGCGCACTGAGCCTTCGAAAGAAGTTCGGTTGCGCACCAGCCCGGCCTACGCGCCTGAGATTAGACTCAACGCGGAAGGTTGGCGGCCGTTGCCTGAGGGAGGTCGTATGACTTTATTAGCTCCGCCGGGGACTTACACCGTGAAGTTGACCATCGATGGCCAGGAGTTCAGTCAACCGCTCACCGTTCTCAAGGATCCGAAGGCAGGCGGCAACGACGCTGACATTCAAAAGCAGGCCGCGATGTTGTTTGATCTGCGCAAGGATCTGGAATCAGTCGCAGACATGGTTAACCAGATCGAGTCCATCCGCGGCCAGCTCGAAAATCTGAAAGGCGTGCTTCGCGGCAATGCCGACGTGAGATCGGCGGCGGATGATCTGGACAAGAAGTTGATCGACATCGAAGACAATCTGATCCAGCGAAAGTTCACTGGACAGGGGCAGGACACCGTGCGCTTTCCGCCGAAACTGATCAGCAAGATCAATTACCTTGCCGGCGGTGTCAGCAACGGCGACTTTCCGCCCAACACACAGCAGCAGGAAGTGCATGCAATGTTCAAAGCGCAGTTGTCATCGCTGCGCAAGCGACTCGACGACGTGGTGGGCGCTGACCTGGGCAACTTCAATCGAATGCTGCGTGAGAAAAACATTGGGAACGTGATTGCCGCCGCGCCGTGAACAGAATCGAGTGATAGCGAGCATTAGAGACGAAGGATGCGACGGGACCACCAAGCATCGCCAAGAAGTTCGGATTGGAGGCGTGTATGAAAAAACTTTTGATTCTGACGGGTCTTCTTATTGTCTTCGCCATTCCGGCACATGCGCAGGCGAGTAACCGCTACAAGGTGACCGGCCCCGTGAAAGCATATCGCCTTGAAACCGCAAAACTGACAGACCTCGAAGTAAGACTGTTCGGGAAATAATCAGCCACGGGAGTTCACGCACAGAGTCTGAGATAAGCTATCGAACCATCACCTACTACTGATTCGTCCTCGGCGCGACCAAGATCTCAGGATGTTTTTGAGAGAAGCCTTGTCCGTGCTGCCCGATCAGGCAAGTGGTCAATCAGGTGCAGCCCAAACGCCTTGACCCAGACCAAATGAGTCACAAAGAAATAGTCGATGATATTAATAAGGCGGCCTATGCGACCGAGGAGGTTGTTGATTGGTACGATGATCTAGATTTCACTCTCAAGCCTGAAGCAGTCATTCTCGAGAAAATAACTCCCGTCATCAGGGACAAGAGACTCCTGGACATCGGTGTTGGCGCGGGTCGCACCACCAGGCTCTTACTTGAAATAAGCCGCGACTATACCGGGATTGACTACACGCCCAGTTTCGCCGAACTCGCGCAAAAGAAGTATCCGGCGGCGAAAATTCTCTGTTGCGATGCGAGAGACTTAAGTGTATTTGATGATCAGAGCTTTGACTTCGTCCAGTTTTCTTTCAATGCGATAGACTACATGGTTCATGAAGACCGAATGAAGGCCCTCGAAGAGATCTGCCGAGTGCTGAAACCAAACGGTCTGTTCATGTTCTCAACCCATAATCGCGATTACAAGTACTTCGATAAGTTTCCCTGGCAGGAAGGCAGATTTGATCTGAATCATCTCAAATCCTGTCTCTATACTTTCCTCCACCTCCCCAAACACTACCGCATGAAGAAACACGAGGTCCGCACAGATAACTACGCAATTATCAATGATACTGCTCACGGATTCTCTCTTCTCGCCTATTACATCAGCCTAGCCGAGCAAGTGAAACAGTTAGAAGAAGCGGGGTTTGGTGAGGTTGAGGCCTTTGACATGGAAGGAAATCCGGCCGCCGGCGATACCAACTTTCCCTGGACTTACTATCTCGCGCGTCGCGTCGCGTAAGACAGCGGCGTTTCGGAGTACCGACTTTAGTCGGGCTTTTGCATCGAGAAAAATCCAACTGAAGTCATACTCAAAACATCAATTCGCTTTGTTAAGTCCCAGTCTATCCATCACCAGCCAGGCGATGACGCCCAGAATAGTAGCTGCGTCTATCGTCGCCAGCAGTGGAACCAAAACCGTTAAGCGCATGACGTTGCGAACAAGGCCGGCTGCATAACGACTGCGATTTCTCCACAACGCAACGACTGCGCGGGCGGTGAACATTATCAGGAACAAGGCTGCAGTGATAATCGGCCACCACCGCGTCAGTCCAAACAGAATCACGGCGCAAACTATCAGCACTGCATAGCGCACAAGGACCGACGCCTGCCACTCTTTCCACAAGCCTGCGAGCATGTTATGTCGGGAATAAGTTATAAAGCGGCGAAACGTGCGCCACAGAGTCGGTTGCAGGTTCCAACGGACTAATGCGCCCGGCGCATACGAGACGTGAAATCCCGCCGCGTCAATGCGGTTCATGAATAAGAGATCTTCAGCCGATCTCAACTCTTCTGAAAAACCATTTACCGCGAGCCAAACAGAGCGACGCATCAGTGAAGAGAATACGGCGCGCGATTGAACGAATCGGTCGTTGACCTGTTCCGTTGGCGGGTTTGCATATCCAATCGCGGCGCATTCCTTGAAGAAGCTGTCGGTCACCGGCTCCCAGGCTCCATATACGACGTCAGTTTCTGGATTGAGCCGAGCGGATTCAGCTAGTTGAGCGAGCCAATCATTCGCCGGAGACACCCCGGCATCGGTAAATGCGAGCCAATCATTCGCGGCAGCACCTGCGCCGACATTCCGGCCCTTTCCTGGTAGAGCATTTGCCTCACGAATCAGATGTAAGTGAGAGTGTTTCTGCGCATACTCCTCAACAATGTGCGCCGTCGCATCGCTCGAGCCACCGTCCACAATCACGATTTCATCAGGTGGCAGCGTTTGTTGTAGCAGGCCCCGCAGCAGAAGACGAATTGAGGTCTCTTCGTTGCGCACCGGGACAACTACAGTGATCTTCATTGTCAGTCAGGATATTCGCAAGACGAACTCGAGTTTTCCGCGGGTCGTCTCAATTTGGGAATCAGGCGTTCAGAGTACCGACTTCAGTCGGGCTCTTACGACTGTGAAACAACCCGACTAAAGTCGGTACTCTAAACACCTGATTCGAATGGCGAAAGATTGCCGGGCTGCGGGACATCCTGCCAATGGGCCGACGTAGGTCTTCGAGATAGACCTCAAAGTCCCGGGGCATGGATCGCCTCCCGCAGAATCGCATCGCGCAGCCTCGCCTTTATACCATCGAACAACACGAGATCAACCGGCCTGCCAAAAAGATCTTCGAGAAAGAGCTTGAGATCCATGTAAGCGTCGAACGACTTCCGTTCCAATTCGACCACAAAATCGAGATCGCTCTGCGGCGTTTCGTCGCCACGAGCGTGTGAGCCAAAGAGACTCAAACTTCGAACGCCGAAGCTTTTGATCTTCACTTCGTTCGCGCTCAAGGTGTTAAGGATCTCTTTCTTGTTGTTCTTCCACATCGCGGACACGACCATTCTCCAGCATGTCGTAGATTACACGTCCGAGCAATCAGCGGGCAAGGCTCGGTCTTGCCGAGCACCACACACGACGATTCAAATTCCTTAGAACCTAACACCAGAGGCGAACGTTACTTGTTATCGCGGATCGATCAGCGCCTTTAGCACGCGACCCTCAGCCACATCCGCCAGCGCCTGATTCGCATCGGCGAGAGCGTAGCGAGAGAGTTCTGTCTTTAGCGAAATCCACGGTGCGGCGCGAACTGGATCGGAGGTGATCTGGGCGCCGCGGTAGAAATGCGAAAAGTCTGATCCCCAACAACCGCGTACATCCAAATGTTTCTTATTCAAATCGAGATGCGGGTTGAATGCAGCTTCGGTTGAGAGCGGGCCGTGATCCGTGTATTGACCGACGACTACGACCCGGCCGGCGTCGCGCGCAAAGCGCATTGCCTGTACTACCGCCGCCGGAGCGCCGGTGGCTTCGATCGTCACGTCGGCGCCGCGGCCGCTGGTTCGTTCCAAAACCCATTCCAGTCTTTCGGCTTCATCGTGCTCTTCGAAATTGAGCACGGCAGATGCGCCGATCTGCGCCGCTACCGCCAGACGATTCATTGGCGCTCCGATGCAGAGCACCCGCAGCGCGCCGCGCATCAACGACAGAATGATTGCGTTGATTCCTACCGGGCCTGAGCCCAACACCAGCACCGTATCGCCAATCGCGATCTCTGCTCGTTCGACAGCGTGCAGCGCCGTTGGCAAGGCGCATCCGCCCGCCATAAAAGTTTCCGGCTCGGCCTCAAGCCTGATGCAACGCGTGCCTGGCTTTAGATAAACCTGCTCGGCCCATCCGCCGCACAGTCCATCGTCGAGTCCGTACGTGATGCCATAGACCCGCCGGTTCGGACAGCGCGTAGTGGCTTTGGCGACCAGACAGTACCAGCAGGCGTTGCAGGTTCCATGCACATCGAGAAACGTGACACGATCGCCTTCGCGAAACGCGCGGCCCTCAACATCCAGCATCGTCCCGCGAATCTTACCCAGGCGACCGACGGAAACATGACCGGGAACCAGCGGATAGGGCACACCTTGCAAGCGTCCCTGTTGCAGATAAACGTCGGTACCACACACCTCCGATACTTCGATATCAAGTAGCGCCGAGTTCCTTTCGAGTTGAGGCTCCGGAACTTCGCGCAGTTCGACAGGCGCGTGTGGACGAGGGATGACGGCGACAATTGGCATGGAGGAAAAAGGTAAAAGGAAAAAGAGAAAAAGGGAAGGGAAGACTGAGCGGGGAATGTGATCTGAGCGGTGGGGGCTATTCACCGCTGGGAGCGCGGACGTCCCGTCCGCTCCGTGCCACAGGCGCGAGCGCCGCTATGACATGGTTATCCGGTGATCTATTTTCGCGCTTCGCGCTCAGTGCGGACGGGACGTCCGCGCTCCCGGCGTTAGACTATGTGGTTTATTGGCAAGGTTCCTGGAAGTCTTCCTAAGCGGCGATGGCATCTTCTTTCAGTTTCTCGGCCTGATAGTAAGTGGTCAGTCCCTCGATAATCTGATCGAGTGCGCCGTCCATTACCAGATTGAGCTGATGAATCGTGAGACCGATACGGTGATCGGTGACGCGGTTTTCTTTGAAGTTGTAGGTGCGGATCTTTTCCGAACGATCGCCGCTGCCAACCATCGAACGACGCTCGCTGGCGACGGCCTCGTGCTGTTTCTGCTCTTCAAGTTCCTGCAGGCGCGCGCGCAGGACGCGCATGGCTTTCTCGCGGTTCTTAATCTGGGATTTTTCATCCTGCATCGACACGACTACGTTGGTGGGCAGGTGTGTGATGCGCACCGCTGAGTATGTCGTGTTCACCGACTGTCCCCCGGGACCCGAAGAACAGAAGGTATCGATACGCAGATCCTTGGGATCGATCTTCACGTCGACTTCCTCTGCTTCGGGAAGGACCGCGACGGTAATTGCCGAAGTGTGAATTCGCCCGCTGGCTTCGGTCTGCGGCACGCGCTGTACGCGGTGCACTCCGGATTCGTGCTTGAGCTTTGAATAGACCTTGTCCCCTTCGATCAGGGCAACTGCTTCCTTTAAACCGCCAATGCCCGACTCCGAAGCGTAGAGAACTTCAAAGCGCCAACGCTGCCGCTCGGCATAGCGCGCATACATGCGCAGAATGTCAGCGGCAAATAGCGATGCTTCGTCACCGCCGGTGCCGGCGCGGATTTCCAGAATGACGTTCTTTTCGTCGTTAGGATCGCGCGGGATCAGCAGCAGCTTGAGGTCGGTTTCGTTTTGCAGCAGTTGCGCCTGCAAAGCTTCGATCTCGACTCGGGCAAGTTCGCGCATCTCTTCGTCTTCGGTGTTTTCTGTTAACTGCTGGGCGCCGGTGAGTTCTTCCTTAAGCGTCTTCCAGGCCCGGTATTTTTCGACAATCTCCCCCAGGCTGCGATGTTGCTTCGCAGCTTTGCCATACGCCGACGGGTCTGACAATAACTCTGTTGAAGAGAGTTCGTTGGTCAGCTCTTCATAGCGGGCTTCAATTTGTGCAAGTTTGTCGAGCATGATCAATATGTCCAATAGGCCCTATAGCGTCCTATAGGTCTAACTTCAAGATAACGGCGCCAACTCCGGTTCGTTTGGCTTTGGCTCCAACTTCAAACTTTCCTTCAATGCTTCGATTGCGACTTCGAGTTGTGAATCATCCGGCTCTTTGGTCGTAATGTTCTGCAGCCAGACGCCGGGTCGGGTGATCATCTTAAAAAAGGCGCCGCTTTCTTTTCTTGCCGAAAGGCGGATGATCTCGTACGAGATTCCCGCGACCACTGGAATCAAAGCGATGCGCACCAGAAAATTGAATAGTAGTGAGTCGAACTTAATGATCGAGAACAGAAGGATCGAGACCAGCATCACGACCATCAGGAAGCTAGTGCCGCAGCGCGGATGCTGCCGTGGCTGCGGGCGGGCATTGTCAACGGTCAATGCCAAACCCTTTTCCCAGGTGTATACAGTCTTGTGTTCCGCGCCGTGATATTCGAATACACGGCGAATGTCCTTCAGCAATGAAAAACTGAAAATCATGATCAGGAAAAACGACATGCGAATCACACCATCGATCAAATTGAAACCGACCGTCGGCCGAACCGGATGAAGATAACCGCGGACTGAGTTCCATGTGCGTGTGTACCACGGCTCTCCGGTGGCAGGCGCATCCTGCGCCTGATTCACGGGCGAGACGCCCGTGCCACTTCCGGTGCTCACCGACCCGGTAACTGCCGCCGGCGCCCAACCGGCCGCGATGAACAGTGCGTTAGTCAACAGCAGGGGCGCAGCGACGAAAAGCACCACATTGAAAATCAAAGCGAAGACAATCGAGCCGGCTGCGGCCGCCGTGCCGCCTCTTTTCAATTCATCCTTCGAGCGTTTTTTCGTCGGCAGCGGAAACAAACCCGGCACGCCGCCGGTCAGTCCGGCAAAGTCGCCTTCGCCTTCGACTACCGCGGGTGTCAAAGCGACTTCCATCTCGGCGGCTTGCGCCTCTTCCACTTCAGCGAACGCTTCATTCGCTGAATAATTCAGCGCTTTGATTCCCAAACCCATCGACTGTAGCAACACCGCGCCACCGCGCAGCACGGGCAACTTCAGGATCGGATACTTGACGCTCCATTTCGGCAGCGCCGCCGCTGTGTTGACGATAGTGCCGTCGGCTTTGCGCACCGCGATCGCGTAGGCGTTGGGCGTGCGCATCATCACGCCTTCGATGACTGCCTGGCCGCCAACTATCAAGTCTCTTTCGTTAGTGCTCATGGTCTCTTACTTACCTCATAGGTCTGATAGGACCTATCGCAGCCAAAATCCCTGCTTACAAGAATGCCGGCGATTTGCTGCTGGCTGCCGGTACACATCAACGGCGGCCAGCGTCGAACAGCGCCGGCATCTACTACTTTGTTTGTGGCTAATGTTTCAGCATCACGCTCGATCTCCCGCGAAACCTTACTGCGCCGGAGTCGCCTCCGGGGCTTCCTTCTTACCATAACGCCGGTTGAAGCGATCCACGCGGCCGGCCGTGTCAATCAGCTTCTGCTTGCCCGTAAAAAACGGATGACAGGCAGAACAAATCTCAATATGGAGATCGCCCTTACGCGTCGAGCGCGTCTTGAAGCTCTCGCCGCAGGCGCAGGTCACGGTTATTTCTTTATAGTCAGGGTGAATTCCCGGTTTCATTTTCTTTCTCACCTATACAGTTGTCATTTAGTTGCCTCGATCAAACATGCAATGATACGGGTCGCAACTGCGCGGCGTCAAGCCACTGGTCGGCCGCAAAGGCACTTCTGCAGTCTGCGATAGTTTGCCGGTTCATAACCTCAAACCGCCAATAATAAGTGAATTGACAACGGCGTAAATCGCATGCTACAAGTCAGTTTGTCCGACCTGTTACAAATTAGCATTAACACGTGAGCGTGGCGTTTAATAGGTCTCGCGCGCCCGTGGCCCAAGCCAGAGCGTCCTAACTCAGAGTGTGTATTAACTGAGAGTTATGGCACAGGAAGGTAAACCGCCCGAACAGGGCTCACAATTGGACACACCATCAGAAAAGCGCGCGCCGGATGAAGCGGGCGCTGCAAACCCTTCGTCCCTCACCGCCGACGCTGAAAAGGACGCACAAGTTGAAGCAGCGAAAGCGCGCGTAGTCGCGGCCAAAGAAGAGGCGCAGAAGACGACGGCGCCCGGCGCGCCCAAGGCCCCCGTCAAGAAGAAAGAGGAAGGTCCCAAGCCCGTCGACGCTGCGGGTAACCCGCTCGTTAAGAAGTTGCGCGATAAATTCGACGGTGCAGTGATCGAGGCGGCAGAGTTTCTGGGCCAGCTTTCTATTCGCATTGAGTCTGCGCGCATCGTCGAAGTTTGTGACTTTTTGAAGCGCGATACCGGCACTCCGTTCAACTATCTTTCCGACCTGACCTGCGTTCATTATCCAGATCACAGAGAAGCTCCGTTCGAAGTCATCTACAATCTTTATTCGATCTCGGCGAATGAACGCGTGCGTTTGAAGGTTGCCGTTAATGGTGAGGGCGTCGATAGCGTGACCGGCGTGTGGCCTTCGGCGAATTGGCCTGAGCGCGAAGTCTTCGATCTCTTTGGGGTGAAGTTTCGCCACCATCCTGACTTGCGGCGAATACTCTTGCCGCCTGATTGGGACGGGCATCCGTTGCGAAAGGACTATCCGCTGGAGTTTGTCGAGAACAGATGGACGGAAAATCATCTGCCCGAATTTACCGACGTGCAGAAGGAACAATTGGAGCAACGACGCGCGTACGGACTGGAGATTCTGTCGGTGCCGCAGGAGCGCGAAGTGCGCGAGCTTTTCCGCAGTGGCAAAGAAGTGATGCCCAAGGACAAGTGAGTTAGGAGTTCCGCCTTTAGGCGGTTCTCCACGAGAATTCCCGCCTAAAGGCGGAACTCCAAACGAGGAAGATGACGCCTAAGGAAATCGCCGCTCATTACGAAGCAAAAGTTTTCGACTCGCCGGAGGCGGCGAAGACCGCCGGCTTTGCTTTGACAGAAACACACACGCCGCGCAATGTTTGGAATAAGGCGAGCGCCGCGCAGTCTCTACTCTTGAAACTGCGCGATCGGAAAGAAAAGGGGGAAGTGAAAGAAATTGGTCTCGTAATCGAACCGTGGAGCGTGACCGGTTGTTACGTTCCGGAGGAAACCAGTAAGTGATGAGTGATGAGTGATGAGTGATGAGACAAGGCCCGCGGCTGCTAACTACTGACGATCCTTTATGCATCAAGTAGAAATAGCGACAACTCAAGAGACGCTGCTCGACAGCCCTCAGATGACTCTGAACATGGGGCCGCAGCACCCTTCTACGCACGGAGTCCTGCGGGTCATCCTGAAGCTCGACGGCGAAACTGTAATCGATCTGGATTGTGATGTCGGCTATCTGCATCGGGGCATGGAGAAGATTGCCGAGAACCGCATGTACAACATGATCGCTCCGTACTGGGATCGTCTGGACTACATCGCGGCGGTGTCGAATGGCCTGGTTTGGGTTGAGACGGTCGAGCAGATGATGGGGCTCGACGTTCCCCGGCGGGCCCATTACCTTCGGACTATTCTGACTGAGTTGAATCGCATTGCGTCGCATCTGCTTTGGCTGGGCACGCATGCGCTGGACATTGGCGCGGTGACGATTCTGCTCTGGGCCTTTCGCGAGCGCGAAGAGATTCTGAAGATTTTTGAGCGACAGTTTGGCGCGCGGCTCACCTGTCACGCGTGGCGCATCGGGGGAATGCCCAACGACGCTTACGACGATTTTGCAGCGGACGTGCGCCGCTTTATCAATAACTTTCCGAAGCGACTGGATGAATACGAAACCGTCTTGTCCGAGAATCGCATCTGGTTAAGCCGTACCGTCGGCATCGGTGTGATCACAGGTGAAAAAGCGGTGGCGATCGGATTGTCGGGCCCGTCGCTGCGTGGTTCGGGCGTGGCCTGGGACATTCGCAAATCGCGGCCCTACGCGGCCTACGGTGAAATGGATTTTGACGTGCCGCTGGGAGAGAACGGCGACACCTACGATCGCTACCTGGTGCGCATGGAAGAAATGCGGCAATCACGACGCATTGTCCAACAGGCGATCGACAACCTGCCTGATGGGCCCGTGAACGCGAAAGTGCCGAAGCTGATCAAGCCACCAGTCGGCGATTACTATCATTCGATCGAAGGGCCGAAAGGCGAGATTGGTTGCTATCTGGTTTCCGACGGAACGCAACAGCCCTGGCGCGTACGCGTTCGTCCGCCGTGCTTTATCAACTTGCAGGCGCTGAAACAAATGAGTATCGGTCATCTGGTCGCGGACGTCGTGGCGATTATTGGGACGCTGGATATTGTGCTGGGAGAGATTGATAGATGAGTTGTGAGCCGCAGATGAACACAGATTTTCGCTGATAAGAATTAAAAATCTGTGTCTGTCCGTGTTCATCTGTGGCTTGCCCGAAACGCGTGATGGGATTACTAGCACCACTCAACTTCGTCGACACCTTGCTGCTGAAATTCTTCAGCGAGCAGACGGTGAACTATGTCGTCTGGCCGTTCATCCAGGTAGGAGCGGTCGTGACGATCACGGCGCTCTGGGTTGCTTATGCGACTTATCTGGAGAGAAAGATCTCGGCGTTCATGCAGGCGCGGCTCGGGCCGATGCGCGTCGGACCGTGGGGCCTGCTGCAACCAATCGCGGACGGTCTGAAACTGCTGGTGAAGGAAGATTTTATTCCCGAGAATGCGGACCGCTGGATCTTTTTCATCGCGCCTTATATTGCCGTGGTCGCTGCTTTTATCGTGATGGCGGTGGTTCCGTTTGGACCGGACTGGGCCGTGATCACGGACGTGAATATCGGGGTTCTGTTTGTGCTCGCCGTTTCCAGCGTTGGGGTACTGGCGTTGATTCTGGCGGGATGGTCATCAAATTCGAAATACGCTTTGCTGGGCGCGTTGCGCTCGAGCGCCCAGATGGTCTCGTACGAAGTTTCGATGGGCCTGGCAATTATCGGCGCGCTGATGTTCGCGCGCACGCTTTCGCTTTCCGGCATCGTGGTGGCGCAGCAATCCGACACGATCTGGTTTCTGCTCTACCAGCCAATTGGCTTCGTGATCTTTCTGATTAGCGGGATTGCGGAAAACAATCGCGCCCCGTTCGATTTGCCTGAAGCCGAATCCGAATTGGTCGCCGGTTTTCATACCGAATACTCGGGTTTCCGTTGGTCGCTCTTTTTTATGGCCGAGTATGCGGCGATGGTGGTGGTGACCGCGGTCGCGACCACGCTGTATCTGGGCGGCTGGTACTTTCCGTATGTCTATCGGTTCACGGAAGCAAAGGGTCATCACAACGCGTATGTCGTCGTCAGCTTGATCGTCTTTCTCGCGAAAGCCGGGCTGCTTCTTTATCTCTACTTCTGGTTGCGCTGGACGCTGCCGCGCTTTCGCTATGATCAGTTGATGGATCTGGGCTGGAAGTGGTTGTTGCCAGCGGCGCTAATAAACATCGTCATTTCCGCGATCGCCATTGTCACGCTGCAGGGTCTGAACGGTAGCGGGGTCCATACGATCAAGTCGATGGCCAACGGATTGATCCTGACGCCAACCGGCAAAGGCATCGCGATCGCGTTCGGTGTTCTGAATCTAATGCTAACGGCGGGATTCCTCTCGCTGATCAATTGGCGCTCTCGCGATTTCAATTTGAAGAAGCAACGGCGGAATATCCGCCTGGTGGATTTACCGAAAGGGAAGCCGGCCGTAGCGCCAGTGGTAAGCGAGTAGCAGTTGCCTTATTGATATCTCCCTTCTCCCGCTGGGAGAAGGGCAGGGGAAGAGGGGCGTAGCTGAGGCGGTGCGATAGCTCAAGCCCTCTCCCCAACCCTCTCCCAAAGGGAGAGGGAGTCAAACGACAAACTGAAGTTTGTCGGACATCGATTGCCAAATTGCAAATAAGAAGTTTGAAACCTAAGATTCCGTTATGCCATTAGTACTTCTTCCCAAGGCGACGTTCGCGCAGAAGCTAAAGCGCTTTTTCATGGTCGATCTATTAAAAGGACTCGGCCTGACGCTGAAGTTCAACCTGGGTGCGCTGACCGACAGAGACTCGGTCGCCGGCAAGGGCATCTATACGGAGCAATATCCTTCGGTCCGCCCCGATGTTGCGCCCCGCTTCCATGGCGCGCCGCGGCTGAACATGGATCCGGAAACGCACGACACGCTCTGTATCGCCTGCAACCTTTGCGCGCTGGCCTGCCCCGAAGACTGCATCGACGTTATTCCCATGGACGTAGAGGTCGTGGTCGCCGGCAAGCCTCGCCGCAAAAAAGTTCTTGACGCGTTCATCTTCGACACGTCGCGCTGCATGTTCTGCGCTCTCTGTCAGGAAGCATGCCCAACTTATTGCCTCGAGTTGACGCAGGACTTTGAGCTGGCCACGTATTCCCGCGCCGGCTTTGTCTGGAACCGCGAGATGCTCGAGCAGGGAAGGGAAACGGTCAAGTACGAACGATAGAGAATTTCCGATTGCCAATTGCCAATTGCCGATTGGCTTTACGAAGACGGACGTGGTTGTTCTCCCAATGCCATGAACGCTGATGACCTGAAGAAGCGCACGAAGCAGTTTGCGCTGCGAGTACTAAAGCTTGTTGCTGCCTTGCCGAATACCGTTGCGGGTAGAGCGATAGGCGGGCAGTTGGTGCGCTCCCGTACTTCAGTCGGTTCGAACTATCGAGCTGCGTGTCGTGGAAGATCAAGAGCAGAGTTCGTCGCAAAGTTGGGAGTGGTCGAAGAGGAAGCGGATGAGAGCGCATTTTGGATGGAACTAATAATCAAAGGAGAGCTTCTCAAACCAAAGCAAGTTGTCTCACTCCTGGATGAAGCTTATGAACTCGCGAGGATAATGGCGCAGTCGCGGATCACTGCATCAAATGCGCTTATCCGGCGCGAAAGACGGCAAGCAAGAACGAAAATGGTTTCAAATCGGCAATCGGCAATTGGAAATCGGCAATGATCTTATCTGGCTGGGAAACAGTTTTCTTCTGGTTCTTCTCAATCGCTGCGATTCTCGCGGGGCTGTTGACCGTCATGGCACGCAACGCGGTGCACTGCGCGCTGTTTCTGATCTCATCGCTGGTCTCGGTGGCGGCTCTTTTCGTTCTGCTGGGCGCTGAGTTCATCGCCGGTGTGCAAATTCTGGTTTACGTCGGCGGTGTGATGGTGCTCTTTCTATTCGTCATCATGCTGGTCAACGTGGGCGCTGAAGAAGAGGGGCGCTCCGCGATCTTCAATCGCCCGCCGCAGGTTATTGCTTCCCTGGTGTTTCTCGCCTTGCTGGCCGGGGTCCTGGTTATCTATGCGATACCTAATGGGTATATGGGGCTGAAAGAAAGAGACAAGGCGCAGCTTCAACAGGCCGCAGGTGCACAGGACGCGCGGGAGCAGAGCCTGCAAACCGGCGCGACCGGCGTGAGTCGCGTTACCAAAGAAACTGAGCGCGTTGGGACCGGTTTGTATACCTACGCTTCGCTTCCCTTCGAAATTGCCAGCTTGCTCCTATTGGTTGCCATCATCGGCTCTGTGATGTTGGCGCGAACCTTGAAGCAGGAAGCCGCGGTTGACGATGTCGATCCAGAAATGCTGGCACGTGCTCCGCCTGCGGAGATTGGGACAAACGACTGAGTGCCGTTAGGCACGAAATGTTTATAGCCCTGTTGGCCCATAGAATCGTCAAGCCCATTTATGGGTGACAGAAAACATCTCGCTCCTAAAGGAGTTCAACGGACTTTCTAATGCGAGGTCTATAAACATTTCGCCGCTACGCGGCTGAACAACACGATGACTCAGCTATCGACATTGTTTCTTATGCTCCAGGAGACTTCCGGCGGCCGTTTTTCGACTGCGGTTGAAGGCGTCAAGCATCCCGATCTGTCGAAGTTCCTGGTCATCGCCGCGATACTTTTCATCATAGGGGTCGCGGGTGTCCTGACACGCCGCAACCTGCTGGTCATTTTCATGTCGATCGAATTGATCCTGAACGCGGCGAACCTGAACTTCATAGCCTTCTCGCGTTACTGGCAGGACATCGGCGGCGGGAATCCGCTCGCCGGTCAGGTGTTCACGGTCTTTATTATTGTCGTCGCCGCGGCTGAAGCGGCCATCGGACTCGGCATCGTGATCGCGCTCTATCGCAATCGCGAAACGATCTGGATTGATGAGATTGATTTGATGAAATGGTAAGGACAAGTTTCGAGTTTAGAGTTTCGGGTTTCGAGTCATTAAGATTCCCGAACAGTTGAATCCGCTCCAATGGCGAACTCGAAACTCTGAACTCGAAACTCGAAACTGATGTATCGATACATCTGGCTAGTTCCATTGCTTCCGCTCGTCGGCGCCGCCATCAACGGCATCTTCGGCCGGTGGTTTCGCTTTCCCGAAAAGTTGATTGGCGGAATCGCCGTCGGCTCGGTGGCGCTGTCGTTTTTGATTAGCGTCGCAGCGATCTATTCGTATGGCTTTGGCGGTAACGCGCTCTGGCCTAATCCGTACGTCAGCAAGCAGACAGCTTTTACGTGGATTTCCGGAGGCGCAGTGCGCCAAACCCTGGGCCAGGCCTGGCCGGGGGAAGCTACGACGATTTCAATAGCGAACCAGCCGGTGACCGTATCGGCTCCGCGCGCAGCGCTGCTGAACATCGAATGGAGCTATCAACTCGATCCGCTGTCAGCCGTCTTTATGCTGATCGTTAACGGCGTGGGCCTGTGCATTTTCGTTTTCGCCACCGGCTATATGCATGACGACCCGGGCTTCTATCGCTTCTTCGCCTACATGGGCCTCTTCATGTTTTCGATGCTGGCGCTGGTGATGGGCTCAAACTTTGTGATGATGTTCGTCGGGTGGGAAGGTGTGGGGCTCTGCTCTTATCTCCTGATCGGCTATTACTTCAACCGCGCAGAAGCGGCGAATGCCTCGCGCAAGGCTTTCATTACGAATCGTATCGGCGACTTTGGTTTCATGCTCGCGGTGTTTGCCATTATCGCCACCTTTGGCACCGCGCAATTCACCAGCGTAATGCCGCAGGCGGCCGGCTATCCGATCGAAGCGCTCGGCCACTGGGGCCTGATGTCATGGATTGCCCTCGGCCTGATGATCGGCGCGTGCGGAAAGTCGGCGCAGTTTCCTTTGCATGTCTGGCTGCCGGATGCGATGGCCGGTCCCACGCCGGTGTCGGCGCTGATTCACGCGGCCACGATGGTCACGGCCGGGTTGTACATGGTGACGCGCACCAACGTCATCTTTCAGCACTCGCAGACGATGATGCTGGTCGTGGCCGTAGTCGGCGCATTCACCGCCATCTTCGCGGCGACTATCGGCATCACGCAAAACGACATCAAGAAAGTCCTGGCCTACTCAACCGTATCGCAGCTTGGTTTCATGTTCCTGGCGTGCGGCGTCGGCGCATTTGTGATCGGTATTTTTCACGTGTTGACCCATGCGTTCTTCAAAGCGTTGATGTTCCTCGGCGCGGGCAGCGTGATTCACGGGATGCATCACGAGCAGGACATGCGTCGCATGGGCGGGCTGCGGAAGTACATGCCGTACACCTACCTCACGTTCCTGGCTGGTTGGTTGGCGATCTGCGGCATCATTCCGTTCAGCGGATTCTGGTCGAAAGACGAAATCCTCTGGCGTACGGCTTCGACGAGTCAGATTCCCATCGGCTGGCTGTTGTGGATTGTAGGCACCATCGCAGCAACGTGCACGGCATTCTATATGACGCGGCTGGTGGCCATGACCTTCTGGGGAAAAGAAAGGTTCGGTTCACACAAACACACGCCGGGGCACGAGGCGCATGAAGACCACCCGACGTCCGGACATCGGGCGCATACGCCGCACGAATCACCGAAGTCAATGTGGGTGCCTCTGGTGGTGCTGGCGATTCTGGCGACCGTCGGTGGTTTCGTGGGAATTAGCACGGCCTTTACGGGAGGCAGGGAGGTTGGCGGCAAACTGAACATCGTTACGTGGCTAAATCCGGTGATTTGGAATCCATCAACCAGGTCCTTCGGCACTGAGGCGGGAGAAGCGCGGGCGGAAACCAAACGAGCTGAAGCACCTGTTACTCGAGCCGAACCCTCTACCACGCTCGAGCTGCACAAAGAAGACGGTCTGCCGTACGAGGACACCGGTTTCAATCTTGCCCACACGGTCGAAAGCAAGCTGGGCAGCGAAACTGCTACCGAATGGGTGTTCATTCTTATCTCGCTGATAGTAGCTGGCATTGGTATTGGTCTCGGGCTGCTCTTCTATATAAAGGACACACGTTTGCCGGATGTTTGGGCAGCGCGCCTGGCCCCTCTGTATCGCGTCAGTTACAACAAGTATTGGATTGATGAATTCTACGGCTGGGCTTTCACCCGCCGCACGATGGATTTGGCCCGCGGGGTATTCAGTTTTGACTCGAAGGTTGTCGATGGCGGCGTAAACGGATCCGCCTGGCTAACGCGCCTGTCCAGTCGCGTCACGGGTGGCACTGACAAGTACTTTGTCGATGGTCTGGTTAATGCCATAGCCGACTTCGTAGTTCGCCTAATGTCGCCGCTGGTGCGCGCGGCGCAGACCGGGCTGACGGCTAACTATGCGCTGGTGATGGTCATCGGGCTCTTGGTGGCGGCGGCTCTTTATATGTTCAAGCTATTTTGATGGCGTGATGAGTATGACTGGATCAATATCGCACGACATTCGTGACGAGAGCATGGAAGCAAAAGCGCGCTGGTTTCAATCGCTTTCTCTTGAGGCGCGGATGGACGTGTTCGTGGCTTTCACGAATCTGATTCTGGAGAACAATCCGGATGTTGCTAAGAAGAAGCCTCTTCCGCTTGCTTCGGATTGGGTTCGAATAATTTCCTTGAGTGATATTCCAGGGACTCGCGAGGACTGACGTGTTCACTAATAACATTCTCTCAATTGTTACCTGGCTGCCGGCGCTCGGCGCGATTCTGATTCTGGGATTGTTCCGCAGAGAACAGAACGATCTAATCAAGAAATTCGCGACCGCCTGGCTGGTGCTCGACTTTGTGGCCTCGCTCTGGCTGTTCGGTTACGACCGCGGCGTCGGCGGGATGCAATTTCTCGAAGACCATCAGTGGATTCCGGCCATTGGCGCTCGCTATCAGATGGGCGCGGACGGTGTGTCGGTGCTCTTGATCGTGCTGACGACCTTTCTTGGCGTACTGGCGGCGCTGTCGTCCTGGAAGTACATCGCGAAACGCGAAAAGGAATACTACATTCTGCTGCTGTTGTTGCAGGCGTTCGTCCTCGGCGTCTTTAGTTCGATGGATCTGTTCCTGTTCTATCTATTCTTTGAAGTCTCTCTGGTGCCGATGTATTTCCTGATCGGAATTTGGGGCGGAGAGAACCGGCTGTACGCGGCGATCAAGTTTTTCCTTTACACTTTGGTCGGCTCAGTCGTGATGTTGTTGGGCGTTTTGAAGATGTATTTCCTGACGCAGGACTCAGCGCTGACCGCAAAGGTGACGCAGGCGACTGTGGATCTGCTCGCCGGCAACGCTAAGGCGAGTGCCATGGTCGCGAATACTTTGCAGCAGGCGGCGCACAATGGAACCGGCAACTTCAGCCTTCTCTACAATCAGGCCATCGGCTCAGTCCTGCCGATGGGAACGTTACAGGTGCTTTTGTTCTTCGCGTTTGCCCTGGGCTTCGCGATTAAGGTGCCGATGTTTCCGTTTCACACGTGGTTGCCCGACGCACACGTCGAAGCACCCACAGCCGGTTCAGTCATTCTTGCCGCTGTCTTGCTCAAGCTCGGAACTTACGGTTTCTATCGTTTCAACCTGCCGATGTTTCCGAAGGCCTCGGGCGATGAGAGCTTCTTTTTCAGCGGCACGAATCATCAGTTTGGCGTGCGCAGTGTGATGGTCTTTCTGGCGATCGTCTCGATCATCTATGGCGCGCTGGCGGCGATGTACTTTGTGGTTAAGAAAGACGGCGACGTCAAGAAGCTGGTTGCTTACTCATCGGTTTCTTCCATGGGGATCGTAATGCTGGGACTGTTCGCGCTGAATCCCAACGGGCTTAACGGCGCGATCATGCAGATGGTCAGTCATGGAATTTACTCGGGGGCGCTATTCCTGTTGGTGGGAATCATCTACGAGCGCCGGCACACGCGGAAGGTGTCGGAGTTCGGCGGACTGTCTCACGTTATGCCAGGGTACGCGGCGGTCTTCATGGTGATGGCCATGACCGCAATCGGCCTGCCCATGCTCGCGGTTTTCATATCTGAGTTTCTGGCGATGCGGGGCGCGTTTGAGGCCAATCCAGTCTGGGCAGGTTGGGCGGGGCTGGGAATTATCTTAAACGCCGGATACATGCTTTGGCTTTACCAGCGAATGTTCTTTGGCGAAATCGAAAACGAAAAGAACAAGCTGCTGCCGGACCTGAACCCGCGCGAATGGGCATACATGATGCCCTTGGTCATCATGTCTCTGTGGATTGGTATCTATCCCGGACCTTTCCTTCGTTATGTTGAAAGGCCGGTTAATGCGCTGGTAAAGCAACTGCGCCCGAACTATCCAATACCAGGACAGCCGGCAACCAGCACACCGACGCAGATTCGGGCTCAGAAATAGTTCTTAGTGCGTTGAGGCTTGTACTCTGTTCAAGGGTGAGAATCGTCGGATAGAAGGCCTGGTTTAATTAGAGAGCAAAGCACAAAGAACCAGGTACAAAGTTCAGAAGACAGATGGCGTTTCTTTTTCAAACTGCTAACCTGATTAGCGTTCACGATCTGCAACTGATCGCCCCTGAGTTGATCCTCACGGTCGTCGCATGCGTGGTCCTCGTGATAGAGGTAATTCTCCCTTATAAATTCAGCAAATGGACTGCCTACTTCGCGCTTACCGGAATCGCGCTGGCGATGATTTCGCTCGGGGCTCAGTTTGTCAGTATGGGTGGCCAACTCAGTCTGACTGCGTCGCAGAGCGTGACGGCCCTGGACGGTTTCTACGGCATGGTTCGCATCGATGGCTTTGCGCTGGTCTTCAAAGCGATCTTCCTGATTGCGGCGGCGCTGGCGATTGCCATCGCGATGCGTTATTTGGACATTGAGCGCGAGCAACACGGCGAATACTACGCGCTGGTCTTGTTCGCGACTGTCGGGATGATGTTTCTCGGCAGCGGCTATGACCTGATCTCGCTCTACATCGCGCTCGAATTGATGGCCGTTACCTTCTATGTTCTCGTTGCTTTCACCAAACGCCAGAAGCGATCGAACGAAGCCGGCATGAAATACTTTCTGCTGGGTGCTTTTTCGTCCGGCATCCTCATCTATGGAATGTCTTTGCTTTATGGTGTGGCCGGTTCTACGAATCTTGGCGACATTGGACAAAAGATCGCCGGGGCCCCGGCCGGAGTACGCCCGATGCTGCTGCTGGGAATGATTGCCCTGGCCGCGGGTCTGTTCTTTAAGATTGCGGCCGTGCCGTTTCACATGTGGGCGCCGGATGCCTATGAAGGCGCTCCCACTTCGGTGACCGCGTTTCTCTCAACCGGATCCAAAGCGGCGAGCTTCGCGCTTTATGCGCGCATCTTCTTTGTAGCGCTGGCGCCGATGCAGATTGACTGGGCGCCGCTGCTGGGTATTGTGGCGGCCCTCACGATCGTCGTGGGTAACTGGGCCGCGATCACGCAGGAGAATTCAAAGCGCCTGCTGGCCTACTCTTCAATTTCGAACGCCGGTTATTTGCTGCTCGGAGTCATCGCCAATAACACGTATGGCAACATCGGCCTGGTGATTTATCTGCTCGTGTACGTGTTGATGAATATGGGCGCGTTCGGTGTCATCATCAGCCTGCGACGGCGAGACATCATCGGCGACAACGTCGATGACATGACCGGGCTGGCACAGAAAGCGCCGGGCATGGCCGCAATGATGGGGATCTTCATGCTGTCACTCGGCGGATTGCCGGGCACTGGAGGATTCATCGGCAAGTATTTCCTTTTGTGGGGACTGCTACAGCGCGGAGATGCTGAACACAAATCGTGGTACTACTGGCTCGCGGGTTGGGCGGTCATCAACATTGTCGTCTCCTTCTACTACTACATTCGCTTTATTAAGGTCATGTATCTCGGCGATCGCGTGGCTGAAGAGCAGCCGCTAACAATGTCGCCGGCGTTGCGAACCGCTTTGGTTGCCGCGCTGGTCGGAATCCTCTTCATCGGGATCTATCCGCAGCCGTTCATTCTTCTGGCGCAGAAATTGATTCCTGCTCAAGCCGCTGTCGCTCAGCCTAAACTCCCGGCCACGAGCATCGAGGCTCCAACAAGGTAAGAGTGTTTCAGTCCCTGCTTCTTCTGCTTTTCTATTTCTTCGCCACCATCGCAATCTGGCTGGGCCTGGTTTCGCTCCGCAGAACGAAAGATAGATGTGTCTTAGCTAATCAGCGGTGTACTCGTTAATGGCGTATGGCGGATCGGTGACAATTGCGTGAATGCTCTTGGCTCTGCGTTTCTTCAAGCGCTCGAATGCATCCACGTTGAATAATAAATATAAATAGTTAGCACGCGACTTTTTGCTCTCATTTCTGAGCATTTCTAAAGTCGAGTACACGCTTGCCTCCAGTCCTAATCCTTGCAGAAAAGAATTCCGCTATGACATTGAGCAGGGCCCGATGTCGGTCGGCCCGTCTTGCTTTATCGTTTGCACCTTTCTCTACGGCTCGAACATAAGTCACCGCGTTTTCGCTTACCTTGGCTCGTTCGTTGGACAGGCGAAGATTGATTTCCTCAGCGAACTGGGTCAACGCCGACGCAACGCGCGGATAATTCTTTGGGGGAAGATCATGAGACTTCAGTAATGTGGCTACGCCGACAAACAAGGTGTAGAAATCAGTTTTATTACCCCATCGAGTCTCTTTGATATCCGGAAACACTTTTCTGATTAATTCTAGAGTCTCTTCAAAGAATTTCTTTGCTCGTCTTTGCTCAGGAAACTCGTCATCGTAATCCTCGTAGGTAAGATAGTATTCATCTATGACCGCGGCACTTCCTGCTTGCGGGCCGTGTAACACCCCGATTAACAATTCGCTGATGAATTCGAAGTCGCCCATTCGCCTGATAAGCTGCGGCGAAACAATTCGGTTTTCCGTCCAATATTCATCATTTGCAAGAGCTTCAACCATTCTTACTAACGGTCCTGAGAATCTGGCATTCCGTAGCTCTTGAGGTTTCGGCGGAGTGAGGTATTTATTCAAGCGCTCGAGCATATCCCGCAGTTCCCCATCGCTGTCAGTCTGCAACTGCCTCACTGCCAGTTCATAACCATAAAAACTGGACTTTTCCGTAGATGTTAGGTCAGCAAAGGATTTGTTTTTCCACGGCGAGGAGTTGGGAAGTTTATCCAGAACGAATTTATTGAATTCTTCTTCCTGGGGGTCACTGTCAACGCCAACGAACTGAAGAATC
This sequence comes from Pyrinomonadaceae bacterium, assembly GCA_041497335.1. Classification (GTDB taxonomy): domain Bacteria; phylum Acidobacteriota; class Blastocatellia; order Pyrinomonadales; family Pyrinomonadaceae; genus UBA11740. The sequence goes on along the minus strand of JBGQGG010000003.1, from coordinate 26,511 downwards.
GCCCGTATTCGCTGTTGCCCATCGACGATTGCATACCTATTGAGTCCCTCCGCACTCGTTGTTTTCTGGAGGTAGATTTCCGGTATAGGGAAGCCAAGAAGGATCGATTCAATAAGGTAGCATTTCTGTTTCATTGCCCACACGGGGCGTCTTTGATAGGGCGGCTTAATTGTCAGTGAACGATCGAGGTACCGATCACGAAACCAACTGATCGATTGTGCCGAAGGTCCAAACTTCATTTTGCTTCTCCTTGAGCAATCCGTGTTTGAATTTGCCGGAGCCCAGTAGCCTGATACAAGAGCGCATGCTCCCATGTTCTATAGAGTCTTCCGTTGACGTCCCTCCCGGAGAACTCCTCATATAGAGACAAGCTCTGGAATGAGTCAAACCATTTTGTCTTGAGATCTCGCAGCGGTTTTAGCACATCAGGGAATGTGAGTCCTTCGTAGCCTATTTCGTCTGGATGAAACCAGCCCCAATAAAGATCGTGTCGTCGCGCCATAACCCAATGCCAATCGGATTGCGGCAGATGCTCCAAGCGACGAGGGTAATGCCACTTAAGCATTGTGTGCCAGTAAATATCGAACAACGTTTCACTCACGACAAGAACATCGATATCGCGATTGTTCGTAAAGCGACGTGGAAACGTATTGGGATCGAGGCTGAAGCCGATCTTTGCGCTTCCAATTATGATTACATTCTCTTGTTCGAGTCTGAGACGCGGGCACAAGTGTCTGCGAAGCGTATTGAGCGCGCGCGGGAACCTCTGAGCTAGATAGATATCACCTCCGAAAACATAATCTCCGGCGATCTTTTCGACCGACTCTCGGCTCAACAGCTCTTTGAATTCTTCAACTGACGGACATGCCATGTTGTTGTATGTCAATACTGAGAATTGTCGCTGCGCATTGTACCCTAATTTTCTTTCAGGACCATTCTTTGTCTGGCGACTACATCGAACTTGTTCTGCCGACATCAATACGTCGGTCTTGCAAGTCACGATCACAGCGACTACGATACAGCTCATGCCGCACAAAGCCGTCCAATTTCTGACGAAGGAAGACTGGAAATACGAGGCGAGCACGGCAGGCACGAAGGGCGGCGGTAGAACACATACGTTCGGTCTAAGACGCGCCACAACGAAACTAAAGAACGCGGCCGTGTACCAACGTAAGGACGTAAGAATAACTGGCGGCAAGGCCGTGCCGGCTAACGGAGACTAAATTGTTTTCGTTGGCACTCCTTCTTCTTTTCTATTTCTTCGCCACCATCGCAATCTGGCTGGGCCTGGTTTCGCTCCGCGGCGGAGTGCGATTTGTGCGCTACCTGCAGGCGGAATTGGCGACGGAGTATCCCGACTTCACGCCCTTTGCTACGGTTTGTGTCCCCTGTCGTGGAGTGGATGACGGTCTGAAAGAAAATGTCAGCGCGATCTTTGCGCAGGACTATCCGGCGTTCGAGATCATTTTTGTCAGCGATAGCGCAGATGATCCGGCCTTTGCGATTATCGAAGAGGCACGGCGGCGTTTTGAAGGTGAATCGGGCCCGACGATGCGTTTTGTGGTATCCGGGGAAGCGACGGACAGCGGTCAGAAAGTCCATAACCTGCGCGTAGCGGTTACGAAAGCAGACTCGCAGAGTGACGTTTTTGTCTTCGTCGATACAGACGCGCGGCCACAACGATTCTGGCTGCGTTCTCTGGTTAGTCCGCTGCAAGATCCTGCGCTTGGCGCGACAACCGGCTATCGCTGGTTCGTGCCCGTTCGCGGAGGAATGGCTTCGCATCTGCGATCAGTCTGGAATGCGGCGATTGCTTCCGCCCTGGGAGAGCAGAAAGAGAAAAACTTTTGTTGGGGCGGTTCAACCGCGATTCGCCGCGAGACATTTCAGAATTGCAAGATCGTCGAGTATTGGCACGGCACGGTCTCAGATGACTTTACGCTGACTCGGGCCCTTCATGACGGCGAATTGCCGATCAAGTTTGTGCCTCAATGCCTGACCGCGTCGTTTGAAGATTGCAGCTTCACTGAGCTTATCGAATTCACAACTCGACAACTGAAAATCACTCGCGCCTATGCCACGCATTTGTGGAGGGGAGTACTCACCGGCAGTTTGCTTTTTGTGCTGGTGTTCTTCGGCGGCGCAGCTTTGGTTATGGCCCGGGCTCTGGCGGGACTTTCATTCGCGACGCCGCTCGTTCTGTTGCTGATCATTTTCGCGCTGGGGGCGATGAAATCGCACCTGCGTTTGCGGGCCGTCTCGCAGGTTATTCCGGACCAGCGCATACGTTCTGGCGGAACCACACTGGCGCATCTCACCCTCTGGCCGTTGGCCTCAGTCCTTTACCTTTACAATGCACTGGCAGCCGCCGTTTCCAGACGGATTACCTGGCGAGGCATTACCTACGAATTGAAATCACCAACTGAAACTGTCATTCTGTCGCGCAGACCGGATTAGCGCCAGGTAGAGTCTGGAAAAGAAGATCAAGCTGCGCAGCAGTACCGAGGTTGGGATATTCAAATGAGAACCGTTTTTGTATTGTTCGTAGTGATTTGCGCATTCGTTGTGCCTGCTCTCGCTCAAAATAAGGACCGGGTCAGCGATCTAAAATCGATGGTAGAGACTGAGCGGTCGTTCTCCAGAATGTCCGAAGAGAAGGGAACCCGGGAAGCTTTCGCCGCATTCATCGCCGAGGACGGAATACTGTTTCGCCCGACGGCAGTGTTCGGAAAGAAGTGGATGCAGGAACATCCATTGCCGCCGTCAACCACGCGATCGTTGCTTAATTGGCAGCCAATCTTCGCCGCAGTGTCACGCGCGGGCGATCTCGGGTACACAACCGGTCCCTGGCAATTCAGACAGGACATCAAAGACGCTAAACCCGCAGCCTTCGGAAATTTTATGACGGTCTGGAAGAAGCGGCCCGATGGCGCCTGGAGGTTTGCACTCGATCTGGGAATCAGCAATCCGGAACCGAGAAACCCGGCAACCACGTGGCAGCCGGCCAACATTCAAACAGGCACCGGAAGTTTTAAGCGAGTCGATGCGGAAGCTGCCCGGGTCGCCCTGTTGAATGTCGATCGTGAATTCTCGAAAGCCTCTGCCGATCAAGGCGCACGTGAAGCCTTTCTGTTATTCGCCGCAAAAGACGTCCGCCTGTTTCGCAACGACCATTTTCCTTTTGTGGGCAAGACAGCCGCGGCTGACGCTTTGGCGCCCATAACTGCTGAATGGACCTGGACGCCCTCGTTTGCCGGAGTCTCGGTGTCGGGCGATTTGGGCTATAGCTATGGCATCTATGAGTTGCGAGAGAACGGTGGAGCCCGCGCAGTTTCCGAGAAAGGAAACTACGCGCGGGTTTGGAAAAAGGTTAACGATGAGTGGAAGTTGGTAGTGGACGTCGCGGATCCGCTGCCACCGGAAGCAAAGAAAAACCAGGGTTGAAGTCAGTACCACCTGCGTAAGCGGGTGGTCCCAGCGGTCAACCCGCCCGTTGATTGTTTGACCCACCCGCTAACGCAGGTGGTACTGACAAACACAGACTAGAGTGTGTTCCACGACCAGACAATGCCGCATAAAGCCATACAGCTCGTCCAACTATTACGGTCGACGAAACGCGAAAAGCGTCTCGGCACCGTGATTTTGTTTGTTACGTCGCGCTGCAATTCGTTCTGTCGCACCTGTTTCTATCACGAAGAGCTGAATCGTCCGGGCGACATGACTTTTGCGCAGATCGAAGAGGTCTCGCGCACGATGCCGCCGATTACCGACCTGTGGCTTTCCGGCGGCGAGCCCACCCTGCGACACGATGCTTCGGAAATCATCGATACCTTCGTTCGCAACAACGGCGTGCGCCGGCTGATTATTCCCACGAACGGACTGGTGAAGACTCGCGTTTTCGAGATTGTGGATAAAGCGTTGGGCGCGCATCCGTCGCTCGATCTTTATCTGAACATCGCGTTGGACGGTTATGGTGAAACTCACGACCGGGTTCGGGGCGTGCCGGGCCACTGGGAAAAGACGCTGGACTGCATCCAGGCGCTCTATCCATTGAAAGAGAAGTATCGCGATCGGCTGCGGCTGAACGCGAACACAGTCGTTTGCGCGGACAATTACCTGGAGATAGAAAAACTCGGCGAGTTCATGTGGGAGAACTTTCGTCTCGATGGCCAGTACTTCAACATTGTGCGAGGGGAAACGCTGGTCGGTGACGAAATCAAACAGGTGCCGTCCAGTTCATTGCCGCCGATGTACTCGTACGTTTCGCAATTGACCAAACGCTACGGCGATCGCATGTTTGCTGAGGACGACGGTCCGAAGCGCTTCGCCAAAAACGTCGCTTACGTGGGCACGATCACGACGCACTATCGCACCCAACACGCAAACTTCGATCGCTCGACGGCGTGGCCTTTCCCTTGTACCGCGGGCGAAACGATCGCCGTGATTGATTACAACGGCGATGTGCGGGCGTGCGAGCTGCGCGAAAAGTTTGCCACCCTCGCGGACTATGACTACGACTTTGGCGCTTTGTGGGGAGCGCACTCACGAGAGGTCGAACTCAATGCGATCGATGGCGGAAAAGCCTGCTGGTGCACCCACGTATGCTTTATTCACGACTCAATGCGTCACTCGCGAAAGTCGCTGCTAGTTGAGGTCCCAAAAAATTACGCGACGCGCGGTAGTTGGTGAAATGGCGAATTCTGGCAGTACTTTGATAAGCGGTGTTGCGGAGTACCGACTCTTGTCGGGTTTTCGTTAAGCGAGAAAGAACCCAACTGAAGTTGGTACTCTAAACGCCGTCAAATCAGGACACCACCCGAATTCTGGTAGTATCTTAATTTGAGGATGAGGTCAGTACCGGGAGCGGTAGCGACCGGGTCTCGTGATCGCGATCCTGGATCATGGGTAAGTTGCGACCCGGTCGCTACCGCTCCCGGTACTGACTCCATGCCGTCCGCGGACTGTCTCCCGCAAATTAAGACACCACCCGAATTCTAATAAGTTTGAATGCTAACGTGTAAAGGGCTAGACTCCAGCCGAGGCAGTTATGTCGAGACAGCTTAAGACTTATGTGAGCCCCGAGGATTATCTCGCACGGGAGCGAGAGGCTGAATTCAAGAGTGAGTACTTCGATGGTGAAATCGTTGCCTTTGCGGGTGCAAGCAGAGAGCACAATTTGATTGTCTTGAATATTGGGGGCGAACTTAGATCGCAATTGAAGGGCAAGCCCTGCGAGGTCTACTCCGCCGAAATGCGCGTGAAAGCGTGGCTCGGCTACGTCTACCCGGATGTGGTTGCAGTCTGCGGCCAGCCCACTTTCGCTGATGACCTATTCGATGTGCTGCTTAATCCAACACTGCTCGTTGAAGTACTCTCTGAATCAACCGAGTTCTACGATCGCAATATTAAGTCGAACTATTACCGAGCCATTGAATCACTATCCGAATATCTTTTCGTTTCACAAACCGATTATCATATCGAGCAATACACCAGACAGCCTGATGGAAAATGGCTCATCGCGGATATTCGATCGCTTGATGACACCATTGACTTGAGTTCCATGGGTTGCAAGTTGTCGCTCCGGGAAATCTACGACAGGGTCGACCTGAGTAAAGCTTGACGTTTCTCACCGTGAAACCCGAAGACGATCAGCAGGAAATCAATCGTAAGTCCGGGCTGGCCTATGCCGCGGCTCTATCTTTGTTCGCGGCGGTCGCTGCGGGTTTGATCCTCGGGTGGTTGCTGGATCGGTGGCTGGGAACCCGGCCATGGCTGTTGGTTGTAGGACTGGTGCTCGGCTCGGCTGCTGGGTTTTACGAGCTCATTCGCGCCACCTCGAAATTGACATAGGGCTAAGCGGTCTGGATCCTGTCGGTCAAAAAGCTTCAGCCAAATCTCTCTTTCTTCCGTCTAAAAGTATTGACCGCGCACCCGCTCGCTGTGTATATTCAGTCGAACCAGGGTGAGATTGCCCGGTGGCCCCTCCACCAACACGCTATTTGGCTAGCCTCATATCGAGTCGTCCGTATCGTTATAGACAGAGAGAGCATATCCCTATGAGAAACCGTGCTTTTGCTTGGTGCAAGCGCTTAATGGCACTCGTGTGCGCGGGTCTGACGGCGTTCGTATGTGGCGCTTTTGCGCCGGTAACTGCTGCGCCGAGCATCAGCCCTACATTGATTAGCGTTTCGGCAGCTTCGACTCGGGCCGTTGTGCTCGAATCGGTGTCGATGAGAGGCGAACCGTTTTCGCTGTCGTCCGAAGGCAATTTTAGTCCGAACGACCCGCGGACCCGCATTACCCTGTTTGTCATGAACCTCGATCTGCTGGCCGGAGAGACAGAGAATTCTTTGACGGCCGATGCGGAGGACGCCGCGCATGTGCATTATCCGCTGAAGGTCGAGTACGTCGGGCAGGTACCAAACTTCGAGGGGATTTACATGGTCGTTCTGCGGCTCAATGATTTGATGACCGCGAATCTGGGCGACGTGCTGGTTCGCTTGAACCTTCATGGAATGGGTAGCAATCGCGTGCGGGTGGCCATTGGCCAGATCGGTGGTGGGCCGGCGGACGATCCCGGCGCCGTAGGCACGCCGGCGCCGGCGACGCCACCTGCACCAGCGATTCCGCTGACGATTGCACAATACCAGGCGCAATTCAGTAATCCCGCGATGGCTGCCGGGCCGGATGGAATCCGGTTCCTGGAACAAACAACCTGGGGCCCGGCTGACTCTGATCTGATCCACCTGCGCAGCATCGGTATGCAGGCGTACCTGAATGAGCAGTTCAACACTCCGCCGCAGTTCGTCGACTCTAACTATCCCGCGACCCCGCTCTTTCCGGTGAGCGCGCCGAGTCCTTGCGACGCAACCTGTGTGCGTGACAACTACACTCTGTATCCGTTGCAGGTACAATTCACAACCAACGCTCTAACTAAACCTGATCAGTTGCGGCAGCGCGTTTCCTTCGCTGTACACAAGTTCATTGTCATAGCAGGACGCGACCTGAACAACAACGAAACGAGCTGGTACGCTCCGTATCTGCAAGCAATCGACAGAAACGCGTTCGGTAACTTCCGCACCATGCTTTTTGATATCACGCTGAATCCCGGGATGGGCAAGTATCTCGACATGGCCGGGAATTCAAGAGCGGCCCCGAACGAGAACTATGCTCGTGAGCTCATGCAGCTATTCTCGATCGGTACCGACATGTTGAATCAGGACGGCACTCCAGTTCTGGACGCTAACGGCGACCGCATTCCGACCTATGGCCAGACGGAGATTACAGGTTTTGCCCGCGTCTTTACGGGTTGGGTGATCCCCAATACTAACGTGCTGATTAATGGCGTTAGTACGAGTGTGCCAAATTATATCTCGCCAATGGCGTTCAGCAACAACACCGGCGCCAACGGACCGTTCGATATTGGGCCGCTGCCGAAACCTTTGCTCAACGGGCTGAACTTGCCGGCGTGCTCAAATTGCACCAACAACGCCGCCAACATGGCGGCTTACAAGAACGCCGAGCTAAGTGCGGCGATTGATAATCTCTTCAATCACCAAAACACCGGGCCGTATCTTTGCAAGCAGCTCATCCATCAGTTGGTGACCAGCAATCCGAGTCCGGCTTACGTGGGCCGTTGTGCCGCCGCGTTTGCCAACAATGGATCGGGAACGCGCGGCGACATGAAAGCGGTGCTTACCTCAATCCTGCTGGATCCCGAAGCGCGCGGCGACGTGAAGACGGATCCCAACTACGGTCATTTGCGCGAGCCCGTACTGCTCATGACTAATTTGCTCCGGCTTGTCAATGCGACCAGCGACGGCGTGCTGGTGACCAACGTATCAGGTGCTGGCAGCTTTACGACTCCCCTGGGGCAGGATGTGTTCAATCCGCCGACGGTGTTCAGTTACTTTCCGGCGGACTATGGCCTGCCAGGCACGAATCTATTTGGGCCGGAGTTCGGCATCCTGGACACGTCGACAACCTACCAGCGTTCTAATTTTGTGAATACTCTGTTTCTGGCCAACGGTGGCAACGGCATTCCGATTAGCGCGCCCAACCGTCCGACCGGCACCCAGCTTAACTATGCTTCGTATCAAGCTCTGGCTGGTAGTCCGTCAACGCTGGTTGACATGCTGAACACGAACATGATGCACGGCACGATGTCGCAATCGATGAAAAACAGCATTGTGACCACCGTCACGGCCATTACCAATGCGGATCCCACAACTCAGGCAAGACAGCGGACCCAGACTGCAATTTATCTTGTTGCGACCTCATCGCAATTTCAGGTAGAGAGGTAAACTGATGAGACAATCACGCAGAGTGTTTTTGAGAGACTCAGCCTGCGGGCTCACGGCCGCGGCCTTCGTGTCCAGCCTCGATCGGTTCGGGATTGTGAATGCGATGGTGCAGCAACAGCCCGACGTGGCTTCGGACTACAAAGCGCTGGTTTGCATCTTCCTGACTGGCGGAACTGACTGTAACAACATGGTCGTGCCACACACCCAATACAGTGATGCCGGTGGTTACGAGGCCGTGCGCAGCGCGGCCGGCCTGGCGATTCCAAAGGACGCGCTGTTGCAGATCAGCCCGCCGAATCAGGGCGGAAACGTCTTTGGCTTCCATCCAAATCTTTCACCGGAAGTCGCGAACCCCTCCGGAGTGGCGGCTGGACTTTTGGGGCCGTGGAGTCAGAACAAGCTGGCGATTCTTTGTAACTTCGGCTCGCTCTTGCAGCCGACCACCAAAGCTCAATACCAGAGCAACGTGAATGGGGCCTTTCGACCTTACCAACTGTTCTCGCATTCAGATCAGGTGGCCCAACAGATGACGTCCATCTCAAAAACGGTCGGTCAGACCGGATGGGGAGGACGTGTTTCGGATCTAACCGGAGGGCTTAATGGGCCCACCGTTTTGCCAATGAACATCTCGGTTGCCGGCACTAACCGATTTGAGACTGGTGTAAACAGCCGGCAACTGGCAATCGGAACGGGAGCGCTGGCAAGCGTTTTGAATCTGAACTGGAACGGGCCGGCCGGGGCAGCTCCGTTTACGACTGGGAGCGCCTACCGGCAGTTGCTCGGATTCGATACCGATTCAGCTCTGATCAAGGGCGCAAGCGACACCACCAATCAGGCACTAACCGCCGACCAGATTTTGAACCAGCCGGATCCGGTGCTGACGGCCACCTTTCCTGCCACTGGGATAGGTAACCAGTTGAAGCAAATTGCGAAGCTGATCAAAATCAAAGATACGCTGGGCATGAAGCGGCAGATATTTTTCTGTTCACTGGGAGGGTTCGATACGCACACCAACGAGACCTCGACTAACCCGACTGTTCCCAATGGTGCCGGCAATCAGGGGAACCTGCTTACGCAACTTAGCCAGGCAATGAGAGCGTTCTACGATGAAATGGTGGCCCAGGGAAACAGCAACAGTGTGACGCAGTTCACGCTTTCTGATTTCGGTCGAACCTTCCAACCCTCCGGCGCCGGCTCAGCAACCGTGGGTTCAGATCACGCCTGGGGTAGCCATGCGTTCATACTCGGCGGATCGGTGCTGGGTGGCACTTTCTATGGGACTTACCCGACGCTGGCGCTCAATAGTCCGAACGATGATGGCGGCAATCGCGGTCGCTGGATTCCGACTACGTCCATAGAACAATATGCTGCCACGCTGTCTGCCTGGTATGGTTTGGCGCCTAGCGACATACCAAACGTGTTTCCTAACTTGAGCAAATTCCCAATCCAGAATCTCGGCTTTCTGGGTTGATTTGAACTGAAGCGAGCAAGAGGGATTAAGACCTAACCGCATGAGGGTCGAGAGTGGTTGAACACAGCCAGTCGTGTTCCACCATCCTCGACCCTTTTCTGATTTATCCTGTAAGCTCGTTGTTGATTACCTTTGAGTCTGAGATAAATCGATGAGCCGGTCGCTCAATACTCACTACCGCAAGATATTAACGGCTGCTCTGGTTGTCGCGGTTGTTACGAGCCTGGCTCTGGTCTCCCTGCGTCAGAGAAACCGGCGCCTCGTTCCAACGTCAGAGAATGAGCTCCAGAGATCGGCAGCGCCTCGCAATGCCGTTATCTCGCCGGCGAGCCCAGCCTCCGCAGACCAGGTCAACCTTGAAGAATTGACTGCGAAGCTTCCGCTGGCCTTCGAGGCCAACAGGGGTCAGACTGATCCACGGGTTAAGTTCTTCTCGCGGCAGAACGGATCCGAACTGTTCCTTACTTCGAACTCAGCCGTCCTGCGGTTGAGAGGTTCTCAGTATCCTTTCACGCTCCAATTTCAGGGCGCCAGTCTCACCGCCAACGTAAAGGGACTGGACCAACTGCCGGGTTATCAAAATTATCTGCGCGGCAACGACCCGAGAAAGTGGCAGACGAACGTGCCCACCTTTCGCAAGGTCGTGTACGAAGAAATCTATCCGGGGATTAACCTCGCGTACTACGGCAATCGTCGGGATCTCGAGTACGACTTCGAACTCGCGCCGGGCGCCGATCCTCATATGATTCGCCTGGCTTTCGACTCTCATGTACGGCCGTACTTTTCTCCGAATGGCGACCTGTTATTGCGCTCCACAAACACTGAATTATTCGAACGAAAGCCGGTGGTATTTCAGGAAATCAACGGCCGGCGCCACCTGATCGAAGGACATTACGTACTCCTGGGAAAGTGTGAGGCCGGTTTCGAAGTAGGCGAGTATGACCGAACCAAACCACTCATTATTGATCCTACTTTGGTCTATTCAACTCACCTCGGTGGCAGCGGCGACGACCTCGGCAGCAGCATAGCGATTGACGGCAGCAACAACATCTACATCGCCGGGACCACCGCGTCCTCGAACTTTCCCACGCACGGCCCGGCGTTTCCAAACAACGCCGGATTGAGCGACATCTTTGTCACGAAGATCGATTCAACCGGCGGCAACATCGTGTACTCGACTTACATCGGCGGCAGTGGTCTCGATCGCGCTGCTGGTATAGCGCTCGATGGCAGCGGCAACGCGTATGTTGTCGGCCGGGTGGGTGACACATCGATTGATTTCCCGACTACCCCCGGTTCGCTGGCGACGATTTATCGCGGTGGCGACTTTGACGCCGTGGTCTTCAAGCTGAATGCGCAGGGCAATGCGTTGGTTTATTCCACGTTTCTCGGGGGTGAAGACAACGATTCGGCGGAGGGAATTGCTATCGATCTGAGCGGTAACGCGTACGTCACCGGTGGAACGCGCTCGACGGGATTTCCGGTGACGTCGAGCGCGTTTCAGTCGTTCCGCGCCGGTGATACCGACGCCTACTTTACAAAGTTGAACTCGTCAGGCAGTGCGGCGCTTTACTCGACGCTCCTCGGCGGCGGGAACACCGATCGTGGAAGCGGAGTGGCAATCGACTCCTCGGGCAACGTCTATGTCGCCGGCTACAGCGCTTCGCCCGACTTCCCCACCCAAAACGCATTCCAGGGCTTCACTGGAGGAAGCTTCGACGCGTTCATCGCAAAAATTGACACCAACGCGAGCGGTGCCGCTTCACTCCTGTTCTCTACCTATCTCGGCGGTATTGGAGACGACAAGGCATATGGGATCGCTATCGACAATGGCGCGAATAATGTCTACGTGGTGGGCCAGACTTCTTCGAACAACCTTCCCCTTTTGACTCCGGCCCAACCCGCATTCGGCGGATCGTTTGACGCCTTCATCGCAAAGATCTCAAGCGCGGGAACGAAGGTTTATGCGACCTATCTGGGCGGAACGGGCGATGATCGGGGAACCGGTATCGCGGTTAACACCGCGGGCGCGGCTTATGTAACCGGTTTCACTTCGTCTACGAATTTTCCCACCGTTACTCCGCTGCAAATCGCCAATGGTGGCGGCTTTGATGCGTTCGTGGCGAAATTGAATCCCGCCGGAAACGCTTTCCTGTACTCGACCTACCTTGGGGGCGGCGCGAATGAGAGCAATACGACTACGGTTACATCCACTAATCCAATTGTGCTCAGTGCCGCGAGCGACGCGTACATAACAGGCTTTACATCGTCAGCGAATTTTCCCACGGCGGCGCCGCTGCAACCGGCTAACGGTGGCAACCAGGATGCGTTTGTTGCGAAAATCTCCGATGCCACACCGGCTGCGGACTATTCGATCATGGTCACCCCGGCTTCGCGTACCGTACTGCCCGGCGGCGGCACTACGTTTCTGGTCACAGCTACTCCCGCAGGTGGCTTCACCGGGATAATATCTTTGGGCGCCAGCGGCTTTTCGAATGATTCCACCGCGAGTTTCAATCCGACGACGATCACAATCACGGATGCTTCGGCGAAGTCATCAACATTGACGGTGACCACCACGGCGGCGACCCCGCCGGGGAACTACTCGCTGAGCATCGACACTACGAGCGGGAACTTGCAACACTCCGGTTCAGCTCAACTCGTGGTCTCGGGAACGGCGAGCGCCAATCTGGCAATCACCAAGACTGCTTCACCGAATCCCGCAACCACTCTGGCAAACCTTACCTATCGCATCACGGTGACGAACAATGGCCCATCACCCGCGACTAATGTAATCGTAACGGACCAGTTGCCGTCGGGCCCCGCATTTGTCTCGGCGATCCCGCCGCAGGGTACTACCTGTAATGGAACGACGACGGTCACCTGCAACCTGGGCTCAATCGCGAACGGAGCGATCGCAATCGTGAACATCACGGTAATGCCCCAGATGTCCGGTCAATTGACCAACACCGCGAGCGTCGTGGGCGCCGAGAGTGATCCGGACTCGAACGATAACTCAACCACGATTCAGACAAATGTGAACGCACCGGCCAGTGGTCCCTCGATGCTCGATCCAGATCTTTCGGTCAAGACGGTCGTCACCGGACTGTCACAACCGACCAGCATGGCCTTCATCGGGAACAACGATTTCTTTGTGCTGGAGAAAAATACGGGCAAGATCCAGCGCGTGATTAACGGAGTGATTCAAAGTACGGCGCCTCTCGATCTTGCCGTCAACAGCGCGTCCGAACGCGGCGCGCTGGGCATAGCATTGCATCCAAACTTTGCGCTTAACGGCTTTGTTTATTTGTACTGGACAGAAAGCAGCACCGGCGTTGATTCAACCGCCATTGCCGAAGTTCCGATACTTGGGAATCGTGTCGATCGTTACATCTGGAACGGTTCGACGCTAACGTTCGATCGCAATCTCATCAAACTGCGTTCGTATCAGGCCGATGCGAACCAACCGCTACGCGGCAATCACAACGGCGGCGTCTTGCGCTTTGGCCCGGACGGAAAGCTCTACATCCTCATGGGTGATAACGGCCGCCGGGGTTTCTTACAGAATAACCAACTCGGCCCGGTACCTGACGACCAGTTTGGAGGGCCGGAACCCGACAACAATCATCTGACTGGTTTTATCCTGCGGCTCAACGATGACGGATCGACGCCGGCGGACAATCCTTTCTTTAACGCCGCGACAAATCTGACCGGCGAGGCTGCCGCGAATATCAAAAAGCTTTTCGCCTACGGTGTGCGCAACGGATTCGGAATGGGATTCGATCCGCTGTCTGGAAATTTGTGGGACCAGGAAAACGGCGACGATGCGTTCGACGAGATGAATCGAGTCACGGCGGGCTCGAACAACGGTTGGGTCCAAATGATGGGCCCCAACAGCCGCGTGGCGCAGTTCAAGCAGATCGAAACGAGTTATGGCACCGGCGACTTGCAGCAGTTGCGCTGGCCGCCATCCCTCATCGCCTCGACGCCGGCCGCGGCGCTGGCCAGTCTCTACATGTTGCCGGGCGCCCACTACAACGATCCGGAATTCAGTTGGAAGTATGCTGTTCCGGCAGCGCCTCTGGGCTTTGTTGCTGGCAGGGGACTGGGCCCTCAATTTGAAGGGGACATGTTTGTGGGCGCGGCACGCACATTTCTCGCGGGCGGTTTCCTCTTTCGACTTAAGCTGACGCCGGATCGTTTGCACTTTGCGTTCACTGATTCGAGACTGAACGACCTCGTCGCCGACAATCTCGATAAGTTTGATATCACGGAGAGTGAGAGCCTGCTGATTGGTCGGGACTTCGGAATCACAACTGACATCGAGACGGGGCCAAACGGCGATCTCTTTGTCGTCTCTAACACCAATAGCGCGGTCTACCAAATCTCAGGGAAACAGCCGCTGGTGTTCACGGCCAATTTGAATAGCGCGCAAGAAACGCCACCAAACAATTCAACTGCTACCGGCACTGCAACTTTGCTGCTGAGCCCGGACGAACAGACGGCACGCGTGTCGCTGAACTTTACGGGCCTGTCGAGCGCGGAAACTGCGGCGCACATTCATGGTCCGGCGGCGCCGGGCGTGGTGGGTAATGTTCTGTTTCCTCTGCCGAACGGCAGTTTTACTGATTTCCTGATTTCGCCGTCGGCGGCCGACGTACAGAACCTGAAGAATGGGCAGTTGTACATCAATGTCCACAGCAGCAACTTTCTGAATGGCGAGATTCGCGGTCAGTTCGGGACCTCTTCGTCCGCGAGCAGTGTGCAGTTCAGTTCGGCAAATTACTTTGTCAGCGAATCGGGCGGCCGCGCGACGATCACCTTCACCAGGATCGGCGACGCGACGACGGCAGCCAGCGTTGACTATGCCACCAGCGACAGCGCCGGCGCGAACAACTGCAACGTGGTTAACAGCAACGCTTCTTCACGCTGTGATTACTCGAAGGCAATTGGTACGGTTCACTTTGCGGCGGGCGAGGTGTTTAAGACCGTCAACATTCCTCTGACGGATGATGCTTACGCTGAAGGCAACGAAAACTTCACGGTTACTTTGAGCAATCCGGTCGGCGCGAGTCTCGGTTCACCGGGCATTGCGACCGTAACAATTACCGATAACGAGAGCACGACGGGCACGAACTCGATCGACGCCACTGACTTTTTTGTCCACCAGCATTACATCGACTTTCTCAGCCGCGAGCCCGACCCGAGTGGTTTTGCTTTCTGGATTAATGAGATTACTTCGTGCGGGGCTAATGCGCAGTGCATCGAAATTAAGCGGATCAACGTTTCTGCGGCTTTCTTCCTGTCAATTGAATTCCAGGATACTGGTTATCTGGTTGAGCGCATTTACAAGACGGCTTATGGTAACGCCAGCGGCACGTCGACGTTAGGCGGGGCGCATCAACTCGCGGTGCCGATCGTTCGCTTCAACGAGTTTCTGCCGGACACGCAGGAGATTGGTCAGGGTGTGATCGTCAACCAGGGGAATTGGCAGCAACAACTGGAGAACAACAAGCAGGCGTTTTGCACAGAGTTCGTGCAGCGCTCGCGGTTTACGACAGCCTTTCCAAACTCGATGACGCCGGCACAGTTTGTCGACAAGCTGAACGCGAATGCGGGCAATCCTCTGTCACAGTCAGAACGCGACCAACTGGTGACCGATCTCTCGACGAGTGTGAAGACGCGCGCGCAGGTGCTGCGAGCGGTAGCGGAAGATTCGGATCTGAATAACGCAGAGTTCAACCGGGCCTTTGTGTTGATGCAGTACTTTGGTTACCTGCGACGCAATCCCAACGATCCTCAGGACACTGACTACACCGGCTATGACTTCTGGCTCACGAAGTTGAACCAATTCAACGGCAACTTCGTCAATGCCGAGATGGTCAAAGCGTTTCTCTTGTCGGGTGAGTATCGCCAGCGCTTCGGGCCGTGAACACAAGCCAGGCTGTACCCATCCACAGTGCGCCAAGGCGGGTGGAGTAGCAGTGTTTTATGTGATGCCGGAATTGATTGAGTTGAGCCCGGGGAAGTGGCTCCGCTCGTTGTCTCGGAAACCTGTTGCGTGATTCTACTCAAGCCTACGTGTTTTTCCCCAAGTCCAGTTAATCAGAGCAAAATTCGCAAGCACTCTTGCAGGCATGGTACTTGCAAAAACAGTCGCCAACCTGAGCGATCGAGATTTTAGAGAACCGATCAAATCGGCGACTCAGGCCACGCGAGTGGCCAGCTAACTGCCAGAGCCTCTGCGGCTCCCGCATACTCGCCGCTTAGCCTAGCTACTCAATCGCCAAGGTTTCCTTCGGTTGTTAAGGACCAGACCCCAATGGTTCCATTTCCCAAAGCTTCACCGACGCAAGGAGAGAGAAATGTCTCGTAAACAAAAATGGATCGCCCGCCGGGCTCTTCTCATGACATTTATGGGAGCTATCGTTTTGGTTCTGCCATCAACTAACGCCAGCAACTCAGCCGATCTCAATCCTGCTGCCTGTTCCATCCCGAATTTCAACGGACCAACGAAAATCACCTTGAGTTCTCCGAGGGCCATAGTTGTCAGCGATTTTAACAAGGACGGAAAGCCAGATATTGCGACAGCTAGCCATTTTTCCAACAACGTTTCAATTCTGCTGGGAAACGGAACCGGCGGCTTCTCGGGCCCAACTAACTTTGCTTTGCAGGGTGCTGTGGCGTCTCATCCAATCTTCCTGGTGTCTGCCGATCTTAATGGCGACGGCAACGCCGACCTCGTGGCCGCTAACGAAGACGGCAACCGCGCGGTCTCAGTCTTGCTCGGAAACGGAACGGGAGGATTCGGAGCGGCAAGTTCCTTTATCACTGTAACTCAAGCAAAGACGAGTTCCGTAGCTCTCGGTGACGTCAATGGCGATAATAAGCTGGACCTTGCGGTTACGAATGCCGACCCCTTCTCCCAACGCATAATCGTTGCGACGGGTGACGGTACGGGACAGTTTACTTTTCTCCGCAATCTTTCTTCGGGCGGTTTTCCCCCCAACCATGTGGTCATGCGAGACATTAACGGCGACAACAAAACCGATCTGGTCGTTGCCAATGGCGCCGCCACTGCTCAAACGCCAGGTACCGTCGGTGTCCTGCTCGGAGATGGCGCAGGGAATTTCAGTGCGGCCACCACTTTCGCCGTTGGAATCGGTCCGGTGTCGATAGCAGTGGAGGATTTTAGCGGCGACGGAAAGCTTGACCTGGCGGTGGCCAACCAGGGTTCTAATAACATGTCCGTGTTACTTGGAAACGGCGCCGGCAGTTTCAACCCACCGGCAACTTACGATGCGCGTGGCACGGGACCGCAGTCAGTTGTGCCGGCGGACTTCAATGGTGACGGTAAGGTTGATCTCGCGCTTTCGAACACAAGGCCCGGGTCCGCGGTCATCTTCATGGGTGATGGCGCTGGGGGCTTCACGGCCAGCGCCAATTTCAGCACTGGAGGGCCGCTGTTTATTGGCTCCGACCTTAATCCGGCCGCCGTGGCAGACTTCAACGGTGATGGCCGATCAGACTTAGCCTTTGCGAACGAAAGCCAGGGAGCCGCTTCGGTCCTGCTAAACGATTGCGGATCCTCCAGCGCCGCGCAATTCCAA
Source organism: Pyrinomonadaceae bacterium (assembly GCA_041497335.1). Taxonomy (GTDB): domain Bacteria; phylum Acidobacteriota; class Blastocatellia; order Pyrinomonadales; family Pyrinomonadaceae; genus UBA11740. Next base: position 9,127 of record JBGQGG010000003.1, on the reverse strand, counting down.
CTCAACAATAGTTCGTATTCCGTAAACGAAAATGACGGAAGCACCTCAGCCACAAACAGCTTGTACATAGTTTCGGTGACCCGCACGGGCGACATCACCGGCACGGCGAGCGTTGACTACGCGACTACTAACGACACAGCTCTTTCCCCTCAGGACTACACGGCGTCGTCAGGAACGCTGAATTTCGCTCCAGGTGAAACTTTCAAGACGCTTTCAATTCCCTTGACCAACGACGAAATCCCGGAAGACGCAGAGGCCTTTAATCTAACGCTAAGCAATGTGATGGGCGCAGCGAGCCTGTCTGATCCGGCCACCGCTTCAATCTCGATCGTCGATGATGATTTGGCGTTTGTTCAATTCTCTTCTTCAGACGCGAACCTCAGCGAAGCTGCCGGTAGCCCCGGAGTCGTGGTGACTCGCTCGGGAAACATGGCGGGCGCCGGCACGGTCAACTATGCGACCAGCGACACTGCCGGAGCGAGCAACTGCAACGTAGTGAACCACGTTGCTTCCTCTCGTTGTGACTACATTACCACGGTAGGAACTCTGCATTTTGCGCCCGGCGAGACCTCCAAGAGCATCTCAATTCCCGTCATCGATGATTCGTACGCCGAAGGCGGCGAAGGTCTTACATTAACGTTAAGTAATCCCACGGGGATAGGGTTTCGTATCGGTGGGGCCACTTTCAAATCGGTCAGTATTATCGACAACGATACTGTAAATGGTACTAATCCAATCGACGCGTCCAGCTTCTTTGTGCGCCAGCACTATATCGACTTCCTCAACCGTGAACCTGACACCAGCGGTCTCAACTTCTGGATAGGTGAGATTGAAAACTGTACGCCCAAGCCGCAATGCACTGAGATCAAGCGCATCAACGTCTCGGCGGCTTTCTTTCTTTCCATTGAATTCCAGGAAACCGGTTATCTGGTCGAGCGGATTTACAAAGCTTCCTATGGCGACGGTAGCGGCTTGTCAACTCTGGGCGGAGCGCATCAGCTCACGGTGCCAATTATTCGGCTCAACGAGTTTCTGCCCGACACACAGGAGATTGGGCAGGGTGTGGTGGTGAATCAAGGGAACTGGCAGCAGCAGTTGGAGGATAACAAGAAGGCGTTCACCGCAGAGTTTGTGCGGCGCTCGCGGTTTACGACAGCCTTTCCGGTGTCGATGACGGCGGCGCAGTTTGTCGACAAGCTGAACGCGAATGCCGGGAATCCTCTGTCCACCGCAGAACGCGATCAACTGGTGACTGACCTTTCGACGAGTGCAAAGACGCGCGCGCAGGTGTTGCGAGCCGTGGCGGAAGATCCGGATCTGAACAGCGCTGAATCCAACCGAGCATTTGTGCTGATGCAGTATTTCGGTTACCTGCGACGCAATCCCAACGATCCTCAGGACACTGACTACACCGGCTATGACTTCTGGCTCACGAAGTTGAACCAGTTCAACGGCAACTTCGTTAATGCCGAGATGGTCAAGGCGTTTCTCTTGTCCGGCGAGTACCGCCAGCGGTTTGGCCCGTGAACCCACCATTTAGGCTGCGCTTGTTCGGCGCGCTTTAGGGGCGTAGAAGATGGGGGCTTGAACGTAAGACGCAAGAAACGAGGTCCAAGGGCGAAATGTTCCGGTTCTTGAACTCCATCGCTCCGCCTCCGCTGCAAATTCCCACGAGCCTGCTTGCGCACTCGCCGAAATCCAGACACGACCGTCTCCCTGATGACCCGTTTTGACTTTGTTTAGAGTGTCGAGTCCAAGGGTTTTCGATTGCGAGATTCTGCTCGTCGGTGCGCAATTTTTCCAAGCTAGATTCCCGAAGATTTGGAATTAGCAAATAATTCTGCAAGGCATGGTATTTGCTGAAGCATTCGCCAAGCCTGAGCGATCGAGGTTTTCATGAGGAGCGATCAGATCGGTCACTTAGGTGCGCAGGTGGCCGAGTAATCGGAGAGCCTCTGCAGTTCTCCCGCATACTCGCCAGTTAGTCATCCCAAGAAACCGTAGGATTTCTTGACAGCGCCAAGCTTAGTGCCCGAGGCATATTCGGGATTCTTGCTGTAAATTCACTCGCAACGCCCCAGGGCATGATCGTCGGTGCTCGAACGCTTGAGAAAGGGCCAGAAGGGATCAGAAGGAATTCTGATACTGCTTAGCCTGCGATAAGAACATTAGAAAGAGGCACAAAGATGAAAACGAATTCACGAAGCTTAAGTGCGAAGATCTGGTTGGCGACAGCCGCGATCTTTGTTCTGTTGCTGCTAGCTGGCACGGCGTCAGCACAGTGGAGCACCGATGCCAGCCCGAATATCTATTACAACTCCGGCAAAGTCGGCATTGGCACGAATTCCCCCGGCAGCTTACTTTCTATGGAAGCTTCGGGCTCTGGCGCATATGTTGGCGCATACATTAAGAACACGGCTGGAACAGCAAGCGGCACTCTATCTCGTTTCAGCATCGGACAGACTAACAGCGAAACCGTGGGATTGCTCCTGCAATTCAGCCACGATGATAGCAACGCCGTTATTCTCAACCGCAAAAGCAGCACCGGCACTCTCGACTTAAACACCACAGGCGGCGGCATTCGCATTAATAATGCTGGCAACGTCGGCATTGGAACGACAAGCCCAGGTTCAGAATTAGACGTACGTGGTTCAATATCAGGACAGGAAGCGGAAACTAATACTATATACAACGGTGGAGGTTCGGGTGCTTCGTTTATAGGTTCGGGGGGATATTGGGGACTTAGGGGAAATACTAGCCACGCATTTAATTTAGATATGTATAACGGCGGTTCTCCTTTAACGGCAATAACAGTCTTAGCCTCAGGAAAAGTCGGCATCGGCACCACTCCGTCTTATAGGCTGCATGTTCAGGATGGGCCTTCAGCGTTAGGGTTTTTAGACGAGTCGGGGACTGCTATTACTTTTCTCGCTAATGCCTCTCGCTTCTGGAGTTTTAGAAATGCGGTCACCACCGGCAGATTTGACATCAGAGATGATACTACCGGCGCCGAGAGGTTAAGTATTAACTCATCTGGCAAGGTCGGTATCGGCACAACTGCCCCAAACGAAAGGCTTGAGGTTTCTGGCAATCTCAAAGTCAGCGCAATGGGAGCGGATGCCGGGAACATCACCGCCACCGGTACGATCGAAGGCGGAAACATCAAAGCCAAATATCAGGACGTCGCCGAATGGGTTCCTTCATCCAAACAGATGCCCGCCGGCACTGTCGTAGTTCTCGACACAACCAAATCCAATCAGGTCATCTCTTCCACGCAGTCGTATGACACGCGCGTGGCCGGGGTGATTTCAGAACAGCCGGGCATCGCTTTGGGCGAGAGCGGAGCTAACAAAGTGCTGGTGGCAACCACCGGCAGGGTCCTCGTCAAAGTCGACGCGTCGAGCGGTCCGATTCACATCGGCGATCTGCTGGTCACCAGCGACATCCCCGGAGTCGCGATGAAGTCCGAACCGATCACGATTGGTAATCGAAAGATGCACATGCCGGGAACCTTGATCGGCAAAGCCCTGGAACCGCTCGAAAAGGGTTCAGGGAAGATTTTGGTGTTGCTGAGTTTGCAGTAGGGATAGAAACATTCAACGGTTTGGAGGCCACAATGGGTGCTAAGCGAAGAGACTTCTTGTTGAATCGGCGGAGACTTGGTATCTGCGTTTTCCTGCCTACTATTTTGATAGCAATGATTGCCTTCGGGCTCGTGCGGAGCAGAACTGGCCATGTAGTCATCGCAAAGACCAAAGGGCCTAAGCCCACACTCGCGAGCGCATCTCGCAGTATCCAAAGGGAGCGCGTCCAGGTGGAGTTGGTTACGATTCGCCCTACCGGCTTTGATCCCGCGGAAATCAGACGCGCGCCCGGCCCTTTCTTACTGGCAGTTGACAATCGAAGTGGCCGCGACACTGTCATGTTACGCCTTACACGCGAACGCGGCAGCAGTGTGCGCGAGGTTCGTTTGGCTCGAGGACAATTAAAGTGGCGCGAGAAAATTGATTTGCCTCCGGGAGATTATTCGCTAGCCGAGGCGAATCACGCGAACTGGCTGTGCAAAATAACGATTGCTCCTTAAAAGTCTTCATTGGAAAGCCTGTCTCGATTTGAGACCGCTTGAGGTTCTGGTTTGGAGAGATTTTCATGACATTCTGCTCAAACCCACGGTCATTGACGAACCAAATGCGGCGATTCACATACCGGATTGCGGGCGCGATCATTGTTCTCGCCTTAAGCATCGGTGCCGCTAAAGCGCAAAGCCCAACCGATGGCATGACGCCGAGCGGTCTGGCTCCGGGCGCAGCAGCTGGGTCGTATGGACTTAGTGGTTTCGACAACGTCAATCTCTACAATGGCAATCTCAACTTCTCGATGCCTTTATTGGCAGTTGGCGGACGCGGTGGTGCCCAAACGCAAATGCGGCTGACGGTGGATTCGGTGCATTGGGTGATTGAGGGCAATGATACGGATGGCTACTATCCCAATCCAAACTGGTGGCAAGGTATTAAGCCTGGATACGGTCCGGGCGTGTTACAGGGACGACTCGTCGTCGTACAAACTGTGCAATGCTGCACAAAGATAACGCTTACGAGGCTAACCTTCACGACGTCCGACGGGACGGAACACGAGCTTGTTGATACATATCATGGCGGAGCGGCATACAGCAGTGGTAGTAGGGCACGCGGAAGAGTCTTTGTTAGCCACGATGGGTCTTTCATTACTTTCGTCTCCAACGATGATATTTATGATCAAATCGGTGGGGGAGCGACGTTCAGCGACCTGAGTGGCTATCTCTATTTTTCCAACGGCACGCGTTATGAAATCGACAATGGGGTGGTTGCGAAGATTCGAGATCGTAACGGAAACCTGATGACCTTTGCCTATGATTCTTACAAGCGCGTTACCAGCGTCACCGATTCACTCAACCGGGAAGTGACAGTGAGTTACGCCAACATGTCTTCGATCTTCTACGATCAGATTAGTTTCAAGGGTTTTGGCGGCGCGTCGCGGGCAATCAAGGTGTGGCACAGCAGCTTGAGCGGGGCCTTGCGCTCCGGCTACACGGTGCAGAACTACGGTCAGTTGTTTGGAGGCGTCAGCGGCGGCTCCGATTACAACCCCAACGATGTTGTTTCCGCGGTGGAACTGCCGGACGGTCGTCAATATGAACTCCTCTATAACCCTTACGGCGAACTGGCCCGCGTAGTGTTGCCTACCGGAGGCGCGATTGAGTACGACTATGAAGAAAAAGCCGATGGCGAGACCAAGACACAGCGCCGCGTCTCTGAGCGACGTATCTACGCCGATGGCTCGACGCTGGAAAGCAAACAGGTGTACTCGGCGACTTACGACGGGACGACTACCACGGTCGTAGAAAGCCGCGACGCCAGTAATAACCTGTTGGCGAAGGGCAAGCATTACTTCTATAGCGATCCCATCTCCTCAATCGATCCCAGCCCGGCGGCGTCCCTTCATTACTCCAACTGGCAGGAGGGCCGTGAGTTTAAGAGTGAATCGCTGTCAACCGACGGCTCAACTGTCCTGCGGCGTGCCGAGGACACCTGGGAACAGGGCGCGACGGTTACATCATGGTTGGCAACGGACGACGCTGCTAACAATCCGCGCGTTAACCAAACCGTGACGACGCTCGTGGACACGAGCCAAGTCGCGAAACAGACTTTCACTCACGACGATTACAACAACACGACCGACGTTTATGAATATGATTTCGGCTCTGGTTCGGCGGGTTCATTGGTGCGGCGCACGCACACCGATTTCATGACGACCAATTCAGTCAACAGCACCGACTACACCTCCAGCTCGAACAGTCTCTACTTTTTCCACTTGCCTTCGCAGACTTCTGTTTTCGATGCGAGCAGTGTGGAGCGTGCCCGGACGACCTTCGAGTATGATAACTACGGCACGAGCACGGGCCATGCAGGCCTGATCAATCGATCGAATATCAGCGGTCTCGATTCCGGTTTCACTACCTCTTACGGCACGCGTGGGAACGTGACCGCGACAACCCGTTACCTACTGAACACCAGCGGTTCAGTCATCGGCTCAATTGTCAGTTACGCGCAATATGACATTGCCGGCAACGTGACCACGGCGATTGATGCTCGCGGCAATGCCACCAGCTTCGGCTATGCGGATTGTTTTGGCGCGCCGAACGGCAATGCGCAGACGAACAGCGCCCCGAGTGAACTGTCTTCGGTTTCACAGGCAAGCTATGCCATGCTCACCAGCGCCACCAACGCGCTTAGCCAGACAGCTTATGCGCAGTACGATTACTATCTGGGCAGGGCCGTGGACGGTGAAGACATTAGCGGCGTGATCGCCAGCGGTTACTACGACGATGACCTGGATCGTCCGACTAAAGTAATTCGCGACTTCAACAATCTGGCGGCAAAGAGCAAAATTGAATTCACCTATGACGATACCAGCCGTATCGTGACCACGAAGAGTGATTTTGCCTCTTATGACGACAAGCTGTTGCGCAAAGATGCACTATATGATGGCCTGGGTCGGACGACGGAGACGCGCGTTTACGAAACCAGCAGTGCTTACATCACCACGCGCCAGACCTACGACGCGCTGGGAAGGACGTATCAGGTTTCGAACCCTTATCGCTCGGGAGAAACAGCTATCTGGACGACCACGGCTTATGATGCGCTGGGCCGGGTGACCACGGTAACAACGCCCGACAGCGCCGTCGCCGGCAGTAGTTACAGCGGCAACACGGTGACCGTAACCGACCAGGCTGGCAAAGCGAGAAAGAGCGTTACGGATGCGCTCGGTCGGCTGACTACGATTTACGAAGACCCGAGCAGCCTCAACTATTCGACGAGTTACAGCTACGACGTGCTGGACAATCTGACCGGAGTTTCGCAGGGCTCGCAAAGTCGCACTTTTGTCTACGATTCGTTGAAGCGTCTGACGAGCGCTACGAACCCTGAGTCTGGTATGGCCACCGTTGACGCGTATGACAACAACGGGAATGTGCTGGTCAGTACGGACGCGCGAGGTGTCTCGACGCATGTTTCTTATGATGAACTGAATCGCCCGACACGCCGCTGGTACAACAGCTCCAGCAGCACTTCTTCGACCACCAACAACAGTCCCGCCCTGCCCAGTGGCGTGGCGGCGACGAATGAAGTTGCCTATTTCTACGATGCACAGAGCCTGCCGTCGGGCGCGCCCAGCTCATCGGCGCCTGATTATTACTCGCGTGGTTATTCAACTGGACGGCTGGTCGCGGTGACTTATGGCGGAGGCAGCGCGGGAAATTATCTTGGCTATGACGCCCTGGGAAGGCCGCTGCTCGGCATTCAGCAAACCGGCGGCATCAACTATCAAACCAGCGCGGCTTACAATCTGGCGGGTTCGCTTGTGACTGAGACTTATCCATCCGGCCGCACGGTCACCAACACCTTTGACAGCGCAGGCCGAACCAGCGGAGTCACGGGCACTCTCGGTGACGGCAGTACCCGCACCTACTCGACAGGCATCGTTTATGCGCCAGCCGGGCAAATGACGCAGGAACAGTTTGGGACGGCGACGGCGGTCTACAATAAACTGTCCTACAACAGCCGCAACCAGTTGGCGGAAATACTCGCCGGCACCACCGGTAACGACGCGAGCTGGAATCGTGGCAAGATCGTTAACGACTATAACGGCACGAACAACAACGGCAACCTGAGAACGCAGACGGTCTATGTGCCGAACAACGAGCAGAACACCAGTTCCACCTCCTGGTATCAGCAGTACGACTATGACAATCTGAATCGTTTGCAGCGAGTGCATGAGTACACGGGGAACACCAATCTGGATTGGCAGCAGGAGTATGTTTACGATCGTTGGGGTAATCGCACGATTGCTCAGGGTTCGACGGAAACTTACGGCGCGGGCATTCCCAAACCCAACTTCACCGTTAACACTGACAACAATCGTCTCGGCGTGCCGAGCGGCCAGTCGGGTACGATGAGCTATGACAATGCCGGCAATCTGACCACCGACACTTACAGCGCCGCGGCGGTCACTCGGGCGTATGACGCCGAGAATCGGATGACCTCTGAAACGCAGGCCAGCAGCTACGTAGCCGGCACCTACAGTTACGATGGCGATGGGCGCAGAGTGAAGCGCGTGGTTGGCGGTGTTGAGACGTGGCAGGTCTATGGTCTGGGTGGTGAGTTGCTGGCGGAGTATGCCGCAAGTGCCTCGGCTTCGAATCCACAGAAAGAGTATGGGTATCGGAATGGGCAGTTATTGGTAACAGTGACAGCCGGGGCCGGTTGGGGCAGCGCGCCAGAGTTGCATGACAATCCTCTGGTGGTCGCAGAGACCACAGTCCAGGCCAGACATATCACCGAGTTGCGGACGGCGATTAATACCCTGCGCGCGCGCTTGGGGATGTCGGCGTTTTCGTGGCAGACATCGGCCACGACCAGCGATTGGATCAAAGCCGATCCTATTCTGGAAATGCGCACGGCACTGGATCAAGCCCTCGGCGCGCCCCCCTCTGGTTACAGCTCGGGTCTGGCCCAGGGCCAGCCGATTAAGGCGATCCACATTCAGGAGTTGCGCGATCGGCTCATGGCTGCGTGGGGCATAGACATCCGTTGGCTGGTGACCGATCAGCTCGGTACGCCGCGCATGGTATTCGATCAGAGCGGTTCGTTAGCGGGTGTGAGTCGTCATGACTATCTGCCGTTTGGCGAAGAAATCTACGCCGGCATCGGCAGTCGCACAACCACGCAAGGCTTCAATATAGGCGATGGCGCGCGGCAGAAGTTCACGGGCTATGAGCGTGATTCGGAAACCGGATTAGACTTCGCGCAGGCCCGCTACGACTCCAGCACGCAAGGTCGCTTTACCAGTCCCGATCCTTACTCTGGCAGCATGAACGGGGCCAATCCGCAGTCGTTCAATCGTTATGCTTATGTTGGAAATAATCCGGTTAATCGGACGGATTCAACGGGCCTGGATTGGACGACCGACGCCTCGCAGCAAGGCGGATCCATGTACTACCAAGCCAACTGCGGCGAGTTGTCCCGAGTACTCGGCGCCTCTAACAAGAATCACCCGGTGAACTTCGAGGGCTCAATCGAGCCACAGTACC
>JBGQGG010000002.1:0-333883 GCA_041497335.1 Pyrinomonadaceae bacterium | reverse complement strand
AGGTCCGCAAAACAGAGTGACGACACTGTGCTTGTTGAGTGCCGCATCCGGTCGCTACCGCTCGCGGTTCTGTAACAGTGTGTTTTCGATCGTATGCGACACACTGTCCATGACAAAAGTCTCGTTCATGAATAATCCGGGTTAGGAGAAATGCTTCAGACTATCTCAAAGTAAAGCCTATACAGTTTTTTCAATGCTTCACTCGAACCTCGCACTTCCGCTTCAAAAAACATATCGCAGGTTTTGTTGCCTAAACCACTATCGTCCGATTCTTCTTCCTTGAGTCTGGCAAGCGCTTCTGCACGTGTTTCAAACCTTTTCATTTTAAGAAAAAGCCACTCATCTCTTGGTTTGTCTGAGATCAAGCCTGACGGAATCCACCCTCTTAATAGCGGCAGCCATGAGTGTGGTGGGCTAATTCCAACCTCAACCCAACACCCGTCTTCATTATCAGTAAATGAGATTCTGTCAACGACTCTTTGCGCTATTTGATCTGTTGATTTAAGAAAATACCAAGTGAACTCCAGGAACACTTCGCAAGTATCATGGTCAGGAGGGTCAGCGTCCTCATGCTCAACAGCATTCCGAATAGCAATTAGTTTCTGCAACATGCGTGGGCGTACGACTCCAACAAATTCAAGCAAAGCTAGGGTGTCTGAGGGCTTCTCTTTGATTGGGATGCCACGAAACGAATACCGTTCATCCAACAGCCGTACTCTACGATCAACGGCCCGCCTAAGGTCCATTATCGAATTTGTTCGCTCAAACTCATTCGTGGGCTTGCCAAGAATCTGTTCTGTATGTGACCAGAGTTCGTGAGAGCGCTTCCACACATCACTTGTGTAAGCGCTGCTGCTTTCAACCATTGAATCCCAGTTGAATATGATTGGATTCACCCACATATTTTCCCCTAACAAGAAAGCGGACGGCTAATACTGACGTTCACGCCGCATTCGCGCCTTCAGCCAACGCGCGCTGGCGCGTGAAGTGATCGGCGATCTCGGTCGCGGTCTTGCGGCCGACGAAGGGCGCGAGTTCTTCCACCGTGGCGGTCGCGATTTTCTGTATTGAACCGAACTGCCGCAGCAGACGGGTTTTGCGCTTCTCGCCGACGCCCGGAATTGCCGACAACTCCGAAGTGAAGTCGCGCAGCTCGCGGCGCTTGCGATGATAAGTGACGGCGTAACGGTGCGTCTCGTCACGAATCATTTGAATCAGACGCAAGATCGGCGAGTGCGAATCGAGATAGATAGGTTCGTCTTCGCGGCCTTTGATTAATAAATAAGCCACCTCGTTATGACGCAGCGGCGGTTTTACCACGCCGACCATCGGCACCGCCTCCAGATCGAGTTCGCGCATGGCTTCGGCGGCGGCGCTGAGCTGTCCTTTCCCGCCGTCGATCATGATTAGATCAGGCAAGGACTTTTCTTCGTCGCGGACCCGTCGATAACGACGGAGCACGGCTTCGTGCATCGAAGCGAAGTCGTTCGCGCCTTCGACTGATTTGATTTTGAACTTGCGATACTCCCCGCGATTCATCCTTCCGTTCTCGCTGACGACCATGCCCGCGACATTCTCGGCCCCCTGAATGTGCGATATATCGAAGGATTCGATCCGTGCCGGGAATCGCGGCAACTCGAGAGTCTCCTGCATCTCTTCGAGCACGCGCTTCATGTCGGGCTTCAGCACGCGAAACCGCTGCTCGAACGCCAGCTTTGCATTCTTCTCGACCAGATCGATCATGTCGCGCTTTTCGCCACGCTGCGGGGCCAGGATGTGTACTCGCCGACCGCGGCGTTCGGTTAATGCCTTATCGAGCAGCTCACGATCGTCGAACTCGATCGGAACGTGAATCTCGCGAGGGACATGTGTGACCCGTGCATCTTGCGCGTGACTCACGGGCGGGACGCCCGTGCCACTGTAGTATTGCGCCAGCACTTCGCTCAAAAACGCCGCCGGATTGAAATCCTCTTCCGGCAAATCTTCCCAGAAGAATTCGCGCCGGCCCACAATGTCGCCCTCGCGCATGGTGAACAGTTGCAGCGCCAGTCGCTGGCCTTCGCGATAGTAGCCAAAGATGTCCACGTCGCTCTCTACGGTCGTCGCCATCTTTTGCTGCTCGGAAAGTTTGATTACCGTCTTGCGCAGATCGCGATACTTCGCGGCCAGCTCGTAACGCATGTCTTCGGAAGCTTGGAGCATTCGCTGTTCCAGCATGTGGGCCAACTCGGTGTTGCGTCCTTCCAAAAGCATGCGCACGTCGCGCACCGCTTCCTGATATTCTTCGGGCGTGCACAGGCCCTTGACGCACGGCCCCAGACAGCGTTTGATGTGATACTCCAGACACGGCCGCGGCGCTTTGCCGTCGATCTCGATGTCACAGGTGCGCAGTTGAAAAGTGCGATTGATTAGATCGATTGTCCGGCGGGCCATCGAGGCCGGAAGAAATGGGCCAAAGTAAAGCGCGCCGTCGTTTTGAATCCGGCGCGTGATCACGCACTTCGGAAACGCCTCGTTGATGGTGAGCTTTAAGTGCGGATAGGATTTGTCGTCCTTTAGTTTGTAATTGAAGTAAGGTTGGTGCTGCTTGACCAGCGTGGCTTCCAGGATCAACGCCTCGACTTCGTTATCAGTAACGATGATTTCAACGTCGGCGATCTGCTTGACCAGTTCTCCGGTCTTGATGCCATAGCTGAAGTCCCCGGCGCGTCCGGCCTGGAAATACGAACGGACGCGATTGCGCAGGTTCTTGGCCTTGCCGATATAAAGTATCTTGCCCGCCGCGTCTTTGTGCAGATAGACGCCGGGCGCGCGCGGAATTCCTTTGAGTTTTTCGTCTAAGGTCACTGGTTGATCTTGATTTCAGTTTGGTATTTTAGCCCCTGCAATTACCGAAGGCCATCAGCCGTTGAGAATGAACTGGGAAAATCTCAGGGTTGGGAAGGGGGCTTGCCCCCCGCTGAATTGAGTGGGTATCTGGCTCTAAGGACAGAAACCAGAACAAGCGGGGGCAAGCCCACCTTCCTGACCTTGAGGTTTTCCTAATTGAGCTTTTCAAATTCGCACTTATGCGCTTTCCGTTCATTGTTCCGGAAAAACGTGATTTCGACGCGGTAGGTTTCGGCCTGAACGCGGTCGATCATCTGATCGTCGTGCCTGAGTACCCGGCGTTTGATACCAAGGTCAGATTCACCGAGTACGAAAAATCCGCCGGCGGGCAAACCGCGTCGGCGATGGTTTCTTTGCAACGCCTCGGTCTGAAGACAGCGTACGCCGGACGTTTTGGTTCGGACGAAGACGGCCGGTTCGGTTTGCGGGCGATTGAATACGAAGGCGTGAACCTGGATTTCGCCGAAATGATCGACGGCGCCGACAATCAGATTGCTTTCATCATCATCGACTCGCGCTCAGGCGAGCGCACCATCATCTGGGATCGCGACGAGCGTCTCTCTTACCGACCAGATGAGGCGCCGCTTGACCTCGCCCCGCGTGGTCGGGTCCTGCACATCGATGCGCACGATCCACCAGCGTGTGCGGTAATGGCGCGCGCGGCGCACGACGCGGGGGCGATCGTCACCGCGGACATCGATAATATTTATGAAGGACTGCCGGATCTGCTGCCGCTGATCGATGTGCTGATCACCTCCGTCGAGTTTCCGCATCTACTGACGGGTATCAGCGATGAACATGCGTCTTTGGTCGAGATGAAAGCGCGCTATGGTTGCGCTATTGTCGGCACAACGCAGGGTGCGCGCGGCGCACTGGTCTATTGCGAACGAGAATTCATCGAATCACCGGCATTCACGGTTCCGGGTGGCTGTCGCGACACCACGGGCGCTGGCGATGCCTTTCACGGCGGATTCATCTATGGAATGCTGCGTGGCGAAGATTTGGAAACGTGCATGAAACTGGGAAACGCAGTCGCAGCGTGCAAGTGTCGCAGCCTGGGCGCACGCGCGGCCTTGCCGACGGCGGACGAGTTGAATGAATTCATCGAGTCCGAAGATCGCCGGCGCTTCGGAGCCTAGAGAGGATCTTACTCATCGTTCACTCAAAGTTTCGGATCACTGCAGTTAGCGATCCGCGTCAAGAGGCAGCCTGTTGGCACGGGTAGGCTTCCGTGTTAAAGTCGCCACGAGTAAAACTAATTAATCGCTTGAGGGATGTCACGCCGCTACGCCCCAGCAGCCCCCTCCTAGCATCTCTGCTGAAATCAGGGCCACATGAAAAAAACCGTATTCATCACTTTTCTGCTCTTATCAATCGTCTGCTTTTTTGTTTCATCGGCTGAGACCAAGCTGACTCGTGTCGACATGGTTCAGGACACGGACCTTGGTGTAACCAAAACTGGTCCTGACACAACGATACCCGGGGCAAGCGTCACCTATACCATCACCGTGACTAATTCTGGGCCCGATTCCGCCGACAACGCTACGTTGAATGACCCGCTGCCCGCGGGAACGACTTTTGTTTCGCTGGTATCGCCCGCCGGCTGGTCATGCACAAATCCCTCGGTCGGTGCGGTCGGCACCGTCACCTGTACTAACGCCAGCCTGGGGTTCAGCAGCGGAGAGGTCTTCACTCTAGTCGTGATTGTTGACAACCCGCTGCCGGCGGGCACATTCATCTCCAACAAGGCCACAATTTCATCGAGCACGCCGGATACAAACGATGAAAACGACAGCTCTACATCTTCGGCCCTGGTAATCGGAACGAGTTCCGACCTCGGGGTCACTAAGTCAAACAACGCTGACACCCTGCCGGCCGATTCCGATGTTACTTACACAATCACAGTCACTAACGGTGGACCCGATACGGCCGCCAACGTCGCATTGAATGACTCGCTGCCGGGGAGTATGGCGTTTGTGTCATTGTCTTCGCCTGCCGGCTGGTCATGCACGACCCCAGCAGTGGGCTCGAGTGGCGCCGTGAGCTGCACAATACCAAGTCTCACCGTCGCCAGTGGCGCGCAGGTCTTCACCCTGGTTGGCCACATTCCCGCGGGGACTGCCGATGGTACCGTCTACTCGTCCTCGGCAACGGTTAGCACGACCTCGACGGATCCAACCCCCGAAAACAACGACTCCGCCAGCGGAGTCGTGGTGGGTTGCTTGACCAATCCGGTCGTCACGACGAACGCCGACAGCGGTCCAGGCTCTTTGCGAAGAGCCATCCAGGATGCGTGTGTCGGCGGCACTATTACCTTTGATATGACTCAGGTCACGAGCCCGATCGCACTGACCAGTGCGGAGTTGTTAATAAACAAAGACCTGACGATTCAGGGACCGGGCGCGAACCTATTAACCGTCATGCGCAGCGCGGCGGGAGGGACACCAAACTTCCGCATCTTTAATATTAGTCCAAGTCACACTGTGGCGATCTCTGGACTAACTATTTCAAATGGCAACGTCACTGCGGGGACGGCGTTAGGCGGCGGCATTTACAACAATCAAAGTGATCTAACGATTAACGACTCTGTGATCAGCGGCAACAGCGCTTCCGCGGGTGGTGGCATCTTCAACGATAAGTCTGGCACTAGTGCTACTTTGACTATCAATAACAGCACGGTCGGCGGGAATCAGACAAGTAACGCAGGAAATCCGGGTGGAAGCGGCGGTGGCATCGGAAACACCGGCACGCTGACCGTGACCAATACAACCGTCAGCGGAAACCATACCGGTAACGGCATCGCGGGCAGTGCAGGTGGCGACGGCGGCGGCATATACAACTTCGGTGGCACCCTTACCGTCCGTAACACTACTGTAAGTGGAAATGTGACAGGCGATGGTAATGGCGTGGGGCATGGTGGGTATGGCGGTGGCATCTCGAATACCGGCACGCTGACTATGACCAATAGCACCATCAGCGGCAACCAAACAGGAGGTCCTAATGGCGTCCCCGGGATTGGTGGCGGCGTCTACAACAGCGGCACCGCTAACGTCACAAATACTACAGTCACTGACAATCAGACCGGCGCCTCAGGCAGTAGCGGATTCATCGGGTATGGCAACGGCGGCGGAATTCTGAATGCCGGCACAACAAGTATTAAGAACACTATTGTCGCCAACAACCGAATTGCGGCAAGCGCTTCAGGTAAGGACATTTCAGGTACATTTAATTCGCTGGACTACAATCTCATCGGCGACATCAGCTCCGGCGGCAGTCTTACCGGTACGACGACGCACAATCTGGTTAATGTAAACGCGCGCTTGGCCGCACTCGCCAACAATGGCGGCCCGACCCAGACGCTCGCGCTCTTGCCTGGTTCGCCGGCGATTGATGCGGGAGACAACTGCGTTACTGACGCCGCCCATTGCAGCGATCCGAACATTTCGCAACTTACAACTGATCAGCGAGGCTTTGCACGTCAGGTTAACGGAACGGTCGACATCGGCGCCTTCGAGTCGCGCGGCTTTACCATCTCAGCTACGAGCGGCACGCCGCAGAGCACGGTATTCAGCACGGCATTTGGCGCGCCTCTGTTAGCCACGGTGAGCAGCGCCTTTGGCGAGCCGGTAAACGGAGGACAGGTGACGTTCACGGCTCCGGGCAGCGGCGCCAGCGCTACGTTCACGGGCGGAGTGACCACTATCAACGTGGCCATCAATGCGAGCGGTCAGGCGAGTGCGTCGGCGACCGCTAATGCGACGGTGGGTGGTCCATACAATGTGGCGGCGACAGGCAATGGCATTACGGGCACGGCCAACTTTAGTCTGACAAATCTTAAAGGTAACCAGACAATCACGTTTGGCGCTTTAGCGAACAAGACGTTCGGCGATCCCGATTTCGCTGTGAGCGCGACCGCGAGTTCCGGCTTGCCGGTGAGTTTTGCGGCCAGCGGCAATTGCACGGTGACCAGTCCGTCGCCGGGAACGGTTCACATCACCGGCGCGGGCTCGTGCACGATCACGGCGTCACAAGCAGGTGACTCAAACTACAATCCGGCCGCCAACGTGCCGCAGAGCTTCACGATTAATAAGGCCAACCAGACGATCACCTTCGCGGCGCTGGCGAACAAAACCTTTGGCGATCCTGATTTCGCGGTGAGCGCCACATCCGACTCCGGCTTAGCCGTGAGCTTCGCCGCGAGCGGAAACTGCACAGTTTCCGTCGCTACGGTCCACATCACCGGGGCCGGCTCGTGCACGATCACGGCCTCGCAAGGTGGCAATGCAAATTACAACCCGGCAACGGATGTTCAGCGGAGTTTCAACATCGCGAAAACGGCGACTTCAACGTCAGTTTCGTCTTCGGTTAACCCGTCGGATTTAGGTCAAAGTGTGACCTTCACCGCAACAGTTACGTCCACAGCCGGTACTCCAACCGGAACTGTCCAGTTCAAGGATGGCGGCACAAACCTGGGCTCGCCTCAAACTCTGAATGGAAGCGGGGTTGCCACCTTCTCGACATCGTCGCTCGTTGCCGGCGTGCACACTATCACCGCCGACTACAGCGGCGATGCTAACTTCCTTGTGAGTACCGGTACGCTTTCAGGGGGTCAACAGGTAGGCTCAATAATCAGCTTCAGCTCAGCCCTTTACAACACCACAGAGAGTTCGCGCTCGGCGACAATCACCGTGCAGCGAAGTGGTGGACTCTCGTCAACTGTAAGCGTGGACTATGCGACGCCGGATGACAGTTCGGCGACGCCTACAATACTTCCGTGCTCGACTCCAGGGTTTGTCTCGTCTCGCTGCGATTTCACCACCGCCATTGGTACGTTGAAGTTTGGCGCAGGCGAGACCTCAAAGACCTTCGATGTCCTGATCTCTCAGGATAATTATGTGGAAGGACCAGAGAGTCTGACGCTGACGCTGTCGAACGTCAGCGGTAACGCAGGGCTCGGGTCACCGTCCTCGGCGACTCTGACAATAGCCGACGATGTGGTTGAGCCGGCGACGAACCCAATAGATGATCCACAGAACTTTGTGCGTCAGCACTATCACGATTTCCTGAATCGCGAACCTGACGCGGCTGGGTTGCAGTTCTGGACTAACGAGATCACCTCTTGCGGTGCGAATGCGCAATGCATTGAGGTCAAGCGCACTAACGTCTCGGCGGCCTTCTTCCTCGCAATCGAATTTCAGGCGACTGGAGGCACTGCCTATCTGACGAACAAGGTAGCCTTTGGCGGCTTGCCCAACTACCTACGGTTCGAGACTGACGCGCAAGCGCTCGGCCGGAACTACGTGTTCGGTCAGGCCGGCGCGGAAGCCATCCTGGAAGCAAACAAGGTGGTCTTCTTTAACGAATATGTCAGCCGGACTGAATTCATGAATGCGTACAACGGAGTGAGCGACCGGACATACGTGAATACCCTGATCGCCAACACCGGCGTGGCCTTCACGCAAGCGGAACGCGACGCCCTGCTAAATGGATTGACCGACCACACGGAGACCAGGGCCACCGTGCTGCGGAAGATCAGCGAGAAGCCGAGCTTTGCGCAGAATGAATTCACCACTATGTTTGTGCTGATGGAATACTTCGGCTACCTGCGACGCAATCCGGATGCGGCGGGATTCAACTTCTGGCTGAACAAGCTGAACAGCTTTAACGGCAACTTCATTCAGGCTGAGATGGTCAAGGCCTTTATCAACTCAGGCGAGTACCGCCAACGGTTCGGGCAATGATGGGAGTTAACCGGCAGAGAATAAAAGTAACAAACCATTAACCACGAACAGGCGCAAAGAGCACAAAACGATTCTCCCTCGTTTGATCCTTGCGCCTTTTGTGCTTTCTGTGGCTGACTGTTTCGATCTGATGGTGCTCACACCGTCTCAGCAATCTCGCCCGCTGAATATTTATCCGCATACGCGCGCGCAAAATACACCGCCAGCAGAAAGGCGATGAACTGAATCGCGGCGGCGATCCAGAAGGTTCTGACGATCGAAGCGTCGCTCATGTTCTGCGACTGACCGTCGAAACCCATGTGGGCCGCCGCGCTATAGATTAAGACGGCGGCAATCGAAGGACCGACTGCGCGCGCCAGGCTGGCCACTGATTGCGTTACGCCCAGCACGCCGCCTTGTTCGCCCGCGGTCGCGCTTTTCGAAGCCAGACTGGACAGCGAGGGAGCCATAAGCGCATTGCCGATCGAAGAAGCCGCGCCAATCGAAAGTAGTCCGATCAATCCAATCATCGGATTTACATATGGAGTGGCGAACAAGCTCGCCGAGAACAACAGCGCGCCGGCAACCACCAGCAAAGGCTCGCCGAAACGCTTCACCAGTTTTCCAATCAGCCCCCCCTGAACTGCAGCGGAAATCGCTCCGACAAAAGCAAAGACCCAACCGCTGTGCCAGGGGTCGTAGCCCAGACGGAACATCATGAAGAGTGAAAACACCGTGGTCATGATCGAGAAGGCCACGATCGACAGGAAGTAGATTGTCAGGACCAACGCCAGCCTCCTTTGGCGCAGCGCCTCAAGCAATTGTTTCCAGCCGCGGCCACTGGCCGCCGAAACTCGCGCCGGGTGATCTGGCGTGACTGTTTCCGGCAGAGTGAAGTACAGCAGGATCGCGTTGGCAAAAGCGAGCCCGCCGGCAAACAAAAATGGAATGTTGATGCCCCAGCGACTCAATATGCCGCCGATTGCCGGACCGAAAACAAAGCCCAGACCAAAGGCAGCACCGATCAATCCCATGCCTTTGGCGCGATTTTCTTTTGTCGTGATATCGGCAATGTAGGCTTGCGCGGTCGAGATATTGCCGCCCGAGATTCCATCGATAATGCGACCCAGGAACAGCATCCACAGCGTCGTTGCGAACCCGAGAATCAGAAAGCCTAGACACGTCCCCAGCAGGCTGATGAGCAAAATGGGGCGACGACCGTGTTTGTCCGAAAGCCTGCCGAGTACCGGCGCGAAGACAAGCTGCATTACGGAATACGACGCGAACAGCAGACCAACTTCGCGCGGTGTCGCGCCGAAGCTGGTTCCTTCGGCGTAGTAAGGCAGTACCGGAATCACGATCCCAAAACCGACGAGATCGATAAAGACCGTGATGAAGATGACCAGCAGAGGCGAGCGCTTCATGGCTAGTTTCGGGTTTCGAGTTTCGAGTTTCGAGTCGGGGATTTCAACGCTGGATCCCTCTCCGCGCAAATAAGTCGGGTCGCGTTCGGGTTCGCCGCAACAGGCAGAGAACTCGAAACGCGAAACCCTAAACTCGAAACTTGTTCGTTATCGCCGTCCGCCGCCAATCATCCGGTCGACCGACGCTTGTCCACCGCCCGTGATCAGCAAGGCCAGGGCCATACCGAGCATCGCCACGGCGAGCTCCATGCCTGCCGGCGCAAAGAAAGCGGGCCAGAGAACGCCGGTGATTGCGACGAGCATTACGCAGGTAATCAGGAATGCGCCAACGCGGGTGAACAATCCAAGCAGCACCAGGACACCGCCAATTAGCTCTGACACTGCCGCGGCCCCCATCCATAACCACGCCGGGCGCATGAATGGAAACGGAGCAGGGAAGGACGTGAACTTTGCGAACCCCGGCCCATTGAACGAGCCCAGAACCTTCTGGGCGCCGTGCCCGATGAAAGCAATTCCCATTGCCAGTCGCAAAGGAACCGTGGCCCACGTGGATGAAGTTGAAGTCAGTCTGCGAAGCATGACAGCCACCTTTCGATATTCAAATCTGTTTGGATCGCGAGCACTATAAATCCGTTTGCTACTGAAGCCTAGGAGAAAACTGATTCGGCCTCGACGCCGCCGATGACTTTTCTTTTTCTCGCCCTCTCTCTTTGGGTGAGGGTTGGGGAGAGGGTTTTGTCGACCTCGCTTCAGCTACGCCCCCTCTTCCCCAGCCCTACTCCCAGTGGGAGAAGGGAGACAAAAGCGGAGTCCGAACCTGCGTAGTTTGCCTTCCCGGTCCTCATTCGTAGTAACATCTCCGCGCTCTATCTCTCCACAACGCTTTCACGGAAGAGTTTCTAATGCGTCGCACTTACTATTTTTTCACGGCCATTTCTCTTGCTTTTGCGGTGCTGCTTACGAGTTCCAGCTCGCGGGCACAGACGACCGCGCCTATGTCATCAGACATTTCGTACACGGTGGCGATGTCCAGGCCGCACACGCACCTGTTGGAAGTAGAAGTGCGCGTTAAAGTCGCGGCGAACCTTCAGGCGCCGAACGAAAGCGATCTGGTAATGCCGGTGTGGACGCCGGGCTCGTACCTGATTCGTGAATTCGAGCGCCACGTGCAGGACTTTGCGGCGGACGCCGGCGGTCGCGCGCTCGACTGGACCAAAGTCAACAAAGATACCTGGCGGGTGAAAACCAATGGCGCGCGCCAATGGCGGGCGACTTATCGCGTCTATGCGAACGAACTGACGGTGCGCACGAGCGAATTGAACTCGGACCACGCCTTTTGGAATAACGCGGCGCTGTTGATGTACCCGGATGGCTATCTAAAAGCCCCGGCCACTCTGCGCGTGGTGCCCGCGAGTGGTTGGAAGGTCGCCACCGGCTTGCCCGAGGTGGCCGGTCAGCCGAACACTTTTCACGCGGAGAACTTCGATGTTCTTTACGACTCGCCGGTCGAGGTCAGCAATTTCAAGGAACTGAAATTCCTGGTTAGGGACGTACCGCATCGCATCGTGATCGACGGAGAGGGCAACTATGATGCGGACCGCATAGAGACGGACGTGCAGAAAATAGTTGAAGCCGAGACGTCGATGTTTGGCGCGATCCCTTATCACGACTACACGTTTATCCTGCATCTGCGATCAAATACCGGGGGCGGGCTGGAACATCTGAATTCGACCGCGCTCGGGTTTCGGCGCTTCAACTTTTCCACCGAGAAGAATTATCGCAACTTCCTTTCGCTGGTCGCTCACGAGTTCTTTCATCTCTGGAACGTGAAGCGCCTTCGTCCCGACGCACTCGGGCCATTCGATTACACGAAAGAGAACTACACGCGCCTGTTGTGGGTGGCGGAAGGAATTACTGAGTACTACGGCAATTTGATGTTACGACGTGCGGGGCTAGTCTCCGATCAGGTCTATCTCGCACACCTGGCGCAACAGATTCAGGATTTCCAGGAGACCCCGGGCCGCAATGTGATGAGTGCCGAGGAAGCGAGTTTCGACTCCTGGATAAAATTTTACCGGCCGGATGAGAACACTGTGAACTCGCAAATCTCGTATTACGACAAAGGCGAGCTGCTGGGTTTGCTGCTCGATCTGGACATTCGACGGCGCACCGCCAGCGCCAAGTCTCTGGATGATGTGATGCGCTATCTCTACGCGGAGTTTTACCAGAAGAATCGCAACTACACGCCCGCGGATTTTCAAAAGGCTTGCGAGTTGATGGCCGGTGCGAGTCTCGATCAATTTTTCGCGCGGTATGTGCGCGGACTGGATGACCTTGAGCCCGTTTACAAGCAAATGCTGGCCGGCGCCGGATTGCGTCTGGAACAGGCAGGTTACGATATCGGCGCTGACATTCCAGTCAGCCGGAAGGGTTACCTGGGCGTCGATCTTGAAGACAAGCCCGATGGCGATTTCATCGTGATCAAGAGCGTCCGGGCCGGCTCGCCGGCATACGAGCAGGGCTTGAACGCCAGGGACCAAATCATCGCGCTCGACGGCGCGCGAGTCGACAAAGAGACTTTCGAAGCGCTGATCGCGGCGAAGCGTCCCGGAGATACGGTTCGGTTAACGGTGTTTCGCTTCGACGATCTGCGCACTTTCGATATTCGACTGGCCGGCCGGATTGATGCGCCCTATCGAATTGTTCTGTTGCCAAATGCCAGCGCGGAGCAGAAGCGAATCTATCAGGCGTGGCTGGAAGCCTCTTAGTTTCTTGTTGAGCGGTAGAGATAGATCAAGAGTTAACGCAAAGTACGCAAAGGATGACGCAAAGTCGCGCAAAGAAAACCTCTTTGCGTTCTTTGCGAGAATCCTTTGCGACCTTTGCGGTGAAAATCCTTCTGACCAGGAGAGCCTCATCAGCTTAATGAAACACCAAAGCATCAGATCTAAGTTCGGCAACCGCCGTGAGTCGATTACGCTGCTCGCGATATTCCTTCTCCTAACGCTCACCGTTCATGCCCAAACCGCATCACTCGAAACGGTCCAGTTCCATAGCCAACTCGTCAACACCACTCTTCCTTACAATGTGATTCTGCCTCCGGGTTATCGCGCGTCACGCACGACGCGCTATCCGGTGCTTTATCTGCTGCACGGTCTCGCCGGTCATTACACCGATTGGGTGACGCGCACGAACGTCGCCGATTACGCCGCGCAGTACCGCATGGTCGTGGTGATGCCGGAAGGAAACGATAGCTGGTACGTCGATAGTGGCGGCGTGGCCACGGACAAGTACGAGAGCTACATCCTCAAGGAACTGATTCCCGACGTCGACCAACGTTTCCACACGATCCAGGCACGCTACGGACGCGCGGTGGCCGGATTGTCAATGGGCGGATACGGAGCGATCAAGTATGGTTTGAAGTATCCGGCCACGTTTGTTTTTGCGGCGTCGATGAGCGGGGCGTTCGGCGTCACGCGCTATACGCAGACCGAGATGGGTGGCGCCAACTGGGAACCATTCCTGAAAATCTTTGGCCCCGCCGGCAGTGACATCCGCAAGGCAAACGATGTGTTTGAGATTGCCCGGGGGCTATCACCCGCGCAAGTCGGGTCTCTGCCTTACTTCTATTTGGACTGCGGCACTGAAGACGCGGCGCAGCACTTCAAACCCAACCGCGAACTTTCAGGAATATTTTTGGAAAAGAGGATCGCGCACGAATATCGCGAGTTGCCGGGTACACACAGTTGGGCTTATTGGGACCAGCAGATGCAGGAAGTTTTGAAGATCGCAGCGAGACAGTTACGGACGCCTCACCGTTAGGCATTTGATTTCTCCCTTCTTCCGTTGGGAGAAGGGCTGGGGAAGAGGGGGCGTAGCTGTGGGGGCGAGTTCATACTCAGGCCCTCTCCCCAACCCTCTCCCAAGGGGAGAGGGAGCCAGACCTTAAACAGCGGTCGCAGCTACCTCATCACGAACTGAAAATTGTTTTGATTGCGGCGGTTGAAATTGGCGGCGGGTTGTGTGCCGAGGATGCTTTGCACGATCGATAGTTTTGCGTTTAGTCGCGGCTCGGCCAATTGAAATTTGTCCGCAGTCATGCGGGCGTGGTCGAAATCGACCTTAGCCAGAGACGCCAACTCCTGACCATAACGCGAAACCATCCCGATCAGATCGCTATCAGCCCGGAGCGACAATTCGCCTTCTTTGAAGATTTCCACTTCAAAGCCGTTCAGCACGGCCGCGGCAGACAGCAACTCGTTGAGTTGGGCGATCCCGGTTTCCAGTAGTTCAAAGCTCCGCTTCGAATCTAGCGACGCAAACGCATCGGCGACCTTGATCTGGTCTTCAAACTCTTTATAGTCAGTGGCCCGCTTGTTCACCAGGCTCCGCGCGTCTTCCAGAAAACGAAGCGCCAACTTGGGATTATCTTTCTGCGTAGCCGTAGACAAATCGATCAGGTATTTCACGCGATCCGAATCAGACGGCAGGGACGCCAGTTTCTGTTTGATCTCATTGAGTTTTTCCGGCGACGCGGTCGTGGCTATTCGTTTGAAATCCACCGCCTGCATGATCGAGTTACGCCCCGCTTCGTCCAAATGATCGTTGGCGATTTGCAGCGCGCGATCGGGGTTACCCTCGTCGACCGCTTTCTGCGCCGCTTGTTGATAGAGTCGCGACTGCATCGGAGGCGGCGCCGTGCTGGCGGCCGCCGCCAGACTGTCGCTGGTGCCCTGCTGTATCGCAGTCCGCATCTGGTTTCCGAAAGCCATATTGGGAGTGTTTCCCATCCCCAGATCGGTCAACTTCTGCCGCACGGCCTGCGCGCGCTCGGGCAGATACTGTTCAATCTGCGGCAGCATCGTCTGCATGCTGAGCAACAATATGCGCGCGTTGTTCTGTCGCGTCTGCGTCTCGTCAGGCGGGTTCTGTTGATTAGGTTGGGCACCGCGAACAACTCGGGCCCCGCCGCCGCCGCGCGGGTTGTTACCGCCGGGGCCGAGCGACGTAACGCTGAGCGCGGCGGTGACCGCATTGTCCATCAAATCGTGATATGCCGACTCGTTCAAGATCTGGGCAGAGTTTGGGCGAGAGGTCGAAGTATTTGCCTCAGCAGTAGCGCCGGTTGAAGTGCCGGCGACACGCGGGCCGGGCATCAGCAGAGTCATCGCCAGAGTTGAGGCCTCGCGGCTGGCGACCAGATTGTCCGAACTCAAACGGCTGAGCGTTTTATCCGACAGTTTCTTGAATGCTTCCTGATCTTTCGATTGCAGCTGGGCCAGTACTCTGCCGAGCGAGGTCGGATACTCGCCTTTGTCCAACGACTCAGCGGCCTTTTGATATGCCACCTTCGGATCAGTGGCGGCTATTGTGGCTAGCAGGTTCTGCTCCAAATTGTTTTGCGGATCGGGACCGAGAACCCGTCTACCATTCAAGACATTGGTAGCCGGGGTTTGCTGTTGCGTGGAGCGCAATAGTTGATAACCAAGCTCCGCGTCATGACGACCTGCAGTAAGCACCAACTCTTGCCGCAACTGATTCAAGGCTTGCACGTCGTTACGGTCGGTGCGATCCACATCCAGCATCATCTGACTGAAGATTGCGCCGGCGTCGGCGAACAATCCGCGCGCGCGCGCGGCACTCTTGTCCCAAAGCATGTCAGCCGCGGCGATCTGCACCCGAATGCGGTTCTCGGGAAGCTTCAAACCTTGTGCTTCCGTGACCACCTGCTCGAGCAAAGCAGCGGCCTTGCTCTCCAGCTTGAGCTTCTCCTCCTGCTGTTGTTGCGGGTCGGGTGTTTGTTGCGCGGTCGCTGACGGCGACGTCGCGTCCTGGGCCACAGCGAACACGGCCCCGGCCAACACCAGAGATGAAACGGACAGCGAAGCTGCAATCTTCTTTATTAGCATCTATCTCTACCTCGAAACCAACGTGCGGGAAAGCTCTTGACGACCGTCTCTGAATGTCTTAGACGGCGCAGGAACCTGTTTGGTTACCTAAAGGTCTCGTCAATGTGCGGCAAATCATAGCATGAGGGGCGAGGATCGCACGCCGCACGCGTGTTTACTTGGCGATGCTCATGCGGTAAGTTGTGGGCCTGATTCCCGTCATAGCTATCGCGGGGCAGTCGCAACCCGGTGCAGGGCTCGAAGGATGATCTGGTAGATTGGATATGGAGACGAACAAATGGAGCAAAGAAGCGTAACGCATCACCGTTGGGACGATCTGCCGAAAGAGTCGCTGTCTGATGTTTTGGAGCGACGGCTGATCACCGGCGATCGAATGATGCTGGCGCACGTCTATCTCAAGAAGGGCGCCATCGTGCCCAGGCATTCGCACGAGAACGAACAGATTACCTACATCCTGGAGGGCGGGCTGCGCTTCTGGATCGGGGCTGATGAATCGCAAGTGATCGACGTGCTGGCGGGCGAGGTCCTGCACATCCCTTCAAATGTGCCGCACAAGGCAGAGGCGCTCGCAGACACGCTCGATGTGGATATCTTCAGTCCCCCGCGACAGGACTGGTTGGACAAGACGGATGATTATCTAAGACAGAAGTAAGAGCGCAAGTTGATAACTTGCGCTTCCCGCAACGTAACCGAGCCCGCTGACTCAATGAGAGGCATGAGACAGTATGAGGTCAGTACCGAGAGCGGTAGGCGACCGGGTCTCATCCTCCCGATCTCGGGTCATGGGAAGCGTTGCGGCCCGGTCGCTACCGCTCTCGGTACTGACCTCATTGCTCCGACCGATCAGAGACAAACCTAGATGGATCTCGGTCTTAGAGGTAAAATCGCACTCGTCGCCGCCGCCAGTCGCGGCCTGGGACGCGCCGTCGCGGAAGAACTCGCCGCCGAAGGCGCGGCGTTGGTGCTGTGCTCGCGCAGCGCAGAGACGATTAACAAGACTGCGAGTGAGATCGCACAGGCGACCGGGGCTGATGTGCTCGCACTCCCGGCCGACGTTTCCAAAGCTGATGAAGTCGCGCGTCTGGTGCAATCCGGCATCGGACGCTTCGGACGCATTGATATCCTGGTGACGAACGCCGGCGGTCCGCCTGCCGGACAATTCGAAAGTTTCGGCAGCGAAGCCTGGGAAGCGGCGACGCGTCTGACACTGTTCAGCGCTATCGAGCTAACTCGGCATGTTTTGCCGGGAATGAAAGAGCGTCGCTGGGGCCGCGTCCTGAACATCACTTCCATTGCGGTGAAACAGCCGGTAGATAACTTGATCTTATCTAACAGTTTGCGTGCCGCTGTAACAGGATTTGCGCGCACGCTGGCTAATGAAGTTGCCACGTTCGGCGTGACTGTCAACAACATCATGCCCGGCTATACGCGAACCGAACGCGTCGAAGAGTTGGCCCGCATGATGGCTGAGAAGGAGGGAATTACTCCCGCGGAATTCGTGGCGCGATGGGAGAAAGAAATTCCCATGCGGCGCCTCGGTGAGCCACGCGAGTTCGCGGCGCTGGCGGCGTTTCTGGTTTCGGAACGCGCCGGTTACATCACCGGTACATCGATACAAGTTGACGGGGGATGGATTCGCGCGTTGATGTGAGGGCTGGTTGTTACGGAACAGGAGCAGGATCATTTTCCATTCATCATTTGCCATTGATCATTCACCATTAATGACGGGTGTTGAGAGTACCAACTTTAGTTGGGTTTTTTTCGATCAAAACGCCCGCCTAAAGTCGGCACTCTAAACCTCAATCGTTAATGTGAAATGCGAAATGATAAATGGAAAATGATCCTGCTTCCGTTTCGGTAACTTCGGAAATCAGAGGTTGACATGGAATGCACGCACCTGCATCAAGTTAAGGAAGTAACCCCCAGTGCCAACGGCTGTGAAGACTGTCTGCGCATAGGCAGCACGTGGGTGCACCTGCGTCTTTGCATGGCCTGTGGCCACGTCGGTTGTTGCGACTCTTCACCAAACAAACACGCGACGAAGCACTTTCACACCACCAATCACCCGATCATCAAATCGTTTCAACCCGGCGAAGAGTGGGGTTGGTGCTATGTGGATGAAGAAATGTTCGATGAGTTGTGAGGAAATGGAATCAAGTAAGTTGCAATCAAAGGAGCCGACCTGTGAAAAGTGACAAATCAAATAGGCTTCGGAATCCGGCTTGGGCAGTGACTATCTTGATGCTGCTGGTTTTGCCTCTTTCAATATTTGCGCAGGGCGCACCTCAGCGCGTCAGATTTCAAAGCGGACACTCATCGGCGACGTTGAAGGGGAAAATCGTAGGCTTCGATACGAAAGACTATGTAGTCGGGGCCAAAGCTGGTCAGGCAATGGCGTTACGTCTATCGTCATCAAACCCGTCGACCTATTTCGTGATCTACTCGATTAACGGGAGAGCGACCGATATGATTGAGACCACGGATTGGTCAGAGACTCTTTCCGAATCAGGCGATTATTTGATCCGCGTGTTCATGATGCGATCGGCTGCCAGAAGAAAGGGCGCCGCGGCAAATTTCACCTTGAGTATTTCCATTCATTAGGGGAGTCGGTGGTCTTTCCCGCTCCCCGGGCTTGGATTTTGTTTCCGTTCTTTATTCAGCGCCGAAGAGGCTCTGTCGAAACCTGACTCAAGTAGTAATCGACAGTAAAACCTAAACGCAGAGGACGCGGAGGTATTCGCAAAGCTTCGCAGAGGAGACCCCTTTGCGTTCCTCTGCGAAATCCTCAGCGTCCTCTGCGTTTCAAGAACCTGTCATTAGCAAATAGCGGAGTTTTGACACGGCCCTCTGAAGCGCTGGGCTGTTTTCAAATCGTCCGCTGCCCAGACTGCATACGTCATTTCCCCGACTCCGCGAGCAACTCCTTCAAATACCCTTGCCAGATCAGCGGCAGCGTGTGTGTGCCGTGGCCGCGCGTTTGATCGCTGATGGGAATCAGAATGAAGCGCCCCCGCTTGACGCGTTTGATTTCTCGCTCAATCAAACCCAGCTCGGGCGGATTGATAAAATCGTCGGCGGAATTGATCGCGACCAGTGGCGCTTTGATGGTCTCCAGTTTCGGCGCCGGATTGTAGTCGCGCGAAGCATCAAGCTGATAGAGCAGATCGTTCGCATCCAGGCGCGCGACTGCCGCTTTTACCCGATCCGCATAAAATTTATCCGCCGCGTCACGAGTGGGCGCCTGCTTTTGCCATTGCAGAGGCGCGCTGCCCACCAACAAAAGGAGATTCTCCGCTGCCGTTAGCGCCCGCATCGGCTGGGTTTTGTATTCGCCGCCGAGCCATTCGGGATCGTCGCGAATGGCATCCATCGCCATGCGCCGCCAGATGCGATTACGCCCGGCAATCTCAACCGGCAAACTCGCCAAAGGCATCAAAGCGTCCATAAAATCCGGATAGGTCTCGCCCCAGACCCACGTCTGCATGCCACCCATTGAAGTGCCCATCACCAGACGCAGATGATTGACGCCCAGCTTCTTTGTCAGCAGTTCATAATGCGCGGCCACCATGTCGTCATAGGTGTAATGCGGAAAGCGAGCATGCAGGCCGTTGCTGGGTTTGCTCGAACCGCCATGGCCGATGCCGTCCGCGAGGATGATGAAGTAGCGTGTCGCGTCAAGTAACTGTCCCGGACCAAACAGGACATTGGCAAACTGCGGAGAGAGAAACTGCGTTCCCGCGCCGCCCGTTCCATGCCCAATCAGCACGGCATTCTGCACAACACCTGAGCTATCGGGTTTTGCCGTGCCGATGGTGCGGTAATGAATCTTCAGTTCCGGCAACACTTCGCCGCTGCGGAAACGAAAATTGGGAATGACATAGTCGCCTTCAACGGGCGCCGGGTAGTTTCGTTGGGGCGGCGTGGCGGTCTGAGCCAGCACCGCGCCGGGCGAGATGCAGAACAGGAAAAGTAGCAGCAAGGCTAATCGCATGGGCGGCTCCTTTGGTGATTCGGAACGGTAGCTTAACACCTTGTAGTGTTTGGAATGCAAGGTATTGGCTTGCACGCAAACTAACAGTTTGCGTTACTATTATGTGTCAGCATCAATCCCTGGATTCCAATGGCCGGAGAGAATTGCGCATGAAAATGTCTCGCGGACTGCTTTCAATCTCAGCGCTGGTCGTATGCTTGTGCGTTTTGGCAGGCGTGGCCGCCGCGCAATCATCCCCACGCGGCGTTACCCCCGAAGACTATTTTTCGTTCGAGTTCATCAGCGATCCGAATATCTCGCCTGACGGAAAGCTGGTCGCGTACGTCTTGACCAAAGTTGATCGCGCACAGAATCGGCGGAACACTTCGATCTGGATGGTAGCGACTGACGGCAGTCGCCCGCCGTGGCAGTTCACTACCAGTCCGCAATCTTCCACTTCTCCGCGCTGGAGTCCGGATGGAAAGTCGCTGGCGTTTCTATCTTCGCGACCTGAATCAACCCCGGCGCCCGCGCCGGCAGCAGGTACAGCTTCAGCAGGAACCGCGGAAGCGCCACGCGCGCAGGTCTACGTGCTTTCAATGAATGGAGGCGAAGCAAAGCGAATCACAAATCTAAAAAACGGAGTGAGCGTGTTTCGCTGGTCGCCGGACGGAACCCGTTTCGTTGCCGTCAGTCGTATAGGACCAGTCGATGGTAAGGGCGAAAACAAAGATCGCAGCGACGTGCGCCACTACAAGAATACTTCCTACAAGTTCAACGACACGGGTTGGTTTGACGATCGGCGCACACATCTTTGGGTCGTCGACGCGAAGTCCGGCAACGCCAAGCAGGTCACTGAAGGTGACGACTGGAATGACAGCGATCCGCAATGGTCGCCGGATGGAACCCACCTGGCCTTCGTCTCAAATCGCACCGGAAAAGAGTACGAAGAGAATAGAAACACTGATGTTTGGGTGATTAGTGCCGAAGGTGGCAAGTTCACAAAGATCTCGGATCATGACGAAGCCGACAACCAGCCGCGCTGGTCACCCGACGGAAAATGGATTGCCTTTACGGGCGAAATACACGACCGCGATCATCCTAAGATTTTCCTGGCTCCTTCGACCGGCGGCGCGCCTTCAGTGCTGGCGGCCAACGGACTCGATCTGATTCCTGGTGGCCTCGAATGGTCGAACGATGGCCAGTCGCTCTATTTCGAGACCGGAGTGAAGGGTGAACTCCAACTCTTCCGCGCGGACGTTGCGGCGAAATCAGTCACGCAGGTTACGTCGGGCTCGCGCGCCGTTCGCAGCGTCGACTTCAGCTTCGCCGCCAGGACGATGGTTTTTCTCGTCAATGACTTCAAGCACCTCGACAACCTGTATGTCGCGGGTCTGGATGGAAAGAACGAACGTAAGCTGACGAATCTGAACGATGCGCTGTGGAAGCAACTTGAGTTTGCCGATGTCGAACGGTTCAGTTACAAGAGCGCGGACGACTGGGACATCGACGGCTTTTTTGTGAAACCGATTGACTGGCAAGCGGGCAGGAGATATCCGCTGATTCTCAGCGTGCATGGCGGGCCGGCGGGACAGTACGGCGTTGATTGGTACCATGAGTTCCAGGTCTACGCGGCCAAAGGCTACGCAGTTTTGTTTACGAATCCGCGCGGTTTGACCGGCTATGGTCAGAAGTTCGAACGCGGGATCGTCAACGAATGGGGCGGCAAAGATTACCTCGACATTATGAATGGTCTGGATGCAGCGTTGAAGCGATATCCGTGGATCGATCAGGAGCGCATGGGGGTGACGGGCGGAAGCTATGGCGGCTTTATGACCAACTGGATCGTCGGCCATACGGATCGTTTCAAAGCCGCAGTAACCCTGCGCAGCGTCTCCAACTTCATTTCCGACGACGGCACGCGCGATGGCGCCTATGGCCACTCACCTGACTTTGGGGGGGACATTTTTCAGAGATATGAACTCTACTGGGACCGCTCTCCGTTGAAGTATGCCCGGAACGTCAGGACGCCGACGCTGATCCTGCACTCAGACAACGACTATCGCGTGCCGATCGAACAGGGTGAGCAATGGTTTCGCGCACTCAAACACTTCGGGGTGACGACAGAGATCGTTTTCTTTCCACGCGAGAACCACAATCTCACCCGCACCGGAGAGCCAAAGCATCTGGTCGAAAGTCTGAACTGGCAGCTTTACTGGTTCGACAGATTTCTAAATGGAAACGGTAGCGCCGTGCCCCCGGATGCGAAATGAGGTGGGATTCCAGTCGGTGGCACGGGCGTCCCGCCCGTGAATCACGCGCAGGATGCGCGTGCCACATCGAGTTGGGCAACCGCGAATGACTTGCGCTAATTATCTTCGACTGCTTTTGTTGTTCTGCTTCCTGTGCGTTCTCGCTTTTTCTGTCTCGGAAACATCGGCCCAAGCGGCCCAGCGGAAGCGCCCCGCCAGGCCCGCCCCGAAAGCGCCAGCGCAACCTGCGACCGAGCTGACCCAACTCAGAGACAGCTACATCAAGATTACTAAAGAATATAAAGCGAGCCTGCAAAAGTTGTTGGCCCTGTATGAAGCCAGTGCGCGCAAAGCGGAACAGCGTCTGGCCCAATCGAAGGAACTGTACAAAGAAGGACTGCTCTCAAAAAAACAAGTCGAGGAAAGTGAGCGTGCAGCAACCGTCGAGAAAGAAAAGGTGAACGGAGTTGAGCAGCAGATAGCTACGGCCGATGCTCGGATTGCGGAAACTCTCCTGGAGATCTTAGGCGACAAGCAAATCGCGAAACTGGGTCGTGTACGCAAAGGAAGCCTGGTGCAAACAACTTCCTTCATTCGGTTTAATGGCGGCAGTGGATTTCTTCTGGCAAATGCCGGAAAGATCGAAAACTTCTTTTTCAAGACCTTCAGCCGATCGCTCCCCGTAGCCGTGTTTGGCCAGGGCGCAATTCACGATCGCTGGCGGCTGGATCACCGTAATGCGATGGACATTTCGTTGAATCCCGATGGACCGGAAGGACAGGCGCTAATGGAATTTCTGCGCACGAACGGCATTCCGTTCTCGGCGTTTCGCGGAGCAATTCCCGGCGTGGCTACGGGCCCGCACATTCATATCGGACTGCCTTCACATCGCTACTAGTGGCACAGACTTCAGTCTGTGATTAATTGAACTCTTAACTTCGCTCGTCTTAATAGTGACAATCACAGACTAAAGTCTGTGCCACTTTCGTTACTTAATCTCGTCCAATCTTTCTTTGGCCTGGGCGATCATCCAACGAAGCTTTGTGAAATCGTCGAGGGTCAGCAAAAGACGCGTTCGTTCGAAGAAGCCACCTTCGATCGCCGCCGCAACTCCGCCTGCGACCTGCTTGAAGACCAGGATCTCAAAGTCACCCCGGGTGCGATAGCGGGCTTCAAAGTGCGTGAGTTTGGTAATCGACTCGTCGGTCTTGGCTGCCATGTCGAACGCTTTGATGAGCGGATCGATCTCGTCATAGTCGATCAGTGAGCGAACTTCAGCCGCAGGCCGGCCGGGCTCGGGAGTGACCAGCGTGATAACCACGCCGGTGACCCGATCCGAGTTGCGGGTGTCGCGGATCTCGGTTGCTTCCACGCGGGCCGAGCCGTCCTGGGCCCTCAAGGTCGCTACATACGTGCGCCCCTTGATCAGAATAGTCTCCACCCGGCCCTCAAAGTCTTCGAGCTTGTTGCGGGGTTCGTAGAACTGAGGATCGCGTGGGGGCGGCACGCGCTCCCAACGCCGCTGTGCACCCGCCGAACCAAAAGACGCGGCGATGATCAAAGCCGAGAACACTATTGAGTGAGTTCGGTTCATAGAGTCATTCCTTTCACAGAAGCGGCAGACTTTAGTCTGTGATCATTGGACAAGCCCGGTCTGTTCAGATACTCGGGAGAGAATAACCTGTTAGCACAAACTCGCGAAACTGTCTTGCGTTCCAAAAACATCATCGGCGAAGCACACAACCGAGGTCAAAGCCTGACAATCCTCTACCGACAGGATAGAATTTCGAACCGGTGGGATTTCGAGTTAACAGCTCATGAGAATCATTGATCGACTCCTGATTTCTGTGCTTATCCTTGCCTTCGCCGGATCAGTTCCGGGCCAGTCCCGCGATCCTCATGAACCGCGCGAGGACACAGTCATTGCCAGCGGGTTTCGTGTCGAAGGCGGCCTCGTTAATCTGACTGAAGGCGAGGTTGTGTGTCTCTGTAGTGGCGTTCCCACCCGGGGAGTACAAGGCGGACAGTCGCTAAAGAATGGTGACATTCTTCGGATCGACGGAAAAGGGCGAGCAGAAATTCTGCTTAATCCCGGCTACTACCTGAGGTTATTCAATAACACCCAAGCGACTCTGTTGGATGTGTCTCCGGGCAATTTGAAGATAAAACTTTCGCGCGGTACGGCAATTTTCGAGATCGCAGTAAACGGGTGGTCCGACAGGTACAAAATTCAGGAACTACTTTTTGATTCGGTTACAGTTATCACTCCACGCGACGAGTACGCCATCATTCGCGGCGGGGCTTACAGGTTTAATGTTGATGCGGACGCGAACTCAGACGTGACGGTGCTTAGGGGCGTGGTGGTCGTCGCCGGTAGCCGGGTGACCGATGGAAAAACTGCCTCAATGCGCAGCGGACGACCGGCTGTCGCGCCGGTATCCGAGACAGCCGCCGACAAGTTCGACAACTGGAGTCGTGATCGCGGCGTCTACCTGGTGCAGGCAAACAAATCTTTGGCAAGGATGTCGTGGTACAAGAAAATGCAAGACGAAGACGCCTACATTACTATTCTGGATCCGGCAGACCCTGCTCGCGCCGATGCGATGAGCACGATCTCAGCGCGAAACGGCGTCGTATCATTTGTTGAAAAAGGAGCGATCCTGAGATCGGGCGAGCCGGCCTGGCAAGAGCTGGGGGCCGGCGACAATCTGACTGACGGTGACAGAGTACGAATAGCTCCTGAGAGCCGGGCTGAGATTCACCCCTATGCAAACTTCAGTCTTTATCTGGGAGCTGACACGGAGATAGCCTATTCGGAACAAGCGGATGGGGAGGTGTCAGTGACGATCCTGAGAGGCTCCGCCGTTATCATTCCGGCTTACGACCCGAAAGCCAAAGAGCGTAATACGCTGTTACTGATTGCCGCGCAGACGGAATATCGTATCGCTGATAGAGGGACCTATCGGATCAATGTGCTCTCCGAGGGCAGGTCAGAGATGCTGGTCTATGACGGGGTCGTGAGGGTTGGGGACCAGGAGATAAAAGGGCGGAAGAGAATCGTCCGTCCTGTCTCCGGCGAAAGTGAATTCTCGCTCGATCCGCTGTCGCAGGACAGTCTTGATATCTGGAGCAATAAGAGATACGCGCTTGGCCCGGCGCGGCGGCTCAGGCGTCTTATGTCAGTTGGCGGGCTATGGTTCCTGAGTAAATCCGCTCACCAGTATACATTCGTCCCTGGAGGTTGGGCTTTCAACTCACCCTATGGCGGAGGTTATTCGATCAGATACAACCCAGGACGGACGATGCGTTAGCCAAAGCGCGACTGTCGTTGTTTCCTGGCTCTACTGGAAACAAATGACTATCGCTCTTTCGCGATCAGTGGTTCGGAATCCTGTTCGGGTCTGTCTCTCGCGCTCTCCGTAACCCGCAGCGGCGGGGGCGGATTGGCAACCAGCTTCTCCAGCGCGGTGTCGACTACTTCGTTGATCCGGGTAACCGGGACAATCTCCAACTCGCGGCGCACGTCTTCGGGAATGTCTTCCAGGTCCGCTTCGTTGCGGGCCGGCAGAATGATGCGATGGATTCCGGCGCGATGCGCGGCCAGAACTTTTTCCTTGATGCCGCCGACCGGAAATACCAGACCAGATAACGTGATCTCGCCGGTCATCGCGGTATCGGGGCGCACGCGGCGGCCGGTGAAAAGTGAAGCCAGGGCGGCGGTGATGGTCACGCCGGCGCTGGGACCGTCTTTTGGAATCGCGCCGGCCGGAACGTGCATGTGCACGCCATAGCTCTTGAACATGTCGGGACTGATGCCGAACTCTTCCGCGTGCGACCACAGATACGAACGCGCGGCGCGCGCCGACTCCTGCATGACTTCGCCCAGTTGTCCCGTTATCGTCAAACCGCTGCCGCCGGGTAACAGTGACGCTTCAACAAACAGGATCATGCCGCCCATCTCTGTCCAGGCCATGCCGGTGGCGACACCCGCAGGCAGTTCCTTGCGAGCTTCTTCGGGAAAGAACCGCGGCGCGCCGAGAAAGTCATCAATGTCGCCGGCATCAACGACAACTTTTTCGGTCTGGCCCTGGGCGATTCTCAGCGCAACTTTGCGGCCCAGCCGGCCGATGGTTCGCTCGAGCTGGCGGACGCCGGCCTCGCGCGTATAGAGCGTTGCGATCAGCGTGATCGCCTCGTCTGTGATCTCGAGTTGCTCAGGCGTCAATCCGTTCTCGCGGACTTGCCGCGGCACCAGATATCGACGGGCTATCTGTAGTTTCTCGCGGTCGCTGTAACCGGCGAGCGCAATCACTTCCATGCGATCGCGCAGCGGCGCCGGAATGGGTCCGAGCTGATTCGCCGTGGCGATAAAGAAAACTTTCGAAAGATCGAACGGCAGATCGAGATAATGATCCGTAAAAGTATTGTTCTGCTCCGGATCCAGGATTTCCAGGAGGGCCGCGGCCGGATCGCCGCGATAGTCCGCACCCAGCTTGTCGATTTCGTCGAGCATCATCACCGGGTTATTGACCGTGGCCCGGCGGATCGATTGAATGATGCGGCCGGGCATGGCCCCGACGTAAGTGCGGCGGTGGCCGCGCAATTCGGCTTCGTCGCGCACGCCACCGAGACTCAAACGCTCAAAATGCCGGCCCATCGCGCGCGCAATTGAACGGCCCAGCGACGTCTTGCCGACACCGGGCGCACCGACAAAACAAAGAATCGGACTCTTGGCGTCCGGCCGCAGCTTGATCACGGCCAGGAATTCCAGAATACGTTCCTTAACGTCTTTGATGTTGTAGTGATCTTCGTCCAGCACCCGCTGTGCTTCGTTCAGATCAAGTCGATCCTCGGAAGATATTTTCCACGGCAATTCCAGAATGAAGTCGAGATAGGTGCGAATGACGTGATAGTCAGGCGCCATCGCCGGAAGTTTCTCCATCCGGCTCAGCTCGCGGTCGGCTTCCTTGCGAACATCGTCAGGAAGATCGGCTTTCGCCAGACGCTCACGCAACTGGGCGGCTTCCGCCAACTCGCCGGTTTCGTCTTCACCCAGTTCTTTCTGAATCGCTTTCATCTGCTGGCGCAGCACGTAATCGCGCTGGGCCTTATCCATCTCAGTCTGGGCTTCGCTGGCAATCTTTGAGCGTAGGCGAATGATCTCGACTTCGCGCGCGAGAAAATCGTGGGCCCGATGCATCAGCTCGTCCACGGTGTTGGCTTCGAGCATCTGCTGCTCTTTCTCAACTCCGAGGCTGAGGATCGAGCCGAGGAAGTATGCGAGCCTGACGGGATCGTCGGCGCTGAGCACGATCATGCGAACTTCCGGTGGCACCTGCGGCAGGTACGCGAGCGCCTGTTGAATCAAGCCCTGAACGTTGCGCTTGGCGGCCTCGACTTCTTCTTTGTTCTTTACTTCGAGATCGGGGAGAATCTGCGCGCGCGCGCGCAGGAAAGGCTCCCGTTGCACCCATTCCAGCACCCGAATTCGATCCGAACCCTGGACGATCAGGTGCATCGTGTCTTCGACGCGCTCCATGCGCTTAATCATCACCAGGGTTCCTACTTCAAACAGCTCGGCGGGTCTCGCGTCGCCGTTCGAAGTCTGGTCGGGGCGCACACTAACGCAGGCCAGCAGTTTCTCTTCGCCGGAAAGCGCGGCTTCAACCGCGGCGATCGATGCCGGCCGGCCGACCGCGAGCGGCACCATCGTCTCGGGAAACAGGGTGATGTTCGTCAGCGGCAGAACGGGAATCTCAAACGGCACGCCTTCGGGTTTCGGTGACGCCGGCGGCGCCGTTTCTTTGTCGGAAGTTTTCTCTGCTTCAGCCATTGGTTTTATGAGAATGAAAGCTCGGTCAATAATCAGTCGAGGCGCAAGTCACTTTCGGCCGGCGGCGCGCGCCCGACCCTTGTGACTCTCCTCTTGTTCTTCCTTCAGCCGCAGAATCAAAAGCCCGTCACGATAGTCACGATCGATCGAAGCGTGCTCGATTGAACGGGGGAACTGGATCATTTTTTCGAAACGGCTGTAAGTGATTTCAAGCTGGTAATGGTAAACGCCTTCTCCGCAAATGCCGTCGCGACGCAAACCGCTGATGCGCAGCACCGGGCCATCGATCATTACCTCGATGTCGGCGGGCTGGATGCCGGCCAGGTCGACCTTCACGATCCAGCCCTCGTCCGTGCGATACACGTCGGCCGCAGGACACCACAAACGTCCCGAAGGCCGCTTTTCGCGCGAGTTTTGGATCGAGCGAAAGTAACGTTCAAGGGATTTGCCGGACATATCAACAACTCCACTTGGAAATCACCAAAGGTTTAAGGAGAAATCGAATGGCTGAATTATAAAGCTTTTCGGCGTTGAATGTCAGGCAGGGTTCGGAGTTCCGACTTCAGTCGGGTCTTAATCAAATACAAGAGCCGCCTGAAGGCGGTACTCCAAACTTCACCCATCTTTACCAATGGCTTCGACTGGACAGATGGACATAGCCTCCTCGCACGCCGCGCGCTCAACCTCATTTTCGGGCTGCTTGCTGACGTACGAGTAGGCGTGCTTGAAGGAGCGGGTGAAGTTTTTGGGAGCAGTGTCGCGACAGACGTCGCAATCGATGCAGGACGAATCGACATAGAAAGGGCCGTCAACGTTTTCTTTACTATGTCGTTTCGATCAGGCACTGCGATTAGGCGACTCTCAAAACTACTTCCGCGGACTATGCAGAACTAACCAGGCAGCAGTAGCGGCTTGCTTCTCGTCCGTTCGCCATGGAGGAGCGAGCGAGCGTCCCAGGTCGTTCAGCTTTGCCTTTACGGTCGTGTGCTGCGCGCCGAGTTCGGTCTTCGCGAGCTCTTCGAATTCTCGGTCTGAGAATGTTCGCCTTCTTATGCCGTTCGCGTCTGCTGCGAGATCCAGCACTCGGCGAAACAATACTCCCTCCGCGGCGTGCGCGCGGATATGGTAGTTGCCGATCCGCGCGAGATCTCGATCTCTTGCGCCGACGATTCCGGCCCCGCACACTTTCATTCCCTGCGAATGCAATTCCTTAATCAGACGTGCCAGAGCCTTACCGGCTATCGCTTCGATCGCGACGGCCGATTTTCGCACGGCCCGCTGACTTTCCTCCCAGGGCAGCTCCATCACTTCATGATAAGGCTGGGCAGTTGCGGGCATCTTCGGATCAGCCAGTTTGATTTCCAGCTTCGTTAGCACCACCGGCGCATCGATCGTTCCACCTAACACCACGGCGATGGCGCGGGCCGTTTTAGCTCTGAGGCCGATGCTGACGAGGTTGGATTTGCTCATTCTAGATCCGCAGATTACACAGATTGGCAGGATGAGGTCAGTACCGGGAGCGGTAGCGACCGGGTTACTGTCCGTACAATCTCGACCATCACTTGGACTAAGACCCGGTCGCTACCGCTCCCGGTACTGACTCCATGATGGACGATCAAGGATGCGTCATCTCTTCCGGCTTAACCAGTTCGTCGAACTTCTCGCCGGTCAACAAGCCCAGCTCGATCGCCGACTCGCGCAGGCTGATCTTCTTCTTATGCGCGTTCTTGGCAATCTTCGCCGAGTTGTCATAGCCGATGTGCGGATTCAGGGCCGTGACCAGCATCAGAGAGTCGCGCAGATACTCGTCGATCTGTTCGCGGTTGATTGTCATGCCGGCTATGCAGTATTCCGTAAAGCCGTGACTGGCGTCGTGCATCAGCCGGATCGAGTGCAGCAAGTTGTGAATCATTACCGGCTTGAAGACGTTCAACTCAAAGTTACCTTGCGAGCCGGCGAAACCAACCGCGGCATCGTTGCCCATCACCTGCACCGCGATCATCGTTATCGCCTCGCTCTGCGTGGGATTGACCTTGCCGGGCATGATCGAAGAGCCTGGTTCGTTCTCCGGGATAATCAACTCGCCCAGGCCACAACGCGGGCCCGAAGCCAGCCAGCGAATGTCATTGGCGATCTTCATCAGCGACGCCGCCAGAGTTTTCAAACCGCCGCTACAGAAAACAATTTCATCATGTGCGGAAAGCGCCGCGAACTTGTTGGGATGAGATTTGAAAGGCAGACCGGTTAGTTCGGCAATCTTCTTTGCCGCCCGTTCGCCAAACTCCGGATGAGCATTCAAGCCCGTGCCCACGGCCGTGCCGCCAATCGCCAGATCGTAAAGGCCCGGCAGCGTCACTTTCATCCGCTCGATGTCGCGCTCGAGCAGGCTGGCCCAGCCAGACATCTCCTGGCCGACAGTTAATGGAATGGCGTCCTGCAAATGCGTGCGGCCAATCTTGACGACGTTTGCAAACTCTTTCGCTTTCGCGTCGATGGCGTCAAAGACCGTTTCAATCGCCGGGATGAGCTTATTCATTTGCTCGGCGGCGGCGATGTGCATCGCGGCGGGAAACGTGTCGTTCGACGACTGCGACAGGTTCACATCGTCGTTGGGGTGAATCGGTTTCTTGCTGCCCATCACGCCGCCCGCGATCTCGATCGCGCGATTCGAAATCACTTCATTCGCGTTCATGTTGGTCTGGGTGCCGCTGCCCGTCTGCCAAACACGCAGAGGAAAATGCTCGTCGAGCCGGCCTGCGATTACTTCATCACAGGCAGACACGATCAGCTTCGCCTTTTCCGCGGGCAGCTTGCCGAGATCCTGATTGACCAGCGCCGCGGCTTTCTTGAGAACGCCGAAGGCGCGAATCATCTCGCGCGGCATCACGTCGTTGCCGATGTTGAAGTGAAGAAGTGATCGCTGAGTTTGGGCACCCCAGTACTTGTCGGCGGGCACTTCGATCTGGCCCATCGAGTCGGTTTCGATGCGGGTGTTTGGTTTAGTGGCTTCTTGAGACATCGCTATTCGCCTGTGTGAATTTATCTGGTGATGATTTAGCTATGCGTCCAATATCTCTGAGCGCGTAGCGGCGAAATATTCATAAGCTCAGGATGACTTAGACTGAGAACAAGCTGTAACGGCTACCAACGGGCGATCCCGATAATACCGCCTTGTATAGCCAGATCAGAAGTCAGGCTTCAGGGTTTCACGGGTTTCTTTGGCCGCACGGCGGGTGGAATGTCGCCATCATCCAGATTAAGTTGCTGGCTGTTGTCCGTTCCTTTGAGTTTGGGCGCGTTGTTGCCACCCAACGCGGGTTTGTCTTTCGGTCCGCCGGGAAGTTTGAAGGTTGCTAGTGCCTCAGTACGTCGCAAGATCGTGCCACCGCGTCCCGCGACCCACGCGTTCGAGCCGCCGTGATACGCCACCGCAAACAGCGGCGAGCTCGTAATCGTCGGCTGCATTACCCAGGTCACGCCGCCGTCTTTGGAAGCCAGTACGCGACCCATGTCGCCGGCAATCAAGACATCGTCACGTG
This sequence comes from Pyrinomonadaceae bacterium, assembly GCA_041497335.1. Taxonomy (GTDB): domain Bacteria; phylum Acidobacteriota; class Blastocatellia; order Pyrinomonadales; family Pyrinomonadaceae; genus UBA11740. Next base: position 302,347 of record JBGQGG010000002.1, on the reverse strand, counting down.
ACGCAACCGAGACCGCGAACAGGTTGGTTTTCAAGCTGCTCTCCTGGTCTTTCCAGGTCAGGCCGCCATCGTCGGTGCGCAGAATGATCCCTTTCTCGCCGACAGCATAGCCGCGCGTCTGATCCGCGAACGCCACGGCGTACAGCCACTCTCTCAGATTGTGAGAAACGTCCTTCCACGTTTCGCCGCCATCTTCGGTGCGCAGAATTGTGCCGCCAGAACCGACCGCGACGCCGCGCTTTTCATCAAGGAAGCGAACGTCTTCGAGCCAGGCTTTGGTCTTGGTCGGAAGCAAGTGCCAGTCATTGCCGCCGTCTTCAGTTTTGAGCATCTGGCCGCGCGCGCCGACCGCCCAGCCGAGCTTACCTGAAACAAAACTGACAGCCAGCAATTCCTCTTTCGTATCGGTCTCCTGGCGGGCCCAGAGGCTTCCGCCGTTGTCGGTATGCAGAATCGTTCCCTGTTCGCCGACGGCCCAGCCGTTTCTTTCGTCGATGAAAGTGACTGCATTCAGACGCACGGTCGTGCCTGAGGGGCGCGCCATCCACAACTTGCCGCCCGATCTGGTTGCCAGAATTTTTCCGTGCGCGCCGACCGCCCACCCGCGCGAACCGTCCAGAAAGAAAATGTCAGACAGGTCGTCCCGCCCGCCTTCGGTCAGACGCTGCCAGCCGAGGCCGCCATCGTCGCTGCGTAAGACCAGGCCGTTGCTGCCGCCCGTCCACCCGACGTTCTCGTCGGCAAAGTAAACCGTCACCAGCCGCGGATTGGTTCTCACACTCGCAGGCAGCCAAAGGGCTCCGCCGTTCGAGGTGCTGAGTACCAGGCCACTGTCTCCGGTAATCCAACCGTGCTGCTCGTCTGAAAAAAAGACTGAGAGCAAGTCGTTGGTCATCAGAATGTCGATGGGTTCCCAGGTTACTCCGGCGTCGTTGCTCAAGATGACGCGCCCGCCGTAACCGACCGCCATGGCCTTGCTCGGCGTTATGAAAGTCACGCCAGTAAACGGTTGCGTGCCCAGCCGGACAGATTCTTTCCAATGCCGGCCGCCATCAATTGTCCGGAGTAAGGTGCCGCGATCGCCGGCGGCAAGGCCCGTGTTCTTATTGCTGAACGAGACCGAGTACAGATGGGCGCTGGTCGGACTCTTCTGCACAGTCCAGGTTATACCGCCATCGGTGGTTGCAAGAATGCAACCATAGGTGCCCACCGCCCAGCCCCGCGCGGGAGCATCCGGAGCGAAAGTGATCGAATAGAGATGGTCTTTCGCGGGGGTGTGAATCTCAGTCCATTTCTCTCCGCCGTTTTTCGTTAACACGATCGTGCCGCGCGCGCCGGCAGCAAAAGCGTGCTGACGATCCTGCACATAGAGTGCATTGAAAGCCGCGACGATGCGCGTGTGCTGGCTCTCCCATTGAAAGCCGCCATCGGCGCTGTAAAGAATCACTCCGTCGGCGCCCACCGCCCAACCATGTCGCTTGTCCGCGGCAAAACGAATGGCGCTGATTGCATTCCCCTGCGGCAGAGGGTTCTGCCATTCCCATCCTCGGTCGGGAGTTTGTGCCGGCGTCGTGGCGGCAAGCGAAATGATGGCGAGGCCCAGCGCTCCGACCATGCCGAGACAGAGAAAGAGCGGCCTGCGATGGCGACCGAATTTTGATGATTGTGATAACACGTGTTCTTGCTGAGAAGTGACGCCTGGGTTTGCTGGTTGCCTGATTATAGTTTCGTACGGGCAGGAAAGCGAGAGCGAGGTCCTCTTCGATAAGCCTTGCTCATTTGTTTAGAATCGGGCTAACGCCCGACCAGGCAGGCGGCGGATCCGCTCCTGGACCAGGCGACAAACTAAAGTTTGTCGGCACTAAACCTGACCCCTCTCCCAAAAGAGAAAGGAAGAAAACCAGGTTTCTACCAGAGAGCTCAAAATAATTCCGGTTCGTCTACCGCCTCGGTTTCAGGCTCAGTCACGCCCACCCTGTCCACGGCGTCCTGAAGTACGCTGGGCTCTACATGACCTAACGCGGCGATTTTGCGCGCGGCGCGATCGGCGGCTTCCTGGATTACGTGGCCCGCATGGCCCTTTGACCAGTGCCACTCAATCTGATGACGTTCAGATGCTTCGTCCAGACGCTTCCACCATTCGTGATTTGTCTTGCGACGAAAATGGCCACTCATGGTCTCGACAACATAGCGCGAGTCGGTGTGCAGGCGCACTTTGCAGGGCTCCCTTAGTGCTTCGAGACCGATCGCAGCGGCGGCAATCTCAGCCTGTTGATTAGTGGCCTTGCCCAGATAGATGCCGAAAGCGCGCCACAACCCTTGATATCCAAGCAGGGCGACCGCGGCCGCGCGTGTTTCAACGCGCCCATTGCCGAGGCTCGAGCCGTCGCAAAAAATTGTGACTGATTTCATGATCGGTTACTTCTCTATCACCAGAGATCTTGAATAGTCAGCTTCACATCTGCGTTCTTCCAGGCAGTCGCGAACTCCCTTTGCACCATCGACGCCGCGTAGTCTTTCTTCTGCGCCTTCAGGCTTTCCATGAGGCCAAACAGTGATCGCCCGTTTCGCCGGTTGCGTTGCAGATCATCGCGAAAGACCTGCTCAGCCGCGGCAAAGTCACCCTGCTTCAGCAACGCACCACCGAGCATCTCTCGCACCGGCAGAAACCAGGCCGGCGGTTCGTCATAAGCCAGCGCATCCTCCAGCTCGATGGCCTTGCGCAAAGATTCAATCGCGCCCTTGCTGTCTCCCTTCGCCGAGGCGATGCGCGCATTCAAAACATTTTCAGCGATGCTCATGACGCGGCTAGCCGGATTGAGGCCGAACATAGCGGTGGCGGGAATCGACTTAGCTGAATTCGCGAACGCCGCGCGCTCGCTCTCGGCTTTCGCCACGTCGCCCTGCGACGCGTAAGCCATGCCGCGCGCGAAATGGCAAACCGCACCGAGTCCGGGCAAAGCAGGATCTGTTTGCCGCAGTTTCTGAATGTCATCCCAGCGATTGAACCGTACGTAGATCAAAGGCGTCACGGTCAGGAACCCTTCGAGCATCGGCATTTCTTTAACTGCCGGGCTTACATTTCCATCAAGCAGCTTGGCTGCGTTCACCGAATCAATCAGACGACCCTGCATGCTGTAGGCAATCGCGAGGAAATGCAGGTTGTGGCTGTAGTACATCAGCCCGTAGATTCCCGGCCCGCTGGCGTTTGTCAGATATGCACGATCGGCGGCGGCCGCCTCTTCATTGCTGCGGGCCGCTTCTTCGTAATCACCAGTGCGCTCGTAAATGTGCGCCGGCATATGTACCAGGTGGCCCGCTGCCGGCATTAACTGGGAAAGTTTTGGCGCGTAAGCCAGCGCGCGTTCCGGGTTCGGCGAAGCTTCAACCGTATGAATGTAGTAATGAATCGCGCCGGGATGATTGGGATTGCGACGCAGTACTGATTCCAGAACGGCGATGATTTCTTCCGTTCCTTCAGCAGGTTTTCCGTCAGCGCTCCAAAGCTGCCAGGGACGCAAGTCCATCGCGCTCTCAGCGTAAAGCACGGCCGCGTCAAGATCGTCCGGATACTTCTTCACCAGCTCGCCCATCGCGTTCTTGTAATCAATGGCGAGCTTTTTCAGATTTGCTTTCGGATCGATTGAATAGCGCTTGGCGAGTGCCTGGATGTAGGCGCGCTCAGCCTCTGAGGATTTTACTGACAGCGACAAGGCCTTTTGCGCCGCATCGACCGCCGCCTGTTCATGCGCCAGATCGACGTCCATATTAATGTTTGGACCAAGCGCCAGCGCTACACCCCACCAGGCCATGGCCATCTGCGGATCGAGTTCCGCCGCGCGCTTGAATGAACGAATCGCTTCGTCATGATTGAAGGCGAATACTAACGAGAGGCCCTGGTTGAAAAAGCGCTGCGCCTCGACGTTACTCGTGGACACCGGATGGTGAAGCGAGCCCAGGCCGGACATCAACGTCGCGGGCTTTTCCGCCTGGCCCGTCTTCATCTGCATGTCTGATTGCTGGGCGGAGATGGTGGTTGTTCCAACCAGTAGCAGCGCAATCATAAAACCGTTCTTCATGTTTTGAAACTCCAGACTTCAAACAACCGTGATCTTGAAAGGCCGTTCATTCGCCTTCAGCATCGCCGGAAAAGCTTCACGCAAAAGTCCTTTTTTGGCCCATTCAGTGAATAAGGACATCTTGATTTCAAGGACGTATGGAGTATAAAGTGCTCATCTCCGTAACGCTTCTATTGTTGTTGACGAATTTTCTCGCGTCAACTCTCACGTGGATATACCGAAACCAGCTTAGATATTTCAATGGAGGTCCTAGTGAACCGTCGCCAACTCCTTCGCCGTGGAGCGCTCTCATGCACGCTGCTTCTGAGCATTAGCGTTCAGCAGGTCTCAACTACGCATATCAGCCGGGCCGCCAGCCGATCTACCAAACGGCCTTTTAGGATGCTTGTCCTTGGCGATTCAGTAATGTGGGGGCAGGGCCTCGCGGACGAACACAAATTTTCTTACAAAGTTCGTGAATGGATCTGCGAGCAACGAAATAGTGGAAATTGCCAGAATAAGGACGATGTGCAAATCCATGTTGAAGCGCACTCTGGCGCCTTGATCGCGAGACCCGAAAAGGATAATCAGAAGAAGGAAGAAGATCGATTTACTCGGAATAATTCACCAATCAGATATCCTGGCGAAGTCAGCAACGCCTACCCAACCGTCTGGGGCCAGGTCGACCTGGCGCGTCGCTACTATTTGGACAACTCAATTCCACTCGAAGAGGTCGATCTGATTCTGGTTAATGGCGGGATCAACGATATGGGGCCCGCCAGAATACTCGCGCCCAAGCTCCTGGGATTCCTCGCAGGCAACATCAACGACTTCGCCAAAAAGTATTGCGAAGATGAAATGAAACTCCTGCTCGACAAGGTGGCGAACACGTTTCCCAACGCCAGAATCGTTGTGCCCGGTTATTTCCCGCTCGTTTCCCTCAACACTCCAGAGAACGTGTTGATGGAGACCATCGGATATTTGTTTCTCGGTAAGAAAGAGAATGCGAACAATAAGGGAGCTGAGGAGGAGTCCGCCAATCCGCCGAACGAAGTTGCCGTTGCTCACAAACCGAGCAAGTTTCTTACGCACATGGCAAACCGATCAAGGGATTGGACTGTCTCTTCAAACGCGGCTCTGGCAGCGGCCGTCAAGAGCTTCAATAGCAGTCACTCGGGGCTGCCAGTAATTGGAAATAAGGTCCCATCGCCATCTCCCGAAGGATCCATGCGCGCTCTATTCGTGGCCGTCCCGTTCTTTGACGAAAATGCTTATGCGGCGAAGAATGCCTTCCTCTGGAAATTAGTCCGTAAGAGTCCCGACGTCATATTTGAGTGTGCAGAGAAGGACCGCTTCAAAAATCTAATAGCGAGTGACGAACTGCAAACAAAACGCCCGTGCATGTGTGAACAGGCGGGAAAAAGTAACGAGATAGGCTGCCTGCGGGCGGGCGCCTTTCACCCTAACATAGAAGGCGCAGAGGCATATTCTAAGGTCATCATCAAAGAGCTGGAGAGAATCCTGCCCTTTACCGGCTGGGTACCCAGATGATGATCGGGGTTGGAGGGTGTACTCGGCCGTCATACCACCAATTCATCTGACGAGACAGGTAAGCTTCATTCATCTATAGCGCAGCAGAATCTTGGATGACAGGCAAGAGGGGCGTATTATTTCAATCGATGCTCAACGCCGGAACTCTTACGTTCGAGGAGTTTGCCATGCGCGAACAAGTGCCCCTGGCGACAATCCATGAGGCCGTGCTCGAGTTCCTGCGCGGGCGCGACGATGCCGTTGTGTTCGGCGCCCAGGCCGTCAACGCCTATGTCGGCGAAGCGCGTATGAGCCAGGACATTGATCTCATTTCCACCCGCGCGGTCGAACTAGCCGAAGAGCTGCGCGAACATTTGAGCGAACGCTTTCACATCGCCGTTCGTGTGCGTGTGATTGGCGCTGGAAAAGGATATCGCCTGTTTCAGATTCACAAGCCGCGCAATCGTCATTTGGTTGATTTGCGCCCGGCCGAATCTCTACCCCGCGCCGAACGCATCGAAGATGTGCTGGTGATGTCTCCGCCAGAGCTCGTCGCACACAAAGTGATTTCGTATCACGCCCGGCGTGGACAACCGAAGGCCGGAACAGATTGGCGCGATCTGGCGATGCTGCTTTTGACGTTTGCAGAGTTGAAAAAGGAACAGGGCGCGGTTAGCGAAGCGCTAAGGTCGATGAACGCTCCCGATGATGTTATGGCGACATGGAGTGAATTAGTAGCGCAAGAGATCGTCGAGCCCGAGGATGATGGGGAGTTTGAGTGAAGCGACTGTAAGCTTCACTCGGCTAGTACGGCCTGCGCGGTACCGGTCGCCACGCTGTCATCAGCAAGGCAAACCTAGCTCTCTGTTGGGCGTGCCGTGCATCACTCAATGCTTCACTTTTAGCACGCCAAAGGATTTTCTTGCCAAAGTCCTTCAGGTTGACAATCCAACTGTTATCTCCCAGTCTCACAACCTATCGCCGTGGATTTGACTATGTCTGTGAAGACCAGTGTCAGTGACAGGTATTGCGATCCAGCCCATTCCTCTAAAGTTTTACTATCGTCTGGTTTTCGGGACACGATAGGGCTCCTGTTGCGTCCTACTCATTCACCTTCAGCACCGCCAGAAACGCGTCCGGTGGAACCTTTACGCGGCTGATTTTCATGCGCTCTCAAGAAAGTTAGGTGGCGCGTAGAGTCCCCTCTTGCGCAAAGGTTCGGGAGCTTGCCGCTCGCACAACACTCTCAAGTGTTTCATGGTGGCGGCGGCTTTCACCAAATATATTGGTTCGGGCAAGGGACCTATTTCATGCGTCCATGGTGGCGGTTCTTGATGCAAACGCTCGGCGAATAGTTCGATCAATGCTGCCGCGGCAACAAGCGTTCTAAAGTCGACTGCCGTGGGTCGCGGAAAGTCTCTTAGCTTCGGACGCTCGCGCAACAAGTCCTGCGTCAGACTTCGGAGCGAGAGAGCGTCCTGGTTGATGCTGCTTCGGCTAATTGTTCAATTCTTACCACGTCGGGCCTCCCACAAATCGCTTTCGGCAGCGGAATCCTTCGCATCAGTACCAGACTATAGTAAGCTACGACTTGGCGACGGCAAAGGAAGTCTCACTTGAGTCAAGCATTAGAACATCAGATACCAAAATTGCACGGCCTGCCGCTTACATTGCCGCGCGACGGGGCCGTCCAATTGGAGCTTGAAGAGGGAGTACTAATCTTTCGCGTCTCTAATGCGGTTCAGGATCGCATCGAATCGTTACTCCACAAGCAACGCGAAGCCTCCTTGTCTCCGGATGAAGCCCAAGAGTTGGAGCAGTACGAAGACATAGACGATTACTTGAGCTTCACCAATCGTATGTTGCGCAATCTCGCTCACGTGTGAAAGGAAGCAGGTGAGCAGTCCTCCCAAGCCACCCATCGAGCTTCGAGAACAAGTCCGTCAGCGAGCTGGTTATCTTTGCGAATATTGCCATACAAGCGAACGCTGGCAGTACGTGCGCTTCACAATGGATCATGTCCTCCCAGTCGTCGTGGGCGGAAGTGAGACGCTTGAGAATCTGGCGCTGGCCTGCTTTCATTGCAACCGGCGTAAATCAAACAAACAAAGCGCGACAGATCCAGAAACAGGTGCAGCCACCGCGCTTTTCAATCCGCGAGTGCAGCTTTGGGCCGAGCACTTCGTTTGGTCAACGGATGGATTGTTGGTGATACCGCGTACGGCTACTGGGCGTGCCACGGTGGTACTACTGGAACTCAACCGCGCGCGTATTCTCGAGATTCGTCGCGCGGATGTTGAAGTTGGACGCCATCCACCTACGAGTGATCCAGTCCAGCGCTGACCATCACTCGTTCACCTTCAGCACCGCCAGAAACGCGTCCTGCGGAATCTCTACGCGGCCGACTTTCTTCATACGCTTCTTGCCTTCTTTCTGCTTCTCGAGCAGCTTGCGTTTGCGTGTGATGTCGCCGCCATAGCACTTGGCGATGACGTTCTTGCCCATCGCTTTTACGGTTTCGCGCGCAATGACTTTTGCGCCGATGGCCGCCTGAATCGGAACCTCGAACATCTGGCGCGGGATCAGCTCTTTCATTTTTGTCGCCAGGGCCCGGCCCTTCGCCGCGGCCGTGTCGCGATGAAGGACCAGCGACAGCGCGTCGACCGGTTCCCCGGCAACCAGCACGTCGAGCTTGACGAGATCGCTTTCCCAATAGCCCGCCAGGTGGTAATCGAGCGAAGCGTATCCGCGCGAAGTTGATTTCAGGCGATCATAAAAATCCAGGACGATCTCGTTCAGCGGCAGCTCATAGGTCAGCATCACTCGATTCGACGTGATGTACTCAAAGCCCTTCTGCACGCCGCGCTTTTCTTCGAGCAACGCCAGGATTCCGCCCAGGTGCTCTTCCGGAGTAAGGATCGTCGCCCTGATTGCCGGCTCTTCGATTTTCACGATGCGACCGGGATCCGGCATCTTCGCCGGCGAGTCGATTTCCGTGACCTTGCCGTCAGTCGTAGTTACTACATAGCGCACGCCCGGCGCCGTGGTGATCAGATCAAGATTAAACTCGCGTTCCAAACGTTCCTGCACGATCTCCATGTGCAGCAGACCGAGAAAGCCGCAGCGAAACCCAAAACCAAGTGCGGTAGACGACTCGGGCTCGTAAAAGAACGAGGCGTCATTCAGACGCAGCTTATCCATCGCATCACGCAGCTCTTCATACTGGTTTGTATCTATGGGATAGAGTCCCGCAAAAACCATGGGCTTGATTTCCTGATAACCGGGAAACGGCTCCTTTGTCGGCCGGGCCGCTTCGGTGACGGTATCGCCTATTTGCACGTCGGCGACTGTCTTTATTGAAGCAGTCAGGAACCCAACTTCGCCGACGCCCAGCTCATCAATGGGCGTCGGGCTGGGGCGATTCACGCCGAGCGTTTCCACCTGGTAATCGCGGCCGGCGTTGAAGAAGCGAATCTTCATTCCCGGCCGAATCGAGCCGTCGATGACGCGAAACAAAACGATCACGCCGCGATAAGAGTCGTACCACGAGTCAAAGATCAGGGCCTTGAGCGGCGCGTTTGGGTCGCCCTTTGGCGGTGGCACGTCACGCACGATTGCTTCCAACACTTCGGCTACTCCCACGCCCGTCTTGGCGCTGGTGAAAATGGCGTTGTTAGTTTCCAGGCCGATGAAGTGCTCGATCTCTTCGATCGCTCTTTCCGGTTCGGCGCCGGGCAGATCGATCTTGTTGATGACCGGGATGAGTTCGAGATTATTTTCAATCGCGAGATAAGTATTGGCCAGCGTCTGCGCTTCGACACCTTGTGAAGCGTCAACGACCAGCAAGGCGCCTTCGCACGCCGAAAGCGAACGTGAAACCTCGTACGAGAAATCGACGTGTCCGGGAGTGTCGATCAAGTTCAAGATGTACTGCCGGCCATCCTGCGCTTTGTAGTCGAGCCTCACGGCGTGCGCTTTGATGGTGATGCCGCGCTCGCGCTCGAGGTCCATGTCGTCAAGCACCTGCGCAGACATGTCGCGCCCGGTCACGGCGCCGGTCAGCTCGAGCAGGCGATCGGCCAGCGTGGATTTGCCGTGATCGATGTGGGCGATGATCGAGAAGTTGCGAATGCGGGATGGATCCATTAGCGATTGTCAGTTGTTAGTAGTCAATTGTCCGTAGCTAGTTAATTGGAATGGAGAGGATTTTGCAACTGACGAGTGACAACCAACTACTGCCCCGTAGGTGTGTGGGGAGCAGCAGTCGTATTCGAAGCCGCGGTTGGTCCGACCTTGAGACTACGCCGCACAATGCCCCACGCCGGAGCTGCCGCTTCCAGTTCCTTGTCGGAACCAATGAAGCTGACCATCACCAGCCGTCGTCCGAGCACGAGAGAATAAACCTCGGCGTTTCCCGGCTCGCCTTCCAGCACGGCGCGCAAACGGACGCCTGAGGCCTGGGCGCCGCCAACTTCCATTTGCCTCTCCGCGCGTTCGACTTTAGCTTGCTCTTTCTCGAATTCCCTGATCATGGTGTTGACAAAGAAGTCGAACACGTCCTTCCGAGCTTTCGCGAGCTGGTCTGCGGTGTCAATCGTGTCATAGCGGGACATGACCATGATTTGAGCACCGTTTTCCGCATGGGTGAGCACGAGGTGCTGGCCTCCAGAGTCGGTTTTGTCTTCACAGGTGACATCGGCAGGATAGTCAAAGGACAGACCCCACTTAGAGAAGTGGTTCAAAGCTGGAGCGGGCGTTTGCGCGCTCGCTAAAATTGAGATGAGCGTTAATGCGATAACACCCGCGGCTTTGTTAACTGTCTTCGTAACTCGAGGCTCCAATTTTGAGGGATGGCTGAGATTTACCACGCACGTCTGTGACGTCGACCTGTTGTCTTCTTCGTCACCGGGCGGGCTCGAAACCGCACGCACAGATCTTCCCAGCCTGTTGATGTGTTCAATCGTTGATATGTTCGTCGACGTAAGCGCGCGCCTTTTCCGGCGTGTTGTACTCAGTGATCCAATCCGTGTTCCGGAAGATCCAGACTATGTGATCTTTGACAAACTCGCCGTACGTCTTACCGGGAGCGCCGTCTGCGTCGAGCAATCCGAGCTTTTTGTTTACTTTCTTCATCAGTTCATTGTCGTGAGTGGTGCTGGCCGCCTGAAACAGCTTGTGGCGGTTGTCTTCAGATAGAGACGACGAACTGCCGGGCTCGGAGTTTGTCGCGTTTGAATTGTGATCTGAGTTGCGGCTGGAATTGGAGTTGACGTTTTCGATCGCGGGAGGTTTCCGGTACGACCAGTAGAGAAACCCCGCTGCCAGTACCACCACAATCAGACCGAGACATCCCGCGCCTCCACAGCCGGCGCCAATCCATTGATTTCGCGTCATCGCTTTCCTCTTATGTTGAAAGGAAGATTGTGACTATGCGCGGCGAACCTCAGAGTTCTGCATTGTCAATCTGCGCGCGCTGTAGTTTGCCGCTGTAATCAACGTAAACCGACTTCCACTCAGAGAATGTGTCCAGCACTTGCGTCCCGGCCTCGCGATGGCCGTTGCCGGTGGCTTTCGTGCCGCCAAACGGCAGATGAACTTCAGCGCCGATGGTTGAAGAGTTGACGTAGAAGATCCCGGTGTAAGTTTCGTTCATCGCGTGGAAGGCTCGGTTCACGTCCTGCGTGTAGATGGCCGCGGACAAACCATAGCGCACGCCATTCGCAATCTCGATCGCTTGATCCAGAGAATTTGTCGGAATCACCGAAGTCACGGGGCCAAAGATCTCTTCCTGAGCGATGCGCATGCCGGGGGTCACATCGGTGAAGACGGCCGGCTCGATGAAAAATCCGCGGCCGTAGTCACCTTTCGTCAGGTGATGCCCACCGCAGGCAAGCGTGGCGCCGTCTTCGTGTTGACCGATATCGATGTAACGCATGATCTTGTGCACGGCTTCTGAGTTGATTACAGGACCCACTTCAGTTTTCGGATCCGCGCCGTTGCCTATGCGCAGGGCCTTCGTCCGCTCCACCAGTTTCTTCGCGAATTGCCGGTAGACTTTCTTGTGCACGATTAATCTCGAAGAGGCGGTGCAGCGTTGGCCCGAAGTGCCGAAGGCCCCCCAAACCGCGCCCTCGATCGCGTTGTCGACGTCCGCGTCATCCATCACGATGATCGCGTTCTTACCGCCCATCTCGAGCGAACAGATCGCGTTGCGTTCTGCGCAGGCAGCGGCCAACAGGCGACCGGTATCAGTCGAGCCGGTGAACGAAATCAAGCGCAAAGAAGGATGGCTGGTGATCCCGGCGCCGACGGTTTCGCCGTAACCGGTCACCAGGTTAACGACCCCCGGCGGGACGCCGGCTTCTTCGCAGGCTTTGACCAGATTGTAAGTTGAGAGCGGCGTTTCCTGGGCGGGTTTGATAACCACTGTGTTGCCACAAACCAATGCGGGCATCAGTTTCCACGACGGAATCGCCATGGGAAAATTCCACGGCGTGATCAAGCCGCAGGGCCCCACCGGTTGGCGCACACACATGGCGAACTTGTTCGGCATCTCTGCCGGCGTGGTGAATCCGTGCAAACGCCGCCCTTCGCCGGCGGCGTAATAGGTGCAATCGATAGCTTCCTGAACATCGCCCCCAGCCTCTTTCAGGACCTTGCCCATTTCGCGGGTCATGTCCGCGGTGTATTTTTCTTTATCGCGGATCAGGATCTCGCCGGCACGAAACAGGATTTCTGCGCGGCGGGGCGCGGGCGTATGCCGCCAGCCGTCGAAAGCCTGGGCCGCCGCCGAAACTGCCGCACTGACGTCGTCGCTAATTGAAAGCGGAAATCGGCCAACCAGGTCGCTAGTGTCCGCCGGGTTCTTGTTCTCTTGCCACTCACCGCTCTGGCTCGGCACCCAGCGGCCGCCAATAAAGTTGTGGTAGGTCTTGCTGCGCGCGCGCTTTGCTGGGCGCACCGAGGCGCGTGTTTTTTTTGCCAGCGCCTTTTTTGCTTGAGCCATAGACTGTTTCGAGTTCCGAGTTTCGAGTTTCGAGTCTCAGGTTGTCAGCCACCCCAAGATGCTGAACTCGAAACCCGAAACTCGAAACGCGAAACTTCCTATTGATAGGTGAACTGAACGATTCGCTGGACCACGCGGTTGGTCGGAGATCGTTCGAAGTGCGAAAGGTTGAGCACGATTGCATCGCCCGGCTTCAGCGACTCGACGACGCGTTGGAAATCAGCCAGCGTCGCTACCGGCACGCGATTGATGCGCGTGACTACTTCACCAGGATTGATTTCATACGGCCGCACGTCAGCAGCCAGCCCGTTGGGATCGACTTCCTTAACGTAAAGCCCCTTCACCCCGTCCAGATGTTTCTCTGTGATCTGTTGCGGCGTGAGTTCTCCCAGGGTCAAACCGATGCGACCGCTGCTGCTCTTGGCAGTTTCGGGTTTCTCTTTGGGGCTAACGACTTCTCCATCACGCGCGTAAAAATCGGGTCGCTCCGCCAGGGTTACATTCACTGTGTGACGATCGAGTTTCCCATCAACATCGCGCAGGAAGGTAATCGCTACTGTCTGACCCACAGCCGTGCCGGCGACCTTGGCAATCAGGTCATTCGAATCCTGTACCGGCTGGCCATTGAACTCAATAATGACGTCGTTCGGCTGAAGTCCGGCCTTGGCCGCGGGCGTTGGTTGGCCGCCGCGGTCCTGCGATACGTCGGCAACGATCGCCCCTTTTGTATCTGGCAGCTTGTAAACGCGGGCGAACTCACCACGGACAGAGTCGAGCGTTACCCCGAGAAAACCGCGCTTAACTTTTCCGTTTGACAGGAGTTGCGCGCTAACGAACTTTGCTTCGTTCGAAGGCAGAGCAAACCCGATCCCGTTATAGTCCCCGGTCAGAGTAGCAATCTGAGAGTTCACGCCGATCGCTTCGCCGTGCATGTTAACCAGCGGGCCGCCGCTGTTGCCGCGATTGATCGCGGCGTCAGTCTGCAGGAAGCGCTGAAAGTTGGTGAACGCCGGCGAGTCGCGCTCTTTCTTGGATATGATCCCCGCAGTCACCGTCTGGTCCAGCCCGAACGGCGAGCCAATAGCCAGGACCCAGTCACCGACCTGCGCGGCGTTCGAATCACCGAACTTCATTACCGGCAAATCGCGGGGCGCATCGACCTTGATGATGGCCAGATCGGTTTCCTGATCGACGCCGATCACTTTGCCGCGAAACCTTTCACCAGTCAGCAGCCCGATGGTGATTCGCGTGGCCCCGTCAATCACGTGTTTGTTGGTCAGAATATACCCCTTCGGATCGATGATGAATCCGCTGCCCACACCGTGCGTTGGCCGCGGCTGCGGTTGGCGGCGCAGCATGTCATAGAGTGGACTGCTCGGGGAGCGATCGCTCTTGTCGTCGTTATCGCTCTCGGCGATGTCGGTCGAAGCCTGCAAGGTATCAATGTTCACCACTGCGGGTTCGACACGCCGGGCGATTTCGACAAACGAAGCAGAAAGCGCTTCCGGGGCTTTCGCCGCCGCCTGCAGTTCGTCCTGCGCGACCGCGGGGCGCCCTGCCAGAATGGCCCCAATCCCCACGCCGGCCAGCACGCAGACAGCGGCCAGGACCACGATCCACACACGCAGTTTCCGCAGAATTGTCGCTTCCGTGTCGGTAGTTAGCTTCAAAGACTCAAACATGATTCACCGCCTCTTGGGAAATCTTTTTGATCCGAGTTTCGTTCAGGAAAACAGTCCCACAGCAATTCTCTCAAACTCAGGGGGAGCAGGTCTTGGCAGTATAGCGAAAGGTCAAAGGAAAAACTAGAACTGGAATGCGGGGAGCGCGAAAGAGATGCGCTCAGCGGTTCCCGCCCCAGCGACAACTGTCTGATGTTTTTGGCAGCCAACGGTCGACATTTTCTCGCGCCATCAAACGACGCGCGTCCGGTTTTCTTGTCGAATCCGCGATTTACGCCTCCGGCATCGCTATTGCTGATAGGCGTAATGATGTCGCCAACTCTCTCTCATGAACCTTCAAATCCCGTCGGGGAACTCTTCTCCACGACGCACGCGCTGCGTCGTCCGCGACATCTACGAAAGGGCGGTGAGTTTCCCGAAGCTGGTGGGTTCACAGCAGAGTCGGTGAGACGGCTGAGCTGGCGCAGAGACTTGATCGGAGGTGTGGCCCGCACCATTCAACGTCGCTGGGAGCGCGAGCGGCGCCGGCGCAAGGTGGGACGCGCTTACGACATGGCGTTGGAGATCGCCCGGGTCATTCCTTACGGGTCTGAAGTTCTGGACGTCGGCTGTGGCAACGGCTTCATTGCGCATCATCTAAGCGCAATGCTCGCAACCAGCGTGATTGGCATTGATTTGGGAAACAGCGCGGACGCTCCCATCGATTACCGTCGCTACGATGGCGTGCAGTTTCCGTTGACGGATGGTTCATTCGACGCGGTGTTGTTCTGCTATGTCCTGCACCACGCGCGGGACGTTCGCGTCGTGCTGAACGAAATGCGCCGAGTGCTGCGCGATGACGGTGTCGCGGTTATCTACGAAGACATCCCTCGAACTTGGTGGGACAGAGGCGTGTGCTGGTTTCACAATCAACAGTGGCGCGGACGCACGGGGCCATGTAACTTTCGCCGCGAATCCGAGTGGCGCTCGCTCTTCAAATGTTTCGGCTTTGAGATAGTGAGTGAACGATCGCTGTCGCGTTGGCGCAATCTCACGCATCCGGTTTGCCGCAGGCTTTATGTCTTAGTAAAGAGCCCGATTCATCGGGCTTGCCCGAAGGGTTGTTAGACCCGCGCTTTGAGCGCTGGGTCAGGCTGGGCGATCACCACGGTAGCGCGCTTTAGCGTGCTTAACATCACCGCTTGAGCCTCCCCCAGCCGTAAAACGGTTGGGCTAGTAACCCTGCGGGCAAGCGCGTTAACGCGGCTCAAAGCGTGCATGACCGGGTTGTATGCGCGGACTATTTAGAATACGGGATGGTGGTCGAGTGCTCGCAATCATCACACTATTCCTGATCGCTCGGGAGCACCGCCTGCAAATCTGTGTAATCAGCTTTCGGTTTGGTGCGGCAGACGAAGCTGACTTCCTTCGGTTTACCGGGTGCGGTGACGCTGACGCCCTGGGAGCTTACGGCCGGTTTCTCTTCGCCGTTGTAATCATCGAACACTGAATACTCGTAGCCATCGATCGTGAAGTTGATCGATGTCAGGTCAAACTGCGCGCGAAAGTAATGCGTGTAATGAAACTTCTCCTGCGTACCCTTTCGATCTTTGGGATACTCGAGCTCGACCTTTCCGGGCAGGCCAAACCGATACTGCAAGTAACCGCGATCGCCGGTCAGATCCCGGGACGCGCACACGGAAACGATCTTTGCTGGTTTCTTCACCGGGCAACTGAAGATGATGCGCTCGTCCTTTGCGCAGAGCGTGTTCGGCTGCAGCGCACTGGCTTGTTTGTTGGTCCGCTGCGGTGCCAGTGAAGTCGGCGACTGGCGAACGTAACACTGCGTATTGTTTGCGATGAATGGCCCGGTGAGCACCGCCATCGTGAGCATCGTCGTGACAAACCGCATGATTAGTAATCGAGCTGCAATTTATTTCGCCCCTACAGGCCTCCAGGGGTTTTCTTTACTTACCCAGGGGCGGCGCGACTGCGTCGCCTGCCCCTGGCTATCATATTTCGCGCCTTCGGCGCTTCGGTTTCCGCTTGGATGGAGCGTCTTCCATCGTTGAGACAGAGCGCGCTCTCTGCGGGATGCGCTACTCTGCCTTGAAGCGCGCAATCTCGCCGGGCTTGCGCAGCATCTTGTTGACTTCGCCGAGATGCATTTCCTCTTCGGCGATCTGTTTGCGCGCGTATTCTTCGAGGAAGACCGAAGCGTCGCGCACCAGGTCGAGCAACTTTTTGTAAAGTGCCAGTCCCTCTTTCTCAGCTTCGAGCGCCTCCAGCAGGATGTCGTTGATGCCGTGCTTCTGTGTTTCGAGCAGCGCGCCTATCTTTAACGAAGGATGCTCGCCAAGATGCGTCACCATCTCGCCGGCCGCATTGGCGTGGGCCAGGCAAGTTGTAGCTTCGCCGCGGAGCCAGCTAACGATGGGAATGCGGCTGTGGCCAAAGACCATCAGCGAATAATGGGTGTAGCGCACCACCCCGGCCAGTTCTGTCTCCAGAATCTCATTCAACAGAGCGACGACGGCTTTCTTATCAAATTCTTGGTCCGACATGGTCCTTGCATGGTAAATCGTGAATCGTGAATAGTAAATGGTCGGGCTGAAATGCCCGGTTGTGATGAGGTCAGTACCACCCGCGTCAGCGGGTGGATCGGACACTCCTTTGCGGGCTTGACCGTTGATCCCACCCGCTTACGCAGGTGGTACCGACCTCATGTCAGACCACGCTCAAGCCGGAAGCGGCGCGCCTTTCGTCTCCCTGCCGAATGGCAAAAGCAGAAGGCCCACCAGAAACGCCAGCGACGTGAGGGCCACGGGAGTCCCGATGGTGTGATAGTAAGAAACTCCGGCGCCGACGAGGAAAGTGATACCCGCGCCGGCAAAGCGCCCGATCGAAGTTGCAAAGGCAAAGGCGCTGGCCCGGCACTCAGTCGTGTATTGTTCCGGCAGCCAGAGTGTGTACATCGCAAAGTTGGCTCCGCCAATACCGAGAAAGAACAAACAAATCATGAACCAAACCAGCGCGTGCGCCTGGAGGTAAAAAACGTAGCCGAAGCTCAGAGAGATAAACGCAGCCATCAAGGCGAAGTAGATCGCCAGCGTTAACCGGCGGCCGAACTTCTCAGCCAGGATAGGTAGCAAGAGACAACCAATAATGGTCCCGGTGGCAAGCAACATGGTGCCGTAAGAGGCCAGCCGCACGCCTTGTGCTTCAGAGAATCCTGCTTTTACGGCGAGCTGGCTTACCGACGCCGGAACATAAACCGAGCCGGCCCATAAGCCAACGATCGAAATCAGAAGGTAGGTCGAGTTGAGCAGCGTGCGCCGGCGATACTCTGGCGAGAAGAGGGCCAGGAATGCTCGTTGCATTGTCCATCCTCGACCGACCTGCGCAAGGCGTTTCTCCCAACGCTTCGGCTCGGTTACGCCGTAACGAATGAAGCCCACGAGCAGAGCGGGAGTTCCTCCAACCACGAACATTGCGCGCCAACCGTAGCGCGCGCCGATGAAGTAATTGGCCATCGCTGCAATGAAGATGCCGATGTAATATCCGGTGTGCATCAACCCGGCAGCCATCTTGCGTCGCGTTTCCGGCAACTCCTCCGCGATGAAGGTGCCACCCATGGACCACTCGCCGCCAATTCCTACACCTGCTAACAGTCTGAAGGCCGCGAGCATCCAGACGCTGGTGGCGAACGCACCGAGAAAGGTAAAGACCGAGTAGCAAAGAATCGTGAACATGAGCGTGCGGATGCGGCCGAAACGATCGGCAATCGGGCCCCAAACCAGCGAGCATCCCCAGCCCACCAGGAAAAGCGCGAATAGCAGACCACCATAAAAACCCACGTTCGGTTGATCACCGGGAATTCCCGATCGTGGCAGCAACTCGCGCAGCGCCGGCACCATCACCAGCGCGTAGATAAAAGAGTCCATGCCATCCAGGACCCAGCCACCCCATGCGGCGAAGAAACCGCGACGTTGGTTTGTTGTCAGGGGAACACGGACCATTAGTAGGTTTCGAGTTTGTAGTCTGTCGGACAGTTGCAAGCGCTCTGTTTTCCGCTTCTCAACTCCCTCTCCCTCTGGGAGAAGGTTGGGGAGAGGGCTTTAAGGCTCGCGCCCATCGTCAGCTACGCCCCTCTTCCCCGGCCCTTCTCCCAGAGGAGAAGGGAGAAAACGAATAAGAACAACGACCCTCACTGATTCAGAGGCTCCTTTAGCGTTCCCGGCGCGTGATGATAAATCGTGAGTCGTCGATTAGTAAATGGTTTACTTGATTCGGTGGTGGATCAGTTTGATTGTGGCACGCGCATCTTGCGCGTGATCACGGGCGAGACGCCCGTGCCACTATTTCACACTGACCCACTACTTACTTGATTCCGATGATGCCGCTGTCGAGGAGTTTCTTGATCATGCGGAGGCTGTCCGCTTCGCGAAAGGGACAAACGGCAAGGATTGATTCGATGTCCGATTCGCCATTGATGCGGGAAAGGACAAAGCCTTCCTGAGGTCCAAGTCTTTCGTGCTCAAGCTGCTCAGGCGAGACCAGAATCCTGGCCACCGTGCGCGGCGACAAACTGTTCTGGTAAACCTGGGCGACGAATTTCTTTTCCGCTTCTTCGCGCAAACGGTGGGCCTCGGTGTTCTTCGATTCCTGCTCGAGCGCGCTGTGAATTATTGCCAGGGCATTTTCCGCGTTGTTCTCTTTGATCTCGGCACGAGCCAGGTTGAGCAACTCAGGAACTGTCTCCGGCAAGTTCAGCGCCGACAAATCGGTCGAAACTTCGGGAGGAGGCTCCGGCGCTTCGCCGGCCACGTGGATGACGTCCTTGATGACCAGTTCAAAAAGCAGCGCGCACGTGTGAAACAGAGACGTGTGCATGTTGTAGCAAATCTCGGCCGCAGTCATGCGCTTTTCAACGTGATAGAGGACCTGGCGAATCTCCTGACTCGCGTTCAGCGACTGCGTCCATCCGGGATTCAACTCAAAGAAGGTCCGTTCGGAGGGTATGACGGTTCGATAGCGGTTCCATTCATCGACCCGATAAATACCGTCCATGATCACTGACGTGACCTCCACCCGGATGCGAATTAGATCGCCGGGCGGAGGCTCGCTGTCGAAAAACTCGAAGTCGGCTGCTTCCCAGATGAAGAGATCGTAGATGATTTCCAGGGTGCGCGTGCGCAGTACTTCAGCCACATCCTGCTCACTGACAAAACCGCGCGAAGCCAGGATCACACCCAACTTGGTGCCGGATTGGCGTTGGATTTCCATCGCAGTCTGAAGCTGCGCTTCTTCGATCTTGCCGTAGTGCAGCAGCACTTGGCCCAGGTACTCGCGCGGATCGTTTGAGCTTGAGCCGACAATCAATCCGTTTTCAAGATAGATCTGCTTGACGATGCTGCCGCGGCCGATTTTGAGCGTGCCTGTCTTGCGACCTGACGCCAGAAACTGGAGCAGGTCAGAGACACTCATCGTGTTCAGAGTTCCGCGAATTCCCATCGAATGCGTCTATGTGCAGCCCTTGCGAACAGGGAGGAGGTCAACAGGGTGGAACCAGGACAAGCCGAACTGAGACCGAACAATTCAGACCTAAAGAGATTACATTTTTGAGCGGGGAAGTTTCAAGTGTTTTGTGGTGCAGAATTCAAATCCTAATCCGCAGATTTCACCGATTACTCAGATTCTGGGTAGCGTCCTACTTTGATAAGCGGTGTTCAGAGTACCGACTTTAGTCGGGTTTTTGTTAAGCGAGAAAAGACCCAACTGAAATTGATGATGGTACTCTAAACGCCGTCAAATCAGGTGTTCATAAGGGCTTCAGCGCGCTGCGGGCGAGCTTACGCTTGAGATCGGTGTAGCCCTGGTCGCCGGCGACCAGTTGGCCCAGGACTTTGCGTATGCCGCGATGTCCGCGGGCGAATTCGATCATTCTTTCGGTAAATGGCGCGCCCCAGAAGTTACCGTAAAACTTTCGCCGCATCTGTGAAGCCCGCTGTAGTTCGCGGCCAAAGTCTCCGCGCCAGCGTTTTTCGTAATCCAAAGGTGTGCCGGCCAGATAAGCATCGGCGAAAAGTTCTGCCGAGCGCAGCGCATAGTAGATGCCTTCACCGGTTACGGGATCGGCAAAGCCCGCGGCATCGCCGAGCAACGCCCACTGCTCGCCGCACGCGTGGCGCGTGTCCCACGTGCGCGGCTCGAGCCCGGGAATACGCGCGGCATAGCGCTCGGCGGACTTTTCAAGTTCGGCCCTGATGTGGCGCAAGTTGTTAACTTGTGCTGCCGTCTTTCCGCTCGACCATAGGCGCATTTGGGGACGCAAGTTTCCAACTTGCGGTACCTCGTAATAGCTCAC
This sequence comes from Pyrinomonadaceae bacterium, assembly GCA_041497335.1. GTDB lineage: Bacteria > Acidobacteriota > Blastocatellia > Pyrinomonadales > Pyrinomonadaceae > UBA11740. The sequence goes on along the minus strand of JBGQGG010000002.1, from coordinate 281,725 downwards.
CATGAAATCCCACAGCAGCCGATCCAACGATTCGTGATCGAACGCGTCCTGAGTTGTCGCAATGCCAAACGACACATGATCCACACGTGGAAACGCCCAGGCATAGCCAACCCACTTCGGCAAAAAAGCCACCACGGTTGCCGCGTCCCCGTCATCAGGTAAAGGTGCGCGATAGCCAAAAGCAACTTCCATCTCCGCGGGCGGCAAAGGCCCGGCGAGCTTCTTCGCAATCGGACTGTTAGCTCCGTCGGCGCCCACCAACCACGCGCACGAAAACTCTTTGCCGCTTTGCGTGCGGACGACCCAGCGATCTTCAGTTCTTTTGAAGCCGCGCCCGGCGATTTTCTCCGCGAAGACATGGGCGCCAGCCGCCCGCGCGCGTTCGCGCAGAAAAGTATCGAAAGCGATGCGCGAGTAAACCGCGAACGGCTCGTCCAGTTTCAAATGCAGACGCTTGCCTGAGGGCGAATACATGTCGAGTTCATCGATCGTTCGACCGACAGCTTCGAGCAGATGCGGCCAGGCCTTCAAAGCCTTGGATGTCACCCCGCCGCCGCAAGCTTTTGGTTCTCCGGGTGGACGACCGTCAAACAAAGCGACACGCGTGCCGACACGCGCCAAACGTTCCGCGGCGAACGATCCGGCCGGGCCGGCGCCTACGATCAGGACGTCAAATTGCTCCATGCGCGCTCATCATAGTTTGCTACCTGCGCTTCTGGCAAAGATGCATTAGTTCCGCGCTCATTCAGACACTTCCGCTCCGTAGGAGCGACTTGTCACCTTCCGCTCTACGGACTCCGTTTAGTTAATCAGGTTGCGCGCCTATGGACATCTGGCTCCTATCGGAGCCATGATGGCGGCTACGGGCGCAGGGTTAGATGTTATGGCCTACACGAGCTCGGTAGTTTTCGCTGGAATTGCCCCGCATCCTCCGATCATGGTGCCGGAAGTCGGACGCGATGCGATCGTCGAAGTGCGCGACTCGATCGACGCGATGGCTGACCTCACGGAGCGCGTGATCCGGAGCGGCGCCGAGACTTTGATTCTGATTTCACCGCACGCGCCGCTCGACGCAGACGCGTTTGTTGCTTACGATGGACCACAACTGCACGCCGACTTTGCGAACTTTCGCGCGCCTACTGCTACCGTTCACGCTCATCTCGATGACGAGCTGTTAGCGGAAATCACCCGCACTGCCGCAGAGCAAAATCTCGAGACGATTCGAATAAAAGGATTCGATCTCGATCACGGCACTGCGGTGCCGCTCTATTTTCTGCAACGTAACGGTTGGAGTGGAAGCGTGGTCGCCCTGGGCTATAGCTTTCTCTCGAATGAAGATCATCTCCGATTTGGCAACAGCATCAGGCAGGCCGTCGATAAGCTGGGGCGACCGGTTGCGTTTATCGCCAGCGGTGATCTCAGCCACCGGCTGAAGCTCGGCGCCCCCGCCGGCTACAATCCGCGGGCCCATCTGTTTGATGAAGAGGTGGTGGATGCAATTCGGAGTTGCGCTACCAGTCGCATCGTTGACCTTGACCCGGAGCTGCGCAGGATGGCCGGAGAGTGCGGTTATCGCTCGATGCTCGTCGCGCTCGGCGTCGCGGAGGGGCTCGAATCATCATGCGAAGTAATCAGCTACGAAGCGCCGTTTGGTGTCGGTTATCTGGTCGCGCAACTATCAGCCGGGAGCGCAGACATCCTTTCTGCTGAGGACGAGGACCCAGAGCGCGCTCAATCACTTGCCGTAGAGATCGGTACCGAGTTACCCGGACTTGCTCGCCAGGTCGTTGAGACTTTCGTGACAAAGAACGAAGTATTGGCGGCGCCTGAAAACGCCTCAGAACTTCTCAGTCAACGCGCCGGCTGTTTTGTTTCCATCAAAACTCGCGCAGGAGAGTTGCGCGGGTGCATTGGAACGATCGAGCCGGCCAAGGCCACGCTGGCTGAAGAAGTGATCATCAATGCGATCAGCGCGGCGACGCGCGACCCGCGCTTCACTCCCGTCCGCGAAGACGAGCTGCCAGGATTGAAGTATTCTGTCGACGTGCTATCAGCGCCCGAGCTCGCGCGTCTCGAGGATCTGGACCCGCGCGCTTACGGAGTCATCGTCGAGGATGAAAACGGAGTGCGTCGAGGTTTGTTGCTTCCCAATCTGGAAGGGGTCGACACGGCAGCCAGGCAGGTCGAGATCGCTACGCGTAAGGCGGGAATTCCGTTTGGATCTGAGGTCAAGATCTGGCGCTTTTGCGCGGATAGATATGGGGAAGAGCGGTAGTGGCACAGACTTCGGTAACCTTTTGGTTTGTCGATGTGTGGATCTGTTTAGGGCCTGGCTATCATTCGAGAGTCGCGAGCATGAGGTCAGTACCACCTGCGTAAGCGGGTGGATCCAGGGGTCAAGCCGCGGGTTGACTGGTTGACCCACCCGCTTACGCAGGTGGTACTGACTTCATTGCGCGGTTCAAAGAATCACAGACTGAAGTCTGTGCCACCAATGTCGTGCAAATCATATATCCAAATTCCGCACGTCGAGCGCGTTGTCTTCGATGAATTTACGGCGTGGCTCGACGGCGTCGCCCATTAAGATGGAAAAAATATCATCAGTTTCTACTGCGTCATCAATCCTGACCTGCAACAGCGTGCGCTTCTCCGGGTTCATGGTTGTTTCCCAGAGTTGCTCAGGATTCATTTCGCCCAGGCCTTTATAACGCTGAATCGACAGATCCTTCTTTGCCGCCGCAAGCACTTTCTCCAACAGCTCCTCGCGCGTCGGAATCTCTTCACTGGTCCCGTTCGTACCAGTCATAAACGGCGGCGCCAACTCGTCTTCGAGAGTCATGTAGAGTTCAACCGCCTTTTGAAACTCAACATAGCTGGCATAGTTCCAATCGATTGCTACGCCCAGCCCGGACGTAGTTGTTGTTTCAATCTCCCACAAACCGTGTTCTTCATCGGTTGAGAGTTCAGTCTTGAAGCCCGCCTTAGCCAGGATTCCCTCGACCTTAGCCATCAGGTCGCCATCCTGAAAGACGGTGCGCAACGTAATCTTTTCTTTGCGCAATACACCTTTCTTTCCGGCGAAAGCCCCCAGGAGGGTGTCAAGCAAATGCGCATCTCCGCCAAGGCGACGCGCTGCACGCTCACTGTAGCGTTTCAGCTCCACAAGCTTTTCTAACGACTGGGCCAGTTCTTTACCTTCGATGTCTTTCTTTGCTCCGACTGACTTTACGGTCATGTCCGCCGTCGCCATGCGCATCAGATATTGGACCATCAGGACTTCGTCTTTGATGTACTCTTCTTTCTTCCCACGCTTCACCTTAAACAAGGGCGGTTGGGCGATATACACATAGCCCTTCTCAACCAGTTCGGCCATTTGCCGATAGAAGAAGGTGAGCAGAAGTGTCCTGATGTGGGAACCGTCGACGTCGGCGTCAGTCATGAGAATGATCTTGTGGTAACGCAGTTTGCTAGCATCAAAATCTTCTTTACCAATGCCCGTGCCGAGTGCGGTTATGAGCGACTTGATCTCGCTGTGGCCGAGCATCTTGTCAAAGCGCGCTTTCTCAACGTTCAGGATCTTTCCCTTCAGGGGAAGAATGGCCTGGTTCTTCCGATCACGGCCCTGCTTGGCCGAACCGCCGGCGGAATCACCCTCAACGATATAGATTTCCGACAAAGCCGGATCGCGTTCCTGACAATCGGCGAGCTTGCCCGGCAACATCGTTGAGCCCATGGCGCCTTTGCGCACAATCTCTCGAGCTTTGCGGGCCGCGTCGCGCGCGCGTGCGGCGTCGACCGATTTGCCGACGACGCGACGTGCCACGGTAGGATTTTGCTCGAGGTATTCAGTCAAGCGCTCGTTAAGAAACGATTCAACGGCTCCCTTAACATCTGAGTTGAGCTTACCCTTCGTTTGTCCTTCGAACTGTGGTTGCGGCAGCTTAACTGAGATAACCGCTACCAAACCTTCGCGGACATCGTCGCCGGTGAGCGATGTTTTGAAGTTCTTCGCCAGGCCCGAAGACTGCGCATACGCGTTAATTGTGCGCGTGAACGCCGAACGAAAACCCGAAAGGTGCGTCCCACCGTCAACGGTGTTGATATTGTTGGCGAATGAATACACTTTTTCGTCGTAGCCGTCGTTGTACTGAATGGCCACCTCGATCGACAGGGCGTCGCCGACTTTCTCGAAATAAATCGGTTTGTCGTGCAGCACGCTTTTGTTCTTGTTCAAGTGGCGCACAAACTCGGCGATGCCGCCGCGATAGTAGAACTCATGTGAGCGCTCAGGCTCTTCGCGCTCGTCAGTGATCGTGATTCGGATGCCTTTATTGAGAAAGGCTTTTTCGCGCAGACGCTCTGACAGTTTGTCAAAACTGAATTCTATTGTGTCGAAGATCTGGGGGTCGGGTTTGAAAGTAATCTTCGTCCCGCGCTTTCGCGTTTTGCCGGTCCGTTCGAGACGGGCGACCGCAATCCCGCGTTCGTATTCCTGTTCGTAGGTGAGTCCATCGCGCCAGATTTCGAGGTGTAGCGTCTCGGCCAGGAAGTTCACGACAGAGACGCCGACGCCGTGCAATCCACCCGAAACTTTGTAAGCATTAGTGTCGAACTTTCCACCGGCGTGCAGCTTGGTCATTACGACCTCTGCCGCAGACCGTTTCTCTTTCTTCATCATATCGACCGGGATGCCGCGGCCGTTGTCGACGACCGTAATTGAGCTGTCGAGATGTATTGTCACCTCGACGGCATCGCAGTAGCCGGCGAGCGCTTCGTCTATTGAGTTATCGACGACTTCGTAAACCAGATGATGCAGGCCCAACTCGCCGGTGGATCCGATATACATTGCCGGTCGCTTGCGCACGGCGTCGCGCCCCTCGAGCACGGCAATAGAAGACGAGTCATATGTTTCTTTCTTATTCTTCAGTTTTGATGATGGAGTTGCCAAATCTTCTTTACCTTCACTTCCGTTATCCTTATTCTCAGATGACATTTCCCGCCCTCACAAATGCCGCCTTCAAGTCTGTTTCCTCCACCGCCGCACCGTCCCTAACTTCATAGAAGTGCGCCCGTTGATTGAACCGCTCGAAGTGCTTTTTCTTTGACGTCGTAACGAACGTTTGGGTGCGTCCGTCCAGGTATTCGAGCAGTCGTTCAATGCGGATTCCGTCGAGTTCTGCGTCCACGTCATCAATGAGGAAAACTGGATAATCCTGATGCTGTGCATGATACACAGAAATCGCTGCTAAATCAAGCGTTATCAATGCGCTACGCTGTTGTCCTGCGCTGCCAAAACTACGTAGATTACGGTCACCAAAAAGGACACTCAGGTCGTCTCGATGGGGCCCAATCAAACAGGCTCCGGCAAAGACTTCCGCCTGCATTCGAGCTTGCAGACGTTGAGTTATCAGATCCTCGTAATTACTCAGATCGCCTTTGCCTTCCAGGGATGAAACGTATCGAATGGAGAGAGTGTCGCCGAACAAGCTGTGCTCGAGCGCGGCGTTTAGCATATCCACATACTCTGTGCGCGACCTGTGGATCTGCGCGCTCAAGCCGATCAGTTGTTTGTTCCACGGTTCAAGAAGCTGTGCGAGTTCTTCAAACCGTAGACGGTCTTCACCTGCCTGCCGCAACAATCTCTTCTTTTGCTTGATTACCTTGCCGTAGCTGCTCAGTACTTGAGCATATGAGGGATGTAACGAGATGGCTCCGCGATCAATGAAACTTCGACGCGCTTCCGGACCACCGCGTACCACTTCCAACTCGTCGGCGGTGAACCATACAGCATGTAACTGGGCCGCATAGTATGCCAGTGTTTCGCGCTTGCGATTAACAAAAGTTTGCCGCGTGTTTGCTCGAATATCAACTCGTAGTTCACGCTCGACTTCGCTTCCGCGGGCTACCTGTCCCTGCACTGAGGCGGCGGATTTGCCGAAGCTTATCGATTCATGAAGATGTCGCGTGCGAAATGATTTTGCGTGAGCCAGAAGATGAATCGCTTCCAGCCAGTTGGTTTTTCCCTGGCCGTTGTTCCCGTAGATAACGTTGATGCCTTTTCCCCAGTTAATCTCACCTTCCAGGTTTCTGAAGTCGAGGGCCCGGATCGATCTAAGGAACATAACTGAAATTCTAACATGGTCTTACTTGTCCGCGCTGCTTCCCCTGAGAGGTCCACACCAGTAAACAAAACGAGCGCCAGCTTCTCTCCTGGCGCTCGTTAGGATGAATTCCGACCTTTGTCAGATGGCGTTACTGAACAGGTTCTTTCGCCCTCAAAGTCTCATCGGCATGATGATGTACCTGTAGTCATGCTTTTCGTCGGATACGGGTCGCAGTTGGGCTTGTGAATTACCGTCTTTAAACTCGAAGGCGACCTTTTCAGTTCCCACAACATTAAGAAAATCCTGCAGATACTGAGCGTTAAAACCGATCTCAGTTTCTTCGCCGGCAAAGTCGGTTCCCAGCGTTTCCCGCGCCTCGCCTTCCTCCGCATTCTGTGAACTTATCAGCAAATGCTCTTTGCTGAGATGAAAACGAATCGCGTGCGAACGATCATCGGCCATTAAAGCCACTCGCCGAATCGCCTGATTTAGACCGAGCGTATCAAAGATCGCTGACCGATCATTGTTCTTCGGCATGACCATTTCATAATTCGGAAACTGTCCCGAGAGCATTCTGGAAATCAAAAGCCGCGAGCCAACCTGGAAATAAACGTGATTCTCATCGGCGCCAAGGTTGATGTCGCCCTCAAAATCAGCCGTCAGTTTCGTTAGTTCCGCAAGGGTCTTTCGCGGTATCAGCACATCCAGACCCGCGCCCTGTAAGTCCTTACCGACCTCTTTGGTGGACACAAAAGCGAGCCGGTGCCCGTCCGTTGTCACCATCTTGGCTCCCTGCTTATCGAGCTCAAACTTCGCTCCTGAGAGCGTGTATCGCCCTTCTTCCTGCGTTATGGCAAAGATGGTTCGGTCGATAAGTAACTTCAACAGAGGGCCCGGTAACTTTAACGGCGTTGACTTAAAACCAGGCAACTCCGGGAAAGTATCTTTCGAGATACCCGGCAAACGAAATTTAGACCGATCGCACTCAACGGTCACCCATTCGTTTTCTTCTTTCCGAAAAGTTACGGGACCGTCGGGCAGCAATCGCGCGATATCAAAAAGTTTCCTCGCCTGGACGCATATTGCACCTTGAGATGATATCTCTTCAGCATCAGCGTCACATCGAATCGTCACGTCCAGGTCTGTTCCGCTAATCCGAATCGCTTCTTCCCCGGCTGACTCGATCAGGATGTTGGCTAAGACGGGTATGGTATTCTTCCGTTCGACTATGCCCTGTACGAAAGCTAGCTCTTTTTGTAGCGCTCCCCGCGCCATAACAAATTGCATTTAGCTGCTCCTGAAGATTACTTTTCTTATATCACATTTCAAAGACTCGTTTCCTACACGCTGCTTTTACTTTCTCTGTATAGAAAAACTTATCTTAGAATTCTTAGTAATAGTAGTATTGCATGTGGAACTGTGAAAGTCTTCCAATTAATCCGAAATCAGCGAACAAAGTAGTGAACGCCGCTAGCAATTAACTGACTTGAGAATCTCTTGTACCGGATCCGAGAACTTTTCCACAGTTAGTAAGACGAGCTTTCACAAACCGCCTGTGGATGATTGTGTCAGGAGCGGAACGGATTCTTAGTTCAACTATGCTCCAATGCTGGCGATCAGCCGTTTAACTGCCGTATCCAGGTCCCGATCTGAATCAAGCAACCGATTGATCTTCTCGACGGAGTGAATAACCGTGGTGTGATGCTTGCCGCCGAACTGTCGTGCGATTTCGGGATAGCTCTTTTTCGCTAAGCGCTTGCAAAGGTACATGGCAACTTGCCTGGGAACTAAAACGGTGCGCATGTTTGATCTGCTTCTAAGCGTATCCACGCTAATCTTGTAATAATCGGCTACTGCCTTCTGAATTCGGGGGATAGAAATTGGATTTTCGTCGCTGGTGCGCGAGACGCTACGCATAGCTTCCTGCGCGAGGGCTTTTGAAACTGGCATACCTCGTAATGAGGCCATCGCCAAAACGCGAATCAAGGAGCCCTCCAACTCTCTGATGTTGTGTTTGCTGTTAGCACCCAGAAATAACGCCACGTCGTCCGGCAAATCAACGCTTTGAAGTTCTGCTTTCCTCCTGAGTATTGCGACTTTAGTCTCCAGATCAGGAGGCTCTATGTCGGCAATTAATCCCCATTCAAATCGGGAATGGAGTCGCTCTTCAATTTCCGGTATCTCCCTGGGAGGGCAGTCGGAAGTTAGGACGATCTGTTTCTGTCCATCGTACAGAGCATTGAACGTATGAAAGAACTCCTCCTGGGTTCGCTCTTTGCCGGCGATGAACTGAACGTCATCGATGAGCAGAACGTCGATCGAGCGGTAGCGCTCGCGGAAAACGTGGGTCTTGTCGTATCCGTACCTTATCGCATTAATAAGCTCGTTCATGAAGCGCTCAAGCGAGAGATAGGCTACCTGGAGTTTTGGATTAGTGCGCTTGATTGCGTGCCCCGTCGCTTGGATCAGATGGGTTTTACCGAGACCGACGCCACCATAAAGGTAAAGAGGGTTATAAGTTTTTCCCGGGGCGTCGGCAACAGCCTGTGCCGCGGCATGCGCGAAGCGATTGCAGGAAGCGACGACAAAAGTCGAAAACGTATACTTCTGGTTCAGCGGGGATGAAGGAATATCCGGCAGTTGAGGCGCCGCGACATTGTCGGATGAAGAGGGGTTATCCTGTGGCTCCCGCGGAATCATAGTAATTTCGCTTTCGCCCGGGCCCTGTCGCGCGCGGCCGTCTCCGCCTTGCACGGTTGACCACTCAATCCGCCAGTTTTCGAGATCCATCTCAACGAGCGATTCTTCAAGCGCATCGGAGTACTGCGAGAGTATCCAATCACGTACCGCCGAATTGGGAACCGATATGCGGAGAAGAGCTTCCGATTGCGAACGCGAAACCTGGAGGGGCCGAAACCACGTTTCGAAAGCTTGTTTGCTTAGTCGCCGCTCAAGCGCAGCGAAAAAAGGCCTCGATACCGATTCTTCAGATGGTCCTAGCATTGCAGGAAATAACGCACACTACGAAGTGAAACACACGGCTGACCAAGGAAAAGACGCTGACTCGTTTGGAAGCCCTGACGCTAACACAACCATCCGAGAGGACGCAAGGAAAACACACGAGAAAGTTCGCCTATCTGAGAAAGTGAGCCAGGAGGCGTCGAAAGGAGTACCGGCGCCAAAAGTCTCCAGATAACGTTGTAGATAGTAGAACTACATGTGCTACAAACCGGATACGGCAGTAGCCGAGGCATAAGTCTCAGGTTCCTGGGCGGACATGAGGATTGAATAGAGGCGATCCAGATCAGATGACGAGTAATACTCCAGTTCGATGTTGCCGGGTGAACCGGGGCGCGCTGGGAGAATGCGTACTTGGGTGCCGAGGCGCCTTCTTAGTTTGGCTTCTGCCGAGCGGATATTTGGGTCCACCTCTTTGGCCGGTCGCGTGGAAGGCACAAGTCTATCTTTCGACGCATGCTTGATGCGGCGCTCCGTCTCACGCACGGACCAGTTGTGTTTGACAATCTTCTGAGCGTAGCGGCGTTGGAGAATAACGTCCGCCAGACCCAACAGCGCTCTCGCATGGCCAAAGGACAGCTTCTCATTTTCAAGCAGTAGCTGGATCTCGGATGGGAGCTTTAGGATGCGGAGGTAGTTAGTTATGAAAGTTCGGTCCCGGCCTACTCGCTGCGCGACTTCCTCCTGGGTGAGATTGAGGGACTCGATCAGACGCTTGTAAGCGTTCGCCTCCTCTATGGGATTCAGGTCTTGTCGCTGAATGTTCTCGATGAGTGCCAGCTCAAGAAGCTTCTCGTCCGGGATCTCCCGAATTATCGCCGGGATCCTTGAAAGCCCTGCGAGTTGTGCTGCGCGCCATCTTCGCTCGCCCGCGACAAGTTCGAACAAGCCGCCGCGCGGACGTACCAGCAACGGCTGGATGATCCCGCTGGTTCGGATGGACTGGGCCAGCTCCTCAAGCCTGGCCTGATCAAAAGTGGTCCGGGGCTGCTGGTGGCCCGGCCGAATCAAATCGAGCTCAATATCGCGGACCTCGTCACTGTCCGCTGGCGGCGAATCTGTCGAGATCAGGGCGCTCAGTCCGCGGCCCAACGGTCTTTTGTTCATTAGCCAAAACCTCCTCTGCGAGTTGAAAGTACGCTTCAGCTCCCCGTGATCGGTGATCGTAGTAGATAACAGGTTTGCCGTAACTTGGCGCTTCGGCCAGGCGAACGTTTCTCGGAATCGTAGTTTGAAACACGAGACCACTGTAGAAGCCTCGCAGATCTGCCGCGACCGCCGCCGATAGTTTAGTGCTGGCGTCATACATGGTCAGAAGCAGGCCCTCTACTTTTAGCTGGGGATTCAGGAGCCGGCGAATTCGGGCCAGGGTGTTGAAGAGGTCGGAAACACCTTCGAGCGCGTAATACTCGCATTGGATAGGCACCAGAAGAGAGTCGGCGGCTGACAGTGCATTGAGGGTGAGGAGGTTCAGAGCGGGAGGACAGTCGACGATAATGAAGTCGTAGCGGTCACGGATTGGAGCTATCGCGTCCCGCAGGAGCAGCTCGCGGTTGGGCAGATCGATCATTTCAACCTCGGCACCGGCAAGGTTCCTATCAGACGGCACGACCTGAAAAGAAAACTCGGTCGACAGAATAGTGTTTTCTATCGGCTCGTTTAGGATTATGACCTGGTAAGTCGTGCGTTGAGCAGACGCTCGCTGGATACCCACCCCCGAGGTAGCATTGGCCTGGGGGTCTATGTCGATGAGCAGAACCCGTTGATCCAGTTTTGCGAGAGATGCCGCGAGGTTTATGGCGGTCGTGGTCTTTCCAACACCGCCCTTTTGATTTGCGATGGCTATAGTTTTTGCCATTCACCGGCCTGCTAGACAACTGACAGGAGAGGAGCACCTTAGCACAAGATGGGAGTGCGGTGCCAACCGATTTTTCGCGGGAGACAAAGAACGCTAGCCAGAATACGAGGCTCACATGCAGCGCGTATGGCGGGATGTTTCACGTGAAACCCCTGACCGCACAGCAGGAGATGTCTCATTTCTGCAACCGGGCTATGTTGCTGTGTTGCGCCGCCGTCAGGCGCACAAGAAGATTAGACAATGCTGCGGGTGTCATTCCCGGGATCCGACGGGCCTGCCCGAAGCTTTCAGGCTGGGCACGCTCTAACCGCTCAATTATCTCGTGTGAGAGACTGCCCACAGTCCGAAATGAGAAGCCAAAGGGTATGTTGAGCCCGTCATGCTGGTTTAGCCGCCGAAGGCTTGCCGCTTGCGAGTCCAGGTATCCCGCGTACAGATGGTCGGCTAGCGCAGTTTCCAGGTCGGTAATCGTGAGTTCCGCTCTCGCCTCGGCAGGCATAAGATCCATAACCATCGCCGCATTCACACGCGGTCGTAGAGCTAGTTCAGCCAGAGAGATGGAATCGCCGAGGTTCTGACCTGTCAACTCACTGCAATTCGCATAGCGCTCATCTGAACGCTGGAGCTTACACTCTTTGAGCAGCGCCCGGGCCCTGGCTAATCGTACTCGCCTTTGATTGAAACGTTCCCACTCTGTGTCTCCCACCAGGCCGAGTTCCCGCCCGAAGGGTTCAAGACGCTCATCCGCATTATCATGTCTTAGTGCCAGCCGATACTCAGACCGCGATGTGAACATCCGATAGGGCTCATCGACGCCTTGCGTTATCAAGTCGTCGACCAGGACGCCTATGTAAGATTCGCGGCGATTGAGACGAAACATCGGCCGACCCAGGGAACCCAAAGCTGCGTTAATTCCAGCCAGCAGACCCTGGCAGGCTGCCTCTTCATAGCCAGTGGTGCCATTGATTTGGCCTGCCAGGAACAAGCCCCTTACGCGCGCTGTCTCGAGGAAGGGCGACAGTTCCCTGGGATCTACAAAATCATACTCAATTGCGTATCCGGGGCGAATAATCTGCGTCCGCTCGAAACCGGGGATCAGAGTAACCAATTGCTGTTGAAGTTGCGCCGGAAGGGACGTCGAAAAGCCGTTGAGATAGACCTCGTTAGTCGCATAACCTTCCGGCTCGATGAAAAGCTGATGTCGGGTCTTCTCGGGGAATTTTACGACCTTATCTTCGATCGAGGGACAGTAGCGCGGTCCGATGCTGGTGATCTTGCCCGAATAAAGCGGCGACTCGTGCAGGTTAGCTCGAATGACATCATGCACTGACTCAGTGGTGTAAGCCAAGTGGCAGTTCATCTGTTTCTGCTGGATGTAATCGGTTGAGAAAGAGAAAGGCACCGCGCGCTCGTCCGGAGGTTGCGGCTCAAAGGCGTCCCAATCAATTGTGCGGCCATCAAGGCGGGGCGGCGTGCCCGTCTTCAAGCGGCCAACCCTTAGTCCAAGCTCTTTCAACGCTTCTGCGAATTCGATTGATGCGGGCTCACCGGTTCTGCCACCCTGGTAGGTCTGGCGGCCTGTATGAATGAGTCCGTTGAGAAAGGTACCTGTGGCGACCACGACCGACTTCGCGCCCATTCTACGCGCGTCCTGCAACTCAACCCCCAGGAGGCAGCCGTTCTCGACCAGAAGACTCGTAACCAGGCCTTGTCTCAGACTGAGGTTGGGTGTGCCTTCCAGTGTGCGACGCATCTCGACGCGATAAAGTGCTCGGTCCGCTTGCGCTCGCGGCGCGCGCACGGCAGGTCCACGGGATCGATTCAGTAGCCGGAACTGGATCCCCGTGCGGTCTATAACGCGCGCCATAATCCCACCGAGGGCGTCAATCTCGCGGACCAGATGGCCCTTGCCAATTCCCCCTATGGCGGGGTTGCACGACATCTGACCAATGAGATCGAGGTTAAGGGTAAGCAGGGCGGTGCTTGCTCCAAGCCTTGCCGCGGCGGAAGCCGCCTCACACCCCGCGTGGCCGGCGCCAATAACAATCACGTCGAAAAACTCATCGAAGATCATAGCCGTTCTTACTAAACCCTACAGAGCCGCCGCTGCCTTACTTGCCAATGCAAAAGGTCGAGAAGATCTGCCCGAGAATCTCATCCGTCGTGGTCTCGCCAGTTATTTCACCGAGGTAGCGAAGGGCACTATGAAGCCCCACCAGAATAAGTTCTTCGCTGGCACGTTGCTGCAAAAGATCTTCTGCGGAAACAATTGCTTCTATCGAGCGCACCAGCAAGTCATGATGACGCGCGTTCGTGATTAGTAAGCCTTCGCTGTGAACGTTGCCGTTCGCGAAAGGCTCCAGTATAGCAGCGCGCAAGCTTTCAAGTCCCGCTTCGCTCTTCGCTGAAACAGCAACCAGTGCTGAGCAACTCGGAAGAGGACCGATCTGCTCGTGGAATCTCGCAAGCGAGAAAGTTGGACGGTCACTTTTGTTCAAAGATAGTATGTAGCGTGCGTTACGGACTTCCGCGAGCAGGAGTTCATCTTCTTCGCGCAACGATTCTGATCCGTCGACGACGACGATCAGAAGATCAGCGTCCGCGGCTTCGCGTCTCGCTCGCTCGACGCCCAGCGATTCGATCTCGTCGCTTGAGCTGCGGATACCGGCGGTGTCAATTAGCAGGACAGGCACACCATTCAAGCCGATAGGTTCTGTTAGCGTATCTCGAGTGGTGCCGGGAATCTCAGTGACGATGGCTCGGCTATGTCCCACTAACATATTGAATAGACTAGACTTACCGACGTTCGGCCGCCCCACGAACGCTACCTTGATTCCCTCCCGCAGGAGTTTGCCGGCGGCAAATGTGCCGGCCAGCCGTGATAGTTCGAGCTTCACTCCCTGGAGCGCGCCGATGATCACGTTGGACTCAACTATCGGCAGATCGTCTTCAACAAATTCCAGCGATGACTCCAGGCGGACGATGATCTTCAGGAGGTCTTGTTCGACCGGCCCTAACCTGTTCGAGATTTCACCGTTCAACTGTCGCGTCGCCTGTCGCAAGGCGGAATCAGTCTGTGCGTCGATCAGATCGCGCACGGCTTCAGCTTCCGCGAGGTTCATCCGACCGTTCGTTACAGCGCGGAGGGAGAATTCGCCGGGTGCGGCCAGGCGCGCATCGAGTTTGAGAATCAGATCGATGATGGTGCGTAACAACACCGGCGAGCCGTGACAATGCAACTCAACTACGTCTTCGCCGGTGAATGAGTGAGGGGCCTTGAAGAAACACACGAGGGCCTCGTCAAGCGTCTCCGCGGTAGTGGGATCGACGAGACTCTTTAAGGTCAGTAGATTTGGCGTCGGTTCAAATGAGTTGGACGCAACCAGGATCCGCAGTATTTTGAGAGAGTCATGGCCGCTTAAGCGGATGATACCGATGCCGCCACGCCCCGGTGGGGTGGACAGGGCAACGATAGTATCAGTCTGGACAGCCACAGGACTAGTGTTTGAGTTAGCACAGGAGGGCGTCTCACTGAGCGGAAACCGCTTTCAAGCTGACTCTCAAGCGGCGCCCATTACCTTCACCGATCGATTCGGTGACGAGATCCTCTTCAGCCGCCAGCGAAAGATGGATAACACGTCGTTCACTTGGCTCCATGGGACCGAAGACAAAGGCCGAGGATGTCGCGCGCACCTGGCGGGCCGCGTGTTCAGCCATCGCGCGCAATTCAGCCTCTCGGGCCGCCCGGTAATTGTTCGCATCGCAGATTATTCTCTGGCCTTTAGGCAGCGCTCGCCCGAGGGCCTGATTCAGAATCTGCTGTAGCGCATCAAGCAATTCGCCACCCTGGTTCAACAGCAGTCCGTTGTCAGCGCCATCTATGGCCAGCAAACAGCCCATATCTGATTCCTTCGCTGACGCGCGTACGTCAAACCCGGCACTCTCGAAGATCGAGTTGAGCAGTTGCTCAGCTTTCCCGCAAGTTTCATCCATTGGTGGCAGTGATTGTACCTTAAGACGGGTTGCACTGACCACGGGCGAGGAGGGGATTCAGGGACGTGCCTGGTGAAAGGCAAGTAGTGAACGTCGCCTTACGTCTTCTTCTTAACGAAGACGTCACCACGCCTGTTGAGGCCGGCTTTGCCCGCCAGAGTGTTCAAAACGGAATCGAGGATGTCTTTATTTTCAAGTCTAAAGCTGGTGACTCCGGAGACTTTGCTGTCAGGGTCGTCGTATTGAAGGCCGAGGTAGCGGACCTTGGTCTTTATCAAACTAGCCGGTAGCCCAATGTAGGGGATATGGCTGGCGACGGTTGCGGCGGCGGGTTGCACAGCATGCGTATCACCGTAAGCACCGGTTATTGCGTTGTAGGGAACAAATAAGATCTCCTTCTGTTTGTCGTTACGAAAGACCAGGCGCTGGTTCGTATCGTCGAAAGTAAGAGTGCCGTCCATTTTCTTGTTATAGCCGAAGACGCCACCTTCATATTTCGCTTTGACGGTTTGCGGCGCGGGGGGCGGAGGAGGCATGTTGGTTGAAGCCTCGGCCGTATCCTGAGTTATCGTTCGCGGCCGTTGCGCGAATGCCGCGCAAGCGATGATCATGACCAGAGGTACCGCGGTAATTGACGTGAGTCTTCTAAACATTGGCTAGCCTCTTTCTCGTAGTTAGCAAATACGGTGTTGGAACGACGACTCAAAAGACGCTTTCCAACGGATGAACGTTGCCAGGTAAGCGATAGTGTGAAGAACTGTCGATTGAACTACAGTCCATCACCGACGGGCCCGGCCCAACTGACCATCCGCAAAAGTATATCGCGTTGTCTTCAGCCGGCCGTCTATGAACGTGTAAACGATGCCGTCTTTTATGTTCCGGAAGACCACGACATTGGGCATCTCGTCGCGTACGAAGCCCTTATTCTTTGGCAGATTCATGGATTCAGCAGTCTCAGAAGAATGCTCATGCTGCAACACGACCTCGAGAACAGTACCCGCCAGATCCGGTCGAAGCCGCTTCGCAGTCACGAACTTCTCGTTTACGAAACTGACCTGGACAGAGCCGCCGCTAACACTGAACCGCAAGACGCCGTCAGCGCTTTCGCTGATTGGTACCCCCAGGATTTGCAATACTTCGGCGCGACGGGTTTTGAAAGGCTCTATCCCCTGCCACGAGGCCGCGCTGACATCTCTGGTAAGACTCATGCAGGCAAGAACCAGGAAGACGAGCCTCGCGGCCACCAATGAAGTCCGGCACTGTGTTATTGAGCGTGCCATGGCGAAGATGCTAATCGAACGCTACTGTTTTGCAAAGGGCCGGAGGCGTTCCAGCGACTCCTTAAAATCGGCGTCGTTGGGCGCCACCTCAAGAGCTTTCTGATAAAGCGCAAACGCCTTGGCGTACTGCTTGGTCTTCTCATAGTCATAACCGAGTTCGCGATAAACGTTCACGTCGCTCGGTGATTTCGCCAGCGCACGCTCCAGGGCGGCTATTGCTTTGGGAAAGTTGTTGGCGCGCGAATGGGCCAGCCCCAGCAGGTAGACCGTTATGCCGGTTGCGCTTTCATTCGCCGCGGTGCGCTCCAGGGCCAGAGCGGCGCGGGCATATTGTTTTGCGCCGATCAGCGCGCGCGCGTAAAGGCCTATCGCCTCTTCGTCTGAGCGCAGACGCGTCAGGGTTTCGCCCGAGCGCACGGCGCCGAGATAGTCGGCGCTGGATTTTTCTTCGTCCGCGGCGGAAGCGGCGCGACGAAGATATGCTGACGTCAACAGGAACCACGCGGAAGCCAGCCGCGGATCGTTCAAAGTCGCGCGGTTCAGCGTCGAAATGGCCGCATCGAGATCGTTACGCGTGAGAGCGATCTGACTTAAATACAGAAGCGAGGCAGCGTCTTTCGGGTTAGCCTTGACGGCGGCATTGAAAGAGCGTTCGGCGTCGGCGGTCTTTCCGGTTTTGAACTCAGCCAGACCTCGATAGTAAAGAAACGAAGGGTCGGGCTTTGTGCCCGGCCTCTCCGTGACACTCACCAGCAACGGCAATGCCCGATCGAATCTCTCAGCCAGCACATAGCTCTCGGCGAGCGCATCAACCGTGTGCGAATCTTCCTGGCTGGCTCTGCGCTGGAGGTCGAGGGCCTTTTGCAGGTCGTCAGATGCGTCCGCGTATTGCTTCAAATAGAACTCTGAAAAGCCCGCTAGTTTCCAGGCTTCCGCGTTACCCGGATCATTGGCCGCGATCTGTTTAGCTTCCTGGGCAGCCGCGGCGTACTGCTTTTGCTGAAAGAGTTGATACGCATGGGTTGTGTCCGACGAAACCGGTGCGTTGCCGACTGGCTTGGCCGGTTTCACATCCAGCAAAGGCGCGTTCTTGTCCGTAGACGGCGGGGACTTGGGCTCTGGACCCAGCAAGGTGTCGGGTGGGGGCGGAGTAACCCGACGGGGACGAGATGACTGGGCCTCCGCGGTAACCACGAGCAAGAGCATGGCGCACACCGTCAACACTATCAGGCGAAGTCTTTGGTTCTTCATGCGGTGTAATTCTTTCAGATTTCCACGACTATTTTCAAACGGCGACCGGGAGAGTGACCAGAGACGGTATTTCGGATGCCGCTAACACAAGGCAGGTTTGCCCACGTTGTGGTGGCCAGGGAGAGAAAAGCGGTCAGCGCGAATCCAGGAACACTGACCGCCTAACGAACTCGAATAGCGCAAGTTGACCGCTTGCGCCATTGCCTTAGAAGTTCAGCTTCAGTCCGAACTGGAACTGTCGCGCGTCGTACGCCGCAGTGGGCCGGCTGTAATAATGACCGTTACTTGCACGTTGGTTGAAGGCGTTGACGTCATCGATGAACCCCGACGCAGCGCCCTCGTTGAAGCGATTAAATAGATTGAAGCCCTCCGCGATGATATCCAAATGCACGCGCTCGCCGAGCCTGACCGTGCGCATCAAACGCATGTCGAGGGACGAGAAGCTGTGAGTAATCCCCATGTTACGTCCCAGGTCACCGACCGAGAACGCGCCGGTGCTAATTAGCGGCGTGCAACCGGGCGTGCCGGGAACACATAGCTGTCCACTGGAAAGGACTGATGGACGATCCGTCTGATTCGACTGATCGTTGTTGGTATCCTGGTTGCTCAGAATATTGAACGGACGCCCCGTGGACATTTCAAAGATTGGCGCCAGGGTGAAATCGGCAAGGAACCTGTGCAGTCCGTCACCTGAGCGCCAGTTTGGTGGCGAGGCAACAACCGCGCTGAAGACAAAACGCTGACGCTGGTCAAAGAGGGAGTTCGAGCGCTCTGCACGGAAGTTTCGGTTGTCTTGCGGTAATAACAGAGTCTGCAAGTCAGAAGAATCATCGATCGAATGCGACCAGGTATAGGACGCCAGGAATTGGAAGTTCTTGGTAAAGCGTTTCTTCAGATCCATGGTCAACGCGTTGTAGTTCGAATTGCCATCGGATACCTGTGCATTGATTGAACCGAAAGGCGAGACGACGCCGGGTGTGCGCAATGATCCCGTAGCTGCCAGCGCGCCATTCAAGACCGCCGGCGTGACTGCGCCGCCGGTTACGCCCTGGACCAGGAAGTAGTTTGGCGCGCTCGGGCGGAAGAAATTGGCCGGCGCCGGAGCAATGACTCCTCCGCGAGTAGTAACAGAGATCAGCCCCGGAATTGGCTGCGCCACAATGTTGGAGCAGGCCGCCGGGTTCAGGGTCAGCACGGCAGTCGTGCTGGTAGGCTGAGTGCCGAAGCAGCGAACATAGTTTTGGATTTGCAAATCAGTTCGCGGCGCGTTTATGTCCAGCGGATGTGGCAAATGGTGCGCACCCACAAAAAGATAACCGGCCGAAATCGACATGTCCTTCGTCAACTGCCGTTCGATCGTAAAACTACCCTGGTTGGCGTAGGCGTACTCAAAGTTCTTACTGACATGCAGTGTGAACGGAAGCACCGGACCAAAACCCGGGAACGTCTGATCATTGAAACGCTGGCGACCAGCTTGATACTGTGCGGTCGACGCCGCGCCGGGGGTGCAGTTCACTCCGGGGACAGCGCCTGGAAAATTACAAATAACCACAGTCCCCTGGAAAACCTGCACGGCGTTGAGCAGCGCCGTCGGCGTTGGTCCACCCACGGGCGTCAAGATACCCTGCTGTTGCTGAGATGCATCGGCGATGTCTGAGTTGAAGGCGATGGCCAGCAACGGGTGATCGTAAAAAATTCCCGCGGCCGCGCGTATTACTGTTTTGGCGTTGCCCTTAACATCCCAGGCAATGCCAACCCGCGGCGCAAAATTGTTTTTATCGCGCGGAAATCCCTGCTGGACGCCCATCGCGTCCTGCGCTGCGAGCATATCGCTGGCTGTCAATGTTAAGCCCGAGAAAGGATCGCGCACGCCAACGGGTGCGATTTGCTGGGTTATCTCATAGTCATACCTGACGCCATAGTTAAGAGTGAAGTTGGGCCTGATCTTCCACGAGTCCTGCGCAAACCAGGCGATTGGCTTGTTTCTGATCTTACTAACCGGATCGCCGAAGCCCTGGATGTAGTTGGTCGGCAGCCCCAGACCGTACTGTTGTACGGGCGTGAAATCCGGCGGGGCAGCGGCACCGACAGTCGGGAACGCCGCCACGGACGACGCTGCGAGCCCGCCGAAGTTGTAGAGGCCGGCAAAGTTCAACTCGAAAACTGCCGAGGGTATGTTCACTGAGGCGTAGTCGCCGCCGAATTTGAAGGTGTGATTGCCGGTAACGAGATTCAGGCTGTCGGTCCACTCGTAGCGAGTTTCCGTACGTACGACTGGTGAGAACAACTCGCGACCGATAAAAGCAGTTCCAGAAATATTGAAGGCTACGGCATCGCCGTTCTGCGATTTAAAGGTGGCGCGTCGTTCTCCGAAATTGAACCGCAGTTCGTTTACCATGCGAGAGGAAAGCGTGGAAACCAGTGTGGCCACGGCAGAAGTATCTTTCAGCTTTTGAATGCCGGTGCGCGAGAAATCATTCTGGCCCAACGATTGATTTTGTGACTCGACCTGGATGCCGGTAATGGTGCTGGGGTTATAGCCGAACCTGAACTGAAGGCGATGGTTCTGTTTCTGGTCGAGGACTTGATCCAGACGGAATGAATTGAAGGTCGTCTTGTCCGTTACGGGGAAAATTCTCAGCAGCGTTTGCAGTGGCCGAAAGGCAATCAGTTGACCGGCAGCATTCGTCGTGCCTGAGGGGACTGGGGCGCCAGAGAGAACGAAGCGCGCGCCGACCACCTGACCGGCGGGGACGCCGAGAGTGCCGCCGGGGCTAATCAGTGGGTTCGTGCCCGTCAGCCCGGTATTGCCGCCGCTTGCCGCAAGCGTCGCGTAGGAGACCGCTGCGGTCGCGAGCGCCGTACCCTGCGCAATATTGGCAGGCACTCCGGATCCGATGAGCGTGGTTGCAGTTGCGAGCAGAGTGTTCACATAAGAACTTTGACCCGTGGTGATGTTCCTGAAGGTCTGCGTGAAAGGAAGGAACGGAGCACCGATGGTAACGCTACTGCCTAAGCCCGCCGTCACATCACTGGTAAAGAAGCCCGATTCATGGCGCTGGCGCTGCTCAAACGCGACAAAGAAAAACGAGCGGTCCTTCTGCAACGGTCCGCCGAGCGTCGCGCCGTACTGAGCGCGCGTGAATGGTGGATCGTTGACGGGAGCGAAAGCGTTACGCGCCTGAAAACTCTTGTGTCTTAGAAAGCCGAAAACGTTTCCCTGGAATTCATTGCCTCCGCCTTTGGTTACCACGTTGACCACGCCTCCGGAGGAACGGCCGAACTCGGGCGCGAATGAATTGGTTACTACCTGAAACTCTTGAACTGCTTCCTGACTTACTGTAGAACGCGAAGCGTTGACGGAATTGTCGGTGTTGTCTGCGCCATCAACCTGCACCAGATTGGACCGGCCTCGCTGGCCCCCGAAATTCAAACCGGTTGTCGGTGCGGGGCCGATAGGCCGTCCGTTGTCACGGCTCACCGTCGAAGTCGTCAGCGCGAACGAAAGATAGTTGCGCTCGTTGATAGGGAGACTTTCGATCCGTTGTTGGTCTACGGTGGAATTGACGCTGGTCGCCGTGGTTTCAACGATATTCGGCGCCACCGAGGTGACCGTTACTATTTCCGTCGGGCCGCCAACTTCCAGGGGAATGTCCTGATTGGCCGTCTGGCCCACGGTGACTTTCACACTGGCGACCACCGCAGTCTTGTAACCCGTCGCCGCCTTAACAGTTACTTCGTATTCGCCGGGAGACAGATTAACGATCTTGTAAAAACCGTCATCGTTTGTCGTCGCATCGCGCGAACTGTTCGTGGCAGTATTGCGCGCTGTGACGGTCGCGCCGACCACTACGTCGCCCTTGGGATCGCGTACTACGCCCTGCAAATCGGCGGCGTTAGATTGCGCCTGCGACATTGCCGCGCTGTAACATGAGACCACGGCTAAGCAAACCAGCAAAACTCGCATTGACGTCCTGAAACACCGCCTAAGGGACAAAAACATCTTCGTTTCTCCTTCTGAAATAAGCTCGGAAAAATTGCTTAACGCCGATGAACCCTCTGCCCTGCGCAAGATACACGCGCCGATCATCTTGATGGGAGGCTGACCTAGTGTTCGTTTGCCCGGGTGCGGCTGACGCAAATCATGAATAATCGCGCTATGTCCGGACTTGACCGAATGGAAACCCTAAACAGCTTCATACTCTTACGCGCTTTTTACAGCAAAACCCGTCGCGTGGCAAGGAATTATTGCCTCTGGGAGCTTCTTTCGAGTACTCAGAACGGGCTTCGACCGCCGTCATTTAAACGCTGGTGGAGACATTAAGTTTCCCGCGCGCCGCCCCTGGTTGCCCGCGACACTCGCCGGCGAAGGGAATCGCTGGCGCCGAATACCCGTATGGCCAGTTGCGCCAGACCGGGTACAAACGCCGCCCGCCGCAGCATGGAACAGGTGCGCAGGCGCGAATGGAACCTTTTCCGGTAGGCGTCACGATACTTTGTCTCCAGTTCGGCGAGTCCGGTGCCAGACCGGATCGCAATCATATGATTACCAATAACCCCTGCGGCCAGTTCGCCGCTTTCCAGGGCCATCAGCATTCCGCTACCCGTGAACGGATCGATGAACGAGGCCGCATCCCCAATCGCCAGGAGTCCGGTTGCCGGCGTCACCGGATGCCGTCCGAAGCCTTCCAGCGAAACCGCCAGCCACGGCGTGCACGCACGCGCATGCGCGAGTGCATAGGCCGCACGGCGGTTCTGACAGACGACTTCGCGCATCACACGCTCTGCGTCCGCTCCACCTTCGCGTACCTCGCGCGCCGCGGCGATAAAGCAAAGATTGCTGAGACCGTTTTCAATACTGCTCAGCCCACCGTAGCCACCGCGATAAAAATAGATCTCGCAAGCGCCGGGCGCGACGCGAGCGTTTTCCAGATGGGCTTTGAAAGCGACCAGCGACGCACGATGCGGTTTCGTTTTGTTCCCGGGTTGACCAACCCGACGAGCCAGGGCCCGCGTTCGTCCCGTGGCATCGATCGTCACCGGCGCACGGTAACTGATTTCGCTTCCATCGCGTTTCACAATCAACCCGGCAACCCGATCTTTCTCAAAAAGCAAATCCCCGACGTGTGTATTTTCCAGGACTCGCGCGCCGGCATCGCTCGCGCGACGCAACAGTTGCTCGTCCATCTCGGCGCGGCTAAGACCGAGCGCGATGCCGGTGGCGCCAAACCAGGAGCTCGGCACGCTGACGCTCGAACCTTTGCGCGAATAAAAGACAGTTTCGGTTAGTTTGGCCGGGCCGGCGGCGAGCATGCGGTCGGCCACCCCCAGGCGTTCAAAGTGCGGCGTGCACTCCGGCGAAATGAATTCGCCACAAAGCTTTGCCCGGGGAAATTTTTTCTGTTCCACCAGCAGTACACGCGCGCCGCGGGTGGCCAAATGAATTGCCGCGCTCGCGCCTGCTGGCCCGCCGCCGGCAATGATCACATCGTAATTGAACTCTTTCTTCATCGAGTATAGGTTCGGAGTCCCGCCTTTAGGCGGAATGAATCTAAAGGAAAACTTCCGCCTAAAGGCGGGACTCCGAACTCAACGTGTTTGCGCGCAAAACTAAACGCGAGGGAAAGTGTTTCTCGACGGTAACATTGACAAGTCCTGCCTTGCTGCCCAACTCTTCCATTTCTTCCGGCTTGAAACTCTTCAAAATCGAAAGCGCGCCATCTTCGCGCAACAGCCGGGTGTGCAAAATGATGTGGCCAACGGTCGTATACAGAAAATATGCGATCGGGTTGCGGTGCAGATCGATCACGAAAACGCCACGCGCCGCGACCCGACCCATTTCCCGAAGAATCTCAACCGCGCCCTCGTCATCAAAGTGGTGCAGCGTCAGAGATGAAATGACGTAATCGACGGAAACGTCGGGAAAAGGAAGCCCGAGTCCGCTGGCCTGCACCGAAGATATTTCCGGAAAGTCAGCAGACTCGTCCAGAATTGACCTCGCTGACCTCTCGTTTAACTCGAGCCCGAACAATGACGCGGCGCGATTAGTTTCACGTGCCCACTGGGCGGCAACTCGAAGCAGCTCACCTGAACCGGCGCCAATGTCAAGAATTGAAAACGAGGTCAGACCCTGGCGCTCTATTTCTTTCAGCAGTGTGTTGCGCAGCGCCCTGGCATCGCCGAGCCATTCATTCACGCGCTGCAGTTCGACGATGCAGCCTTCGTACTCTTCGGGCGTGTAAGTGCCCTTGTCGATGTTCTCGAGTTCGTAGCTGCGTTGGTGAAACCGATCGAACATGCGCTTGAAGTTGGATCCTCGCTGCCGGCATCTACTGCTTCAGTGTTCGCACGAACGAAACCAGCGCATTGATCTGTGCCTCGGAGAACTTCTTTCCCCACGCCGGCATCTTGCCTTTGCCATTAGTGATCGAGTTGAAAATACGCTCGTCGCTTACTTCTGACTGCCACTTTGCGTCAGTGAGATTCCGCGCATGGTTGAACTTTGCCTTGAACGTCTTCGCTTGGCCGTCCTTGCCGTGACAGGTAGCGCAGTTCTTGGAGAAGAGAATGCCTGCATCAGCATTTTTCTGTGGAGCATTCTTCTCGGCTATTGAGTTTGCCGAATATGCAGTGTACAGGGATGCCAAAACCAAAACCACAACAGGTGCTCGTGTCAGAATCGTTTTCATTCTTTGACCTCCAACTTGGTGTCATTTCTAACTCAGGCCGCAATGGTGAAACCACAGGGCCTGATCTGTTTGTTGCTTACGGTTAAGAGCCAGAATCACAGAGACCGTTGCTCAGCACCAGCCGTTCTGCATTAGCTGAGCAACCTACCACAACTCGCAGTCTCCTCAAATGCTAAGACATCAGCTCTCCAGGGCCCCGTCTTGCGTCCTTATTTCTTTCGTCCAACACTGAACTAGAGCTTGTTCAAACGGTTGACTGGTTGTTGAGACCCAAAACCTGAAACTTTCAGACCCTCTCAATCACCAGCGCGCTATTCTTGGAGCCAAAGCCGATGCAGTTGCAGAGCGCGACTCGGACGTCGGCTTTGCGCGCTGTGTTAGGGACATAGTCGAGATCACAATCGGGATCGGGGTCGTCCAGGTTGATAGTTGGAGGAATATTGCCCGTTTGCATTGCGCACAGCGCCGCGCCCAGGCCGGCGGCGCCGCTGGCGCCCTGGGGATGACCGACCTGCGATTTAGTTGCGGACATTGGGATTCGATGCGCACTGCAATTAAACGCCAGCTTCAGCGCATTCGTTTCGATGCGGTCGTTAAGCATCGTCGAAGTGCCGTGCAGATTGACGTAGTCAATCTCGCCTGGCTCAACGCCGGCGTCGGCCATGGCCAGGGTCATTGCGCGCGCCGGTTCGTCGCCTCCTTCCCGAAGACGGACGCGATGATAGGCATCACAGGTCGATCCATAACCGGTGATCTCGGCATAGATCCTGGCGCCACGCTGTTGGGCGCGTTCGAACTCTTCGAATACATAGACCCAGGAGCCTTCTCCCAGCACCATCCCCGAACGATTGCGCGTGAAGGGACGCGACGCGCGTTGCGGCTCATCATTCCACTCCGTCGTCAGCACCGTTAGCAGATTGAACCCTGCCAGTATTCCTGGCGCCAATGGCGCGTCCACACCGCCGGCGAGCATCACTTCCTGACGACCCAGCGCGATGTGCTGTGCTGCGTAAGCGATCGCGTCAGTCGAGCTGGTGCATCCGGTCGAGATGACGTGCGAAAGCCCGCGCAGGCCAAAGACCATCGAAAGCTCGCTGGACAAGGTGCCGTGCGTGGCTGCCGGAATTATGTAAACGCTGGCCTTGGAATGCGAGCCCCCTTGATACCAGATTGCGTAATGCTGCTCCACGAACGGCAACCCGCCGCCACCGGTGCCCAGCATGACGCCAATCTGTTGCCTTTCTTCCCGAGAAAGATCGTTCGGAACAATTCCTGCATCCTGAAACGCTTCGCGTGCGGCGGCCAACGCCAGGGGCACAGTCCGCGGCACGTGCTTTCGATCTTTGGGACCGAGTTGAGCTTCCCAGTCGAAGTCCTGCACTTGCGCGGCAATCTTTACCGGCGACTGGGAGACGTCAAAAGACTCAATGCGCCGGACGCCACTCACTCCGTTTTGCAGCGCGGACCAAAAGGCCTGCCGCCCGATACCGATTGGCGTGACACACCCCATGCCGGTGATGACTACGCGGCGCGGACCTTTGAAGTGATTCAACATGAATGGCTTTCGAAGCTGAGGAGACCCGATCCCGCTTTTGGGAAGCAAGAATAGCATCGCTCGCACGCGGAAGCTAACACTTGCAGGACTGACTGCCTTTGGCAATTAGTAATCTATCTACTCTTGACGGCCGGCCGGATCGGTTTCAGACGAGCTTTGGCGGGTTTTGCGAAACCGGAGAGGGCAGATTGCTTGATCCTGGTCAGGCCGGATTGATTCACTAGACCTCTATGCTTCGTTTATGATGTTCGCCGTATGACTACGGCCGTTCAAAAGGCGCCGCGGATCACTCAGGATGACGCCGCCCGCATTGCCGCTGATCTCTACGGTCTCAATGTCTCTGCGGCGCCACTGCCGAGCGAACGGGATCAGAATTTTCTTCTAAGCAGCCTCCCATCACGTCTGCAAACTACCGGCTCAAGCCGCAACGAACAGTTCGTCCTCAAGATTGCCAACTCAGAAGAAGCCTTCGAGATGCTTGAGCTTCAGAATGACATTATTCGGTTTCTGACGGCCGGTAAGATCGAACTGGAGTTCCCCCGGAACGTGCCGACCAGTACGGGAGAGGACATTGCGACGATCAAGGATGAGAACGGTCAGAAACATTTTGTACGTCTGCTGACGTGGCTTGATGGCATTTGCTTTGCCAAAGCTGAGCCGCACGATCGCAAGCTGCTTTCTTCACTGGGCCGCGCGTTAGCGCAAATGGATACTGCCCTCGCCGGGTTCTCTCACCCCGCTGCACATCGTTCGTTTTACTGGGACCTTCGTAACGCGGCATTGGCCCGAGAATCAATCGGGCTATTGCCCGAATCTCGCCGGCCTTTGGTCGAACGCTTTTTTGCCGAATGGGAGAGGATCGACTGGAATTGTTTGCGCTTCAGCGTCATCCACAACGACGCGAATGACTACAACATTCTTGTTAGTGAGCCACCCGAACCGCGGGTCACTGCGATTCTCGATTATGGCGACCTGGTCCACACGGCGACCGTTTGCGAGTTGGCCATTGCGCTGGCGTACGTCATGCTCGACAAGCGCGATCCTATCGGTACTTCTGCTCAGGTGGTCGCGGCCTATCACGAGACTTATCCGCTCACCGAATCGGAGATTGATGCTCTTTACACCCTTACCGTCACGCGACTTTGTTGCAGCGTCTGCTTTGCGGCCAGACAGACGCGCGATGCTCCGCATAACGAATACCTCAACATCTCTAACACACCCGCCTGGGCGCTGCTGGAGCGGCTTTCGACTGTGGAATCCGGTTGGCCCACTCGGGTCTTTCGTTATGCCTGCGGGCTGCCGGTGGTAAAGGAGCAGGCTTCGCGGCCCCGGCGAACACGAGCTGACTTGCTTAGTTCTCGCCAAAAACACCTGGGACCTTCACTCAGCATTTCCTATGAGGCTCCGCTGCATATTGTCTGTGGCTCGCGGCAGTATCTTTATGATTCCGACGGTCGCCGCTACCTGGACTGCGTTAATAACGTCGCGCATGTCGGACACAGCCATCCATACGTAGTACGCGCAGCTTCCGAGCAGATGGCGATTCTCAATACGAATACCCGCTACCTGCACGAACACTTGATCGAGTACAGCGAGCGGTTGACTGCCGTGCTGCCCGACCCGCTGAGTGTCGTGTACCTGGTTTGCAGCGGCAGCGAAGCGAACGAGTTGGCGCTGCGTCTGGCTCGAGCGCACAGCGGCGGGAATGAAGTGATCGTAGTGGACGCCGCTTATCACGGCAACACCAGCGCCATGATTGATCTCAGCCCTTACAAGTTCGATGGCCCAGGAGGCAGAGGATGTCCTTCCTGGGTGCGCAAGGTTTCGACGCCGGATGTCTATCGTGGCGCAAATCGCGGATCCGATGCCGGCAAGCTTTACGCAGACCAAGTGACCCAGGCGGTGCGACAAATCAGTGATACCGGCCGCGGTCTTGCTGCCTTCTTTTGCGAGTCGGCGCTGGGTTGCGGTGGTCAGATCATTTTGCCGTCGGGATATCTGCGCGAAGCCTATGCCGCCGTTCGAGCTGCCGGAGGAGTTTGCGTCGCCGATGAAGTGCAAACCGGCTTTGGTCGTGCCGGCACACACTTCTGGATGTTCGAGACACAGGGTGTGGTCCCCGACATCGTGACCCTGGGCAAGCCAATCGGCAACGGGCATCCGCTGGGTGCGGTCATCACGACACCAGAGATTGCGGCGTCATTCGCTAACGGCATGGAGTATTTCAATACCTTTGGCGGCAATCCGGTTTCGTGCGCTGCGGGTTTAGCGGTTTTGGACGTTCTTCGCGATGAAGAGCTACAACAAAACGCGCTTGAAGTTGGAGAGTATTTGAAACAAGGGCTGCGGGAATTGCAAAACCGGCACTCTTTGATCGGCGACGTGCGCGGCCTCGGACTGTTCATCGGAGTAGAATTTGTTCGCCGTCGCGACACGCTTGAGCCTGCCGACAGTGAAGCGGCTCAAGTGGTCGAGCGGATGAAGGAGCGCGGCGTCCTCTTGAGTACCGATGGTCCATTCCATAATGTTATCAAGATCAAACCGCCGCTGGTGTTTTCAAGGGCGGATGCAGATTTTCTGGTGTCGAGTTTGGATTCTGTCCTTAAGGAGGGCTTTCCCGTGACCGGGCGATGAGTCTTAGCGTTGTTCAAGTTGGATGATGTCGCCTGCTTTGATAGTTACGAGCTCAGCGAGCAAATCAGGCACAAGTGGGAGCAAGTCTTCCAGACGATTGCTGTATGCGCGCAGCAATTTAAAGCCGAGTACCGTCGAACGCAGATTCTGCTGATAGACAATCCCTTTATCGACCGTGATGAACACTTCAAAGTCGGCTTCCGCGAGTTCGATCAATTCTCCGTTGGCAATGCTGGCCCAGCCCATCTGTGGGGCCGTTCTCACGTAGTGACCGGGCAGGTATTGCGCGAGCGGGCGCGGAATGCACTCATCGAGCAGAATCTTGCTCATGCCGCGGCGTCAAATCTGTCTTTTAACTCGTCGAGTAGCGCTACGGCTTGTTCGCGTTGTCGGAAAATGGTCAAGAAACCGCTCGAGCGGATCGCCCGCAGCCAGGTAGTCAAAGAGGGTGGTGACGGGCACTCGGGTACCTCTGAAGACCGGAGTTCCGCCCAGTATGTCCGGTGAAGATTCGACGACTGATTCGGCTACCGAATTAGCTTTGGGTCGGTCATGATCCTATCTCAGCCAACCTTAGTCCCGCACTCTTCGCAGAACTTCGCGCCTGGTTTCAGTTCGTTCTGGCAGTTCGAGCATTTCGCCGGCGCCTGTGAAGCGCCACACTCGTTACAGAACTTTGCACCGGAAGGCATTGCTGCTCCGCATTTCATGCACTTCGCGCCGGCGACCGCGGCCGCTCCCGAAGCCCCGGCACCAGCGGTTGATTCCGAACTGCGCTTCATCGCGTCTGACATAGCTCCGGCCATCGCGTTGCCAATTGCAAAACCTGCGCCAAGTCCCGCGCCCGTGGCCGCGCCGCCACCGCCTGGATTCTGCGCCGCATCGCGCATCGCATCGGCAGCCTGGAACTGCGCGTAACGACCGACGTCGCCAATCACACCCATCGAAGTGCGCTTGTCCATCGCGGCTTCGACTTCCTCCGGCAACGAAATATTTTCGACGACGAACTTAGTGAGCTCCAATCCCAACGACTTGAATTCGTCCTGCAACTTAGTGCGAGCAAAGGCGCTCAACTCGTCATAGTTGGACGCGAGATCGAGTGCCGCGATCTTTGATTCCGCCAGCGAGTCAGAGAACGCGCTTACCATTGTGCGGCGAAGCTGGCCTTCGATGTCTTCGGTGACGAACCGCGCATTGGTCCCGGTGATTTGTTTCATTAACTCGCGCGGATCGGCGACGCGCATCGAATAGATGCCAAACGCGCGCAGACGCACCATGCCGAAATCCGCATCGCGCATCATCACCGGATTCGAAGTGCCCCACTTCAGATCCGTGAACTGCTTGGTGTTGACGAAATAAACTTCCGACTTGATGGGCGAATTGAATCCGTGTTTCCAGGCGCCGAGTTTGGAAAGGATCGGCGTGTTACCGCCATCGACACTGTAGCGTCCCGGGCCGAACACGTCGGCAATTTGTCCTTCGTGAACAAAGATCGCCGCCTGCGATTCGCGCACGATCAACTGTGCCCCGTTCTTGATCTCCTGATCGCGAACCGGAAAGCGATAAAGCATAGTGTTGCTCGAATCGTCGAGCCATTCGATGACTTCGATGAACTGCGCGCTCGGGCTGAGCCGGTCAAGAATTCCCATTTGTTTTCAGTCTCCTTTTGCGGCCTTCGCGAACAAGCTCGCCGGCCGGAAGCTATTATACGGTCAAAGCGCGGGCGATGTTCAACCGGGACGATAACCTGTCATTTCCGAACTAGCCCTTGCTAACGCGCGGGCTGCTGACACCATACGGTGTTTCCTGTCAGAAGCCCGACCGTGAGGGAGGGCTTACGCTGATTTCTCCTCGCTTGCGAATTGCCAGCAAAACCAATGCAGTCAGACCGCCGAAGCTGTCAATCATGCAGTCATAAATCGAACCCGTGCGTGACGGGACAAAACTCTGATGGAACTCGTCGCTGAGCGAATAAGCAATAATCAATAGTAGAGAGGCCCAGAACCAGCGGCTGCGAACCAGTCCCCGGTATGAAGTCCTGAACGCCCGCGCGGCCAGCAGCGCCAGGATAGCGTACTCAGTAAAGTGTCCGGCCTTGCGAAGCACGAACTGAGAGATCTCGAGCGTTCTTTCACTGAGGTGAGGACACAGCCAAATGAGCGCGCGCACCAGGATGCCGCCGGTGTTTGATACCGACAGTACATCGGTAGAACCAATAAAGATCAGCGCCGCCCAAAGGATCAGCGGGCCGTATCGCGCCAGGCGGTGATGTTGCATCTCGAGTTAGTGAACCGTACCTCAGTCACGGCGGCTTTCACGCCATGATCCGACTCTTCCTTAAAGTAACGGCGTCGATCCTTGGGAGATTACCCTATGTCGGGCTGGGGAAAAACTTCGACATGGACAAGATTGGTCAAGACAACAGACATCCAAAAAAGCAGGGGCAGCGAAAACTGAACTTCGCTGCCTTTCGTATCTTCCATGAGCGCGCAACACTCCGCTGTTACGCTACTCGTATCGCAACGCTTCGATCGGATCCAGCGCGGCCGCCTTGCGCGCCGGGTAGTAACCAAAGAAAACTCCGACCGCGATTGAGAAGATTGCTGACCCGACAATGGCCGTGGTGGAAACAAGAGTCGGCCACCCAAGCATCTTCGGTATGGCCAGAGAGACAATGATGCCGAGCACGATCCCAAACACTCCGCCCGTCAGACTCAGCACGATAGACTCAATCAGGAATTGACTGCGCACCGCGGAAGAGCGCGCGCCAATAGCCATGCGAATGCCAATCTCGCGAGTGCGCTCGGTGACTGACACGAGCATGATGTTCATGATGCCGATGCCGCCTACGAGCAGCGAAACGCCGGCAATACAAGCCAGCAAGATAGTCATCGTGTTACTGGTTTCGTTCGCGGCGTCCGCGATGTCCGTCATGTTTCGCACCGTGAAATCGTTTGGTTCACTCGCCGTAAGCTTGTGACGCTGGCGCAGCAGGTCCGTAATCTGCGATTGGGCGGTATAGGTAGCGTCCTGCGAGATGGCTGAGACGTAGGCTATCTGTAGCCGTGGGCTCCCCAGAACCTTTTTCTGGACCGTGGTATACGGAGCGAAAGCAATATCATCCTGATCGCGTCCCTGCTGGTCCTGTCCTTTTCTGGCCATCACTCCGACGACGCGGAAAGGTAAATTCATAACACGAAGTGTCTGACCGACGGAATCCATGCCGGCGAAGAGATTGTCTGCGACAGTTTGTCCGATCACGATGACGCGAGCGGCCGTGCGGACATCGGCATCGGTAAAGAACTCGCCAGTCTGCACCGTCCATTTACGTATGTCCGGATATTGCTCGCTCACACCCTGAACAGAAGTATTCGAGTTCGCGTTTCCGGAAACGAGCTGCGACCTGGCGTTTACCGCGGGGGTTACCATCGAGACGCTGGGCACTTCGCGCTTGATCGCTTCGAGGTCCTCGACCGTAAGAGTGTTAGTGCCGGTGTCGCCCGCGCCAGTGCGCACGCCGCCCACGTTTTGGGCGCCGGCGCTGACGAAAAGCAGGTTAGTTCCGATGTTTGCGATCTGAGCCTGCACAGAGGCCTGCGCGCCCTGCCCGATGCTGACCATCGCGATCACGGCCGATACGCCTATGATGACGCCGAGCATGGTCAGGGCGGCGCGCATTTTGTTCCGCACCAGGGCGCGAAAGGCGACACGAATGATCATTAGTAAGTCCATGGTTCCTAGTCTTCCTCGTCTTCGTCCAACTCAAGCGGCGGGAGATTCCGCAACGCCTCGGCCGCATCGCGTGGTTCTTCAATCTGATAATCCTTCTTGATTCGTCCATCTTTGAAGACGACGACGCGCTGCGCGTATTGAGCAATGTCATGCTCGTGCGTAATCAGAACTAATGTGATTCCTCTTTCTCGATTGAGACTTTGGAAAATCTCCATCACCTCAACCGACGTGCGCGAGTCGAGATTACCGGTCGGCTCATCGGCAAGAATCAAGGCCGGATTGTTTACCAGAGCGCGCGCCACCGCGACGCGTTGCTGCTGCCCGCCGGACAATTGATTGGGATGGTTTTGCTCGCGGCCCGCAAGTCCGACCGCGGCCAGAGCTTCCAGCGCGCGCTGATCGCGCTGAGCGGTTGGGACACCCGCGTAGAGCATCGGCAATTCGACGTTCTCCAAAGCAGACGTGCGCGAAAGCAGGTTGAACCCTTGAAACACAAAGCCAATCTTTTGGCAGCGAATGTCGGCCCGCTCATCCTTGGACAGCTCTGAGACATCCTGACCGTCAAGAATGTAAGCGCCTCGAGTGGGGCGATCCAGGCAGCCAATGATGTTCATCATTGTCGATTTGCCCGAACCGGATGCACCCATGATTGCTACGAACTCGCCCTCTCTGATTGTGAGCGAGACTCCGCGCAACGCATGCACATCCACGTCACCCATCGTGTAGGTCTTATGAACATGATCCAACTGAATCACAGGCCGAGCTTCTGACGGTTGCGGCAACACCGCAGCATTGGCTTGGATCTCTTGTGGTTCAACTGCAAACGTCGTAGACATCTTCTTAGCTCTCTTTTGCTAACCAACTATTAATTTGCCTACCGCCGCGGTGCACCGGTGCGCGGTGCTCCGCCAAGGGCTGAAGCAGGTGTTGGACTGGTCTGGGCCTTGTTCGCGCTCGATAACGTCTGACCCGTGACGACCATTTCGCCTTCCTGTAAGTTGCCTTCGACAACTTCAGTGGACACGCCATCGGTGAGACCGACCTTAATTCGTCGAGACTGTGGTTTACCGTCCGCACCCAGCACCCAGACCAGACGCGTCTGACCAGCCAGTACCGGCGCCGTTGGCGGCGCAAACCGACTCTCGCCGCTTTGCGGCGATGAAGAGTTGTCGGCGCCATTCGCATTATCAGCCTGTCGTCTGCGGCCTTGACCGTTCGAGTTTCCCCCGCCCGTAGCATTGCTGCTCCTTTGTCCGGTCGCGTCCTGTGGGATGAACCTGAGCGCAGAGTTCGGGACCTTAAGCACGTTGTTACGTTCGTCGATAGTGATCGTCAGATTAGCGGTCATACCGGGCCGCAATTTCTGTTCAGGATTGCCGACGTCGATCACAACGTTGTAGGTCACGACGTTCTGCACATTTTGCGGATTGAGCCGCATCTGCTGGATCTTTCCGTCGAATTCCTTACCGGGAAACGCGTCCACTGAGAACTTAACCGACTTTGCCTGCTCAACCAGACCGATATCTGCTTGGTCGATATTGGCGATGACTTGCATCTGTGTCAGGTCCTTGGCGATCGTGAAAAGTGTCGGCGCTGATAGGCTGGCGGCAACGGTCTGGCCGACGTTCACGTCGCGAGAGACTACTATGCCGTCGATCGGCGAAGTGATGGTGGTGTGCGCCAGGTTCACCTCAGCGAGACGAAGCGCCGCTTCGGCCTGCTGCACCTGTGCCTGAGCTTGCAGCACCCCAGCTTGCGACTGCTGTACCTGCGCTTGCGACTGTTGCACCTGTGCTTGTGACTGGGCGATCCCGGCGCCAGAGGACGACTGCTCGCTCAATACTGCCTGGTTCAGTTGGGCCGCCGCCTGGTTGTATCGAGCTTCGGCGGTTCTATAAGCCGTCTGCGCGATGTCGTACTCACGTTGGGGCACCACGCCGCTCTTGAGCAGAGACTCCTGCTGTTTGAGATAGCTGAGCGCATCGTCCTGTTGCGCCTTGAGCACAGCGAGGTTCGCTTGAGCACCGGATACACCGGCCTGATTATTTTGCACTGTCGATCTGGCGGCGAGGCCTCTGGCCTGCGCATCACTGACACCCGCGCGAGAATTCGCTACCGCCGCTCGCGCTTGCTGCAGACTGGCGGTGGCCTGTTGCAGATTAGCGCGAGCCTGGTCAACTTGTGCTTTGGAAACCGCCGGATCGAGTTGGGCCACTATCTGACCCTTCTTAACTACGGAATTGAAATCGGCATAGAGAGCAGAGATTGTTCCCGAGGCCTGGCTACCAACCTGCACGGTCGTTACCGCCTGCAGCGTTCCGGTCGCCGTAACCGTGTTGCGCAGGTTTCCCCGTTCAACCCTGGCGGTCAGGTATTGAGTGGCGCCTGTCTGGTTCCCCCAAAAGTAGAACGCGGCCAGTCCCAGGACTGCCACGCCGCCCCCTGCCAGCATGAGTTGCTTCTTTCGACTGAGCAGTTTCTTCCAACTCAGCTTTATCCAGTTCGCGGTTCTCCCCCCGCTTAATCCACCCACAAGCGGACGTTCTCTGACTATTTGGCTCGACATGTCATTTACCTTATCAATGAATTGATTCAATAGCGTTTCAATGCGCCTATGTTTCTAGACACTTCTGTTGATGATTCGGTTACGGAAAACACAACTTTGACAAGGTTTTGGTGTCTGAGGAACTTCCGCGCCTGTTTGAAGTCGGGTTAACCCCAGACCAGACGGGCGGTAGCCCGCTTCTAAACCAGACAGGAACATGTGCCCTTGTAACCAGTCAACAGATCGAGGTGTCTGACAGGTCGGGAGGCCAGGGCCTCAAAACCAAATCAAGGAAGTAGGAGTAAGACAACAATGAAGAAACTTGGAAAGTTTAAGATGCTGGCAATAGCTTCTCTCTTGGCGATTGCTTTGGCGGCTTCGATCGCAGTTGCCCAGTCGGTGAAAACTAATCCGGACAACGGACAAAGATCACGCGGTGATTGGCAGCGCGGTCGCGGCGAACGCAAAGACCATGGCTGGGGAGGAATGCGCGGCGCGTTTCTTCTGCGGCTGAATCTAACTGATGACCAGATCCCGTTTTTTGCCTTTTTACTTTTTCCTTGCTCTTACCTGCTAGAGCGCCGAAGCGCCCGAAACGATCTCGATGATCTCGTTGGTAATCGCCGCCTGGCGCACGCGATTCATGTTGAGCGTTAGTGAAGAGATCAGGTCGCCGGCGTTTTTCGAAGCAGCGTCCATTGCCGCCATGCGTGCTCCCTGTTCAGACGCGATCGATTCCAGCAGGGCGCGAAAAGTTTGCGTCTCAACCAGGCGTGGCAGCAAGCGACTGAAAATCTCAGCCGGCGGTTGTTCGTAGATATAATCCTGCGAGTTGGCGGTATCAGACTCTTCCGCTGCTTCAGTGGTGCGAGACATTGGGAGCAGTTGCTCGACTACTACCCGCTGATTCAGCACTGATTTGAACTCGGCAAAGATCAGGAAAACCTTGTCGATCTCTTCGTCTTCGGTAAATCGATTCACCACATCACGGGCGACTCCGAGCGCTTCTGAGAACTCAACCCGGCCTTTGCCGGTCAGGCCGACGTATTCCGAGACGATCTTACCGCGCCGCCGGAAAAAGTCGCGGCCTTTGCGTCCGACGGTCAGGAATTCAATCGTCTTACCGGCACTCTCTTTCACAAATGCCTGCGCGGCCTTCAGCAAATTAGTGTTGAATGCGCCACACAAACCCTTGTCGGCAGTGACCAAAACGACGAGATAACGTTCGTCGCCGCGCGCGTCGAGGAGCGGATGATGAAAGTCTTCAGGCGTTTGTGCCGCCAGGTGACTCAGCACCTCATTCATCTTATTGGCAAAAGGTCGGGCGCTAACGACGCGATTCTGGGCGCGCTTCAACTTCGACGCCGACACCATCTTCATTGCCTTGGTGATCTGCTGCGTGTTCTTTACCGACTTAATGCGCCGGCGAATGTCTAAAAGATTTGCCATTCAGAAATCAAAGGCCCGAAGGGCCGACAGTCAATAGCCACGCCCGTAAGGGCGTGGTTGAACAGGAGAGAAAATCTAATAAGCGCCGAAGGTGCGGTACATTGATTTGATTCGCGAGGTGTCGGCCCTTCGGGCCTCAATCGCGAATCTCCCTTTCCCGTTTTCCCCGCCCTCACGGGCGGGGCTACTACCTGACGCCGCTTCGCGGCTCTCGCCTGGCCTCACCACGGTTCTAAGCCGCTGCCCCGCGAGCGTTCTCGGCCCAACGATGCTTGAAATCCCTCAGCGACTGCTCCAGGTCCTTCTGAATCTCGTCGGTGATTGCTTTCTTCTCGCGCAGCTCTTGCAGGATGCCGGGACGCGAGTTCTCAATAAAGCTGAGCAGTTCGGCTTCAAACCTGCGAATGTCTGGAACCGGCACGTCGTCGGTGAAGCCGTTGGTTGCCGCCCAGATGATCAGCACCTGCTTCTCGATGTCCATCGGCTGGTACTGCACCTGCTTCAGAATTTCCGTTAGCCGCTCACCGAGCGCGAGCTGCGCCTGCGTCGCCTTGTCCAGGTCGGATCCGAACTGGGCAAACGCGGCAAGTGCCCGATACTGGGCGAGACTGAGACGAAGACCGCCGGCGACCTGTTTCATCGCCTTGATTTGCGCCGCGCCACCCACGCGCGAGACTGAGTTGCCGACGTCGATTGCGGGGCGAATACCGGCGTTGAAAAGATCGCCCTGGAGAAAAATCTGTCCGTCGGTAATCGAGATCACGTTAGTGGGAATGTAAGCGGAGATGTCACCCGCCTGAGTTTCAATGATCGGCAGACTGGTCAGCGAGCCGCCGCCCTTCAAGTCGGAGAGCTTCGCCGCGCGTTCGAGCAGCCGCGAGTGCAGATAGAAGACATCGCCGGGGTAAGCTTCGCGGCCCGGTGGTCGCCGCAGCAGCAGAGAGATTTCGCGATACGCCGCCGCTTGTTTCGAAAGATCGTCGTAGATGGTCAGGGCGTGCTGTCCGCGATCGCGAAAGTACTCACCTATCGCGGCGCCCGAGTACGGCGCGAGAAACTGCATGGCCGCCGGATCCGACGCGGTGGCCTTTACCACAATCGTGTAATCCATCGCGCCAAAATCGGTGAGAGTCTTTACCACCTGCGCCACGGTCGAAGCCTTCTGGCCGATCGCTACGTAGATGCAGATGACGTCCTTGCCGCGCTGATTGATGATCGTGTCGACAGCTACCGCGGTCTTACCGGTCTGACGGTCGCCGATGATCAGCTCGCGCTGCCCACGGCCGATGGGCACCATTGAATCGATCGCTTTCAGTCCGGTTTGCAGAGGCTCTTTCACCGGCTGGCGATCGACGACGCCCGGAGCGATGCGCTCGACCGCGTAGTATTCATCGGTCAGGATCGGTCCGCGCTCGTCGATGGGATTCCCAAGCGCGTCCATCACGCGGCCGATCAGCGCCTGGCCCACCGGAACCTGCATGATGCGCCCGGTGCGTTTCACCAGATCGCCTTCTTTGATCTTTTGAAAGTCGCCGAAGAGGACCACGCCAACTTTGTCTTCTTCCAGGTTGAGCGCCAGTCCGCGCACTTCGTGTGGAAACT
The DNA here is from genome assembly GCA_041497335.1 of Pyrinomonadaceae bacterium. Lineage (GTDB taxonomy): Bacteria > Acidobacteriota > Blastocatellia > Pyrinomonadales > Pyrinomonadaceae > UBA11740. The sequence goes on along the minus strand of JBGQGG010000002.1, from coordinate 244,015 downwards.
CGAGCAGCTCGCCGGCCATGACTTTCTCGAGACCGTGAATCTCAGCGATGCCGTCCCCGACCTTGATCACGGTGCCGACTTCCGACACAGTGACTCCGGTTTCAAAGTTTTCGATCTGCTGCCGAATGATTTCGTTAATTTCGTTTGCTTTAATTGGTTCCATAACTCATTTCCGATTTTCGATTGCCAATTGCCGATTTGGTTTTGCTTTCAATCGGCAATCAAAAATTGGCAATCGGCAATGCTTATCCCGCCATCTTCTCCTTGATCAGTTGCAAATGATTCCGCACTGAGCCGTCATAAACAGTTGAGCCGATACGCGTCACGAGCCCGCCGATCAGATCCGGATCGATCGCAAAGTTGATACGCACTCCCTTTCCGGTTAGAGACAAGAGCTTTGTGTGCAGCAGCAACTGGGCGTTATCCGGCACAGCACGGGCTGTGGTCACAGTTGCCGCAACCATTCCCGCGCGCACGTCGAGTATGTCCGCGAACTTTCGATTGATCTCGCCTAGTTCCGTAAGCCGCTGATTTTGCAGCAGCACTTTCAGAAAATTCGTTGTGGTCGACGTCGGCTTTGCCCGGGCAATGAGTTTATTGAGGACCGCACGCTTCTGATCCAGTGCGATTGTAGGATTGCGAAAGACTTCCTGGAGGTTCGAGCTTGACTGCAGCATCTGTTCCCAGGCAAGCAACTCTTCCTGAACCTCACGCGCCTCGCCGTGTTCCAGCACCACATCTGCCAGCGCCGATGCGTAACGGCGCGCCACCGTCTGCACACTCATTGCGCCGCCCCTCCCAACTCTTCGATGTTGTTTCTGATCAGACGCGCCTCGTCTTCGGGCTTCATTTCACGCCGGACAATCTTCTCCGCCAAACGCACGCTCTGCTCGGCGGTGTAGCGACGCAGGTCCTTCCGGGCAGCCTTCCCGGCGCTTTCGATTTCGCGCAACGCCTGTGCGCTTAGCTTGGTGACCTCAGTCTCCGTCGAACGCGCGATGCGCTCGCGCTCTTCCACCGCCTCGCGTGCGGACTGCTCCTTAATAACAGTGACTTCCTTGTCGAGCTGGGCCAGACGCTCTTCAACTTCTTTCAGTTTCTGCAGCGCAGCATCGCGCTCTTCCTGAGCTTTAGCCAATTCGCGCTTGATGGTTTCCTTCCGGTCGCGAAACATTTCCGGGACACCGAAGAATCTGCGCATCGCAAAGATAAGCGCAATCACAAAGATCGCAAGGTTGACGAACTTCCACAGCTCAAAGCCGGGATAGTCCCACCAGTGCGTTTCTTCCGCTCCGGCGAAGGCCAGTAAGAGTTCGCTAATGATGAAAGACAGAAACATCGCTGACTTAATTCATCTCCACGTTGGTGATTGGCCGGCTGAGAACGCGCGCGCCAATCTCGAGTGCGATGCGACGCGATTCAACTTCCAGCGACACGCGCGCTTCTTCGGCCTGGCGCTGAATGGCTTTCTTTTCCCGGGCGACCGATTCGGCAAGTTTCGCGCGCATCTCGTCCAAATGTTTCTGCCGTTCCTGCATCGCTCCGGCGCGCTCATGCTCAGTGAAGGCGTAGGCCTCTGTGCGCGCCTGCCGCAGGGCGCGTTCGTACTCGGAGAGTTTTTCACTGACACTGGCCAGGATCTCCTGGGCCTCAGTCAGACGACCGCGCGTGCGCTTTTCGCGCGCTTCCAAAATGCGATTTATAGGTTTGAAAAGGGTGGCATTCAGCACATAGACCATCACCAGGATGATCAGAACGTGCAACAGCAACGTGCCATCGGGCACAAGTTGAATTGGGTTTTCGGCAAAGCCGAGCGGAAGCACCATCGCGATTGTTCTAAGCTGGGGAATTAAGTTTTCCGATGCGTTGAAACCCGTGAACAGAGATTCGGTTTCAACGCAGGACTGATGTTACTTCTTCAGTCACAGTGACCCAACTGCAAGTGTGTCAAAGGCTTTGAAGGCTAACACGCGATTTTACAACGCGTCAAGGAGCGTTGCAGCCTTCCCCTTGACATCGCATTGCAGCGCCGTTACGCTAAGTCTTTTCCTTGGACGGGGGAATTATCATCTATGCCAAAGCGAACCTTTCAACCGAACAACCACCGCCGCGCCAAGACGCACGGATTTCGCGCGCGCATGGCGACCAAGAACGGCCGCCTGGTGATCAAGCGGCGTCGCGCCAAGGGCCGCAAGCGGCTCAGTCCGGCGCATTACTAAAGCCATTGGTCTCGACCTCTGATGTCGCGCCGGTGAGAGTCAGTGAGGCGTTGCCAAGACGGCGCCGGCTGCGCGCTCGGGCCGAGTTCCAAAAAGTATATGCCGAAGGGCAACGCTATGACGGCCGGCTGCTGGCCGCTTTTTTGCGAAGGAACGAGCTGCCAGAGCATCGTTTGGGAGTGACTGCCTCAACCAAAGCGATTGGAAAGTCGGTTGATCGCAATCGGGCCAAGCGTTTACTGCGTGAACTTTTTCGCCGCAGCGCCGCCGAGCTGAAAGGATTGGAGGGAGCGTACGACTGGGTTTTGAATGCCAAGCGACCATTGCTCGTCTCAGACGAGGAACTTCGCTTTCGCGAGTTTCGTAAGATTATCGCTCAAGTGACCCAAGCCGAGCGGCGCGGCGGTTAATTGTAAGACGACGGAGCAACAGATCGAACGAATCCAAAGCGGTGTCGCGCTGCGCTTGCCACCGCGCTCCAAAGAATGCCGCTCCTGGCGAATGTTTTTAGGCAATGCGCGCCATTCTCATTTCGCTCTTGCAGCTCTACAAAGCAGTAATCTCGCCGTGGCTGCCGCCGTCTTGTCGTTTTGTTCCGACTTGTTCCGAATATGCGCGTGAAGCAATTGAGCGCCACGGCGCGCTACGCGGGAGTGGAATGGCCGTATGGCGGCTCTTGCGCTGTCAACCTTTTTGCGCCGGCGGGTACGATCCGGTGAAGTAGCTTGGCTTTACTTAGATAGCTAGAATGCAACAGCAACAACGATTCATATTGGCTTTCGCCGCTTCAGTGGCGGTGCTGCTTCTTTGGGGCTATCTTAATCCACCCGTAAAGCCTCCAAACGCGAACGCAAACGCAAACGCCAACAGCCAGCAGACTGCGCAAGCTTCACCTCAACCATCATCGCAACCGACAGCCAGCGCCACACCGACGCCCGCGCAGGCTGGGCAATCTCCGTCGCCCACTCCTGCGGCCACGGCCGATAACGTTCCGCAGCGAAAGCTTCGCGTCGTCACCCCGCTTTATGAAGCCACGTTTGATACGCGCGGAGCGGTAGCCACCAGTTGGATTCTTAAGAGGGTGAGGAGAAGCGACGGCACCTGGCGTGAGCTCTATTCCGCTTCGTCGACAAAGAACAGCCCCAAACCCCTGGAATTGATTCCCACACCGCCCCCAGGTGTCTCACCGGAACAACTTTTTCATCCGCTGCAAATCGTGACCGGGGACGCGACACTCGATGGTCTATTAGCGAGCCGGAACTTCAAAGCCACGGGTCCCAACTCGGAATCAGGCGATGCTACCGTCGATGTCCCCAAAGGATCACGACAGATCGAGTTCACTGTTCATGACGACGCGACCGGGCTTGACGCTACCAAGCGCATGACCTTCTACGCCGATCGTTATCTTGCCGAGGTCGAGCTCAAACTGACGCGTAACAATCAGCCGGTGCCCCAGGCAAGTCTGGCCATCGGCCCAAGTATCGGTGATCAGGGCATCGATCATTACACGCTATATTCTTACGCGCCCGAAGGAGTCAGCGTCGTCAACGGCGAGGTGCGGCGCATCAACGCCCTCGAAGTCCACTCAGATCGTCGAAGCACCGGCACAATCAACTGGATACTCGAAGGGATCGGTCTCAAGTCGGTTGTTAACAAGCCCCCAGATCGCGAGACCTTCGACGGTCAGGTGCAATGGGCCGGAGCTGATGACACTTATTTCGGAATGATTGCGGTGCCGGCAAAACCGACCTCGGGGCTCGAGTACCGCACGACCGCTTACGACCACCAGACCAACGGCAAGACTGAGCAAAGGTTTCTAATAACCGGTCTGGTGCCGGTGCCGACTGACGGCTCGAAAACTGAAATCTACGTGGGTCCGAAAGATCATCGGCTGCTGAACGCGGCCAGTGAACAGCTCGCAGAAGGGGGCGGCCCGCAGATCGATCTGCGCGACGTAATTAACTTCGGTTTTCTCGGCAGCATGCGCCGTTTCCTCGCGATCCCGATTCTTTTTGCGATCGACAGATTGCAGCGCATGACCGGCAGTTACGGCGTCGCGATCATTTTGTTCACCATCTTCATCTACTCGCTCTTTTTCCCGCTCAAGTGGCAATCGTCCCGCAAGATGAAAAAGGCGCAGAAGTACGCGCCGCGGATGAAAGAGCTGCAAGAGAAGTTGAAAGGAATGAAACAGACCGATCCGCGGATGAAAGAGTTGCAGATGGAGCAACTGCGTCTGATGAAAGAGGCAAACCCGCTGGGCGGATGTTTGCCGTTGCTGATTCAGATGCCGTTTCTTTTTGCGCTTTACAGCGCCATCACCATCTCGATCGACTTTCGTCAGGCATCGTTTCTGTGGATTCCAGACCTGGCCGGCCCTGAGCCTTATATCCTGGCCTTCATACGGATCCTGCCGCTGCTCTTCGCCGGCTCAATGATCTTCCTGCAGTTGTTAACCCCGCAGCCTTCGGCCGATCCGCTTCAGCGCAAAATGATGGCTGTCGGCATGCCGCTCTTTATGCTCTACATCTTATGGAGCGCGCCGACTGGCCTCCTGCTGTACTGGTTGGTGGGAAACATCGTGGGCTTCCTGCAGCAGCTCATCATCAACAAGCTCACTAGGACTGATGATGAAAAGCCGGCACCCGACGAAAAGAATGCGAAGAAAAAGCCGCCGAAGAAGTTAAAGCCCGCCGAGGCGTGATGGACGGAGCAAACCACCTCGACAGGATTTACAGGGCTGACAAGATAGCAGGACAGCCTGGCCTGATTCTGATTTGCGAATCCTGTAAATCTTGTTAATCCTGTCTATTCTCGCGCTCTTGGCTTCCTGGCTTTCTCCCGAATCACCTCATAGTGCAGCCGCACAACTCCATCGGAAAACTTCTTGCAGGAAATTACTTTCAATGGCACGGTGCGATGCCGCGGCGCGATTAGCGGAATGCCTTCGCCAATGAAGGTGGGTATGACGTGAATGATGAACTCGTCTATCTCGCCTTGGTCCAGAAACGAGCCGATGATTCCGGCGCCGCCCATCATCCAGATGTCTTTTCCGGCCAGTGACCGAAGCCGCTGCGCGAAATCCGGGATCGGCTCCTTAACAAACTCAAAGCCGGTCGCGACTTTTTTCGGCGGTCGACGAGAGAAGGCGTAGTTCTTAATCCCGCTATAGGCGTCCGTACTGTCCTTCCCTTCCTTCTGAAACCGCAGGACCATGTCGTAGGTCTTTCGTCCCCACAGAATCGTATCAATCGAGCGATAGAACTCGCCCATGCCATAGTTGCCTTTGATGCGCGGGCGATCCAGCCAATCAACGGCGCCATCTTTCCGCGCAATAAAGCCGTCGGCGCTGGTGGCGATGCAGACAATGATCTTTCGCATGACGAGTTCCGTGGAAGCCCCGTCCGGCCTGCTAACTACGACTTACTTTTTCTTCTCCGAACCAGCCGAAGTTGTTCGAGTTCCTTCTTAAGCGGCGCCCAATATCGCCGGTCGATCTCGCGCTCAGCCAGTTCTTCCTTGAGCAGTGCGTCCGCCAAAGCGGCTTCGTTTCCGGGTTCCGCAAAATCCAGGAGTGCACGCGTTTCTTCCAGCCGGCGCCTTAGTTGCGGTTTTGCTGACGCTAGTTCAATTAACAACTCCGGAGTCCGAAGTTCCAACATCCAGAAGCGTAACTGTTGTGGCGTCGGCTGCTCGCGATGTTTGAAATAATTGGCCTCCAGCAGGCGCCGCAGCATCGGCCAATCCTTGTCGCGCTGAGTCTTCTTGGCTCGGACGAGATCGGGAAGCGAAATAAGATCGCACTCCGTACCGTCCTCCAGCGTAGTCGTCGTCCGCCGCCGCCACAGCTTGGGAAACGAATCGACACCGCGCATTTTTGTCATTACGTCAACCCGCATTCCGGCGGCTTCCGGGTGACGACAGCGAAAGTGGATTGCGTGTCCCTTGTTTAGAAAACGGGGTTCGAAGGGCGGAACGGCGATAACTTCCGCCTGCAAATCTGCCAGAGCGCGACGAAGCCTCACAAAATTTGCCGGGCTGGCGAGAATTGCCAGATCGGTGTCGCGGCTAAACTCTGCTGCGCCGTACAGCACGCATGCCTGGCCGCCCATCAGCAACGCGCGCACGCGATTCCGCTGGATCGAAGAAAGGACTTTGCGTATCGGGTTCGGGATCAAGTGAGCCTCCCAGTGAAAGGTAAGTCAGCCAGAGCTTTTCGGACTCGTGCCAACGTTCCAGTGGAGTCAGACCATACCACTCGGCCCATTCTTCTCCGACAAGTTCTTCGGCGGAAATCATACCTTGAGAGTCTACACCGTCGCGTGGCCATGCGCATCTTTCTCGACACCGCGGCGTGCAGGGTCCGCTAGAGTTCGCGTGAGGGTTTACCTCACGCTCACTGTCAGTTTATACCTGGATGTGCCTTTTGACTGTCCCGGGCGCGCGACGGTGATGAAGTAGTCGCCCGTCTTTGGCAGCTTGCCGGAGTAATCCCAATTGGCGTCGTACTCAAGTCCCAGCGTGTCGTTGTCAGGACCGAGAAGTTGAAAGACTGATGATTTCGCCGGCGCCGAAGTTAGTTTGATGATCAGCCTCTGGCCCTTTTTCGCCCCGAGCACATACTCAGCTTGTTCGTCGCCGCGCACCGTGCTGCTGATCGTCGTGCTGGTGGTGCCGCGTTTGAACTCGATCCGGTTAGGCTCTGCTTTGCCGCCGCGTTGGGCCATTGCCCCGGAGCACGCAAGCAAAGTAAACAGCAAGACCGGCAAAAAGCGGCCACAGACGAACACGGATCTGCACAGATAAGAAATATGAATTGATCTGCGTAAATCTGTGTTCATCTGTGGCTAAACTCTGGCTTCATGGTCATGACGGCGGCCATAGTCTCTATACCGTCCCAGAAGTTTTGTAAACGCAGATTCTCGTTCTCAGCGTGCTGGTTGTTGTCGTAATTGGCGATGGGCACGGTGATGGTTACCGTGCGGAGCTTATCGGTGATGATCGACAACGGCAGGCTGCCCCCCGCGGTTGGTAGTCTGACGATCGGCTGTGTGGAAGTTGATTGCACGGCGTTGACCGTGGCCACTGAGATCGGCAAATCCATTCGGGTACGCTCGGCGTTGTAGCCTCCCGCCCGGATGATCACCCTGGCGATCAATGGATGTTGTTTCCGTTCCTCGTCGGTTGGGTCGCGATCGATGACATAGAAGCCCTGCTTACGAATATGTTCCTGAAGTAACTGAGCTTGTCTGCGATAGTCATTTCCTTTTACCAGTCTTAGATCGAGGACGGCAGTGGCCGTGGTGGGAATGACGTTGCGAGCCAGCGCGCCGACGTCGCCACTATTCATGCCGTTGATGTTCAGCGATGGTTGATTGATCAGTTCCAGCAAACTCTTTCCGGCGCCTTCGGCGCGCGCGAAACCGAGCTGCGTTCTTAGCTCGTCATCATAAGCCGGGGCTTCGGCGATCGCGCGTCGCTCTGTTTCACCAAGCGGCTCAACACCTTCGTACCATCCGGCGATCGTTACTCGACCTGCATCGTCTTTCATCGAAGAGAGCAGGCGTGCCAGGAGCATTGCCGGATTCGGCGCCCAGTTTCCATAGTGCCCGCTGTGCAGTGGCCGCTTAGCTCCATAGACTGTGACGTCAACGTTCTGGTCGCCACGCACGCCAAAGACCACCTGCTTGCGGCCCGACTGGTGCACCGGGCCATCGCAGATGATCCACGCGTCGGCGGCGAGCAGTTCTTTATTGAGACTGATGATCTCGCCGAGATGCGGCGAACCCGCTTCCTCCTCACCTTCGAAAAGAAATTTGATGTTCAGCGAAGGCGTGATGCCCTGCGCTCGCAGCGCGTCAAAGGCAGTGAGAATCGCCATCACGCCTGCTTTGTCATCTGAAGCAGAGCGCGCATAGAGTCGCCATTCAGGATCGATCGCTCCGACACCCGCTGGCAGTTCCACAATCTTTCCGCCCGATTCCAAAGCCGCCGACCGCCAAACGGGCTGCCAGGGTAACGTTCCGGTCCACTGCTTCGGATCGGTGGGCTGACCATCATAGTGTGCGTAAAAAATGACAGAGCGAGTTGCGCCCGGCGTTTTCCATTCGCCGTAAACCGCGGGCGGCGTTTCCTTTGAAGCGGTTTCCAGCAACTGCGGATTTAGTCCGCGTCGCTGCATCATTTCGAGAATGAACTGGGCGTTGCGCCGGATGTTCTGCGAATCAGAAGCTACGTTGGGAATCTCCAGCAGGCGGGTGAACTCGTTGAGGATTTGCCGTTCATGAGCACGGCGATAGTCGCGTACGGGAGATTGACCGAGGCTGGCATGAAACGACAGTACCAGCATCGCCGCGACAGGCAGCGATCGTATCAACTTGCGGAAGTAGCCGTGGACGAACGCGGACTTACGCGGATCAGAGCGAAGCATTTGAAACTGTTCATTTTCCATTGTTCTTATCGGCGTAGATCCACGTTCATCTGCGGCCGGGATCGAAGTTATGTTGTCACGAGCCCAACTCGTAACGCTCGCGCAGCACGCCCATGTGGTGGCGTGCGTGACCGGCCATGATGAAGGCCAGCGCGCGCACTGAGACTTGATTGGCGTTCGCGGTTCCGATGCGCATCCACGCTTCCTCGTCCAGATTACGCAGCATGGCGATGTTTGAAAGACGGACCAGTCGCAGCTCGGCCAACAGATCTTCCAGGTCGATGCGATCGTAGGGCGCGCTCAACATGTATTCCTTTTCGTCAAAGCTCGGCAGGTTCTGACTCTCGCCGCGAGCGATCGAGAACGCGCGATAGCCAAAAACGCGCTCGGCATCGATCAAGTGGCCGACGACTTCGCGAATACTCCACTTGCCTTCAGCGTAGCGATACGTCTCGCGTTCCGGCCCAACTCTGCCCAGCAGAACATCAAGAGCATCGAGTTGTGAACGAAGCACCGGCAGGATCTCATCCTCGCTTACATGCGCGATGTAACCCTGATAGTACGGCGCGTATTCCGTTTCGAGTGGTTGTCCACGTGTCATAAGATTGTCCTCGCATTTTCCCAGCGCATTCCCTTGAATAGTCAATGACTGCGGGCTTATGAATCCGGCAACGTCAGTTAGCGTAATAGCCCGGTCTGGAACGGGCGATCAAATCAGCACGATTGGGTATTTTTATCTCCACTCTTCGCCACGAGCCGTCCCGCTTTTCGTTCGTAGGCCGGTAACCGACACTATAAAGACATTTGGACTGAGCACAGACAAACGCCGGGCTGAGCGACAATACCATGACCGTGACCGAAAGTCTGGCAAGCCTTGTCATAGCGCAATTGGTCTGCATGTTCGCGGGCCGGCAATCGGAATGCGAATCATATTGCGAGTTTATGACTCATGCAACGGAATTAAGCGATCGTCGTGGCGCCGGCTTCGAGCCGGTGACTAAATGCGCAGAACGCGCATGCAGATGTTCTTGCACCCCAGGGGTCCACGTATATGAAAGAACCGTATCTTGCCCTTGTCATTCTTTTGTTCCGACTCCTGTGCTGATAAATGGTCCGATCGACATGGAGACAAACCAGCCGATCGTAGAATCAACCAGACCGGCCAATGCACCGAGCAGCACACCGAATAGGAAGCCGCGTCGATGCGCGCCCCAATATCCCGCGGCAGCGTAAATCAGGAATGATGCCCAGACCAGAATCGTGTAATCAAACTGGAAGCGTTTGGATAAGAATGATGCGACGGCATCAAATCCTACGATCACGAAAGCGGTAACTAAGACTTTGCTCTTGAATGTCATCGCTTGAACTCTGCCCCTCTGGGGGCTTGCGCCGCCGCTACTGTGAGTTAACGATCCATGGGGAATCATTGAGCAAGGTCTGATGACCCTCCTTAATTTCTTCTACAAAAAAGGTAGGCCGGAAGCGTGCTGCCCCCAACCTTCGGTCGGACTACTGCCCACGTCGCACTACCGTTCATTAGTATCGGCCACGTTCTTCTTTGGCGCCTGTGGATTCTTCACATACTTTTCATACCAGGCCAGATAACGCTCATAGCGATCGCGAACGTAACTCGGTCGCGTGATGCCGTGGTTCTCGTTGGGATAGATGATTAGTTGCGTGTCGATACCGAGGCTGCGCAGTGCCTGATACATCTGCTGTCCACCCTGGACCGGGACATTGAAATCGCGCTCGCCGCCGAGGAACAAAGTCGGTGTCTTAATGCGATCGGCGTGCAGGAAAGGATACGAGATCTTCTGGTAAGTCTCCCACGCTTTCGGGTTCCAGGGCGGGCCGATTTCGTAATCGTACTGAATGATGTACTGATCGGTTCCATAGAAAGCGACCGTAAACGCCGTGCCCGCTCCGCTGGTTGCTCCCTTGAACCGCGTGTCGGTGGCAATCATATAGTCGGTGAGAATTGCCCCATAGCTCCAGCCGCCCACACCCAGACGATCCGGATCGGCGACGCCCATTTGAATCACGTGATCGACGCCGGCTTGCAGGTCTTCGACTTCGTAATGGCCCCAGTCGGCAAAAATCGCGCGCGAATGCTTCTGGCCGCGGCCGGAGCTGCCCCGATAGTTCACCGCCAGCACCGCGTATCCATTCGCCGCAAACACTTGCCGCTCGACACTGAATGAATGCGCGTCCTGTCCGTTAGGACCACCATGGATACGGAGTAGTAAAGGAACTTTAGCTCCTTTCACATAGCCCACCGGATAAGTCAGCAGCCCGTGGACGTCAGTGCCGTCTTTGCTCCTAAAGCCGACTTCCTCAGTTTGCGCGATCTCCAGTTCAGCCATCAGCGCGTCGTTCTGGTGAGTGAGCTGGCGCAGGGCTTTACCTTCCATCGCGTACGCTTCCGTCGGTCTTGTGTCGTTACCAGAGAGCAGGACCACATGATCACCGCCGCTGGTCCAGCTCGAAACCACAATCGGCGGATTCATCAACCGTTCGAAAGCGTTACGGGTCACACTCGCTGGATAGACCGACCGATCGTCGGTCACGAAAAAGTTTAGCGACGCGCCGCTGAAGCGCAATCCGGAAACACCGCGATCGAGATCTTCGATCGCCTTCACGCGCGTGGGTGCGGCACTGCCATCCGCCGGCACGAATACCAAATGCTCCATGTTGTAGGCGCCGTATTTCTTCTCGTCGCCTTCCAGAAAAACGATCCACTTTCCGTCAGGACTCCATTCCGGCCGCGCGCGCGCGGCGCGATTAGCCGCCGGCGTTAATTGCTTTTCCGCAGCACCCGCCGTAGCGTCTGCTACAAACAACTGCGCCGCTGGATCACGATCAGGATCGTCCGCGTGATTGCTCATGAACGCGATGCGCGCGCCATCACGCGACCACGAAGGCGACGATTCGTCCCATTTGCTTTTAGTTAGACGGTCCAGCTTCTTTGTGGCAACGTCAAAAAGATAAATGTAACTGTGGCGGCCCGACAGCAGATATCCCTGCCCGTCCTGTTTGTATCGGTAGCGATCGATCACGATCGGTTTCGGCGGCTTAGGCGGGCCTGGCGCTGGACTTGCGGCCGCTTCAGCTTCCGGATCGGGATCGCCAATCACGAGGGCGAGGCGTTTTGAGTCCGGCGACCATTCATAGCCCTGCAGGCGTCCCTTCAACTCCGTTAGTTGGAAAGCTTCGCCACCACTCCGATCGAGCAGCCACACTTGACTTCCTTTGGCCTTTCCCGGTCTGGATGAAGTGAACGAAAGATATTTTCCGTCCGGGCTCCAGCGGGGCGCAGTTTCGCTGTCCTGACTGAAAGTAATCTGTCGATCGTTCTTGCCGTCATAGCCGACCATCCAAATGTGGGAGTTGCTTTTGTCCTCTTTAGTGTCGATGGTGGCAACAACGTAAGCTACCCATTGACCGTCGGGAGAAACTTGCGGATCGCGGACTTCGCGCAGACGCGCGAGATCGTCCAGCTTGATTGGTCGCCGCGCGGTTTGAGCCACCAGGGCGGTCGTGACAACAAAGATTACCAGCAGAATGCCGGCTAGCCTTTTCGTGCGCATGGATATTGGCCTCCTAAGGTAGTGTGTTGATCGTAAGTAGTAGTTTCGCATAACACTCCCAAATTGCTCCCGAGTTGACAAACTCCGGTTGGGAGTACCGCCTTCAGGCGGAATTGTCCGTGGCTTCAAACCTTCCGCCTCAAGGCGGTACTCCGAACGGGGATGACCGTTTATGCGAGCGAGAGTTTACTGCGATTTTCTCACCGTGACCAGAGTCTTTGAAAAGATTGACGCCGCGTTTAGAGGCGGGCTACTGCCCGCCTTGAACGTCTCCGCCTTTCCGGATAAGGTACTCGACGATCCCTGGTTTCCGAAGTTTGCCTCGCTGAATGTTTTGACTGACCTGACTCCCTTACTGCAAAAGCGCGGACTGCGCAGCAGCCTGACAACGATTTTGTGGCCACATCGGTCGCCCTTTGTCGGAATCCTTTCCAGACCGGCGCGCTCTACGCGCTGCCATATGTCGGCAACTCGCAGTTGTTTTTCTACCGCAATCGGCTATCCTCTGCGGGTGCGAAAACTCGGCCGCGAGCAGATTAGCCGACAGGTCCAGCAGACAGCCGCGATGCTGGAGATCGAACCGCTACTGGCGCGCAAGCCGCGCGAACTCTCTGGCGGCGAGCGCCAACGCGTGGCTCTGGCGCGCGCGATCGTACGGCAACCGCGGGCGTTCCTGATGGATGAACCGTTATCGAATCTCGATGCGAGGCTTCGTTTGCAAATGCGCGGAGAATTGAAACACTTGCAGCATGAGCTGGGCATAACGACCGTGTACGTCACCCATGATCAGGCGGAAGCAATGACGCTTGGCCATCGCGTTGCGGTAATGAAAAGAGGTAAGCTGCAACAGTTCGATACGCCGCTTAATATCTATAATCATCCGGCAAATCGCTTTGTCGCGGAGTTTGTGGGCAGTCCGAGCATGAACTCTGTGGATGGCGAAGTAGATGTGAAGGCGCGAACATTCACCGCTGAAGGAATTGAGTTGACTCTAAGCGGGGGTCAGATCGAACAACTCAGCAGGTTAAACCCAGACCGGCGCGTGACACTCGGAATTCGCCCGGAGGACATTCAGGTCTCAACAAACAAGCGCGACGGGTGGGTACCGTTGAGCGTCTATGTAACTGAATTGATGGGCAGCGAAACGTTTGTCTTTCTAAAGCTGGGTGGTGAGAGAATCGTGGCGCGCGCGCCCGGAGATTTTCGTGCTGAGACGGACAGCACAGTTTGGATCGAGATGGATACTGAGAGGGCCCACTTGTTTGATCCGGGCTCAAGCCAACGGCTGTGAGGTCAGTACCACCCGCGTCAGCGGGTGGGGCCGGCGGTCAACCTGAGCGGTGAGTGTTTGACCCACCCGCTGACGCAGGTGGTACTGACTTCATTGCGGGTCGAACCAATCACAGACTAAAGTCCGGGCCACTTAACAAAATGAAACTATCCCTTAACGGCGCGACCACAATGAAGGCCGATCTGGCGACGGACGTGCGCGCGGCCGCCGCGGCTGGGTTCGACTATGTCGAGATCTGGGCGGCCAAGCTGCGTGAGTTTTTGAAGACACATTCAGCGTCAGATCTGAAAACCCTATTCAACGAAGGCGGAGTCAAGCCGCTCAGTATCAACTCGATCGAACACGTCACGTTCAGGGATGCTCCTGACTACGCCCAAATCCGAACCGAGTGCGAAGAGTTGTCGGCGATCGCGGAGGCGATTGGTTGTCCGTACATCGTGGTCGTGCCGGGCAGGTTTCCGCCGGGCGGCCTGAGCAGCTATGAGGTAATCGAAGAATCCATACGCGTGCTGAGAGAGTTGGCCTCGATCGCTGAAAGGCACGGCGTCGCGTTGGCGTTTGAGTTCCTCGGCCAGAAGGACTGCAGTGTTCAGACATTGGAACTGGCCGATGAGATAGTTGAGAAAGTGAACCGCCGTAACATCGGTCTGGTCATCGATAGTTTTCACTTCTACGCCGGCGGCTCGACCATTAAGATGCTCGACGAGCTTGATTCCAAACGCCTGTTCATCTTTCACATCAACGACGCCGAAAACCTGCCGCCAGATCAGCTGACTGATGCGCATCGGCTCTTGCCCGGCCTGGGTATTCTGCCACTGAAAGAAATCGTCGAGGCATTAAGACGAATCGGTTACGACGGGGTCGCGAGTGTCGAAATCTTCCGTCCGGAATACTGGGAGCGCGATCCGTTTGAGTTGGCGCGGGAAGCAAAGGCGGCGACTGAGAAAGTCTTAAGTGGCACTAGCTGAATAGTCTGTGATCGTCGTCAACTAACTCTTGCGCAGTCGGTGTTACCGGAGTAACTTTATGATCTAAGGACGTCATGAATAAAGTAGGGCAGTCTAGACGGGATCTGTTCACCGCAGCATAAGAGGTAATCCGAAATGGACAAGGGCACGATATTGACCACACAGAGCAATAGGTATGAGATTGGACAGTGCTTGGGCCGAGGAGCTCAGGGTAGCGTTTACCAGGCTTGTCGCAGCGACGGAGCATCTGTAGCGATAAAGCTCGTCAGGGAAGTGACGATCGATAGCTTACAACGCCAAGGCACCGAATTGCGTGCCTATCGAGATTTCCCTAATCAGTTCGTCCGGCTATTAGATTGGAGCCTAACATGTGCCCGACCTTTTTTTGTTCTAGAGTTCTGCGTTCACGGTTCAGCTCGCAACCAATTAGGGTATCTTTCAACTTGGCATAGCGTGACGTTGCCCTTGCTGGCCCAAGCCGCAGGGGCCCTTGAAGAATTACATCGACACGGCTATCTATACCGCGATTTCAAGCCAGACAATCTGCTGCTTACAGAGTATGGATTCGGCCCGTGGGTAGCGAAATTAGGCGATGCGGGTCTAATTTGCTTGCCAAGGCAGACGCGTCTGGTTCAGGTGACGCAATTCGCCAGAGGTACTCCCGAGTACCTGGCGCCAGAACTGTTCGTTCCTGGCGCACTCTACACGCAAAAGGCAGAAGCATTTGCTTTTGGGATCACTGCAGTAGAGATGTTGACCGGATCACGACCCGCAGCGGGAACCCGGGTGTCTGCAGGGCCAAGTGAGATACATGCCTTATTAACCAATTTGATTTCGAGAGATCCCAGTATGAGGCCAACTCTGCATCGTGCGCGGTTACAATTAGAAACCGCTAGCGAGAACCTAAGGAACCGAAACCGCGCTATTGGTGCAGTGGCGGTCCTCGGTTTAGTTATTCTGGCAGGCGTGGCGTTTGGCAAGAACAGATAATCGCTCGCCGCCTCATTTATAATGATCGCAAGCCTGGTCCTCATTCCAGGACCCCATAAATGATCTTCGCAAAGTCAACTAAACACGGTGCTGGCATTATTATTCATGGCGACTACCATGATCTAATAAATCTCCATGAGAGCATCTGCAATCT
Organism: Pyrinomonadaceae bacterium; assembly: GCA_041497335.1. Lineage (GTDB taxonomy): Bacteria > Acidobacteriota > Blastocatellia > Pyrinomonadales > Pyrinomonadaceae > UBA11740. The sequence continues at coordinate 228,376 of JBGQGG010000002.1, read as the reverse complement.
AACTGAGAACACCGTGCACGGGGCAGCGATCGAGGAGTTCGCATTGGGACTAGCGTACGAGGTTCGGAAAGCTTACGAAGGACAGCGCGAACAGCATCAATTTAGGCGAGAGCTTCTCGGGAGTGAAACTGATTGTTATTTTTCATTCAAGGAATTATGGCCGGCATTCCTGATGCAGCTTGCAGTGTTGCGCTGGCTTGCTGGGTTCCAGCCCACAAACAGAAATCAACAAGCGGATCTTTTCCGACTTGAAGCATGCGCCGAGCAAGCATTGACAGCGTACGATCCGTTTGTCGGCAATCGCTGCGTGCAGTGGCTGACACTTTTTCCGGGCGTCACATCGAACTATCTCTTTCAATTCGTGGGCAACTGCTGTTTAGACTATATTTCTGGCAAGACTATCGCGAAAGCTCGTTTCAAGCGATTGCCAGATATCCTGAATATGCTCCTTCAGGTTTCAGAAGAATATCGCCATTTTGAAGAACATCTGGAAAGGACTGCACGATCGCAAGGATCTCGACCTGAGGATTTGGTCGATCGCGGCGGCTGGCCAGAGTTCAAGTGGTGAATCCTATTCTTGCCAAAACTCCGGCTTGATTTGGAATTCAAACATACTCTGAATCAGGCAGCACAAGTTATGACAAAGATTCTACGTGAGTAAAGAAGTCAGTACCACCTGCGTAAGCGGGTGGATCCAGCGGTCAACCTGCCGTTGAGTGTTTGGCCCACCCGCTGACGCAGGTGGTACTGACTCCATACCATGACCAAGATCAAGATCGGTTTTTTGGGCGCCGGATACATCGCCGGAGTTCACGCGTCGATTCTGGCGCGCGACGAACGCGTTCAGATCGCCGCAGTCCACGACGTGGTTAAAGAACGGGCCCAGCAGTTGGCGCACACTGCCGGCGCCAGCCTCGCGCACAGCAGCTCTGAAGTGCTCGCCATGTGCGATGCGATCTACGTCACCACGCCGAACACCAAACATACTGAGCTGGCCATCCTGGCGGCTGAATCAAACAAGCATGTATTTTGCGAGAAGCCGATGGCTACCAATATCGAGGACGCTGGCCGCGTGCTTGAATTGGCGGCGAAGAGTCGCGGTATCTTCCAGGTAGGGCACAATCGCCGCTTCGCGCCGGTTTACGTTGAGCTAAAGCAAATGCTCTCGGATACACACCCGTCCCACTCTGCGCACGTAAAGATGAATCGCGGTGAGTTGCTCAACCCCGAATGGGTTGGCGACCCAAAAATCACCGGAGGTTTCCTGTACGAGACCACGATTCACATGTTCGACATGCTGCGCTTTCTGTTTGGCGAGGTGAAGACGCTGCAGGCGATCGGTTCTTCGCATGAATATCCGGAAGTCGATGACTTTTCCGTGCTGCTTACTTTTGCCGGCGGCATGCACGCGACGCTGGCGTCGTCCGCCGATGCGAGCTGGCTGTTTCCCTTCGAGCGTATCGAAGTGTTTTGCCATCACTCGACCATTGTTACGCGTGAGATGGAAAGCCTCGTTTACAGCGAAGGACTCGAGGGCAGGCATGTTGAAAGTTCCATGCATCAGCTTTCTAAAGAAGAGAAGTGGGGTTACACGCAGGAAGACCGCGCCTTTATCGATTCCGTAACCGGCGGACTTCCACCTGCGGTCACCGCGTTCGACGGTTACAAATCGGTCGAGTTGGTCGATGCGGTTTACGAATCGGTGAGAACAAATAAGCCGATAAGCCTTCCGCGATAGCCTCGGCGCCTGCGTTAGCGCTCTTCCTACGGCCCTACCGGCCTCAAAACTCAATACTTCGAAATAGACTGTGGGCCGCAGAGAGAATCACGGCTTCGGCTTTTGCTGCTCTTCGCGAAGACTACGCTGCTCCTCGCGTCCCTTAACGAGTTGCGCCGCCACCATGTCGTCGAGTTCATAGTGCGGAGCCTGATCCCCTCCGACTCCTTCGATGCCGATCCCAATGCTGAGCCGAAAGGCTTCGCATTCAATAGCCAGGTCCCTCAAATCCTCGGCCTCGCGGACGTCTTTGTTCCGCCAATCATAAAATGGCTTCCAGTCACCCCGAAGAGGAAACTTTGGCGCCATCACGGAAAGAAATTCATCCTTGCTTGCCCACTTGCTTGTTACCGGATAGGCCACTCGAATAAAGGACAGGCGGCTATCCGTGAATTCGAGGGCAATGCTTTCGACGCCCTGGAAAAACGAGCCGTCGTCGGCCAACTTGCCGATGTCGGCCGCTCTCAGTTGCGCGTTGGACACGCCCAGTTCGTTAGCCGCACTGATCTGAATTCCGGGCGCGAGCTGCTTCATCTGGTTTTCAGTCATACCCAGATAAAGTCCGTTAATCCTTGGAGCTTGGTCGAGTCCGAGCGTGCAAGGCGGCGCAGCTTTGCTCTCAGGCTGTATTGCGGGAGGAGCCGGCTTGCCAAACATCTGCGTGGGATCAACCTCAAGTCGCGCGCGGGCGGAATGATAGTCGGCAATCGCCTGGTAATACTCAAGTCGCGTCGCAGAGTAGTTCGACTCAGCATCGATTATCTCCAGCAGGCTGGCTTTCTTTGAACGATAACGCTGAAACATCATGTTCATGTTCTGCTGGGCCGCCGTCGCCGCCTGTCCTGCGTTTCCGATGCGATCCAGTGCCGAGAGCGCGCCCGCACGGGCCGCGTAGAACTCCAGCTTCAGTTGCAGCAGTTCGTTTTCGCGTTGTGCGTCGAGCGATCGCGCGCGTAACCGGGCCTGCGTCTCGCGGCTCTTGCTCGCGCCGAAATTGAAGATGGGAACATTGAGCGTGATGATGGCGTCGCCTCCGGAATAGCGACCCAGGGGTTTGAAGTTAGCGGCATCAAAGCCCGCATTTAGCGTGTAGCTCAACTGTGGACGAAGTTCCCGCCGCGCCGCGCGGGCATCTTCGATGGCTGCGCGCTTTTGCGCATCGATCTGGGCAAGCTCAGGGCGTGACGTGATCGTATCTTCTCGGTAACCGAGAACGTCTGTGAACTTCGGTACGTTTTCGGTGAGCCGGACCACCGCGATGTGTGTCGCATAGTCCAATCCGGTCAATACTCTCAACTGGCTCATAGCGAATGACTCGGAAAACTGAGCCTGGGCCAGCTCGTCTCGACGCGAACGCGCGGCTGAGCGAGCTCGCAAAACGTCTGTCTCTTCGGCTGCGCCGCGTTTCCGCTGTTCTTCCGTGACGCTGACAAAGCCTTCTGCCAGCGCCAGGGCTTCTTCAGCCAGGCGGCGCCGCTGCCGCGTTAGCACAAGGCCGTAGTACGCGTCGATCGTAGCGAGCACCAGAGTTCGGCGCGCGGCCATCGTCCCGGCATGGGCTGCCGCGAGCAACGCGCGCGAGCGATGCAATTCGGCGCGCAGTCTGCCGGCGATATCGATCGTGCCGGTCGTGCTCAACGCTCCCACACTTTCGTTAATGGCGCTCGACGAAACAAAACTGAATGTCAGTGGATCACCAGGTTGCCGGATCATCGAAGGCGTGGTGCCCCAGTAGGTCAGCGGCATATTGAATTGAGGAAGCAGTGCGGCCCGCGCTTGCTTGACGTCTTCCCCAGCGCTTTGCTCGTCGAACTGCGCCTGCCGCAAACTCGCGGCGTTTTCCAGAGCCAGCGCCACCGCCTGCTCGACTGACAGCGTGCGACGCCCAGTCGTCTCGCTGCCATACGCGTAATCGTAATAGGGTGGCGGCTGGTCCGGGCGCTGCTGGGGCTGACCGTTTCGACCTGGTTCGGCTGGCGATTGAGTTGCCGAAGTGACCGCAGGCGGCGTGCCTTCCCGAACCACAGAGGGTTGTTGGCCCATCGAATCGGGGATCGCTGATATTGCGATGATCAAAGCTAGCGAGAAACGGATCAGTCTGTGCTTTTTCATTGCCGGATCTCCTTGCTGGAATGAAAGTAAAAAAAGCTTCACGGTTGAATCCCCTTTGGAGAACGTTGACTTGCCGCCGGGCAGACTCAATATCACGCAGAAGAAGGAGGGAAGTCTAGCCGAAGCCCTTGCCCCGGTGTTTGACTCCAGGATGGTACATATGTACCATCGTACCTCTAAATGAGCGAGAAAATGCCAAAAGCAGCCGGGCCTCGAGAGGAAAAGATTCTGGTCGAGCGAGTTCAGACGGGTGTGCGTTTGGAAAGACGCCTGCTCAAAGTTCTGAAGGGGCTGGCTGAATACCACGATATGACGCTCGGCGATCTGCTCGAAGGAATCGTGCTGCATGCTTTTGACGGCCGGCATCCGTTTGGCGATGAAACCCGTCGACGCATCGCAGACCTTAAGCGGATCTATAAATTGGATCTCGACGCCGACGCGAGTCACCGGCTGCTGGAAGCTGAAGATCGGGAAACAGTAGCGAAGCGTGCCCGGCAAAAGCGGAAACGATGAGTACGCCCATGAAGGATGAAGAGTTTATCCAGCGCTTTGAGAATTGCACGCTGCCTGCCGAAAGCTTTCATCACCGGGACCACGTCAGGGTCGTGTGGCTGTATCTGCGCTGCTATTCAGTACTGGAAATACTCGGCAGGTTTTCCGCAGGCTTGAAACGCTTTGCCACCGCCAACGGGAAGCCGAATCTCTATCACGAGACAATCACCTGGGCCTATGTTTTCTTGATTCATGAACGAATGCAGCGGAATGGAGCCGAACAAAGCTGGCCGCGGTTTGTTGAGGCGAACGCCGATCTCTTCGATTGGAAAAACAGCATTCTCAAGTCTTATTACCTCGATGAGACCCTCCGCTCTGAAATTGCCCGCAGAGTATTTGTGTTTCCGGATAAGGGTTCCACTTCGCTCTCTGGCTAGTTGCGTTAGATCTTCCGGGCCACGTCACCGACGTGGATCACTCCGGCTTGAACCACCCTGGCATTGATGCCCCGAAGATGTAGTTGTTTTCCCAACGGTGAGTTCACAAACCTCATCGCATCCAAACCGAAACGCGCCACGAATTTCTGACAGCCGAGGTGCGGGGGCGGAGTTACCTCGATTACGGCCGAGCCCAACGACAGCCGCGTGCCGGCCGGCAGGTTCTCGGCGCTCAAATCCAGGTCGAGAAAGAGCTGATCCCCGGCCATTTGCCAGCGACTCTTTACCTGCGCGACGAGGGCAATCACTCGGGCACTCATGATGTTCAGTTGCATCTCCGGATTTGGCGATCCGTCCGGCGTGGTCGTGCTGCGCCGTCTTTTCCAACTGTCACCCACTAAACCTTCGTCGACATGAAGCTCACCTTCCGTCAGGACTTCTCGTTCATTGACTTCCGGCCGTCGTACAATCAATTCCAAAACGCCTTCATCTTTGGGCGCTTTTCGAATTTCGTCCAGGCCGGCTTCCAGTTCTTCCGTGGTTAAGTGTTTGGGTATCAGTTCAAGAGTGGTGCTCATCCATTCGCGCCTCGTCTTTGCCAGGATCGATTTGCCGTGAATTCTAAAGAGTCGTTAGAAAAAAGCCAACGCGAACCAGGAGTGTGTCTCACATTGTCCTACACCATCTTTCTCGGCGTTAACGTCACCTGCAGAGTTTGCTCGCCGCGACGCACTGTCAATTTGTAAGTAACCGGACGCTCGAACAGCTCGATCACCTTCGTCAGCGTTAGCTCGGCCACCGGCTTCCCGTCGATGGCGGTGATGATGTCGTTTTTCTGCAACCCGGCTTCGGCGCCAGGAGCATTGTCGAGCAGATCGGTGATGCGGAAAGTGCGATAGTCTTTCCCTTCGGCGACCATAGCCAGGCCGCCGAACGCGCGCTCAAAACCATCCGGGAATATGCTGTTCGGCTCAAAGATGATGCGGGGATAGGGGGTGTCGCGCGGCTCTCCCCGCCACGTCCGCAGGAATGCCCGCTGCACCATGTGCAGGTGATAGAGAAGTCCGCGAAGCTTTGTGTCGCCTGGTCCATTCTCGGCCGCGAGCACCGCCGTCCAGACTTCGGCATCGGCCCATTCCATGTGTCGATAGAGATCGAGAAGGATATCTTTGTTGACCATTACAGTTTCTCCGGTTGACTCCCTCTCCCTTTGGGAGAGCGTTGGGGAGAGGGCCTGAGTTCGAGTGAGCCCGCCTGGCTAAGTCCCTCTTCCCCGGCCCTTCTCCCAAAGGGAGAAGAGAGAAATCAGCTTGATCCATCTGATGGAGTGACGTTTCGATCATCGCTTTTTGTTTTTCCGCGTCGCAGAAGCGGCGTCGTACTCGGCCTGCAATTTCTTTGGCGCGATCAGTCGCCAGGCCGCGTGTATATGAAAAGCCAGTTCCTTATCGCTGACGCGCGGAAGTTCGATGCCCACCCAGCCGGCCCCACCAACGTAAGGCGGCCGGTAAAATTTCTGTGGGCTTCGTTCGATCAGCATCTCCTGGATTCCTATCGCCGCGGGTATGACTACCGCAATGCGCCCGTCGTTGTGATGGTTGTTGGAGCACATTGCAAACACCTTCTTGACGAAGAAGGTTGGTTCGCCATGCGAGAGTTTTTCCGTAGCGCCAGGCAGCGCGAGACAAATCCGCCGGACACGCTCGACATGTTTTTCGCCCTTATCGGGCTTTTGTTGTTTCGCGATTTGCTTCATAGACTGACTTAGACCTCCGCATGATTGCTTCGAGCCAACGTAATGAAGTCAGTACCGCCTGCGTCAGCAGGTGGGTCCAGCGATCACCCCGGCGACTTGAGTGTTTGATCCCACCCGCTGACGCGGGTGGTACTGACCTCCTACTCAATCATTATTGTTCAACGCATAAGCCAGCAGCCGGTTATCCTGCGATACGTAGAGTAACCTGGCTTCTTCATCGCTCAGGAAACGATCGTCCGGCGCGCTTATGCGGATTGAGCGCTCGGTCGATCCGCTGTTGACGTTAACTCCGGCGAGGCCATTGCCACGACCAAGGTCCGTATAGAAGTACATCCACTGCCCACGCAGCGCGGCCAGCCGGCGCGTGCGCAAAAGGAAACGTGACAGCCGCTCGAGCTGGTGCGCAGGATCCAAACGATCAAGCAGCCGGTCTTCTACGTCAACTGAAGGCCTTTCAATTGAAGGCATCTTCAGTGAAGGCATTTCCACGGAAGGCTGTGTGATACGCGGGCGCGAAGCAGATAGCTGTCGCGCTCGTGCCAGGATTCCGAAAGTCGAGATCCGCTCGCGTGCATATTCGTTGGCCTTGTTCGATGCCAGCGTGGTCAAACTGGGCAGCGCCGCGCGTAAGGTCAGGCCTGAGCGCAGTCCATTCAAAGTATTGAGCAGTTGCACTCCGCGAAAAGCCGTCGACGCCGCGCTGCCATAGCGGAAATAAAGAGCGGCTGCACGCGTAGCGATTGCCGCTACCGTGCGGAGCAGACCGCGCCCCGGAGGATTGTGACGCGAACGCCAAACGTTGGCACCGGTCTGTAAATCAAAAGCCGCGATTTCATTTTTGCCGCCAACCACGGCCTCGCCGCGTTCGTTCAGCAGCACGAAGGCCGCCCGTTCTACTCCGTGCGAAATCTTCGAGCGGCGCTTCCCGGTTTGGGCATCAATGATGATGAGATCGTCGCGATCGGCAACGACGACTGTTGCCGCGTCAGGCAGCACCACATTCGTAATTCCTTTGTCTGCCCCTTTGTAGCGCCACAGGACTTTTCCTTTTTCGAGATCGATGGCGCTGACTCCATAAGGCCCGCGCTCAACCGTCTCGCCGTCTTTTAGCTGCGCGAACGCCCCGCCCGTGCGCGCGTACAAAACGTCGCGCGTCAGGATCATTTCGGGCACTGAACCCAGATCTTTCGCTTCCCAAACTTCTTCGCCGCTCAAGCGCGAAATGGCCCGCACTTTTCCGCGTCCTGAAGTGTAGACATTGCTTTCGTCCGCGACCGGGTCGGCCTCAGTCAGCGCCAGGCCCTCTTCGTTGACGCGAAATTTTTCGCTCCGTCGTTCCTTTCCAGTGTGCGCATCGAGCGAGGCGAGTCCTTCATAAAAGACATAGAGACGATCGTCCAGAAACGCCGGCGAACGATAATTGTCGAGAGTGTAAGGGACATCGTCGTTGTCGCCCCAGCGCGCTGGCATCATCTCGACTTCGTTTTCCAGATCGCGCTTCCAGAGTTCTTTGCCGCTGCTGAGGTCGAAAACATGAATCACGGGCTTGCGCTTAAAGCCCTCTTTAGCTTTCCCGCGGGCATCGCGCACCAGGACCAGCGCCAGCAGGTTCGCATTCTGATCGAGGGCCATCTGCATCACGGCGCCGCGGACTTTGTCGCTGCGCCAAAGTGTGGAGCCGGTAATTAAGTCGAGGGCTTCGACGCGCGTCTTGCTGCCTGATTCCAAATTCATGAGCAACAGGTCCGTGCCGGGCACCGGCGCGACATCGGTTTCATCCAGCTTCACGTTCTTGCGCCGCCACAAAACGTCGCCGGTCACACCGTCGACAGTGTAGAGAGACTTTTCAGTACTGACGATCAGCACACCGAGCTCCGTCGATTGATAGAAGCGCACCTTGCCATCGAGTTTCGCCGACCAGCGCTCAGCCGCCGTCACCGCACCCGCCGCCGCCCAAAGCAACAGCATGACTGCCAGAGTGCCCAGCGGGCGATGTATCAATTTCTTGCGAACAGGCATTACAAGACTCTTATTTTCTTAATGGATTACTTGTAATTCGAAAAGCATGAGAGTAGCAGCGGCGAAAGTCCTAGAGCAGGCTGCTGAAAAATGCATCGAGGAGCGTTAGCAACTCCTCTCTGTGGTTCTCTGTGAGATCTCTGTGCCTCTGCGGTGAGTGTTTCTGTTCGCATTTTCACCACAGAGACACGGAGAACCACAGAGCTCGCACAGAGAAATCGTTAACCCAACTCGAGCCGATGACTTTTTCAGCAGCCTGCTAGGGGTGAATTAGCCCGAACCCAGGACCAGGCGCGCCGCAAACTAACAACAAATGCCACTCGACATAGTCTATTCCAATTAGCAATCAGGAACGAATCAATTCGCGGTTGGTCCTGCCAATTTCTGCACTAGCAAGGCGGGTTGCGCCGCCGTCCCCGTAATAGGCTCAAACTGAGTCGGTTTATTGCCAAGCCTCAGGAAAACAGCACCTCAGTCTTGACAATAGTCGCGCTGGTGAATAACTTGGCTGCGTTTCTTGCAAACATTCACATCCCACGGAGAGACTTATGGATAATCGTATAAACAAGTTCTACGAAGAGTACATGAATTCTCTCAAGTCAGAAGCCCACGACTTCGGCCTATTGTATTTCGACCACCTAAACAGCGAATACCTTGCGATCAGATCGTCTGTCAATCCTGAGTCACAGGCATTAATGGACAGCCTTCACAGACGTCGGATCGACCGTGATCCTCCGCTAACTTGGAATGATATTTATCTTTTCGATCTCGAGTTACTGAAATTCTTACCGCCCGCTGAATTATCAAACAAAGCCTATGACATGCGTTCAAGATATCGAAATGTCGCTGGTGAAAAGGAGTATGAACTCTATATTGCCAGCAAGCCGCCTGATTTGGCCGCGGCAAAGGCCACCCCAGCGCCCGCGCAGGCAGGCGTAGCCCCGACGGGCGGCCAGCTGGATCCCGCCATTGAATTGGCTTTGCGCGAAGACATTAAGTACCTGTTGAAGGTTTTTTATTTGAACTACTCTCTGATGAAGGTTCGCGAAGGAGTGCGCGAGCAGCTTATGAGAAAGGGCGTCATTTGGACCTTATGGGCGGTGGCGGCCATCGCCATTTTCATCACCTTAAATGCCTGGGGCAGTCATGTCGACCCGAACTCCAGCCTCTTTCGCTTTAGCCGCGGCTTGACCGTCGGAGTAGTGGTGGCAGCGGGCTGTGTCGGTGGCTTGATGAGTATGCTCCAACGCATTCAGAGTGCCCCCAGTGAAGGTGATGCGCTCTTTCATCTGGCCTCATTGACGAATGGCTGGCGTGGCATTTTCCTCGCGCCGTTAACGGGGGCGGTCTTTTCAGGAGTGCTGTTTGTGCTGTTTGCCGGCGGCATAATCAAAGGCACGATCTTTCCCGACATCTATACGCCTAACGCAACAGCGGGACTCGGTTCTCTACCACAAATAAGACAGTCGACGCCTTCGCCAGAGAGCCGCCCAACGCCTTCTCCCACGCCGTCGGCAACTACCGGCGCGACTCAAACACCGTCTGGTACGCCTGTTCCAATCCCCTCTGCTACGCCAGTCGCAACGGCAATGGGAGGAGCTAAGACTCCTAGAGCGACGCCGTCCTCGACCGTCGCAAAATCAGCCGAGGCTACGCCAACGGCCACTCCGCCAAGCTCAACACCTACTCCCACTCCAGGCGGGCCGGACAACAGCAATTCCGTGGCCTTCAGTAATTTCATCCAGCAAACAGGACCCAGTTCCGGAGTAAATTACGCGTTGCTAATTATCTGGTCATTCCTCGCCGGATTTGCCGAGCGCCTCGTACCAGACGCGTTAAGTAAGCTAGTAGCGAAGGGCAATACTGGCAGCTGATTCTCTCATCAAGTTGAGAATCTCAGGGTATTAATAGCAACGGAAGCCAGCCCGAAGTTGGGATTCTCTTTTGGCTTTCGTTGACCACTTTACCTCCAGATTCCCAGGACGAATCCGATCGATGCAAAGTAGACGGTTATATATCCGCAATTGATCAGCATGTATTTGAAAGAGCGTTGCTCGAAAAGGGAAATGATCACGAACATCGTGACCGCCCAGCCGACCCCGGCCAGAAGCCCGGCCACCAGGCCCCACCGCCAATTTAGAAACCACAATCCTGCGAGATGAACGTCCAATTCACCTCTTTGCGTTGTTCGATTTCGCTGATTGCCTTTTGGAAGCGGATGATTTTCAGATAAGCCTTGGGGGTTATTCCCACCTGCCGCTTGAACATGCCGATAAAATGCTTCTGCGAGTAGCCGATGTTTTGGCTCAGGCGCGCAAAATTGATTTGATCCGGCCGGCGGATGATCTCAGTCAGGGCGTATTCGACTACAGGGTTGAGAACTAACCTGCCCTGAAAATGTTTGAGTAGGAAAGTCTCTACAGCTTCAAACTTGAGATTTATTTCTCTGATTTCCCACAGTCGCTCTCTGAGAAAAGCAAAATCATTCCCCCATAACAGGTCTGCATCCACCACCCGATCGGCCATCTCGTCCATGGGGAGCGGAAAAAACGGATAGGCCATTCCTTTCCGAAACGAGATTATGAACATCGCGGCATGTTTTCCCGAAGGAATCGAGATGAATTCAGTTCTCACGCCCGACGCCCACACATGATGACAGGCTTGGATTTCCTTGAGCGTCTGATTGTCGTAGATATATTGTGGCCGATCGTCAAAGTCGATAATGATTTCGGTGTTCCGTAAATCAGTTCGGAGTTCCGCCTTCAGGCGGTGATCGTTCCTCATAAGACCGCCTGAAGGCGGAACTCCCAACTCTATTTCTTCTTCGCGAAGAACTCTTCGGCCGCGGCCTGGGTCTCTTCCGCGCTCTGCTCTTTCAACTGCTGGTTGATGCCCCACTCGTGTCCAAAGGGATCGACGATCTTTCCGTAACGTGCGCCCCAGAACATGTCCTGCACCGGCATCAGCACTTGCGCGCCGCGCGCCACCGCGCGCTCGACGAGCGAGTCCGCGTCGTCGACCGTGAGCGTAATGCGCACGCAGGTTCCGCCCAGCGTCTGGGGAGTTTTGACAGTGCCGCCTTCGTCGTTGCCAAACTCATCGCTGAGGAAACACGTGTGCCCATCGATAACTATTTCGCCGTGCATGAGCCTTTTGCCGTCCGGCTCCATCATCCGGTCTCCTTCTTCCGCGCCAAAGACTGATTTGTAGAATTCGAGCGCCGCGAGTCCATCAGAGACGCATAGGTGTGGAATGAACTGATCTTCTCTCATAATCTGCTCCTTGATGAAATCATCACAACTGCGAAGCAATCGCTTCCGAGGCTTCTTTCGATGTAACAACGGAAACGATTTCAAAATCAACCAGATCCTGCCAGCGGTTAATCCACTGCTGCAGTAGTTTAGGGTCGTCGCACTCCATCAACTGAAAACATCTGCCGAGGTCGGGCTCAACCCAGCTATCAACGTAATTCAATCCATCCGGCATCATTCGCCCTTCCTCCCGATATCGTCTATAGACAGGCACCGCATCACGATTCTTAAAACGCTCGATCACCATGAAAAGCATTTTGCCTCCTTTGAACGCCGTGATGACGAACAGCCAGTCACGAATACTTCGCGGCAATCTTTCTGACGGTAGTCGAGTTTCGGAAAGTCACCCGCATGCCCAAAACCTTTTCCAGCAGCGCTCCCGAAAACTTTGAGTCACTCATCTTCTTTGTCCGGCACAGCCAATAAATTTCGCGGCCGTGGACGTGAAGGTCGTCAATCTCGCTGCGGCATGACAGCAGTTTCTGCTTAGCCTGATCGCCGGGGCTGTCGGCGACAAAGCCGATATAGAGAGTGTGGCCTTGTCGGTTCAACTCGCGAGCACTGAAAGGCTGGTAAGCGGCCACGGCTGCCAGCTCAGAGATGGCCCTGATAAAGGTCTTCACTTCATAACCAAGAGTTTCTTGTAAGTGCTTTTCGATCTTTCGCTCCAGGGACTTTGGGTTGCCGGACTTCTCGTCGAAGATGACATTACCACTGGCAATGAACGTCTCGACATTCGCGAAGCCGATAGCTTCGAACAGACTGCGAAGATGGTCCATCTTGACGGTGTGCCCACCGACATTTATGGCTCGCAGCAGCGCAACGTATTTTGGCATGATGGCAGAGTCGAAGCTTCAACCGTTCTCATTGTCCACTCGAGCGTGTCCGTCCGCAACGCGAGACGATTTCCACCAGAATGCTTGATGATTTTGAAGCCTCATTGACTTGCCCGGCACCATTAGCATACAAAGCAATCGCTCGACTGATGTCTCGCAGCGAATAAGTGATACCTGATGAATTCAATCTTAGCAGTCGCACTCTTAATCGCAATACTGTCGCTTTGCAATCTTACCGACAAATCGAAGCCGGCTGCCAATTCCAACTCTTCCAATACAAACAGTACAGAGACGCCGAAGACCGCGACCGACAACGGCCATCCCGACCAGAGTCGTTCCGACTCAAGCAATCCTCCAACCGCGAGCAACCCTGGAACTGATCGGGCAGCGCTGACAGTCGAGTTAATGAAGATTGAGTACGATGTCACCACGGCCAGCTTTGCCGGAGACATTTCCACCCTGGCATCTTATGTGGCCGATGACTATTCCGGCACCGGCGCGGATGGCCGGATTCAAAACAAGAATCAATTACTGGCGGCCACCAAGCCCGACAAAGTAACCAAGTCCTGGAAGATCACGGAAGGTGAGTTGGTTAGCTCGAGCGAAGATTCGGCGGTGTTGACTTACATCCAAAGTCAGACGCTCAGAGACGGTCGAACTGGCCGCGCCCGCGTTACCGATACCTTTGTCAAACGAAATGGGCGCTGGCTGGTTAAGTCTGAACAACAGACCCTCATTAGATAGCTGGACACAGGTTTCCAATGACAAAACAAGATTGCGAGATGGAATGGATGCGTTTGCGCTACCCGGAAGGGATGGGTAGCGCAAAGTTCGGCTTGCTTCCTCCAGATCACAATTTCGTTCGTGCGTACCACCTAACATCGGCAAAACATGCGGAGAGTAACATTACGCGACGCCGACTAAAGGTCGCGCGGTTTTCGGAGGTAAATGATCCATTTGAACTGATGGCTTTGAATTTTCACAAGCGCGAGACCCGTCAACTGGTGACGCGCTTCAAGGATTTGTACAACAGCAACACGGGACTATTGTGCTTCAGCAAAAACTGGACGAACCCACTGCTATGGAGCCATTACGCGGACAGGCACAAAGGCATTTGCTTGGGGTTCGACTTGAGCCGAGGAGACGTCCAGGAGGTTTCCTACGTAGAGAAACGGCTACGGATGCAAGACGAAGATCCGCACTCGATTCCCCAGGATCTTAAAGATTTCCTGCTCCGAACGAAATTTAAGGGCTGGGAATACGAGCAAGAGCTCAGGATGTTTGTCGACCTGTCCAAAGCAGAACAAGAACAAGAAAAAGGAAAAGTCCTCTATTTTTGGCCTCTTGGTGAAGACTTGCGTCTAAGAGAAGTCATCTTGGGCGAACAAAACGACTCGCTCGAGGATATTCGAAAACTCACGAAGGACACGAACCCAGACGCTGTCGTGTTCAAGACACGGTTGGAGCGCAGGGGTTTCCGAATTGTGGGTGACGGGGATCATGGACCTGAGATCAGCTCAGGTGTGGCACTAAGCGAGGTTGTTGCCCACGCGAACATTTTCCTAAGCTTACTCACGGTGCATAGTCAGCGCGGCTGGCAATCTTAGTCCTGTTAGGGACGTAATGTTTATAGACGGCGGGCTCTCTAGAGAAGATCCAACAAGCTCCGTCAGGAGCGAAATGTTGGTCCGTTATTGAAGAGCCACAGAGAGATAACATTTCGCTCCTGACGGAGCTTATGGTTGGATTGGTTTCGTTAACTATAAACATTGGGCTCCTACGGAGTCAGAGCCCATCAACTTAGGTTCGCGTTGCGTCGGCGACTAACACCCCACCGCTCCGGTTCTGTACAGATGGCCACGGCACCGCCACTGCTAGCGCTCTAGCTAGAACCAACCGATATAGGATCGTGCCATGAACGATCAGAACACCTCGCAATCATCTACCGTCGCCGCCTTTCGCGCCCTGCACGAGTCCGGATGCTTCGTTTTGCCGAACCCGTGGGACGTTGGATCAGCTATCTATCTTCGACATCTGGGTTTCAAGGCGCTGGCCACCACGTCGGCGGGCTTTGCTTTTTCTCGAGGACTGCCTGATTCGGTTTCCGCGGTTCCTCGCGACATGATGCTCGCGCACATCCGCGAAGTTGTCGAAGCAACGCCGTTGCCGGTGAACGCGGATTTCCAAACCGGGTATGCGGACGAACCTGAAGGTGTTGCCGCTAACGTGGCGCTCTGCATTACGACCGGGGTCGCCGGCCTCTCGATTGAGGACGCAACCGGAGACAGCGCCGAGCCACTTTACGAATTTGACCTGGCAGTCGACCGCATCAGGGCCGCGCGTCGCGCAATCGATGCGTCAGGAATTCCCGTCGTCCTTACCGCGCGCTGTGAAGCGTGGCTGGTGGGACAAACCGATCCGGCGCGCGTTGCTCTTGAGCGACTCGTCGCCTTCGCAGACGCCGGCGCTGATTGTCTGTACGCTCCCGGCGTGCGCGAGCCTGACGAGATCGCCGCGATCGTGAAGGCCGTATCGCCCAAGCCGGTCAACGTTCTGGTGTCCGCACCCAATCCCGCGCTTTCGGTTTCCCGACTTGCCGATCTCGGCGTTCGTCGTATCTCAGTCGGCTCAGCGCTGGCGCGGGTGGCCTGGGGCGCCTTCATGCGCGCAGCGCAAGGCATCGCAGAGACTGGGTCGTTCGACGCCTTTGCCGCGGCAGCTCCGTTCAGCGAGATTAATGACATCATCCTTAATCGAAGTTGACCTCGTCGCGCCAATCTACTTTCTTATTGCCTGCCAATCCTGTTAATCCTGTCCATATCGTTTGCGATTCATGAGTGAGCCTTTAGGTTTGTACTCCCGGAACTTGCGCTTGACCTGAACCGAAGGACCGAAGTTCAACAGTAAGCCGTGATCAATTCGCGTAGCCGTCAGATAATTCACGAGTTGGACTTCGTGTTCCTTCGCGATTGCCTGAACACCCTTCACCTCGACAACCACGCGCTCATCTACCCACAGATCGGCATAAAACTCTCCGACCACCTGGCCCTCATACTCGACATTGATTGGTTCCTGTTGTTTGACTCTTAGCCCCAGCTTATCAAGCTCGATTCTAAGTGCATTCTCATAGACCTTCTCGAGAAACCCAGGCCCCAGCGTGTTGTGAACTTTGTACGCGCAACCGATGATTTTCTGCGTGAGATCGTCAAGGGTCATGTCGTCCTCCGTGGGAGCAGAATACTTTGACAGGATTCACATGATTTACAGGATCGTCAGACCAACAAAAGGGGATCAGTGCGCGGTGATACTAATCAATTGTCCGGCGGACGTAAACTGATTTTCAAGGACCAAAAAATCTAGACAGGATTTACGTGACTTACATGATTCAGCAAAAGACTTGCATCTCATCAGAACGAACAAAAGTGCACTTGGCCTCCTCAATCGTATCTTGTCAATCCTGTCTAAGGTTTTTGAGACTTGGTAGGTGGTGCGCGGCTGACAGATCTCGTTGACGACTCTTCTTAAACAATTTCCGTCAGCAACTCTTTTCTGGGCGCCGCGATGACAATTTTGTTGACCAGCAGTCCCTTGCTGCCAAGTACCTGGGCGCCCGCATCGACGGCTGCTTGCACGGCAGCCACCGCGCCGGTCATGGTCACGAAAGCCTTGCCCCCGAGGGCCATCGCCAGGCGAATTTCCAGGAGCCGCACATTGGCAGATTTGGCGGACGCGTCGGCAGCCTCGATGAGTGAGGCAACTGAGAACGATTCGAGTATTCCCAGGGCCTCCAGATCTTCCACTTTGTTCGAACCGTAGATGGCCGGAAAGATCGACTCGTGAAGATTAGGGATAATGAAGGTGTCGACGATGAAACCTCGCGCCGTTGCGACGCCCGCTTGTACGCTGGCCATGACTGCGGCGACATCGCCGCGCACCATCGTCATATACTTGCCGGAGCAGATGGAACGCGAGAGCAGCAGTTCAGTGTCGGCCGCTTTCAGCATGGCATCGGCGGTCAGGTAACCGGCGGCAATGCTCGATAGTTCGATCAGTCCGATGGAATTCTTTTTCATAACCTATTCGCTCGCGATCACGATGTTATCGCCCACGGCGCGGACTACTCCACTAATGCTTGAATGAAGTCGCGCCCCCAGTTCTTCTCCCGGGATATCGGCTATCAATTCTCCACGGGTAACAGATTGGCCCACTCTCACTACCGGCTGGGCGGGTGCCCCGATGTGCTGGGACACCGGAATGCTCACACTCGCCGGCCGGCAATCGATCTTCTGAAAAGGCGTCAGCCGATCATACTCGTCAATGCCGAGGCGCTGGATTAGTTGCTTCAAAGGGGTCCGTCGATACTCGTACATCGGGTGTGGCGAGACCTCCATGGGCCCTTCCCACTTGATACCCTTCTCTTTCAAATCATGCCTGCCCTTATCGCACGCTTCCTTGGGAAAAAGAGCCTCCGGGCAGGCGTAGAGCGTGCACAGACCGCAACCGCAACAGAGTTGGGCATACTGATTCCAGATGTCTTCGCCCGTGGCCGTGAACGACAGACTGCGCATGACCTTATGCGGCTGGACGTCATAACCGAGCGTGTAGCGCGGACAAAGCTCGGTGCAGTAACTGCACTGGTCACAGGCTGATTTGCCAATGCCGTGCATTCGCTCGACCGGCAGGCTTTTGCGCTGCACCAGAGTGTGGTCGAGCGGCAGAACGATCAGGCCGGCGCAGGTCTTGGTGATGGGCAGATCCAAATCGAATTCGAGCTTGCCCATCATGATGCCGCTGACAAAGACGGCAAACGAATCCACGCTGGCGCCTCCGGCTAAAGCGATGGCGTCCCGGAAACTGAGACCCACGGGAGCGACGAAGGTTATCGGATTATTTACGGCGCCTGAGACGGTAATGAATTTTTCGATCACCGGCGTGCCTTCCGCGGCCGCCGAGATGTTGTAAAGCGTCTCGACGTTATTGACCACAATGCCGACGTCAAGCGGTAGGCCCTGAGGCGGGATGAGCCGCCCGGTAGCTTCGTACACCAGAATGTATTCGTCGCCCGATGGATAGAAGTCACCGAGTGTGTGCAGCTTTATTCTCTGATCATCTATGGCTCCGGTCAGGGCTTCGATAGCGCTTTTGTTTTTCTCCTTAACGCCGATGATCCCCGTGCGCGCGCCCGTCGCCTCCATCAGAAGTTTGACGCCGTCGACGACCCGCTGGGGATAGTGGAGCATCAACTCAAAATCCTTGTGCACGAGCGGCTCGCATTCAGCGCCATTGGCAATGACGAACTCGACGCTGGCGCCGGCTTTGACGTGGGCCGGAAAGCCGGCGCCCCCGGCGCCCACTACGCCCGCCGCTCTGATTTGTTCTGAGATTTGCATTGGCTAATCTTTTGGCGATGCTGTTACCTGTCTGAGTTCGCACTAACACTTGCACGACTATCGTCATACTTCAAGAGCGCAGCGCAAGTTGGTCTTCAGAATTGATATTCAGCACTCTAATCGTAGTTCGACCGATCGCGCTCTTGCCGATCAAAGAGATTCCCTGCCGCTCGAAGTGGTCGTCCCATCTGTGACGCCGCGGATGAAAGAGTGCGGTGACCTTATTTGTTTGCGGATCAATGCCCGTCGGGTTTGTGCCCTTGTGTAGATTGCAATCTATGCATGCGAGCGCGAGATTATCGAGGTCGTCGCTGCCGCCATGTATCTTTGGAATGATGTGCTCGATGTGAAGGACAGCCAAGGGCGAATTGTCCTGACGCAACCGGCAGTACTCGCAAGCGTTCCCAGCGCGCTCACGCACCTGGGCTCTAATTCTCGCTTCCATTCTCTTCGGCCTGAGGTGAGATCAGGCGCCGCGCTTGTCGCTGCAAAATGGCAACGAATTTGTTAGCTCGAACGTAACCAGCGTACTCGGACTTTTCGCTTTCCGTGAGCTGACCCTCAGTCGATTTCTCCGCGAGTTCTTCAATGCGTGCCTGCAACTCAGCGTCAGCACGAAAGCCGATCACCGCCTCGGCCTTTTCCGGCAGCACAAGCTGCATCACCGGACGAATCCCGCGATCAAATGCGGCAATTTCAGAAGGCGTTTCCATGAGTTGAACTTATCACAATCTTCGAGTGATTGGGAATGATGAAGACGCTGGCACGCTGTCGATAAGACTCCAGGCGCATCAGCTACGCCGGCCCTGGATATGACTGTCCAATTCCGCGAGAGAAATAGCCTGAGCAGGGTCGGCCTCAATCTCGGTATCACGCCGCAGCGCTTCCGCAACGCCTTCATCTTCGTCTGATAAAACGCCTGGAAGAGATTCGAGGAGGTTCGCTGCCAGAGTTGCTCGACCCTGCTCAGGCAAGCCGAGCGCGAGTCTCTCTACTTCCACAATGGTGGCCATGCGTGAAGGATAACTCTGGGAAAGCCGACTCAACAAGCGCCGCAGGCGCGGCATATTTGTAGCCCCGGGTGAGCGAGCGCAGCGAGCGTAACCCGGGGATCACGGTGCCAAAAGAAATGAAGCCTTCTTTAGCGGGCGACAGATGCAGTAGGTCGTCGCGAAACGACGATTGAATTTAGCCAGGCCTTTCAAGGCCGGGAGGAATCGCGGATTTGAGTCGCGGTCGCGTAGCGACGGTTGGAAACGATTCATTCGTCGCTGACGCGACGAAGTTGGTTTGGGTCTTTCGATCCGGGCGTACCAAAGTTTTCCTCAACGTGTTTTGGCCAACTGAGGCTGCCAGCCCTCCAGCACAAAGGCCGGACTGCTGTAGTCCGAGATCAGTTTTGCATCACTCTTCTTGTCGAGCTGGCGAGACAGCGGCGCACGTTTGCTTACATCCACCGGTGAGCCGTTAGGATTGCGGCTGTTGTATTCCCAGAATCGCACCTTGCCGCCTTCATCCGCGGGGCCCCACCCTTCGGGAAGAATGCCGCTGAGCGTGGAGTTGAGCAGCACGGCTTCGGCATAAGGATAGGTGCTGGCGCCGTTCTTCGGCGACCGCGCCAGCGTGGTGGGCTCAGCCGTGCCGATGAAAGTGCAGTTCTTGAACACATTGCCGTGGTTGGCGCTGGTGTTCCGGATCCACATGAAGGCACCCCTCGACCGCAAGGTGCAGCGCTCGAAGAAAGCCGGGCCGCGGCCGAGGATTGTGTCCCCGGCGCCTTCGATGATGCTGTCCACGATGTAGGTCGGCCCGTTTACTTGAAGGGCGTCGCCGGCCCCGATCACGTGCACATTGCTGAGGACGTTCCGCCAGCCGGTCATCAGCAGTCCCTCAGCCTGACCCGGGGAGGTGGTTTGCAGCGTCATGTTCACGATGTGGATGTCGTTTGAATTGTCGACCGCGAAGGCGGCGCGGCGCGACGGGAATGTTCCAGGGAGTTCATTGGTCCTGATATTGACCGGATGCGGATTGAACACCTCGTTGTTCGCATAACGCACCACGGTTTTTTCGCGGTCCTCGCCGAGAAAGGTCACGTTGTCCTTGTTGCGGAAGTAGACGATCTCCTGATAGACGCCGTTGCGCACGACGATCGTGACGCGCTTCCTGCCGTGGTCCGGCACGAAATCGATGGCGCCCTGCACGGTGTTGAAGTCGCCCTTGCCATCAGCGCTGACGGTGACCCGACCGTTGTCACGTCGCGGGGCTTGCGCTTTCCTCTTGGTCGCGAAACGCCAGGACTGTTTATCGGTTATCCCACGGAACCCGCCATCGGCCACAGTCAGCACACCCGGATCGATCAGCACGTAATACGATTGGCCGTATTCGAGCAGGTTGTGATGCAGTTGGATCGTGGCCGTATTGCCGCTCACGATGATCGGATAAAAGTGAAAGCCGTCAGTGAAGCCGCCGATGATGGTGAGTTGGTAGGTGTCCGGCGTCGGCTCAGCGCCGGCGGATGGCGTGCCGGGTTTGGTGTTGGCGTTGGTCGGAACTATCGGAACTATCGGAACAATGCCGCGCTCGTATGGATAAGGGAATGCCAGGTATGGCGCCGAGAGCGCCGGGCCCGTCGCTCGTTCGGTCGGGCCGGGCGGTATGCTCAGGTCCAACGTATCAACCAGGCGATCGTTCGCCGCGTCGTAGATGCGCACCTTGCCCGACCTGCCGCCTGACCTGCCGATCACCGGCGGCTGACTGAAGGTCAGCTTGAGTTGCACATCGGGATTGACGCCCTGCGCGTTGTTCGCCGGAAACAATGTCTGCGCGGCAGCCGACGAAGCGACCAGCACCAGCAAAGCTGCGGCGCTCAATATGCTTCGGGGATTCATGTAGGTGTTCAATTATCGCCCAACGAGCGCCGAAGGCGCATCCCTATTTTGTCCGCTTGGCAGATCTTTGTTCGTCCGCGTAGCGGACGATTGATAATAGCCCAGCGCTTCAGCGCTGGGTAAGAGTGAGTTAGAAGAACAAGAGCCCGCTTTAGCGGGCGACAGTGTCAGAACCGGGAGCGGTAGCGACCGGGTTAAAGACTCAACTTGAATGGCAGCGTCCCCTCGCTATTGCTTGGGGTTCTGTATTCAGCCGTCCGTTTCACGGACTACTGTTCTTGTGTTTGCTGACCCCCAGCGATAAATCGCTGGGCTATTTTCGATCGTCCGCTGCGCGGACTCAACGACGCCGGTTCTTAATTTGGGAATCTAACTGCGCGAGAGTCATTGCTTGATTAGGATCAGCATCGATCTCGGCATCGCGCCTCAATGCTTCCGCAACACTTTCATCCTGATCGTCGAGCCGTTCGATGCGAGCTTTAACTTCTGGCCAGGGAGACTGATCATCCGGGTTGCGTTCCATGTCGGCTAATCGAGCATCAAGCAGCGCTCTTTCAGCATCAGTCATCGGAAGATCATCCGGCGACAGTGAGTCCCAAACGACGCCAATCAGTTCCAGCCGATCAGCCGGGCTCAGACTTGTGACTTTGGCAAGGAGTGATTCGTCGATCATGGTTCAAAGGATAGCGCAAACACCGTTTCAGTCCAACGAAAGAGCGCCTTGATGGGTCGACTCTAGTGTCCATCAGTTGATCCATATTGAGAGATCAGTAAATTCACCCGTCGTCTTCTTGATGTTGGCATGGCCAATAGCAATGCCCACACTCGTAAGTGTGAACACATTCATACTGGAGGTACTCCATAGGTCAAACACTTGATTCATGTAATCCCGTGACTTGACGATGTGTTCCTGAACTTCGTTGTGAGCCATCAGTGTTTCATTGTGAAGAGCCACTAGCTTCTCCGTGTCCTCGGGCGATATAGACATTTCAGAACATTTGGACCTAATCCCCTCCACATTAACTGCGTTAATCTGGAGGTGCGTCTTATCATTCAAACATCTAATGAACATAGAACTTGAAATCGGAATTGCCAGCTGCTTAGCCTCTACCTGAGCGCCATCAAATCCCTTGGAGAACAGGCCGCCGTAGTGGAGACGGAAGACCTCAGCAAGACTAACGCTACCTAGTCCGACCGTTCCGCAGCCGGAGTATTCTAAGTGTTGAAACCCTGCTGCTTTAGCGCTGAGCAGGCCTACAAACGGGGCTACGTACCGATCAAGGTATTTCAAAAACGCGTCGTGATTACCGATACCTTGTTGGATAGTATATTTAAATAAAAAAACAATACTCAGTGCGGCGAGTTGATCCGGAGTTAGCTTAGGCGCTACTACGAGAGACTCATTCAAGACGATTTGAAGAATACTTCGCGATGGTTGCTTAGTTCTATCGACCAAAAGATCCACTAACAATGCGCCAAGATCCCGTTCGCCGACACGGGCATATTCCTTTTGAACCGTAAAGAGTGCATGCTGAAAGTCTGGATCTTGCGCTTGCTGTAGACCTTCGACATGCTCCGTCTGCAACTTGCCAAGAAAATCTTCGGTAATTTCTTCTCCACGAGCACGGGCAATTTCCTTGGCCTCGCCGGCTAACTCGAAAAAGTTTGCTCGAAACACATCGAGTGCGAGTTGGCGAGCTTCGGAAACGGTGACTCCTTGATGAATTGTTATGCTGCCAGCTTGAACGTTAGTCGAATTATCGCCGGCGTTTTGGCTTTGCTTTGACATTGTTCTGTTGTTCGCTGACGCGGAGATCGATATTACCTCCAGCCTGTAGATTTGCCGAGTTGTCTCCGCTCTTTTGTTTCTGGACTCGACTCGTTTGCCGTTTAGCGAGCAACCAGCCAAGTACGGCTATGGGTATAGCGACTAAAACTCCGCTAAACAGCCACGCTCGGTTAGTGACGATCCAATTCATCATTTCGATTCTGTTTCTCCTCAGTCAGCTGCCCGAATTACATCGCTATCTGGATTGATAAATCTCAGCGCCCGCCGCCACAAACTCTTCCGCCTTCTCTTTCATCCCCACAGCCAGCGCCGCCTGCTCATCGATCTCTTTCTGCGCCGCGTACTCATGCACGTCCTGGGTGATCTTCATGGAGCAGAAGTGCGGGCCGCACGTCGAGACTACGCAGCGAGAGGTTCACTTTTCGCGATCGCCTTGGCGATGTCTTTCTTTTTTGCGCCGGCGGCGAACAGTGCGCGAATCAACAAATCAATTGAAACGGCCGGATCGCTGGCTTCCATCTTGGCAACCCGCGATTGGCTGGAGCGAAGTCGCTTTGCCAATTCATGCTGTGAAAGACCCTGACTGGTGCGGCACTTTTTCAAACTTGCGCTCAAAATCAGCTTGAGTTCGACGAAGGCAGCTTCTTCATCCGACAACCCGAGGAACTCTCTCGCCGAGCCGACTTCCATCCTGCCGCTTCAAGCTTTTTGCGTCTATTCGCTTTCATGATCTCAAGCCACTTCTTTTACGTAACGAACAACGGGCACGGTTATTGTTCTTCCCTTGGGCAAGCGCCTGAGGTTTTGGATCAGAGTCGCCAATTGCCGTCCAACGTCCGCTCTAACTATCTTCTCGCCACATTGAGGACAAACACCCGCTGGGACGGATTCGACCACGATGAGCTTTCTCTTAAGCCAAAAGTCCTGATTGATTCTTTTCTCTTTCATCTGCTCGCCGCAGACGTGACATTTTCCGTAATCGTAAGTTGATTTGTTGTTGCTCATGCTCTTACTCCAAAGCGTACGTGGTTATGAACAGCAGCTTGCCAGTTTCTTTTAGGCGGCAAATGACTGCGGCCCCTCGTTCATCAGTGGTCGTTCCAACTATCTCGAATCGAGCGCCTCGAGGATCGCGTGTGAACCGTCGGCGGATGCGGCCCGTCGCAATTACTCTTTCGACATCGACAAACAGCAGATCATCGTTCGCCATCTCTTCAAAGAAGTGCGGAATCGCGAACTCATATTCGCCATCTCGCACCCTCTCTCGTATGACATCAATGATAGGCACTGCTTATCATTCTCTCAAGCCTTTTGGTAAATCTCCGCCCCGGCTGTAACGAACTCCTCAGCTTTTTCTTTCATCCCCACACTCAACGCCGCCTGTTCATCGATCTCTTTCTGCGCCGCGTACTCACGCACGTCCTGCGTAATCTTCATTGAACAAAAATGCGGGCCGCACATGGAACAGAAGTGCGCCAGCTTCGCGCCTTCCTGCGGCAGAGTTTCGTCGTGATATTCGCGCGCGACCTCCGGATCGAGCGAGAGGTTGAATTGATCCTCCCAGCGAAATTCAAATCGTGATTTCGACAGGGCATTGTCGCGATACTGTGCGCCGGGATGGCCTTTGGCGAGATCGGCAGCGTGGGCGGCGATCTTGTAAGCGATGACGCCGTCTTTCACGTCTTTCTTGTTAGGCAGGCCGAGGTGTTCTTTCGGTGTGACGTAGCAAAGCATCGCCGTGCCGTACCAGCCAATCATCGCCGCGCCAATCGCTGAAGTGATGTGATCGTATCCGGGCGCAATGTCGGTTGTCAGCGGCCCGAGCGTGTAGAACGGCGCCTCGCCGCAGCTTTCCAGTTGCCGGTCCATGTTCTCTTTGATCAAATGCATCGGCACATGACCCGGGCCTTCGATCATTACCTGGCAGTCGTTCTCCCAGGCGATCTTTGTCAGCTCGCCCAGTGTTTCCAGTTCGGCAAACTGCGCTTCATCGTTCGCGTCGGCGATCGAGCCGGGACGCAGACCGTCGCCAAGCGAGAACGAAACGTCATAGGCAGCCAGGATTTCGCAGATGTCGCGAAAGCGCGTGTAGAGAAAACTCTCTTCGTGATGCGCCAGACACCACTTGGCTAATATTGAACCGCCGCGACTGACGATTCCGGTCGTGCGTTTTGCAGTCATCGGGATGTAAGGCAAACGCACGCCGGCGTGAATCGTGAAATAGTCCACGCCCTGCTCGGCTTGTTCGATCAAAGTGTCGCGAAAGACTTCCCAGGTCAGCTCTTCAGCTTTGCCTCCGACTTTTTCCAGCGCCTGATAGATCGGCACGGTACCGATGGGCACGGGCGAGTTGCGTATGATCCACTCGCGGGTGGCGTGAATGTTCTTGCCCGTCGAAAGATCCATCACGGTGTCTGACCCACACTTGATCGACCAACGCATCTTTTCTACTTCGTCGTCAATCGATGACAGCACGGCCGAGTTGCCGATATTCGCGTTGATCTTCACCAGGAAGTTGCGTCCGATGATCATCGGCTCGCTTTCCGGATGGTTGATGTTCGCGGGAATGATGGCGCGGCCACGCGCGACTTCGTCGCGGACAAACCCCGCGGTAACGAATTCAGGGATAGACGCGCCGAAAGATTGGCCGCGGTGTTGGTGGAGTAGTGAATCGCGAGGAGCGTCTTGGGAATCGTTGCAGACGAGACGTCCGCGCTCCCAGCTATCAGAGGCCTGGCTACGGCCAAGGTTCTCGCGAATCGCAATGAACTCCATCTCGGGTGTGATGATGCCTTTCTTCGCGTAGTGCATCTGGGTTACGCATGCACCCTTCTTCGCCCGCAGCGGAGTACGGCGCAATGCCGGAAAGTCCTCTAAACGCCCTTTCTCTTTTTGGCGCGCCTGGTTGGCGGCGTCAAAGGTCAGATAGCCATCATCGATTGGTTGCAGTTCGCGGCCTTCGTATTCTTCGACATCCCCACGGCCCACGATCCACTCGCGGCGCAACGCCGGCAGGCCTTCACGCACGTCGCAGTTAATCGACGGATCACCGTAAGGACCGCTGGTGTCATAAACACGCACCGGCGGATTCTCTTCGAGCGTGTTGTCGAAGTTGCGGGTCGGGTTCTGATCGATCTCGCGAAACGGAACGCGCACGCCAGGCTGCTGGCCGTCGACGTAGATGCGGCGAGAATTAGGAAGTGACTTGTCAGCCTCGGGCTGTGAGTTTTCAATTTGGTGTTGACTCATTGACCCGGTCGCTACCGCTCCCGGTTCTGACTTCGTTGGTTTGATTGCGGCGCTCATGATGTTCTCCAATTGGAATCCAAAGCGGTGTCGCGCTTTGCTTGCCACCGCACGCCATAAAAAACCGCTCCACCTCGACAAGGATGGAACGGTCACGAATAACTGTTTCTCCCTTCGACGGTGTTAACCGTATCAGGTTCAAGGGGTCTCTGGCATGTTCCAGACTCTCAGCCACGTTTTCTTAAGCGCGGCTCCCCCGAAACGCATTTGATTTTCAAACTGTCAAAAGGATTCTAGGACTAGAACGCGTCCACTGCAAACTGAAAGGTAATGGTGAGTATTGATTCAGCTCAATTCTCATTAGCACCTCGATTCAGCCAGGTGATTCATGATGACGACGCAGTCAGTACCGGAAGCGGTAGCGACCGGGTCTCAATTCACCTGACGGTCGGGCGAGGCAGGCTAATAACCCGGTCGCTACCGCTCCCGGTACTGACCTCATCACTCAACCGGTCCGCGACTTCTGTCTAATGAGATTGTATCGAAGTTCAGCTATAATCCCGCTGCTTTTTCACCCCCGAAGCTTTCCGGAGACCAAACCCATGCCCAAAGCCCGCTGGACTGCCCTGTGCCTGATTGTCACGCTGACGTGTGTCCCGCTGTTGGCTCAATCAGCCGCCGACAAAGATTTGCTCGAACGCATCCGCAAAGAGGAAGCGAGCAACTCTCAGATCATGAAGACGATGCACATGTTCACGGACATCTACGGTCCGCGACTCACCGGCTCGCCCAATCACAAACACGCGGCGGAGTGGGCGATCAACCAGATGGCCGCGTGGGGACTTCAGAACGCGCATCTGGAAGCCTGGGACTTTGGCCATCCGGGTTGGCTTAACGAGCGTTTGACGGCGCACATTATCTCGCCGGTCAAAGACGTGCTGTCCTGCGAAGTGCTGGCGTGGACGCCGAGCACACGTGGCCCGGTGCGCGCAAACGCCCATCAACTGATTTTGCCGGAGCGACCGACGCAGGAGCAGTTGACTGCCTTCTTTGAAAAAGAGAAGGCAGGAGTGCGCGGCCGGATCATTCTGGCGGGCAAGCGCACGATCGTGCCGGTGAATTTGAATCCGCCCGCGAAACGGATTACCGATGAACAGGCCCAGCAACGATTCGGTCCCAACGCGCGTCCGTTTCCGACTCCGTCGCCGACGCCCGCGCCTGGAGCGACCAAGCCGCTTACCAACAGGCAAATCGATGAACAGGTTGACGCGTTTCTAAAAGAGAACGGCGCGCTGATTCGTGTCAACGATGCCGGCCGCGAGTTTCGGCAGATCCGCGCGTTTAATAACCGTACCTTTGACGTCACCAAAGCGGTGCCGACCATCGTGATGAGCAACGAAGATTACGGTCGCATCTCGCGCATTCTCGCCGACGGCACGGACGTTACGCTGGAGTTCGACATCGTCAACCGCGTCTATCCCGAAGGCAAGACTTCCTACAATACCGTCGCCGAGATTCCCGGCACGGACAAGGCCGACGAAGTGATTATGCTGGGCGGGCATTTGGATTCATGGCATGCGGCGACGGGCGCGACCGACAATGCAATCGGTTGCGCGATCATGATGGAGGCTGCTCGGATCCTGCAGACACTCGGGGTGAAGCCGCGCCGAACAATTCGGGTAGCCCTGTGGAGCGGCGAGGAACAAGGCTTGTTGGGCTCGCAGGCTTATGTGAAACAGCACTTCGGCGCTTTTGAGAACCCAAAACCCGAATATGAAAAGTTTGGCGGCTATTTCAATATCGATTCCGGAACGGGCCGTGTGCGCGGCGCCTCGGTGTTCGGTCCGGCGGAAGGGGCCAACATCATGCGCGAGATTCTCGCGCCTTTTAAGGACGACGGCGTGGTCGGCGCGACAGCTTCGCGCAGCCGGAACCTCGGCGGTTCAGACAACACATCGTTTAGCCAGGCAGGATTGCCCGGTATCGGCATGGGCCAGGACCCGATCGAGTATCAGTCAAACACCTGGCATACCAACCTCGACACGTATGAGCGCATCCTGGAAGATGATGTGAAGAAGGATGCGGTTACGGTCGCCTGGTGCATCTATCAACTCGCCATGCGTGATGATCTGCTGCCGCGCTTTGCGAAAGAAGTGATGCCGCCGCTTCCTCCAGCGACACCGGCGGAACCGGCGACGAAGCCGCAGAAAAAGCCGGCACCAAAGCCTAAACGACGGAATGTGAAGAAGGCAGCGTGAAAAAGAAAAAGTTCAAAGCCGAAGTGCTCTCTGGTCACAAGGAAGACGCGGTCGAAGTTCCTTTCGATCCACAAAAAGAATGGGGCATCCCGCCAAAGCCTTTGTGGCGCGGGCGGCGCGGTCATTTCGTCAGCGCCCCAGTCAATGGCTTTTCATTTGAAAGCTCCATCGTGCCGCGGCAGAAAAAGTTCTACCTGCTGATTGACGCGGAGGCTGCAAAATCCGCAGGGGTCTCTGAAGGAGTTGTGGTGCAAGTCGCGTTGGAGCCTTGTAATGAGTAACGCCCTCCAGAACACGATCGTCTTGCTCATCGGCTTTGCCGGTACGGGCAAGTACACGATTGGGAGCGAGCTTTGCGAACGGACCGGCGCAAAGCTTATCGACAATCATCTGATCAATAACCCGATTTTCAAGGTCGTCAACGCCGATGGAGAGACGCCTTTGCCGGCAGGAGTGTGGGACAGAGTGAAAGAGGTCAGGGCTACGGTTTACGAGGCAATACGCGAGCTTTCACCTCCCGAGATGAGTTTTGTTTTCACGATGGAACTCCGCGAGAGCAACCCGGCAGACCACGGAGCATTTTGGGAGCTCGAACAACTCGCCGCTGAGCGCCAAAGTCGCTTTGTTCCGATTCGATTGATTTGCGGAGTGGAAGAACTTTGCCGCCGCGTGGCAGATCCGGCGCGAGCCGCAATGCTCAAAGAGATCAGCCCTGAACTTGCCAGAAAGAAATCGGCGGAGGATTCGGTGCTTAACGTGCCACATCCAAATCTGCGCACACTCGACGTAACGAAGAGGTCAGCGAGCGGCAGTGTCGATGCTATTCTCGATGAAGTAAACTCGATCAAATCAGTCTCAAACCGATCCTTAGCCTCCGGAGGTTAATGTCGAAGTGGCTAATCGAAAGATCGTGTTGGATTACGTGGACGCGTTCAACCGCGGACATGAAGAGACTCTGCGCGCGCTGTTCACTGAGGACGCACTCGTGTACGGCGTGCTGGGTTGGGGCGGAATGGAGCAGGTGGTGCCGATCTGGCGAGAGATCAAAGCAGCTTTCGCAATTCAGTTGCAGGTTGAAGGGATGATTGCCGAAGGCGACACTGTCGCGGTCCGCTATGTCGAACGCGGAACTTCCGTTGGTTCATTTCGCGGCGGGCCCGTCACGGGAAAGTCGTTTGAAGTCGTAGCGATGGAATGGTTCGAGCTCAAGGACGGTAAGATTCACCGGCGCTGGGGAGCGCGCGACAATGCGGCGCAACTCAGGCAGATGGGCTTGCCGCCGAGCTAGATTGGGCGTCATTCTCGTCTCCGGTAGAATACTTCTATGCCTGAGATTAGTAGATTCCTGGGAATAGTCATTACGATGTTTTACCGCGATCACGGCCCGCCACACTTTCATGCTGCTTATGGCGGGTATGATATTGTAGTCTCAATCAGTGATGGCGTTGTTACGGGCCAGTTTCCGAGCCGAGCCCTGCGGCTGGTGCTTGAATGGTATGAATTGCACAAGGCTGAACTGGTAGAGAACTGGGAACTGGCGCGACAGCGGAAGCCATTGAAGCGGATCGCCCCATTGGAGTAAGAAGATCATGATCAAAGTGGCAGCGGCGCGTTACGTCAACGAGTACGTCATTTGGTTGCGCTTTAGCGATGGCACTGAAGGCGAGGTCGACTTGCGCGATGAACTTTATGGTGAGGTTTTCGAGCCATTGAAAAACCTCGACGTTTTCAAGACGTTCTTTGTGAATCCAGAGTGGGGCACTATCGCCTGGCCGAACGGAGCCGACCTCGCCCCAGAGTTTCTTTATTCTGCGGTGGCAGTTCATGCCTGATTTCTCCTTAGAACGACTGGACTACCTGGATCTGATGATCAATTTGAAAGGGACGACCAACATGTCAGCAGAAACAGGAAAGCGTTTTCCGGATTTTAGTTTGCAGAACCAGGACGGCAAGACCGTCACGCTCGATGATTTCGCGGGTAAATGGCTGGTGCTTTATGTCTATCCAAAGGACGACACGCCCGGTTGCACGATCCAGGGAAAATCATTCACGGCGACTAAGCAGGAGTTTGACGACGCGAACATCGCGGTGGTCGGAGTGAGCGCCGACGACGTGGAATCACACAAGCACTTCTGTAACAAATTCTCGTTCACGATCGACCTGCTCGCCGATCCTCAGCACGAACTCTTGACGACCGCGGGCGTGGGTCAAAGCGACTACAAAGGCACGATGTACTGGAACCGCACTTCCTTCGTGATCGATCCTACGGGTGTGCTGCGCAAGGTCTACCAGAAGGTAAACCCCGAAGGCCACGAGCGCGTCCTACTGGACGATATCAAAGCGATGCAGTAGGAAGTAGGACGGGCCAGGCGTATGGGGCCGAGGCGCGCAGATGATGAGGTCAGTACCGGGAGCGGTAGCGACCGGGTCTCAATACTCCACAAGGCCCGAGATCGCGAGGACGAGACCCAGTCGCTACCGCTCCCGGTACTGACTCCATAACGCTTGGCCCTCTCATTGCCCGGTCGGCTCCGTAACCACCGGCGCGTTGAGATACTTCGCGAAAAACTTGACGTACCGGCGCACGCGGTCCATCTGATGACGCGGCTCTGTGAAGCCGTGATTCTCTCGCGGATAGACCACAAACTCGACCGGCACCTTCATCTCCTTCAGCGCCATATAGAACTCCTGCGCCTGCGCGATGGGCACGCGCGTGTCCACCTGACCGTGCATGATCATCGTCGGCGTCTTTACGTTCTTCACATACTTCATCGGCGAGCGGTCCCAGTAGAGATCCGTCGCCTCCCACGGCGACTTATCCGAATAGAACCAGCGCAAGTATCTCTGGATGTCGTTCTGTGAATACATCGAATAGATGTTCGACAGCCCCGCCCCGGGCGACACAGCCTTGAAGCGATCCGTTTGGGTCAGAATCCAGAAGGTCATGTAACCACCGTACGACCAGCCATACGCGCCCAGACGATCGGGATCAGCTACGCCACTGGCAATCATCGCATCGACGCCCGTCATGCAGTCTTCGTAATCGCCCTTGCCCCAGTTGTTCTTGTTCGCCTGGGCAAACGCGAGACCCTTGCCGGTCGATCCGCGAAAGTTTGGCCGCAGCACGGCGAAACCATTCGCCGCCAGTACCTGCACCGTGCCGTTGAAGTCGCTAATCGACGCGCCGGTGGGACCGCCGTGCGGATTCAACAGGAGCGGGACCTTCTTTCCGGCTTCATAGCCGACGGGTTTTGTCAGCAGGCCTTCGACCTCGGTTCCATCTTTGCTCTTCCATTTTACGATTTCGGTTTCAGCCAGTGCGTAATCCTTCAACCACGAATTGTGATCGGTAAGCGGCTTTAGCGAGCCAAAATCAGGACTTGAGGTGTACAGCTCTGTGGGTTGCTTTGCTCCTGACGAGGTCCCCACAATTGTCTTGCCATCACGGCTGATTTCAGTAATGCCGGTGGAGCCTCCTCGGCGCGAGAGTTGTTTCACCTCTCCACTGGCGACGTCGCACGAATAGACTTCGATTGCTTCCAACACGTTGGTACTGAAGTAAATCGTGCGGCCATCGCGCGACCACACCGGCGTGCCAACACTCAAATCAAACTTAGTAGTTAGTTGTTTTGGCGCGCCGCCGTTCGCGGCGATCAGGTAAAGATAGGTCGTCGAGACTCCGGCGTCGGCATCAGGATTTCCCGTGTATGCGATCCACTTCCCATCTGGAGACCACCGCGCGGTATCGCTCGATCCGGCGTCGTCTTCAAGTTTCTTCTTTTCGCCGTTGGCGACGGTGAGTACCCATACGTCGCTCAAGCTTCCATCATCCGCTTTGGGTGTAGGCCGTGTGGTATAGGTAATCCTGGTTCCATCCGGCGACCACTGGGGATCGCTCACAGTAAACTTTCCATCAGTGAGCCGCTTCTCTTCTTTCTTGTCTATGTTCCAGGTCCAAAGATGAGTCATCTTAATGTCCTGGTCGATCACCATGGTGTCGTCTTTGACCTTCTTGCGATCTTCCTCGTCTTTGCCTGGTTGATCCGTGGCGCTCAGCAGCAGTTGTTTTCCATCGGGTGACCAGCGAAACCCGCTGACGCCGCCTTTGTGCGTGGTGACGGCCCACGCTTCACCGCCATCCGCGCGAATCATCCAAACTTGTCGCTCGCCATCCTTTTCACGATCGCTTAGAAATCCGAGCAGGCTGCCGTCGGGTGACCACTCAGGCGCCGTGGCGCTCTTCTCGCCGCGCGTGTATTGCTGCGCCTGGCCACCAGAGAGTGGGAGGACCCAGATCTGGGTCACACTCTTCCACTCTTTGTCTTTCTCCATCCTTATTTCGGCTACGGTATAAGCTACGCGCTTGCCATCCGCCGAGATCCTGGGATTGCCGACAGTGGAGCCCTTTACCAGATCGAGGGCCGTCAAGAGTTTCTTGCCGTCTTTAGTCCGCGGTTCCGGCGCCTCATTCTTTGCCGTCGATACGGGCTTATCCTGAGCCCAGGCCACCGCGGGCGCCATGAAGCAAAGCAAGAGCACGAGCAGAGTAGAAAAGCGTTTGGGGTTCATCGAACGATCCTCCAGAAAGAGAAGTTACGGTTTGAGCAAAGCTGAGAAGAGCAAAATTATGTCCGACAAACTTCAGTTTGTCGATTAGTGCACGTCTACCGGCCCCACTTGCCGACAATGGCGCCGATGATCGCGCCGCCGGCTGCACCTAAAACGAGAATGTGACCCTCTCGAGCGCAGGCCGGTGATCTCCACCCGTTCAATCAGACGTCCGGCAGTCGGCTCCTGCGCCGGCGGGTTCCTGTCACCGATGTAGCCGAAATTGTATTCGAGCCTGACTACCTCCGAGACCCGGCGACCGCCTTTCTCAGCAGGCTCGAACTTGATCTGACGAGCCGCTTCGATCACCCGCTCAGTCATTCCGAACGGCAAACCCTCGATTACCTTAATGTCGGTCATCTTTCCAGTACCGCAGAGCACGGCACTGAGGACCACTCGTCCTCGTACATGGTGTGCAAGAGCTTCAGTCGTGAAGTCCGGAGACGTTCGGTGACCAAACCTTGGACGCTGAGTAACTTCCTTCGGTTCGTAGATCCGGCCAACGCATTTTTCATCTTTGATGACGATGTTTGAGCCCTGGGCGATGGCCGCTGATTCGAACGCGAAAACCATCAGAAGCGTCGCGAGGATGCTCAACAAGACTCTTCTCATAGGACTCTCGAATCAGCCACCTATAAAGCTCATTGACCGCGAGGGAGCTACAAAGCTGGGTTCATTGATGAAGTGACGAGGTTCTTTCTTCAGCACCACGCTACGGATGAAGTCGATGATTTCAGATCGCGATGCGCCATCGCGGACAACATCGCGCAGAGAGTGTTCGACGGTTGAGAACAGGCAAGTACGAATCTGGCCATCTGCGGTTAGCCTGATGCGCGAGCAGGCGCCGCAGAAAGCTTCGGTTACGGGAGCGATGATGCCGATTTCCCCGGGCGCCGCGTCGGCAAAGCGAAAACGCGAGGCGGTTTCGGAACCCCGCTGCACGTCCAGCGGTTCGAGCGGGAATTGCGCTTCGATGCGCTGGCGGATCTCGCGGCCGGAAACCACGTCGTCGCGCGACCACTCGTGACCGGAATCCAACGGCATGAATTCGATGAAGCGCATCTTTACATCGTGCGCGCGCGCAAACGCTGCAAAGTCGGCGACTTCATCTTCGTTGTGACCGCGCACGATGACCGCGTTGATCTTGATCGGTTGCAGACCCGCCGTCTTGGCAGCCGCGAGGCCCTGAAGAACTCGATCCAGAACATCGACCCCGGTCATCTGCTTGAACACGTCGCGTTTCAAACTGTCCAGGCTAATCGAAATGCGATCCAGTCCTGCATCTTTCAAACCCTGAGCGCGATCGGGCAGAAAGTAGCCGTTAGTTGTTAGCGCCAGATCGCGCAAGCCTCTCGATTTTAGTTTCGCCAGTTTGCCGATGATGATTTCGATGTCCTGGCGCATCATCGGCTCGCCGCCGGTCAATCGAATCTTTTCAATGCCCAGCTCGACAAAGATCTCGCAGACGTATTCGATCTCTTCGTAGGAAAGCATCTGCTCTTTCGGCGCAATCGGCGGTTCGCCATGCGGCAGGCAATAGAAACAGCGGAAATTGCAGCGGTCGGTTAAGGACACACGCAGATCGCGTATCGGGCGGTTGTAGGAATCTTTGAGCAGGGCGGACATCGTCAGGAATGATACGCTGAGCGGAGTGTTGTTCCAAATCCGGCGTTATCCACAGGAAAATTGCCAGCTTGGCGTCCCTGTCATAAAGTCCATTCGTGGAAAAGGAATCGACGTCAGCAGAATCGATTGCTCGTTTGGCGGAGGAGGGGCAGGACGTATCTGATTACTTCACGAATGACGGAAAGATGATGCCGCCTCTTCGGAGCGAAACTGATCTAAGAGAGGGGACGATTCAGGAATTGAACGAAGCGGCTAGAGAGAAGCGAGGAAAACGTTAGTCAATGAATGTTTCCTTCCCTCAGGTCAATCCTATTTAGACGCGCTTTCAGCGTCCAGCCGATTTAGGCTTTGCCGATCTTCTCGCCCACAAATAATACACCGGCAGACCAAGCGCAACTATTCCCAGTCCTGTAATGCTCTCGCGCGGTTCCGAGACAATCTGATTCACCACGATGAAGAACGATGCCAGAATGAAGACAGCAGGCAGGACTGGGAATCCCCACGTGCGATACGTCGGCGCGTAGTTGGATCGCCGGCGCAGCAGGAAGAGTCCGAGCACCATCAAGCCGAAAAAGATCCACTCGGTATAGATGACGCGCGTGAAAAGCGCGCGGTAAGTGCCCGTGGCTACGAGGAACGATGCCCAGATAGCCTGCAACACGATTGCCCGGTGCGGTGTCTGGAAGCGCGGATGCACAGCAGTGATCCAGCGGAACAGCAATCCATCGCGAGCCATGGCGAAATACACGCGCGGTCCAACCAGGATGATGCCGCTCACGGCGCCAAACGTTGAGAAGATCACCACCGCCGAGATCGTAGCGCCGCCGCGCCGTCCGATAACTGCTTCGGCGGCGTCCGCCGCCACCCGCGTCGAGGACGCAACCTTGTCGAGCGGCAGCGCATAGAAATAAGCGGCGTTGAGCGCGATATAGCAGGCCGTAACCGTCAGGGTGCCGATCATTAACGCCAGTGGAATCGTTCGTTCAGGATGGCGAGTTTCCTCAGCGGTATAAGTCACCATATGCCAGCCACCGAAGGCGAAGAGGCCGGCGCCGATGGCCAGCGCGAAGCTAACAACAGAGATTCCCTGTCCGGTCGCTGCGGGAGTTGCGGCCGCACCCGGCGCACTCAATACGACAACCAACACTAATATCGCTACGATCGCGATTACTTTGCCGAGCGTGAAAATCGTCTGCAGCGTGCTGCCCTGTTTCACTCCGAGATAGTTGATGCCTGAGAGCACCAGAATCGCGGCGATAGCGACGAGGCGAATGCCAGTGTCGCCGAGCGGAACGAAGTAGCCGACATAACGCGCGAACACCACCGCGATGGCCGCGATGATGCCGGAGTGCATGCTCCAGAACATGGCCCAGCCCCAGAGAAAACCGACTGCCGGCGAGTAAGTCTCTTTGAGAAAAACGTATACGCCACCGGTACGCGGAAACGCGGACGCCAACTCGGCGCAGCACAAGGCTCCAAAGAGGGTCAGCAAGCCGGCGACGATCCATACGGCAAAAACGCCAGGCACCGATGGCACCAGCCGCGCAATTTCAGATGGCTGAACAAAGATCGACGCCCCGATGATGATGCCCACCACCATCGCCGTCGCCTGTGGGAGACCCATTGAGCGTTTGAGTTCAGTCACGGTTTTCTTGATTGACTAGTCTGAATGCAGCACTGACTCTGGTGTCGGAAGCCCGACCGTCAGGGAGGGCTCGATCCCATACACTCATCTTAGGATACTGCCAACGAGCCGTTGCTAACGTCGGCGATGGGTAGAGACGAGCATCGCTCTTGCTTACGCGCGGGCTTCTGACACTTGAGAGTATCGCGATACCCGCTCGCTGCCGCGAGCGGTTCTGTACCGCATAGAATCGACCATTCCAGCGATAGACAATCCGGCGCAGCTTCCGGCCGTTGTCGTCGATCTTTCCGCGGTCGGTCTCTTCGTAAACGCTGAAGGTGGGCGCCAGACTTTTACTACGGATGACTTTCATTTCCGCAGCCTCCTTCGGCAGACCTAAGTCCTTTGGCTCGCTCAGCAGCATCGCCGAATACATTTTATTCGTCAGTTTGTTGCCGTCTTTGAAGAGCTTTTTCGGCACGGCCTTGTTGGTCTTTGCGTCGATCACAAAGAAGTAGCTGACCAGAGACGGTGGCATGCTGTTCGCGGTCGAGACTTCAACCAACTGCTGACCGTTGAGACTAGCGAAGTCGATGCCCACGGAATTATCGACGCGCGAGTAATAACCATTCAGGACCTGCGAAACAAAGACTTTGCCGTTTTTGCGGTAAAGCAGAAAGGCGTTTGAGCCGCTGTAGCCGGTCTGGTAGCAGGGCTCCGCGATCAGCGCGAGCCGAAGCTCGTGATTGCCAAAGAGATCGAGACTATAGTCGCCCCGTTTCCATCCTTCCTTTTCCTCGTCGGTAAATTCCCCGGCGCTTCCGTGGATCTTGCAGGCATTCAAATCATCCACCTCAGCCTGCCACCACGCCGCGTTCGTGAACCCCTCGAGCTCTTTCACCACACCGCGGATAGCCGAGAGTCTTTCGGGCAACTTCAGAATCTTGTCATCGGAATCAATCGAGCCCTCAGGGCAGTCGTATTTCAGTTTCGGCAGGGGTTTGAAGGCCGCGAAGGTCGTTTGAGTGCATGCCGTGATCGGCTTCGCCTTTTGAGCGAAAGAACTTACCGAAGCCACTAAGAGCACGACGCAGATTCTCAAGAGGGGATTATTCATAGTCGGTGTAGATAGTCCGCGAAGCGGGCCAGGATCATTTTCATTTGATTTAGGTCTCTCCCTGCTCCCTTTGGGAGAAGGGCTGGGGAAGAGGGGCGTAGCTACTGTGGCAATCTTCAAACCCTCTCCCCAACCCTCTCCCAAGGGGAGAGGGAGAAAGAAAATTCTTAAACCCTGTTTATGCGAGCTGCCTCACAAAGATGGTCAATGATAAATGAAAAATAATGAAAAATGATGAATGGAAAATGATCCGACCTCAAGGCTTCGCTCCCGGCTTCGCGATGACCAAAGGATCGGTTTCCATCTCTCTGCGGTAGAACACGCGGGGGCGTTGCAGGCTGCGCTTATCGGGATCGGCAATGTTCTTCTCGCCTTCCGTGAACGCGATGTCTGTGCCCAGGCCGCGGGCCTGTTTCATCTTCTCTTCCTGCATCTGGGGCACGCGCTCAGTCGCAAAGTCCAACCACTCGCGAGCACTCAAGACCCCGTCCTTTGGTTCGTTGTCGGCGACACCTGTTTTCAATCCTTCTTCGACCAACGCATAAGTCAGCAAGCCGTGACCAAATTGCGCCGCCTCGAGCGCCGCCTGATAACTCTGCGCGGCGGTGAGAATGTACATGCCCTTTTCGTAAGCCAGTTGGGCCAGGCCTTTCGAGTTCATCGGCCCACGGCGCTTCTCTTCCGCCTCGAGCGCCTGGCCAGAGTTGCAGGCATCGATGACCATCAGGAGAGATCCAGCGGCCAGGCCTTCGACTGATTCTTCCAACTCCA
Source organism: Pyrinomonadaceae bacterium (assembly GCA_041497335.1). Classification (GTDB taxonomy): domain Bacteria; phylum Acidobacteriota; class Blastocatellia; order Pyrinomonadales; family Pyrinomonadaceae; genus UBA11740. The sequence continues at coordinate 190,319 of JBGQGG010000002.1, read as the reverse complement.
GGTCTGAGATGCTGTGCGAGAGGATCGCATTGAGTCCGCTCTCATTCAGCGCGTCGCGATCGCCGGCGTAACCAAGATCGTGCGGGATCAGATAGAAGCGCTGGCCCTGCGCAGTGCCATGCCCGGCGAAGTAAATGACCACAGCGTCTTCGGGCTCAGCCCGACGGAGTCGATCAAATAGCCCGGCTTTCAGCGTGGGCGGTCCGGTTCCGGCCATTCCCGCCAGGCGTTGCAACGCCGAGAGAATATTAGCCTTGGTTGCATTCTCGTTGAGCAGTGAAATGACTTCGACGTGATCGAAGCGGCCAATCTGTGTCTGGCGCAAGCGCAACTCTTCGGCGAAGCTCTGCGCGTCGGCAACGGCATACTTCAAATTGTACTGCGCGTTTGCATACTCATTGACGCCGACGGCAATGACCCATGCCGTGCCCGCTCGTTTCAAACTGTCGGCGCCCGTCAACACGAGGTTAGCGTCTTTACTCTTAACGTTGTCCTGGTTGAACGCATAAGCAGTTAGCCGGTTCGGCCCGGCGACGACCATGATTTCTTCTTCCAGTGTGACGGCCGCCTGTCCTTTCAAAGCATCGCCGTGCCAGACCTTCACGAGCGAGCCGTTGCGGAACAGACGCACATCACGCGCGCCGCTGCCCTGCGAGCGCTCCTTGTCCGCGAGGGCATCAGTGATTTCGATCTTTACCTTGACGTTACGCGCGGCAATGCCCGAGGCGGGCGCTGGTTCTCCCGCGAGTGATAACGTCACAATTGGCTGTCGGCGATCTTTCTTTGAAACATCCTGCGCCACGTGCGGGCGTTTGCCGGCGAAAACATCGGCCAGCAGTCCGGGGTAATAGAATTCGTTGAAGAACCATTCGATCGGAGCGACGTTGAAAGTGTCCTGGTTGTAGCGCCAGAGGATCTGATTCCATGATGCGGGCGTGCCGTCGAACAGACCTTCGGGAGTTACGACTATCCATTCACCGCCGTCGTCAAGAGAGACGAGCGTCAACAAATGTTCTCCGGTATTTGCGTCCCATAGAAAAGTGCTGCCGTCCTCGCCGGCTGATGCCAGCAGCCGGCCGTCAGGACTAAAGTCCATGGATTCGACGTTTGCTGTGTGACCGGTTAGCGTGCGCAGTTCACGCTTGGACGCGAGGTCCCAAATCTTGATTGTGTTATCGGTGCTGCTCGATGCCAGCAATTTGCCGTCGTGACTAAAGACTACGTCAGTCACACCTTTGCCGTGACCCTTAATGGCTCCGGCTTCGCGGCCGGTGGCGACGTCAAAGAACAGAACCTGGCCAATCGTCTCGATCTTGAGATCCTTTAGAAAGTCCTGAGGGTCGGGCGGCTTTTTGTTCTTCGAACTCTTCTGGCCCGCGTTGCTCATCAGGGTTGCCATATCAAAATTTGACTTTGAGTCCACACCGCCGGTGGCGAGTGTTCTCCCGTCCGGGCTAAACGCGACAGAGGTCACGCTTTTGCCCAGTGTGCCCGCAGTCATTGTGCCCAGCATGTTTGTGATCATCGAAGACATGTCAGCCATATTTGTTGGCATGTTCGGTATCGTCGGCATCGATCCCGCCTTGCCCATGTTTGGCAGCGAGCCGAGATTTGGGAACGAAGGACTTGCCGTCGGTGTCGCCGTTGGCGTCGCCGCAAAGCTGCGCAGACGATTGCCTGATGCGACATCCCAGAGCACAACTTCGCCTTGGCCGAAAACGGTAAGCAATCCTCGCCCATCCGAAGTGAAGCCCACCTCGTTCGGAGCAGTTGCGAGCGTTAACGTCTGCACCTCACGTCCGGAGGTTACGTCCCAAATCTTGACCTGGCTTGAAGGCAGACCACCGATCGTTTTTGGCCCCTGCGATCCTTGATCCTCCATGTACCTCGCCGCCAACAGATGCCCGTCAGGGCTGAAGGTAACGCGCTCAACGCCGCCGCCTGTCATTGCCCGCGTTAGTGTTTGCAGTGGACGACCGCTCGGCGTTTCGAGAATTGTGATCGCGTTATTGTTGGGAGCGAACATCGCGATCACTTTTCCATCAGGCGCGGGCATGCCGAACAACTTGTCGGATGGCGCGGGCGTAACACGCAAACCGCGGCCGGTGCGCAAATCCCAACGCGTGCGTCCGCCGGCCGACAGTTGCGTACCGTCCGCGCTGAAGGCGACCGCGTAAGCCATATTGCTGCGGCCCTTCATCGCCAGGAGTTGCTTGCCCGTTTCTGTTTCCCACAGCAACGTCTGCGTTCCAAAGCCGCCAGTGGCTGTTTTCTTTCCGTCGGCGCTGAAGCCTACAAAGACTCCACCGTTTTGGGTAAAGACTCCGAGGTTGGGAACATTCAATGTCGGCAACTCGCGGCCGGCGGCCCAGTCCCACAGCTTGATCGTATACCCTTCGGAAAGCGCGAGCAGACGACCGTCGCTACTGAATTTGACCAGACTGTAATCCTGAGTGGTGGGCGCCAGGTCGCGCTCAGTTTGCTTAGTGGTGACGTCCCAAACCTTCAACTTCTTTTCAACGATTCCGGCAGCGACCAAATGACCGTCCGGAGCAAAGTAAAGTTCGAGGCTGTCGATTTGATCGTGAGGTAAGCTAACTGAACGTGCCTCACGTCCTGTGGTCAGATCCAAAACCTTTATCTGGGTTTTCGAACCGCCAGATTCGGCGCGCGCCAGTTGGTTGCCATCCGGACTAAGTGCCATTCCGCCCCCGCCTCCGGTGAGGCCCGATGCGGTAAGAGTGGTCGTGTCCAGAGTTTTCAACTCGCGCCAGCTCGCCACGTCCCAGACTTTGATCGCATCGCTGACCGTCACGAGCTTCTTGCCATCAGCACTAAAGGCGATAAAAGTGACGCCGAAAGAAGCCATGAATGAAGCCTGTCCTCCGGTGAGTGTCTGTACTTCCCGTCCTGTGATCACGTCGAACACTTTAACCGAATTGTTGCCCGCGGCTGCCGCCAGGAGACGACTGTCCGGACTAAAGGCGAAGACGGTCGAGACGCTCATGGCGTTCTGGCCACCTGTGGAAATGTTGCGCAGTTCGCGACCCGTCGCCGTCTCCCACAGTTTGATCGTGTTGCTGCGAAACGTCCCGGTAGCGAGCAGGCGGCCATCGGGGCTGAAGACCAATCGCGTCGCTCCGAAAAAATTGTTGTATCCAGTTTGAAGGACGAGTTCTGGTTTGGCTTCTTTCGACTTTGTCTGATCGCTCTGTGAGGTGGCAGAGGAGGTGCTTTCAATTCCGAGGCCGCGTTTGTCTGGTGGGGAAGGCGTGGGTGTCTGCGCAGTGGCCATATTGGCGGAGACTGATATGAAAATGATTAAGGCTAATAGCTGCCAAATCGGCACGACTCTTCTGCAACGCGTTAGAGCTCTTTTCATGATGTGGGAAGAGCCTAGTTACTGGAGAGGGCGCTGTCAACGCAACGGGCGCGACGAACTCGCGATAGCTCAGCGGTGCTGAGAGTACCAACTTTAGTTGGGTTTTTCTCGATGCCACAGGAGTTTGGGCTCTATCCCACGTTGACGGCTGAACAAACGCTTCATTACTCTGCAAAAACTAAAAGCAAGCCAAACATCCCGGGAGGCACATCAAGCGAGATTTGTTTCAGCGCCTGAATGCCCCTCGAGTAGGGTTTCGTTAGCTCTCTGATTTTGAGCATAGTGTCGATCGCTGTTCTACATTCGATTTCTGCCGCCCGCGCGGGCCGCTTGATCCGCTTCTCTCTTTTTGGTTACGGCCCGAAGGCACACCCATACCTTGAAGACTGTTACGCGAATCTCCTCAGGATGAACGGTTTTAGTTTGTTCTACGGTTATTTATCGGAAATGACACGCTCAACGGGTGTGCGCTTTCTCTGGTCGTACGCAGTAATTGATGCCTGACCGTTTTCATTCAACATCAATGGTGACGAGGTCTCAGGTTTTGAAAGAAAGCTCGACGGAGTCAAACTGCGCACGTGAACCCATAAGCGGCCCAGAATGCCAACGGCAATCAAAACGTCACCTACGCGCGTGACGTGGAATTCCGTGCCGAAAACGCGCACCAAAACTCCAACCAGAAAAACCAGGATTAGAAAAGACTTCAAAGCAAGCATGAAAGGGCTTTTCCTCCTGCTGATTTCTACACACTGATCTCTAATCTGCTCGACATTTCCAAAGCGTTCCAGGGCGGCAGCGTTTGCTTCTTCCGGGGACATATCTTGCTGAAGAAGTGCCTCCGTTAAGAGTTCGAGGTGAAAGCGCAACTCTTCCTCAACTTCACCCTTAATCTGCTCGCTATTAAGACGCTTGAATAGGCGTCCTTTCACTGCCTTCATCGTCTGCCCTCGTTAGGCGGTTTGCAAAATTCTCGAAATCGCTTGAGAGACGCGCTCCCAGTTGGCGCATTCACCGTCAAGCTGCCTTCGTCCTGCTCTGGTCAGCTTGTAGAATTTAGCTCGACGATTGTTTTCCGAAACGCCCCACTCGGACGTAATCCAACCGCGCTCTTCCATGCGATAGAGCGCTGGGTAAAGTGAGCCGTCTTCGATCTTGAGCAACTCATCAACAGCCTCATGTATTCGTTGAGCGATGCCGTAACCGTGCATAGAATCACGCGAGAGCGTCTTAAGAATCATCAGCTCCAGCGTGCCTTGCATCAAATCCGTGCGGGCATTTGCCATCGTTAACAGTCTCCCTAGAATATCTGGGGAGCAAGGTACTAACCCTTCCCTAGATTGTCAAGGGAAAGCTTTAGACGTGCTGAGCTGGAGTTTTGTTCCCGCGGAGTAGGCGAGTTATTACTGGGAGCGCGGACGTCCCGTCCGCAAGGTCTTTTCATTCGCTTACCATTCGCGCTTCGCGCTCAGTGCGGGCGAGACAGTCCGCGCTCCCAGCTTCGAGTGCCGGATTCGTCATGAAGATCGACGCCGGCAAGCGCTTCTCAGTACCGGGGATCTTAATGGATCGTTTCAATACAAAGTCGAACAGCAGCGGGTTGTAGTCGTAAATCTCGTTCAGGCACGCGCGCTCTTCAGTCGCGATGTAGCCCTGCTTTCTGAGCGCGCCGGTCCTGATCAGCGCATTGATCGCCGGCAGGGGATAGTCGCTGCCGTTCACCAAACGCTGGTGAAGGTCTTCGCGTTGCAGAATCGTCGTCAACGGTCTTCCGGTGCGATTGTATTGGGTCATCGCTGAGATGTCGGCGAACAGCAATCCTTCGTACCGCTTCTCATCCATCAAACGCAGGAACAAATCAAAGTTCGGAACCCGCTTTCGCTGTGGACTGTCGAGGTCTTCGTTGTCACCGAGTCCGGCACAGTGCGCCACGATCACTTTCACGCCGTGATCCAGTGCGCGACGAAGCAAAAGCGGATTGCCCAGTCGCTGATCCTCTTCCGCCTCGACAGCTTTCTCTTCGCCGCCGTGGCTCAGCAAAACCAGGCCCAGCTCTTTCATCTTCTGATAGAAGGGATCGCAAAGCTCATCCGAAGGATCGATGCCCATTGCGTTTGGCAGCCACTTGACCATTCGTGCGCCGCGCCGGGCGCCACGCTCCAGTTCGATCAGCGCATCGCCGCGATAAGGATTGACGGAGATCACCGGCTCGAAACAATCGGGACGCTGTTCGGCGAGCGCGAATACATAGTCGTTGGGCACATAGAATTCGGTCTTCGCGAGATTTGCGGCGCCGTCGCGATGGTAATTTTTGTCGAACGCCAGCAGCCGGTGCTTGCCGTGGCCGTCGATGTTGGTGATGAGGCGCGCCAATCTTTCAACGATCTGCGAGTCAGCCTGTTCGACGTCAGTCACCGCGCCCGCGCTGAGATAAACCTTGAACTTGAGGCGATGAAACGGATGACGCCAGGCGAGCATCTTCGGATTGACGAACGCGTCGGTGCCTTTGCCGATTCCCGCGACGTGGGTGTGATAGTCAACCAGGCGCGCCCGATCGATATCATCTAACGAACGCTTGATCAGATCGCCGGCCTTCGCGCTGATCTTTTCCTTCAGCTCTTCTGGCTGTTGGGTGAAGGCTCCGGCGATGTGATGCAGCAGGCACATGAAGCAATCCTCGTTAGGACGGCCATACTAGAAGATCAGCATCTTCACCTCGCTGGACAATCGAGGATCGCTTATTCGGCGCCAGCCTAGTTCACTCATAGATTTCGCGAAAGTGGCTCCGGTTTCTGTCTGCATGTACACCACATCATAGTCCTGATCATTCTCCGGGACGTACAGCATCGCCTTCTTTCCCATGAGCGAAGGTGGCATGCTCTGAAAATGCGAGTTCAACGTAGTCTTACCGGCAACGATGATTGAGCGTTCAGCCAAACCAGGGTTCATCGGATAGTTCAGATAATTAACCAGAGACGCGAATTCAGACGGGTGAATGTCTTCAGGAAACGTCAGGCGATGGAGATTTTGATCCCCTTCGCTGATGTCAATCCTGCATTCATAGGCGGCCGATGCATCTTCCGCGACGAAGTCATCAAGTATCCTGCGAAGCTCTTCCTCATTCCAGCCGCTGACCATGATGACCTTGTCGTTCTCTAAGTCAGGAATGAATGGCATAAGGTCAGCGTCCGGATCATCGGCCTTTACCGGCTTGGCGAGAAGTACTATCGGAAGCGCCACCAACAAAATTACCAGTAGCAACCCGAATGGCTCTAACGGGCTGGGGATTAAAGAGAAAATGACAAGGCCGAGGAACAGCGCCAACAGGATCGCCGGCAGTGTCAGGAATTGCCGAAATCCATCATTGCGCACAAGTTTTCCGCAAGCTTTACACTCATCGGCGCTGAAATAATCCAAAGAAAACAGTTCGCGGACACCAAAGGAATCTTCATGGCAGTGAGGACATTCCTTCACTACGGTTTTCTCGGCCTATTGCACTATTTCAAAATCGATCCACTGGGTCGTCGTACGGTTCTTCTCCTGGGCGAGCGCGTCGTTGACGACTATCTGGAGAATGTATTCGCCGGGTGGGAGTATACCCAGATGGAGGCCACCGCCACTGGTGATGCGTTCAAGATCAGTCTGACCGGCGAGGTCTATTGGTTTCAGTCCGCCCTCATAAACCAGCTTACCGTCATGAAAGATTTTTGCCTGCGCGGTCAGGCTGGGAAGGTGCGTGACGTTATCGAGTTGGGCCTTGTAGATGGCGTATCCGAAAAAGAGGTTAGAGCCCTGACGGAAACGCCGGTTGGCCGGATTGGCCATCGGGGTGTCAGCCGTGGTTTGACTATCAGCCGAGGGCGCGGTTCCACTGGCGCTGTTCGTTTTGGGCGCATCAGGAGCAACGCCACTTGAGACCGTGATGCCTGAGAGAGCAAGCGCACTCTTGAGATCCGGGACTTCGACGAATTGCCCGGCGGTGCCGATGCGCGAAGAGGCTGCATCGCGCACGGCAACGCGGAATTGGTAGGCCCCGGGGTTCTTGATCGGCATGTCCAGTTGATAAACAATCCCGTCGCGCAGTGCCCGATCATATTCCTTTCCCTGCAGGCGCAGCGTCCGGGTCTCGTTAACCTGGTTAACAACCGCGCCATTATCGCCAAAGATGATACCGCTGAGATTGAAAGTGGATTGGTGCCAGCCATCCGGCTCATCGGTGAAGGTCAGATCCCGGGCCTGGAAATAAAGCAATGAACGAAGCAGAGAACCGGTAGCCGGCATGTTAGCGAACAGTGCGGTCAGGCGCACTTCGATGTCGACCGCACCGAAGGGCGACATCAGAGCTATGTTCATCTTGTCACGATTCGTTCGCTCTACGGGGCGGGTCTGCTCATCGGTGGCACCGAAGAAGCCTTCGCGCGTGCGTACCGTCAACCCGGGGCGCTTTACGCGCGCTTTGATGTGATGGAAACGCCGGTCAAAACTCGTGCCCTTCGGGCGATAGGCGATGAGGTAGTAACCTTCCTGATCTCGCATCACGCGCTGCAATCCGAAGTCGTTTGAGCCGCGGACCAAAAAGCCGCCGGTCTCTCGAGCTATTAGGTCGGAGCCGGCGCGGCCGTCTTGCAATTGATGCGCCCGATCGCTAAGGAGAGCCTGACTCCGGCTGACTATGCTTTCAGTTCCTACTGTTAAGACTCCCGTCCCGCCGGCTGAGAAGTTGTCAGCCGCGGTCTGTCCCGTGACTTGTAGCCCGCGTGTGTCAACGGCGTAGATCACGACGGACGCCCGGATGGCCAGTTCGGCGACCCTCTTAAGCGCGGCTTCATTGCTGAACAGAAAAGCGCCAGGCCTGCTCAGTAACCGTTCAAGAGTACTCAGATCGAGCGTATCTGAAGGCATGTAGTCGGAGAGAAGCACCAGCGACTTGCGACCCGGCAACTCGCGCATACCCTGCACGATGAACTGCAGCGATTGCGTTGTACTGTGAAATGACTCGACCGAACATAGCCCGGTTCCGTTGTTGCCACTCCCTACGGGGGGCAAGACAGAGATGCCCATCCGGCTGCAAGGATTTCGACGCAGACGTTCAATCGCGCGATAGAGAAGCCGCTTATCGGTGGTGAACTGCTGTAGCGCGCCGACCTCGCCGCCGGTGCGAATGATAGCAACGAGATCGCTGGGTAGTATTTGCTCGTCAACAAACTTGCGCAACTGACTCTTGATCGGTCCCATGCTCTCGAGTGAGAGACCCAGGTCATCCACCACGATCGCGATAGTGCGACGCGTATCCTGAGGGCGCACGACTGCGGGCAACACGGGCGGTCCATTCTTGTTCTTCTTGTTCTTGACTGGCGGTGTGGCGGCGATGTTCGCAGGCGACGCCGCAGCCGCAGGGACGCTGGAGATGTAGGAAAAATTGGTAATCGTCTGCGCCCGTCCGTCTTCAAAGATCTCAAAGTCTTCGGCCTTAAGGTCTGTGACGTGCTTGCCGTCCTTGATAACGACCGCATCCAACTGGACCAGGCTGGTGGTGATCCGCACGACGTCGTCCTCGTCACCCGGAGGTGGCGGTGGCGGCAGACTTGATTCTTTACCTGGCCACTTTGGAGGGAGGGGCTGTTGCTTTTGTGGCTGCTGTCCGTGGAGCGGCAGAACTAGAAGAGATAACAGGAGGAGGGTTACCAATGAGTTCTTAATCATTTTGGGCCTCGGCTTGATTAGAGCACCGAACCCGCGGATTTACAAAGAATCGCGGCTGCGAGTTGATGGACGCGCGACCTTTAGAATCAGGCACCGCCTCCTTCTTTCTTAGTCACCTGACCGGCGCCGCTTACTCTCTTGTTGACCTCAGGATTGCCGCTGTAGATTACCCGTCCGGCGCCGGAAACCGTCACGTCAAGTTGGTCGGTGGCATAGACTTCCACGCCGGCAGCGCCGGTAACTCTGACATCAGCTTTGCTGGCGCGCAGGTTGTGCGCATCGATCTTACCCGCACCGGTCGAATCAATCTTTACGGATTTACTTTGGCCGGTGGCAACCACCTGCGCGGCTCCCGTCGATCGAATTTCGAAGTTGTCGTTTTTGATGTCTGTCACGCGAAACTTTCCCGCGCCGGTGCTCTTTACGCTTTCCAGATCGGGCACCATGATTCGCAATACGATTCCTCCTCTTGAACTGTAACTTCTTGTGCTGCTGACGTGCAGGACACCGCTGCGAACTTCGGTTTGGATCAGCGGCATGAGGTTGTCGTCGGCTTCGATTTCAAGACTGGCGGGCTTTTGGCAATTCACTTCTACTTCGAAGGCCCCGGTGGTTTCGATTGAAGTGAAGACCGGCAGGTCCCGCTTTTCAGTTTTGCGAACGCCAGAGCCGCGCACTCCGTGGCATCCGGAGAGCATGAAGAGTGCTGACAAAACGACGGTCAGGGCAATTGCGAATCTTTTCATCGCGGTTGGTTCCTCCATTTCATTCAGTGCTGTTGTTTACTCCCTTTCCCTTTGGGAGAGGGTTGGGGAGAGGGACTGCGGGCATGACCTTCCCCCATCCTCTTTGCTCTTTCTCCAACGAGGCGAGCTTCAAATGAGTAGCGCAACCTCACCGGGTTACTTTCCCAAACGAACAACTATTCGAATTGTTTCTTGAATTCATCAAACTGCCGCCGCAGACCTTCGACTTCCGCCGCGAGCGTCTCAACCCGGTGTTCAAGACTAACGACTTTTTCGGAGTCGACCGATCGGCGCGTCTGTTTGCTGACCGGCGGCTCGCCGTCGAGCTCTTCGATCTTCACTTCACCAGCCAGCAGATGCGCAAAGCGGGCCTCTTTCTGACCTGACTGGCGCGGTAGCTTAGTCACCAGCGGCTCGGGGTCTTTCGTGCTCAGTGAATGAAGAGTCTGTTCGATTTCTTCCAGTCCGGCAACCTCATACAGGCGGTAGGCGCGCCCGCGAATCTCGCCGGCGGTTTGCGCCCCGCTGAGCATCAGCACGCACATCACAGCAATCTCTGGCGGGCTCAATTGCAGGTTTTCCGCCACATGCTTGAACTTAGGAACGCGGCTGGTGCTGCCATAAAAGACGTAAGCGAGATTCTTTTCGCGCAGGCTGTCGAGCGCCTGCTCGACTTCAGCTTCCGTGAGCGCGGTGACGGGATTGCGATTGTTCTTTTGATTGCAAGCTAGTGTAAGAGCGTTAAGCGTCAGTGGATAGTACTCCGGCGTCGTGATCTGCTTTTCGATCAGCGATCCGAGAACACGAACTTCGTTAGGGGTTAGTAAAGGCACGCGGGGATTATACTGTCAGTCGACATGATGCGCAGCCTTGGGGGCGGCTTTCGCTCCGTCGGGGCGAGATATCTTAGCTTGAGTGAGGTCAGTACCGGGAGCGGTAGCGACCGGGTTATCGTCCTGACAAACTCGACCGTCGCGTAGATTGAGACCCGGTCGCTACCGCTCCCGGTACTGACTGTCTCATCACTTAATCCACTTTTCAGTTCCGGCGACTTCGTCGATCTTGCGTTCCAGGGCCGTCAGTGCGCGCAGCACTTCAGAATCCCTGCAGCCATAGTAGTGAGACACGCCCTTGCTTCTGCCGGTCATCTGTATTGAAGTCCGTGCATAAGGCATGTCAGTGGCAGCTGCGCCGCAACCCGGCGTCCCAGGCTCGTACTTTTCATCCAGAGAAGAATACTTAATCTTCTCAAACTCGTTGACGAGCTTATTGAAGTCTTCAGGTTTGATTTGCGCAGTGGCCGCCCCCTTCGTCTTGACGAAATTGTGTCCTTCAAAACTGACTGTTCCATCAGACGCGATGGTGACCTGATAGATCGGACACGTGCCAAAACAGGGGCCTCGCTCCAAAGTTATGAGATCATTTCTGCCCTCAGATGGGATGAAAATCGATTTCGGAATCATCGCGTGCACGCCTTTGTTGCCGTCGACGAGTTGCGTGATGTTTAGATCGACGGCTACGCTCGACAGTTGATACGCATCGTCGCGCGTCAGATGTTTCTCGCTCACCAGGAAATCAATCATTTCGCGCAGCGCCATCTTGGTCGCTTCGTTCAAGTCTTCGTGAATCCCCATCGTGATGTAGTGGGTGGCAGTCTCGGCCCGCGGCCAGCGCAGATGCATATCTTTGCGGACGATGAACTGAAACGTTCCGATCAATGAAGTTTCCATCGCGGTGATGTCCACCTCGCCGTTACCCTGCCCGGCATGACCGTCGCCGGTCAGAAACAAAGCGCCGCGCGCATGGACCGGAATGAAAAGCGTCGTGCCGGCAACCAACTCCTTGTTGTCGAGATTGCCCGCATGAACCCACGGCGGCGCGCTGCTGATGCGGCCGGAAACGTCCGGCGGCGCCACGCCCATGCTGCCAAAGAAGGGACGCAGGGGAATCTCAATTCCGTCGGCAAAGTGCGCCACCATTCGTTTCTCGTCGAGCGGAATGATGCGCATCTTCGCGTACGGAAAATCCTCCGGCAGAAAACCACGCCCCGGACTGAAGGCGTTGTAGGCATAGGGAATCGCCAACTTGATCGACTTGATTCTGACTTCGAGCACGTCGCCCGGCTCGGCGCCTTCGATGAAGATTGGCCCGGTCAGAATGTGACCGCCGGGTCCTTTGTTCGTGACTTCTTTGACGATGTCGCGCAGCGACTGCTCGACCTGATCGGGCTTTACGCCCGCGCCTTCCAGCCGTGCCGGCGTTGAGGTGATAAGCGTCTGTATTTCAACCGTGTCACCCGACTTGATGCGCAACACCGGCGGCGTGCTGGCATCGTAATATCCCCAGGCGACGGTTTTGGGCGTGGGTTTGAGTTGATAGGTGGCGGGTTGCTGAGCGTTTGCAGTAAGACAGAGCAAAAAAACTGCGCTCAGTATAGGTGTACGTTTCATTGTGCTTCCTTTTCCGGTCCATCTGAGTCAGCACCTTGGTTGGTCGGGGCGCGCAATTCTTGCGGTATCTTGTCAGGATTACTTAAGTAGTATTCTATGGCTTGTCTGCGTTGTTTAAGTTGAGTTTCACCTCGTTCCACTAGTTCAAGCTGTTCGCTCAGCAAGGAGCGGATCGCATTAGCACCTGCCCAATCCTCAGTAGCTCCGCCGACTCGCACCAACTTCTTGTTGAGTCTCTTTAGTTTCGTCTCGAATGGACTCAGTATCTCACGGCACTTTCCCTCATGCAGCGAATAGGAGTCCTTAAGCAAGCCTATCTGTTTGTTCTTCTGTTGTTTCGCTTGTTGCGAATCATTTGAATGGGGAAGGTCAGCCAGCATTTGTTGAATCAGACTATCCATATTTCAATGAATGTACCCGATCACGCTGACGTCTCCCAATATCTCGCTCAGTTCCTTTTGGTGAGCATCTGACAATGTCTCTCCTTCAGAAAGGATCTTGTATCGTCTGAGACCCTCATCAATATCAGCGCGAAGGAAGATGATGTCATTTCTTAGGTCTTTAAGCTTGGAAAGCAATCTTGAAGGAGCCATCGTGAAGATGAGGCGTATCATTAACAGCGTTATCGCGAGGATGAGTCCTCCCAAGAAATACGCTAGGGTTGCATCTTCTCCTAGCGGAGCTCGCAGCTGGGTTCCTATAAATACAAGCGCCACAAAAGACAAGACGAGATTGAGCAAGGACACGAAACGACCGGACTTCTTTGTAATCCTGGTGTTTCCCAGCGGAAACGGGATCTTTGTTATGACCAAAAGCAAGACCATCCAGACAGTGCTAATACCAAGAGCTGCTAACGTCGTGATCTTGGGCAGTATCGGGAGTGACAAAGTCGACGCGACGAAGATCGAGACAAGAAATATAAGAAGGGTAAAAACCCCAGATGGAACGAACGAGAAGTAGACGTCGTTACTCCATCGAATCCTTCCGGGTCTTATGTTCTGATCGTCGACGTAAAGGACTCGAAGACTTGAGATTGCTATTGTGTAGAGAAGAAGCCCCGCTAACCAAACAGTTTCCACTTGCTCAGTGGGAAAAGTCTGAAGCTTTCGGGTTTCGCCCAACAACAACAAGAATGCGCCGACGATACCCCCAATCATAGCCCAGCTGGTCCAGCCGTTCCTCGCGGCACCTATTGCGATTTCGTCGATGTCCTTCTCTGTAATCCGAATTAGCTCCAGATAGACCTTGAGCTCTTCACTGTCGTCTAACCCTAATTCCTGAATTGAACGCCGAGGCGGTGTGCTACCCATATGGTTAATCCAGTCTGGGAAACCTAAATCTTGTACGGCCCGTGTCAGCGCATGAATTTGCGGCGAATGGCGAGCGCGAGCAAGGCAGCCTGAACTGGTCCGAGAACTGTTTCGAGAAGAACAACGGTCTGTGCTGCGGTTGTCGCTGGCCGTGGTTCTGGTTTTTGCAGCGTCATCACGGCCGCGCTGTAGGTCATCGCGCGACTGAATTTCAGAGGCGCGCCGACATCGTCCCGCTTCGCAGTTGCTACATCGCTTTCGCTCGCCAACTTCGGCTCCCAGCGCGCGAAGCCGACGTGAGTATAGAGCAAGGGAAATAGCAACAGTATACCCAGCAGCACCAGAAATGCTTGCAATACTCGTTCACCATAACCACTTGCCAGCCAATACCACCAACTCAGTCGCCAGAATGCAAGGCCGTGCCAGCGTTCGCGCCGGCGAACGTCCATTGCTATGTAGCGAAACCTTGACGCTTCTTCGTAGCGATGGTTTTCCTCGGCGTTAACTGCCAGATTCCTGCAAGCAATCGCCAGTAGAGGGTGGGGCGATGAGATGTGGTTCTCTTCTAAGCGGCTAATCTCTTCGTTGATGCTGAGCCCTCCCCAATTCACATTTGTGAAGCCAAACTTGCGGGCGTCTATGTTCACAAACCAATGAGGGCGCAGGCTGAGTGTGTGGAATGAAACGCGATCGGGTTTTTCGATTCCAGCGAACTGGAGATCCAATCGGGATGTGTCGGTAAATACCTGGTGTTTTTTTGTTCTTGCAAATCTAACGTGATCTGCGAAAGTGACAGAGGGGAAGTCCGCTGCAGCGCTGAAAGTGGCACCGTCGAAGTCCGCCGCAGCGCTGAAAGTGGCCGAGTTGAAGTACGCCGCAGCGCTGAAAGTGGCAGAACTGAAGTCCGCCGCAGCGCTGAAAGTGGCTGAGTTGAAGTTTGCCGCAGCGCTGAAAGTGGCAGGGCTGAAGTACGCCGCAGCGCTGAAAGTGGCTGAGTTGAAGTTTGCCGCAGCGCTGAAAGTGGCAGGGCTGAAGTCCGCCGCAGCGCTGAAAGTGGCATAGCCGAAGTCCGCCGCAGCGCTGAAAGTGGCAGCGACGAAGTCCGCCACCGCGCTGAAAGTGGCACCGCTGAAGTCCGCCGCCGCGCTGAAAGTGGTATAGCTGAAGTGCGCCGCCGCGCTGAAAGTGGCATAGCTGAAGTACGCCGGCGCGCTGAAGTCAAAACCGTCGAACGAGACTTCCGGGAACCATACCCCGCGAAAGTCGAAATCCTTATTCTCAAGTTTTCTCTGAAGCGCTGTCTCGAAATCTGCGCTTTTCTCTTTGTCGGGAAAGTGAAGCACGCAGTACCGTTTGCCCTCATGTTCTTTGTAGAAGGGCTCTCCAGCGCACGCTGAACGCACCAGCTCTTTGCAGTCGCAAACGAAATCGGATTCGGGTTCGGATGTGGGTGGTTCAGGCATAAGCAATAAGAAGGTTTGAGATCTGCTCTGCCTTGCCCTTATACATCAGCTTCGGAGGATTGTCATCACTGCATGTCTTCAGCTCCGTAGGAGCGCGATGTTTATAGCTCGTAGCGGCCCCTAAAATCCAAAGCTCCGGAGGAGCGACATACATTTCGCCCCTTCAGAGCTTGAATCCAAAAAGGAGGCGTGGGGCTTTAAACATTTCGTGCCTAACGGCACGATGAAGCTTGCATAACGAGTCAAGGATTCACTTCAGGATCATCGAGCCAGGTGGGCGGCCGAGGTGTCGGAACACGCGCGTCACGCGCGTCATGCCACGATTTTCTACGACACCTGGTTTTTACGCTGCGCGCGACTTGTTGGCTGCGACGCGATGTTTACGCGTTCTGGTGTTGTGCGCACGGGCCGATTTCCGATTTGCAATTAGCTCACGTACCACGGGAACAAGTGCTGTAGGCACTTCCATTGTCGTGCGTTCAAGACCGGATTCGATTTCGGCAGCGGCCTCTTCATCAGTTTGCAATTCGTAATGTTCGAGCACTCGACGAACTCGGGCTTCGTTCCATCCGCGAGGATATTTTTTGGCAGTCATTATTTTTTCCTTCGTTTGCGGCGAACTGCTCGCTTCGCCTTCGGACCTAACTCATATGCGGTTATGACGAAAACGGAGTCCGGGACAGGATCCGAAACATAAATCACCTTTAAATATCGTCCCGCCTCAGTCTGACCGATCGCAATACGAGAGTCATTGCGTCCACGAATGTCTTGTAGCGGCTTGCCGAGAATACCTTCAACTTCTCCTTCCGAAACCTCGTGTTCATAAATATGCGGCAGTCCCGTCGCCGGATCGATGTAATAGCGGATCCGCACTCCGCCATTTTAGCCTGCATCGGGTCGGGTGTATACAGTGCCGCGCCAATCGGCCAGGCAAATTACATCTTGGAGTTTGGTGCCGGGCACAAGCTCATCAGCTCCTATAGCGCGGCATAAACATTTCGCTCCTTCGGAGCTTCGGCCCCAGAGAAACGAGCGTGGGTCTATAGACATTTCGTGGCTAACGGCACGAATTTCACGGGTGGCCCTTGCGGTTTGTCAGTACAAGGTCGTTACAGAACATCAGAGCGGTAGAATCCGGGTGAAAACTCGGTTGATTGGAGACAATAGATAAAACTAACCGCAGAGGGCCGCAGAGTTCTTCGCAGAGGTCGCAGAGAAAGGCGTATTCTGCTGCCTCTGCGCATTCCTCGGCGTCCTCTGCGGTTCAAAAGCACTTTGTTAACCACACGTCACGAGTTTTGACACAGCCTCGGTAGCGAGGGGATGCTGCCACTCACGTTGTGCGGATGACCCGGTCGCTACCGCTCCCGGTTCTGCAAGGTAAGCACATCATTGTGCCTTGCATCGTCGCCACCAACTCCCGTTCGGCGTTTCCAGCGATGCCAAAGACATCCGCGCGCACCACGGCCAGCGTCTTTCCCGCTTTGATCACTTCCGCCCGCGCGACGAATGTCTCGCCCTGTGCCGGCCGCAGCAGGTTCACCTTGAACTCGACGCTCAAAACTTCCGAGCCCGCCGGCATCAGGGTGTAAGAGGCATAACCACAGGCTGAATCGGCGATGGTCGTCACGACGCCGGCGTGCAGGTAGCCGTGTTGTTGGGCCAGGTCGGCCCGGTAAGGAAGTGTGATCTCAACAACTCCAGGCTCTACCAAGTTGAGCCGGGCGCCAATCAGGTTCATGATCGGCTGCCGCGCAAAGCTGCGTTCGACTTCTTCAGCGAAAGATGGATTCAGAGGGTTCATACGGTACGGAAGAATTTACTGTCCGATATTACGAGACGTTGGCGCGGAGTCAGTACCACCTGCGTGAGCGGGTGGGTAAAACAATTACCTCAATAGATCGACTCTATGATCCACCCGCTCACGCAGGTGGTACTGACTTCATTGCTCAAGCCCACACCCCAACCGCACGATTCTATTTCAACACCTGATCCAGCGACGACCTGTCATCCAATAGAATCCACTCGACAATCGAAAGCGGCAGGCTGCCATTCTTTATCAGATCGTCATGAAACTGGCCCAGACGAAAGTCTTTGCCCGCTCTGTCTCGATACTTGCCCAGCAGTCGCATGATCTGCCACTTGCCGGTGATATAGGTGATCTTTTGCGTGGGACTCGCGGCCGCGCCGGCGGCTTCACCTTCTGCGGCTTCGCGATCCAGCCCGCCGGCTTCCATGAAATATTTCACGGCTTGCTCGAACGTCCAGCGGCCGGTGTGCAGGTTCACATCCACGCCAATGCGCGCCGAGCGGTAGCGCGAAAGCCGCAGCACCTGTCCCTGCGAAGCGGAGTTAACCGGATAGAGACCCGTGCGCATCAACATCTCTTCACCGTAAAGCGCCCAGCCTTCGATCATGATGCCGTCGCCGTGCTGGCGGCGAATCTCGTCTTTCAAATGGTTAGCGATCGAAAGCTGGAGGAAGTGTCCCGGAATTCCTTCATGACCGAGGATCGGCCGCGGGTCCTCGATGGCCGCGCGAATGTAGAAGTTTCCGCTTTTTGGGTTGTAGGTCGGGATGAAATAAAAGCCGCTATCGTCTTTGTCATAGACGCCGGGTGGGTTCATGAAACCGCCGGGGCTGGTCGGCTTAAACGCCTCGGGCAGTTGGCGGATTTCAAAACGGCCGAGGTACGACGGCAGCGTGATCAGCTTATTCTCTTTCAGAAAGCCAATCATTTCGGTTTGGCGGCTTTCATAGGCTTTCAAAAAGTCGTCCTGATCTTTCGGGATAACCTTCGCGCGCTGCGGATCCGGATCAGCCAGCGAGGGATCGGGCAGCATTGATTCCAGCGCGCGATAACGCGCCAGCTCGGCCTGGCCCAGCATCTCGACCTGATTCGCGTCCAGCGGCAAAAGGTAGACGTTCTTCAAGAGATAGTTGTAGTTCTCCTCGCCCATCGGTTTGAAGGGGACCATGCCCGGCAGACGCCTTTCCAGAAAATCCGCAAAGCCGTGAATCGAGGCGATGGCCGCGTCACGCGCCTTGATCAGATCATTCTTTTCAGCCGGCGGCAGATCTTTAGCCAGCGTCATCAGGCTGTCGGTGAACATACTGTCAATCGAGCGCGCCGAATCGATGGCGAGCTGCGCATAAAGCCGGACCGGTTTGTTGAGATTCTGTTTGCCGTGCTCGATCACGAAAGGCATCTGTTTCAGTCGGGCGGCGGCTGCGAGCGAGCGGTTGCGCGGCGTGTCATAGTCTTTCTTAAGCAAAGAAAAGATCCCGTTACTGCATTCGTTGACGTAGGTTTGCGGATCGGTCTCTTCAAAATCCATCACCCGATCAAAGAAAACTACACTTTCGAGTTGAGACCGAAACAGCAGCCAGTCGATGCGGTCGTCCTTGCTCCACTGTTCGGTCTGCATGGCTTTTACTTTGGCGAGCACTTCCTTCACGTGCAGTCGCCGCGCCAGCAGTGCCGAGAGAGAATAATCCGTCAACCTGGTGTCCCAGGTGTGCAGGCCGGCATCGCTGCTGAACACCGGGTAGTTCTGATTGCGCCAGGTGTAATAATCGTCAGCGAGACGGCGCAAGCCTACCGGATCACCGGAATTTTGCGCGAACGCGGAGTGAGAAGCGATAGGGATAATCGCACAGACACCCAAAAACAAGACTATGGACCTCATTTGATGCACCTCGCCGGGCAAGTTTAACCGCGAAAAAGGGTGGTAGTGACGATAAATGAGGTTCGGCTCGATAACAAGGCGCAACGCAGAGGCGGAGCTGGTCCCAGAGAGACAGTAGGCACGGCAACTCTCTGGTTATCCCCGGCGCTCCAGAAAAAAGTTGCATGAAAGAACTAACAGGAATAGGCTTACACAGCTTGCACACTCCCTGACTTTGGATTGACCATCGCTCAAGGGCAACTGACTCTCAAGACACTTACTCCTCAACGGGAGTTCTACAAAGGAGAAAACCATGGCTCAAACAATCAATGTCGTAGTTGACATCTCGCACCACAACGGCAACATCGACCTGACAAAGGCCAAGGCGGCCGGCATCGTCGGCGTCATTCACAAAGCGACGCAGGGTACGTCGATGGTCGACAACAGGTACCTGTCGAATCGCGAGAAAGCGGAAGCGGCTGGGCTGCTGTGGGGCGCATATCATTTTGGTACTAAGGATGACGGCGCGGCACAGGCAGACTTTTTCCTGAGCAAAGCCAACGCCGACAATCAGACGCTGCTCGTGCTCGATTTCGAGCCGAATGGAAATTCAACGATGACCCTGAATCAGGCGAAGGCTTTCGTGTCGCGCATCAATGAAGTTACGGGCAGATTTCCCGGGTTGTACTCGGGTAACCTGATCAAAGAACAACTCGGCGGCAAACCTGCTGATCCGGTGCTCTCGCAGTGCTTCCTGTGGATCGCGCAGTACGGACCGGCGCCGACTAAAATTCCAGCAACCTGGCCGACTTGGACCTTTTGGCAATATACGGACGGCAATGTTGGGCCTCAGCCCCATTCGGTCGACGGAATTGGTAACTGCGATCGCGACCAGTTCAATGGAAGCATCGAGAACTTGCAGAAACTCTGGGGAGTCGCAACTGAAGCCGCAGGTGGATCCTAAGGGGTTTCACTGAACCGAGTCTCCCCGGCCCACAATCGACCACCCCAGTCGAGATGCCGGCCGGGGACTCGAGTGGGCAGGCGGTACACAAATCTATTGCTCGCGCTTCTGTAAGAGCGCCCGGGCGTTGCGCTGCAAGCCGGAAAGTTTCGCGCGTTTCATAGCGCTGCGGCGAAAGCGCGCAGCGTAGGTTTTCGGTGTTAAATCAATAATCTCTGAGAGCGACGAGTTGACGTTCCCTTCCCGCGGCTCGAAGCGGGGCTCGTCGGTCATAGGTGTCGTGTGGTTCCAGGGACAGACGTCCTGGCAGATGTCACAGCCGTACAACCAGCCTTCCAGTTTCGTCGTCACGTCTACACTGATTTCCGGCGCGCGCGATTCAATCGTCGCGTGCGAGATGCATAGATTTGAGTTGACTACGTACGGCTCGACGATGGCGTTCGTCGGACAGGCATCGATGCAGAGCGTGCACGAGCCACACTGATTGGCGACTTCTTCGCCCGCATATTCCAGTTCCAGATTCAGAAGCAACTCACCAAGGAAAACCCACGAGCCGTACTCGTGCGTGATCAGGTTCGTGTGCTTCCCCATCCAGCCGAGGCCGGCCCGCAAGGCCCAGGCCTTGTCCATAGCGGGCTGAATATCGACACAAACTTTGCCATCCGCCTCCGGCCATTGCTCTTTAGTCCAGGACAACAGTTCACGCAGTTTATCGCCGACGACTTCATGATAATCGTCGCCCCAGGCGTAGCGGGAAACTTTACCAGTTGCGGAAATATTGGAATGCTGATGCGGCGTGCAGTAATTCAAAGCCACGACAACGACCGAGCGCGCCTCAGGAAAAAGCCTGCGAGGATCGGCGCGCTGAAAAGGATCGCGCACCATCCAATTCATCTCACCGTGATACGCGCGATCCAGCCATTCCTCCAGATGCCCGTGCTCAGCCAACAATTGTGCTGCCCGAGCAATTCCGACTCTGGAAAAACCTAGATGGCGAGCGCGGCGTTTTATCTCCGCCGAAGCGGTCGCTTTATCTGAGTGATTACTGTTCACTTCACCGATTTGCTATTCTCTAGTCTCGTAACGCAGGATCTTTATTCCGAACTCATGGAATCAGAAATATCGCTTGTGCCGGAGATATTGTCCAGCGTCAAGCGCGCACTCGCCGAAGACATAGGACCCGGCGATGCCACGACCGCGAGCATCGTCCCGTCCGATGCGAGTCTCAACGGAAAGATCATTTCGAAAGAATCGGGTGTGGTGGCCGGACTTTCAGTTGCCCGAGCTGCTTTCCAGTTGCTTGATCAGTGTATAAATTTCAGGTTCTGTGCAAGCGAAGGAAAAAGGGTAGAAGCGGGTGAGGTGCTCGCAGAGATTAAAGGCCCGGCACGTGCGATTCTTAGCGCCGAGCGTACGGCGCTGAATTTCCTGGGAAGAATGTCTGGGATTGCGACGCTCACACGCCAATTCGTAGACGAAGTTCACGATACGCAGGCCAAGATTCTCGACACTCGCAAAACCGCTCCGAATTTGCGCGCCAGCGACAAACTGGCTGTCCGACTTGGCGGAGGCGCAAATCACCGCGTGGGGCTGTATGACATGATTCTCATCAAGGACAATCATATAGACGTAGCGGGCTCGATCACGGAAGCGGTCAAACGCGCGCGAGAACATCGCCGCGGTCTCGAAATAGAAGTTGAAGCACGAAGCTTAGCGGAGGTCGGTGAGGCTCTCAGCCTGGGAGTGCCGTGGATAATGCTTGACAACATGACTATCGCAGAGATTCGTCAAGCTGTGGTCCTGAACAACGGGCGGGCAAAGTTGGAAGCTTCGGGAAATGTGACAATCAGCAATGTGCGCGCTATAGCAGAGACCGGAGTCGACTGTATATCCGTTGGCTCACTGACTCATTCTGTGAAAGCTCTGGATGTGAGCCTGGCAGTCACGAAAGTATTGAGAGGGTTGACAAAATCAGTGTGACCCCGCGACTTGCTTGACGCTTCGCGTCGGGTTGCAAACCGACAAAGCTTTTGAATAATAAGAGATCATGCAGGTTAGCACCTTGAATACTGAATCACCGGATTATTTATTCAATCAATTGCTCGATTACACGCCCGAAGTTGCCGTCGCGACCCAGCCAATATACGACCGGCTCCGCGGCGTGATTCCTGAAATTGAGTGGCCGGTGCACGCTCCGTACGTAGCGGCGATCAACCGGCTCAAACAAGAACGAAGCGCGGTCATCCTTGCGCATAACTACCAGACGCCGGAGATCTTTCATGGCGTCGCCGATATTACCGGTGACTCCCTTGCGCTTGCGCGTCAAGCGGCGAACACGGATGCCGGGGTGGTCTTACTTTGCGGCGTTCACTTTATGGCGGAAACCGCCAAGCTACTTTCTCCGCAAAAGATTGTTCTTATTCCTGATTCGGAAGCCGGTTGTTCATTGGCTTCATCCATAACTGCTGAAGACGTACGTTTGTTGCGTCAGCGTTATCCCGGAGTGCCGGTGGTCACTTACGTGAATACATCGGCGGCGGTGAAGGCTGAGTCTGACATTTGTTGCACGTCGGCCAATGCCGTCGAAGTTGTGGAGTCGCTGGGAGCCGATCGTGTGATATTCCTGCCCGACGAGTTTCTTGGCCGATATGTTGCCGGTCAGACGAAGGTCAAAATAATTCTTTGGAAAGGACACTGTGAAGTGCATGAGCGCTTCACCGCCGCCGATGTTCGCCACTACAAAGAACAGTATCAGGACATCGAAGTACTTGCCCATCCTGAATGCCCACCCGATGTTCTGATGGAAGTCGATTTTGTAGGTTCAACGGCGGGCATGATTAGGCACCTGGATCGTAGCTCTGCACGAAGAGTGGTAATGATTACTGAGTGCTCGATGTCTGACAATGTGGCTGTTGAATTTCCCGAAATTGAATTCATACGCCCGTGCAATCTCTGTCCCCACATGAAGCGCATTACCTTGCCAAAGATCCTGCATTCACTCCAAACAATGGAGCACAAGATCGACATTGATCCGCCGATAGCTGGCAGAGCGCGGCAAGCTGTCGAGCGAATGCTGGCGATTGCTCCCGGACCCTCGGAATTAGACTAGCAAAATCGGGCGCGCCTTTCGCAAAGACGCGCCCGGTAGGTGGCTCAAAGATTGTGAGTTCCGGTTTAGAACTCGAAGCGCACGGCCAGCTGCACCTGCCGTTCGCGGAAGAGCGTGCTGTCGGCGCCGGTGGTCTGCCCGAAGGACGTGTTGAAATTCAAGTTCGTACCAGAGAGAAAATAAAGCGTGGAGTTCACGCTGGTAACCTGCGTGCGATTAAAGAAATTAAAGGCTTCGGCCAGCACTTCGATTTTGGCCTTCTCGCCAAGACTGAAGCGGCGAGAAAGTCTCAGATCGAGGAACTGGATCGAAGGCTGTTTGAAGTAGTTGCGCGGTATCAGGCCGAAGCGGTTTGAGCCGCCAGAGCCATTCACGCCGCCGCCGGTCGTGCCGCTTGGGCTTCCGGATATGAAGCCACTGAAGCGGGCTCCGGAGAACCAGTTGAAGATTGGCGCAATCGTCCAGCCGTTGAGCAGGGCCCTGGCGACCTGGTTGTCCTTGTTCTTGTAATGCGTGTTGTAAACCATACTGAACACGAACTTATGCCGCCGGTCGAAGTTAGATAAGCCGGCGTCGCCGGATTGATCGAAAGCATTGAACGGAGCATTGCCTAATGTAAACGTTGCCGAAGTCTGTCCGTTGTCAAAAGCCCTCGAAAGAGTGTAGTTGCTCTGGATTTGCAGGCCGTTGGTCATGCGACGATTGAACTGCAGCACCAGGGCGTGGTACTTCGAGTAGACATCGCTGCGAATCTCGGTAACCTGGCCAAAGTTGGGGTTTGGTCTGGCGCCCGTGAAGAGTGGCTGCCGGTAAACCGACCCATTAAACGGCCCGCCAGTAACCGTGAAGATGATGGACGAGTTTGACGGATTGAGGTTGGTATCAACGAAGTTAGGCAAAGACTCTCCGTAACTGAAGAGATACGAAGCTGAGACGACTGTGTTGTGCGCAATCTCACGTTCGAGCACAGCGTCAAGTTGATGAATCTGAGGAAGCTGGAAAGTGGGGGAGAAGTACTGCACCGCCGGAGTCGTCAAAGTTCCCGGCGGAATCAAGTTCGGGTAAATTGGCGCAATAGCGTTGGTGGCGGTGACCGTCACCTGTCGCTGGGCCACGTTGGCGCCCAGACCCGTGTTGATGAGCGCATTATAGATTGTCGAGTTAATGACGCGACCGAAGTAGATACCATAACCGCCGCGAACGGAGGTTTTACCATCGCCTTGGACGTCGTAGGCGAAGCCGAGGCGCGGGCCCCAGTTATTCTTGTCGCTAACCCTATTGCCCGTTTGCGGCAATGCGGGGTTGATCCTTGCGGCGTCGTTAGTGGGATTACTCTGGTATTCGTAGCGCACACCCATGTTCAGGGTAAAACTAGGCGTGACGCGCCAGTCATCCTGCACGAAAAAGTTGTAATCATTTGTGCTCATAGTCAAACCCAGCACACCAAACCCCTGGTTAAAGTTGCCGCCGTAGCATCTGCCGCGAAACCTCTTTGAAGCAACCGGGGTAGCGGGACTGCCCGGACATTCAACGGTTGCCGGTAATGCTCCGGGTGAAACAAAGTTAGTGTAGTCGACAATGAAATCGGGAAGCGCGCTTGAACCGGTATAGTTGAACTCACCGCCGCTGAAACGCAGGTTGTTGATGATGTCCTTGGAGTGATTGATATCGCCACCAAGCTTGACCGTGTGATTGCCGGAGCTGAACGTCAGGGTGTCGGCAAATTGCGTACGCCGCTCGTCGGGAAATGCAACGCGTTCGAGGAACTCAGGTATTCCAAACGAGAGACCGTTGGTGATAAACGTCTGGGGCGACCTGCCATTCACCGAGGTTGTCGGCTCGCCTGTGAGAGGCGGCTGGCTGAACTCGTATTCAAAGTCCTGTCCATACTGGAAACGTGCCTCATTCACCAGCCTGCTTGAAAGGGTCGACGCTAGGCGTAAATTCAGGAATTTGGCCCTGACGAAGTCGTCGCCAAAATTGTCTTTGGCTCGCGTGTTGGTCGCCTGAGTTTGAATACCGGCGGGCGAATCCCACTTCAACCAGTTGTAAGTTGCCGTGAAGGTATTGCTCCCATTGATGTGCCAGTCTACCTTAGGCAGAAGGATCAGGTTGTCTCCGCGACGCGGGACCTGGCCTGAAATGCTGTTGAGGAAGTTAAGCGTCGAATCAATCTGGCCAGTGGTCAAACCTCTGGCAGTCAGCAGCGTCCGATTGGCAGCGCTCAAGTTCAAGAAGTTGGCATCGGTAAACCTGGCCAGACCCGGAAAATTCCTTCTTTGCTGATCGTAGCTGAAGAAGAAAAACGCTTTGTTCTTCACGATCGGTCCCCCGATAGTTCCACCGAACTGGTACCGAACGTCTACCGGTTTGATGCCTACTGGCGTAAAGACTCCACCAACCAGCACCGAATTCGTCGCCAGGGGATTCCGAGCGCCCCATTTGTTGTTGCGGTCGTAGAGGAAGCCCGAGCCATGCAGCTCATTTGTGCCGCTCTTCGTCACCGCGTTGGTGACGCCGCCCGCCGAGCGTCCGTATTCGGCTGAGTAGCT
The DNA here is from genome assembly GCA_041497335.1 of Pyrinomonadaceae bacterium. Taxonomy (GTDB): domain Bacteria; phylum Acidobacteriota; class Blastocatellia; order Pyrinomonadales; family Pyrinomonadaceae; genus UBA11740. Next base: position 164,975 of record JBGQGG010000002.1, on the reverse strand, counting down.
GGAGGTGTTGACCTGAAATTCGCGAATTGACGCCTGGCTGATGACATAGGGGATGCGCGTGCGGCCGCGCTCTTCGGCGAAGAAAGCCTGGTTATTGTCGCCGCCGTCAACCGTATTGTTGTTCAGCAGACCCGAGATGCCGCGAAAACTGATGAGACCGAACGTACCGTCGGGAACCGCGCCGGGGGTCAGCATGGCGAAGTTAGACCATCGACGGCCATTAATCGGCAGTTCGTTAATTGAGGTCTGATTGATGTTGCTCGAGAAGTCCTGCTGCGAGGTGTTGATGACCGGAGCTTCAGCCGTTATCTGCACAGTGCCGGTTACTCCCTGCAGCGATAGTCCTACCGGGAGCTCGGTTGCACGTCCGACCTCGACCACTACAGTGTCGGTTGTGAACGGCGCAAATCCCGAGGCATTAACGGTCACGGTGTAGGTGCCGGGTTCGAGGTTAACAATTCTAAAGCCGCCGTTGTCGTCTGTCGTAGCGGTGGCTTCTTTGTTCGTTCCGTTATTCTTGGCAGTGACTGTAGCGCCGTTCACCACTTCTTTATTCGGATTTGTGACGGTGCCGTTTATTGCGCCCGTTACCGTTGACTGCGCCATCGCGCTTAGCGCGCACATCGCGACGAGCACCAGAGAGGCAAAACAGAATCTTAGAAATTTACACATAACAAGAGAACTCCTTAAGGAAATCAGTATCGTTGAGACCAATTCGCGCGCGAGCCATCGGGCGCAGAGTTATCTGAGACTTCCGAAAACGTTTTGAACTGCTTGTTCCGAAGGAAAAACTGCGAACAAGTGCAGAAGGCGGTTTCTATCATGACGAGTGGCAAAAGGGCAAGCTTAAAACCACGATAACCGTATGAAAAGTGCGTTAACAAGAAATACCGCTTTCAAGCTTGCACGTCGGTTTTTCGCAAGTATTGTGCCTCACCCTAGGGGGCCACGCGAATACCGTTAACAACTCTGTTTGCCAGCAGTTATTCTCTGCTGCGATTCACTTTGCCGCGGCGGCTCGCACGAGAATTTGGATTTTCTATGAAAATTTAGAGAGCTGACTACCGGCAAGTGAAAGATAAAGACCGAGATCGCCGAGCCTCCGCCGCCCTTTTTTGGCATGACCAAACAAAGAAAGCTTAGTTTCTGTTACCGGTATCCATAAGCAATCTTAAACTCGCTCACAAATGATCGCGATGCCTTGTCCACCGCCGATGCAGGCGGTCGCCAATCCGTAACGGCCACCCCGACGTTGTAACTCATGCAGCAAAGTCAGGACTAGCCGGGTTCCGGAGGCGCCCAATGGATGCCCAAGGGCAATGGCTCCACCGTTGACATTGGTCCTTTCGCGATCCAGACCAAGTTCCTGCTCAACCGCGAGGTACTGCGCCGCGAACGCTTCGTTAACTTCAATTAGATCGATATCCGAAAGCTGCAAACCGGCTTTGTCGAGCGCCTGCCGAGTCGCGGGTACCGGCCCGATGCCCATGATCTCAGGCTCGACTCCGGCATAAGCCCAGCTCACGATGCGGCCCATCGGCTTGATGTTCTTCGCCTTGATAAAGTCCTCTCCGGCGATGATCAGTGCCGCCGCGCCATCGACTATGCCCGACGCATTTCCCGCCGTGACGAATCCGTCTTTGCTGAATGCCGGCCTGAGTTTCGCCAGCCCTTCCAGGGTCGTTTCGGGACGCAGGTGGTCGTCCTGATCAAAGAGCACGGTTCCTTTTCTGGTCTTCACTTCGACCGGCACGATTTCTTCGGCAAAGAATCCGGCGTCGAGGGCGCGCTTGGCAGCCTGCTGCGAGCGCAGCGCGTACTTGTCCTGATCGGCGCGTGGAATTTCGAACTTGCGCACCAGATTCTCAGCCGTGCCGGCCATCGGAACGTTGCAGTAAGTATCGAGCAACGCCACCATGAGGCTGTCTTCGAGCTTTCCCTGTCCCAGAGCAAAGCCGGAACGCGCGCCGCGAATCACGTGCGGCGCCTGCGACATCGATTCCATGCCGCCAACCAGACAGACTTGCGCTTCGTTGAGCTGAATCATTTGCGCCCCGGAAACGATCGCTTGAATACCGCTGCCGCATAAGCGATTCACAGTTAAGGCCGGACGATCAAAAGGAATTCCCGCCTTCAAAGCTACGTGCCGCGCACCGTAGATGGCGTCGCCCGAAGTTTGCAGCGCATTACCGATGATCGTGTGCTCGATTTCATCCGCCGCCACGCCGGTTGTTTCCAGGGCCGCGCGCGCCGCAATGACGCCCAGGTCAATCGCCGAAATGTCTTTCAGCATGCCGACGTACTCGCCCATCGGCGTACGTTTGCCGCCAAGAACAAAAACTTCACGGGTCATAACTTAATTGCCTTTCTACAGCTAAGAATTTCAGCGGGATCGGAAACGAACAAGGCTAGCAAAGGCGAGGAGCGAGGTCAATTTGCGAAAAGGTTCGGAGTACCGACTTTAGTCGGCTTCTTTAATTGAAAGCTCCGACTGAAGTCGGTACTCCGAACTTTGCGATCAATCCGTGAACCGATGTTTCTCGCGATACCGATGCAGTAACTCTTCCAGAAAGCCTTCGTAGGTGAAAGTGGACAGCTCATACTGCGGTCTCAGTTTGAAAAGAATCGGCATCGCCACGCGCCAGGCCATCCATTGTCGCGGATAGTCTTTCAAATCCCACCGCCGGCGGAGAAAACTTTCGACCACTGAGATTTCCTGCTCCGTGAGGTTGTTCACATCAGCAGTGAACTGCACCGGCTTGAATGAACGACGCAGGGCCGGGTCGGAAATCGGCGAGGCAAAGACTTCCGCGAAGGCCGGCGCTTCGGCTTCCCGCTCGCGCACGACCACCGTGCCGGCAACCAGATCGCCGACCCGCTGGTCCCGGTCCGTCGAAAAAACAGAAATTAACCCGATCGAGTAAAACGGAAACGGCATGATGTCAAACTCGCGCAGTAGATTCCGCACGATTGCTTCAAAGAAACTGATCGGCCGTCCGTCCTCGCGAATCACGCGCAGCTTCATCCACCGCTTGCCCGGCGTTTGACCGCGCCACAACCATTCGAAGAACGCGAAGTATCCCGACATCAGCAGGAAGACAAGAATGATGAGCAGGGCGATGACCCACTTGGGTGCATTTGAAAGTCGGTTGCCAAGATTCGCAAAGTCGGCAATGATCGCGAAAATAATGGAGATCACAATCAGCGTGACTATCTGAATCATATGATCGATGGCGCACGCGATGAACCGGTTGCCGATCGAAGCCAGCGCGAAATGCAGCGGCACGCGCTCGGGCGTTTCAATTACCAGGGTTTCATCGGAGGTGATGACGGCTGACATCTATCGGTGGCAGTTATTTATTAAGGGAATAGTAACGTGTTCCTCATGTCCATTGCAGATGTCATATCTGCGAGCCTGAGTAACAAACGCAATTGCTCACCGATTGAATACCGTTGTCTGTAGACGACGACGATGCCCGCGTGAGGCTTTCCCTCTGTGAGGTATTCTTTATGCAACCGGCAAAAGTCGCTCACATTGAAAGAATAGAGCACACGTTTCGTTTGCCATGCGTATTCGAGTTGCGCTCGGTCACTATCGCCGACCCTTCCTTCGTCCAGAACGGTCGTGACGTCAATCCCGCGAGAACGAAGGCCTCGAATCAAAGCGCGCGACATAGCGTCCTCATCTATGTACAGGCTCATCTGCATCGGACTGGGAGTACTGGTCTCGATGTTCGCGCTCCAGCTTTTCAGCTTCCTTTTTCTCTGTTGCTAAGTCGGCGTCGATCTCTGCTTGGTTTGTGTGATAGTGGAGCAGCGCTGCATAAACTTGCGCCATGGTGAGATGTGGATATTGATCCGCAATTTCCTCGGCATTGTAACCTTGCTTATACAAAGTAACTATCTGATTTACTGTAATGCGAGTCCCCTCAATCCGCAGGCGACCGCCGCAGACCTCCGCTGACCTAACCAGTAAAGTGGCTATTTCCGTACTCATAATTCCTCACCCTGAATCACGACGCGGTCATCTGGGGAAGGCGGAAGTTTTCCCGGCGGAGCTTTGGGAATAACTCCTCTGGAGACTTGCCCGTTAGCTTCAGGTAAAGTGAATCGGCGCACAGTTCAATCTCATCGTTCCACTTGATCTCACGATGGTCGCCAAGATGCACCTTCTCGAAAACGTTATAGTCGCTCCAAACCTGAAAGACACCCTTACCAGCCAGATCGGACAGATCTACCTCGCCCTTGTTTCCATCAGAAAACTCAAGATAGATACGATAGCCGGGGAGAGCCTTAACTAGAACGGGTTTGATCATTTCATCCATCCAACCTCTTGAGGAGAGTATCAAACGAGCCTCAAGTGGAGTCAAGACTCCGAGTCAGATCTCTTGGCCGTTACGCTCTCAGCCAACAAATTCGCCAACACCAGGGATACTGCCTCAGAATAAAGCTTATGTTCCTCGCCCAGGATGCGCGCCGATAAACTCTCAACTGTGTCATCGTCAGAAACCGGCACGACGCGCTGGGCAATTATCGGCCCGCCGTCCAGGGTCTCGTCAACAAAGTGAACCGTGCATCCGGTCCATTTTACCCCGTGTTCGATCGCCTGCTTTTGCGCGTGGAGGCCGGGAAATGACGGCAACAAGCTGGGGTGAATGTTTAAGGTGCGGCCGCGGAAGCCTTTGAGAAACTCAGTGGAAAGCACGCGCATGTAACCGGCCAGGCAAACCAGATCTATGTTGCGCTCGTTTAGCGCCGCAACGACTTCGCGATCATGTTCTGCGCGCAGGCGACCGCGACGTTCGATAACCAACGTCTCAATTCCGCGCTCTCTGGCTTTGGCCAGACCCGTCGCGTTTGCTTGATCGCTGATGACGACCGCAACCTGTGCGTTGGGCACCCGGCCTTCGCGCACTGCATCCGCCAGCGCGATCATGTTCGACCCGCGACCGGAGATCAAAATACCGATTCGAGCGCGCTCAATCATTCCGATCCCCGGGACCTGAACTTAATTTGCGGCTTCGTCAAGAATCTGACTGAGGTGGTGCTTCAGATGTACGACATAGTCCTGCATCAGATATTCAAGCGTAACGGGTTCGGCTTCGCTGACAGTTTCAAACGCGATCGTTTGCAGGCTGTGCTGGGTACACAGGTTGTTCATCTTCTCTGGGGAAGCATGCGACATCACGTGCAGCAGGTGAAGGTTATAGGCCCTCCACAACTCAACAAGTTGGAGCCACGAAGCCTGCTGATAGTGTTGCACTTGCACCCAACCATCCTGCTCATAGCCGGGAAAGACAAGATCGTCCTTGAGCTGAGCGAGCACGAACCGCGCATGATTGTTCGCGGCCGAGTCAATCAGGTGCCCCATGATCTGTTTTGCAGACCAATGTTCTTCGGCCCGCGGCTGCTCGCTTTGCGCTTCGCTGATTTGGAGCAATCGCTGCGATGCCGAGTCAATCGTCTGCCGGAAATCATCGAGCCATTGATTCATAAGAAGCGTCTCCTGAGTCAACTAGACGTCAACTAGACAAGGGTCACGCGCTTTTCTCCGCGCGTAACGCGCCCGATTTCGAAACAGGTTTCACCGCACGAGTCGAGGTGACCTTTGATCCGGGCTGCATTCGACTCTGCGCAAACGACGACCATCCCGATTCCCATGTTGAAGGTGCGATACATCTCAGCGTCTTCGATGTTTCCGAGGCGCCGTATCGTTTCGAAGATTGGCAGCACCGGCCAGGAGTTGCGCTTGATTTGCACGCTGGTTCCTTCCGGCAGGATGCGCGGAATATTTTCCAGCAAACCTCCGCCGGTTATGTGCGCCAGTCCCTTGATTGCTCCTGAAGTGAGCAGACCTTCGAGCGGGTGGAGGTAACTCACGTGCGGTTTCAAGAGCGCCGCGCCGACGGATTCGCCGAGTTCGGCGAGGTAACTGTCGGGCGTGTAACCAGCGCCTTCAAAGAAAAGTTTTCGCGCCAGCGAGTAACCATTCGTGTGCAATCCCTTTGAGGGCAATCCGAGAACGATGTCGCCCGGCGTAATCGCCTGACCGTCAATCACCTGTCCGCGATCGACAACGCCGACTATGAAACCAGCTACGTCGTATTCCCCGTCGGCATAGAAGCCGGGCATCTCGGCGGTCTCGCCCCCGAGCAGCACCGTGCCATTTTCACTACAGCCGTTGGCGATACCTTCAACGATGCTGGCGACTGTTTCAGGCGCGAGCTTGCCGGTCGCGATGTAATCCAGGAAGAACATTGGCCGCGCGCCTTGCACGAGAATGTCGTTCACGCAGTGGTTAACCAGATCGCGTCCGATAGTGTTATGGACACCGGTGGCGAAAGCGACCTTCAGTTTTGTTCCCACGCCATCGGCTGATGCGACCAATACTGGTTGCCGCATTTCCGGGAACGTGCCGTCGAACATCCCTCCGAAGCTGCCAATCTCTGACAGCGTGCGCAGGTTGAATGTGCTGCGCGCCAGTTCTTTGATCCTCTCAGTTACGCGATTTGCGGCGTCAATGTCCACGCCGGCATCGCGATAAGTTGCAGGTTTAGTCATAAGTATGCGTAAACCGCAAAGCAGACTCACTTCTTTCGGGGCTTTTCTGTCTTCGGTTTAGGCGGCGGGCCGAAATCGCCGTAAGCGATAAACCCCGAACGCGATGAATCGTCCTTCTGCGCCTCGCGTCCGGCCCAGATGTCTTCCTTAGTTTCCTTCGCAGTTTTGATCTCGTACAACTTGCCCGAATCACCTTTGCCTTTTGTGGTGAGCGTAACTTCGCCCTGCAAATCTGTGCGATAGACTTTTGCATTCGCGGCTTTGAGGCGATCGAGCACCGCTTGCGCCGGATGTCCGTAACGATTCCACGAGCCGTCGGAAATAATCACGGTTTGAGGCTGCACTCGCTTGATGAAATTTTCTGAAGTTGCGTATTTCGATCCGTGATGCGCGACCTTGATCACTTTTGCCTCCAGATCAAGGTCTTTCTTGCCCAGCATTCGTTCTTCGGTCTGGCTTTCGGCGTCGCCCATGAACAGCATGGAAAAGTCGCCGTAATCAAGTCGCAGCACGATCGAGTTCGCATTAGTGTCGTTGCCGCCAGCTTTCATCTGCTCTTTGGTAAAGAACGGTTCGGTGGGGCCGAGCACGGTCAGGAACGCGCCCCCGCCGAGATCATATTTCTTTCCCGGCTCTGCCTTTTCATACTGCGCACCGCTCAGTTTGAGCGCGCTTTGATATTCGTCGAAAAAGCCGGTGACCGTCTTGACTTTACTTTTCTTCGGGGCCGGTGGCTGAGCCGCTTTACCTTTTGATGTTTTCGCGGGAGTCGGGGGCGCCGGCGTGGAAAGATCGACACCATTATCGATCACGTTGGCGACTTTGGTCCCATTCAGTACTTCATCCGCGCCGCCCAGGTGATCGGGATGCGGATGCGTGGCGATGAGGTAATCGAGGCGCTCGACTTTGTAGCGCTTCAAAGCATCGAGCACCACCTTGCCTTTGCCCGCGTCGCCCGCATCGATCAATACCGACTTGCCGGTGGGCGAGATGATTAGAATCGCATCGCCTTCAACCGGGCCCACGTCGAGCACATGCACTTGCAGCTCGCCGGAAGGTTTCGGCGGGCGCGAACGCCACCAGGGCAACCCCCATCTCACAAACGCGAAAGTACCCGCCCCGAGCAGGAGCACAAGCACTGCTATCGCGCATCCACATCCTCGTGTGCTTCGTTTCATTTAGTTGTTTCTACTGTCAATGCTGACAAGAACGGTTATTTTGGTTTTCACCTAGCTAGCTAGGTTCGCAAGAGCGCCCGAAAGCCAGCTTGCTCGAAATGTTTGTCTGCCGTCAACGACTCAGCGATACCGGCCTCTCGCATTACAATGAACGACACACAATCTATCAAGCCCCAGGTTTTATCAAGACGGGATCGATACAAAGAGAAACCTTTGTGAAACAAATCAGGGTACAGATGAACTATTTGGATTTCGCTGGAGGTGAGAAAGTCGTCTATTACCTGAATCGAAGCCGCCCTAAAGTTCTTTGCCAACGCATTACCAATTTCGAGGAGAACAGCGTCCGTTGTAACCAAAGGCCGACGTTCAAATTGCGACGCGAGGTCGAGAGCTCTTAAGTGGCATTGATCCCGCTTGTTTACCAGAGCGACTACGAACGACGTGTCAACAAAGGCATCAGCCAACAGTCTTTTCTCCGGTCAGGTAAAGATCGATATTCTCGGCAAAGTCCTCGGGTCCGTCAATCGTTATCTCTCTAAGCTTTGACATAAAGCTACGACCGTCGCCATTGCCACTCGGTTCAGAGTAACTCCTCACGACTGAGTATAGTTCTTCCAGACGATCTTCGGGGACCTTCTCGATTTCAGATTTGATTAGTTCTTTCGAAATCATCCAACCCTCCCCGACCAAGACTTGATTAGCCAAATCAGCTACGCGGCCATCGGACTGGCGGGCGGGCATGCGGCGTACTGGAGCGCGGCCGTAAGATCGTCCATTTCCAGATCAGGCATCTCTTCGAGAATCTGACTTGCCGAGAGACCAGCGGCGAAAAGATCCGGCACATCGATCACTCGAATCCGCATGCCGCGTATGCAGGGTCGCCCGCCGCACTGCTCGGTGTTTACCGTAATTCGATTCATCAATTCCGACATCGATTTGAAGATAAGGCCTTTCGGCTACAGTTATCAAGCACCAGGAATCAGATTGAGACTCGCTAACATGCCAGCCGAACTATTGCTTCCTCTGGATTGGTGGTATCACTACCATGCCGGGAGGCGAGTCATACTTATTGGCAAAAGCTCGCACCGCAGGCATCAAATCATGCTGGCCGCGAGAGTAGGCCCTCAAAGCCTTCTCGGCCCCGGCGGCCCGCCAGATTGTTTCGCGACCGATCGTTTCGTCGATCACGAGAAAAAGTTGATCGGATTTTCGCATTTCTCCGGTTGTTGGTGGATGAAAAGCGAAAGTCTTGATTGAGTACATCGCCAACTCAGCAGGCTCGATCCAGGCGATTCGACTGCGCAACTTACCCGTGGGATCAATGACCAGAAGAATAAAGCGAATTCCCAGTAACTGTTCGCTCGATCTGTTAGCCACCGCGCAGTCCAGGACAAAGTCTTTGCCGCGCTTGCTTAACCTGGGTTCATCGATACGCGCCGGAAGATCTTGCACATCGAAGAAGACAACGGCTGTTGAACGATCATCCGGCGATTTCTGACCGGGCGTAGCAATCGCCGGCCAACTGGAAAGCGCAACCAGCCAGATGGCCAGGCTCCACTGCAGCATAACGAATCGAACCTTATTCATTGCCCGAGATCACGAGGCAGGGGCGGGTCTTTTGTATTTCGCTTCCGATAGCGGGATCAAGACGCACAAGGTAAACCTCAAAACGCTTGATTACCACTCCCACTCCTCCTCGTCCCAACGAGTGAGCGAAACCAAAGATGCGTCGAGCAACTTATCGTCGCCGCGCCTCGCCATTTCGCGGAAGGCTGCCTCCCAACCCGCACGTGGTTTTTGGGGCTTAGTAATCACAATCTCATGGTCTTGAACCTTCAGTTCTACTTCATCCTTGAGCTTGGTCTGTTCGAGAACGATCTTGGGGATCCTGATTCCTTGAGAGTTTCCAATTTTTACGATTCGTGCCTTCATGACCACAATGTAATTACCAGCGATGAAGTAGTCAAGCCGAGTTTCAAGCGAACTTCAGGCGCTCGAGTACCAGCAGTCCGATCGACACCACGGCCAGCGCGTACATCACCGGATGAATCTCGCGGCGGCGTCCGACCATCAGATACAATCCAACATGCGAAATAAAGCCCCAGAGTATTCCCTGTGTGATCGAAAACGTCAACGGGATCAGAATCAAAGTCAGAAAAGCGGGCACGCCTTCCTCGATTTTTGAGAAGTTGATCTGGCCGACGCTGCGGAACATCGCGGCGCCAACCACGATCAAGACCGACGCGGTGGCGTAGGCCGGCACCATCCCGGCCACCGGCGCGATGAAGAAGCACGGCAGGAAACAGAGCGCCGTGAAGACCGACGTTAATCCCGTACGCCCGCCCATGCTGATTCCCGCAATGCTTTCGATGTAAGCCGTACCCGAAGACGTGCCCGCAACGCCGGCGCCCATCGTCGCCATTGAGTCAACGATCAATCCCTGTCGTAGATTTCGAGGGTGGCCATGCTCGTCCAAAAGATCGGCGGCGTGGGCGACGCCGATGAAGGTTGAAATGGAATCGAACAAATCTGTAAAAAGGATCGCGATGATGGACGGTAACAGGCTCAGCTTTAATGCGCCGATTATGTCGAGCTTAAGAAAGACGCTTTTGAAATCGGGCAAGCTCAAAATTCTTGACGGTGCGCTGACCAGGCCAAGCACCCACGCGATGATCGTTACCAAAGCGATCGCGAACAGAAACGCGAACGGATTTTTTCTCGACATGAGAAAGACTGAGATAGCCAGGCCGAGAATCGTCAGCAGCGCGGGCTTGCCCAGGGCGCCGAGCTTCACGAAGGTCACCGGATCGGCGACGATGAAGCCGGCGTTCTTCAAACCAATGAAAGTGAGAAGGATTCCGATGCCCGCGGCGGCGGCGATTCTCAACTCAGCCGGGATTGCTTTGGCGATCGACTCGCGCACCGGGGTCACCGAGATTAACAGAAAGAACACTCCGGCCCAGAAAATTATTCCCAGCGCCGTCGGCCACGGAACTCCTTTGCCCAGGATGATCGTGTAGGTGAAGAAGGCGTTGATGCCCATGCCGGGCGCGACCGCAAACGGCAGCTTTGCATAGACGCCCATCAGCAAAGTCATCGTAAAGCAGATGAGGACCGTGGCTGTCAGCACCCCGGTGAAGGCCATACCGGTCTTGCCATCGGCAGAGAGGATCTGTGGATTCACGATCACGATGTAAGCCATCGTGAAGAAGGTCGTGATGCCGGCTATGGCTTCGGTCTTAAGGTTGGATTTTTGAGCCGCGGACGAATCCATGATGGAAATAGTCGCAAGTCCTGGCTGGGAGCGCGGACGTCCCGTCCGCATAGCGCCGAAGGCGCTCATCTTCTCTGACTTATGACGATGTATTCGCGCTGCGCGCTCAGTGCGGACGGGACGTCCGCGCTCTCAGCACGCTTCTCAATTCCCGCAGGGCACTCTCAATATCAGATCGTGATACGTCATAGTGTGTGACCATGCGGATGGACGAGCCGAAGCCCGCGGCCAGCACGCCGCGCTCTCGCAGTTGCGCGCAAATGCCATCAGCGGTCAATCCGGTTTCCGTGACGTCGAACATCACAATGTTGGTAACGACTTTCTCAGGATCGATCTTGATTCCCGGAAGTTCGGCCACGCCCTCGCTCAGCAGTTTGGCGTTTGCGTGATCTTCGGCCAGGACCTTTGGCGATTCCTCGAGCGCAATCAAACCGGCCGCCGCGAGCACGCCCGCCTGGCGCATGCCGCCGCCAAGCATCTTGCGCACGACGCGGGCTTCGTCGATAAACGCGCGGGTTCCCAGCAGCATCGATCCGACGGGCGCGCCCAGTCCCTTCGACAGACAAAACATTACTGAGTCCGCCGGCCGCGCCAGATTAGCGACCGTTTCGCCGAGCGCCGTGGCCGCATTAAAGATCCGCGCACCGTCCAGATGCACCGGCAAATTCATCGCGTGGGCGCGCGCGCAAATATCTTCTGTGCGATCACGCGTCAGCACCGAACCGCCGGCAAGATTGTGCGAATTCTCAAGTGCGATCAGACCAGTCGGTGCGACATAGTAAGCAGCGTTCGCATGAATTGCGGAGGCGATCTCGTCCCAGGTCAGGATGCCACTGCCGTCGTTGCTTTTCACCGGTCGCGCCAGCACGCCCGAGAAAGCAGACATCGTGGCCATCTCGAAATTGAAGATGTGTCCGCGTTCTTCAATTACAACTTCCTGGCCGGGGCGCGTGTGCAGCTTGACCGCGGTCTGGTTTCCCATCGAGCCGGTGGGCACAAAGATCGCCGCTTCCTTATCGAAGATCTCCGCCGCCCGTTCCTGCAAACGATTGACCGTTGGGTCTTCGCCATACACGTCGTCGCCGACTTCGGCTTCAGCCATCGCGCGACGCATGGCTGGCGTCGGCTTGGTTACCGTATCGCTGCGTAGATCGATCATATTCTGTTGCCGCCTGAATGGAAGACTCTATCACAAATTGACGGGGCAATAACGAGTCAACTAAATAACAGTGTCGGGGTTGGATCAGGACGTCAACGACTGGCAGCGAAGGCCAGCGGCTCTGCTTCTTCCTCGCCAGCTTCTTCGGTCGCGTCCGGAGAATCCGATGACACCGGCCTCGAAAAAGTGTGAGCGCCGGGGCGCGTCCCTCCGTTGTCTTTGCCATCCGCCTGGTAAGGAGAGGGAAGAAAATGGCACTGCCCTTCGAAAACCGCGCCCGGCTGAATTGAAAGGGCCGGTGATTCGATACTTCCGAAAACCCGGGCGCGACTGCCGAGCTCAACGCTTTCAGAGGCGTGAATGTCGCCGCGCAGAAATCCGTCGACGATCACCGTGGCCACGTTTATTTCGCACTCGACCTCGGCGGATTCGCCCACGATCAGAGTGCCCGTCCACGAGCGAAGAAAGCCGGCAGCATAGCCATCAACGCGCAGAGTGCCTTCAAATCTGAATTCGCCCGAAACAAAAGCATCGGCTGTTGGCGCATCGACAGCAGTCTCAGGCTGACTATGGTTCTTGTTTGGTTCCAGCGAGGGCTTGAGGTTTTCCAGCCAGACTGCAAAGTACTGTGATATATCGGGAAGAAAATCTGCGGTGCTGGAAGACCGGTTCAGAGGAGCTTCGTCGACGGGAAGACCTGATAATTGTCCCTGAGGATCAGACATTGCACCACCCTCGTTCGATCTGATCTGTTACTGATCGCCGCTTTCATTCTTGAGCATCCGGCAATCGCCCTGGAAGACGGCGCCAGGCTTCATCGTCAGCGCACGGGTCGAGATGTTGCCGTTGATTATCGCTGCCGGGCCTAACTCCACACGCTCGTGAGCAATAACGTCTCCGTTGACAATGCCACTGACGACCGCTACTCCCACGTCGATGTCGCCATCCACTCGCGCCGATGCGTCGATGATCAGGGTCCCGCGCGCTGAGGTTACTTTGCCGGCAATGTGGCCGTTAACGCGCAGCATGTCCTTAAAACTAAGTTCGCCATCGAGTTCCGGTCTATATTCAACCGGTCCGCTTCGCGGACGCTGTTTGATGGTAAGTGAGCTGCCGGCGGCGCCGAGGTGTCCTGAAATTATTCCATCCACGGGCATCGCACCGCGGTAGACAGCTTCACCCGTTATGACGGGAACGCGGGCTTGGAAGTTGGCACTATTGTCGCGACGCGGCCGAGCTATTGTCGCAGGGGCCGGCATTGCAACGACCGTGTGCACTCGCGGTGTTGGCGGTTCTGTTCCCGCCAGCGCATTGGGAAGGCGTTGGGAAATCTGTGCAACCGGAGCCGGGGCGCCGCGAACGACGTTTTCACTCACCGCCTCAGTAATGCTTGTTGGCTCGCGTTTGAGAGCCACTTTTGCTGGGGACATCGCCATCCTCCACAGAAACTGCTGTCCGCAGTCTCAGGGTTGGATCCATCCTAATTTGTGGGAAGAATGCGCTCTGCCATAAGCCGAGCGAGCCTGTCGAGAAACAATCCGACTTGGGTAGCGCGCACCTTATCACAGGCGAGCAGGGCACACAAGGCTTTTTCGGCCCAAATGGTGGGTCAGTGTGAAAGAATGACACTGGCATCTTGTCCGCCAGCCACGCGCACGATGCGCCGAAATCAAACTGACACCCAGTACCTCGGCCGACGGTCTTCTCTGGCCGTTGAGCGCTCTTGATCTCCGGCTTACCTGGCGTTTTGAACCGAAGTTTGCACACTCAGCGCCAGCACATCGTCCATGGCACAGATCGTAGCGCGCTTTGCCGGCTGAGCCAGTTTAATAGGCCCTAACTCTACAGAAGAATTGCCGGTAATGTTCGCAGCGCCGACTCTTACAAAACCTTTGCCCAAATCCAGATAAATCGGAACCAGCATCTTGAATTGGGGGCCCACACCTGATTGGGTGATTCGCCCGCTGAGGGTTGAGCCATCCGGTCCCAGTTGATATTCGAATCGGTAGCTGGGGATCTCTGTTCCGTAAACCCACTCGTTAAAGAACCAGTCCAGTCGCTGGTTGCCGTCAAGATCCATGTCCTTCGACATGTGCTTCTCGACAATCTTCTTGAAATCCTCGGTCGACACGTCGCGGTTGAAATACGTCTGGACAAAGTCTTTCATCAGAAGTTGGAATCGTTTGTCGCCGTCCCGCGCGGTGTAAAACATCATGCGGATCATGTGAAGAATGTATGCGCCCTTCGGGTAGACGAGAAACTGGTAAGCTGCGCGCGTCTTGGCGTTGCTTAGCCGGTACCCTTGCGTCACCGGGCCGATGGTATAGGGCTTGATGTCTCGCGTTGCCGGTCCTGATTGCGTAATCCGGTCGCGCTGATTGTCCCAGAAGTCCAGAAACTTCTTCGGATCCTGGCGCACGTATTGAACATAGAGCGAGGCCGAAAACTCGGCAAAGCCTTCGCTCATCCACTGATCGTGATAACTGTCCCAGCCGATGATGTGGCCCCACCACTGGTGCGCAATCTCGTGCGGAGCCACATAGCGCCAGAAGTTGTCCGTGCCTCCGCGCACGCCCATTAACTGTGTGCGTTGCGTCGTGTCCAGGAAAGCTGTGTAAGGCATGAAAACCAGAGTGGGCCAGGCTTGGCCAAAATTCCCGGCGGGCTGCTGGGTCATTGCCAGCCGCGTGTAAGGCAGTTTGCCAAAATAGGCGTTATAAATCCGCGTCGAATTTTGAGCATCAGCCAGGGCTGAATCGGCCATTTGGCTCGTTGAGATTGATCCGAGCGTCGTGGCGGTCCGACCACCACTACGCTCGATTTGGTCGATCTGCTGCTGAACCTCTTTCAGCTCGTCCGGCACCTCCTCGTTCGCGTAGAACTCGAGCTTGTATCCCGTGTCCTTGTCGAGCAGTTCTTTCTTCTTAAAGCGACCATAGTTGAATCCGGCGACGGCCAGCTCAAGTGTACCGCTGGACCATTTCGCCACCTTAACATCACCCTCCTGTTTGTCCGGTACGACGGGCGCTCCAGTGGCGACAAATGTATTCCCCTTCGGAAAACGAAACGTGATGTCAAAGATGGCCCGGTCGCCAAACTGCGTGCCGCCATTGTTTGGATACCAACTCGAACGCGGAATGAGAATAAAGTTTCCGCCACCTGAATCGCGTAAGGCATCGCCGCCGGAGTACTGGACGGTAATGGTGTAGTCCTTTCCTACTTCGAGAGAAGCCGGCATCAGGATGCCAAGGTCGGCGTCTTCGTCTTTGCTCTCCTGGATAAAACCGAGATCTTTGCCCTGGCCGTCCTGCACACGGCTGACACGCAGGGTGCGGTAAAGATTCATCGACAATACGCGACCAGGAACCAGGGGACGAAATGTCAGACGATCAGTAGCGGTTATCTGCGTTCCTTTAATGACGCCTTCGATCTCGTGGCGCGTGATATCGAAAAGGCGATGGTCCTCTGAACTCGCGGCGGTGCCTTTGGCGTACTCCTCGGCCAGGTGAAACGCGCTCCAGATGCCACCGTCAGTCTCGCCATAGCTGAACATTGCGACTTCTTCCGGCGAGACCTGAGGAATTCCCAGAGGATCGAGCAGGAAAATCAGCTTGCTGTGTTTCTTTCCGGCAATGAAAGCCGCAAAGAAGCCGGGGCGTTGCGGCGCGTAAATGTCGGTCAACGTGCGCAACTCGTTATTGTCGCGGAGTTCTTTTCGCAGCAGTTGCTGGTTGTCACGATAAAAGTCTCGGGCCTTCGCCGCCTGTGAACCACCACTTCCCATCTTCACATTTGGCGACGCTTTGATTTCCTCGAAGGTATTATCGGTGAAGCGAACCACTAAGCGGGAAAATTGCTCGGTAAGCTTGTCATCATTAATGAAGATCGAGAGGGTGTGTTTCTCGATGGCTGTCGGTGGAACCAATGTCAACTCGCCGTCGCCGATAAAGACTGCGGCAGTGACGTGACCCTCAATAGGCGGCGCAAAATACAGTTCGCCGCTACGCAGTGTGAAAACCGCCGCATCGCGCCGCAGGGTCAGACTATTGACAGATGCGAACGGGCCGGCAAAATCCGACTCGGTTCTTCCCATCTGCCGCAGTTGCTGATAAACGGGATCGCTGTTGGGTTTCAAACCGGTCACGGTGACGGCAGCTTCGACGGGCGCGATCTCGAGCTTTAGATCGACAGTCGCAACCGCGCCCTCCACGACTTTGACAGCCTCGCGGCGAGCATCGCTGAAACCCGGCGCGGACACGACGAGCGTATAGGTTTGGGCCGGCAGACCTTCGATCTTGTAGCGGCCCTGCTGATCGGTGACGGCGGTGTATGTCTGGTTAGTGACGGCGTCGGTCACCGTAATTGTCGCTCCAACAACGACCGCACCTCTCGGATCGGTGACCTTGCCCTCGATGCGACCGCCCGCGCTGTGGGCGATAACCAGCGGAATTGCCAATAACGCCAAACAGGCGACCAAAAGGCAAACCCTCAGTTTTCGGTATTTCATTCGATTACCTCTGAGTTTAGGTCAGGAAACGCGGAGGACGTGCGAGCCTGAGTTCTTCCGACAAGCGCATTATTCGCCCCCTGCGGCGCGTCGTCAAGCGAGCTTTCTTGTCGGCGCCAGTGACTGCGTGGCATGCTGATGAGCAAGTAATGTCCCCAGAGAGCAAAACAAAAACCAGGTTACTCCGTCGCATGGGCGAAGCCATTGGAGACTTTCGCATGATCGAAGATGGCGATCGGGTCATGCTGTGCCTCTCCGGGGGAAAGGACAGCTACACCCTGCTCGATCTGCTGCTGGACGTGCAGGGGCGCGCGCCGGTCAGATTCGACCTGCTGGCAGTTAACCTCGATCAAAAACAACCGAATTTTCCTGCGGACGTTCTGCCAAACTACCTGACCGATCGCGGCGTGCCGTTTCGCATCATCGAACGCGACACCTATTCTGTTGTGAAGCGTCTGGTGCCCGAGGGCAAAACCTTCTGTGCGGTTTGTTCGCGTCTGCGGCGCGGCATCCTCTACAACATCGCGGTCGAGGAAGGTTGTGACAAGATCGCCTTGGGGCATCACGCGGACGATATTATCGCGACGTTCCTGTTGAATCTTTTTTATGTCGGCAGCTTGAAAGCGATGCCTCCGGTGCTGCGTTCGGACGATGGCCGCAACACTGTCATTCGGCCGCTGGCCTATTGCCGCGAAAGCGATATTGCCGAGTTCGCCGCGCAGGAAAAATTTCCGATCATTCCCTGCGATCTGTGCGGCTCGCAAACCAACCTGAAGCGAGCGCGCATCATCAATTTGATTTCTGATCTCGAGAAAGAGATTCCCAACGTGCGCGCTTCGATGCTGACCGCGCTGGGAAATGTGAAGCCGTCACAACTGCTGGATCCGGACCTCTTCGATTTCAAAAGGCTGTCAACGGGCACCGGCGACGTGGCCGCTGAACTCGATCTTGCCCTGGGCCATACGGACAGCGAGCCGGCCCTGGTCGCGATTGCGTGAAGGTTCGACGAAGTGAGGTCAGTACCACCTGCGTAAGCGGGCGGGTCACATCTGGCCCGGTTAGACCCACCCGCTCACGCAGGTGGTACTGACTTCCTGCTCACCCACTCGTGGTTTTGTAATCACCCTCTTTGTGGTTAAATCCGCCATATGGCGCCCAAAGCCAAACGTGAGTTGGATCTCAGTGAGTTCCCGCCCGGAACCATCACCGAATACACGACGCTGGTTTGTCTGGCGTGCATCTTCGACATCTTTACCAAACAACTCGGCCTCGCGCCCCGCACCGCCTTCTCAGAAGTCAAACGCCACACGCCCACGATCGAAGAATTGACCAGCCGCGGAGCGACCCGGCCTTATTTTGACAGCGAAGAGAAGAATCCGCATTGTCCGTACTGTGAATCGGCGAAACGCTGGCTGGCGCGCTTTGATACTTACTGCATCGAAGGCGGCAAGACTACCGATACTCCGCGCCGCGCGCTGCTCAAGAAACTGCCAAAGGCTGAGGATCAGTTTCTGGTGATGGAA
This sequence comes from Pyrinomonadaceae bacterium, assembly GCA_041497335.1. Taxonomy (GTDB): domain Bacteria; phylum Acidobacteriota; class Blastocatellia; order Pyrinomonadales; family Pyrinomonadaceae; genus UBA11740. The sequence goes on along the minus strand of JBGQGG010000002.1, from coordinate 146,773 downwards.
AAGAAATCCGATTCGCGCGCAGTGTTTTTTGAATGGCTGGACACGCTGGGTCAAAGTCTTGAGCTCGATGATGAAAGCTGGCTGCTCGACGCCACGCGGATGTACCTGGAACGTCGCGAGCCAAAAACAAAATGGGACGACGTTTTTGATGAGCTGCGCGCGGTACGACGTTCCAGTCGAATTACCGAAGGCTGGGAGCGCGATGGCGCGCGCCTGTTTCTGGCTCCCAGCCTTTACGGTGAGGCCCTGCTAATCCAGTATCTCGTCAGCCGCTCGCACGCGCACGGCGGAATGACGCTCGAAGGTCGTCTGACGCTGATGGAATTGATCCGCCGTCTTCGTTACAGCGGCTATCTCGATCAGATTGGAATTACTGAGCGCGAACCGGGCGAGGTGTTCGAGAAATTAATCGATCATCTGGCTGCGACGCATGAGTGGTCGAGTGTTAGAACCGGGAGCGGTAGCGACCGGGTTCTTCCTGCGAAGAAACCAAAGAAGGCAACGAAGAAAGCAACTAAGAAAGCTGCAAAGAAATCTTCCAAATCCCGCAAGGGCAAAACGGCACTACCCGAACCCGAAGTAATCATTACCGAACCAGTCAAGCTTCACTACCTCATCGACCGCCGCGATTTTCTGGAAAAGGTGAAGAGCGTCTACGCGAGTTACGCGGCGTGATGTTTGGAGTTCCGCCTTCAGGCGGTTTTTACTTCTTGATAATTATTTCTTCATTAACCGCCTAAAGGCGGAACTCCGAACAAATCGAAAGCGGCGACGAGTCGCTGCACTCGAAATCTCACGTCTGTCGCTCACGATTGAAATCAGCGATCGAACGCAGTAGTTGCGTGGGCTGGCTTATGTTTTGAAGTGCGTTGCACGCCGCGCGATGAACGACCTCAAGCTGTGCGTGGGTCGCTTCGATGCCGTAGAGCGCGGGATAAGTAGCCTTGCGCGAACGCGCGTCCTTTCCCGGTGTCTTGCCCAAATCTTCCGCGGTGGCGGTTACGTCCAACAGATCATCAGTGATTTGAAACTGCAGACCGAGGTTGATCGCGTACTCCGTAACGGCCTCGAGTTCGCGCGATCCGGCGCCCGCAATGATCGCGCCGCAACGCGCTGCCGCGCGAATCAGCGCTCCGGTCTTTCGATGATGAATGAGTTCCAGTTCCGAGCCGCTAACATCTCGGGATTCTGCATCCAGATCGTGGGCCTGTCCCGCGACCATACCGTCAGGTGTTCCGGCGGCGCGCGAGATTTCAGCAATTAATTGCACGCGAAGAGCGGACGACAAACGCTCATCTTCAGCGATCGTTTGAAACGCCAGCGCCTGTAGAGCGTCGCCCGCCAGAATCGCCGTGGCGTCGTCAAACTTCACGTGACACGTGGGCCGGCCGCGGCGCAGCTTGTCGTTATCCATCGCCGGCAAATCGTCGTGAATAAGCGAGTAGGTGTGAATCATCTCCAGTGCGCAGGCCGTCCTCAGGAGATGGTCGTGGTCGGCCCCAAAAGTTCGGCCAGTGGCGAGCAGGAGCCCGGGCCGAAATCGCTTGCCGCCGGCGAACAAACTCCAGCGGATAGCAGAGTGCACCCGCTCAGGCTCTGCGGATTCTTTGGGAATGAGTCGATCGAGTTCGGAATCAATCAGCGAGCGACACGAAGCAAGAAATTCCTTCGCGTCGGTTGCGCTAGTGTTATTGGAAGTCTTAGCAGTCACAACTTTGGAAATTACGCCGACGTCGTCCCACAGGGACGAGATAGTTATAGACCAATGATCCCGTAATGTTACCGCGCTCTACGGAGCCCGACACGCGGTTTTCGAACAATACCCTTTTACTCTTCATCACTCCCGGCGTTCAACTCGCTCTCGGGATCGAACGGGCGGACGGTGGCGCGTCCCTGATTGTCGCGCATCAGGATTTCTATGCGACGTTCGGCCTGATTCAGACGCTCCTGGCACTCGCGCGAAAGCTTCACGCCCTGCTCAAACAGCTCGAGGCTTTTCTCGAGCGTGAGTTCACCCTGCTCCAACTCGCGCACGATGCGCTCGAGTTCTTCCAGCGACGTCTCGAAATTCTTTGGCTTGGCGTTGCTCATTTGGTTAACCTAGACTTCTTTAGTCTTTTGCCCTCTCCCCTTGGGAGAGGGTCGGGAAGAGGGGCTTGTCTGCGCCACGCTTCGCGCCCTCCCCTAACCCCTCCCAGAGGGAGGGGAAGAAGAAACACAGACCGAAAGTCTGTGCTACTTAACCTGCTTCTTTAGTTTTTCCAATTGCTTGTGAACCTCATCCTGGAGCGGGGCGGTGGTCTTCGGCAAATTTTTCTTTACGCTGTCCGCGATCATTGTTGCCAGCTTGTCATCCTGCACCGCGGTGATTCGCCAGTGTCCCGCTTCCGGCTGCATTGTAAGCTGAAGTTGTTCGTCTTTGATATTCACCGCCGCCCGAGCTACGTTGTTTTCTTCCTTGATGGTTGCAAAGCCGGAAATTGCCAGGGCCACCACGATAAAAGGTTTCCCGGCCGCGGGCTCGGTCAGGCGGTGCAGTTCCTTCACCAGTTCGTCATGCACGGTCTCTTTGAGCTTGGGCGTGAGTGAGAGCAGAGCTGAATCAGCCTTAGCGGACCAGTCCGAGGGAATCAATGACGAAGACCCGGCATTGCGCTCGCGAACCTGCGAGACAAGATCCTCGCTGACCTTGTCGATGTCCAGGATGCTGTCCACCGTCGCATTGTCGTCGCGCTGCGATGCGTCTACCAGGACTGCCAACGAATACGCCGGGCCGCCCTGGTAATGTCGCCACCACAGGTAACCGCCAACGGCGGCGCCGCCGACCAGAAAAAATAACACCGCTGCGATAATCAGCAGAGGACGGGCCAGGGATCCTTTCTTACCTGCGGGGCCGCGCAAGGCATCAAGATTGATAACGATTCGGTTGCGTTTCATCTCACTCGTCCTCTGTTCCTTCGACGCGACAATCGAGGGCGCCCTTCCACAGACGCAGACGCACAGCGTCGCCGATAGTCATCGCGCTCGCTTCGCGTACGACATGGCCCTGTGCGTCGTGCGCAATCGCATAGCCACGCTCAAGGACCTTTAACGGCGACATCGCATCAAGCGCGGCCGCCGCCATCCCGAGTTGCTGCTTCGCTGTCTCCACCCGGGTTGCGATGCCCGCATCGCGCGCCTTCTTGAGCGATTCAAAACGCGCGCGCGCAGCCAGCACTACGGAACGGAGCTGGGCCGGCGATAAGCTGTGCGCCGCTGCGCCAAAGCGGCGCTGGGCACGCTGCATCACGCTGGTGATCGCGGTCTGCAGCCGATGTTCGGCGTCGTCTGTCGCGGCCATCGCTTCGCGCAGACGCGCCGCGACTGCATCGAACGCCGGCGACAGCGCCAGCTCTTGCACTTCAGTGCGCGAGCCGGCGATTCGGAACCGAATTGAGCGCGCCAGATTGGTTGTCAACGTGGCGAGCAGCGAGCATAACTGAGCTTCGTGCGCCGCGACAATCTCAGCCGCGGCTGAGGGCGTGGGTGCGCGCATGTCGGCCACAAAGTCGGCGATGGTGAAATCTGTTTCGTGGCCGACTGCCGAAATTACCGGGATGGTGGAGGATCGTATTGCGCGGGCCACCGCTTCTTCATTAAAGGCCCAGAGGTCTTCTATGGATCCACCGCCGCGCCCTACGATCATTACATCGATCCCGTCATCGAGGCTTCCCTCTCGTATGGCGCGCGCGTGAAAGTCGTTGAGAAACTTGATCGCGCGCACGATCTCCTGCGCCGCGCCTTCGCCCTGCACTCGGGCGGATGTGAACAGCACGTGAACTGTACGCGTACGCCGCGAGATGACGTGGAGGATGTCGCGAATGGCGGCGCCGCTCGGCGAAGTGATCACGCCGACGCGCCGCGGCAGCATGGGAATCGCGCGTTTCAATCCTGCGGCAAACAACCCTTCTGTCTGCAGACGCGCTTTCGTTTGTTCGAAGGCTAATTGCAGGGCGCCCGCGCCGACCGGCTCAAGTGCTTCGACGATAAGTTGATACTCGCCTTTCGGCTCGTACAGGCTCAAACGGCCGCGGGCGCGCACTTGCAGACCATCCTCGGGACGAAAACGTATGCGCTGGTTGCTGCTGCGATAACACGCGGCGCGCAGTTGCGCGAACTCGTCCTTCAGCGTGAAGTACCAGTGTCCCGAACCGTGCGCGCGAAAGTTGGAAATCTCGCCCTCGACCCAAACGGAAGAGAATCGCCTCTCCAACTCGCCCCGAATCATGCCGGTCAATTCCGACACGCTCAACGGTTGGCGTTCGGTCTGGTCAAAGAGTGATGCAAGAAGGGGTTGCATGTCCGAGAAGTATCAGCCAATCCGCGAAGATAATATCAGGCCGCTCATGCTAGCATCGCCGCGAACTGAAAGCCACAAACGGGTGACTTTGATAAAGATCGTTACTTGACTGAGCGGTTAGAGTGGAGCATCGGCCTATGTTCAATGAAGGTTGTTGATGTACACTACCGAAGGATGTTTCACCCCTGAAACAGCGGAAGGATGTGCGTAATGAAAAGACAAGACTGGACTCTCTTGGCGATTAGCTACGCCAATGGGCAGGGTCTTTCTGCCGTGCAACTTCAAAAAGTGCTCTTTCTTTTGGAGCGTGGTGTGCCAAAGGAAATCGGCAAGCCGTTTTACAAATTCGTTCCTTACAACTATGGCCCCTTCGATTCTGCTGTCTACGAGGATGCCCGTCGGCTTGCTTCACAAAACTTCGTGAACATTACTAAACCGACTGGGAGATATACTGTCTATAACATCACGCCAGAAGGCTCAGAACTGGCGAGCCAATTAGAGGGTCAAGCGCCACCACGTGCTATTAAGCATTTGCGGAACGTTGTCGCATGGGTTCAGGGACTTAGTTTCGCGGAATTAGTTCGAGCGATCTATACCCGCTATCCCGATATGAAGGCGAATAGCGTTTTCAGCTTCTAAAAAGACGTGACTCTCATCGTCGGCGTAAAATGTTCGGATGGAGTTGTTGTCGGCGCAGACGGCGCGGCTACTCTTGGCGCTATGGGCCAACAAACCATCCGGCAGAACGCGCGAAAACTTAATATCCTCTCAAACAGAATCATAGTTGGCGTATCGGGCCCAGTGGGATTAGGTCAAAGGATCAACGGGCGAATCAGCGATCTGTTTTCTCAGAACAAGTTGTCTGGTAAGAACTCAGTAGACGGAATGACCATCATCAGGCAAGCTATCTGGCCTGATATTTACGGTGAGCTACAAGCGGCCACAGCCGCTAAAGACCTCATTGGCCAGGTCGCATTACTAAGCGCACTGTCCCATTCCGTTGTCGCGATGCCGCTAGACAGAAAGTTCGGCCTTTTCCAGTTTGATCAACAGGGAGCGCCAGAAGAAGCGACGGACGATTTGCCGTTCGTCTCCATAGGAAGCGGGCAGCCCACCGCTGATCCCTTTCTTGCATTTATTCGCAAGGTGTTTTGGCCTAACTCACTCCCAACTCTTGAAATGGGCATATTTTCTACCCTGTGGACTCTCCGACACGCAATTGAGACAAACCCTGGCGGCGTAGCAGACCCGAAGCAAATAATGGTTTTGGAAAGGCAAGGAAAGGATTTTAACGCTCACGAATTAGCCAGCGAAGAACTTGAGGAACACGACGAGGCCATTACTGCAGCAGAGTCCGTCCTAGGAGATTTCCGAAGTCTGACTGGAGGAAAATCGTCGCCAACTCCAGCAACTGCGCCGCCAGAGCCACCACCACAAAGCTAGCCTACCGTAGTTTAGCAACACACAAATGGAGCACCGCCAAAGATCGGGTAGTGCTCTATTAGCCGTGTTGCTATTGGTGGTCCTCGAAATCGGTTTGCTGATTCATAGTATCGACATCCCAAAGATTTGCGATGTACTCCAGCAACGATGGAAGCGGGAATCACAAACACCGGTTTGACGTTGAGAGATTTACTAATTATTTGAGACAGCTTCTACTTCAAACTCTTCGCGCGTGATCATTTCGATTGTTGGGTCTGTTCCTTTGCTCAACTTGAAATACCAACTCACACTTGATTGTGGGTCGCTCATATACTCAGCAACTAACCCTACCTCAACGCGAATCACCTCGCCCTGCAATGCCCTCTCCAACGGTTGCTCGCGACGGCGTTGATGTTCATACGTACTAAAGTCCTCGCCGGGAAAGCAAACCGTAACAACGAGTGACTGCGTTTCGCCGTATCTAAAGGGCACTTTAGGTTTGTCACGCCCTAACCATATTGGATCACTAACTCGCGTGGGATGATTGCTCGCGTCTTTAAAACGGATCTGCGCTTGCGCCTCGGCCCAGGGCGCAGCGCCACTAATCGGATCAAGAGAAAAATCTAAGATGGCGGCTTTATAGGAGGAGGTCGTAAATTCTTTACCAACCCGCGCGTAAACTCCCGACTCATTTTTCTCTACATCATCAAAGGCAAAGTGCATCAATTTCAATACGGGTGGTAACAGCTTCTGGTTAGTGTCCTGTGTCTGAGATTCTGTTGGAATAGGTTGGCTGAGGATGTCTACTCTTTTTTGAAGGAAGGTGATGGTTTCGTCTCTATCTTTCAGCCGTTCTCGGAATGAGCGCCTAACGACTAGGTAAATCACCGCCAATCCAAGTGCCCAAACAAACAAAGATAGGAGCGGCGCTTGATTAACCACAGCGCCCTCCTGTAATAGCTTGTTTAGAAGGGCTTCCATGGCGCGAGATTATATGCTTGGAGGAGTCCGTCCGCCAGCAACACACTAACGGAGCACTACCAAAGTTGGAAAACGATTGACTAGAAGCCCGGGCCAGTCCACAATAGCCGCCACTTTCAGGCCAGTAACGCTCTTTGCTTTTCACTCTAGGCCGAGGCAGAGTTACCGAAAAGGATCCCAATGCGCCGAGTTCCCTATCAGTTCATTTTCAGATTCTTCGGCAACGTGCTCCAGGCCCATTACGGCCGCGGAGAGAACAAGAAGCTCGTCAAGCCGATGATGGCCGGCTTTTACGTCACGATGAAGTGCAACTTTCGCTGCACCTATTGCGATGACGGATCCGGCAACATGTACCCGGACATTGCCGAGCAGCGGCTGGAGACGGCCAAAACAATTGAAGTGCTCGAGATCTTGCGCCGCGCCTCGCCGGGTCTGAATATCACCGGCGGCGAGCCGACAGTACGCAGAGACATCGACGAGATCTTCGCGAACATCGGACGCCTGGGTTTCTGTCCGGTTAGCTTCAACACCAATGCTTACCTGATCGATCGGCATTTATCGGTTTTGCACCATATTGATTATCTGGTGATTAGTCTGGACTCTCCGGACAATGCCCGCAGCGACGACTTAATAAATCTCCGCAACAGCGGACAGACCAGTCGCGTCAAGCAAAACATCGAACTGGCGAAAGAGTATCGCCGTGAACACAAACTGAAGTTCGACTTCATCATCAACTCCGTGATCTTCCCGGAAACCATTGACGACGCGTGGGACGTCTTTGAGTTCTGTCTCGAAAATGATTTCTATTGGACGCCGATGCCCTACATCGTCGGCAAGTATCCGTGTCCGGGCCTGGTTGATAATCCGCGCTGGCAACAATTGATTGATGAAGTCGCGCGGGCCAAGCGCAAAGGCGCGCGCGTCTATGGCAACATGGAAGTCCTGCGCACCATCAGGGATTTCAAGCGCTTCGAATGTTATCCCACGACCCACCCGATAGTTTATCCGGACGGCAACATCTTCTATCCCTGCGCGCCTCTGAATATGGTGGCCGGAAACCTCCTGGAGATCGGCGACTATTACAAGGCCATGGAGATCGGCGAGAAGAAGTACGGCATCGTTCCCTACTGTGACTCGCGCTGTCATGTCGGTTGCTATACCGAAGGCTCAACCGCGCTCACCCATCCATCGCACGGTCTGGCTGAAGGCGTCCGCTATATCTTTCCGCACCGGAAGAAGCGCATCGAGTTGCATCGCCCTGAGCGCCTTTTGGGCGCGATGCCGCCACCCTTCGCTGAATTGCGTGCCCTGCCGTCGCTGCCGCCGGACCGGATTCGCCAATTGCGGCGCGAAGGTTTGCTGGAGAACGACTGGACCTCGAGTGTCCGCATCAAGGGCCAAGATACTTTCATGCCACCGATTCAACTCACGCGCGAACCGGTGTTTGCCACACGCTAGGGTTAGCTCCCCATGTCGGAATTGACCCCGATTCAGATCCCCAGATCTTTTTCACCGCGCAAGCGCGTCCTGGTCGTTAACTGCTATTTCGACTATTCCCGCGAACCCATCCGTCGCCCGACAAAATTTCCGCAGACCGTTGCTCCAGTTTTTCTCGCGGGCGCCTTCGCGCGCGAACTGTGCGAGGTGCGCTGTTATGACGAATTGTCGAGCGGCCCGCTCGAAGACGAGTCACTCCTCGGCTGGCCCGACATGCTCGTGCTTACGGGGCTAACGCACTGCTTCGACCGCATGCTGCACCTGACGGCATATGCGCGCACGAAGAACCCAAAAGTGATCGCGGTTGCCGGCGGGCCGGCAGTACGCGCGCTGCCGCTGCTGTCGGAAAAGTTTTTTGACTACAGTTGTCTCGGGGATATTGAAGAACTTCGCGAAGTGATCACCGACGCGTGGGGCGAAGCTCATGCGGCCGCTCAAATGCTTCCGCGTTTCGATCTGGCTTACTGGATCAAGTTTGTCACTCATGTCGAGACCACGCGGTATTGCAACTTTCATTGTTCGTTTTGCTCGCTCACGGGCGAGGGCCGGGCTTATCAAACCTATGACCTCGAGAGCATTCGGCAGCAGATCCTGGCCGCCGGAAAAAGGCGGAAGCTGCTTTTCGTCGACAATAACTTTTATGGGAATGATCGCGAACACTTTCGCCGGCGAATCGATCTGATAAAAGAGCTGCGCGCAGCGGGTCAGTTCCGCAACTGGGCCGCGCTGGTGACCAATGACTTCTTTAGCCAGCAGGAGAATTTGACGCTCGCTAAAGAGTCCGGATGCGAGCTGCTTTTCAGCGGCGTCGAGTCTTTCGATTCCGGTTGGCTGCGAACTTTCCATAAGCTTCAGAACACTTCCGCGCCGCAGGTTGAGATGATTAGTCGATGCCTGAACGCCGGCATAATCTTTTGTTACGGCTTGATGCTGGATATCAGCACGCGCACGATTGCGGATGTGCGGCGGGAGCTGGAGTTCATTACCGGCACGCCTGAAATCACGTTGCCGGCGTTTGTCACGCTCGCAATTCCGATTCTGGGCACACCGTACTTTACCGAATGTCTCAACAATCGGACCATTTTACCGGACACGAAACTGCGCGACATGGACGGTATTACGATCGTTCAAAAGACGCTCGACCCGATTGACCAGGCAGTCGAATTCGTGCGCGGCGTCGAACAGTTCCGCGGTCTGCGCAGTCGCGTAATCAAGCATTCAATTCGGTTCTTCAATCTCTATCGATCGAAACTCAACCCTCTGCAAATGTCGATTGGATTTGAACAGGGGCTCTTGCTTTCAGCGCATACTCTGATGACGTCAACGACGGCCTTTGGTTGGATGAAGAAAGGCCGCACCCGCACCTATGTGAGCACGACGGAGCCGGCCGACCAGACGTATACGCCGGCGTTTCGCGTCGACTCGCGTTTCCGGAACCACTTTCAACCGACGATGGTGACTGATAGAAGCGGCAATCTCGCGAACGAGTTGATCGATTCGGGATTGCTGAGGAGCAGCCCTGCGCAAGTGAAACAACGCGCCGTCGCGTTTGCTTAGACGTTACCTGAAACCCAAGAGGCCCCCCGAATGTCCGAACCCCTCAGCGGTGTCGAGGCTCGACCGCAAAGGCGACTCACCAAACGACTGAATGGCCGCCAGGTAACTTTCTTAATCTTCGTTGTTTGTCTCCACACTCCGCCGATAGTCGCTATCTTTACCGGCGCCCCCTCTCAGCTACGCCTGATCTGCTCTCGCACGCGTTGGGCCAGGACCCGCCGCAGGATCTTGCCGGCAGGATTTTTCGGAATGTGATCGACGAATTCCACCCGCCGGATTTTCTTGTAAGCGGCGACGCGTTCCGATACGAACTCCATTATCTCGGCGCACGAAGCATTTTCTTTTAGCACCACAAAAGCTATGGGAACCTCGCCGGCAAATTCGTCCGGGCTGGGAATTACCGCGGCGTCAGCGATCGACGGATGTGATAGGAGCACAGCTTCCAACTCAGCGGGCGCGATCTGGCGACCTTTGTATTTGATCAGTTCTTTCAGACGATCCACTATAAAGAGCGCGCCATCTTCATCCGCATAGCCCACATCGCCCGTATGGAGCCACCCATCGCCGTCGATGATCTCCACCGTTGCTTCGGGTTGGCCCAGATAACCCTTCATGACCTGCGGTCCGCGAACGAAGACTTCACCTTCTTCACCCGGTCCCAGCTCGACCCGGTTTTCCAGACCGACGATCTTGCAAGTCGTATTGGGCAGGCAATAACCCACCGATCCTGGTTTGTCCTTATTGTTCCCGGAATAAGTGAGATGTGAAAGCGGGCTTAGCTCGGTCATTCCGTAACCATGACTGATGCGCACGCCGAGTCGCTCGCCGGCAGCATTGGCCACTTCGACCGACAGAGGCGCCGCGCCGCAATGCAGCGTCTCCAGTTTTGAAAGATCGAAGCGATCGACCAAAGGGTTCCGCGACAAACCGAGAACTATTGGTGGGACTACCGGCAAAATATTGATCTCATGGCTTTGCAGGGCCTGCAGGAATTCTTCAAAATCGAACCGCGGCAAAGTGACTACTGTGGCCCCCGTCCGCAAGGCCAGATTGATGACAACGTGAAATCCGTAGACGTGATAGCAGGGCACTACACAGATCGTCTTGTCTGTGCTGTGAAGCACCTCCGCCTTCTCCATTTGACAGAGCATCGCGACCAGATTGTAGTGGGTCAGCATCACGCCCTTGGGCAAACCCGTGGTCCCGCTCGAATAAGGCAAGGCCACGATATCTTCCCGCGGATTTATTTTGATCTCCGGTGCCTGGCCTTTGGTATTCAACAAGGACGAGAAAGAGGTTGCGCCCTCCGCCCCATCCGTTTCGCCCAACACGAATACTTCGTGCAGGTTCGCGGCGCGCGCGGCGGCCAGGGCGTTTGCGGCGAATTGCGAATTGGTCAGCAGATACGCGGCGCCGCTGTCTTTCAGTTGCGCAGTCAGTTCAGTCTCGTTGAAGAGCGGCGAAATCATGGTGGAGGCGCCGCCGAGTTTCGCTATGGCGAGAAAAGCAACGGCGTACTCGGGGGCGTTGAGACAGTGAATTGCCAGCACGTCGCCTTTCCGAAAGCCGCGCGCAGCCAAGCCCGCGGCCGTTCGATCTATCGCACTTACCAACTGTTCGTAAGTGAAGATGCGCCCGCTGCTGCCATCAATCAGCGCCGGCTTGGCGGCAAATTGCGCCGCACGTTCGAGGATGAAAGAGACGACTGAAACATCCGGAATTTCAATATCAGGGTAAGGACTTTTGAAGATCATGTTTCGTTTCGGAAGTTGTTCGATATTTGGGATGAGCGAACTTAGTTATTCAAAGCTCGGATCTGCAAAGGGCCCGTCGCGTTCCTGCACCGCTTGCTTAAAACCGGCCTCGGCAGCGCGGCGCTGAAACTCATAACCTTCTTTCGTGTGACGCGCAATCCCGTCGAAAATAGTGCCGAGCATTTGCGACTGATACAAACCTTGCGCCATCAGCGTTTGATTGATCATCAATTTCATCATCATTAGTTGATTCACGGGAACGCGCGCAATGCGCTCGAGCAAATACTCAAAGCGCTCGTCAAGCTTGTCGGCGCTGGGAGCTTCGATCGCCAGGCCCCACTCGACGGCCTGCTCGCCGGAAAGGCTGTCGCCGGTGAAAAGCAGCCGCTTGGTCTTCTCCGCGCCGATTCGATGCACCCAGAGAGCGGTGGTCGGCACTCCCCAGACACGCGCTGGCGGATAGCCAATCGTCGCTTTATCTTCAATAAGCAAAAGGTCTGAGCACAGGGCCATGTCCGTGCCGCCGGCTACGCAGAAACGATGAACTTTGCATACGACGGGCTTCTCGCTGAAGAAGAGACTCATAAAGCCGCGCACGTTGCGGCTCATCATCGCGTAATCGATCAGTGGATCCCACGTGCCAACGGGATCATGATTGGAGAGTTGTGTGCGCGGGTCTAGTGGTGAACCCTCCGGCGCGGTTGAGCCCGCGTCGTCCAAAAATCCATGTTCGGCTGCGAGCACCAGATCATAACCGCCACAGAAGCCTTTGCCATTGCCGGCCAGCGCTATGACTGAGACATCCGGGTCAAGATTCGCGCGCTCTACGCAGGCCGCGATTTCCGCCGGCATGTCCAGCGTGATGCCATTGCCGCGCTCAGGCCGGTTCAAAGTGATGCGCGCAATGCGGCCGGTCGTTTGGTAGGTTAGAGTCTTTAACTGATCCATACTGTTTGTCTCACGCTAACGCAGGCAATCCTCACCGGTGCTACTGCAAGCGGTTCTATACCCCAGGCGGTTCAGCAAAGCCGGGAGCCATCAAATTTGTCACCGCCGCCGGGTTCTTGATCTCTTGCTTGCTCATCCAGTCATCTGCTTGCTTGACCATCTCGCCGCCACCGTCACCGCCAAGTATTTCTCCCAGCCGTCGGCGCGCCGCCGCAGCATATAACTTCATATCGGACGCTTCGAAACCTTCTACAGCTTGAGAAGCCAGAGCCGCAGCCCGCGAATCATCCCCGCGTCGTTTGGCCAAGCCGGCAAGAATCAGGTTCCCCAGCGGATTCGACCATGGCATATTCTCCCTGGCGATGCTTTTTGCCAAACTCTCAGCGATTCGCAAGCGTCGCTCTCGCTCGCTCCCGGCAGCGCTGGCCAGGGCCAGACGCGCACGCAGGTACATGGCCTCGATCCGCAGTCCCTGAATGCGCAGCAGCATGGATTTTTCCAGAGGCTTGACTTGCCCTTCGATATGTTTCCAGGCAACTTCGTAATCGCCGGTGTAAAGCTCGATTTGTGCCAGGGCCACCAGCGAACTGTAATGCTGCAAATGGAAACCTTTGCGCGGCCAGGTGGTCAGCGCTGCGATCACTTCGTCGCGCGCGCGATCCGGATCGTCGGCCGCCAACCAGATCGGGTTCATGCGCGTGCGCAGGTCAGTCGCGGCGAAAAGGTTCCCCTGTTCCAGCGCTGCCGAAAGCAGTTGCGGCACGCGGCGCGACACTTCAACCATTTCGCCCAGGAACATCAGAGAGCTGAGCATGAAGCGATTCGCGATCGTCAATTCCCAGGTCACGCCGGTGCATTGATCGCGCAAGACTTCTGCCGCGCGCTCGCAGAGTTCCGCGGATTTTTTCCAGTGTCCGACCAGATAAGCACCCAACCCCCGCGCCCAGATTGCCAGACCGAGCGCGTGCGGATTTGCGGCACGTTGCGCCAGTGCTTCAGTGCGCTCCATTAGTTGGTTTACGCGCTCTGCCGGGCCTCCTCTGGCGGCTGTTTGCGTTGCTTCGAAAGCCATGGCTCGCGCGACGCGGTAGACTTCGCCGGCGCGAAGTGCCAACAACAGATGCCGGCTTTGAAAGTCCGCGCCGCGAATGAGGTCCACCATGCCTAAACCAGCCGCCACAGACCTACAGATGTCGATGCGAAACAGGTCAGCCTCAGGGATGCTGCTCGCCTCTCGCTCAGTGAATTCGAGTCCGCGTATGCGAATCCACAAGCGGCGAAGAGCCAATGATAGCAGCGCCCGCTTGGGTCCATTGGCCAGTTTGAATCCGGCCGTTTCCAAAACGACGCGAAAAACTTCCAGGCCTTCTTCGATGTGGCCGCCCGTCAGCAACTGCGCAGCGGCGCGTTGTTGCAATTCGAGCGACCGATGCGATCCGGTGGCTTTCGCGGCATCGAGAAATTCCCTGGCGGCTTCGGCCGGACGACCCGCATTTGCCAAGGCATCGCCGAGGCTGATCTTCAGATCAACCATATTTGCGGAGCCAGGCCGCAAATCAATAGCCCGCCGGTAATACAACGCCGCCCGATCAAAGGCCAACGCGCTCGCCGCCTTGCGTGCGGCAGCTTCGGCATGAACGGCCGCGCGATCTTCTTCGCCGGCGCCGAGATAGTCTTCATAAAGCGCTTCGGGATCGTCCAGACCGCGGGCCTCGAGGGCCTGGGCCAACCGACGATGAATCTGACGCCGCTCGTCGTCGGCGAGCGAAGACGCCAGCGTCTCGCCAATGCGATCGTGATATATCTCCACGCCGTAACCCATGCCGCCACTGCGGACAAACTGTGCTGTCCGCAGAGCGCTCAATATTTTCAAAGCGTCGTCCTGCAGTCCTGCTGCGCTGACCGCAACGTCCTGGTTGACCGGCCGCCGGGCGACGGCGAGCGTGTCGAGGAACTGGCGCGACCCGGACGGCAATTGCCTGATGCGCTCGTCCAGCATCGTGGCGAGCGTGATGCCCGCCTTGGCCGCGCGTTCGTTCATCATCCCGTAGTACGTCAGTTGTTCGAGCAGGAAAGGACTGCCTCCGGCTTCATGCACAATCGATTCAACAAACGGGTCGCTGGAAATTCCTACGGAAGCAAAAAGCGAACGCGTCAGCTCTCGCGCCTCACCGGCCGGCAGCGGGCCCACGAAAAGTTCACGACAGGTGTCGGTGCCGGTTTGCTGCAGGAGTTGCTTAAGGAACGGCTTCGATTCGACGTCTTCCGTCCGAAAGCTCGCTACCAGCAGCAGCTTTGGCGCGTCCGGAGGCCGCAACAGATCCTCCAGCAGAAAAGTGCTGTCGGCGTCGGCCCATTGCAGGTCGTCGATATGGATCACCAGCGGCTGGCGATTCGCGATGCGTCCCAGTAACTCTCGCAGCGCGCCAAAGGCCTGGCGCCGCAAGGTGAACAAATCGATCGTCTCCGGCCGCGCAGAACGTGCATTGAAGATCGCGTCAACTTGCAACATCACCGGAAACACGCGCGCCAGCGCCAGCGAATTGCGGGGCATGAGGGCTTCGGCCCGGCCATGACGCATCGAGGCGAGATGCTTGCTCAAACTGTCAACAACTCCGTCGAGCGCTTTGTAAGGAACCGACTCGCGTTCGTAACAGCGTCCCTGCAACACGATTGTCTTGTGCTTTTGCTCCTTGAGCCGATCGAGAAACGTCCGCACCAGCGCCGACTTACCCATTCCCGAGCGGCCGTGAACGTACACTGCGACGGTTTCGCCTTCGCGAGTGGCGGAAAATGCATCGTGCAATTCAGCAAGCAGGCGTTCGCGTCCAATGAACGCACTATCAGCGGTCGTCCTGAGGAAAGATGCCGACAAAGCCCCCGTCGTGCGGGTGCCCAGGGCGCGCAACACCTCACGCCCCGTGGGTCGCGCTTCGGCGTCGCGCCGCAACAGCTTCATGCACAGTTGGTTCAGATCGCGCGGTGCATCTGTATTGATTTCTATCGGTTGAATTGGATCGCGCGTCTGCTTGCGCATCATGACTTCGAAGAAACGGCCCTTGAACGGCAGGCGCCCGGTCAACGCCTGATAAAGAATCACGCCCACGCTATACCAATCACTGGCCTTCGAAATCGCCATCTGTGCGCCTTGCTCAGGGGACATATAGTCGGGTGTGCCTGCCAGCAACGTCTCGTGCAGCTCTGGTTCGATGTCCTCAACCAATCCAAAATCGAGCAGCACCACGCGGCCCTCTTCGTTCACCAGAACGTTGGAAGGTTTGATGTCGCGGTGCAGCTTGCCCATCTCGTGCAGACGGTTAACGCCTTCGGCGAGTTGCCGCAGCGCCGATCGCAATCGCGGTTCATCGAGTTTGGAGCCCGAAGCCACAAACGACGGCGCATCATCAAGGAGAGCCATTTCACCGGACTCGAGAGAGATGTGCGAACTGTCGAAGACTTCGGTTTCAGCTTCTGAGTCGGTGCCGCTGACCAATCGTGGACGCGGGCCGGTCAGAGTGTTATCCATCGAGTCGGGGAGCCAATCGTCCGCCTGGGGCCGGACGTATTGAATGAAAGTCACGCCCTTAACCAGTTCCATAGTGAAGAACCAGTGCCGGCCCTCGGACGTTAGTTCATACAGCGCGACCAGATTGGGATGCGAAACATCCGCGAGCGTGCGAAACTCTCTCTTGAAGCGATAGATGTGCGCGGCCTCTGCGCGGGTCAGTGTCTTGAGGGCGACGATTTTGTCCATCTCGCGATCGTGCGCTTCGTACACCACGCCCATGCCGCCCGCGCCCAGCCGACGGCGCAGGATGAAGCGCTCGGTCCCGATGAATTCTTTGGTGGGTTCTACCATGTGGGAAGCTCTCTCAACGGCCGACACGAATATGTTGACAGATGCGCAATTGTGCCTTACATGAATTGCGCAATCAACAATAAACGAAGTAACGAGGAGTGACGACGATGGACTGGCGCGTGCTGCTGACAACCTTCGGCGTAATTTTTTTGGCGGAGATGGGGGACAAGACCCAGATTGCCGCCATGACCATGGCCGCGGAGAAGAAACGGCCGTGGGAAGTTTTCCTTGCCGCCTCGTTGGCGCTGGTCGCAGTTTCCGCTATCGGCGTGGTGGTCGGAAGCGCCTTGAGCCAATACTTGCCGCTTGTATGGATCAAGCGTGGGGCAGGTGCGAGCTTCATCGTCATTGGAGTGCTGGTATTGTTAGGCAAGTTTTAGAACAACAACGACTTGCCTTGGTTAGTGTGTAAGCTTGCAGAGAGCCTAAGTGTACGCCAGGGAGATTGCGAAGCGAAAGGAGATATTTCTTCGCGCTCTTTTGCGAGAACCTCGCGGTCTTTTTCAAGAAGAAAGAAGTTTATCGCGGTCGTAGTTTGGAATTAGGGAGACACCAACTTGAGCTTCCGGAGGAATTCGCAATGCCGCAAACTCGTCACATCGAGCGTCACTTCACTGCAGGCGAGACGGTCCGCGACGTCGTCATTGGCATGTCGGATGGTTTGACTGTACCTTTTGCGCTGGCCGCGGGCTTGACCGGAGCCATTGACCAGGTCGGCATTATCGTCACCGCAGGGCTGGCAGAGATCGCGGCGGGTTCGATTGCCATGGGCTTGGGCGGCTATCTCGCGGCCAAGAGCGATGCCGAACACTATGCCAAAGAACATGAACGCGAGAAGCGCGAAGTGGTCGAGATTCCCGAAGAAGAGATGCGTGAGGTCGCCCAGGTGTTTGAATCCTACGGTTTGAGCCACGAAGAAAGCACCCCAATCGTCGAGGCCCTGGCAAAGCATCCGAAGAAGTGGGTCGACTTTATGATGCGCTTTGAGCTGGGCCTGGAAAAACCGGATCCGAAGCGCGCCTTTGTCAGCGCGTTCACGATCGCATTGGCTTATGTGGCGGGCGGATTGATTCCGCTCGCTCCTTACATCGTGGCCGGTTACGTCAAACAGATGAGTGTTGGGACTTCGTTGTTATTCTCGGTCGCCGTGACTCTGCTCGCGCTGTTGGTCTTTGGCTTTATCAAAGGACGTTACACCGGCACGCGTCCGCTGCGCAGCGCGCTGCAAACGGCTTTGATTGGCAGCGTGGCCGCCGGCGCGGCGTTTCTGATTGCGCGAGCGATTTCGTGAGGAACAAATGAAACTTCACGTCGGCACCAGCGGCTACAGCTACAAAGAGTGGAAGGGCAACTTTTATCCGGAAGATTTGCCGGCGAAGGAAATGCTCTCGTATTACTCGCGGCGTCTGCCTGCGGTCGAAATCAACAATACTTTCTATCGCCTGCCGCAAGCGAGCATGATCGAAAACTGGAAGGCCCAGGTGCCGGCGCGCTTTCGCTTTTCCATCAAAGCCACCCAACGCATCACGCACATCAAGCGGCTGAATAACGTCGCGGACGAAACGAAATATCTGCTGGAGACCGCCGCGTTGTTGGAAGAGCGTTTGGGCGTCGTACTGTTTCAGCTTCCGCCGAACATGAAAAAAGACTCTGAGCGACTCAAAAGATTTCTCGATCTTCTCCCGCTGGATGTGCGCACAGCTTTTGAATTCCGCCACGAGACCTGGTTCGACGATGAAGTGTTCGGTTTGCTGCGCGAGCGTGACTGTGCCTTGGTGGTTTCCGACACCGATGAAAAGCCGCTCACCGGAATCACGGGTACGGCAAAGTGGGGTTACCTGCGTCTGCGGCGGACGTCGTACGAGGAAACCGATCTGATTGAGTGGCTGAAGCGCGTGCGAGAACAGAAATGGAAGGACGCCTTCGTCTTTTTCAAGCATGAAGACGAAGGCGTCGGACCCAAGCTGGCTGCGCAATTTATCGAGATGGCGAAAACCAGTTAGCAGCGAAAAGGCACAAGAAGCGCAAAAGGGAAATCCCGCGACTCTCTCTTTGCGCCTCTTGTGCCTTCATGCGGCTGAGCCTTTGACTACTTAATCTTGATACCCGCCCCGGCGCGAACGCCGTCCTGCCGCTTGCCGTTAAAGAAAGTCGGCAAATAATCGACCTGAATAACGCGTATGTCGACGTGCTCTCCCGCGTGCACGTCCAGGCCGCCGCCGAGGGCCATGGCAAACGCGGTGTCGCTCCTGGTGCGATCGTCAAAGGCGGCCCGGACATGCGAAATGCCGAACAGCCCGTGGACGAACGGTGTCACGCTGTCAGTGCGCCAGTTGTAACGCGGGCCGACCATTAAGTCGTAACGCTGGACGCTGGCATGGTAGGTTTTACCCGAATTGATATCTGCATAGTTCGAGGTATTGTAGGTGCCGCTAAAGCTGGTCACGATTCCGATGTTCCGGGTCACGTTCTGGTTGAACTCCGCCTGGAAACCGTTATAGCCCCGCTTCTCGGAAACGAAGTTGACTGTAGCACCATTAATTTTCGCCCTGCCATTCTTGTCGAAGGCGTCAGCGTTGTTGTCCACCCGCTCGTAGGCATAGCCGACGTAGAACTCATAGTACGAGTAGTCTTTGTTCTGTGAAAACGCCGCCGGTGCGCACATCAGAGCAACCAGGAGCAAGAGAAAGATTCTGGTCATTGAGGACGCCTCCTTGTCCTTACACAAATACTGAGATTTACGGGTACATTAATACAACTAATCCCGAAAGATTCCCAGATTTTTCGGCCGATTACCCCTTTTTTATTTAAGGGCAAAGTCACCGCGCACAACAAACGGACGGTTCCTGATAAATGAAGCTGGTATGCCGCGACTGACCACACGAATCTTACCTGGCTGCCTGGCGCTGCTTTGCGCATTTGCTTCAGCACCGGCCCAAAACTCCGGCGATGCCGTTAAGGAGGCCCAAAGACTGACCCGCGTGGCCCAGGTCGCTCAACAACAGGGTCGCCACCAGGACGCGATTAAGGCCTACGAGACAATCGCCGTGGTGGCGAAAGGCTCACCCGGAATCGCGGCGGCCGCACTCCTCAACGCCGGCAACATATGTATGACCTTGGGTAAGTACGATCAGGCCGCCGACTCATTTCGCCGGTCGCTGGCACTGGACGCGAACTCAGCCGCAGCGCAAAACAATCTGGGCGAAGCACTCGGCGAACTAAAGCAATACCCGCGCGCCCTCGAGGCCTTTCAACAGGCGGTCGCTCTGGATGGTGGTTTTGTCAAAGCTCGATACAACATGGGAGTGACCTACGATCGTCTCGGGCAATTGAAATATGCTGAGTTTGTCTACCGGATTCTGATACGCGATCATCCGGATTTTCCACTGGCTTATGACAGCCTGGCAGTAGCGCTTTCGAAATCCGGCCGCGGGCGCGAAGCGATCCCACTCCATCAGAAAGCGATCAGCCTCTCTCCGAAAGACGCCTCGTTCTACTACAACTTTGCGGTTAGCTATCTCGTGCTCGGCGATATGAAGAGAGCACAGGAACAACAACAGAAGCTCTACGACCTGGATCCTGCGATGGCCGAGCATTTGAGCATGGTGATCGCAAAACACCAGCGATAATCCGAGGCCCTGGAGTGCGGCGGCGAGCGTGGCGCGACGTCGCTATGGATCGTTTGGAGTACCGCCTACAGGCGGAAGTTAGGAGGAAATAGAAACCGCCTGAAGGCGGAACTCCAAACCAAAAACGCCGTAACAGCCGGCGCACTCCAAAGCCAACTCAGAAATTTCCCTGACATTCATCGTGGCCGCAATCACAATCAAGTTCGATTGTTTGTCCGGTCCCTTCACATGACGCGCTGCAGTACTTCCCGTCCGGCTGCGGCGGACACGTGCACGGTGGATTCTTGCATTTCTTTTCGTCAGCCATAATTTCCTCCCTGGCTCTTCGGCTAAAGATTGATTGAATAACGGGAGCGAGAGCTTAACACAATCGGCGCGGCTTGGGTATGACCAAAGGATTACTTTGCGGGTTTCGCCTTCCTTCGCGCCTTCGCGCGAAATGACCTCGGTAATGCGGCACATCATCCCCACCGAGTCGGCATTGCGCGGTGCAGGAATCTTCAAGCCGAAATTACTGCTACGCGCCAGCGAAGGTCGACGACTGAAGTGTCGCGAAAGGGTGGGACTACAGCCGCGAGCGTCGAGCGCCCGACGGCCAGCAGGACAGAGCGTCGAGTTGTTGTGCGTTCAACGTCGCTGCTCGTAGGGGCGGCAGTGGTGGAAGAGAAGCTGCTGAAGCGGCCGGAGTTTCACCAACTCGGTTTTGTGCTTACGCGCGATGTAGCCGATGCAGATCTGATTCTTGAGCTGCGGCATGACCTTTTTACGAAGTATGTATTCACTGTCGTCGACGCCAACACGGGCGTCGTGCTGCTGGGCGGAAAACTCAGTTCACTCGGCGGCACGGTGGCGGGAAAAGTTGCCAAGCGTTTTGTTAAAGAAATGCCGGTGTCGGCCGGGCCTTAGGTTAATTCAAGGAGAGTCAAGCTCACGAGCGATGTGCGCCGCCACCCTCGCATTGTTTTCCAGCAGCGCGATGTTGGCGCGCAGCGTCGCGCCTTCGCTCAACTCGGCCATGCGCGCGAGCAGAAAGGGCGTGAGGTCGCGACCGCTAACGTTCGACTTTTCCGCGTCGGCCAGAGACTGGTCGAGAATCTTCTTCAACGCTCCCTCAGGCACTTCGGCCTCAACCGGAACCGGAACCGTAACGAGCAAGGCGCTTTCGACGCCCAGTTCGCGTTGCGTTCGAAAAAGTTGCGTCACCTCTTCCGGCGAGTCGCAGCGAATATCGATCGGCAAGCCACTCTTTCGCGAATAGAACGCCGGCATCTCGTCACAGCCAAAACCGACCACGGTAATGCTGTACGTTTCCAACCATTCGCGCGTTGCCGGCAAATCAAGAACGATCTTTGCGCCAGAGCAAACCACTATCATCGGTGTGCGCGCGAGTTCAGGTAGATCCGCGGACACATCCGGCAATGCGCCGCGATGCACGCCGCCAATGCCGCCGGTAGCGAAGACTTTTATGCCGGTGCCGTGAGCAATCCACATTGTTGAAGCCACGGTCGTGGCCCCGTTCCATTCGCACGCCACGGCGATCGCCAGATCGCGTGTGCTCAATTTCTTGATGTCATCGCGGGACGCAATGTATTCCGCCTGGTTCTGAGATAGTCCTACGCAAAGCTTCCCACTGAGCACCGCAACCGTTGCTGGAGTGACGCCTTCGGCACGAACAATTTGTTCCAGGCGCTGCGCTGTTTCGAGATTCTGCGGTCGCGGCAGGCCGTGCGCGATTACGGTTGATTCGAGGGCGACGACGGGTCGATTAGCCGAGAGTGCCGATTCAATTTCAGGGTTGAGTTTTAAGAAATTGCTGTCAGACATGATTGTGCTGTGGCAGAGCCGCATTCGAATTTTCACTCAAGCTGGGCGCACATTTGTGCGAGCGTTTATTCTCCGCAGAGTAAACACTGTTCCCCCGCCAACGCGCTTACTCCACTCAACCTCGGCATCGATCATGCTGGCTCGCGCGCGAATATTAGCTACGCCGCGGCCGGGCTTCCTCTTTGTCTCGCTTCGATCAAAGCCACGACCGTCGTCTTCAATCTGCAAATCAAACGCGCCGTCCGCGGTTACGTTCGCGCTTATCTTAACGTGCTTTGCGTTTGCATGGCGGCAGATATTGCTCAAAGCCTCCTGGGCCATGCGATAGATTTGGATTTGCGTGCTCGCCGGCAAATCCAGTTTCTCATCCAACGTATCATCACAGACAAACTCGTACTCGAACTTGCCGTCGGGCGCGGCATGCTCCACCGCGTGGGCCAGAGCGAACTGTAAAGCGGCGGACAGTCCGACATTTTCCAGCGCCGAAGGGCTCAAGTCTTCGCAGATGCGGCGGACCTCCTGTGAGATCGATTCGATCTCTGAACGCAACGCGCCCGGCGCGGAAGGCGCGCGATTTGGACGTACGCTCTGTTCGCCGGTCGCCGGGAGCTGGTCGACCAGCAGCGCAAGATTTCTCAGGTCCGCTAATGTTTGATCGTGCAGATCGCGCGCGATGCGCCGCCTTTCGGTTTCGGTTTCGTTGGCGAGTTGCAGGCGAGCGTCGGCCAGTTCGCGATTCGCCAAAGCCAGAGCGGCGCTGGTCCGATGAATGCGACGATTCTGGAAATAGCCCCAGCCCAGAGCTATTAATGCGAACAGCAGCAGTACCGCTAGCGCCGTTGAAGTCCACGGAAAGGGAGCTCGCGCGACGGTGAACTCAAACGAAAGCGGAGTTGCGGGGGCCAGGTCTTTGGTAAACGCGCGCGCCACAACCTTGTACTTGCCGGGGCGTAGCTTCTCCATCGCGAACTGAGAATCGTGAGACAGTTTCTCCCGGATAACTTTACCTGCGCTGTCGAAGAGGGCGAATGCATATTGAAACTGCTCGGGGAATGTACGACTGCTAATAGCGGTGACGTCCAGCAGCAAGCTGTTCTGCGGATAGTCAAGCTGCAAGCCGCTGCGCAGTTCTTCCTGTTGATGAATCCGTTGGCTGATAATGCGTGCCGGCAGCACCGTCGGTATGACGCGTCCAGGTTCGTAACGGACGATACCACGGTTGGTGCCGGCGATGACGCTCTCGCTGCCGTCCGCGCCGCGTTCAGACAGCACTGCAAAGACCCTCTGAGAAGGCAAACCCTGCTCGACATCAAAGCGTGAAACGATCATCCCGAATTGATCGTCGAGTACCACTCTCTGCAAGCCATTGCCTCCGGTGGCGCACCAAACCTGCTTCGCACGAGAATTGTCAGCACTGACAACGACACTGCGCGCGTTAATTCCCGCGGGGACCCCTTTCAATTCACCGGATTGGAGCAAAAACAGCCCTCCGCCGGTAGCGAGCCAGAGGTCCTGGCCATCAGCAGCAAACGACCAGATAGCGTCGACTGTCAGTTTTCCCAGGGCATTGTCGGTACTTATTTGTTTGCCGTCGAAAAAGAAGACACCGGCATTGGCAGTCCCGATTAGCAAACGATCGTTTGCATCCTTGCCCAGCGCCGTAACCTCGCGCAGGCGAGCGTCGGGCGCAGCGTCAGGCCAAACCAGAGTACGCTGCGACCCTTGCAGTTTCTCGACTCCGTATCCATAGGTCGCGATGTACGTCACGCCGTTAACGTTCGCGATCGCGCGCACATTATCGCCCTGGGGAAGTCTTTCGTTAGGAGAGGGAATACGCGTGAATGCCGAGTCGTTCGCCGCTCCGGTTGACGCGAACAAACCATTAGCCGTGGCTGCCAGCACGCGGCCGGTTTTGTCCTCGCCGACGGCATAGACGATGCGCCGGCCGACTTCAGGAATCGCCAGCCACGTTTTCTCTGAGGCGGCGTTTCTGTAAAGGCCGGAGTTCGTAGCCGCCAGCAACTGGCCCCGCGACGTGCGAAACAGTGCGCGCACATAATTCGCGCCCGGATCGTCGGCGATGTTTTCCGCGCGCATTGCGTGCGGGTCATAGCGACAGACGCCCTTGTCGGTGGCGAACCAGACGACTTCCTCCGTGTCGACGAACACTCCGAAGATGTGATCGGAACGGAGCGCGCCACCAGTGCCTTCAAAAGTGAAGTGCTCGACTGGCTTTCCTCCCTGAAAACGAAACGCTCCCCGGCCATCTGTACCGACCCAAATCTCATCGTCATGTGGCCCGCGCGCGATCGCCATTACCGGGCCGGTGATCGCGTTGGCCTTGCCGGGTTTCAGTGGGTCGCGGCTGTCCAGTAACCCGCCGTCTTCAAGTCGCGCGCGCGCGCCGACCCACAAGCGCCCCTGGCCATCGGTCTCGAGCGCGTTGACAAAGTAACTGCGCGGTTTGCTGACCACTTCCTTTGCTTCGCCGTTTTCGATCAACAGCAGGCCGCGGCTTTGGGTGCCGGCGTAGAGTTTCTCGCCGACCAGGGCCAGACTGGTGATCTTCAACGGGCCGGGATGATCCTTGTCCGCGCTTTGCAGAGATTGATCGGGAATCGTCCGAACTGCGAAAGTTACGACCGGGCTTCTCTCTGCCTCGGTCACGGCGAAAGTTGATGGGCCTTCCTGCTTTACCTGGCAGTCAAAAATCTCGCCGCTCTCGCTGGCCATCAGCGCGCGGCCTGGTTGGGGCGTGATGATAGTGGTGATTATTTTGCCCGCCGTCTCCCTGACGGGTTCGAACTTTGCGTTGGCCAGACGTGCCGCACCATTTTCGGTTCCAATCCATAGCCCGCCGGATCCATCCACTTTCAGCGCCAGTATCCGGCCCGGAGGCAAGCCCTCAGCGTTGATGGCGTTGGTGCGGCGACCGTCATAGCGCGCCAGCCCGCCGTCAGTTGCAAACCACGTCACGCCAAATTCGGTCTGCGCGATCGCGTGCGTGCGATCCGAGGGCAACCCGTGAAACGACGTCACCGCGCCCCATTGATGCAGGTTGGGTGGCGGTGTTGGCGACGGAGAAGGCGAGGGAGCCGGAGATGGCGACGGTTGAGCCTGGGGCGAGGGCGTTTCGTTTTGAGAGAAGACTCGGGGCAGTAGCCCGACCGTCAGGGAGGGCGTTATTGCCAGGACGACAATGAGCAGTGCGCGGTGCGCAGTGATCAATGTGGCGCAAGTTGTTAACTTGCGATTGATGCGATGAAGGAAAGTGGCGGCTTTGCCGCCGCACAGTGCGGTGAGCCTATGGCTTACCGAGAGAGTTGATTTTGATTTCCATCGTTGAGGCTGCGCCTCGACGCACGGAGGCGGAGCCTCCTTCACCTGAACTCGGTGACGGTGAGGCAAAGTCTCACCGCACTGTGCGGCGGCAGAGCCGCGAAGTCCGGGTACCGTTGCAATAGCAACTCGCAAAGTGTCCCGGAGGGACCTGGTGAAAATAGCCCAGCGATTCATCGCTGGGATCATCGACGGGAATCTTCTTCGAGTCCCGTAGGGACGGCTGAATCTACCTGGCTGAGTCATCCTGGTATGAAAGGATTCAATTCGGGGGTCGAAAGACGCTGAGTGCTCGCCGATTCATTTCCGCGTTTTCCCCGCTTCCCGCTTTTGCTCTTCGATGAACTTCTTTTGATCCCGCTCAATCCAGCCTTCCAACTCCACCGCCGCTTTTTCCAACTCATCGTTGTTCAGCAACCCCCGTCGCAGCGCTTCAAAGAAAGCTCGCGTACGGACGTTGTACGCAAGTTTTTCGTAAGCTTCGTGCGGTGTCCCTTCCGGCAGCGAGGTGAAAAGTTTTTCGTAAAGCGTAGCCAAACGGCTCTCGACGCCGCGCAAGCTGAGACTGCATTTGCGCGCGATGGCCCAGTTCGAAAGACCGAGCGCGAGATAGTAAAGCGCTTCGGCTTCAAACTCAGTCAGCAGCGGCCGCTTGAACGAATCCTTGAAAGCCGGATCGATCATGTCGGCGCCGTCTTCCAGCACGGCGGCGACGAAACGCAGGAAGCGCGATTCGGGATTGTTCTTGTGAATGAAGCCATAAGCCGGCGGCGGATCGACCGACTTCACGATCTTGCGAATTTCGTTGATATAGATCTCGTGCGGAAACTGGGTCCAGAAAATGATGCGCGCCGTGGGAAAGTCGCGCCAGATCGCCCGCGCCGCTTTCACGCCGGAAAGCTTCGGCATCTGGATGTCGAGGATGCAAACTTCAGGTCTGTTCTTGAGCGCCAACGAGACCGTTTCTTCACCATCACCCGCCTCGAGCACCGGCTGATGCGACGGAAAGTCACGCTCGAGTATCTCGCGCAGGTAAGCGCGCTGGGCCACGTTGTCTTCGGCAATTAGGATGGACATGATCTAGTCACTGGTGATGATAGCTCGAAACTTTCCGTTTTCGTACAAGTAAGAAGTGCCGCCCATTCCCCAGCCGGAAAATATGGTGTCGTGCGCGTAGGTGAACTCGCGCTGTTCTTCGTAGTCATAATCGCCGTCACCTTTTCTCATCAGTTGCAGGCAGCCTCCACCTTCTCGAGTAACAGTGCGCATTCTGTATCCGCTGCCACCTTCTAAGAAGGCGATCACATAAACGTTAGGCCCAATTACGGCGCCCGTGTTGTCAGTGGCTGAACCATGTTCGATTAGCACAGCGTAGTCGAGCCGGCCATCACCATCAAAGTCTCCATGAATCAGTTGCGGAGAGGCATCCTTTCCACCCCACGATTTGACAGATTGGCAATCGTCGTCTGAAACCGAGGGAAACTGCCAACCAGGAAAGTTTCGGTCGAGCAAGACTTTAATCGGACGCGGCAATTCGGGTGTCACTTCACATCGCCAAACTGTTTCGGTATCGACCTTGCTGGCGACGACTGCCTGGCTGGCTTGGGGAATTGACGTCCTGAACAAGAAAGAGCTGTGAAACTTCGCAGTAGTTACACCGATGGCCAGCGTGACTAGCAAGCATGTGATTCTCAAAAGAAGCTTTTGCACACGCTACTCTTAAGCCTATCGACCATCAGACTCAATGTGGCTCGCCACACTCGCACACGCGGCTGCGCCGCCTGATGTGCGGAAGGCCTCCGGCCTTCCGTGAGGACGCCAGCAATAATAATTCTTCACAATGGCGAGGCTGAGCCTCGCTTGTTTATAGATCCGGTCGAACAAGAATTCCATAAGCAGCTTTAGGAGCGAAACGTGGGTGATGAGGCTCGAGATGTTCCGCTCCTAAAGGAGCTTTGAGTTCATTTGGGATGACTGTTGCTATAAACATCTCCGCTCCTACGGAGCGAAAACAAGACGATGCGTCCGCGCCTTAAGCGCGGAGCTGCCGAGAACTCACTTTCTGTATTACTCGCTTTGTGATAAATCTCTACGACATGAAACCACGACGACTCTTGCTATCAATGCTGACTTCGCTTCTCGTCCTTTCCTGCTTCTCATTTGCGATTCCTACCGGAGCGCGGCTTGCCCTTCCGGCGCAGAGAAAATCGACAGGCCGATCGGCGCGCGACGAAGCGCTCTGGCAAAGGGCCCTGGCCATTCACCGGCGCGCGATCGTCATCGACACGCACAACGACGTCACCACGCCGATGACGAATGATGATTTTGATCTCGGAGGGACGCCGCCGGCTCCTTATCGCACGAACATTGCGAGAATGAAGCAAGGTGGCGAGACCGCCGAGTTCTTTTCGCTTTACATAAGGCCCTGGTACGTCGCGCATGGCGGCGCAGCGCGGCGCACGCTCGACATGATCGATTCGGTTTATCGCGCGGTCGAGCGTCATCCGAAGGATCTGATGTTTGCCACCACGTCGATGGACATTCGTCGCGCCAAGGCGCAGGGCAAGATTGCCTGTCTGATGGGCATCGAAGGCGGACACGCGATCGAGAATTCGCTGCCGGCGCTGCGCGAGTTCTATCGTTTGGGCGTGCGCTATATGACGTTGACGTGGAACAACACGAATGATTGGGCCGACGCGGGCCGGGGTGAGAAAAAGCACAACGGCCTCAGCGACTTTGGCAAGGAAGTTGTGCGCGAAATGAATCGCCTCGGCATGCTGGTAGATGTCTCGCACGTATCGGACAAGACGATGAGCGATGCGCTGGATGTGTCGAAAGCGCCGATCATTGCTTCGCATTCTTCGGCGCGGGCGCTCAGCGACGTGCCACGAAACATTCCCGATGATCTGCTGCGCCGCATAGCGAAAAACGGCGGCGTAGTGCAGGTCAACTTCTACAGCCTCTTCGTCGACCAAAAAACCGTGGCCCCGCAGAATGAGGAGCGTAACCAGCGTTTGAGAGCGCAACAGGAAGCGCTCAACGCAAAGTATGCAGACGACCCGGAGCGGCTGGCCGAAGAAAGTGACAAGCTGGAGGGCGCCAATCCTTTGCCTCCTTTGCCACTGGCGAAGCTCATCGACCACATAGATCACATTGTGAAGGTTGCCGGCATCGACCACGTGGGCCTTGGTCCGGATTTCGACGGCGCCACAGATTTTCCCGAAGGCGCGCGGGACGTTTCAATGTTTCCGAATATTACTTATGAATTGCTGAAGCGCGGCTACAGCGAACAAGACATCCGCAAAATCCTCGGCGAGAACTTGCTGCGGGTCTTTGCCCAGGCCGAAGTCGTCTCGCGCAAGATAAGCCGTTCGATAAGTGGCGGCGGAAGCACGCGGCGAATTGGCAAATAGCCGCGGATGAACGCGGATTTACGCAGATAAGAACAGAAAACGAACAGCTTCAAATGCTTTGCTGGTTCTGATCCGCGTGTATCCGCGTTCATCCGCGGCCACTTTAGGTTAGATCTTATGCACACCGGAGTCTATATACACATTCCCTTCTGCCGTTCGCGTTGCTCTTACTGCGACTTTGCGACGGGAATGTATGAAGGCGAGCTGGCCGAACGTTATGTGCACGCTCTTGCTAACGAGATCGGAAAATGGAACGAGGTCGAAAATCCTGTTGCCGCCGATACGGTTTATTTTGGCGGAGGAACTCCTTCACTGCTAGCGCCGGCACAGATCGAGCGGATCCTGAAAGCTGTCCTCGATCGCTTCGACGTCATCAATGGCGCGGAAGTAACGATGGAGATGAATCCGGCCTCAGTCTCAAGCTCGGATGAATTATCGGATCAAAAACTGATCGAGTTCTGCCGCCTGGGTCTCAATCGCGCCAGCTTTGGCGCGCAGACCTTCGACGATCGTGAACTAAAGCAACTAGGCCGCACACATACCTCGGCTGACATTCCAGCGACCTTTGATCGGCTAAGAGAAGCCGGATTCGAAAACATCAATTTTGATCTGATTGCCGGATTGCCCGGACAGACGCTTGCGGGTTGGAAGCGAAATCTCGACGAAGCTTTGAAGTTGCGACCTGAGCATTTGTCGCTCTATTTGCTGGACGTACACGAAGGCACGCCGCTCGCCGATCAAATTCGCAGCGGCAAGCGGCCAGGGCCCGATGACGATCTCGCAGGGGAAATGTACCAACTCATGTTGGACGAAGTTTGCGCTGCCGGCTACGAACATTACGAGATCTCAAACTTTTGTTTGCCCGGATTTGAATCGCGGCACAACACAAAGTACTGGAGCGGCGCGCCTTACTATGGCTTTGGTTGTTCCGCGCATTCATACGATGGGGGGTGGCGACGCTGGGCCAACGAACGCGATGTGGCGAAATACGTTGAGTCGATCGATAGGGAACAAACGCCGATTGTCGAGCGCGCAAATCTGAACGAAGAGGAGGCGCGTTCGGAATCGATATTCCTCGGCCTGCGCCTGATGCGAGGTTTGGATCTTGAAACCTACCGATCGCGGTTCGGTTCCGATTTGCGCGATCAGTATGATGCAGATCTTGATCGCCTGGTCGATGCCGGACTAATCGAGATCGATGGAAGCTCGATGCGTCTGACGAGGCGAGGCGCGCTGCTGTCGAATGAAGTTTTCGCCGCGCTGGCGTGAGGTGGCACAGACTTCAGTCTTTGATTGTTAGTTTGGAGAGAAGAAATCACAGACTGAAGTCTTTGCCACTTAAATCTGGTGGCTCAGCAATCCGTCGCGCAGCTTGGGCTCGAACCAGGTTGATTTCGGCGGCATGATCTCGCCGGCGTCAGAAACGCGCAAAAGATCGTCAATCGTGGTCGGATAAAGAGAAAATGCCACCGTAGCTTTTCCTTCATTCACCAGTTTTTCCAGCTCTTCAGTCCCCCGAATTCCGCCCACGAAATCAATTCGCTTGTCGGTGCGCACGTCCTTGACGCATAGAATCGGATCGAGCAGTCGATCCTGCAAGATACTGGCATCAAGGGAATCAACGACGCCAGATGGGTTTGTGGCATCGCTCGGCAGCGTTAGCCCGTACCAGCGGCCTCCGAGATACATACTCCATCGGCCACGCTCTGCGGGAGAGGGCGAAGCATTGTCCGTGACGGTAAAACTCTCGCGCACGCGGGCAAGAAACTCGTCTTGCGACAGGCTATTCAGATCGCGCACGATGCGGTTATACGGAAGTATCTGCAACTGTCTATCGGGAAACATGACGCACTGAAAGAAGTTGAATTCCTCGTTGCCAATATAGGCAAAGCCCTGTTCTTTCAATTCGGCGCGCGCGCGGCTGGCGCTGGCCGCGCGGTGATGACCGTCGGCAATGTAGAGATAAGGGACTTCGCCAAAGGCTTCAACCAACGGATGATAATTCGGCATGCGCCAGATTGTATGGCGTATGTCGTCATTGGCGACAAAGTCGTACAGCGGTGGATTACCACTGAGCGCGTCCGCAATCAGTGAATCAATCTGCGGCTGGGCGCGATAAGTAAGAAATACCGGTCCGGTCTGTGCGCGCAGCACCATTATGTGGCGCGTGCGATCGTCCTCTTTGTCGCGCCGTGTGCGCTCGTGCTTGCGAATAACCCCGCGGTCGTAGTCATCCACCGAACAGCACGCCACCACCCCGATCTGTTCGTGATTGCCCATGATCAGACTATAGAGGTAGAGGCTCGGCGTTTCCTCCACTTCCAGCGGACACTCGGCGATCAGTTTTTGAAAGTTGTCGGCGGCTTTCGTATACACCTCATCGCTGTAGATGGGCGTGCCGTCGGGCAAATCGATCTCCGGACGCGAGACATGCAAAAAACTCCAGGGATTCCCAGACGCCAGTGCGCGGGCCTCCTCGGCATTGACGACATCGTAAGGCACCGCGGCGACCTGTGCGGCGCGCTCGGCCTGCGGACGAAGAGCATTAAAAGGACGAATGATGGCCACTGGAAAAGCTCCTGAGATCGTTTTGGAATTAGTTAGAAGCGTTGGTTAGACTAACGCAGTAGAGTTGATCTGACAAAGTGAGGGCTCGTCGCGAATTGGCGTCGAGTCCGCAAAGCGGACGAACGAAAATAGCCCAGCGATTTATCGCTGGGAAACAAACCCCTATTTTCAAACGTCCGCTTCGCGGACGAAACAGCTAACCCTCCGCTTTCGTAAAATGTTCACAATGTCACTGACTGAGGAAATCAACGCTCTCCGCAACAAGCTCCGCGCACTCGACGCTGAATTTGATCGAGAGATGCGCCGTCGCGGATTTGACCCCGCGCAGGCTGAGAATGTCGCGTTGCCATCGCACCTCGCGGCACTTTACGCTGAACGCGAGAAAACCAGGGCGCAAATTGAAGAATCAGAGGGAAAACGAGATGACTGAGATCGAACGAATTCTGGATCAACTCAAACGAGCCTACGAAGGCAACGCCTGGCATGGACCAGCAGTGCGCGAAGTACTCGCCGGCGTGACCGCCGAACAGGCGCAGGCGCGGCCACTCGGGAATGCACACAGCATTTGGGAACTGGTTCATCATATCGCCGTCTGGGAAAGCGTCGGGCGCCGACGGCTGGAAGGCGACCGCGCGCAGATTGATATCTCTTCACCTGAGGATTGGCCGCCGGCAGGTGACACGAGCGAAGCGGCGTGGGAACAGGCGAAGGCTTCACTTGATCGCGGCCATAAAGCTTTGCGCGAAGCTATAGTACGTGTTCCGGAATCGCGTCTGGACGAGCCCATCTTTGATGGCATGTCCACGGTGTACGTGACACTGCACGGTGTCATTCAGCACGATCTATATCATGCAGGACAGATCGCGATGTTGAAGAAGGCGCTGTAAGGGGAACTCTTCTTTCTCCCTCTCCCCCTGGGAGAGGGTTGGGGAGAGGGTTTGTGCGGGACGTGAATTCTATAAGCCTCTTCCTTGATTTGATCGTTTACTCGAACCTTACTCACTACTTGTTGAGTCTTCATGCTAATGCATGAGGAGAGAGGGTTGTACTCGGCGCTAAATCCCTCTCCCCTGACCCCTCTCCCAAAAGGGAGAGGGGAAACTTTGCCTCACACCGGAGTCCGCCCAAATTCTTTCAGCAGCGGCGCCAGATTCTCAATCACCATGTCGTGCGCGGCGCCGTTCGTAGCCACAATCCCATTCCGATTATCTATCCGCACGCCGTTGTAGCGCAGCGGCTCTCCGAAAAGATCCGTCAAGCGGCCGCCGGCTTCAGCCAGAATAGCCTCTGGCGCGCAGGTGTCCCACTGCTTGGTGCTCGGCGAGAGATGGAGGTAAAGATCCGCCAGTTGTTCCGCAATCAAACCAATCTTCACGCCCACGGATCCGCGCCGCATTTCATCCTTGAAACCAAACGCGCTGACTACGCGGTCCATGCGAGAACTGCGATGAGAGCGACTGGAGGCCAGGATCATTTCACCGGGTTTGGTCTGTCTCGATACCGACATTCGCGTGGCAGGTTTGTCTCCTGCTTCCATCCACGCGCCGCGGTCGCGGGCCGCGCGGTAAAGAACCCCGCGCACGGGTTGATACACTACGCCGATGACGCTTTCTCCCCCGACAGCGAGCCCTATTTGCACCGCGAAGTCTCCATCGCGCGCGATGAAGTTTTTCGTTCCATCCATCGGGTCGATTAACCACACCCGATCCTTTTCCAGACGATGCTCGCTGTCGGTCGACTCTTCGGCCAGAATTCCGTCGGCGGGAAATTCTTTTTGCAGTCTGGTAACGATTAATTCATTTGCCTCGCGATCGGCGGCGGTAACCTCCTCGACTTCGTCCAGCGCGTTTACCTTTTGTTCGACCAGAAACGGGCTGTAATAGTGCTCGAGCAAAACCGCTCCGGCCGCGCGGGCCAGCTCTGTAGCTACTTGTATTTCGTGTTCGTAAGCTGATTCGTTCATCTCGATTACCGAAGTTCTCTACACGCTAACACATGCGTCTTGGTTGATCGAAGGCGCGCTTGCAGGCCGCGCGGCGCGCCGCGTATAGTCATCGCGCACTTATCCAATCAAACCGGTCAGGACGGCGGGAAATTCCGGATGTCACTTAACGGCTGCGCGACTTTGGAAGGCACGGCGCGCTATCGCGAACGTTTTCAGGGGATCGCGGCGGAAAATCACTTTCGTCCGGCTCAGAATCTTTGGCTCTCGTCGATTGGTATCGGCACCTATCTGGGCGAAGCCGATGAAGATACCGATAGGCGCTACACCGACGCAGTCGTAAGCGCAGTTGAGTTGGGTGCGAATGTAATAGACACGGCCGCGAATTATCGTTTTCAAAGAAGCGAACGATCGATTGGAACGGCGTTGCAAGAACTGGCGGACCGCGGTTATGAGCGCGATGAGATAGTGGTTTGCACCAAAGGTGGTTACCTGCCCTTTGACGGCGCCCCGCCGCGCGATGTGCGGCAGTATGTTGAAGACACGTTCGTCAAACGCGGAATCGCAAGTTTTGCGGACATGGCCGGCGGCGCGCACTGCATGACGCCGCGCTATCTACTGAGCCAGCTTACTCAGTCGCTCGCCAACATGGGTCTCGACTGTATCGATGTTTACTACGTGCATAACCCCGAGTCGCAGTTGTCCGCGGTCTCAGCGGATGAGTTTTGGAAACGCCTGCGGGCCGCGTTTGAGTTTCTCGAGCAAAGCGTGGCGAATGGCAAGATAAAAAACTACGGTGTGGCAACGTGGAATGGTTTTCGGGCCGAGCCTGACGCGGGCGGGTATCATTCGCTGGAGCAGATGGCCGACATCGCGAAGGAAGTCGCCGGCGCCGATCATCACTTTCGTTTTATTCAACTGCCGTTCAATCTGGCCATGCCCGAAGCGCTGTTCTTTCAAAACCAGAAACTGGGGGATGAATACGAGAGTGTGGTGGAAGCGGCGAGGGTGCTTGGGATCACAGCGATCGCCAGCGGTTCGCTTTTACAAGGCCAGGTCGTGCAGGGTTTGCCGGAAGCGATTCGCGAACCGCTGGGCCCACTTGCCACAGACGCGCAAACCGGTATTCAATTTGTGCGTTCGGCTCCCGGAATAACGACTGCGCTGGTTGGCATGAGTCGGGTGACGCACGTCGAGGAGAATTTGCAGCTTGCGGGCATTGCTCCAGTGCAGCCGGATGATCTTCTGAGTGTGTTTGATGAAGAGTGAGCGTTCGGAGTACCGCCTTTAGGCTCAAATTATCCGAGAGACAGGATCCGCCTGAAGGCGGAACTCCAAACCAAAGCGGCGGCGCCGGCGCACTACAAATCTGAGATTTGAGATGAAGCCATGTTAGTTCTAATTGCCGACAAATTCGAACAATCTGGCCGCCATGGCTTGCAAGCCATCGGCTGTGAAATTACCTTTCAGCCCGATCTGAAAGACGACGCCCTGGTCCAGGCCATCGCCGAGCACAAGCCCGACGTCCTGGTCGTGCGCGGAACGAAAGTCACCGAAGCGATGCTGGCCGCGGGACCCTTGAAGCTAATCGTGCGCGCCGGCGCCGGCTATAACACGATCGATGTCGCCGCTGCGTCTCGCCGAGGCATTTACGTTTCCAACTGTCCGGGCAAGAACTCGATCGCGGTCGCCGAGTTGGCATTCGCTCTGATCCTGGCACTGGATCGCCGCATCGCCGACAACGTGATCGCTTTGCGGGCCGGCCAGTGGAACAAGAAGGAATTCTCGAAAGCTCGTGGTTTGTTTGGCCGTGTTGTTGGGTTAGTGGGTTTGGGTAAGATTGGTCAGGAGATGATACCGCGCGCGCGCGCCTTTGGCATGCCGGTCGTCGCCTGGAGCCGAAGCCTGACCGATGAAAAGGCGGCGGCGTTGGGCGTCGAAAGAATGGAAACGCCGCTCGATGTCGCCCGCGCTGCGGACATCGTCAGTGTCCACGTCGCGCTGAAGCCTGATACGCGCATGTTGATTGGTCCGGACTTTTTTCAGGCTATGCGCGATGGCGCCTACTTTATCAACACTTCGCGCGGTGAAGTTGTCGATCAAGGAGCGCTGGTTGAAGCGATTAAGTCGAAAGGCATTCGTGCCGGGCTCGATGTGTTTGCGATCGAGCCGACTTCGGCCGTGGCGGAATTCACTGATCCGATCGCGAACGAGGCGAGCGTTTACGGTACGCATCACGTCGGCGCTTCCACCGATCAGGCGCAGGAAGCGATTGCGGCCGAGACTGTCCGCATCATTCAATCATTCAAAGAAACCGGCCACGTGCCTAACGTGGTGAACCTGGCGCAGCGTACTCCGGCGACGCATCGTCTGGTGGTGCGTCATCGCGATCGTCCCGGCGTTTTGGCGCAGATTCTGGACGCGATCAAGGCCGAACAGATTAACGTGCAGGAGATGGAAAACATCGTCTTCGAAGGCGCCGAAGCCGCCGTCGCGCGGATCAATTTGGACAAAGCGCCATCGGGAGCAACACTGGAGCAGTTGCGTAAGGCTAACGCGGACATCATTGAACTCGACGTCCTGGAAATCGGGTAGCTCGACAGGGGATGAGATTGGGGAAAAGTTCATTCCATTTCGGATTCGCAATAATGTCGCTGTTGCTGATCGCAATGGCCCAGGCCACGCACGCGCAACAAACGGCTGCGCCGCAGGCCCTCTCGCAGATGGGCTGTCAGCAGATCGCGGTATTTGGCGCCGTGCGAACACCGGGCCGTCTTAAAGCGAGCCAGCGTCTGCGTCTGCTCGAAGTGCTCGGCAGAGTTGGCGGCCCGAACGAGCGGGCCGGAAAAACTATTCGTGTAATTCACTCATGTGTTTGTTCGCCATGCGACAAACTGGATCCGAAGGCGGATGCTAGCGAATACAATTTGGCCGATGTCCTGCGGGACCTCGAAAGCGGAAATCCATACGTGGCGCCGGGCGACATCGTGATGGTTCCGGAGGCGGATTCAATTTTCGTAATGGGAAATGTGAGAAAAGCGGAAGCCCTTGCTTTTGTAGAAGGAATGACTATGACGCGAGCAATTGCGTTGGCAGGCGGTGTCGTCGGAAGGAGCAGCGAGTTGGTGACGGTACGAATCCATCGAACTTCAATCGCAGGAGTGCGGCAGGATCCAATCATCGTCAATCTGAGGAAATCAATCAGGGAACGTGGGACCGAAGATGTATTGCTTCAGCCATGGGACATCGTTGAGGTTTCAGACGAGCTGGGGCATTTTCAGGTGCCCAGGATGTCATCTCCTACCTGGGATCCGCCGCTTCCCAGGTGGAATCCGCCGCTACGTCCTCGCAGGGAAACTTCCGGTTCGACACTCATCGCCGGCGCGTCCCGGCGGGGCAGTACTTATTGCATTGACTCGGCTTTACTGTAGATGTGGATTCAATGAACACCACACTCATCACGGGCGCGTCTTCGGGCATCGGAGCAGTGTTTGCTCGCAAGCTCGCGGCGCGTGGGAATAGTCTCTTGCTCGTCGCGCGATCAGAGGACAAGCTGATCACGCTCTGCAACGAGTTGGGACGAATCAAGAGCACGCATGCGCAGTACGTGGCCATGGATCTTTCGCTGACAGATGCGCCGGCCCGTTTGTTTGAAGAAACGCAAAAGCGCGGGTTGGAAATCGATTTCTTAATCAACAACGCCGGGTTTGGGTCGATGGGTGATTTCGCGAAGCTCGATCTCGCGCGCGAGCTGGACATGATCGATTTGAATGTGCGCTCGCTGGTAGAGTTGACGCACAGGTTCCTCGTTCCGATGCGAGAGAGAAAACGCGGCTCGATCATTAACGTGGCTTCGACTGCCGGATTTCAGGCAGTGCCTTTCATGGCGACTTATGCGGCGACGAAAGCCTTCGTGCTGGCGTTTACCGAAAGCTTATGGGAAGAGAACCGGCCGCATGGAGTGAAAGTGATGGCGCTTTGCCCGGGTGTTACCGATACAAACTTTTTCGAGGCTTCCAGGATGCAAAGACCACCCGCGCGCGCATCGCAAACGCCGGAAGCTGTCGTGGACGCGGCGCTGCGAGCCCTCGCCCGCGGGAAAGGTTCGGTGATTTCCGGCTGGACTAATTTGTTTATGATTGAGACTGAGCGCCTGGTGCCGCGCTCAGTAGTCTTGCGGATAGCAGGAACGATGTTGCGATCGCAACAAGGGGAGAAAAAATAACCGGCGAGTGCCAGGTATTGTTAAGCTCACCCAATCCCCCGCGACGCCGCTTTGGATTGTTCGGAGTTCCGTTTTCGGGCGGATTTACGAGAGACTAAGGCCCGCCTGAAGGCGGAACTCCGAACCAAGAGGAACGTTATGACTGAACGAATCTTTAACTTCAGCGCCGGCCCGGCAATCATGCCCCTGCCGGTTTTGGAAGAAGCGCAGAGAGATCTGCTCGCGCTTCCCGGGGTCGGCATGTCAGTGATGGAGATTAGCCACCGCTCAAAGACCTTCGCCGAAATCATTCAGAGCGCGGACGCGGGGTTGCGCGAGCTGCTCAACATTCCGAAAGAGTATGCGGTGCTTTTTCTTCAGGGCGGCGCCAGTTTGCAGTTCGCGATGGTGCCGATGAATTTTCTGTCGCTGGATCGGAGCGCCGACTATGTCGTGACGGGTAGCTGGGGCAAGAAGGCGGTGAAGGAAGCGCAGAAGTTCGGCCAGGTGAACTTTGCCGCGAACACGGCTGATGGTGGCTTCACGCGGGTACCGGGACAGGACGAGCTGCAACTCGACCCGGGCGCCGCTTACGTTCACATCACGTCGAACGAGACGATCGGAGGTGTACAGTTCAAGAGCGAACCTGAGGTTGGCGAGGTGCCGCTGGTCAGCGACTCTTCGTCAGATATTCTTTCGCGGCCTATGCCGGTTGAGAAGTACGGGATCATCTATGCCGGCGCGCAAAAGAACATGGGTCCGAGCGGCGTGACGCTGGTCATCATCCGCGAAGATCTCTTGCCGCGAATTCGTGACGGCCTGGCGACGATGCTGGACTATCGCACGCATGTCAAAGACAAATCGCTGCACAACACGCCGAACACCTGGGGCATCTACATCATCAATCTGGTCTGCAAGTGGCTGAAAGACAAAGGCGGCCTGACGGCGATGCAGCGCGAGAATGAAGCGAAAGCAAAGTTGCTGTACGACGCGATCGACGCGACCGAGTTTTATCGCGGTCACGCCGATCCGGATTCGCGCTCAGTCATGAACGTGACGTTCCGCCTGTCTTCCGAGGATCTGGAAAAGAAGTTTGCGAGCGAAGCTACGGCGGCGGGTATGGACGGATTGAAGGGCCATCGCTCAGTCGGCGGCATTCGCGCTTCGATCTACAACGCCTTTCCGCGCGCTGGCTGCGAGGCGCTGGTCGAGTTCATGAAAGAGTTTGAAAAGAAGAATGGATGAGTTCGACAAACTTTGGTTTGCCGCGCGCCCTCACTAGAGCGTGTTTGATGGAAAGCAAAGATCCCAACGATTACAAGGCAAACCCTGACTTCCTGCTCGCCACCGCTTCTCATCTTGGTGTAACGGCTGTCCTCTCTGATCAACCATCTCCCATTATCAAGCGCGTCGAACGGGTGCTCCAAAGGATCTACGCCGAGGTCCAGGCTGGCCGGATAGAGGCGCCTGTGTGTCTCGAAGGTATTGGTGCACAGCTCGCGATCGTTCAGGGACAGCCCCCTACGATTGAGGAACTACTATGGGCTTACTCTACTGGCAGAGCTTTGAGAAACCGGGGGCAAACCGACGACTATTCTCCAATAGACACCGCGCAGCACTCGCTACTAGACGAATGTGAGTCTATCAACCGAGAAGTTTGGAACTCGTGCGAAGAACGGATCGAAAAGGCTCGACATGCCTTGAGCGCACTCGATCAGGCGACAGTTCGCGTGGCGGATTTAGGCGGTATTGTAGATAGACGCGCGCTTCCACAGGGACACCGCATCTTCATCTCGTACGCTCATGAAGACAAAAGAATTGCTCAATTCATCGAACGTAGACTTCGCAACGGTGGCGTCTCGACTTGGCGAGATGACCGATCTCTCACGGGAGGATCAGTATTGCCCGCCGAGATTGTGGAAAATATTCGGAATTGTTCTCACTTCTGCGTCATCATAAGCCCCGAGTCAAAAAGAGTCGATGGGTGGCACAAGAATCCAGCTGGGCGCTAACGTTTGAAGTTGAGCATGGCTCCCCACAGATTATTCCGATACTTCACAATGAGAAGAAGTCCCCAGCGAACCTGGCAGATCGTCGAGCCATTTCATTCGATGATTGGAGCAGCGGAATCTCCGGATTGTGGACTGCGATTGGAGTGCCAGAACGTGCGTATTGGTCCTTGGTCCGAAGTAGGAAAGCTCCTTAGACGCGGCAAGAAGCTGCTCAAAGCCGTCGAGTGGTGTGGCCAAGCCAATGGCTGGATGACGGTTCACGAAGAGACATTCGAGGAACTCGAGGAGAGCGAATTCTACTTGACCAATGTGGGCCTGCAGCGAAAAGGCTACGATTTGGTACGGTTCGCTCGGACAAGCGAAATACATTCTAACAACACAGCGTACGCAGCCTATTCTGAGGAGTTTTATGGGTTCACTAATTCGTATATAGGCGGTACGGTTCTGCTCGGAGATATGGCTAATCTGATCGAAGAACTGCTGGCATCGATTCCGAGCGTGGAGAATGCGGTCGGCGATCACGCAGCGTGAAATCACAATCTGTCATTTCATAGCATCAAGTTAGATGTAGTGCACACCGGAGCAGTCAGTAGTAGAATTGGCACACGCAAGGAGCGACACCGATGGAAGTCCACGAACTAGTCATTGAAATGAAACTGCTGGAGCGTCGTCTCACGCTTTATGAAGAGAAGTATGGCGTGCTGAGTGAAGACTTCTACGCCGCGCTCATGTCTGGCCAGTTGGCGGACTATGACGCCTACGACGAATCGCGCGCCGACTTCAGCCGTTGGAAGGGCATTTACGAAACCTTACAACGACGCCTCGATGCTTACCGGAAGCAACTTGAAGGACGTGAACTGGTCGACGTCTTACGCGTTCAACCCGCCTACTAATGACTGCCAACCCGTTGAAGTCACTGAGCGACTACAGCCGCTTTGTCGCGGAGTTGCTCACCCAACAAAGCACATTCCGCCGGATATCAAGCACCATCGCATTCCCGCGCCCAACATGAGCTTTGAGCGGCCCAATCTCCCGGCGCTCATTCAAGAAATCGAAGGCCTTCGCGATTCATAGAAGGGTTTGACCAGAACGAGCGACCATCGTGCTCGCGGTTGTGATTCGCAATGTGGTTAAATGACGCTTTCAAATTCCATCTCAAAGAATTAGGGCTACCGACGTGGTGAAATCATTACTCTTAATAATTCTGGCTTTGCTTTCGTTTGTTACTCTTAGCTCTAAGAGCGCATCGCCTCAGACAACTGATCTCGCGCTGCCTCAGGAAAAACATCTTCGCAACCTGCGTCAATTGACCTTTGGCGGTGAAAACGCGGAAGCGTATTTTTCCAGCGACGGCAGGAAACTGATCTTCCAATCGACGCGCGACGGCCGCGAGTGCGATCAGATCTACACGATGAATATCGACGGCTCTGATGTGCGCCTGGTGTCGACGGGTGACGGCCGCACGACCTGCTCGTACTTTTTTCCGAAAGACAAACGCATTCTTTATTCCTCGACTCATCTGGGCGGAAAGCAGTGTCCGCCGCGCCCTGATTTTTCGCAGGGCTATGTCTGGGCCGTCTATGATTCGTATGATATTTTCACGGCGAAGCCTGACGGTTCGGATGTGAAACAACTGACAAAGACGCCGGGCTACGACGCCGAGACAACGATTTCGCGCGACGGCAAGTTGGTATTTACGGCGAAGCGTGACGGCGACCTGGACATCTACACGATGGATGCAAACGGAAAGAACGTGAAGCGCCTGACTAATGAAGTTGGTTACGATGGCGGTCCGTTCTGGTCTTATGACGGGAAGCAGATTGTCTATCGTGCTTATCATCCCCAGACCGCAACTGAAAAGGCCGACTATCTCGCCTTGCTGAAACAGAACTTGATTCGCCCGACCGTTCTGGATATCTGGGTGATGAACGCCGACGGGTCTAACAAGCGGCAAGTGACACACCTTGATAAGGCCAGCTTTGCACCCTATTTCTTTCCTGACGGCAAACGCATAATCTTTTCGTCGAACGTCGCCGATCCAAAGGGCCGCGATTTCGATCTTTACGCGATCAAGTCCGACGGAACCGGAATGGAACGGATCACTTACAACGACACTTTCGACGGCTTTCCGATGTTTTCGCCCGATGGCAAGAAGTTAGTATTCGCCTCGAATCGCAACGCGAAAACGCGCGGCGACACGAATATTTTCATCGCGGATTGGGTTGAGTAAGCGGGAAGTATTTGCGGTCTCGCGCTCCTTGACGTTAAGGTAGCTAATAAGTTTTAGCTGACCGGAGAAAGAGCAGATGATTAATAAACCACTTCCACCCGCAAAGTTTCATCTGATTCGTCCTCCGAACGAGAACTACACGTACTTCGAGGACTTCGCTAACAACCCCTTCCGACCTGATGCAACCGGCTATGAACTCGTCAATGCCGGGTGGCTGGCGGATTTTGCTCTGCTCGTTTATGGCGACGAAACTTTCGTGCAAAATCACGCGGCGCAAGCCGGACTGACGGCGGCAGGATTCAAGATCAAGTTCATCAGCGTCGGTACCACGCAATGTCTGGTCGCGCACAACGCGAGGTTTATTGTGATCGCCACTCGCGGGACGGAGATCGATAATTTGTGGGGCGCGATTTCTGACTGGGCGGTGAATCTGGAATTCGAATTGGGGCCGGATGAATCGGGCGGCCAGGTGCACGAAGGCTTCAGAGAGCTAATCAACCAGGCCTGGCCGGTAATCGAAGCCCATGTTCGAGAGATTCAGGCTGACGGTGCGCAGCGCACGCTTTGGATCACCGGCCACAGTTTGGGCGCCGGGCTGGCTACGCTCGTCGCCGAAAGGGCCAGACGCGTAGCCGGCTTTGCGGTGTCAGGCGTTTACACCTGGGGCTCGCCGCGCGTGGGCGACGCGACTTTCAAACAAAAGTACGCGGAGGCAGGTCTGGCGGATCGCACTTTTCGCTTTGTCAACAATACGGACATCGTGAGGAAAATCCCGCCGGGCGATGCCTACACCCATGTTGGATTGTTAAAGTTCATTGACGCAGCCGGCCATCTGCATGACGTGGCGGATGAATCCTCGATTGAGGTCGAAATGGATCCGCTGTCGCACTTCACCGCATGGAAGCTGCGACTGAAAGCGCGCCTCGGGATCATCATTCCTTCGATCTTCGCCGACCACGCGCCGATTTATTATGCGAGTTATGTCTGGAACAACTATGCACAAGGATAAGACAGCAAATCAGAGATTAAAGGGCAAACTCGTCGCCCTTCTCGTTAACCTGTGTTTCATCGTCGCCGGCGTCGCCGCGTTGGGGCAGCAGCCGAGTTCTACCGGACCCAGCACCGATCGCCTGCGCCAAGTCATCGAATATCTCGCTTCAGATGCGCTCGAAGGGCGACGCACCGGCACTCCGGGAGCCAACGATGCCGCGCACTACATCGCCGGCGAGTTCAATCGCTACGGCCTGCGCCCGGGTTTGCAAATGTCCCGGCCGGCGCGCACGCGCGGCGAAAACCAGGCGCGTTATCTGCAACCGTTTCCATACGTCTCCAAGGTTGAGCTTGGGAAGGACAACCACTTTCTGGTAAACCCGGGACGCGCTGACGACATCGCTTACTTCCAGGTGGGCGAGGACTGGATGCCGCTTGGCTTTTCATCAAACGCATCGATCAAAGGCACGGAAGTCGTGTTTGCCGGTTACGGTATTTCATCAGCAGAACTCAAATACGATGATTACGCGGCATCGAACTGCAAAGATCGGATCGCAATAGCATTTGCCGGCACGCCAGACGGTGACAATCCGCATGGTCAATTCGCTCGCGCTGGAGAGATCCGGTTCAAGGTTGCCGCCGCGCGTGCGGCCGGCGCCCAGGCTCTCCTGATCATTGCGAATGAGGAAAAGCTGAAGGACGACAGGCTGTCTCGGCTGTCTTATGACAACGCAGGTGAAGCAGGGATACCGGTGGTTGTAGTTTCAAGAAAACTCGCGGCGAAAATC
This sequence comes from Pyrinomonadaceae bacterium, assembly GCA_041497335.1. Classification (GTDB taxonomy): domain Bacteria; phylum Acidobacteriota; class Blastocatellia; order Pyrinomonadales; family Pyrinomonadaceae; genus UBA11740. The sequence goes on along the minus strand of JBGQGG010000002.1, from coordinate 103,477 downwards.
CTTCGAGCGCCCGACGCAAACCTTTCGAAGTTCGAGCAAGCCGCTGACAGCCGGTCCGCCAGCGCGGAAGGAACTGCTTTGCGGCTTCCACTAAAGGGCCCGACTTTTGGTATCGGCGTCGATGTGGTTCGCCGTGAATCTCCTTCCTTCAACGTCGTCGGCATCCTGCCAGGTAGCGATCCTAAGTTGAAAAGCGAAGCGATCGTTATCGGTGCGCACTACGATCATCTCGGTCGTGGCGGCGAAGGCAGTCTGGCGCCGCGCGCAGGCGAGATTCATCATGGCGCCGACGATAACGCGTCAGGAGTCGCGGGTTTGATAGAACTAGCGCGGATGTTTTCATCACAGAATCCAAAGCCGCGCCGCACGATCGTATTTATCGCCTTCAGCGGCGAAGAAGAGGGCCTGATCGGTTCGAACTATTACGTAAACCATCCCATCGTTTCGCTCACGAACACCGTTGCGATGATCAATATGGATATGATTGGGCGTTTGAAGGAGAAGAACCTGATCGTAGGCGGCGTCGGCACCGCGCAGGAATGGCGCTCGATGATCGAGGCGGATAACAGCATGCAGAGCATGACTGTTTCGCTCAACACTACCCGGGCTGAGGCTTCAGCTTCGAATACTTTTCCCATCGTCGTCGGCGCCAACGGCAATCCCGTGGTGACCATGGATCCAGGCAAGCAGTTTGCTCTTACACTAAACGAAGACGGCTTTGGCCCCAGCGATCATTCATCCTTCTATGCCAAACAGGTTCCAGTACTTTTCTTCTGGACCGGAACACACGACGACTATCACAAACCTTCGGACACAGCCGCCAAGATCAACTACGAAGGTGAAGCGCGCATCGTGTCATTTGTCGGCCGGATAGTTCGCGACCTGGATAAGACCGACAAGCGGCCGACGTACGCCGTGGCCAAAAGTGAATCGCAGGGTCGCTCGACTGGTTTCCGCGTCTATCTGGGCACGATCCCGAATTATGCTGATTCGAATGATGGTCTGAAGCTTGACGGCGTGCGCGACGATTCACCGGCCTCGAAAGCTGGGTTGAAAGCCGGCGACAAGATCGTGAAGATGGCCGGACACGATGTTAAGAACGTTTATGATTACACCTACGCGCTGGGTGAGATGAAAGCCGGACAGGAATACGAAGTCGAGATCGTTCGCGGGAGCGAACGGCTGACGCTCCGGATTACACCGGCGGCGAGAAAGTAGGGCAAGTTGTTAACTTGCCCTTCCTGCGCAAAGAAACAATTCTGAACGCAAGTTAACAACTTGCGCTACAGCTCACCAACGCGGTTCGCGGTCTTCACGTGGTCTCCGATCGCGGTCGCGCCGGCCGCCACCACCGCCACCGCCATACCCGCCACGATCTCCGTAGCCGCCGGGGCCGCGATCAGTCCGCGGCCGGGCTTCGTTTACGGTCAGGTTGCGCCCGGCGAACTCTTTGCCGTTTAGTTGCTCGATTGCCGCGGCTGCTTCTTCGGGCGTGGACATTTCAACGAAGCCAAAGCCGCGCGACCGGCCGGTCATGCGATCTTCCACCACTGACGCGGATTCAACGTTACCCGCCTGCGCGAAATAATCGCGCAGATCTTCACTGGTCGTCTGGAACGAGAGGTTCCCTACATAGAGTTTCGTAACCATTTCTAGTTCTACCTCACGGGGCAAAGTATGGCTTTGATCGCCGGGAAGCGTCAAGCCCCATAATTGGGAATCTACAACGCTCGCGGAAGGCTGGGAAAGTGCTGCAGAGTGTCGAGAAAAAACGCGCGATCTCTTACAAACGGCGCCGCCGCCGCTCCTTTCGCCGCACAGCCGCCGCGAACAAATTGCCCACGCTCAAGACCGTGATTTCTTCCCCTCCATGCACGGTCATGCCGAGGGCCGCACTCTCAAAACCATCGTCGTTTGTAAGGGGGGAAGGTTGAATGTCACTCGCGGCAATCGTGATTGTATCGCGGCAGCTCTCCGTGGCGAGCGCCAGTTGCTCATCGCCCCGCAAAGCGATTACGAAAGGCAGGCTTTCAGGCCAGCCGAAAGTTTCGCCAGTTAAGACTGCGATCGGATCGATCACCGTCAGCATCCGGCCGCGCACACAAATTACCCCAAGGACCGCTGGTGGTGCGTTCGGCAAAGGCACCGGCACTTTCGCTTCCGCCGTACCATCGACCTGGTCGGCGAAAACGGCAAAGATTTTGTCGCCGACTACAAAGGGAACGAGATCGCGCAGTTGAGGGTCTTCCGGCACTTCGCGCATGTTCGCCGGCTCTTCCGCTTGAGTTTCATGCTGAGATGCGGCCCTGCTCATGTCTTCGGAATTGTACAGCCATCGAGCGGGATTCCCCATCAAAAAGACGAGGATCCACTGGTAGACACAGGCTACTCGATGAAAATCGAGAAACTGTTTGTCTAGACGTAGTAAGGAAACGTTAGGCGACTAACACCCAGTCGCCTCTCGGCTATCGATGTGTATTCCTCGGAGTGATCCGACACCCTTACTAAAAGCAAGACCCCGCCCTATGGTACATTGCCAGTGAACGAAACAACCTGCACAGAGCGATGGTGAAAGGACCCATTCCCATGGACGAGTTTGACCGTTATCGCAGCGAGATGAACGAGAAGCTTTTGGACAGCGGCCACCTCGGCATCAAGAGGTTTTTTGCGCTGGATACTCAGGCCTACGAAGACGGCGCGCTGGATAAGAGGACCAAAGAACTTATGGGCCTGGTTGGGTCAGTCGTGCTGCGTTGCGATGACTGCATCACCTACCACGTCAAACAGTGCGCCGCCAGTGGGGTGACGCGCGAACAGTTCATGGACGCATTCAATGTCGCCCTGGTGGTGGGCGGATCGATCACGATCCCACATCTGCGGCGGGCAGTTGATAAACTTGATCAGATACTCGCAAGTTGAGCGAAATGCGAATGAGATTTCACCACAGAGGCACAGAGATCGCACGGAGGTTCACAGAGAAGAACTCTGTGGTTCTCCGTGGAGTCTCTGTGTCTCAGTGGTTAATTCTTATCTTGTTTGTCTTATTTATTAGTCATTGGCAAGGGAACACTAATGCTTCGGTTCTGCATTCACAGGAAGGTTTGGAAATGCCCGTACAGGAACGTTCACGAATTCGCGCGCCCGAATTGAAGGGCGACCGAGGCTGGCTCAATACTGATAAGCCATTATCGCTTGCCGCCTTGAAAGGAAAAGTTGTACTGCTCGACTTTTGGACTTACGGCTGCATTAACTGCATGCACATCATTCCCGATCTGAAGAAGCTGGAAAAGAAATACCCGAACGAGTTGGTAGTCATCGGGGTGCACTCTGCCAAGTTTGAAAACGAAAAAGATACTGAGAACATTCGCCGCATCATTTTGCGTTACGAGATCGAGCACCCGATTGTTAATGATGCTGATTTTGCGATCTGGCGATCATACTCCGTCAACGCCTGGCCGACGCGCTACTTGATCGACCCGGCGGGTTACATCATCGGTAAGTTATCAGGAGAAGGCGGTTACGAAGCGCTTGATAAAGCTATTGCTGATTCGATAGCGGAGTTTCGCAGGCGCGGAGAGCTCAACGAAGCGCCGCTTAAGCTGGTACTTGAACGCGCCAAAGTCGGCGACCTCCCGCTGGCCTTTCCCGGCAAAGTCCTCGCGGACCAAAAGAGCGACCGGCTATTCATTGCAGACTCAGATCACAATCGGATCGTGTTGGCGAAACTCGACGGCACGTTGGTCGAAACCATCGGCACTGGCGCACATGGGGCTGTTGACGGTCCATTCGATCTGGCCACTTTTTTTCGACCACAGGGCATGTCGCTCGACGGAGAGACGTTGTACGTGGCTGATACCGAGAACCATCTGATCCGTCAGGTAGATCTGAAATCAAGAACTGTGAAGACAATTGCGGGCACCGGTCAGCAGTCGCGCGAGTACGGCCTATCCGGACCGGCCCTCCAGATTGCTCTGAACTCTCCCTGGGATTTGCAGTTGGTAGGCCGAACGCTTTACATCGCGATGGCCGGGCCCCATCAGATTTGGAAACTCGATCTGGACAAACAGATGGTTTCAACCTTTGCCGGCTCAGGACGCGAGGCGCGCGTTGATGGTCCGCTCATCGGTCCCGCGTTCGGCCAGCCGGACGGAACTCCCCCGGGATCTGCTTTCGCTCAGCCGTCGGCACTGGCGACGGACGAAAAGACTTTGTTTGTATCCGACGCTGAGGCAAACATTATTCGAGCGATCAGTCTCGGGCCGGACGGTAAAGTACGCACGCTGGTGGGCGGCAACCTGTTTGATTTCGGAGACGAAGACGGGTCCGGAAATGATGTCCGCTTACAGCACCCGCTCGGTCTGGCGCGTTGGAATGACAAGCTTCTGATTGCCGACACCTACAATCACAAAATCAAATTGTTGGATCCGGCGGCGCGGTCGGTAAGAAGTTTCGCCGGAACCGGCAAGCCGGGCCAGTCTGATGGAGCAAAGCCTTCCTTCTACGAGCCGGGCGGTTTGGCCGTCGCGGGTGATAAGCTCTACGTCGCGGACACAAACAATCACGCGATTCGCGTGGTTGATCTAAAAACGAAGGAAACAAAGACGCTCCCGATTAAAGGTCTGCAACCGCCGGCTTCGAACCAGGTAGCGGCGAGTTCCGACGCGACGCCGAACTCAGAAGAGATTAGTTTACCTCCGCAGAAGTTGCGCGCCGGCGAGGCGACGCTTTTGATTAATGTGGAACTCCCCGCGGGTTATCACCTGAACCCAACCGCGCCGCAGCGTTACAAAGTTTCGATCGAGAATGGCGCGAAGTCGCTCACGATCAATGATCAAGACGCGTCGCGATCGACGAAGGGCTCGCCGCTTCCCATTCGCGTTCCGGTGCGAGCGTCAATGGCAGGCGCGGCTGAAGTGCACGCGTCGTTCACTTTTGTTTATTGCCGCGAAGACAACACCGGCACCTGCCGCATCAAGACTCTGGTTTGGCGCGCACCCGTGGAGGTAGTGAATGACGCAAGCGCGCCCGGGGAGATTAATGTTCGCGCCAAAATCAGCGGCGACTGAGCTGCGAAGCTCAAGGTTTTTCTTCCTCTCCCTTTGGGAGAGGGCAGGGGAGAGGGCTTGTCTGCGTCAAGCTTTGCACCCTCCCCTAACCCCTCCCAAAGGGAGGGGAAGAAACCACGCGCGTTTCAGCCAACTTAATTAGACCTCCTAAAATTTTTGTCGCGATTGTGTCTTTGGCTGTGCAGTCGGCTGCTTCAACTTGCCCTGGCTCGCCACGGCGCGTAATATCTTCCCTTCCCTCAGAAAGCTTAGAACTCAAGGAGTCACACCGTGGCTGATAAACCATTTCTGACTGACATCAAAACGCTGCGGGAGCGTGCGCGCCAACACATCGAACAGGGTGCGGTTACCGAAGGTTATAGCGCCGACCGAGAGACCGTGATCAAGGTCTTGAACGAGTCGCTGGCGACGGAAATCGTTTGCGTGCTGCGCTACAGGCGACACTATTTCATGGCTTCTGGAATTCATGCAGATAGCGTTGCGGCCGAGTTTCTGCAGCACGCCAATGAGGAGCAGGGTCACGCCGATCAAATCGCGCAACGAATAGTCCAACTGGGCGGCGAGCCGAATTTCAATCCTGAAGGCTTGCTGTCGCGCAGTCATGCTGAATACGTCGAGGGTGACACTCTGCTCGACATGATCAAGGAAGATCTGGTTGCCGAACGCATCGCCATTGATAGTTATCGCGAGATAATCCAATACCTCGGTAATGACGATCCGACCACGCGACGCATGATGGAAGGTATTCTGGCGATGGAAGAAGAGCATGCTGACGATCTGGTTAGCCTGCTTAATGAAATGGGAAATTAGATCGCTCGTTGACTCTCAGCTTTGGATTCGGTGCTCATCCTGCTGGAAAGATGTCCCCTTAGCTGGTAGCAAACTTCTCGCTCGTCATCCAGGAAACGCTTGCCTGACAACCACCCAAGCTACTTTGGTCGTCCCGGTATCTGCCGCAATTGCGGCGCGCTGATTGGCGCGGGCGAAACCAGTTGCCAGATGTGTGGCGCGCCGGCGCGGCAGACTTCGCCGCCTGCGCTGCCTCTGCATGAACGTTACGCGATGAACTACGCTCGCGCTGTGCTTAGTCGTCCGTACATCTTCACCATAGTCTTCATAGTCGCAAACCTTTTCGTCTTCATGTTGATGTGGGAAGCGAGCGGGATGTCTTCTCTGGTCCTGTGGGGCGGCTTTCCTGAAGAAGTGCTCCTGGCTTTCGGGGCGAAAATGAATTACTGGATCCAGCACGAGCACGAGTGGTGGCGCTTTGTTACTCCGGTCTTCATTCACGTTAATCTGCCGCACATTCTAATTAATATGTACAGCCTTTGGGTCATCGGCCCGTGGGTTGAAAAGCTTTACGGCTCTGTAAAGTTTGTTGTCTTCTGGGTTGCGACTGGTGTTGCCGGTGTGGCGGCGAGTTACTTGACAGTGATTCCGGGTTTGCGTCCGGGCTTGATCGGAAGCTTTCTGATCAAAACTGCGGACGTGCCTTCGGCGGGGGCCTCCGGGGCGTTATTCGGACTGGTCGGTGTCCTGTTTGTTTTCGGCCTCAAGTATCGCCGCGAGTTGCCCGAGGGTTTCAAGCGCGCCTTCGGCACCGGCATGTTGCCCGTGATTCTGCTTAATCTCGGGATCGGCTTTCTGGCGCGCGGCGTCATCGACAACGCCGCGCATATGGGCGGGTTGCTATCAGGTGCAGCCTTTGCCGCGGTGGTGAGTTACAAGCGCCCAGGCGCGTCAACCGGAGTGACCATAGCCTGGCGGGTGCTGCAAATCGCCGCGCTGCTCCTGGTGGTGATCAGTTTTGGCTTCGCTGCCCGCGCTTCTCAGCGGACTCCTGCGAGATCAGAGAACAGCGAATCGCGCATTGGCGGACGAACTGGGACGTTTGACGAAAACTATCGCGCAATTTACGCTGGTGAAAGTACAGGCATCAACGCGCTTAAGACAGGTGACATCAGTGGAGTTGATCCAGCAATCGCGCAACTCGACAAGACCGAGCATTTCAACGATGAGTCAGACGCATTACGGGTTGAACTCAGGTCATTGCTCATTCGAGTCGTGAAATATGTGCATGACTGGGGACCTCCCAGAAAGATGACTACGGACGGCGTAGTCGAGCGGGAAAAGCTGGTCAACGACTTCAAGCAGTGGCAGAAACGTTTTCGCGATTGGCTTAGGGCAGGAGGTATCGAAGTGCCAGATCCTGGCCCGACAAAATAAGGAATCTAACAGGAGAAACAGACGTGGAGATCAAGAAAGTTGGAGTGCTCGGTTGTGGGTTGATGGGTGCCGGCATTGCCCAGACGGCCGCCAGCGCGGGTTTTGAAACGACAGTGCGCGAGGTTTCGGAAGAGCTTCTGCAGAAAGGTTTCACGGCGATCGAAAAGTCTCTGGAAAAGTTCGCCGCGAAAGGGACCATCACCGCCGAGCAACAGAAGCAAACTCGCGATCGTTTGTTCGGCACGACGTCGTTCGATGACCTGGCCGATTGCGACCTCATCATCGAGGCGATCATTGAGAACCTGGAAGAGAAACAAAACACTTATCGTCAGCTCGACGCGACGTGCAAACCGGACACGATCTTTGCGTCGAACACTTCCTCGCTTTCGATAACTCAGATGATGGCCGTGACTTCGGGCGAGCGACAGCGGCGTTTCATTGGAATGCACTTCTTCAATCCCGTTCCGATCATGAAACTGGTCGAAGTCGTGCGCACGATTCTTACCTCACCCGATATTTATGAAGACGCGGTCGCATTCGGGAAACAGTTGGGCAAGGTGCCGGTCCGCGCCAGCGACAAGACGGGTTTTATCGTAAATCGTCTGCTGGTGCCATACATGCTTGATTCGATTCGCGCTCTCGAAGAAGGCGTTGGCTCGATCGTGGATATCGACAATGCAATGAAGCTCGGCTGCGGCTATCCGATGGGTCCTCTCACCCTGGGCGATTTCGTAGGGCTCGACACAACTTACTACATCGCCGAGATCATGTTCAATGAATTTCGTGAGAGGCGCTTTGCGCCGCCGCCGCTGCTGAAGCGAATGGTGATGGCCGGATTGTATGGCCGCAAATCAGGGCGCGGTTTCTACGACTACACGAAAGATCCGAAGAACCCAACGCCGATGAATCTGGTGTGAGCAGGAACGAGCCACAGATGAACACGGATTCACACTGATAAGACTAAGACGATCCAGCCGCGAAAATGCACAAGAGGCGCCAATGGAAATAAAGAAATCCGTTCTATGCTTCTTGCGCCTTTTTGTGGCTAAGACTGTTCTTTGTCTTATCTGTGCCTATCTGTGTGAATCTGTGGCTTATTACTTTGCCTGCTGAAGAAAATCCTTCGTTCTCGGGTCGCTCGGTGAGTTCAGGACCATGTACGCTTCGCCCGACTCCACAACTTCTCCGCCTTCCATGTACAGCAATTGATCGGCGAGACCTTCCAGGAAACTGATCGAGTGCGACACGATCACCATCGTGTGCCCCCTTGTGACGAAACCGCGCAGCATCGTTCGCAGCCCCGCGCTTCGTTTTGGATCGAGTGCACTGGTCGGCTCGTCGAACATCAAAAGTGCTGGATGCATTGCCAGGGCGCGGGCGATGGCCACGCGCTGTTGCTCTCCACCGGAAAGCGATTCCGGGTAACGGCGCGCTGTTTGCTTCAGCCCCACAGATTCCAACAACTCATACGCTTCGCTCTCTGCCTGGCGCCGCGGCACCCGCAGCACGTGCGTCGGCGCTTCGATAATGTTTCCGAGTACGGTCAGGTGCGGGAACAGATACAAATGCTGAAAGACGGTGCCGACTTTACGCCGCAACTCTTTGACCCGGCGAGAATATTCATGCTCAGAAAGATTTGCATCAAGGTGCACACCCTCACACTCAATTCGTCCGCCATCTATTCGCTCCAGTCCGTTCAGACAACGCAGAAGCGTCGTCTTACCGCTTCCCGAGGCGCCAATCACACCGAGAACGGTTTGGGGTGCAACTTCGAAAGACACACCACGCAAGATGCGTGAGCCGTTGGCTTGCTTGACTAGTTCGCTAACGCGGATCATTTCATCAACTCATCCGGCGGCCAGTAGCCCGCCTTTAAACATCGAGATCAAGTTTCAGCGTCTGCCTGAGCAACCTGTTCGCCCTGGCGGCGCTGCAACTTTCGCTCAAGCCTGCGCGCGAGATGAGCCATCGGCAGGCTCATCGCGAGATAAAAGATCGATACCGCAATGCCTAACAGAAGGAACTGGCCCGAAGCGTTGGCCAGTTCGCGGTAGGCTGTCGCCAGTTCCCAGACCGAGATCGCATAGGCCACCGACGTGTCTTTGAAAAGCGAAACGAAATCATTGGTCATAGGCGGCAGCGCGATGCGAAACGCCTGCGGCAGAATGATCCGGCGAAAGGCCAGCAGCGGATTCATGCCCAGCAGGTACGACGCTTCCCACTGCCCGCGCGGAATCGCCTCGAGCGCCGCGCGATAGACCTGCGACTCGTAGGCGGCGTAATTCAGTCCCAGCCCCACCAGCGCGGTCAGCCAGCCGGGCATCGCCAGTCCGATCGTCGGCAAACCAAAATAGAGAAACAACAATTGGACGAGCACCGGAGTGCCCCGGAAGAATTCGATGTAGATGGTGCACAACCATTGCAGCCAGCGCGGTCCTTTTGACTGGCCCATGGCCAAGGGCATGCCCAGAAGGAGCGCGATGAACATTGAACCGAACGCGATCAGCACTGTGACGCCCGCCGCGCGCGCCAGTCGCCACACCGCTTCGCGCCAATTGAAAGACGTGGAAGTCATCTCATAAGCCACATCACTGCTTTTCTGACCGGCGCGTATCGGCGCGTGCAGTTCAGTCTGAGCGTCGTTCCACAAACCCCACTTGCGCAGGATTTGCTCCAGCGAGCCGTCACGAATGATCTTGTCGATACCCGCGTCTACTTCCGCTTTGAGCGCGTCGTCGCCCTTGCGCAAACCGATGTTGTAGGTACCGCGAAAGAACGGCTCGCCGGCGCGCTTCAAAGTTGTGCTCTTGCTTACGTAAAAGACTTCGGCCGGCACATCCATCAGCACGGCGTCGATTCGCTTTAACTCCAGATCGCGATAAGCGGTTAGCGGCTCGGCATAACCGCGAAAAGGAACGCCCTCTGTTTGCAGGAGTCTCGACGCTGCCGTGTTGCCGAGAGTGCCTACGACGCGGTTGCGGCAATCGGCGAGCGAATGGATTTGCTGCTCGTCATTCCTAACCGTTAACGCAAGTTGAAAGATGTAGTAAGGCTTGCTGAACTGAATTTGCTTAGCGCGATCGCCGGTCGGTTCCAGTCCGTTGACGATCACATCGAACGAATTGCGCTGTAGCGCGGAGACGAGCGTTTCCCAGTCAGAAGGCACGAACTCGGGCCGCCGTCCCATGGCTGCGGCCAACGCGTCGACTATCTCTTTTTCATAGCCGATGTATTGATCGGGATGGTTCGGATCGTTGAAGACATAAGGCGCGCCGCCGCTGGGATCGGCGCCCCAGCGCAGGGCCTGTTGCGCGTTGGCGGTGGCAAACGACAACATGCCGGCCAGCGCGACGACGATGAAGCTGATCACTTTACGCAACGGATGATCTCGAAGTGATCTTTTCAGATTCGAAGATCCGAAAGCAAGGCATTGTACCTGAGATTGCGCGTACTATTGTCCGACAAACTTCAAAGACCGTTTGAAGGCGGGCTACTGCCCGCTTGGTCGGGCATTAGTCCGACTCTAAACAATTGGAAAGATAGCCACAAACTAAAAAGGTTTGGCGCACTTCACGCGCTTCGATTACAATCTCGGCCCATGTGCACTGACAGACGAGATTTCTTACGCCTTTCCGCGGGGGTTGCCGGGGCCACGCTTCTCGGCAGCAAGGTTTCCTTCGCGGACACCAACGACTTCGACGCCATCCAACAGCGACAGGACACACCCGATCTGATTCAACGACTGCGGCGCATGACTGCCGGCGTCGGGCCAATCAGCGAGGACGAACGCAAAGAGCGCATTGCCAAAGCGCAGCGCCTGATGGCTGAAAGGAAAATCGACGCCATTTACATTGAGCCGGGATCGAGCATGTTTTACTTTACCGGTATGCGCTGGAGCACCAGCGAGCGCATGTTCGCTCTCGTGATTCCGCAGCGCGGCGAACTTGCCTGGGTTTGCCCCAAGTTTGAAGAGGAACGCGCGCGCGAGCTGATCAAGTTCGGTAAAGACGTGCGCACCTGGGAAGAAGACCAGAGTCCTTACCGTCGGGTCGCAGAGGTCCTGCGCGATCGCGGAATTCGCACGGGCCGCATCGCCATCGAAGAGCGGGTGCGCTTCTTTTTGTTCGACGGCATTCGTCAGGAAGCGCCCAAGCTCGAGTTCGTCAGCGCCACTCCGATCACCGCCGGTTGCCGCATGATCAAATCGCCTGCTGAGATTGCCCTCATGCAGAAGGCCAACGACCTGACCATTGTGGCTTATCGGGCCACTTGGGCCACGATGCGCGACGGCATGCCGCAGGACGAGTTTGCCGGCAATTGCGCCACGGCGTTTCGCAATCTCGGTGTGCAGGGCGGAGTCTTTTGCAGCTTTGGCAAATACACCGCGTTTCCGCACGGCAGCAGCACGCCGCAAACGTTGGCTGAGGGCGATGTAGTTTTGATGGACGGCGGCTGCAGCGTCGAGGGTTATCAGTCGGACATCACACGCACCTTCGTCTTTGGCAAACCGACCCAACGCCAGCGCGACATCTGGAATCTTGAACGCAAATCGCAGGACGCCGGCATTGCCGCGGCAAAAGTCGGCGCGCCTTGCGAAGCGGTGGACGCGGCCGCGCGCAAAGTGATCATCGACGCCGGCTTTGGTCCCGACTACAAAGTTCCGGGCCTACCGCATCGCACCGGCCACGGCATCGGACTCGACGGCCATGAATGGACCAACTTCGTGCGCGGGAACAAAGCTCCAATTCAGCCCGGCATGTGCTTCAGCGACGAGCCCACGATCGTCATTTACGGCGAGTTTGGAATTCGCCTGGAAGATTGCTTGTACATTACCCCGGACGGCCCGAAGTTTTTCACGAATCAAAGTCCGTCGATTGATAAGCCGTTCGGGTGAGACCTGTGCCAGCGTCAGTCGCTCGGGGTTGCTACTCGCTCTGTGGAGAGGTAGGGCGGCCGTTGCGACGGGCCCCGGCGCGAAGTTTACATATAGATATCCATATGTAAAGTTAAGAGCTTTCCTTTACATATAGGAATAAGAATCGAGAGGAACCTCAGTGATCGAGTACTGCATCTGCTTCAACATGAGGCGTTGCCGCGGAAGGATTTCCAGCGCATTCGTTCAAATGCCGGCGAGTTAGTGAAGCGTGGCGAAGCGATCGTTAAGCTTGGCGGCCGCCCGGAACCGCCGAAACGAATGCGGAAGAGTTTCGTAAAGAGCTGAAGAAATTTAATGATGCGCTCGCAAAATTCAGCGACATGCTAAAGCGGTACCGACGACCAACTCGAAGGATCTTTCAGCTCAGTTCACGATTCATTTGAAACGCTGGCGGGAATGCTGCCGCGAAAATAGCGCACTCTAAGAAGGAGATAAAGTGCCCGAAGCAAAGACCAAGCCCACCAAACAGAGTGTCGACAGCTTTATCAAGAAGATCCCTGACCCACAGACGCGCGAGGATTGCTTTACGATCGCCAAGCTGATGAAAGAAGCCACCCGCAGCGAGCCGCGCATGTGGGGCAGCAGCATCGTGGGTTTCGGCATAACGCAGTACAAGTATGCCGGCGGACGCGAAGCCGATTGGCCGTTGATATGCTTCTCGCCACGCAAACAGAATCTCACGCTATACGGCATGACGGGCTTTGACGGTCACGCCGAACTCCTGGAGAAACTCGGCAAGCACAGCGTCGGCAAGGGCTGCTTGTATATCAAACGTCTCTCCGACGTCGACCTTCCTACTCTAAAAAAACTGATTCGAGAGTCAGTCAAACAAAAGAAGCGCGGCGCGTAGCAAATTGAGTATTCACCCATTCTCATTGGCACCTCGCTTTAGCGAGTGAAAGCTGAAAAACGCCCGCCAGCGTAACCGTTTCAACGGTTTTCACCTGAAGCCGTTAAAACGACTCACGTCTCAAACTAGTCGAAGGCAACTAATGAGATCTCAAAACCGATCCAGGGGCAAAAAATCCCGCAAGTGTCTTAATCGATCAATTAAGCGTATACTCATCACATGGAAAATGAATCACCAACCAGCATTGTGGGTCAGTTCTTCGTCACGCCGGACGGACAGAGAGTGGTAGTAGAACGCGTGGGTGTCGAAGCTGACTCGTCCGCTCGAGCAATAGTACGGCGTGTAGAAGGGCCGAAAGCCGGAACTCGTTCCAGTTGCTTTGTCACCAGTCTTAAGCCGCTGGGGTTTGAAATCAACCTCGAGTAACGCGCTTTCCAGCCGAAGCAATCTGAGTTCTCGCGCAGTTTCAGTTTAGGACCGAATCTGTAGTGACGTAATTCGCTTTTTCCGTGACGCAAGCTGTGAGCTTGCGCCCAACTTAAAGTTTGCGTTAAAAAATTAGGACAACGACAAATCCCGCCTGTTCGCCGCCTGCCGGGATCTGATATATCCTGAAAGTAAAACGGGCCCTCGGTAACTTTGCCTGAAGTGAAAGGGATTGGTTTGCTTAACTTTGCCATTCAAACTGCGCGCGATGCGGGAAGCTTGCTGGCCGAACGGTTCGGGCGCGTGTTGCGCGTAACCAATAAGAGTGAACTGGATCTTGTTACTGACTCCGACCTCGCTTCGGAAAGGCTGATCATCGATCGCATCAAGACTTACTATCCACGTCACGCGATTCTGGCCGAAGAATCAGGTGCCAGTTCGCCTGCGTCTTCAGAAGCGCAGAGCCAATGGCGTTGGATAATTGATCCGCTCGATGGCACGACCAACTACGCGCACGGCTATCCATGCTTCTGCGTTTCGATTGGACTCGAGCATGAGAGGCGGATGGAACTCGGCGTGATCTACGATCCTATGCGCGATGAAATGTTCACCGCGGAACGAGGTGAAGGCGCATCACTCAATGGCCGGCGGATAGGCGTTTCACCAACTGGCAATCTGTCCGGAGCGCTGTTGTGCACGGGCTTTCCCTATGACGTGCGCGAGCGCAGCGAGTTCGCGCGCCATTTTGCGAACTTCATTATGAACGCGCAGGCGGTGCGGCGCGATGGCGCGGCGGCACTTGATCTGGCCTATGTCGCCTGTGGCCGCTTCGATGGATTTTGGGAAGAGGGCCTGAAACCCTGGGACGTGGCAGCAGGTTCGCTGATGGTTGCAGAAGCGGGCGGGCGCGTTTCAAACTTTAGCGGCGGTCCCTTGAGCATCTATGATCCGCCGATCCTGGCAAGCAATGGATTAGTCCATGAGCAGATGATGCGCGTGCTCAGCGTATGAGATATGAAATCTCAGATCTCAAATTTGAGATTTGGATCTCACAAGGCCGATCGAACGATTTCGGCCAGTCTCTCTGATTCGCGGCGTGCGCACTCACGCACGTCTTCGTTCTCGCGCTGTTCGATCACAAAGACCGGGTGGTAGATAATTTCCACCGCATGCCCCACACGCGGAAAACGAAAGCCTATGGGCCAGACCCGCTCTCCACCGCGAACCGTGACTGGAAGAATCGGCACACCTGTTTCCAGGGCCATACGCACGGCGCCCGCTTTGAACTTTTTCATTGAGCCGTCAGGATTGCCGCGGCCGCCTTCGGGAAACAGCACGACGGCCCCGCCTTCACGCACCCACTGTAACGAAAGGCGAATGGGTGCCGGATCATTTCCTTCCAGGTTCAACGGCCAGGCGCCAAACCCACGCATCATGGGCCCAACCAACGGCCAGTTGAACGCAGCATCCCAGGCCAGAAAGCGAACCGGCCGTTTGATCACACTCCCGATCCAGAAGGGATCGATGTAG
Organism: Pyrinomonadaceae bacterium; assembly: GCA_041497335.1. Classification (GTDB taxonomy): domain Bacteria; phylum Acidobacteriota; class Blastocatellia; order Pyrinomonadales; family Pyrinomonadaceae; genus UBA11740. Next base: position 88,443 of record JBGQGG010000002.1, on the reverse strand, counting down.
GTTTGATGGTTACCGGCGATGATCAGGCCGCCCACGGTCGGAATGTGCTGCGTGTTGCGCCAACGGACCCGCCACAACACCCGGCTAGAGATACGTATTACCGGACGACACACATTGAGCGCCCATTGCGGAAGCATTCTTGGATAAGGACGCGCTACGCCATTGCGTCGGTTCGGTTGTTCAATGCTGGTAGTCAGGCTCACAACGAGCTTTTCGTCTAACTTGTGCGGGCAAGTTGAAAAATAAGTGTCGGACGAATCGCGAAATCAGTTTGGTGTTACCCATGAGCCGGGAAACTCCGACCGGCTCACGCGATCGGCATTCCACCGCTTACACTGGAAGCATTCAAATTCACGGTACTCAATTGCTTCTTGTTTCGTCAAACCGATTTGATTCTTTGCGCCGCAGTCCGGAAAGGCACACCGCCGCTCGATTTCAACCAGCAGCGTAGTGCGCGGAAAATGAAAGCTTTGCTTCCGTTTGGCTTGCATTACGAGACTGTTAGCGACATAAGCCGCGTTTCATAACGGCCATCCGCTGCCCACGAATTCCAGATGCAGACGAGCGATCCCATGGGCGCCCAGGCGACGGGTTCGAACCACGCCTAGCACCGAGGTCTGATATTGCTCGCTGCTAATTCTTACAAACCGGCCTGGCGAAAGTTTCAGGGTGGTAAAAACGGCTGCGCCGTGGTGACTGATATTCTCGGTTACCGTTTTCTCACTCTCCGAAAAACTTCCGTCCTTTGCGAACACTTCGATCAAGACTTCAATAGGAATATTGTGGCGCGTTTCCCTTGGCTTGTCAGTTGCCGCATCTTCAGCGAGCGACTCGCCGGATTCCTCCTTAACGGCCCAAAGACCGGCTTCACTGCTGGACCGGGCGATTTCGTAGCGCCGCGTTGGATCGGCTTCAAAACTTCGCGGAGGACGTTTGCCGACAAACGCCACACCGATCTCCACGAGCGCACCCTTTTCCGCACTCGGATCCAGGAGCCTCACGTTTCGCACGAGGGACCACACGCGATACTGATCTTCAACGTGATCAAAACAGCGGAGCGGTCGCGGCATTGGTAACGTCAGTTGCAGCAAGCGGCCCGTTTCCGTCGGTCGCTTGAGCCTCAGCCGCGCCCCGAACGGTGTGACATCAACCAGGCGCGACATTTCCGTCCACTCGTGATCGAGACTCTCACGGCAGAGCACTCGCACCGGCAACGCGAGCTCAATTCGTTTGCGCACTCGCCGCGATCGTTCCCAGTCTTTTGTAGAGCCTTGTGCCAATAAATTAGCTTTCCTGAAACGGCCGGTCTCGATTTTGCCGACGTGGGAATTGGCCGGGCCAAAGACCCTGATTTTATTAGCGTTTACGCGCTTTTTAGCCTTTGCGAAGCGGCTCGTTTCGAGGTAAAATAAGCGTCTGATTTAACTGCATGAATTATTGTTACCCCGAACCTCGAAAAGCCACCAGAGCATTCGAAATTCCGTGCCAGATCAACCACGGTGAGCAAACGCTGCCGTCTTCATTTTGACGTAGCGCGGGCCAGCGCGGATTGTAACGGAAAGGTCTGATTAATGGAAACCACTGAACGACAACACATAAGTATTGAAGACGAGATGCGGCGATCCTATCTGGACTATGCCATGTCGGTGATCATCGGCCGCGCTCTTCCTGATGTCCGAGACGGTTTGAAGCCGGTCCATAGGCGCGTGCTTTGGGCCATGAACGAACTCGGCAATGCCTACAACAAAGCTTACAAGAAAAGCGCGCGCGTAGTCGGCGACGTTATCGGTAAATATCACCCGCATGGTGACACCGCCGTCTACGACACGATTGTCCGCATGGCCCAGGATTTTTCAATGCGTTATCCGCTGGTCGACGGACAGGGCAACTTCGGTTCCGTCGATGGCGATGCGCCCGCGGCAATGCGTTATACCGAAGTTCGCATGGCGCGGCTGGCGAACGAATTACTCGCGGACATTGAGAAAGAGACCGTTACCTTTCAACCGAACTATGACGAAAGCTTAAGCGAGCCGACGGTTCTTCCTGCCAGGATTCCCAATCTTTTGGTGAACGGTTCAGACGGCATTGCGGTCGGCATGGCCACCAAGATTCCGCCTCACAACCTGACCGAAATTGTTGAAGCCACGGTCGCTCTGTTGCGCAAACCCGACGCCCCGATCGAAGACCTGCTCAAGATCGTCAAAGGCCCCGACTTTCCCACTGGTGGTTTCATTTGTGGTCGCGAAGAGATTCGCAACTCTTATCTCACCGGTCGCGGTATTTTGCAGATGCGCGCCAGGGCCTCGATCGATCGCATCGGCCGCGGCACACAGGAACGCGATGCAGTCATTATTACGGAGATTCCTTTCCAGGTGAACAAAGCGCGGTTAATTGAGCGCATTGCCGAACTGGCAAATGAAAAAAAGCTGGAAGGCATCGCCGAGGTGCGCGACGAATCAGACCGGCAGGGCATGCGCATTGTTGTCGAGCTGAAGCGCGACGCCGTGCCTCAGGTAGTCCTCAACAAGCTGTTCAAGCTGACACCGATGCAATCATCGTTCGGGGTAATTAATCTGGCCATCGTAAATGGCCAGCCGCGCGTTTTGAATCTGAAGCAGATGCTCGAGTGCTTCGTCGATTTTCGGCGCGAAGTCGTGCGGCGACGCACCGAATATGATTTGCGCAAAGCGAGAGCCCGCGCCCACATCCTTGAAGGACTTACCAGAGCGATCGACGCGCTGGATTACATCGTGACGCTGATTCGCAACTCGCGTTCGGTTGACGAAGCGCGGCAGTGGCTGACGGGCGAACTGAAAACCACGAGCGAGGTGAAGACGTGGAAGGGCGTACCGTCGGGCGAGCCGCTCAACAAGTACCTGCCAAAACTGAAGAAAGCGATGGAACGCCTGGCATTTTCTGAGATTCAGGCGCAGGCCATTCTGGATTTGCAACTGCGGCGGCTGTCGGCGCTCGAGCGGCAAAAGATCATCGACGAGTATGAGTCGATCATCAAGCTGATTGCCGAGCTGGAAGAGATTCTGGCCAATGAACAATCGTTGCGCCGCGTGATCGTCGATGAACTCGAAGAAGTTAAGTCACAGTTTGGCGACGCGCGCCGGACGGAAATCACCGACGCCGGAATTGACTATTCCATTGAAGACCTGATTGCCGACGAAGATGTAGCGATTACCGTTACCAAGAGCGGGTATATCAAACGAACGCCGGTGACGACGTATTCTCGTCAGGGCCGCGGCGGCAAGGGACGCTTTGGGGCGATGGCCAAGAACGACGATTTCGTCGAGCATCTTTTCATCGCTTCGACCCACGCCTACCTGATGATCTTCACCGACGACGGGCTGGTCTACAAACTTAAAGTCCACGAGGTGCCGGACGCGGCTGCTTCGGCTCGCGGCAAAGCGATAGTCAATCTGATCCAGATTTCTTCCGATCGCAAACTTGTCGGTGTGGTGCCGGTGCGTGAATTCTCGGAAGGCCGTTACGTTCTCATGGTCACGAAAAAAGGCGTGATCAAAAAGACGGCGCTCTCTGATTTTCAGAACATTCGCTCGAACGGCATCATCGCCATCAATATCGACGAAGGCGATGAGCTGTTGGATGTGGTGACGACTGATGGGAAGAAACGGATTTTCATCGCCACGCATAATGGCTTTGCGATTCGCTTCGATGAAAAGAACGCGCGACCGATGGGTCGTGCTACTCGCGGCACGCGTGGCATCGATTTGCGCAAGGACGATTTCGTGGTTTCGGTGTGCCCGGTTTCGGCTGACGATTCGGAAAAAATGCTTTCCGTTTCCGAACAGGGCTACGGCAAGCAGACACCGATCTCGACCTATCGTCTGCAGTCGCGCGGCGGCAAGGGCGTCATCAACATGAAGACGACGGAAAAGACCGGTAAGGTGGTTGCTGTCTTTCCGGTCGACGCCGACTCAGAGATTATGATCATTACTCAGCAGGCCAAGCTGATCCGCCTCGAAGCCGGGGCCATTCGCAAGACCGGCCGCAGCGCTCAGGGTGTGCGTTTGATTAAGACTGACGAAAGCGACATGGTGACCAGCGCGTCGCTGGTTGATCCAGCGACTGAAGAGGACAATGAGGAGGTTGTTAGTTAGAGGGTCACAATGTTGAGGGTCGTTGGCAATCCTGAGTTAAGAGACGCGCGGTGGCACAAAGAGGATGGCACCCCGGCTGAGGGTAATCATGCGATCTTTCTTATTTGTACTTTCTCTTCGAGCTTCCGATAAAGCAGCGGATGAGATTCGCGAGCGTTCTTTCGCAAACCTTCGAACTCTACGCGATTACTCATTAGATGTCGGTCTACTTCCTGCCGGTGGGAAAGATAATAAGTGATCGCGCCGTATACTTGCTCAAGTGACAGGCTGTCGAAATTTTCGGCGATGCCTTCCGGGGACAGACCGCTAAGATAATCGTAGACAATTGAATCAAGCGAGACGCGCGTACCCGTGATTCGATAGGCATTGTCGACGACGCTGACGTAATCATTGCTCATTTGCCCAGCCTCCAAGTTGATTCTAGTCATTCGTCGCAACAATCATCAAGTCGGATTTGACGCGCCTTCGCCTTCCACCCAAACCTCGCCATCCTCGAGGAATTCCTTCTTCCAAATCGGCACGGTGCGTTTGAGTTCGCGTATGGCCCATTCGCAGGCTTCGAAAGCCGCACGACGATGGGGCGCGCTGACGGCGATAACTACGCTGGTCTCGCCAATCTCGAGACGTCCGGTGCGATGAACGATACCGATGTGGGCGATCTCGAATTTCTCTCGCGCCTGTTGGCCCAGGCGCTCCATCTCACGCATCGCCATCGGCGCGTAAGCTTCGTAAATCAGATAAAGCGTGCGTCGGCCGCGCGTCCACTCGCGCGCATACCCGTCGAGCGTCACGGTCGCGCCACACTGTGGCAACACCACGCGACGCGCGACCTCGCCGACGTCGATCGGATCTGTAGTCAGTTCGAAGAAATCGTGCGCGTGAGAGTCACAGACTGAAGTCTGCGCCACTTCGGCGCCGCCGCTCACGGGTGGAAATACGGCCAGCTCATCGCCATCGTTAATCTCTTTATCCGGCCGGGCATACTCCTGGTTCACGGCGAACAGCAGAGATTTTCCGAAGCGTCGCAAGGCGGGATACGCGGTGAGCAGTTGCTCAAACGCACTCGCCGAATCGTGTGGCGGAATCAGTCTCAGCTCAGCTTCATCGGTGCCTGTCGCATCACGCGCAGCGCCGAAGAAGAGAACGTGAACTGAAATTGTTGAGTCCATTTCTGCGGAGGTAAACCTCACAGACTTCAGTCTTCCTGTTAGCGAACGTCTCAATCACAGACAGAAGTCTGTGCCACCTTCTTTATTCGATCTCGATCTTTTTTCCACCATGGCCGTTGCCTTTGGCGATCGAGTGAAGTCGCGCGCGCTCTTCGTAACCTTTAACCACCCGCGCCAGCACATCGCGGAGCCGGCTCAGTCGCTCGGAAGTGGAACGCATCTCCAGCAATTCCTGTTTGGTCTCGACTTCGATTTCCATTGCGGCGGCAACCAGGAACGAGAGCTTCTGCGGTTCAGTATCGCTGATGTCGGGCAGGTTGCCGCGTTCGTCGTTGATAACTCGAATTGCGTTGGCCACACGCATGAACATCGCCGCAACTTCCCGGGTCTTGACCGTCAGGGCGTTATCGTCTTCTTCATCGTCTTCGAAATAGTTAGCCCGGACCACCAGATAAGAGTCCCCGCGCTCGACGTAAGCCTCGACCTGATAACGAACCACGCCGACCGCGAGGACGTTCGAGCGTCCGTCGGGCAAGGCCTGCGTTTCGGTCACCTCGGCGACGCAACCGATGTGGCCGGCGGGCGGCATGTCTTTGTCCGATGAATCGGTATCGAAATAAGAAAGACCGAAGAGGTTGTCGCCGGCGCGAATGTCAGCCAGCATCTTGCGGTAACGCGGTTCAAAGATATGCAGAGGCATCGGCATGCCGGGAAACAGCACGACCGGTAAAGGAAAGATGGGCAGCTCGCGCACGCCGCGCACTTTGTCCAAAGCTTCACTCATAGTTCGGAAGGCCGATACCGCCTCAGTAACTTATTCAGGAAAGATTTGGTACAGCGCAGCGATTATCGCAGACGACGTACCAGAAGTCAGCAGCTAGCGAAAGTCTTTTGTGCCGTTAGCGATCAAGCCACCCGGGGATAAGGTGTGATAGTCTGCTCGCACTAGATAAATTCAGCAAAAGGACGCCGAAGGAGGAGCTATGGCAGAGTTATCCGAACGCCAATGCGTGCCGTGTCGCGGCGGTGTGCCGCCATTGAAGGGCGAGGAAATCGAAAACTTCTTGGGCCAACTGGATGGATGGCAAGTCGTCAACGAACATCATCTGCAAAGGACTTACCGGTTCAAGGACTTTCGCGAAAGCCTCCTGTTCGTCAATCGAATTGGCGAGCTGGCGGAAGAACAAGGCCACCATCCCGACATCTGCTTTGGCTGGGGTAAAGCGGACGTGACAATCTGGACCCACAAAATCGACGGACTCACGGAAAGCGATTTCGTGCTGGCGGCTAAGATCGATAAGCTGTAAACGCGTGTCGACTCAGCGGGATGCATTGCCGCACCTGGGGTTGTTATACTGATTGGCCAATATTGAGTCGCCATATGAGTTGAAAGGGGCAACTGACTTTAGTCTCAACCGCATCGAAACGGCGGTTCGCGAGCAAGCCTCAGTTCCGATTCCAAATAGCCATGAAAAAGGGTTTCGCCCATCTTCTGACATCTTCTCTCGTTCTTTCGGTTACTCTGTCCGTGTTCGCCCAGCAACCGAAGCCGCAAAAGCCAGCAACACCGGTCACTACGGATCAAGGGCGGGAGAATCCTGAGATCATCAACGTTCGCCGCGTGCGTCTGCCGATCACGGTCACGGATAAGAAAGGCCAGCTGGTTTCCGGACTGACCCAAAGCGACTTTCTGATCATGGAAGATAAGGTGCCGCAGCTAATCGATTCGTTCACCAGCGAAGAAAATAATAATTTACCGCTTTACGTGGGGGTGCTGATGGACACGTCGCCGTCGACGGCCGGCAAATTGAAGTTCGAGCAGGAGTCGGCAATGAACTTCATTCAAACCGTGGTGCGGCCGCGAAAAGATCGCGTGTTGTTTGCCACCTTCGACGATCAGGTCACCCTGCGGCAGGACTTTACGGATCGGTTGGAATTATTGGACCGCGCAGTCTTTGCAGTAAAGGCGACCGGGAAGCAGACCGCGCTGTACGACGCGATCTGGCAATTCTGTGACGAGAAGATGCGCTCAGCGCAAGGACGCCGGTCACTCGTCGTCATTACCGACGGCGACGATACGTACAGCCGCGCAGATATTAATGACGCGATCGACATTGCCCAGCGAACGGAAACTACCATTTTCGCAATCTCAACCAAGGCCGGCCTGTCAGGCGCGGTGCCTGGCGTAGACGCAGGCCAGGTCAAGGACCATGGGGACAAAGGACTCGAGAGACTTTGTGAGGAAACGGGCGGCATTGCGTTCTTCACTGGCGATATGCTGGCCCTGGAGCGTTCGTTTTCCAAGATTGCGAAGGAGCTGCGCTCACAGTATCTGATTACTTACAGGCCGACTAACGACCGTTACGATGGGAGCTATCGTCGGGTTGAGGTGAAGTTTACGGCCGGACACGACAATTTGAGACTGCGGACCAAGCGTGGTTACAAGGCTGTCTCTGATAGTGTGAAAGCCCAATGATTGGAGCAAGGGTGTTATCTGTTCGACGATTAGGCGCGCTGTGCGCCTTGCTGGTAGCTACCGCAACCGCAGTTGGTTTTGTCCGCCTGTCGCGCGCGCAAAACCCATCTGAGTCACCGAATACCAGCCGCCCGCGCCGCGCTGACGACATCCCTCAGGCCACTCCTACTCCGCCGAAGAAGGAAGAGGATGTCACACTGGCTTCGGATGAAGTAGTACGAGTCGAGACGAACCTGACAAATATCTTTTTTACGGCGTCCGACAAACAGAAACGTTTCATCAGTACTCTCAAACGCGAAGACCTGCGTGTGCTCGAAGACGGCGTGCCGCAAGAGATTTTCACTTTTCAGCAAAACATAGAGTTGCCATTATCGCTCGCGATTCTGATCGATTGCAGCGGATCCGAAGAACGCACTTTGCCGGAAGAGAAGGCAGCAGCGCGATCGTTTCTTGAATCGGTTTTGCGCCCGAACAAGGATGAAGCTGCAGTGGTTTCCTTTACCGGCGAAGTTACCCTCGAACAGGGACTGACGGGAAGTTTGGCGCGTTTGCGCCGGGCGATCGATCAAGTCGAGTTTGTACCACCCTCAGGTTATATCGGAGGGGGCGTTGTCGTTGGCGGCACGCCACCAATCTCGGGCACTCAGCAAACACTTGCCGGTTCGACGGCTATCTGGGATGCGATTTGGGCGACCTCAAACGAATTGCTGGCAGACTCAGCCGAGCATCAGCGGCGGGCAATCATTCTGTTGACCGATGGCGAGGACACTATTAGTCAGGTGCACATGCAAGACGCGATCAGCCGCGCCTTGAAAGCAGATGCTTTGATCTACGCCATCGGAATAGGCGATCGGTACCAATTTGGAATTAACGAGGGCGCCCTAAGGAAACTCACCGAGGCGACCGGCGGACGAGCTTACTTCCCCCGGAACGAACGGGAATTGCGCGAGGCCTTCGCCCAGATTGAGCGAGAACTTCGCGAGCAATACCTGATAGCTTATTCTCCTTCCAATAAGGCTCGCGACGGTTCCTACCGCCGCGTGGCAGTCGAGATCGTGAACCCCGCAGTGCGCAAAGAGAACCTCCGACTCAACTATCGCCCAGGCTATTTCGCGAAGACTCCGGGAAGCGCACCCACTCAAAACCCCAAAAAGCCTTGATTTTCCGTGACTTTCTAGTGGTGACAAACGTGTTTTGCCTCTGCTATACTCTGTTGGGCTCTGTACGGTAGCCTCCGTCTGGGCCTTGCTTCGTCATTGTTCTGCTGTCCATGAAGCGCTCTCTGGGTGGCAAGTCCTCAGCATCTTCCCTCTTAGGTCCGAAGCTCCATTCGGCAAGCCAGTCGACCTCCTGGTGTCCTGATGAATAGATATCTGGAAATTCCAGCGACAGTCCTGATCGTCAACGATGACGAGATGGCTCTCGATCTGTTGAGGGATTTGCTCGAGCCGGAAGGCTATAAGGTGTTCGCGGCCGAGAGCGCTCATCGGGCTCTCGAAATCACGTCGGCCGTTAGAACGGACATTATCATCTGCGATGTGGTTATGCCCGAGATGAACGGCATGGAGTTGTGCCGACGGCTCAAGAAGGATCCGCGCACTTCCGCCACTCCCGTTTTGCTGGTTAGCGCGGTGCGGAAAGAAGACGCGGCTCTTTTGGAAGGGTTTGCGGCAGGCGCGGATGACTACATAGAGATTCCCTTTCGTCATGAGGAATTGCTGGTTAAGGTAGCCCGTCTGGCAGAACGTCATCGCGTGGAACGGCGGTATCGAGACATTGTTGAGCAAGCTGCCGACATCATCTACACGCGGGACATGGATGGACAGATTACCAGCATCAATCAAGCAGGGGCGCGATTCTTTGGCCGCCCGGCGATTGAACTGATTGGTCAGCCTCTCAGCGTATTGGTCGGCGAGGAAACTGCCGCCCGCGACATCGCAGAGATGCAGAATATCAAGTCCCTCGAACCGGTTCGGTTTACTAATTGTTTGAAGAATGCCCTGGGCGAGATGCGTTACCTGGAAGGCATCGTCAGCTTCGAGCGAGATTCTCAAGGAGCATTTCTTGGCGTCCGCGGAGTGGTACGTGACGTTACCGACCAACAACTGGCAGAGAAAGCGCTTCGCGAGAGTGAAGCCCGCTATCGGGTGGTTGCAGAGACAGCGTCCGACGCAATCATGACGATTGACGAGTCTACGAGGATTCTGTTTGCCAATCCGGCGGCCGAGAAAATCTTCGGTTACCAGCAATCTGAAGTAGTAGGCTCTTCGCTGACCAAACTGGTTCCGGAGTACTCAGGCCACCTTTACAGCAATGGAATGGCGGACTCTCCCGTCGACCCGTCTCAGCGGCAAGTTGCGTCGAAGGCGGTCAGTGTTCCCGGATTTCACAAGGACGGACACGAAATTCCGCTGGAAATCTCGTTTGGCCAGGTCTTCATCGACGGCAAGCGGGTGTTCACAGCGGTTGTGCGCGACGTGACAGAGCGTCAGCGCGCAGAAGCGGCATTGCAGAAACAGAACGAAGAGTATCGCCTCCTGTTCGACTCCAACCCGTGTTCCATGTATGTATGCGCTGAAGACACGCTGGAGTTTCTTGCCGTCAACGACGCCGCGGTCAATCACTACGGGTACTCGCGTGAAGAATTCCTCAAAATGACAGTGCTGGATATTAGACCCGCCGAGGAAGTTCCGACTGTGCTTTCCTATTTAGCAGAACACCCGCAGCGTTACGACGCGGCCGGACGCTGGAAACACCGAACGAAGGACGGTTCTCTAATCGATGTCGAGGTGAACTGGCAAAAGCTGGATTTTGCCGGCCGGCCGGCGTACATGGTGATGGCAAACGACATCACCGAACAAAAGCAGGCCGAGCTCGCAGTGCGGGAAAGTGAAGAGCGTTACCGCGAGCTGTTTGAGAATGCCAATGACATCATCTACACCCACGACCTGACTGGAAACTTCACTTCTCTGAACAAGTCAGGCGAACACGTGACGGGCTACAGTCGCGAAGAAGCCTTGAACATGAATATCGCCAACGTCCTGGCGCCTGATTACGTGGATACCGCCCGGCAGATGCTTGCGCGCAAAGCCGAGAGCAAGGTTTCGACAGTCTATGAGCTGGAAATAATTGCCAAGGGAGGCCGCCGCCTGGCACTCGAAGTCAGCACCAGGCTTATCTATGCTAGCGGCCGGCCGGTGGGTGTTCAGGGCATCGCTCGCGACATCACTGCGCGCAAAGGCACTGAAGAAGCGCTCAAAGACAGTGAAGAAAAGTTCCGCTCGATCGTCGAGACAACCAACGAGTGGATCTGGGCGATTGATCTTGAGGGTAAACATACCTACACGAACCCGGCGATCGAGCACATTCTCGGTTACACGGTGGAAGAAATTCTGGGCGTTAACGTGCTCGAGTTTCTACACCCCGAGGATCGTGAGGAAGTAGAGAAACTGCTCCCGCAATGGATTAGCGAAAAGCGCGGTTGGACTGGTCTGGTGCTGAGATGGAAACACAAACACGATGGGTATCGCTATCTTGAGTCGAACGGTTTGCCGGTATTCGACCCTGCGGGTAACCTGGTCGGATATCGCGGTGCGGACCGCGATATCACTGAGCGAAAGCTTGCCGAAGACGCTCTGGCCCAGCAGGCAGAGCGCGCTGCGCTGACCAACCGAATTTCACAGGCCGTCCGCCGCACGCTCGATGTTTCAGAGGTATTTGAGACGGCCGTTCGCGAGTTGGGCGCGCACCTCGAAGTTGATCGCTGCTCGCTCTTCATGAAGGATGAAAAGGCAGGACGCGTAACCAATGCGGCGGAATACCATGTGTCGGATGTAGTGCCGGCCGGCAGCGATTTTGATTTGCCGCAAGTTCAGGCGCTGAATGCCGCGATGGAGAAGCATGGCGTCCTGGCGTTCGATGAAGTTGCCAACGATGAAAGAATTCAAGATCTGTATCAGGGGATACTTAAGCGGTTCGACGTCAAATCCATAATGTACGTCGGAGTCTCCGTGGGCAACGAACTGCTTGGCGCCTTTGCGCTGTCCACCACCCGGGAGCTTCGTCACTGGAGCGAGGCTGATATTGAAGTGGCAAAGGCCGCTGCGGACCAGACGGGCATCGCTATTCGCCAGGCGCGTCTTTATCAAAAGGCGGAGGCCACCTCGATGCGCGAAGCGCTGGTCAACAAGCTGAGCGTCGCCATACGTGCTTCGCTAAGTCTTACCTCAGTGCTCAATACCGCGACCCGAGAGCTGGGCCAGGCACTTTCAGCTTCGCGGGTAGAAGTGCGGTTGTACGACGCCACCGGCGACCAATCTTTCGCCAGAGGAGAATACGTGGCGGCGGGTGGTGAAAGTGTCAGCGACTTTGACGCCGACTATGACGAATTGCTGCGTGGCCATTTTCTGAAGTCCTTAACGCCGTTGGTGATTCGGGATACTCAACAGTACACGGAAGGCCCGCCTGAGTTTACCAATTGCATTCGGCTTCGCGCAGCATGCACGGGAGTGCGATCGCAGATCGATTATCCGCTTACCGTTAATGGTGAGTTTCGCGGTGTGATTTCAATACATCAAACCGAATCCATTCGTCGCTGGACCGAGGATGAAGTCCTCCTGGTCGAGTCGGTCGCGGCGCAATTGGCCACCGGTATTGCGCAAGCGGAACTCTTTGAAATGGTTGCCCGCGGTAAGAAAGAGTGGGAATCGACCTTTGACGCCATGTCTGATGGCATCTTTATTTTTGACCAGACCGGAAAGCTGGTGCGCGTCAACCGGGCCGGGGCGGCAATGGACAAGGCCCATCCGGAATCGCTGCTCGGCCAGCAGTGTTGCGACATTTTGCGTACAAGTTCGGATGGTGCGGCTTGCATTGTGGAACAGGCGCTGCGCCAGTCCGGAAGTATCAATCTGGAAATCGTGCCTCAGCATTTGAGCCGGCCCGTGCTCGTAACGGTCGAACCGGTACTTGACGAACGCGGTCAGACGGTCGGCGCGGTCTGCACGGCGCGCGATCTGTCTGAATTGCGCAAAGTGGAAGCCGTAGCGCGCGAGCGGCAGTCACTCTTGAAGAACATCATGGAGAGCGCGCGCGAAGCGATCTATGCGCTGGACGGTGAAGGCAATTACAAGTGGTGCAACCAGGCCATGCTGGATATGACCGGCTATCAACTGGACCATATCATCGGCCACCATTTCCTCGAGCGCACGCACGAAGATGACCGCGAGATGCGCAGGGAGCGATTTGCCGCCGCCCTCCTGGGCGAGGCGCAGAGTTTTGAATCTCGTTACATCGCGCGCGACGGCAGCGTGCGCTTCGCGACAGTGAACAGCGCGCCAATCGTCGTCGATGGCCAGACGACCGGCGTGCTGGGCATCGCGCACGACATCACAGAACAGAAACAGGAACGTGATCGTGCAGCTCGGGCCGACAAGCTGCGCGCGTTGGGCCAGCTCGCCTCAGGCGTGGCGCATGATTTCAACAATTCGCTGGCGGCGATTCTGGGTCGTGCCCAGCTCATTCTTCGTCGGGTGAAGGATGAGGAGCTGATACGCAGTCTCGGCATCATCGTAACTGCGGCCGAAGATGCCGCGGCGACGGTGCGGCGCATTCAAACGTTTGCGCGCAAATCCGTGGCTGCGGAACTCGAGTTGCTCGACGTCGGTGACCTGCTGCGCGACGCGATAGAGATCACCCGCACTCGCTGGCAGAATGAGGCACGCGCTGGGGGTCTTAATGTCGACGTGACGCTGAATGCCGAAGAGGGTTTGCTTACTCTCGGCAACGCTTCTGAGCTGCGTGAGGTTTTTGTTAATTTGATCGTCAACTCAGTTGACGCGATGCCCCAGGGCGGCAGTCTCACCATTTGTGGTAAGGGCAAGGGCGAGCGTCTGCGGCTGCGATTCGCGGACACCGGAACCGGCATGAGGGAAGACGTGCGAGAGCGTGTATTCGAGCCGTTCTATACCACCAAGGGCGTCCTTGGTACCGGGCTCGGGTTGGCGGTGAGCTACGGAATCATCGAACGTCACCAGGGGCTGATTTCGGTCGAGTCGAAGCTCGGCAAAGGAACGACCTTTCATATTGATCTTCCGCGCGCGGAATCGACTGCGCCGTCGCAACCAGAGAATCGAGCGGAAGCATCGACCGTTTCACTCTCCGTGCTGGTCGTGGACGATGAAGAGTTTGTGAGGGAAACACTGGCTGAGATGCTGGAGGATTTGGATCACAAAGTTGTGACGGTTGACGGAGGCCGCGAGGCAGTTGAGAAAGTGGCCAGCGATGATTTCGATTTAGTCTTTACCGATCTGGCAATGCCTGAGATGGATGGCTGGGAAACGGCCCGGGCGATCCGCAAACAACGGCCCGAGCTGCCGGTCGTTTTGGTAACCGGCTATGGCGCAACTGCGCAGCCGCCTTCCGGTGAACTCGATCTGGTTGCCGGGATCATCGGTAAGCCGTTTGACTTTGACCAGGTGACGGGAACCATCGCGCGGGTTTGTAATGGATCAGGCGCCCGGATCGTGAGCTGACTTCTCCCGCGGCAGGATCAGGGAAAGCCTAACTCGCCTTTCCGCCCGCCTTCCCAGGTTGAAATGGGCAATAATAGCCCGTTGAGTTTCGCGACTGTAGAGGCTTTCCCACGAACACCCTTGCAGTTCTCTTGTTATTACCTTCATCAACAAAGTAAAGCCTTCGGGTAGCTATTATTTCTTCGATATTGTCAAAATCCATACTGCTCTCTCATGCCGGCGCTTGCTGCGATTGGCTCGAACCCCGGCTCTCCTGAGTTCCGCCAGATGTCGCCTGGGAGTTACCACTCCTGAGTCAGGTCTCATCGTGCCGGCGCGGGCGTTCGAGTGGGAATGATCCATGCAGGGTTTTCCGACTTGGCCTCGCCAACATCGATCCAGCCAGATAGTCGGGTTATCACCATCGGAGCTTCATCCGAGCGTCTCGATGCGGGTCGGGTGTAGCCTCCGATCATTCCGTGCGTTGATGCTGTTGTTGAGTTTGTCATGGCCTTTTCCTTTCTCTTTCAGTTTCCTGGTGCAATCGTTGTTTGGCTTGCTCAAATTGCTAGTTAACGCTCATCAAGCCTGCGCTGGCGGTGAAGCCGACGCCGAAACCCACGACCATTGCCGGGCCGGCCCATTCTTTCTTTCCAGCCAGCATGAATCCGGTCGAAGCGCTCGATAGGTTGCCGTAGTTTTCCAGCACGTTGTAAGACTTTTCCACTTTCGTCGAATCGGTATCAAGGTGAAGCTGCGAGCAAACGCCGTCAAGAATCTTCTTGCTGCCGGTGTGAATCAGGCAATCGTCAACCTGGCTGAGATCGGAGACCGGCGACATCGGATCCTGCAGCACGTCGTTCACGGTCGTGACGGCATAGTGTGCGCCGCGAGCCGGAACTGCGGGACGCATGAAATACTGGGGCTTGCCATTCAGCGCTGGGTGCGTACTGTTGCTGACCATGGACAACAGATTCACGTCGTCTGGCGAATCGTTGGTCAGGTGCGAGATTGGTCCGAAAGAAGGCTTGCCATCCTGGTCGCTACCGAGGAGCAGAGCCACCGCGCCGTCGCCGAAAAGCATCGATTGGATCACCAGCGTGGTTTCGGTGCGCTGTTGTTCGAATTCGGCATCAGTAAGCTTGTCGTTCTTGCGCATCCGCGCGATTTCGCGGAAGCCGAAGTATTCGTCCCGAAGGAGCGGAGCAACAAAAGGAGTGTGCGCCTCAGACATCAGCACGACCGCCATCTTTCCGGGGTTGGCTGCCAGATACCATTGAGCGACCTCGACCGACTTCAGCATCACTGAGCAACCCTGAGACTGCATGCTAACGGTGCTCAGTGAGCGCGGCAGCAGACCATGGGTTCTGGCCATCACTTCGGAAGCGAGGCACGGAAGCATCTGGTCGGGCGTGTTGGTGGCCGCAATGAGCAAGCCAATCCGTGACGGGTCGCCGCCCCACTCTTCGATACACTTGCGAGTGGCGTTGACGCCGAGCTCGGTGGTCGAACTGGTCGGATTCATCGGGGCGCCAGTCAAAAAGTCCGAGTAGTTGTTCATCGCCGAATAGCGGTTCTCAACGCCGAGCGTGCAAATCGTGTTGATGAGCTCGGGCGAGAGTTTGTGCATCATCGAGGCGACCAACTCTGTGGTGCTGATCCGATTTTGCGGGGTCGCGGTGCTGGCTGAAATCATGCTAATCATCTTATTGCTCCTTGCTCTTTCGCTTACCTGAATTGTTGTGCGTTCGAGATGGTTCCTCTACAACACTCGTGCCACGATGCGTTTGAGGTCATCCGCCAGGAGTAAGTGAATAAATAATTAGGCTTAGCAGAGCTAGACGTTCCTACCAGCCAAAATCAGAGGAAGGTCAGGCGAGTGAATACTCAGTATGCAAAATCTCCAGGGGCCGCATGACCGGAAGACCATTCAAGTTTGGAAGGCTTTATGAAGACTGAGCAAAAACGTAAGCCTCAGCGGACGAGGAAGATGGATTTCCGGCTCACCGAGCCTTGTGACAACCATGTATACACTGGAAACCTAGTATCCGGTAACTGGCGTATAGTTTGTGTACATTTAGGCGAGCGATTCTTGGAGTGTGCCTACTATTTAAGAGACTGACATTATGGTCTTTGGCCATTACGGCGGGGAAACTGGCAATCGCATTCGGCCGATAGCGTTCTCGCCGATACTGCCAAAGTAGAGCTGGCCTTTGTGCTCGACTACGTTAGCGATCTGGGTGAAGCACTGTGGTGAAGGATCCTGAAGGTTGCGCACCACGCGGCCGTTGGTATCCAGGGCCAGAACGAACGCATAGCGCTTGATGTTCGGTTGCATGAAGTTGGGCAGCCGCATGACGACCTTCCTCAAGAAAGGATGCGGAAGCAGGCCATCCAGTGCGGCATCACGCCGGTTCACGAGCGCGAGCCAGAAAGTGTCGCGACCATTTGAAGAGATGCCGTCGGGGAAGCCGGGCAGGTTGTCGATGAAGATGTCCGACTGGCCCTGCTTCGGCCCGGTCAGCCAGACGCGGCGAACCCGGTAACTGCCGGTGTCGTTAACCAGAACAAATGACTGATCGGGACTGACCGCGACACCGTTGGCGAAATAGAGATCGCTCAACAGCACGCGCGTCTGTTTCGTCCGCGGATCGTAGGCCATAAAACGACCGTTTGGCCGATGCTCAAGCAGATCGGCTTTGAGTTGGTTAAGCGAAAACTTGTAGGAAGCATCCGTGAAGTAGATTGTGCCGTCTGCGGCTAGATCAAGATCGTTCGTGCAGCGAAAGGGAACTCCATCAGCCTCCGTAGTCAAAACCGCAATGCTTCCATCCCGAGCAATCGATAGCAGTCCCTTGTTCGCGTCGGCGACGATCAGGTTTCCATCGTGATCAAAGATCAGTCCCAGCGGCCGCCCTCCGGTGTTCGCAAAAACTTCGGGGCGCGTCTCGTCTGCCTGGAAGCGAAAAATGTGACCATCCGCGGTTCCGGAATAGATTCGATCCTGACTGTCGATGGCGACGTCTTCGGGCGCGAATCCATCGACATGTAGCCGCTCAACCCGGGCGAGTTCCGAGTTCTGCGAGTAGACGCCCGTTAGTTCCGGCGCCGCAGGCGGTGTCCACGCGACAGGATTGATGGGAACGGGCCACGTGATGAGATAAACGATGAGCCCGACGATGATGACGATTAGCGCGCGTAGAACTGTTTGTTTCATTATAGGTAATTGCCTGAGCGAGTGGAGCGATCACTCATAGCACTCAGGGCTTTGCTTATTCGTCGTGTGAGATGCCCACGTTGATGAGAACGCCCTAACCTCCTCAGACCCAGCCGGGCTGCCCGGCCGGGGACCCTGGAGGTTGGGCTAATCCCCACCCGCCCGCTACCGAGAGCGGGTCGGTAACCTATCTTTCACCACGTGCTGCTTCGACCTGGCTTTCGAGTTCCACTGCCAGCTTGTTACTACCAGGTTGACCCGCAGACTCCATCCAGCGCAGGGCTTCGTCCAGAACTCTTCGTTGATGCTCGGGCCAATTCGGCCTGCCCGCAACGCTGCCGAAGTGTCCCTGGTAAAAGCCGGCCCGCGGCGGGTGCACGCGTGCGATCACGTCCCGCTCAACAGACAGCATCATCGTGGGAATCCCGCTTTGCTCAATTGCTCGCGCAGCCAGCGCCACAGATTGATGACAAAGCCGCGACGCGGGAATTAACAGGGCAGCCTGAACTTCGTAATGCTTCAAGCGATCCACGAGGTTAGGGAGCGTGACATCGACCAGCGTCGCCGCGTCCGGAATGAATCCGCAGAAGCTCCAGAACGCAGAATTCAACTGACCGATTACACGATTGGCCTCGAACTCAAACAGACGCGCCAGAGGAATCTGAACGTTCACATCCTGCTGAACGAAAGTGGGGTCGTAGCCGCGAGCTGAAAAGCGCAAGTTACCCGGCTCGATCTCGGTGGGAATTTCGCGGAAAGTGTAATCACCATCCGGCGCGCTGGTGTCGAAGGGATCTGTTCCGTCGATGTACGCGCCAGCCGAACTGATCAGCGCCAGATTCATCATCGGCAAGGCGCGGCGCACGGGCTGAAACGGCGCTCGCGCGTTTTCGACAAACGGGTAGGCGTCCAGACCTTGCGAATCGGAACGGTGCTTTGATTTCCAGGCCGCGTATTGCTGGCGCCAGCCATCTTGTTGTTCGATAATTTTTACCACTTGGTTCCTTAAGAGTTGAAAACCCGCCCTCCGTCATGGTCGGGTTACTGACCTCGGTCGAGCGATGATTAGAAATGCGATCAGACCAGCCATGATCGCTATGCCCATCGCGGTCACCGAGTAACTATGCAAGGCGTCGAATGCGACCCGGCGCGGGTCATTACTCGCGATCTGATCGATAGGCGCCTGCATCGCCGTGCGCAGCGCCAGAATTCGTGCTGAGATTATCCAGTGGCTGACGCCGGTCATAATAGCCATAATCGCCAACGAAATCATCTCCGCGAATCGCACGAACCGGCTTTCCTTCTTACTCAGGAAGTATCCCGTCACGATCAGAAAGAGGCCAATTTCAAAACCGCTCCGGTTAATCATTGCCAGTATGCGCGTAATCATCATCCCGGCAAGTTCGTTCGCGTTGGGCAGTTGAGCGCCGCGCAACACACCAAAGACTGTAGGCGCGACCGCCGCGCCAAGGCAGACCGCGGCGCCGAGCCAGAGTCCCAGCAGCAATAACCTCAAGTATCCAACGACAGTTTTCAATCGATACCTTCTAGGCTACCGCTATTTAACCGCCGAGGTTCCGGGCTGCAGAAAGATTATCGGCGGCACGATTTCCGGCTGCTCGATCGCGCGCGGATCGGGAACTGTCAGAAGCCACGACAGCGCGCGATCGAGCTGCACCTGGTACTCTTCCAGATCGAGCGACATAAAGACCGGCTGATTCAGGCGCGCAAACTTTTCTTTGGCCATCAGGTACATTCGCCGCGCGGCGCCGGGCCGGCCAATCTGGAGATGATGAAACGCGACCGCCGACTGGATCATTGCCTGGAGAAAGAGCTTCTCGTCGTGCGCAACCGGACCCATCCAACGTTCTTCCCAAGCGTCGTGCGCAGCGTGATACTCACCGGCGTTGTATAAATCGATGCCGGCGATGTACTCGACTGGATACGCAACGATATGTTCGTCGGCGTAGTGCGGCGCTGCGGTTTGCATTGATTACATTGTAGCCGATGAAGCGATGAGGGGCAGCACGAGGATCTGAACTTACCCGCGACGAGGGTCCTCCAGGAGAGTCTTCATTTGGCTTTTGGGTAGTAGCCTTCGCGGGCCCGCACACGCAACTGTCGTTGCGCAGGAGTCGTGATCGCAATGCGGCGAAATCCGCTCCCGGCATTCTTGTTGTCCGAATAGTATTGAATCAGATATTGAGCTCGAAGCTCGTTTAGGATGCGACTGAAAACCGCTTCCAGGTCGGCAGTCCCCTCCGGAACGAAAGCCGTCCCCCCGGTTGAGGTCGCCAGTTGTTGCATGGCGTTTTGCGCGCGCGTGCTAATGACGTTCAGCTTCAGCCCTGCACCGCTCGGGTTGATTGAATAAAAGACGGCGTTCACTTTTTGCACTTCCTGTTGGACCTCCGCCTGGGCCTGACGGTGACCCTGCTGTAGCGCAGCTTCAGTTGCACTCCGCCTGCGGGCTTTTGCCGCCGGCGATGTGTCGTTCTCATCAGCCTCCGTCGCCTGGTAGGCCGCTATAGAAGAATCGCGCACGCGGTTGCTGAAGTTGTCTTCACCGTCAGAGATGACCACGATCACCCGCCGGTTCTGCTCAGGACTGTTCGTCCCAAGGTACCGCGCAGCTTCAATAACCGTATCGTAAAAAGCGGTCGGGGTGGATACAGTCGGACCCTTAATCGCCATCAATCGCGCCGTGGCAATGTCGGCTGAGGAGCGCGCTTGTTCCAGCCTCGGCGTGCGATCGATCGCGTAGAGCGTGGCGTGATCGATGGGTCTTAAGACCTGTTTGAGAAAACTCGTAGCGGCCTCTACCTCGAACCCAAACCGCTCGCTTATGCTGCTGGACACATCAATCAAGAGCGCGATGTCCAGCGGCACCTGTTCAGGATCGCCCAACTGCGCGATCTCCTGCGCGTGTCCATCCTCTTCGATATGAAAGTCGCTTTGTTTCAAGCCCAGCACGGGCTGGCCCTGCGTATCGGTTACCGAAACCGGCACGACTACCAGGTTCGAAGTGACTTTGATCACCTCGTACTCGGGTTCAGGTGTAGGAACCGGCGTGGGCGTGGGCTTTGGCTTATACCGGGGCGGCGCGGGCGGCAGCGGCAACTGCTTAAGCTTTTGCGCTCGTGCGGGCGCGCTCAAAAAAACCGCCGCCAGGAAAAATAAAGCCAGCGCGGTAAGAACCAGCGCTGGCACAAAGTGCTTCTTGTTTTTACTCAAGAACATCCAACCAACTCCTCATGCCGCCAGCGGCGTCGCTGGCAATACTATTCATTTGACGCCGTCTGACGGCATGATCGTTGGCACATGTACCGCAACTTGTAAAGTCGCGTTGCTACTAAGAAACAAGTTGACAACTTGTTCTACTGTCCGCTTCCCGGATTCATGGTCGGCGCAGGCTGTGTCAGGCCTTTATTGACCAGCACCTTCACCTCGACACGACGATTCTGTGCGCGGCCATCGCGGCTCTTATTATCCGCCACCGGATTTGACTCGCCAAAACCGTATGGCGTAACGATGCGACGCAGCGGAATCTGGTGTTGCTCAACCAGGTAACGAATCACGGAGTCAGCGCGTCTCTGGCTCAACGCCCGATTGCGCTCTGTGCTGCCCGTGGAATCCGCAAAGCCGGTGACTTCGAGCACGTAGCCTTTGGCATTAAGGGCCT
Source organism: Pyrinomonadaceae bacterium (assembly GCA_041497335.1). Taxonomy (GTDB): domain Bacteria; phylum Acidobacteriota; class Blastocatellia; order Pyrinomonadales; family Pyrinomonadaceae; genus UBA11740. The sequence continues at coordinate 67,257 of JBGQGG010000002.1, read as the reverse complement.
TCGTCGCGATCGCGTCGAGCCTGGCTTTACCGTCGGCCGTGAGCACGGAGCTGCCAACGCGGAAGTTCACCGCGGTTGCGTCCTGTGGCACATAATCATCAAGAGCCGAGATGCGCTCGTTCGTGGCGTTGACGCCGGCAACTGCCGCATCAGCGGTCGCTTGTGCTGCCTTGGCCCCACCGCGTGCGGCGTTCGAAACGGCTGCCAACTCCTCGAGTTGACCGGAAAGCTTCTGAGCATTCTGCTCAACTTCGCTCAGACGGCCTTCAGTCGCGCTGGCCCGCTCTTCCAGCGGAGTAGCGCGTGATTCAACCGCTCTCGCAGTACGCAAATCCGATTCGTTGAATCTTATTTTGTCCGCGACCAGCTCGCCGGATGATCCCCCGCGTCCCTCGACCTCAAGGTTCAGGCCGCGAATAATGTTGGTCTGTCCATAGTTGGTGCCGCTGCGCAGGAACCCGCCGTTAGTCTTGACAGAAGTTCTATCAGTCAGCCGAACTACGGTGTCGTTGCCGGTTAAATCGCGGATGGTAAATGTGTCAGCATCACGCTTCACGACAACGCCTTTGATCTTCATCTTTTCACCGCTGGCGACAGAGCGGGCTCTGGTGTTTTTGTTTTGATTTGAATCTTGTCCGAGGGCCAAGGGGGAAAGAGTTAGCGCCAACCCGAAGGCAAGCGCAAGAGATCGAAACGTTCTCAAACTACTGATCATATTCTGAACTCCTTAAGTTAAAAGGTTAGGACGGCACAAACAGGCGCGTCGGGTTTACGTGAGTTGAGATAGCTTTCTCACGCCTTGCGTTGTCTGCTGATACGAAGCAGACAAGACTGGAAAAGAACAATGGCCCTGATGATGAGCCAACTGGATTCATCAACTGTGCAGTGTTACCGGACGATTAGATCAAGTCAAGACTGATCGGACGGAAAGCACGCCTGTGCGACAGTTAGCAACGATTCATCATTCGTTCGCTACACGATTGCAACAAGAGTGCCCAGTTTTGTGAAGAAATTTCCGCGCTTGGCGGCGTCAGCTACGCAATCTAGATCGCGAATTGGCCGCCTTCCAGGCGTTCCTTAACATAAGCCAGAAACCTTTCCGCGTCCGAGCCATCGATGATGCGATGATCAAAGCTAAGCGCGAAATACGCCATCTGGCGAATCGCGATGTAGTCTTCGCCGTCCGCCGAAGTGAGGACCTTGGCCCGTTTTTCGATCTTGCCCACCCCGAGAATCGCAACTTGCGGCTGGTTGATGATCGGCGTGCCGAACAATCCACCAAAGACGCCAGGATTGGTGATGGTGAAAGTACCGCCGGCCACTTCATCTGGTTTCAGTTGTTTCGTGCGTGCCCGATCGGCGAGGTCGTTCGCCGCGCGAGCCAGCCCTGAGATCGAGAGATCGTCAGCGCGCTTGATCACCGGCACGATCAGTCCCCAGTCGAGGGCTACCGCCATCCCGAGGTTGATGTCCCGCTTGTAAATGATCTGATCGCCGCTGACCTGTGCGTTGAAGGTTGGGAACTTGCGAATCGCGTCGGTTACTGCTTTGAAGATAAACGGCATGAACGTTAGTTTGGTGCCGGTACGCGCCAGGAAAGCCTCGCGGTTCTCATCGCGTAGTTTCGCGATCTTCGTCATGTCAATTTCATAGACGGTCGTGACGTGCGCAGAAGTCCGGCGCGAGAGGACCATGTGCTCCGCAATCTTCTTGCGCATCACCGTCATTTGCTCGACCCGATCGCCTTCCGCGGGCTTGGTCGCAGGAAGTTGCTGTGTGGCGGTCGCGCCTGCCGATGCGGCCGAAACAGGAGGCGCCGGCTGCGCTTTAACTGGCGCGGGCGCGACTGGTCGAGCAGGCGATCCCGACTCGATAAAGCTGAGGATGTCGTTCTTCGTCACCCGGCCGCTCATCCCCGTGCCCTCGAGCTGCTTGATGTCGATGCCATGTTCTTCCGCGATCTTGCGGACCAGTGGACTGGACTTTGTGCGGCGCAACTCTTCGGCGCTGACGCCGTCGCCACTACGTTGGGGCGGCGGTCCACCCGCGAGACCCTTCGACGTTGGCTCGCTCTTCTTCACCAAAGTCTTCACTTCAGTTTTGTGAAGTGGCGGTGGCGGTGGGACAGCTTTGGGTGCAGGCTCAGAAGTGATCAAGGGCTTGGGTCGCTCGACTGCGGCCTGGCTCTCGGTTTTCGCAGCCTCAGGCGGCGCCGCGACAGTTTCAACAGGCTCGGCGGGTTCCTCTTTCGCCGACGATTCGGTTTCGGGTTTGGGTTGTGGCCCGGCCCCGTTGCCGTCGAGCACCGCCACGACGGTATTCACTTCGACGGTTTCGCCTTCTTTGAATCTGACTTCAGTCAGCGTGCCGGCTGCCGGCGAGGGAATCTCAGCGTCAACTTTGTCGGTTGAGATTTCGAACAGCGGTTCGTCGCGATCGACGTGATCGCCGACGTTCTTTAGCCATTTGGTGATTGTACCTTCCGCGATGGACTCGCCCATCTGCGGCATTACCACTTCTGTTGCCATGATGACTCCAAATTGAAGCTCGTTTAGAGTCGGGCTACCGCCCGACTAAGCGGGCGCCCACTAGTAAGATGCCCGCTTCTAAACCAGTTAATAAGCAGCTAACTTCCTCGCCGCATCCAAAACGTCCTTCACCTGCGGCAAGTAATAGTCCTCGAGCGGCGGCGAGTAAGGTACCGGCGTGTCTAGCGAAGCCACACGCACTACCGGCGCATCCAACCACTCGAAAGCTTCTGCGGAAATAATCGCCGCGATTTCTCCGCCAATCCCGCCAGTCAACGACGCTTCATGCAGGATGAGGGCGCGGCTCGTTTTCCTGACGCTCGCGAGAATCGCAACCTTATCGAGCGGCGCCAGCGTTCGCAGATCAATTACCTCGACATCCAGTCCCTCCTTCTCCAGCTCTTCCGCGGCGTCGAGCGCCGTCAGTACCTGCGCGCCGAATGTGATGATCGAAAGATCCCGGCCCTCGCGCCGCGTGCGCGCTTTCCCAATCTCAACGATGTAATCGTCCTCGGGAAGTTCCTCGCGCAGCCGTGGCAAGCGATAAAGTCTCTTGTGCTCGAAATAAAGCACGGGATCGGGATCGCGAATCGCTGCCTTGATCAGGCCCTTTGCGTCGTAAGCAGTCGAAGGCTCGACAATCTTTAGCCCGGCCGTGTTGGTAAAGAACGATTCCGGGTTGAGCGAATGAAACGGGCCCGATCGCACGCCAGAGCCGCACGGCCCGCGAAACACCGCGGGAATGTTCGCGCCCCAGCGATAACGACATTTGGCCGCGTAGTTGGTAAGCAGATCAAAACCGCAACTGATGAAATCGATGAATTGAAATTCAGCCACGGGTCGCATGCCCATTAGCGCCGCGCCGCAGGCGGCTCCGACAATTGCCGCTTCAGCGATGGGCGTGTCGATCACTCGTTCCGGGCCGAACTCATCGATGATGCCCTCGGTAACTTTGAAGGCGCCACCATACACGCCGACGTCTTCGCCGATTAGAAAGACGGTCGGGTCGCGCTCCATCTCTTCCCAGATCCCGGCGCGAATGGCTTCAACCATCGTGGCCAGGCCGCCACGCGGCGGCCGTTCGAGTTTGCGGTCTTTTTTGAGTGCGGTTGACATTAGTTATGTAATTTCTAGAGCGTGATGACCCACACGTTATTTCCACAGGTCCTTCCATATTTGGCGCGTGTCGCCTTTTCTGGGGGCGGCGCAGTGCGTCGCGGCTTCCTTCGCATCCACTTCAAGAAATACGTGGTAAGAACCTTTAGGTGTACGAAAAACTAGATAATTCTGCTTGTTGTCGCCTTTGAAGGTTTTCATTTCAAGACCAACACCTTGTCGCTTCCGTTTTCCCAGCATCTTGTTTGCCATCTTAGTTCTTACCTCCTCAAGAAATCCTTAAGTATCACCGGTCAACGAGCCGGCGTAGCCGGCGGCAGAGTGTAGCCACGGGTGGAGCGAAGCGGAACCCGTGGATCAAAGCTACGTCTGATTCCCGAGCCCGCTTTAGCGGGCGGCAGAATCTTTCGCCCGCTAAAGCGGGCTGATAAAGAAATGGAATCGTGACCCAGGGTTCTGCTCGCTGCGCTCGCTCCACCCTGGGCTACATTCTGCCGCCAGCTTCGCTGGCTCGTTGAGTGTTTCATTTCAACTGAATTCCTTGACCAGTTCGGTGTTTCCTTAGGTACCCGATATCTTCACTGGTTCCTTCTCAGCCGGCAGATTCAGTCCGTCCGCTGCGTCTGGCAAGAGTTTTTTGAGCTCATTGCGATCCTTTCCGCCGGCATCGATGAAGGTCCAGGTTGCGCCACCGTCCGACGAGATCCCGATCATGCTGCTCTCTGTTTGAAAAACTCCGTCCTGGGCCTTTACTTTCAAAGTAGTTGGAAGCACCGCATAGATCGACCCTGAGGCGTGTGCGATTTGCGTTGGGGCTCCGGCAGTCGAAGAGAGAACGAAAACTCCTTCAGCCTCCATCTCTTTCATTTCCTTTGCGAGCGACGCAATCATTTTGTCGCGACCGCCGGCAACCTCGATAACTTTCGGGTAGGTCAAATCCACCATTCGGGCAAAATCCCTTCGACGAAACGCGTCGTTAACTTCCTGTGCCTGGGCCACGAGACTAGGATAATTCTCCGGCTCTATCGCCGGCGATTGCGCCGCTACCGGTGGCGTCGAAACTGTCGGCGCATCTTTTGATTCCTTTTGGCTACAGGCGATCGGGAGCGACAGCAAAATGACGCATGCTAGTCTCCTGCTCGAGCCGGCACGCGGTGACCGTTCGAGTTCGCGGTCCTTCTTGAGTGCGGTAGACATTCCTTGATTGGTGCCAGGCGGACCGGAATTTCAAGCGAATTCACTTCAGATGCTTGGTGGCGATATATGGACTCTCTGGATTAACTATCAAACGCTGTCGTTTCGGATCGATTACCACATCCATATCTTCCAACGGAATCGAGCCAAGCAACACTTCAACATCCCCCGGCAGCACTGCTGCCCGGACCGTAGTCGAACGGTTTTCAAATCGGACTTCGACCGGACCCACAACCTCGGCCTTGATTTCAGTCTCGTTTGCCAATCTAAACACTTGTGTCTCTATTACAGCCAAGTCTAATTGGTCCTTGATGCGCTCGTTTATCACCAGCTTGTAGGCGCCGCTATCGACCAGCGCGCTGATCGTTATTCGCTTAATCTTGTCTTCCGTCAGGAAACCATGACGATGAAGCACAACGTCATCGCCACTTATCAGTTCGATGTCGGCATAAACTAATCCCATCTGGTTTCCTCCGGCGAGTGAGTCAACGTCTGGACGAGCAATCGTTGGAGACCGATCTTTATTTGCGGGCAAAAACATAGTCTAACTCTCCAGAACCTTCGGTCGGAACGCCGGAGGCACGATCGAGTTGTCGAACACTCCGTACGCTGCTCCCTCGGGCTCAGGCATGGGCGAGCTTTCCGCCCACTCACTGTCTTCCTCAATCTCGCGCATTACATCAGTCGTAATCTCTTCCAGCTTTTCTTTCGTCGCCACCTTTTGGTCGAGAAGAAATCTTTCAAATCTATCGATGGGATCGTTGTGCTTTTCCCAGTACTCGATCTCGCCGGCCGGAACATAACGTTGATCGTCGTGCTCAGCGTGACCTTTTCGGCGATAGGTTTTGGCTTCAATTAGCACCGCCCCGCGACCTTTGCGCGCATAGTCAATCGCCTGCTTCGTGACTTCATAGCAAGCAACGACGTCGTTGCCATCGACGATGTAGCCGGGAATGCCAAACGCCGCGGCCCTCTCAGCCAGGTTGCGCACTGCCGTTTGCGCGCTGGTCGGCGTCGAGTACGCATAATGATTGTATTCGGCGATCACGATCAGGGGCAGACGCTGGACCGCGGCGAAGTTCATTCCTTCATAGAACGCTCCGGTGCTGGCGCCGCCGTCGCCGATGTAGGCGAGTCCAACAATGTCTTTCTTCTGCATGCGCGCGCCCAGCAGTATCCCGGTCATCACCGGAATCATGTCACCCAGATGAGAGATCGGACCGATAAACCCTCGGTCCAGATAGCCAAAGTGAACGTTTAGATCTTTTCCGCCGGAGGGTCCCCAGGCTTTGGCCATGTACTGCGCCAGAATTTCGCGCGGGCGAATTCCTTTTACAAACACCGCGCCGAGATCGCGAATGATGGGCGTAATGAAATCATCGGGACGCAGAGCGTAAGCCGATCCGACGGCGGTGGCCTCCTGGCCCAGAGATCTATAGACACCGCCGACGACCTTGGTCTGTCGATAGAGGTTGACGATGCGTTCTTCGACCAAACGCGTCAGCTTCAGAAAGCGATAAAGCTCGAGCATCTGCGGAGGCGTGAGCGTTGTGTCCGTGATACATGAGCGCGGTTTGCCTTCCGCAGGTTTGCGCGGCGCATACTTTGTGCTGATGCGCATTTGAAAACCCGGGCGGCGACGATGGCCGGGTTTTCGATCGGTTTTAGGCTTTTGATCGGCCATTGCTTTTAATAGGTAGGGCCTACAGGACCTATTCCTATTAATTAAATATGAATCGTCATTCCATGCACGCCTTCGGCGGCTTCCATTACGGCTTCCGAAACGGTCGGATGCGCGTGCATCGTGCGGCCCAGCTCTTCCGCCGTCGATTCGAGTTGCATTGCCACGCACGCTTCGGCGATTAGCTCGGTCGCGTGCGGGCCGATGATGTGCACGCCCAGAATCTCGTCATATTTGGATTCGCTGACGATCTTCACAAAGCCCTCTTCTTCGCCGAGGATACGCGCCTTGCCCGAGGCACTGAACGGAAACCTGCCGAGCTTGACGTCATAGCCGGCTTCGCGCGCTCTCGCTTCGGTCAAGCCTACTGAGGCGACTTCCGGATCGCAATACGTGCAATTCGGCACCAGCCGCAGGTTGATCGGTTGCGGATTCTTGCCGGCCAGATGCTCGACCGCCACGATGCCTTCCTTCGACGCGAGGTGCGCCAGCAGAGGCGTCGGCACTACATCACCAATTGCGTAAACGCCTTTCTCGCCTGTCTGCTGAAATTCGTCGACCTGAATAAAACCTTTCTCGACTTTGATCTTCGTGCCTTCAAGGCCAAGTCCTTGCGTGAAGGGCATGCGGCCAACGGCGACCAAAAGCATCTCGCCTTCCAACTTCACTTCCTCGCCTTTTGAAGTCTTGCCGGTGACCATCACAGCTTTGTCGGTCTTCTCAAGCTTTTCCAGTTTCGTATCGACTTGCCACTTGATGCCGCGCTTGCGAAACGACTTGGCGAGTTCGGCGGAAACGTCTTCGTCCTCAAGTGGGACTAGTCTCGGTAGTAGCTCAACAATTGTTGTCTCTGCCCCGAAACGCGAATAGACGGAAGCGAACTCGACGCCGACTGCGCCCGCGCCCATGACGATCAGAGACTTCGGAACCTCGGTCAGCTCCAGGATGTGATCGCTGTTGACCACTTGCTTGCCGTCGGTGTCAAAGCCCGGGATCGGACGCACGACAGAACCGGTGGCGATTATGATGCTCTTTGTCTGAATGGTTTCCCGCTTGCCATCTTCGCCGGTGACTTCGACTTTGCCGGGTAATGCGAGACGCCCGGCGCCTTTGAAGACGGTGCACTTGTTCTTCTTCATCAGGAACTCGATGCCTTTTGAGTTCTTCATCACGACTCTGTCTTTGCGTTTCTGCACGTCTGCAAACGCGAGCTGAATGCCCGACGCCTGCACGCCGAAATCAGCAGCGTGCTGCATCTGCTCGTAAACGTGCGCGGACATCAGCAACTGCTTTGTCGGGATGCAGCCACGCAGCGTGCACGTGCCGCCGAGGCGTTTGTCCTTCTCGACAATCGCAACTTTCAAGCCCAATTGTGCGGCGCGAATCGCGGCCACGTACCCGCCTGGGCCGCTGCCGATGACTGTCACATCAAATTGTTCGTTAGCCAATCCTGGAATCTCCTGAAGAAGAAATTGTTGCGCAACCCCCGACTTGTCGGGGTTGCGAGCGTGAGCACAAGTTAACAACTTGCACTACAGCTCGACTGATAGAGCGTTTTCGGTGCCGACTTGGGCGCAACATTATAGTAGGTTCAGCGCATTGAGACCAATTGGCGTGGGGAGCGGTCCTGACTTAAACGGCGTTTAGAGTACCAACTTCAGTTGGGCTTTTCTTTTCAAATCAAGCACCCGACTAAAGTCGGTACTCTGAACGCCTGTTGATCCAGTAAACGCTTACATCTTGAAGAGGCGCTCTGATAGTCCCGGGTCAACTTGTCGAGTTTGGCTTTGAACGCGTCGTTGCGCATCGAGGTGCCCATGTACTTCACCTGGAGATTGGCAATCTTCTTCGCGTCCTCGACCAGGCTAGCCTCCATCATCTTCTTTGTCTCTTCGCCGACCTGGTACCCGCGGATGGTCTTAAGCTGCTCCATCTTGCCCGTCATCTCGGTCTTCTTCGAGTCAAAGTACTTCTGCGCGTCATCGACGCCGTCCGCCGGGTTCGAAGCTGCATCGACTCGTTTCACCAGCTCGGCCGTGAAGGAATCAAAATCGGCGAGGATCGTTTTGACCTCGGCATCTTTCTTACAGCCGGCCACGAGCAGGCAGGCAAAAGTGATCAGGAGGCCAGAGCTTTGGTGCGCATCAAGGGAAGCCTCCACAAGTTGGTTTTGAAGCGCTATCATCTAACCGACCGCAACGATAAAGTCAAGAATCAGTAAGCGGTGAGCGGTGAGCAGTGAGCAGGAAGAGCCGGGCAGTAGCCCGAGCTCCGGTACAGAACCCCGACTAGTCGGGGTAGCGACTTGGTTGATCGCAGTGGCGGACTCAAGGGGAGACGACAAACATGAAACATTCCGAAGGCTTTCTCAAAATAGTTAACGACGCGAAGACCCGGATCAGGGAAGTAACCGTAGCGGACACTCGCGATCGCGTCTCCGTTAACCAGGACGCGCGCCTAATCGACGTGCGCGAAGACGATGAATGGCGAGCCGGCCACGCCGCCGGCGCCGAACACCTGGGCAAAGGCATCATTGAACGCGACATCGAGGCCACGGTGCCGGACAAAGCGACCGAGGTGATCCTTTATTGTGGCGGCGGCTACCGCTCAGCATTGGCTGCTGACGTGCTGCAAGAGATGGGCTACACCAATGTCTGGTCGATGGCCGGCGGCTGGAAGGCGTGGAAGGATTCTGGCGCGCCGGTAGAAGCCGGATGAAGCGAAGGTCACTTCTTCAACTGGAAGTCCTTTGGAACCATCTCAACGGCGATCGCGTCGCCCTCTATCCTGGCCTTGAGGTCTTTTGGATCTTTCGCGGGTCGAAATGTCAGCACGACGTTTTCCTGCGTTTTGCGTGGTCCGCAGGTAAGCTCGCCGCGGACCGGCGTGTAAGCCGTCAATTGCACCCGTCCTAACGAGGTTGCCCGGATCTTGTAAGTGCGATCGCCGGCCTGGACAATGAAGTAAGCGATGCCTTTGCTGTCACATTCGAGCCTGAGAAAGAGGCCCTGAATGCGCTCTTCACCCGCTTCGACGGGTCGCAGCGCCTGTTGCAGATAGTCAGACTCCGTCATCTCTGGCCTGGGCGAATCTTCTTTCGGCTCAGTCACCGTCGCAGTCTCTCCTCGCCGTCCCAGAACTGGCGGGCCCTCCCTTGCAATCTCGGCGCCGGTGTTTGTGGCGTCCGACTTGTAACGTGCAACCTGCTCTTCGTATCGCTTAATTGATTCCAGCAACGTCTTTGCCTGTGATTGTATTTGCCGGTTTTTCCCGCCTGTCAGCGGCTCGAGCGCCTGCCGGGCGAGGTCGAATTTCTCCTGACGCAGGTAAATTTGCGCCAACATCAAATCGAAATCCTGCCGGCCAGGCGCCAGTGCCAGCGCGTGCTTCAGCAAGTTGATCGAATCATCCAGTTGCTCGCCGCTGATCATGTTGACAAACGCCAGTAACGAATACGATCCGGGAAAGGTCGGACTTAACTCGATCGCCCTCTTCAATTCCGCGCGCATCGTCGCCATCGTTTCCGGCGGATAGCTCCTGACAAAACTGTTCGTGTCCATACCCTCACGGCTGAGAGCATAAGCGTAATAGTAGTGCGCCAGGTAATTGTTCGAATCATCTGCAACGGCTTCCTGCAGATTCTTCTTCGCTTCACCAAAATCACCTTGCCGGGCGCGCAGGATTCCGAGGGACGCCCGTGCCTTCGTCATTTTGGGATCGAGCGTCAGGGCTTGCCGCAAGCGAACTTCCGCGTCCTGCAAACGGTTGGTATGAAGCAGGAGATCGCCCAGGTAGGCTTCGGCTTCTGCTTCCGTCAGCGGCGCTGTCTTGAGCTCGCTATCAAACTCGAGCTTGTGTTCGAACGTGGCGACCTGCATCTTGAACGTGTGCCCTTCTATGTACTTCTTCAGTTCCTTCTCCAACGTCTCGACTTCCATTTGAAAAGCCTGTTTGAAGGCTTCATCGATCGCTACGTCGGCTTTGATCAGTTGCAGAAATTTGCCGAGCTGGGGAACGCGCTGGCCGTTGTTACCTAAGATCAAATAGTGAACCAGGGCCCACGATTCGGCATAGAACACCCCGCGTTTACCGCTTTCGTTGTAGTAAGGCGAGTCGTGATCGACCGTGAACAGCGTCCGCAATGGGAGCAGCTTTTCCTGCCGCAGCGCCTCGAGGTGATAGGGAATCAGCTCGCCCAAATGTGCCTTTCGATCTTCTTCGATATCAAAGCTGCTGTAGTACTCGGCCAGCCCTTCGTTGAACCACGCGGGCACGTTGCCGGAAGTATTATCGACGAGCAAATGCACGTACTCGTGATAGATAACGCTGTAGGGATTTTGCGCGCTCAACTCGGTAGTCAACGTGATGTAGTTTACGTCTTCGCCTTTCTGAAAATAGCCGGCGTTGTTCCCGAGATTGAAGGGCTTGTACGAGCTCATGCTTTTGAAAACGATCACCGTGGTGGGCACGGGTGAAGTGAATTTCGCGGTGCTGAACAGGCGCGTGAAGACATCGCGAAACTGCTCGAGCCGCGTAGCTACTTTCCGGACGTCCTTTTCGCCGGCATTGCCGATCAGCAGGAAGTTCCGGGAGCGCACACTGATCCAGTTGTCTTTGGCCTGGACCGTTGAGAACATGGCCAGACAAAGCAGAATACCGGCGGTAATAGAGAGGAACCGTCTTCGGGACTCGAGCTGATCGCGAATCATCATGGTGAGACCTCTTATGAGACTGAAAATCCAGTTCCGACCTGGAGTTTTCAGCGCAGGAATCCACCAACGTGGAACTGGTTTGTGACTATAAGAAGCTCTGTGACGCGTGTCAAACAATCGATCGACCCTGGAGCGGTTGGCCGGCGATCCAATAGGTTTCCCGGGTGCCGGTACTCGACCCGATGCGTGCGATAATCCGCGGCCGCCGACGCCCTGGGCACGAGTTTGGCGTAACCGGATCCCAGGCGTCGTCGTCATAATAAGCTTATCAGTCCGTTTTCTTTCAAAACCGAAATTTTCTGCTCAGCTTGTAACGCAAACTGTTAGTTTGCCCGCGCAGGCTGACAGCTTGCGCTACGTATCGCCACACAGGAGAAAAGCCATGAGAAAACTCTGCCCACTCGTCACGCTACTGTTCATTTTCGTGTTTAGCTCGCTCGCTTTTGGCCGTGAAGCCAGGCTGGTGCGCTATCCCAGCTACAACAATGGCCGCATTGCCTTTACCTATCTCGGAGATATCTGGACGGCCGATGAGACGGGACAGAACATCCAGCGACTGACCGTGAACAAGGCGCGCGATGCTTACCCGCGTTTCTCGCCGGACGGAAAGTGGATTGCTTTTTCCAGCGATCGCAACGGGAACCTGGATGTCTTTATCATCCCAGCCGGAGGTGGCACGGCCAAACAGTTAACTTATCACTCAGCCGACGACACAGTGCTCGGTTGGACTCCTGATGGACGCGGCGTGTTGTTCAGCAGCAATCGCGGCGAAGACTTCATGGGCATGCTTTACGTCGTGAGCGTCGACGGCGGCATGCCCTGGAAGGCCGGACCCGACATGGGTAACTCAGCGAGCTTTTCTCCAGACGGCAAACGCATCGCCTACAACCCGAAAGGCCAGGTTTACTGGCGCAAGTATTATCGCGGTGCTTATCAAACCGATGTGTGGATCGAAGACGTGTCGACGAAGAAATTCACGCAGTTGACTGATTTCGACGGTCTCGATTCATGGCCGATGTGGAGCAACGGCGGCGACGTCTATTTTGTCAGCGATCGCGATGGCAATGGACTGACGAACATCTGGCGCATCGCGGAAAGCGGCGGCAAGGCCGAACGCGCTACTTCTTTCAAGAGCGGCGACGTGCGCTTTCCTTCAATTAGCGCCGACGGCAAGGTGATCGTTTTCGAGCACGACTTTGGCATTTGGAAACTCGAAACCGCCAGCAAGAAGGTTACGCCTATCAGGCTGAACATCGATGCCGAGACGCAAGAGAATGCGACCGAAACTCGCGTGTTCAATTCCGAGGCTGATGACTATGACCTTGCGCCCTCGTCGCGCCGCATAGTCATTTCAACGCACGGCGAGATCTTCACCGTGCCTGTTGAAGAAGGCGACGTCAGGCAGATCACCGACAGCACGGCGCGCGATCGCTTCGTCAGCTATTCGCCCGATGGCAAGTCGCTGGCGTTCGTTTCCGATCGCAGCGGCCGCGAAGAGCTTTACGTAACCACAATCGATGGCGCGGGTGAAGCGCAAAAGCTAACCGACATCGATGCGCTCAAGAATGGTTATAACTGGTCGCCAGACTCAAAAGAAATTGCTTTCTCTGCTTCCGACAGCAAGCTGCGCAAGATCAATGTCGCGAGCAAGCAAGTAGTCGAGCTGGATGCGTCGCGTTACGGAAATGTCTCGACGCCCGAATGGTCGCCTGACGGGAAATGGCTCGCCTATTCCAAGTCCGATGCCAGCCGTACCAGTGACATTTATCTCATCGCCTGCTCGGGTGAAGACAAACAGCCGCACAAGGTGACTTTTGATTCGTATGACGAGCGAAGTCCGCGGTTTGCTCCTGACGGACGCAAACTTTTCTTCGTGCGTTCCGATTCCACCGGCGGCGGTGGTGGGGGCGGCTTTGGCAGTACTTCGGTGCAGATTTATTCAGTGGGACTCGAGCGTCTCGATCGCGATCCTGACGATCCGGAAGAAAGACCCGAGGCGGAAGCGGCGCCAGGCGCGCCGGGTGAAGGTGGTGAAGGCGCAGGCGTTCAGCGGCGTCCGACTAACCGGCCGCCGCACGAGACCAAGGTTGATTGGGCCGGCATGAAACATCGCACGCGGCAAGTTACGCGCATGCCGTTTCCGATCTCGAGTTTCATTGTGGCTCCTGACAGCCGAACCCTCGTTTTCGTTACCACTGAACCCGCGGGCACCGCTGCTACCCCGGTCATTTATTCCATACAGGAAGACGGCAAGCGTTTGACGCGCGTGGCGGCTGGTGGACCTCCGGCGGGCGAAGGTGAAGGCGGCGGCGGCGGTTTTGGCGGAGGCATCTCTAATCTGAACATTTCGCGCGATGGCCGCACGCTTTTCTACAGCGAGCGCGATGGGATTTATTCAGTTTCGCTCGGCGCCGGCGCCGGCGCCGGCGCTGCGGCGGCGGCTGCGACCGCCGGCCGCGGAGCCGGTGGTGAAGGCGCACGACGGCGCATCAGCTTTAACGTGCGCGTGAAGATCGATCGCCCGGCGGAATGGGCCGAGATGTTCGGTGACGCGTGGCGCACAATGAAATATCGCTTCTACGATCCGGCCATGCACGGTATGGATTGGGACGCGGCGAAGGCGAAATACGGGCCGCTGGTTCAGGACGTCGGTGATCGGCAGGAGCTGCTCAACATCATTAACGAGATGATCGGCGAGCTCAACGCTTCGCATACTGGCGCCGCGCCGCCTCCCGGTGGACGCGCCGCAGGTGGCGTCTCAACCGGCAATCTGGGTATCGAGCTGGAACCTGATTCGGCCTCCGGTCGCTATCGCGTGACCTACATTTACGAAGATGGCCCGGCCGACAAAGACTGGGTAAAAGTCAGCGTTGGCGATTACTTGATTGCGATAGGCGGCAAGCAGGTGAAGGCCGGAGACGAGTACTGGCAACTGCTCAACGATCGTCTCAATCGCAAAGTCGAAGTCACCTTCAACAACAAGCCCGCCGAAGATGGGGCCTGGCGCACACGCATCGAAACGATCAATAGCGGTGCGTACAGCAATCTTCGTTACGAGCGCTGGGTGAAAGACCGGCGTAAGAAGGTTGATGAACTTTCCAATGGACGGATCGGCTATCTGCACATTCAGGCCATGAACCAACCGAGCCTGCGCAAGTTCGAAAAAGAGATTCGCGAGTTTCGCAACAAAGACGCGATGATCATCGACCAGCGCTGGAACGGCGGCGGCAACATCGAGCAGGAACTGCTGGCGATCCTGGTGCAGCGCGAATATCAAATCTGGCAACCGCGTGGCACGGAAGCGAGCGGTCGTCCTTTCGCCGGCTATTTCGGACCGAAAGTCGTTCTGCAGAATTGGCGTTCGGCTTCAAACGCGGAAATGTTTCCGGCGGGATTCCGCGCGCTGGGGCTGGGCAAAGTAGTCGGCACCCCAACGATGGGCGCGGTGATCGGCACAGGCAGTTACAGCTTGATTGACGGCTCGACGGTGCGCACCCCCGGCGTGGGCGTCTATCTCGCCGATCCCAAACGCACGAACATGGAAAACTACGGCGTGCAGCCGGACATTCGGGTGGACAACTCGCCGGAGGACAATCTGGCCGGCCGTGATCGTCAACTCGAAGCTGCCGTGGAAGAGTTGCTCAAGCAGTTGGGCGGCGTTAAGCGAAACATCGCCAGCAAAGAACAGCAGTAATACGGATTTTGGAGTGCGGTGACTGGTAAACTCCCTCTCCCTTTGGGAGAGGGTAGGGGAGAGGGCGGCGTGTCGAGGCCGTGTAGCTACGCCCCTCTTCCCCAACCCTTCTCACTCCCAGAGGGAGAAGGGAGCAATTGTCACCGCTTCCATTCTGAGCCCGAGCGACTCCGAAATACCCCGCGTGATAAATCTTTTCTATCCAGATGCAAAGATGCTAATCTCCCCGCCTTAATCGGACGGAGTTTACCGGGAGGTGTAAATGGGTCGTGACTCGGCCACAACTGATCGTCTGCGGAGCCTGATCTCAAAGCTCGAATCGCTGACCACCAGCGGTCAGTTGCATTGGGAGAAACAAGCCGGGTCGGCGCACCGTTATGCGAAATGGAATAACCACCTCTTGATTCTCGGCCCGTCAACTCCTTTGAGCGACACCAGCGTGCCGCGTTACCTGTTTGTGACTCCCTTCGACTCTCCGGATTGCATCGAGATTAATTCTGATGATGCCAAGCTGGGACCGGCGGTTACGAAGCTGGTACAGGTAGTCGAAACCATCAGCAAAGACGAGCCGCCAACCGATCCGTTTGCCATCACCGATCAACTGCTCGAACGTCTGGAGAGTTAGAGTCCCGGATGAATAGCTCAGGAGAAGAAACCTTATGTCAGCAGAGCTAAACAAATTGAGCGAAGAGGCGCAGAGCCTGGCCCGTATACCGCTTTTCAAACGCCTGGAGCCTCACGAGCTGGAACATCTCGCCGAGGATGTCGATCAGGTCAACTACAAAGCCGGCGAGACGATCTTCAACGAACATGATCTGGGTGACGGGCTCTATGTGGTGGAAACCGGGTCCGTGCGCATCTGGGTAATGGACGAAGATGTGAGTGAAGTGACGCTGGCGGAACTCAAGCCCGGAGATTTCTTTGGTGAGCTGGCCGTGCTGGATCGCGGCGAGCGTTCGAGCAGCGCCACGGCCATTGTAGATACGCACCTGCACAAACTGAGTAGTGATGCCTTTCAGCAGTTCCTGATCGAGCATCCGGACGCCTCGGTCGATGTCATATGCGAGATCGCGGCGCGCATGCGCCAGACGAACCTGCTCGTATCAAAGCGGGCGGCGCGCAACATCAACGTAGAGATGGAAGAGAATTTGACGATCGGCCAGCGCGTGGCCGACAAGGTGGCGTCGTTTGGCGGTTCGTGGACGTTCATCATTCTCTACTGCGCCGCGCTGCTTCTCTGGATGACCGTCAATTCATTTGTGCTCGCTTACTACGGGCATCGCGAGAACGGAGCACAGTTCGATCCCTACCCATACATTCTGCTTAACCTGATGCTTTCGATGACAGCCGCACTGCAAGCGCCCATCATCATGATGTCGCAGAACCGCGCGGCCACAAAGGATCGACTTGCTGCTGAGCAGGACTTCAAAGTGAACCTCAAGAGCGAGCTGATGCTGGAAGAATTGATTCGCAAACAAAGGATGCGCGACACGCAGATGGATCAGCTCAATCACACCCTCGCGGAATTGAAGCAAGGCAATCCAAAACACTAAACCAGGGGATCGACATCCAGGCAACGCAAATCGCATCAGTCGGGATCTGGACTGAGGCTCTATGTTCAAGCGTATTCGCGATCCTTAACAGAACATGAACAAGCCTGAGCGCATGTTGCTCTTCTTAACTCGAAACTCCGAACTCAAAACTCGAAACTGCCGAGATTGCTATCGTCGAAGCATCGGGGAAGTAGCCATAGCGTGGCTTCGCCGTCCACCGACAATGCTCGTTGCTTAGAGGATATTGACGGCTCGCGCCGCCAACAGAACAAGGACAGTTAGCGACACGAGTGATTGCAGCATCATCAAAAGCTTTGCCCATCGCGCCAGCACCGGTACATCTGTCGGCGAAAAGGCAGTGCTCGTATTGAACGCCAGAAAGAGATAGTCCGCGAAATTGGGTGACCACCCGTGCTCACCAGCGGCGGTCCTGGCTTCACTAGTCATTGTCATCTGAGGAAAGAGGAAGGCCCCTTCAGGATGGCCGAATCGTTTGTCGCGGCCATGAGGCCCGCCGGCATCCAGCCGCCAGTACCACAAAGCAAAGACCAGGATATTGGTAAACCAGAGAAATGAAGCGGAACGCAAAAGGTCCGTGGGAGTCTCTTTGTGCGCCGGCAGGGCGCGTATCAGCAAGACAACCGACGCAAACATGCCAATCGTTACCACCACGCTCACCGTAAAGCCAAAGAACCTATTTACCCCATGATGGCCAGTGCCATGCGAAATGACCGTGGGCACGAGTAGCATTAGAACGATCGCCGGAAACAGCCAATGTGGACCAATGATGAGATAACCCGGCAGCGCCGCATACAAGCCGCCCACAGCGAGGATAGCAATAAAGGCCGGCCAACGAGGTTCGGGATCCCAGCGGTCCAAGAGGTGCTGTTCATTGCTGTTCATCGAACAACTTGATAAAAGCTTCTTCAATATCTAGCCCTTATCACGACAAGGCCAGGCCCCTTTCCAGCTTTTCGAATCGCGCCATCATGTTTTCATAAATCCGATCGGTCTTCTCATGTAGGTGGGCTATTTCGAGTTCAGCCTTGATGTTTACCTCGTATTCAATATCGGCGCGCACGTGATCTTTTTCGGCCTGCCGGTTCTGGCTGATAAGCACGAAGCACGACAGGAATATGGCTTCGAGTGACACGATCATCGTGAGCAGCCCGAAGGGATAAGGATCGAAAGCGGGAATGCCCATTGGAAACGTGTTAAGAATAACCCAAATAATAAACCATCCGCCGTTGATCATCAGGAACGGCATACTGCCGCTGAACCAGGCAATCCAGTCGGCAATCCTTTGTAACGGGGTGGAATGTACCTGCATCTCTTCGTTCAGGTTGCGTGAAACGCGTGTGCGCAGTAGCTCATCTGCCTTGCGCGTCAAACCACTCAACGCTGCCAGCATGTGCAGCGCGGCCTCGGGCTTGCGTTGAAAGAGCAAGACCAAATCATCGCGGTCAAGCACAAGCACGTCGGTCTCAGTAAGCGCCAGGGCCGTGGCCGTGCGGGGGCCCGTATCGAGCATCGCCAACTCACCAAACATGTCGCCAGATTCCGCAGTCGTTAATACAATTCTCTGACCGGCGGTGTCTTTGATAAAGAGTTCGATCTCGCCATGTCGGACAATAAAGAGTGAGTCGCCCGGATCACCCGCCTGGAATAGTGTGTGGCCTGCGGGAACTTTCAACTCATCGACTACCTTTGCGAGCGCGACTCGATCGTCTTCATTAAGGAGCTCAAACATTTTGATGTTGGCGAGATACTTGGGATCACAAGGCATTGGCGGTTCCTCTCCAAGAAGCAGACAGAGCATTAAAGAGCGGCGGCATTATAATCCAAGTCGCTTAAAGGGTGAGTCCTGCTGGACGAATTGATTCGCAAAGAGCGGATGCGCGACGCCGGATGGATTAGATCAACAGCGCGCTGGCTCATGTGGAAAGGTCGCTGGAAAGGAAAAATCCTTAGCGCCCGGAACTTAACCAATCGCTGAAAAAGAGGCACTGCAAGCCATGCCCGCGTCCACTTCATTACGGAGATTTTCGCGTCGGGTTGTTTGCCGGCTGCTGCGCGTTGTTTTTTACCGGCGTGCCGGCCGGTCTGACCACCGGCTTGGCAACAGAACCTTGCCCGGCCGTTCGTCCCGAGCGCGTGAGAGCGATGCGTTTGCCCTGTGCGGGAGAGTCTGCAACCGTCACTTTGATTGCACGGTAAGTACCGTCGTGAGCTTTGTTCGTCGGATCGTAACTGACTACGTATTGAGTACGCAGATCGCGCACGATTTCATTGGCGATCTGAGGCAGTTCGGATATTGATTGGGGAAAGAAAGCGCGGCCGCCTGTTTCGCCGGCGAGCTTGTTAAGGAGATTTACAGCTTTCTCGCGCGGGCTCTTTCGGATCAAACCCTTTTCGGCCTCCAGCTCGTTTACGAATCCAATCACAAAGATCTGAACGTCTTCCTCGCGCAGGCGCTGGAACAGTTGTGCCTCGTTGTAATAGCTGGCGCGATCTTCTCCGTCCGTTACCACGATTAGGGCGCGGCGGCGGCGATCGTCATCTCCGGACTTCTTGTAGTCCGCAACATGCTCGGCCGCCAGATACACGCCATCGATCACCGCGGTCTGCCCGCCTTCGATGTACAGGGTGTCGAGGCCGTCCATTAGCGAGTCTTTGTTGGCCGTGAAATCCTGGACCGTCTCGATCTTGTCGCTGCTGATAAAGCGCTCGAGGAACGTTTCGTCGCCGCGCTTGTTGCTGTTAATGATCGCTTTGGCGGCATTGACCACTTGCTCAAATGCTGGTCGCAACGAACCGGAAGTGTCGACGGCCAATCCATACATGACCGGAACCTCTTCCCGCGTAAACGAAAAAATCGGTTGCGGCACACCGTCTTCCAGAATCCTGAACTCTTCTTTCTGGACGTTATTGATCGGATGGTTGTTGCGATCGATAACGCGTATATGAAGTGTTACCAGTTCGGCGTTGGAAACCAGGATGTCTCCTTCGCTGATTTCGGCTTTGGTTACGTCCGGCGTTGGTGTCGGCTTTGGTTTCAAAACCGGGGGTGGCGGCGGCTCGCCGAGTTGGGGCGCGATGCGGCGGCCCGGGCCGGTCGGGGGAACAGGCGTCGGAGTTGGCGTCGCCGGAACGCTCGCAGTCTGCCGCGGGCGCGAATCAACCGGTTGCTGGGCTTTTGGCTGAGGGGCGCCGACAATCAGCAACGAAAGCACCGCTGTGATACCGGCGATGAGCGCAAACATGCCTCGCCGGGTCCCTGATAAATTGAATGTGCGAAATGTCATTCGTACTAAACCTTCTATGAGTAAAAGCCCAATGTCAAACGATTTTCGAGGCCGGAGAGTGCGCGCGAGCGCCGAAGCACTAACAGCAGCCGACCGCAGCGCATTCTAATGATGCGCCGAAGCTCGTGCTGCGTTGCCGAGTGGGTGTTCTACTTGGGATTGGCAATCGCGAAGTAGCCTTCCTTGCTGCGCACGAACAGGCGCGGCAGGCCGCGCGGAGGAGCTACTTTAACTTTGATCTTGTGCCACCTGCCATCATTAATGAAGTTTGGTGGCCGGTAGCCGATCGAATACTGGTGACGAAGCTCAAGTGCGATTTGCTCAAAGATGTCATCCATCTCGGCCGCGGAGCGCGGGTAAAAAGCTTTGCCGCCGGACACACCGGCCAGCTCGTCCATGATGCCCTGTCCTTCCATGCCGAGCGAGCTGCCCACGTCACTACCGCCGAGAATTCCAATCGCGTAAAGCACCACGTCGGATTCTTTCAAAACCCGCCGCAACTCACCAAACGTGTAGCGCGAGTTGTTGTCCTGTCCGTCACTGATCAGCAGCAGGGCACGCTTCGGATGGGTGCCGCGTTGCACGCGCTCGACGCCGAGGTAGCAGGCATCGTAAAGCGCGGTGTTGTTCTTCGTCTGCACGAAGGTCAGCTTATCCAGCACCGCGTTTCCGTCGCGCGTCCGATCCATCAGCAATTGCGCGCGCGAATTGAAGCCAATCAAGAAATACTCGTCCCGGTCGTGGCTGGTTTGGACGAAATGGGCCAGCGCGTCGCGCGCCCGCCTCACTTTGTCGCCGCTCATCGAACCCGAAACGTCAAAGAGTATGCCGACGGAAACCGGCGAATCGTCATCACTGAAGAAGGTAATCTCCTGTTGCTGTTTGTCGTCGAAAATGCTGAAGGCCTTCTGTCCCAAACCCGAAACGAACCGCCCGTAGATGTCGGTAACCGTCACGTTGAAAGTAATCAAGTCGGTGTTGGTGATTACCGGTGTCTTATCATCAACTTCACCTTGCGGCAGTTCGATTTTGGTGGGCGGCTTCTGCGGCGCTTTCTGCGGCGAGCCATCCGGCGGCGGAGTTTGATTCGGGGCCGGCTGGACCTTTAAGAGTTCGTTTTTCTCTGGGGTTGGGGACGGTTTGTTCTCAGGTTTCTGTTGAGCGGTTGAGAGCCGCGGTGCAGCGACGGCCGCAGCCAGAATCATACAGCAAACCAGCGCGGCTGAGCCTGCGTGGCGACGCGATGTCATCGGGACCCCCTGTCCGTTCTGCGGCGCCTGGCCTGAGATTCGCCGACTCGAATGACCGATGAAGATCTGTTTGCACAGCGCGAAAACGGGCCTCGGATAGATCTCAGTCCGAAAAGGATTCGCCTTCAATGGTTCACACGAGTCTGCGCCGAATTTTGGAAGAGCAGCCGAGCGCAGTTTCAATTTCAAAAAGAACGTTAAAGGGGAGACGCCGCTCAATGCCAGGCAGTCCAAGCTGATGACCGCATTGTAGGACAGGCGAAGCGCGGGGCGCAAGGAGTATCGCGAGTCAGCGCGGAATCGATCGAACAGGGACCAGCCGGTGGTTCTCAAATCTGTTCACATTCGAGCGAGGGCGGACTTGATCCTCTCGGCGCCTTTCGGCCCGATACCGTCAACCATTTCCAGTCCGCCGCCGGCGACAAACGTGCGCAGATCGTCCAGCGAAGTAATCTTGAATTTTTGATTCAGCATCGCAGCCGTCTTCGGCCCCACGCCGGGAAGGTCAAGTAGATCGAGAACGCTTGCCGGCGTTTCCGCCGTCAGTTTCTCCCACGCGTCGAAGGTCCCTCGTTCTACCAGTTCGACAATCTTGCCGGCCAGGGCTTTTCCCACCCCGGGAATCTCCTGTAAGCCTGCGGCGCCTTCCGTGGTGACGATCTTCCGCATCTCTACGGGCCAGGTTTCGATCGCCTCGGCGGCCATGCGATACGAGCGGATGCGGAACGTGTCCTCGCTGCGAACTTCCATCAGCGCAGCCATGCGATTGAAACGGCGGGCGATTTGTTCGTTGTCCATTTGGCTGGTTAGTTTAAGGTTCCAAGTTTCAAGTTTCAGGTTCGCGGACTTGAGACCTGGAACTTGGAACTTGAAACCGCCCGCTTACTCGACATTATACCCGCCTGCTATTACTATGCGGGCATCCAAGTGAACGGAAAAACGCTCTTAAATCTTCTCCTGTTAGACTAACTTTGTCGAGGTAAACAATGAAATTCAGAAAGCTACTGGCCGCGCTTATTCTGGCGCTGTTCAGTCTACAAACACTCAACTTCACCGCGTTGGCGGACGAAGGTATGTGGACGTTCAACAATGTCCCCCGGGCCGAGATCAAAAAGAAGTATGGCTTTGACGTGACCGACGAATGGCTGAAGAAGGTCCAGTTGGCTTCGGTCAGGTTCAATAACGGCGGTTCGGGCTCGTTCGTTTCTCCCAACGGCCTGGTGCTGACCAATTATCACATCGTCGAAGACATCGTTAATGATGTCAGCACGCCGCAAAAGGATTTGGCGAAGGAAGGTTTTGTGGCCCGCTCGCGCGCTGAAGAGATTAAGGCCCCCAGTCTGGAACTCAACGTGCTGATGAGCATTGAAGATGTCACCACCCGCGTCACCGGCGCAGTCAAACCAGGCACGACCGATGCCCAAAGCTTTACCGCGCGCCGCGCGGAAATAGCAGCCATCGAAGGCGAATCAACCAAGGCGACCGGGCTGCGTTCCGACGTCATTACGCTTTACCAGGGCGGTCAATACAATCTCTATCGCTATAAGAAATACACCGACGTCCGTCTGGTCTTTGTGCCTGAGTTTCAGGCGGCATTTTTTGGTGGCGATCCGGACAACTTCAACTTCCCGCGCTTCAATATTGATATGGCGTTGGTGCGGGTCTATGAAAACGATCAGCCCATTCATCCGGAAAGCTTCTTCAAATGGTCTATTGCCGGAGCGAAAGAAGGCGATCCGGTTTTCGTCACCGGCAATCCCGGCTCGACTTCTCGTCTCAACACCGTCGCTCACTTACAGGATTTACGTGACAATGCCATCCCGATCATTCTGCGTTTGCTGGAGCGTCGTGAAGCGATGCTCAAGAAATACATGGCGATGGGCGAAGAACAGACGCGCCGCGCCCAGAATGAGTTGAACAGCATCCAAAACAGTCTGAAGGTCTATCGCGGACAGATTGCCGGCCTGAAGGACAGGGCGCTCATGGATCGCAAGACCAAAGACGAAGCGGCGCTACGCAAATCAATCGACGCCAATCCCGAGCGGCAGAAGATGTATGGTGACGCCTGGGATGCCATTGCCAAAGCGCATCAGGGATATCCTTCATACATCCGCGAACGAAGAATCTTCGATCAGGGCAGCGGCTTCAACACGACGACGTTTGGTTTCGCCCGTACGCTGGTAAGGCTGGCGGCTGAGAACGAAAAGCCCAACGCTGAGCGCCTGCCTGAATACACCGACGCTCGTCGCGCTTCGCTGGAGTTGTCGCTCTATTCGCCCGCGCCGATTCACGACGATTTCGAAAAGCCCAAACTCGCTGATTCGCTCGGTTTCATGGTCGAACTGTTGAGTGCGGATCAGCCGCTGGTCAAACAGATCCTGAATGGCAAGACGCCCGAAGTTCGAGCCAATGAATTGATCGAAGGGACAAAGCTGAAGGACCCTGCTTTTCGCAAGGAGTTGGCCTCTGGCGGTCGCCAGGCCATTGAGTCTTCGACCGATCCGATGATCGTGCTCGCGCGTACGATCGATCCGACGGCGCGCGAGTTGCGCAAGCGTTACGAAAGCGAAGTTACGGGGGTCGAACGCACCAACTACAGCAAGATCGCGCGCGCCCGGTTCGAGACCGAAGGCACCAAACTTTATCCCGATGCGACCTTCACGCTGCGTCTGTCTTATGGCGCAGTTAAAGGATATATGGAGAACGGCAAGAAAGTTGCGCCGTTTACCACGCTGGGCGGTCTGTATGATCGCGCGGCGCATTTCAAGTCTGAATTCCCATACAATCTGCCGCCGCGTTGGATGGAGAAGAAGTTGGCGGTCAACCTGAGCACGCCGTTCAATTTTGTCTCGACCGACGACATCATCGGCGGTAACTCAGGCTCGCCGACTATTAACAAGAACGCGGAGTTGGTCGGATTGATCTTTGACGGCAACATTCAATCGCTGGTGGGCGACTTTATCTATGATGAGTCAATCAACCGCGCGATTTCCGTCGACGTGCGCGCGATGAACGAGGTCCTGCGCAAGGTTTTCGACGCGAATGAAATTGCGGATGAATTGACGAAAGGTTAGTGGAGCGCGGACATCCTGTCCGCATGAGAGCATAAGAGTTTGGAGTACCGCCTTTAGGCGGAATGCTTTTACGCTGCTAACGTTCCGCCTGAAGGCGGTACTCCAAACATTCCCCAGCGAATATGGGTTCGTTAAGATGCCCTCACTTGCCCCTCTTTCCCCTTCGGTATAAGCTGAAGCTTGAAAAATCCCCCGCTTAATTCTCTTCCCAAGGAATTCTGATGCGCGATCAAATGCGCTGATTTGTCGGAGTTGTGCTTTGTCGACTTGAAAGGAAAAGACCATGAGAAAAATCATTCTTGCCTTAGCCATATTGCTCTTAACAGCCAGTTTTGCTGCCGCCGACACGATCTATCTGCGTGATGGACGGACGATACGCGGTACGCTGCTGGGTTTTGTCAGCGGGCGCTTCGTCGTGCGTGTCGAGCCCCGCTATGCGGCCAACTCGGGGATCAGGAATCCCGGCGCCGGCGAACAGGGCGACATACAATATTTTCGTCCGGATGAAGTCGAGCGCATCGAGATTGAAGGTCGCTCGCTCGACGAGACGCGCTTTGACACCAGCACCGTGCAGGTGCCGCTTGAGTCCAATTGGATCGACACCGGCATTAATCTGCGGCGTGGCGAGCGCGTGCAAATAAGCGCCTCGGGCGTGATCACGGCCGGGCGCTCACGCATTACGCCCGACGGCCTGCGCTCGACCGATCCGACTTCGCCCTTGCCGCGCGCCGCGGAAGGCATGCTTATCGGCGCCGTTGGTGACGACCGTAACGCACCGATTATCGAACTCGGCACGACGCGCGAATTCACTGCCGATCGGGACGGGCGGCTTTATCTGACCGCCAATCGTGGTTCATACACCGACGCTCGGGGCAGCTTCACTGTCCAGATCAAGCGTGAGCGCGGTGTTGACTCTGCGGGCTCCGATCGACGTCCCGGAAGGATTCGGTCGCGCAACCGGCAACCAGTAGAGACGACTCAGCGGGAAGTGACCATTAACGTGCCCGGCATATCGCGCGGCACTGATACCGGCATGGATGTGCGCGCGGGTGATCAAATATTTTTCACCGCGAGCGGAACGGTTCTCGCCGGGCAACGCGTCGGCCAGGTTGGGCCTGACGGCGCGACCAGCACCGGCTTTGGCGCAGTCGTTAATGCGCGGCCCGTGCCGACCGCTGGGGTGGGAGCACTCATTGCCTACGTTCGCATGGCAAACGGCCAACTGAGTCAGCCATATCTTGTCGGCAGTCAGCTAGCCGGAACCGTTCCCGTCGATGGTCGCCTGATACTCGCCATCAACGATGACAACTACAGCGACAACGGCGGCAGCTTCAGTGTGAGGATTAGGTACTGAGGTTCGGTTCAGAACCGCTCGCGGTAGCGATCGGATCCTACATTCAACTTGCGATCTACAATTTCGCGTGCACAAAGACCTTTGGACGGAGTTGAGTGCCTGGATCCGGACGCTACCGGTCCCGGTTCGGTAACGAGTCTCTTCTTTGGCACGGGTTGCCTGAGTTCAGGACCAGTTGCAAACCTGCACGGGTAGCCCCCAAACTTCCACTCGCTTTTTTCGCGCCGGGGCGCTATGGTTAGTAACTCGCCCCTGTCTGGACAGACCCACACCTGATCAGACCTCATCCACCAAAACCTTTGCTCGCGAGGGAAAACTGAGATGGCTAGAAAAGGCGGCACTCCGATCATTCTGGTGATCGAAGATTATTCGGACAGCCGCACCCTGCTTTCATCGTTGTTGCGATCGAAAGGCTATAAGGTCGTCGAAGCTCGCGACGGCAAGGAAGGTCTGCTACAAGCGAACCGCATAACCCCTGATCTGATCCTGCTGGATCTCGCCATGCCGGAAATGGACGGTGTCGAAGCCACCCGCCGGCTGCGACAAAGGAACACTCTGTCGCGCACGCCTATTTTTGCCATCAGCGCCTATGCAACTGCCGGCGTCAGGCACGATGCGCTCGCGGCCGGCTGCGCCGAGGTTTTTCCCAAGCCCCTGGATATTGAATCGTTGCTGGGCAAGATCAAAGCCACGCTCGGGTCATGAAACTCGCCCTCCGCTAAGGCGCTTTTCTCTGCGTCAGCAAACGCAACGCAAATTAGGCTGAATCTGTCTAATCCCGGTGTTTTGCGATACAATCCGCCGCCAATGAACTGCCCCCGTTGTCAAAAGGAGCTCCTGGTCAACACATCCTCGTGTTCCGCATGTGGGTTCTCGTTCGATGACGCGACGCAACGGCTGGAATCGCCGCATACTCCGCCAGGCAAATCAAGCGGGAAACAATCATTCACGTCCTTCGATTCGATTGACAACGCCCGTTTCGTGCCCGGCGAGATGCTGATTGAGCGTTATCGCATAGCGGGGCTATTGGGCCGTGGAGGGATGGGCGAAGTCTATCGCGCCGACGATCTCAAGCTCGGCCAACCCGTAGCGCTGAAGTTCCTTCCCGATCGTCTTCTGAGTGACGGCGCCGCGCTCGCACGGTTTCACCGCGAAGTGCGTGTGGCCAGACAGGTGAGTCACCGAAACGTCTGTCGCGTGTATGACATCGGCGAAGTCGACGGCCGCCACTTCCTCTCGATGGAATTTATCAAAGGCGAGGAACTCTCGTCGCTCTTGTACCGCATTGGCCGTTTACCAGGCGACAAAGCGATTCAAATCGCGCGCCAGATTTGCGCCGGACTTGCAGCCGCTCACGAAGTGGGAGTGCTCCATCGCGATCTGAAGCCGTCGAACGTGATGATCGACGAGCACGGCAACGCGCGCATCACCGATTTTGGTCTTGCTGGACTCGAGGAAGAGATTCGTAGTGAAGAGATCCGTGCTGGCACGCCGGCCTACATGTCGCCTGAGCAGTTTGCGGGGAATGAGTTGACCGTCAAGAGTGACATCTACTCGCTCGGTTTGGTTCTTTATGAAGTGTTCACGGGCAAGAAGGCTTTCGATGCGCCTACGATTGGTCAACTCCTGGACTTGCGACGCAGCGACACGACACCGACCACTCCCTCGTCCCTCGTCCAGAATATCGATCCGCTCGTCGAGCGTGTGATCTTACGCTGCATTGAAAAGGATCCGGAGAACCGGCCTGCGTCCGCCCTTCAGGTTGCGGCCTCATTGCCTGGCGGCGATCCACTCGCTGCGGCGTTAGCCGCCGGTGAAACGCCTTCGCCTGAGATGGTTGCCGCAACGCCAAAGGAAGGCGTGCTGCGGCCCGCTGTTGCCCTGGCTTGCTTGGGCGCAATCCTCGTCGGTTTCGTATTGATCATTTGGTTGTCGGGAAAAGCAGATCTACATCGCCGCGTTCCGTTTGAGAAGTCACCTGAGGCGCTTAGAGAGCGTGCCAATGCAATTGTCAACAGACTCGGCTACACCGATGCACCCGTCGACCGCGCTTACGGCTTTGAGATCAACAACGATTACCTCAGGTACGTTTTAGACCACGATTCTTCATCGAACCGCTGGAATCAGTTATCGACGGGACAGCCGGCAGCACTTTATTTCTGGTATCGCCAGAGCCCAAGGTACCTGGTGCCGACGGACCGGGTGAGTCCGCGCGCCACTCAAGAAGATCCCCCAACGAACGTATCGGGGATGGTCAATGTATCCCTGGACACGTTGGGCCGGCTGATCAAGTTCGAAGCCGTTCCGCCGCAGGTTGATCCAGTTTCGAGTTTCGAGTTTCGAGTTCCGAGTAAACAGAACAATAGCCCGATCCTGACGGAAAGTTCCGAACATGAAACTCGAAACTCGAAACTTGAAACGGATCTGTGGACTCCTCTTTTCGAAGAAGCCGGCCTGGATCTCGCCAGTTTTACTCAAACTCAGTCCACGTGGCTCCCACTGGCTAACAGCGACAGCCGCGCCGCATGGGAGGGAAAACTTGCCGCTCAGTCTCAAATACCAATTCGGATCGAAGCTGCCTCTTACCACGGCAAGCCCATCTACTTTGAGATGGTTGCACCATGGAGCAGACCAGCGCGAATGCGGGAGTTTCAGTTAAGACCGGGACTCAAGGTTCTGATAATCGTCGTCATGTTTCTGCTTCTGTCTTTCATGATTGTCGGAGTACTACTGGCGCGAAAGAACCTGCGCGAGGGCCGCGGCGATCGGAAAGGCGCGCTCCGACTGGCAATTTATAATTTTTCGGCGCTAATGATAGGATGGATTTTTCAGGCCCATCACTATCCCGCGTTCGACGAATTTGCTCTGCTTATCCACGCCACGATGGTCGCACTCTTTGCATCAACTGTGCTCTGGCTGTTCTACATGGCACTTGAGCCCTACGTGCGACGCTGGTGGCCGCACCGAATCGTGTCGTGGAGCCGGCTGCTGGCCGGCGAGTTCAGCGATCCATTGATTGGTCGAGATGTTCTAATCGGGTCGGTGTTTGGTGTTGCACTGACAATCCTGTTCTACCTGGCCGCGCTCCTGCGGGGAAGTGTGGGCCTGAATCCCACAGTCCCGCCAATGCTTAATACGCTGCTGGGATTACGTGAAGCGGTTGGCGAATTTTTCGGTAATCCGGCAACCTTCGCGGTCTTCGTTGCTTTATTCTACTTGTTCCTGCTGCTGTTGATTTACGTTCTTTTTCGCCGCCGGGAGTGGCTGTCATTGCTGGTAGCCTGGCTCTTACCCACAATCGTCCTGGCGGCGGCTACTCGTACTGGTAATCATGTTATCGGAGCGCTACTTGCCGGATTGACCTTCGCCCTGACTCTCACGGTGATAACCCGCTTCGGCCTATTGGCCATGATCGCCTCGCAGTTTTTCGCCCAGCTCTTTATTGCGTACCCCATGACCTCGGACTTTTCCGTGTGGTATGCCGGTTCAACCATATTCGGCTTAGGCGCCGGCTTGGTGGTGGTCCTCTACAGTTTCTACATTTCGCTCGGAGGCCAGCCGGTTTTCAAAGGCGGGTTGCTGCGCGAGTGAGTTGAGAACCCAAATTACGAGTGCATCCTGCTAATGGTCTGCGATACAATCCGCCGCCAATGAACTGCCCCATTCGCGCGCGACTTGATCACGAAATTGGGCTACCTGGATCAACCGCTGGACAGCGCTGATGGAGTCATCCTCAAGAGAGACTATCTGCTCTATATCTATCAGCACGATCCATCTCCGACGCGGTGGAACAGGTTGCGCACCGAGGGATCCAACGCATATCGCTTTTGGTATCGTCAAAGTCCGCGCTACTTCGAGACTTTCGAAGAGATCAGCGTGAGCAATCCCGCAATGGATGTCTCCGGCATGACCACAGTCTATCTGGATATGGCCGGACGGCTGCGCTGGTTCGTTGGGGTTCCGCCGCAGCGTGAGCCGGCGGCCGGCGACAAGCAAACACCGGACTGGTCGATTCCGTTTCGCGAGGCCGGGTTGGACATGGCGAACTTTCAGCCGGTAGCTTCTACGTCGGTTCCTTTGCATGCGTACGATGCGCGGGCCGCGTGGGATGGCTTTGAACCGGCACACCCGGAACTGAAAACCCACGTCGAGGCTGCCGCGTTTCACGGCAAGCTCATTTATTTCGAAACGGTCTATCCCTGGGATCAACCAACACGCCAGGAACAGCCACAGCAAACCACTGGTGATCGCGTCCTGACTAGCACTCTGATCGCTGTCTATCTCAGCGCATTGGTTGGCGGCACAATGCTGGCACGCAGAAACTTGCGACTCGGGCGTGGCGACTTGCGTGGAGCTACCCGCCTGGCGTTGGCATTCTTCATCTTGCGATTGCCGTTGTGGCTATTTGCCCAGCACCACAATGGTTTGCCAGCGAGCGAATTCGAATTGCTTGTTCGCTCTTTGGCCATCGGGCTTTTCAACTCATGCTTTCTGGGCGTCCTTTATCTGGCGTTGGAGCCTTTTGTTCGGAAACGCTGGCCGCGGAGGATAATTTCCTGGAATCGATTACTTGCCGGCGGCTACCGAGATCCGCTGGTCGGACGCGACGCACTGCTCGGCGCCGTGTTTGGTGGCGGCTTAGTGCTACTTAGCGTGCTGGGCCCCATAGTCCAAAAATGGATCGGCCGGCCCCCGGTGTTGGCGGTTACTCCTGGTAGCGAGTTCCTCGGTGTTAACCTCTTTCTTGCGTTCGTCAGCCAGCTCACCGCCGCACTGTTCATTGCTCTCATCACGTTGTTCCTGCTCCTGCTGTTTGTTTTTGTTCTGCGTCGAGAATGGCTGGCCCTTTTTGTGCTTTGGATTCTGCTCGCGTTTATTCAGGTGCTGCTGTTTGGGGTGGTGCTGGCGACCGTGCCGCTCGTTTCCGTGCTCGCTCTGCTCGCCATCGCTGTCCTCTATCGCTATGGCCTGCTGGCCAGCATCGCCGCCATGTTTGTCTGGCACCTCTGGGTTTTCTATCCCATGACGACCGAACTTACGGCGTGGTACGCGACAGGTTTCACCATCGCGCTGGCCATCTGTGTTGCGGTTGTGGCTTATGGCTTCTACACAAGCTTGGCGGGACAGTCTTTGTTTAGCGGGAAGTTGTTGGAGGACTAAGTTTGTGCGGGAGAGTCGAAGTGCGAAGGTGATTACTTCCCGCGCACTGAACCGCTGATCTTTTTGCGCGTGGTTTCGCCGGTGTGCAGGACAGGAATCGCGTTGTCGACCTCTGAGTGAGGACGCGGGATCACATGCGTGGCGATAACTTCGCCCACGCGCCGGCCGGCAGCCGCGCCGGATTCGACTGCGCTCTTAACGGCGCCGACTTCGCCGCGCACGATCGCTGTCACCAGGCCGGCGTCGATCTTTTCCCAACCGACCAGTACCACGTTCGCGGATTTCACTGCTGCGTCCGCGGCTTCGATCATGGCTACCAGGCCGCGGCATTCAATCATTCCTAAGGCTTCACGTTCCATAATCTTTTGCTCAGGTTAGTTATCGGTGGTGATTGTTACTAGCCGGAAACTTGTAAATATACAAATCGAACAGGCCATCTCCGACCACAAGTTGAGAAAGCCGGACATTGGAAAGCGCTTCTTCTGATCTGATTGCCGCCTTGAGCATTTTGAAGAACGAATACTTAACTCCCAAGACTTCAATGATGTTGATATCCAAGCCACACTGTATTCGCGTCGGTACGCGCACGAGGTCATGAATCTTCTCATAGAGTTTTAGAGGGCCTTGTTTGTCGACTTCAGGCATCACCAGATCGAGCGTCCAGGAGGCGCTCTCAGCGGTCCGGTCCCGAACCCAATACGCGGCTACGACTCTCAGCCCAGCCTGTTTTACACGCCGCACCAATTCCTCGCCGCAAGTAATTTCCTGCGGTAGGAGATTTTCCCTTACCAGTACTTCTTCAACCACGGTAATACTCCATTTCGAGAAGTTGTGATGGCGCGGTACAGGTCCTTGGCTCTCTTGGCATCTATTGGATACTCATATCGCGTGATCTCCTTCCAATCCTTGACCGCGCGCCAATTTGATTCGAATTGTACCACTCTAAGTATTTGCTCCTCCAACTCATCGGTTAATTTGGCTTTGTTAACCAAGGACATCAGGTCATGCGTGTACAATTCATTTGCTTTGCGGGGCGGAAAATCCTCTGCTTTCGTTTCCTTGGCAATACAAGCTTTCAGAGCACACTCTACCGCATAACCAGCCAAGTAGTAAGCTCCCTCATAACATTTACGATCCAGAAGCACTCTTGCTTCTTTGATTCTAATTTCGGTCAGCTTGTGGAAGTCAGCGCGGTTCATTTTGGGCTCTCACAATATCAAGCGGTCAGTTCCGCAACGAATGCACCGGCGCGGGTATTCGACCACCACGGCGAATGAATTGTTCAGATGAAAAGCGGTTTACCGGCATGATGGGCGCGCTACCCAGCAGCCCGCCGAATTCAACCATCTCGCCTACTTCCCGACCGGGCACCGGGATAATGCGCACGGCGGTGGTCTTATTATTCATCACCCCGATCGCCATTTCATCGGCGATGATCGCGGCGATAGTCTCAGCCGAAGTCGAGCCGGGCACTGCCACCATGTCAATGCCGACTGAGCATACGCTGGTCCATGCTTCCAGCTTCTCGAGCGAGAGAGCGCCGACGCGTGCGGCTTCGATCATCCCTGCGTCTTCCGACACGGGTATGAACGCGCCGCTCATCCCGCCGACTGAGTTGCTGGCCATCGCGCCGCCTTTCTTAACCGCATCAGTCAACATTGCCAGGGCCGCGGTCGTGCCGTGCGTGCCGGCCCGCTCAAAGCCCATCGCTTCGATGATGTTCGCGACCGAGTCGCCGGGAACAGGCGTAGGCGCGAGTGACAGATCGATGATTCCGAAAGGAATTCCCAAACGCCGCGCGGCTTCGCGTCCGACGAGTTCGCCGGCGCGCGCAAGTTTGAAGGAAAGTTTCTTGATAATCTCCGCGAGTTCGTGCAGTGGCAGATCTTTCGGCGCATGCTGGACCGCGTGATTGATCACCCCGGGCCCGGACACGCCGACATTAAGGACTGCTTCGGGTTCGCCGATGCCGTGAAACGCGCCGGCCATGAATGGATTGTCTTCGACGGCGTTCGCAAAGCAGACGAACTTGGCGCAAGCCAGCCCCGAACGGTCGCGTGTGCGTTCGGCTGCGTCTTTGATTAAGTGCCCGACGCGCGCGACTGCGTCCATGTTTATGCCCGCGCGCGTGGTCGCAACGTTCACGGACGAACAGAGCCGCTGAGTCGAGGAAAGCGCTTCCGGAATCGTGTCGACAAATTCGCTTTCGTTGCGCGTGAATCCTTTGTGCACCAGAGCCGAGTACCCACCTACAAAATCTACCCCCACCGAGGCTGCCGCTTCATCAATAGCCCGGCCCAGATCGACCGGATTGCCCCTCGCTCCTTCAGTCAGAATTGAAACGGGTGTCACCGCGATGCGCTTGTTCGCGACGCGAATTCCGATCTCGTTCCCGATCTCGTCGACGGTACTGACGAGCTGCCCGGCCGTCCGTTCCATCTTCTCGCGCACTCGTTCGGAAGTGCCCCGGACGGAGTCGGTAGCGCAATCGCGCAGACTTAAACCGAGCGTAACTGTGCGAATGTCGAGATGCTCCATCTCGGTCATGCGCACGGTCTGCAGGATTTCGGTTTGGGTGTATTCCATGAAACTGAGTCAGCCCATGACTTTGCTGAGCACCAGCAGGATGACGAAGACTATGAATAGCCCCAGGGCCACCAGCACAAAGCGCAGGCTGGGATCGTAAGTGGCTTCCTCAAACATGGCCGTGGAAACCTCATGAATCTTTTCCACGCGCTTCACATTATCTTCAAGCGCGCCGCGCGCGACACTGGAGGCCACGCTGGAAGCCCGGTGCAATCTTTCGCGGGTCCGCTCGCGAGTGCCGGGCCTGGATCCGGGCGCAGTTGGCTCGTCGATTTTGTCTCCACGGCCTACCGGATCCGCTTTATGGTCTTCCGGCTCAAGTGATGATCCCGCTGGTTGGGCCGTGTTGGCTTCAACCGGCTCAGTCGATGACGCCACGGCCATGCCTGGTGTTTCGGCAGTGGCCGGCGGTTCTGCGCCTGGCGAAGCGTTTGCGGCTACCGGTGCGAGTGGTTTGCCGCACTCGGGGCAGAACATCGCCGGTTCGCGAATCGATACGCCGCACGACGCACAACGATGTGAGATTTCAGGCTGCATAAGGACATTTTCAATTTCCGATTTTCAATTGCCAATTTGAAAGTTGGTGCACTTGGAGTCCTAGGCTCAAGGCTTGTCGTCGTGCTCGCTACCAACTACATTGACGTAACACTCAAGGTACCGACAGGGAAAGAAAATCGCAAATCGGCAATCGAAAATGACTTAGATCCGATGCATCGCATTGAATAAGTCTTCGCGCTGGGCATAGATGTGCACGCCGAGTTTTTCGCCTTCGGAACGAAATCGCTCTTTCAGTTCGGTCACTGACAACTGCGCACGCGAAGTGTTGGCGATAATCACCATCGCAAACTTTTCCCGCACGACCGTTTGATTGATGTCGACGATGCTACACCCGGCGTCGGCCAGAATCTGCGACACGCCGGCGACGATGCCCGGATGATCCATGCCGAAGACCGAGATGACCAGACGATCGGAGGACCCTTCGCGAGTGGCAGCTTCGCCAAATGACGCGCCGGGGGAACTCGAGATCGAAGTTGGCGCCGCCCCGTTTTTAGCCAGCGCCGGCTCGACTACTTGATAGATATCGGTGACCAGTTGCTCGACCGCGCTCTCGTCCGCGGACGAGCCCAGGCGCTCGTAGATTGCGCGAGTGATGCGGTAGATCAACTCTTCGTTAGCCATTTTCGATTTTGCGATTGCCGGAAGAAGTTAGCCGCAAAAAGGCACAAAAGACACAAGAAAAATCAAAAGAACTCAGCAATCAAAACCAAGCTTAATCTCTTGCGCCTTTTGTGCCTTTTCGTGGCTAATCCGACGAAGGCAATCTAAAATCGGAAATGTTCATTTCTGTCCGTTGTCACGGCCCAGGCTGCGCGCAGCTTCCCGCAATTCTTCCGACTGAGTTTCAGCAAGGTCAACCCGATCGACGATGCCCACGACCGCGGCTTCGATAGACATGTCCTGATTGCCAATCGCCGTGCGCGCTGCCTTCCCGAAGGCACACATTACCGTCTCTCCCGGGCCCGCTCCCAAACGATCGGCGACCACAACGACATTTTTCGTGGGCTCCTTATCCAGGTCGTATGGATGCACAACCAGAAACCGGACGCCCTCGAGATCGGGTGTCTTCTTGGTTGACCAGACGGTGCCGACGACTTTTCCTAAAAACATGTCAGTTTGTCAGTGGTTAGTAGTCAGTGGCTCTCCGTTGCAACTGACAACGGACAACTGACTACTGACGCTTTCAGATCTTTGCAAACACCTCTGCCGGATTGCCAATATCGCGAGCTGAAGGCGTAATGATCGTGCGCGGGCCGACGTAAATCTTCTCACCTTTTTTAATCGCTTGACGCACATCGTCCTCGCTGACAAACTCAGCCGCTTTGCGGTCGTTTGCCGGGGATGCTGTTGCGGATTCAGGCGAGGCGCCACCATTTCCACCACCGTTCGCCGAGTAATCAGTTCGCGGTTGGTTGGCAGAGATAGGGGCAGCCATCGGCGGAGCCGGAGGCGCGGATTCGGGCTGTCGATTCGCCAGAAAGCGGTCGACGATCGCGGCAATTTCTTCGCGGCTGACCTTCGGAGCTCCGGTGGGGCGCGCGCCTGGCGCCGCCGTCGCGGTTCTGCTCAGCGCCGCGCCCGGCTGCGGCATCGCTACGGGCATCCCAACAGTTTGGGCCGCGACTGCTGGTCGCTTGCTGGCGACGGGGCGCGTTTCAAACGCGACGCGCTTGATATCCATCAGATGCAAAGGAGAGACGTTGTCGGAAGTCACATTACCGCCCCACGAACCACAACCCAGCGTCATCGATGGCGGCAACGCGGTCGAGAATCCAATCGCCCCATGCGTAGTCGGAGTGTTGACGGTTACTCGAGACGCAGGCATCTCGTTGCCGTAACGCACCGCGGCTTCGCGCGAGCGCGTGTGTATGCCCGCCGTGTGTCCCATGCCTCCGTAATGAAGAACTTCGTTGCATCGTGCCGCTCCACGCTCGAGACCGTCTTCGACATAGAACGCGAGAATTGGCGAGAGCTTTTCCATCGACAGCGGATAATCTCGGCCTACGCCGCCAACGTCCACCATTAAGCAGCGAGTTCCCGGCGGCACGCTTATGCCGGCCATGTTCGCGATTACCTCGACTGATTTTCCGACTATGGCCGGATTCAGACTTCTCTGCGGAGTGGCAACAACTTTCGCCAGCAGATCAGCTTCGGACTGGCTGACAAAGTAACCGCCCTGCATCTTGAACTGTTCGCGCACGGCCGTCTCAATCGGCGCGTCCACAACGATTGCCTGCTCGGACGCGCAAATCGTTCCATTGTCAAAGCACTTGCCCGTCAGGATATCCTGCACCGCCTTCGGCACGTCAGCCGAGCGTTCCACCATGACCGGCACGTTGCCGGGACCAACGCCGAATGCGGGCTTGCCCGATGAATACGCTGCGCGGACCAGGCCGATGCCGCCGGTCGCGAGAATGACCGCGGTCATCTTGTGCTTCATCAATGCTTCGGTGCCTTCGATGGTGGCGGTCGTCATGCAGCCGATGGCTTCGGCCGGCAGTCCGGCCTTCACCCCTGCGTCGCGCATGACTTTCGCTGTTTCGTTGATACATCGCGCCGCCGACGGATGTGGCGAAAGCACGATGGCATTGCGCGACTTGATCGCGATCAGAATTTTGAAGATCGCGGTGGAGGTTGGATTGGTCGACGGAATAATGCCGGCGACGACGCCGCGCGGACTGGCTATTTCAACTACATCTTTTGTTTCGGAAACAACGCCGACTGTGCGCAGGTTCTTGAAATAGTTCCAAACATCTTCTGCGGCGAAGCGGTTCTTTTCATGTTTGTCGGCCGCAACACCATAACCGGTTTCCTCAACAGCCAGCGCGGCCACGCGTGGAGATTCGCGCAACGCTGCTTTGGCCATCGCTTCACAGATGCGATCGATTGTTGCCTGATCGAGACGGGCTACTTCTGCCTGAGCGCGATGCGCGGCTTCGACGAGGTCACGCGCCTGCTGCACGGAAATCAAATCTTTGTCGGCCGACATAACAAACTCCCATAGCCGATTGCCAATTTCCGATTTGAAAATTTCCTGGTTCCGATTCCTCGCTAATCACTCGCGTATAGATAGTGTTAGTTCCAATCGGCAATCGGCAATCAAAAATCGGCAATGACCTTACTTGGCTCTTTCTCTGGAACTCTCTCGCGCGTTCAACGAGCGACCGCCTTCGCCCTGACCCAACTGTCCGCGGGCTCCACTTGGCAATTGTGATGTTTCGTCCGGGCTGAATCCGGTGCGGCCACTGAGCGGCAGAACCCTCTCTACTTCGGCGTGTGGGCGGGGAATCACGTGTACGCTAATCAACTCGCCAACGCGACGGGCAGCGGCGGCGCCGGCGTCAGTTGCCGCCTTCACCGCGCCAACGTCTCCCCGCACAAACACAGTCACGTACCCAGCGCCGATGTATTCCTTTCCCAACAGTTGCACGTTGGCTGCTTTGACCATTGCGTCAGCCGCTTCCACCGCGCCGACAAAGCCTTTGGTTTCGACCATTCCGAGTGCTTCAAGAGGCATCTGCGTCAGTCCTCACTTTTCAAGATTGTAGAAGTTAAAAACAAGTCAGATTGGTTTCTGCGAACACCTCAAGCTACCACCCTGCGCGATAAGAATCAAGACAGGTCAAACCCGGAATCAATAAAGTTTGACAACGTTTGCGAGCGGGCGTTATAGTGCGGCCAAAGAACATCTTGGCCTCTGCCCGTAAGTGTTAAGTGGGAAGGGCACCCGTTCATTCGGTTCGCAGGTCAAGCGGCTGTTCGACACCTCGCAGGATCAGCATCGTCTGGGGTCGGCTCGACTGAAAATGGTGGAAAGCATCGGAGAAAAATTGCGACTCGCACGCGAGACGCGAGGGATTGCTCTGCGCGACATCTCTGAACAGACGCGTATCTCCATGCGCTATCTCGAGGCGATCGAGTCAGATGATTACCGGAGGCTGCCCGGCGGCATCTTTAATCGCAGCTTTATTCGCGCTTACGCAAAGTTTATCGGCTATGACGAGCAGGAGGCGATAGATGAATATGCCCGCACGATGCGTGAACGCGGAGACCCGGGTGATGAAGTTTCCACCAAGCCGTTCGGATCGCTCGTGTACCTGGAGGGCGGCAGTCACAGCCGCTCACCATTCATGACACTCTTGCTGGCCATCGTCATTCTTGCGGTCTTCGCCCTCTGCGTTTGGGCCGGCCTTCATTATTATCAGCGCAGGGTGGCGCCAAGAACGCAGCCCCGCACGGGTCAGCGAAATCCCCCAGGCAGTTTATCGCGCGCGAATCAAGACCAACACACCAGCCGGTTGACTCGCGGTCCGGGCATGTGGAAGACAGGGGAGGGCGAGCACGAATTCACTATGCCCAAGGTATAGGCGCTTCGGTAGAAGCACTGCGCCGCTCTGCAGTGTGCGCAAGCCTGCTCGGCGTGGTAAATTACTGCTTGATTTGGTTAATCAATTCGAATTTTGCCGAGTCTGCCCGCTGCGAACTGCGGGCTTTTTCTTTTTGCGATGGAGTTAGTCAAACAAAAAGCCAAGGAGTAATGTCAGAAAGCCATGATAACTGAGAAGATTCCTGAGGGACTTACCTTCGATGATGTTCTGCTGGTGCCCTCGCATTCAGATGTGCTGCCGACGGAAACCGAAACCTCGACACAATTAACGCGTGGCATTCGTTTGCAGATCCCCCTCTGTTCGGCCGCGATGGACACAGTGACGGAAGCTTCGCTGGCAATTGCCATCGCCCAGCAAGGCGGCATCGGCGTCGTTCATAAAAACCTGAGTGTCGAACGTCAGGCTGAAGAAGTTGACAAAGTGAAGCGGTCGGAATCCGGAATGATCGTGGATCCGGTTACGATCAGGCAGGACCGGCCCGTGCGCGAGGCGCTGGACGTGATGCAGCGCTATCACATCAGCGGCGTGCCCGTCGTCGACGAAGACGGCCATCTGGTCGGCATCATTACCAATCGCGATTTGCGCTTTGAAGAGCGTTATGACTTGCCGGTTTCTGAAGTGATGACCAAGCAACCACTCGTGACGGTCTCTGTAGGGACCACGCTGGATCAGGCCAAGCAGGTCCTGCAAAAACATCGTATCGAAAAGCTTCTGGTGATTGATGAAGACAAACATCTTAAGGGCTTAATCACGGTCAAGGACATTCAGAAGGCGATCAAGTATCCGACCGCGGCGAAAGATGACCTCGGCCGCTTGCGCGTGGCCGCGGCCATCGGCGCCACCGGAGACTTCAGGGAACGCGCCGATGAGTTAGTAAGGGCCCGCGTCGATTGTCTGGTAATTGATACCGCCCATGGTCATTCTTCGCGCGTCATCGAAGCCGTGCGCGAGATCAAGCGCCGCCATCCCGATGCGCAATTGATTGCCGGAAACGTTGGTACCGGTGATGGCGCTCGCGAGTTGATCGACGCGGGCGTTGACGGAGTGAAGGTCGGGATTGGCCCGGGCTCGATTTGCACGACGCGCGTCGTGACCGGCGCCGGCGTGCCGCAAATCTCGGCGATACAATCCTGCGTCGAAGCCGCGCGCGGCACCGGCGTACCGATCATTTCCGACGGTGGCGTGAAATTTTCCGGCGACATGGCCAAAGCAATCGCGGCCGGTGCCGATGTCGTGATGATCGGATCGCTTTTCGCCGGTACCGAAGAAGCACCCGGCGAAGTCATTCTTTACCAGGGTCGCAGCTTCAAGATGTATCGCGGCATGGGCTCGATTGGGGCGATGCGCGAAGGCTCGCGTGACCGTTATGCGCAGGAGCAAACCGAACTGGAATCGAAGCTGGTGCCGGAAGGAATTGAAGGCCGCGTGCCTTATCGCGGGACGCTGGCAGAGATGGTGACGCAGCTTGTCG
Source organism: Pyrinomonadaceae bacterium (assembly GCA_041497335.1). Lineage (GTDB taxonomy): Bacteria > Acidobacteriota > Blastocatellia > Pyrinomonadales > Pyrinomonadaceae > UBA11740. The sequence goes on along the minus strand of JBGQGG010000002.1, from coordinate 27,633 downwards.
GCGGCTTGCGTTCAGGCATGGGCTACACCGGTTGTCGCACTATAGCCGAGTTCCAGGAGAAGACGCGCTTCTTACGCGTAACGCCTGCAGGCCTGCGCGAGTCGCACGTGCACGATGTGGTGATTACCAAGGAAGCGCCGAATTATCGGTTGGAATAGGGCGTCCTGAGAATATCGCTTTCAAACCGGCCAAAAGACCAAACGCAGAATCATGTTGTCGGGCGTATGCTCAGCGATTAGTTCAAAGCCACGATCTCTTGTAGCAACTCCATACCCGTGAGCCAGAGCCGTCGCGGCGATGAGCGCGTCTAGCAAACTCTCTTTGGGAATGTTCTTCTTCAGACGTGGGATTATGTAGGCGCTGATCTCTGCGGCGCGCTGATCAAAAGGTAGGACCACACAAGAGTTGATTAGCTGCTCAATCGCGAGGCGATCCTGTCTAGTCCGGTCATCAAGCTTCCCAGACTTCGCCGCTTTGTTTTCGAAACCGTAAAGCGCTTCATGGATTGTTATCGCTGTTAAGGCGGGAAAGAGCTTAAGTCTGGATTGATAGTCTGCTATGGCTGCTACTACTCGCGCCCTTTGGGATCTCCACGCAGTTAAGACGTTGGTGTCTAAGACAAGTGGGGTTTCGGCAAGCACCGGCCCAAGAGGCATCAGACCTTCTCCATGCTCTCATCGTCTATCAGGAATGCTTCGCCGATTTCTGGACGTTTTGTTATTTCCGCCTTTTCATCTTCGTTTAGTCCAGCCAAGCTCGCAGCGGCCAACGCATTGTAACGCTCCACCAATGCCGCATCGAGTTGTCCTTCCATGTCGATGAGCATCCGCAAGTCGTTATTCCAGACTTTGGCGGGTAAACGTGGGGCGCCAGGCACGTTATAATGAGCTAGGCCAATTCTGGAACGGACTCTCAACTCTACTGTATGACCGTCGTCGCTCATTAGTTCTTTGAATGTATGCTCGAAGCCTTCGATGTGCTTGTCTACGATCGTGATCGTCCCTTCGCCTAATGGAAATTCAATTCCGAACAGCGACTGGCGTTGAAAGCAAGGATAGACAAAGTCGCTCGCCATATTCCAAGCTGCCAAACTGGCAGCTATGTCCTTACTCGCCGCATAGGATATCGTTAGGACACCCTCGAACGGCCACCCGAAGGCGCGTTCTGTGATCGCATGATGCAAGAGACTGATTGTCTCCATGTCTTTCCCTTCGATGAACGAGGGGATCTTAAAGCGTCTTCCTGTCGCCCGCTCAATCACCATCAGTCGATGCATCGTCTGACGAAGCTTCAGCATTTCACTGATGTCACGCAAGGACTCGTTTAGCCGGAACCAGTGATCCAAACCGAGTCCTGATGACACAAGTCGTGTTTGGGTAGCTAAGCTGAGTGCCGCTCGTAGTGTCGCTAGGCGAAAGTCCGACTCAGCGGTCTTTTCAGCACTTTCAAAGCCGAAGCTAAACCTCTTAGTATGAAAGCCCTCGCTATCCGACTCTCCAAAGAGTGTCACAACCATTGTGGCGTTGGTGTCAACCGCCGCCCTGACTACGACCCTGCCGCTTTCGATCTCTGAGTCGTCCAGGTCCGTGAGTTCGAGTCGGAAGTAGCCCCCTAAATTGGGTACTGAGATTTCCATCGAGACGTTCTTCGGAGGCGCTACAATTACACCTGCCGAAAGCACAGATATGATCTCTGCAGCTACCGATGCTGTGTTTTCCAAAGCGACAGTGCTCATACTAGCGACACCTCAAGAGCTTTCAGCGTCTGACGAATTCTATTGGAGAAGCCGGCGGTTAGCAATCCAATGATTGTTGCATCACCGCATCACCAACAGCACATCAGTCAGACGATTTACCACCCCGAGCAGCGTGCGTCCCGCTTGATCGAAATGGCCTGCGGCGGCCTGTTCCTCGGCCGTAGCCGCGCCGGATGCTGAGCCGGCAAGTTTAAGATAGTAGCCCTGGAGTTCCGGCGTGGCGCGAAAATAAATCTCCAGTTGATCCAGTCCGACCCGGAAATCCTGAAAACTTGATCTGACCTTGGCCTTATTCTGTTCGTTCTGTTGCAGCACCGCCGGTGAACCTTGATTGCTGCGCGCGGCGGCGTCAAGTTCCTCGATTCCTTTCGCTACGCCGCCCAGTAAGTAAAGGAATCTGGTCAGGTTCTTGATCTGGTCAGCTACTTTCGTCGCGCCGGCTGTCTTCGCTGCGGTACTTGCTGACGGCGCGGAAGTTTTCGCTGAATGCGTTCCCTTCTTTGAAGTAGTGCGCGCGCGTGTCTGGGCCAGCGCCGTAAGGGGCAGCGCTAACAAAAATGCGAAAGCCAAAATTACAATGCGATTCATGGGACTCCTCCGTGTCGTTACTGGAAGTGGCTTGCTGTACAATTGCGGATTCTACTCTGGCAATCATGCGACAGCGAATTCTGAAAGTCGAACGGCCGGGCCTCGTTGAGTACTGCGCGGCGCTGGATCTTCAAAAGCAAACCGAACGCGCGGTTTTGACGGGGGAACAGCCGGACACGTTGCTTCTACTCGAACATCCGCACACGCTGACGCTGGGCCGGCGGGCGACCGAAGGCGGCATCATTGCTTCGGATCAAGTCTTACGAGAACGCGGCGTCGCAGTCTTTGAAACCAATCGTGGCGGAAAAGCTACGTATCATGGCCTGGGTCAGATCATCGGCTATCCGATTATTAATCTGAGGCCCGATCGCGAAGACGTCCACCGCTTTGTGCGCGACCTTGAGGAAGTCCTGATTCGCGCTATGAAGGATTTCGGAATTGAAGCGTTTCGCATCGAAGGCCTGACCGGCGTGCATACGCCGCGCGGCAAAGTGGCCGCGATTGGCGTGCACATCGCGCGCTGGGTGACCACACACGGATTCGCGCTAAACGTGAATACCGAACTCAGCTACTTTGATTTGATTGTTGCCTGTGAAGGCGAGCCGGTAACTTCGATGAAAGAATTGCTGGGACGCGAAGTCGAACTTTGTGAGGTCGAAGATCGGATCATCGAGCACTTCGCGTCGGTGTTCAAGATGACTCCCGATGATCGTCTAACCGCACTCTCGACCGGCGAATGAAATTTCTTTTACTCGGATGGCTGCAACTGTGCAGAGGATGGGGACCACTGCTCTGCCTCTTTCTTCGGAAACATCGGTGGCAGCGGCGGCATCATAGTTGTGACGTCTACCTCTTCATAAGCGTGTAGCTTGAAGGTGGTGTAGATCATACGAACACTGCACGCGAGTCGCCATACCAGAATCAGAGGGATGAAAAAGTTAAAACGGCCCATTACCAAGATTGTGAACAGCCCGACGCCTGCGCTTAACAGCGTCAGTAGGAAAAGCAGAATAGCTGCGACGCGACTCTTGAACCTGAAAGTCAGATAGCTCAAGCCGATGTTGAAAAATCCGTCAACTATCAGAAGTTGACCTACAAAGAACCAGAGCAGGATTTGTAACCCGCCGATGCCGTAGAAGAGACGTGAATCCTTCTTGAGTTTGCCAAGCAGTCGTTCTGCATCAGCGTCTGAAATCTGCGTATGACGACCAATGGTTGGGTTCGAGACTTGCTGCACAAAAGACTCCGGCTGGAAGGTCGGGAATTCCTCCGCAGGCAGTCCGCATCGTCTGCAGTTTTCGGCCGTGCTCCAAAAGATGAGTCCGCACTGAGGGCATTTGATGCTGCTATTCATGATGGTTTCCTTAAGTCGAGGACGTTTAGTTGAGGAGGAGGGGGGGGTAAGCGGGAAAGCTTTAGCGTCTTCGGAGATCCAGTCGTTCGGTTGTGAGACTTACCGAGCCACCCAAAGCGATACTATAATCTGGCGGCATTTCCTGACAAGAATTATTTGAGCGGAAGCGACTGAGTTTGGTGACAAATTCTGTCAGCTTCCATCGGCGAGTAACGAAAGGTCATTCATGCTGACGTTAGATCTCATTCAACAAGCACGAGAGCGGCTCGCGGGGCGCATTCACCGCACTCCCGTAGTGACGTCGCGCTCATTTAACAAAGTTGCCGGCCACGAAGTCTTTTTCAAATGCGAAAACCTGCAGCGCGCGGGCGCTTTCAAGATTCGCGGCGCGACAAATCGGATTCTTTCGCTGACGGATGAGGAAAGAAAGCGCGGCGTAATTGCGGTTTCTTCCGGCAATCACGCGCAGGCCGTAGCCTTGGCCTCGCGCGAAGCCGGCATTCGCTCGGTCGTAGCGGTTCCTTCCGACGCGCCCAAATCCAAAATAGAAGCGACGCGTAACTATGGCGCCGACATTCGCTTCTTTGATCGCCAGCACGATGACCGCAACGCTTTCGGTCGCGAGATCGCCGAACGCGAAGGCCTGGTGATGGTGCCGGCCTACGACGATTATCTGATCATGGCCGGCCAGGGCACATGCGGGTTAGAGTTCCTTGAAGAAGTCCCTGATCTTGATTGCGTCCTGACGCCTTGCAGCGGTGGTGGTTTGTTTGCCGGAGTCAGCACGGCGGCAAAATCCATCAAGCCATCAATCCTTTGCTTTGCTGTCGAACCGGAAACCGCGAACGACACTCAGCAATCAATTCGGAAAGGCGAGCGCGTCACGATTCCGCCTCCGCCGACTATCGCCGACGGCTTGCGCGTGCCGACACCGGGGGCGCTGACTTTCCCCATCACGCGCGCGAACGCCGACAACGTCTTGACAGTCACAGACGAAGAAATCATTGCCGCCATGCGGTTCATGTTGTTTCGGATGAAATTGCTGGTTGAGCCTTCGGGTGCCGCCGCCGCGGCCGCCGTGCTGACACGCAAAATCCCGACCGATCTGGAGAAAGTGGGAGTGGTACTCTCCGGCGGTAACATTGATCCCGAAGCCCTGGCGCGGGTAATTGCCTAGGTTCGTCCTATCACGTCGCAGATCAATCATTGACTTGCGGGCCCAAACTGACGTAAGAAGGGTGTAGTTTTCGGATTTTGGCTTACAAAGCGGAGTACTCGGATGAAACCTGCAACTCGATTGCCCCGTGCGCGAATAGACAACCTCGTGATCCGTAAACTGGGTGACGAGACATTGGTTTACGACACCGAACATGACGAGGCACACTGCCTCAACAGCGTTGCCGCGATGGTATGGGACCACTGCGATGGGAAAACCACTGCAGAGAATGCGGCCCGCTCACTGCGAACTGCTCTGAATTTATCCGTTGACGCAGACGTCGTCTGGCTGGCAGTCAAACAGCTCCAGCGCTTTCGTTTAGTGAAAAGCTCAGAGAAGTTACCCGTCGTTTCGCGTCGAAGATTGCTGCTCAAATACGCGCCCGCAGCGCTGGCTTTGCCGGTGATTATGTCTATCAGCGCCCCAGCCGCGGCGCAGGCAGGAACCTGTGCCGGGAACGGTCAAAGCTGCGTGGGTCGGCCTTGTTGCGCAGGTCTTCGTTGCAGCGGTTCGACCAATACTTGCGTACCTAACATAGTAAACTGATCTCTCGCCTCGCTGGTCAGGAGTGAGAGTTTGGCTCGGGGCCCCCGCGATGAATAGGTCAGTCGCTGCTCCTGTCTCAGTAGTGATTCCCGCCCATAATGCCGCGAACTTTATTCGGGATGCGATTCAGAGTGTTCACGCTCAGACCCTTCCAGTGAAAGAAGTAATCGTCGTTATCGATGATTGTGCGGATGATACAGAAAGCATAGCCACAGGATTGGGAGCAAGAATTGTTGCACTGAAAGAGAAGAGGAATATTCCGGCCGCGCGTAATCTCGGGATCAGATCGGCTACCGAGGAATGGATCGCCTGGCTGGACGCGGATGATTGCTGGGAGAGAAACAAGATGGCGGCGCAATGGAGAGCAAAAGAGGCTTTCCCGGAGGCGGCAGTAATTTCCTGCGACATATATAGTGTCTTCGAAGGAAGGATTTCGCGACTTCGGGACGACGACCTTCTTGAGAGGAAGCGGAACGTTTCATGTCGGGTGGTACGTACCAGCCAGGGAACTTATTTTCCAGAGGTTGATGGCGCCGTGTTGAGATGGTTTCCTTTTGCGACGCCAACTGTTTTGATGCGACGAGAAGTCGTCGATAGGACGGGTTTCTTTGATGAGACCCTGCTTCACGATTCGGAGGTTGAGTTTTTTGCGCGAACCCTTAAGTGTCATTCACTGGTCGTGGTGGAAGAAGCGTTGGTATGCCGGAGGCTTCGAGTGGACAGTCATTCGACCAACGTCGAGGGGGATTGGGAAGCCTATATTTCAATCGTTGACATGATGCTGCGCCATCCGGATCAATATCCGCCTCGCGCAGGTCGGGAGCGTCGCGAACATTTGAAGCAGATGTTTCTGTCGCACGAGCGGCTCTTGTCCGATAGACGAAAAAAACTAAGGCCATGACACGTGAACCTTAAATCGCTGGAATCAAACATGGAAGATCTCTGATGAGGTGCGTAATCGTCATTATGGATGTCGCTCCGGATCCGGTTAGCATCGGAGCTGTAGTGGCAGTGATCTTCTTTGTTCTTGGCTTCATAGGTTTGCTGGCCGTCGCGCTGGTTGTCTTTCTCTGGTATCGCAAGCGAGGCACGCGCGGTGTGGAAATGAGCCGGCCTGCTTCTTTGCCCACCATCACCGACGTTCAGCCCAGCAATCCTAACCAACCATAGGCACTCAAGACTTCCCCGCCGAGAAACGAGGCGAGATTGGCAATGATGATGGCGCCAAAGTCACGCCACATCGAAGCCTTACCTAACTCCTCTCCTTTGCCGTAAGCCAGCCAGAACAGAATACACTCAGCCACGGGCGCGAACGTCTCGGCTACCACCAGATAGATTGCCCGCGAGGCGTTAGCGAGTTCCAGCGGCAGCACCAGCACGACGATCGGATACGTGCACGCGGTCAACCAAATGCCGGCGAACAATCTGCGCTTGATCGGATGTCGCTTGGAAAGACCGATCAGCAGAACCGGCGCTTCAATCAAGATGGAAAAAAGGTAACCGAGGGGAAAGAAACGCCAGAGTTCGGTTGGAGACATTTTCTTTCGGAGTTGTTTGGAGTCCCGCACTCAGGCGGCTTCATGTTGACCAAAAGAATTCCGGCTGAAGCCGGTACTCCGAACTTTCAGATCATCCTTAACAAAAACGGCGCCTCGGCCACCACGTGCCCAATTGCCACCGCAAAGTAAAGGTCGCGGGTAGCGGCGTAGTTAACTGAAAACCCAAGCCACAACGCTGCGACTATGAAGACACCTAAGACAAGGACTGCGGCGATTAACTTTGGAAATCCACCACGACGCCGGGCCAGCGGGATCGTCTTCACGCTCCACACTGCGCCGGTTGCTCCGATGAGCGGCAAAGCGATTATCCACACCGCGTAATGAAGCATCTCCAGAAACACATGCACTGAGACCAGCATGTGGCTTGAAACGTTCGGCAGCAAACTTGCGCCGGCGTGTTGCGTGATACGCCAGAATAGTCCGTTGTCATCCGCCAGCGACGACGTGCGTCCCAACTGCCAGAGCATGCCGGCAATCAACAGCGGCAGGAGCAGCAGAATGCGGTGATAGGTCGACAGCCATTCCGGACGCGTGCGTTTTAAATGACGATCCAGGAACCAGAGTGCGACGAGCGGGTGTGCATAAACAATCGCCAGGCTGAAAAGCTCTGGTACCAGCCAATTGATCGCGCACAAGGCAAACACGACGGGCAAGGCCCAGGACCAGTCGCGTTTCGAGTTCTGCTTTCCGCGCAATATCACCAGGGCGCCGATCCACAAAAGCAAGAGCGTGTTCCACGTCGCTATTGCACTGGGCCAGTTGGAGCCTGACCACACATTAGCGTAGTAGAGCGCCGGCAGCGAAAGGTAAGCGATGGTGAGGAGGAAGATGCCCGCGAACGCGACCGCAAAGAAATTGCGAGAGCGGCCAAACCGCGCCGGCAGACGCATTAAGAAGTAGCGCAACTCGAACCAGTTGTGCGGACCGGCGAAGAGAAAGACGGTAACGATGGACACCTGCAGTGGTAGCCAACTCGCGAGTGTCGCCGACAGAAGAGCGCTCGCGACGAGCATCGCGGCGAATGCTTTCGCCGACACGCCGGTGCGTTCAGTTGACCGCGCGCCAGACCATGCGGTTAAAGAAATATTGGTGGCTCGTTCCATACTCCTGGGAGCGCGGACAGCTTGCTGGTACAGAACCGGGAGCGGTAGCGACCGGGTTGATTTATCGAAGAAAACTCTTTGGGCAGAGCGACCCGCTTGCTACCGCAAGCGGTTCCGTACCGAGCGTTCCGTAAGCTCTCTATTCCTCGCCCGGTTTCTTCGTGCTTCTCATGGGGACGATCAGCTTGATGCCCTCATCACCTTGAACGATCTCTATATCGAGTCCGCCGCGTGTAGCCTGTCCTTTGGTCAAGTTCTGCGGCAGGTTCTGCCAGTAGTAATATCCCGGCGGTCCGGCATTCGCGCGCACGATCACAGTTGCGGCGCCCAACATGCCCACGACCATCACGATAGCGGCGATCGCTTTCTGGCTGCGACGCTGACTTGAGCGAGCCAGCCAGACCCCCGCGAACGAGATGGCGAGGAACATGAACATCCCGGCCATCACCGTGCGTGTCGAGCTTTGCATGATGCGCTGTGTCACCGATGGGTTAGCGGATCCTGTGTTGGCCGTCGCCTCGCGTAGACGCTGCAGAGTCTCTTGCGAGATTTGCAAGCGCGCTTCGTAGGACTTCGAATCCGGGACGATTTGCAGGCCGGTGTGAAAAACAATCTTGCCTTCCTGCGGCGAGGGCGAAGTCTTTGGTCGCGCAATGTCGCCGAATGTGTATACGGCGCTCGCGATCAGCAATAGAGTCGCGGCGCACAGAACGACGGTTCGTTTCATAAACTTCCTCCAGGAGCGCAAGCTCCGGCAGCTTGCGAAATCAAATTTGACGCCGCGCAGTATAGCGCAAAGCGTTTCGGCTTAGATGCTTAATTCAGTAGACGGATGCTAGAATGCTTTCTGGTTAGCAAGAGGTAAACCGATTGGCCCGCGAACTCCAGGTCTTCAACAGTAAACCTCGTCAGCCAAAGCCCGAGTGGCTCAGGATCCGTCTGGGTGATCCGACGAACCAGAACCACCTGCTCAAGTTGATCGAAGGCCTGAATCTGCACACTGTTTGTCAGGAAGCACGGTGCCCCAACATTTTCGAGTGCTGGGCTAATCGGACTGCAACCTTTATGTTGGGCGGCGACATTTGCACGCGCCATTGTGGTTTTTGCGCGGTTGGCAAAGGCGAGCCGGGCCGGCTTGATGCGGGCGAACCGCGCCACGTCGCCGAAGCGGTCCGGCACCTGAATCTCGCGCACACAGTGATTACCTCCGTCAATCGCGACGATCTGCCTGACGGCGGCGCTGCGCATTGGGCCGAGACAATTCGCCAGGTGCGCGCGCTCAATCCCGAATGCAAAGTCGAAGTATTGATTCCGGATTTCAACGGCGACGAGGACGCGCTCAACACCGTGCTGGATGCTCAGCCCGACGTCCTCAATCACAACACGGAAACGATTGCCCGGCTCTACCGTCGCGTGCGGCCCGATGCCGACTATCAACAGTCACTGACTTTGCTTGAGCGCGCAGCCGGACGACGCGATCATGAGCAGCGCGGCATGATCACCAAGAGCGGCATTATGGTGGGACTCGGCGAGACCTTCGATGAAGTCGTCGAGTTAATGAAGGACTTGCGCGCTTCTTCCTGCGATGTCATGACCATCGGGCAGTACCTCCAACCCCACGCTCGGCGCCTGCCCGTCGAACGTTACGTCACTCCCGAAGAATTCGATCGCTGGCGCGACATTGGGATGAGCATGGGATTTCGGCATGTCCAGTCAAGCCCGCTGACCCGCTCTTCTTATCACGCCAGGGAACAAGCCAACGGCGCTAATTAATCTGCCAGCCACCCTGACGCCGCTTCCCCGCATCTGAAACTCCAGCATCCCTTCCCCAGACAGCTCCTTAGACCGTCAAGAGACCGGGAGGTCCTCGATGAAAAAGACATCACTGAAGGTCTTAACCTTAATGGCTGTGCTGACTACGGCAGGTCTGGTAGCAGCCGAGACCGACGACAATCAAACTACACTCAATCGAATTGCCGGTTATCGGCAATGGACACGTGTTAACCGGGAACCCGTTCAGGTCGTCACGCCGGCGGTTCCAGTTGCCGCAAGTGCAGGGCTTGTGGTTTGAGTCTTAGTTGGTTGGCGCGCCGGTGGCGCGTCCTTAATAGCTTCGAGCATCATGTTCCCTCAGCGAACTGTGCAATCTGGCCTGGCCGGTATCGCGACCGCACAAGGAACCACAAGGATTTGGTTTCCAGCACCGGGTGCGGTCTCTTCCAGTTCGGCATCCGCCCGCAAGAGCGACGGCAAACACACGACTACATTTGGCTTTGCTTACGCGAATGATATCGCGCGCGAGTCGATGTTGGGCAAGGGAACCACGAAGTTCCCGACGGGTTCGATCATCGTTCGAGAGAAACTCTTAACGCCAACGGCGCCGAGCCCGGAGATCCTGGTGGTGATGGTCAAACGGGAAAAGGGCTTTAATCCGAAAGCGAATGACTGGGAGTTTCTAACCGTCAGCGGCGACATGAAGAAGATCGAGAAGCGCGAGAAGGAAGGCAAGTGCCAGGCGTGTCACGCGTCAGAAGCAAGCAACGACTTCGTCTTTCGTTACCCGGCGCCATAATCAAAGGATCCGCAGGTCGATCGCTAGTCTTCGTTCCCAGCCACGACCGGTGGGTCATTGCTTCTTTCAGAGTAGTCTCTTCTTGGTCAATCAGCAGTTGTCTTCTCAGCTTCGAAGCAACTCGATCTTGGCTGTCTCTGCCTCAAAGTAAAAGTGATCGGGAGCACGTCCCACAGGCAAAGCCTGCGGTGAAGGAGTCGGATAGTGAACAAATCTTAATGTCCCCGTGACTCTAACATCTCGCCCCTCCATCTTCGCGTAATCCTCGTCCCACGAGAACGATCCGGTCGGCTTAATGTAAATCGGGCGGCCGCCGGCGAGGATGAACGGCGCAAGCTTTCCGCGCCGCGAGAACTTGCCGCGCATTGTTACCAACTCGCCGACATGCTGCTGTAACTCGCCGTCCGTTGCGTCAGTTAGATCAAGCGAGGTCAAAGCACGTGCAGCCTCAGGCGTCGAAGTACGCTGCGGGTTCGTGGCCGGCGAAGAATGTTGCGCACACTTCGAAGGCGCGATAACTAATGCCAAACAAAGTATGAGACGCATGTTCACGATCTAAGGAGCGTCCTTCGCGCAGCGAAACCCACCAATCATCCAACGCTCGTGCGGATAGAAAAAGTTTCGATAGGTGGTGCGGATGTGCGCGCGTGGTGTGGCTAACGAACCGCCGCGCAGAACCTTCTGACCGACGAACCACTTGTCGTTGTATTCATCGAACTCGGACTTGAATCCCGGATAAGGCACGTAGTCCGAAGTGGTCCACTCCCATACATCGCCAATCATTTGCTGGCATCCGTAAGCGCTTTGACCCTCTGGGAATGCGCCGACGGGAGCGACGCTCCACAGACTGTTCTCAAAAAGATTTCCTAAGTGTTCATCAGGCCCATCATCGCCCCAGGGAAATGCTTGTCTTGAATTCGAAGCAGGCGAAAAACTCGCGGCCTTTTCCCACTCAGCTTCGGTCGGCAAACGCTTGCCCACCCACTTGGCATAGGCCGAGGCTTCAAGAAAACTGACGTGCGAAACCGGTTCGTTGAGTTTGCTCATGACTTGATGAAGACCGGCAAAGTCGCGAATCATCCATGCGCCATCCTGCTGCTCCCAATAAAGCGGCGCTTGCCATTGTTCCTGATTGACTTTCTCCCAGCCGGCCGAATGCCACCAGCGAAAGTCCTGATAGCCGCCGGCGTCAATGAACTCGAGATAGTCGCCGTTTGTAACCAGCGTGCGATCGATTAGAAAGTCCTGCAGGAAGACCTTGTGCTGCGGCTTTTCGTTATCGAAAGCGAAGTCGTAGTTTTTGGAGTGCGGCGACTTGTCGCCGCTTTTGCTATTGACCCGATCTGCGACACCGTACCCCAGTTCAAACAATCCACCACCAACTTCGGCCATGCCGCTCGCTGTTTCAATTGAGACAGGCGCAGGCGCGATGGGCGCGTCAAATTGATCGCAAAGCAGGTGCTTGATGTCGTAGACGAGCAACTCCTGGTGCTGCATTTCGTGCTCGAGTCCCAGCCGCACGATCGACAGGATTGCCTCTGCATCATCGCGATCCGCAACCTGTTCGAGGAATCGCGTCATCTGCTCGTCGACATGCTGGCGATACGCCACGGTTTCTTTCACAGTTGGTCGCGAGCGCGTGCCGCGCTTGGGTCTTTCAATCCGCGCGCCAAAACCTTCGTAGTAAGAATTGAAATAGAAAAGAAATTCTTCCGAGTAGGTGCGGTAATCCGCTTTGTATTTTTGCAGCACCGTCTCAAAGAACCAGGACGTATGACCGATGTGCCAGCGCGGCGGGCTCATGAACTCCGCGGTTTGCACTACATAGTCTTCGATCTCCAGCGGCGCGACGATCTCGAGCGTGCGCGCGCGGACGGTCTTGAAGAGCCTAACCAAAGCGGTTTGGATGTCAGTTACCGATTGCTGAATCACGGCCGACATGGTTACCCCCGGGCTCTTCGCTCAAGAAACAATCGAGGATTGAAAAACTTGTCAACAACCAAAATGTCCTTTTGTCTACTTCGATCTATCTCACTTCCCGAACTGTCAACCACCAAGCCCGAACGTATTCGTCGAGGAAGGAACTCCAGTAGGAAGCTACGGACCACACCTTCCACTCTCGTACCCATACTTCCTTCATGCCGAATTAATTCTCGGATGTGATTAAACCTAAACAGAATCTGTTGCACCCTGCGATTGTAATGTTGGTACAACCTGTCGGTTGACGTAAGTATCGCTGGTTCCATTTAGAACCCACCTAGCTTATTGGTTCAACTAAGGCTCGCGCCAATGCAATTACGTTTTGTCATAAACATCTTTCAATCTAAGCTCACATTCAATTGACGACAAAGAGAGACTTGCTTCCAGGCCCGTCACCTTGGTGTAAAGCCAGGTATCATTACCTTGCCTTGCATATCCTTCGACCAGGATTTCATCCTGAGATACCAGGAGATACTCCTGTAGTGAACTGATCTGCTGATAAGACAAAAACTTCTTGCCGCGGTCGAAAGCCGCCGTACTCTGGGATGAGACCTCCACGATCAGCGCGGGGTTGAGAATGACGTCTTGTTCGTCGTCGGCAAATTCGTCATCGCCGCAGACGACTGACACGTCCGGATAGAAAAACCGTGTCGAGTTTGGAACCCTGACCTTGAGATCGCTGGGGTAAACTCTGCAAGGCCGACCCTTGAGTTGTCCACCAAGAGTGATGATGATATTAGCTACGATTAGATTATGACGCGTACTGCCTCCAGCAAAGGCATAGACTACGCCGTCCATGTACTCGCTCTTGAACTCGGCTTTACGCTCAATCGCTAAATACTCTTCCGGACTTAGGTAATAGTTTGGAACGGAAGACATTGCTATTTCCCTTTTCAAAAATGGCCCAAATGCATCGGACGTCAAGCATAGCTGCCGGCGTTAGAGACCGCAAGATAAGTCCTCACCCAACACGTGCGGCAAACTAACAGGTTGATGCGTTACCAGCAGCCGGCTATTGCTCGACAACGATTGAATGAGACGTTCGCTCAGTAACGCGTCCGATAACCCTCGGAGTCGGATAGCTTTCCTCCAGACGCCGAAGCAAATCTTGTGAGCGATCCTCGGCAATTGAGATCAGCATCCCGCCCGCGGTCTGCGGATCGTAAAGCAGACGCCGCATCTCTTTGCTGACGGACGCATCAATCTCAATGTCGTCGCCTACATATTCGCGGTTCGTTCGGTCGGCGCCGGTGATTACCCCAGCCGCCGCCAGATCGAGCGCGCCTTCGAGCAACGGCACGGCGCCAGGTTGGATCTGTATCGTAACCCTGCTGGCTTTGGCCATCTCCCAGGCGTGGCCAAGGAGCGCGAAGCCGGTGACATCAGTTGCCCCTTTGACACCAAACTCGCGCATGGCTTCAGCGGCAAACGATCCCGGCGTCAACATCGTGGCCACTGATTCAGCGACTACTTTGGGCGAAGCTTTCGCAAATTTGATCCCGGTAGAGATGACGCCCGTGCCGATTGGTTTGGTAAGAATGATTAGATCGCCGGGCCGCGCGCCGGCATTGGTCGCAACCTTATTAGGATCGATCACTCCGGTGACTGAATAGCCGAACATGATCTGTTCGTTGTCGACGCTGTGACCTCCGATGAGGGCGACTTTGTTTTCGGTCAGCACAGACAAACCGCCACGCATGATCTCGCCCAAGATCGCAAAGTCCACACCTTTTTTGGGAAAGCAGGTAATCGCCATCGCCGTGACCGGCGTCCCACCCATGGCCCAGACGTCGTTGATCGAATTAAGCGCGGCGATGCGGCCGTAATCGAACGGGTCGTCAACAATCGGGGTGAAAAAATCGAGCGTCTGCACCAGCGCGAGATCGTCGCGCAGACGATACACTCCGGCGTCGTCCGCTGTGTCGAAACCGACCAGCAGATTGGGATCGAAAGGTTGTTTCTCAAGCCCGCTCAACACCTGAGCGAGGACGCTAGGCGCCAGCTTGGCCGCTCAACCAGAGCACGAAACCATTTCGGTCAGACGCATCGTGTTTCTCCTTTCGCCGAAGTGTTGGGTGGATCGATTCAGCGTCGCACCGGGAATGCGATGTTGTCAATCACGACTCGCATTTGCGTCCGCGAAGCGGACGGCTGAGATAGCCCAGCACTTCCAGTGCTGGGTTAGTCATAGAAGATGAGACCAAAGCCCGTGAAACGAGCGACAGAAGTTACAGAACCGAGAGCGGTAGCGACCGGATGCCATCATTCAAGTTTCTGGGGTGTTGGCTCTTTGTTCTTCGGATCTCTCAAGATTGAGCCTATGACCCGGTCGCTACCGCTCTCGGTTCTGTAACGGCCGTCCGCTTGGCGGACTTTGAATCGCAACTGCTTCCCTTTCCCAGCGACGAATTCCTAGGCTATTATTCGGACAACCGTTTTGCGGAATAGACCACCCAACAGGACCAAGCCATAATGAAGAGATCACTTCTCGTCGTTCAGTTCGTTCTCTTGATCGGAATTGTTCCGACACTGGCTTCCGTGGCACTTGCTCAAGATCCTGAACTGCTGCGCCATTTCGACTACGATCAGAAAGCGCCGCTCGGTCTCAAACGGATCGGGGTTCAGCATCGCGAACACGCAAACGTTTATGACATCACTTACGCGAGCCCCAAGGGCGGTGTCGTGCCCGCCTATCTCGTCGTGCCGAAAGGCAGGGGTCCATTCGCGGCCGTGATCTGGGGTCACTGGTATTGGGACAACTCTTCGATGCGCAATCGCCGACAGTTCCTCGATGAAGCGGTCGTGCTGGCGCAAGCCGGAGTCGTCTCGCTCCTGCCTGACGGTCCGGTGGCCCGGCCAGGTTATGTCGCAAGCAAAGAGCCGCTAAACGACCAACAAGTGGTCAATCTCGTGCACGCGGTCGTGGACATGCGTCGCGGCGTCGATGTGTTGCTGGCGCGCAAAGATGTCGACCGAAAGCGCATGGCATATGTCGGCCACAGTTATCATGCCATGGTGGGAGCCTTCCTGACCGGAGTTGATCGGCGATTCAAAGCATATGTGCTGATGGCCAGCTCCTTGTCGGATGAGGTCGATCTGAAGACCAAAGAACTTCAGGACTATCGTCAGAAGGTTGGGCCAGAAAGATTCGACGCGTTCATAGCCAAATACTATTGGACCGATCAAGGGAAATACGTCTCGCACGCCGCGCCGGCGTTTGTCTTTGTTCAATTTGCCAATCAGGAACCTTTTCTCACGCCCGAACGCGCGCGCCAGCATGCGGCCATCGTCAGCGAGCCCAAACAGGTTAAGTTCTACGACGCGCCCCACGCGCTCAATGCCGAGGCGCGGCGCGACCGCATTGCTTTTCTCATTGAGCAACTGAAACTCAAGCCACTCTCCGCTGCTGCGATCGCCGGCATACCGAACCTTTATCAACCGCCCGAACCGAATCAGTAATGCACGACGTTCTAATTATCGGTGCTGGTCCCGGCGGTCTTTCCGCCGCGCGTTGGTGCGACGAGTTGGGCCTGGACACTCTCGTGCTCGAAGCAGCCGAGGAAGTTGGCGGTCAGCTTCTTTCGATCCATCACCCGATTGGCAACTATCTGGGCGTTCACGCGGCGAATGGTCGCGAGTTGCGCGATCTTTTTGTTGAGCAAACGAAAGACTGCGACTTTGATCTCTGGACCAATGTCGAGATTGACAGCGTGGACTTGAAAACTAAACGCGTCGTTCTACGCACCGGTGAAGAGCTGCAATCGATCTCGATCATCATTGCCACCGGTTTGCGCCGTCGCAAGCTTGGTATTCCAGGCGAAGACGAATTCGTTGCACGTGGAATGATCGAATCATCCGGGGATCGAGAAGCGTTCGCAGGCAAAGACGTATGCGTCATCGGGGGCGGCGACGCGGCGGCAGAAAACGCTCTGCTGCTCGCAGAGGTGTGCCCGACAGTTACGCTCGTCCATCGCGGAAAGAAGTTGCGCGCGCGCCGCGAGTTCGCCGAACAATTGCATACTAACCACTGCATCACCGTTTTCCCTGAGTCAGTTGTGCGACGCATTATTGGCCGCGATCAGGTCGAAGCCGTCGAGATCGAACGCGCCGGCGCCATCAAGCCTTTTCAGATGGCGGTGCAAGGCGTGATCGTGCGCATCGGCTTCGCACCCAACACTGAGTTGTTTCGCGGCCAGTTGGGATTGGATGAGCGAGGCTATGTTGCGGTCAATGCCATGCAGGAAACCAGCGTGGACAACGTTTTCGCCATTGGCGATGTTGCGAATCCCTTAGCGCCTACGATCGCGGGCGCAGTAGGCGAGGGAGCCACGGCGGCGAAAGTGATTGCGTCGCGATTGAGGGGTTAGCAATCTGGAGTGCGCCGGCAGAGCGAAGCGGCGCCGGCGCTTTGGATCTCTGCCGTCGTGTCCTAAGTCAAGACCAATCCAAAGCGGTGTCGCGCTCCGCTTGCCACCGCACTCCAAAGGCGCATTAGCCCGCCTCTAAACCTCAAACTCGAAACCCGAAACGTGAAACTCATTTCCCATTCAACCATGCCGCTCTCAACGCCTTCGCTGCACTCGGCGCGTCGGTAATCTCTTCAATCCGGTAATTCATAAGAAGCGGCTCGCCCATAATAATCGTCGTCTGAATTGTGCGTGCGCCGCGCTGCAAAGTAACGTTCACGCGATCCCCAGGTTTGTACCTGCCGACAATCTTGAGAAAGTTAGTGGGCGTAATCCGTAATGCTCCGATCAAAAGCACCTTGTCTCCGGCCTCCCAACCTGCCTCTGCTGCGGGAGAGTTCGGACGAACCCGCGCGATTTTGAAGTTGGTCGTATCGGTTTCATCGGCACTGATGCCAACCGCTACGGGTTGCCGCGGCTCGCTAACCAAACGCAATCCGACCTGCGCAAAGGCTTCTTCGTATGGCGGCGCCTCCACTCCACGCACATAGCGTTTGAAAAAATCACTCATGTCCGCGCCGGTAACTTCCGAAACCACGCGCTCGAAATCTTCCGGTCGATAACCGCGCCCGCGTAGATAGTAAGTAGCATTCGGGCTCTTCACATAAAGCTCTTCATACATCCGCCGCATGACATCGTCGAGCGAAGCCTTGCCATTCGTTCTCCCCCGAATCAGCAAATCAAGAACGATGCCGAGTACTTCGCCTTTCGGATAGTAACTAATCGACGTGTAGACGAGATTGGTTTGCTGCGCGTGCGGCGCGTCATCGAGGAACGGCGCTGAGAGGGAAGACTCTTCCGCGCTCATCAAACGACTGCCGGGGGCGTTTTCCACTTCCGTGATCTGCTGGGCGAGCCTGGTCCAAAGGTTTGCGTCATTCCACAATCCGGCGCGGCGCTGCATCAAGTGGCCGTAATAGTTGGTGATGCCTTCGGCAATCCACAGCCCGCGCGTGTTGGCCGGCCGCGTGAAATCCCACGGACCAAGCTCGATCGGCCGCAGACGTTTGACGTTCCACACGTGAAAGAATTCGTGCGCTACGGTGTCCAGCGTGTCTTCAAACATTCCCGGGTCAGCCAGCGTGCCCGGCTGAATGATCTGAGTTGAGGTCAGGTGCTCCATGCCGTCGCCGGAGTGACCGTCGTTAGCGAAGTGAATCAGGAACGTGTACGAATCGAATTCCGGCGGACCCCACATGGCGGTCTCGGCTTTCACGATCTTTTCGATATCGCGCACCAGCGCGGGGCGCTTGCCGCCTTCGGGGCCCAGCGAATGGACGACGACATGATAAGTCTTACCGTCGACTTTGAAATTATCTTCGGTCCAGTCCGACGCTATTTCGGTGGGCGTGTCGATCATTATGTCCCAGTTGGGAAACTGCCACTCACGTTGATCCGCGCGGTTCGTGCGGCCGTTGGTGATACACCAGTTCTTCGGCGGATCGATCGAGAGACTAACCGGATCCTGCTTGTGATTCACCACGTACATGAAGACAGATCCGCCGTTGAAATTTGCGTGGCGTGAATCAAGCTGGGAAAAAGTTCCTGAGAGATCGTTGGCGAAGACTTTGTAAGTGATCGTCAAACTCTGCGCGTTCATAAAAGGGACGCGCCAGGTTTGATCGTCTATCCGCGTTACCGGTCGCATCGCCATGTCGCATCGGGACCCTGGCGGACAAATGCCGGCGGCGGCTTGAAATTCCTGTACATTCTTGGCGAAATCAAACACGGCATAACGTCCCGGCGACCACTTCGCCATTTGAAGGTCGAGTGAGTCAATCCTGGATTCCGCGGGGACCTCGACTTCGATGCTGACTTCGAAGAGGTGCGAGTTCGGATGAGACATAGCCAGGCGGTAATTGATCTTGAGTGGCTGCTCCTGAGCCAGGGCCGCGCCACATAACGCGAGCACGATCAGACACAGTCCTGCAATACGGGAACGATTGATGGGTGAGTTAACTGTCATCTGACGATGTCTCCGTTTTCGAAATGATATGGCTAACATTGCGATGATCAGAATCCGGCGATTATGTTTGTATCCGCGTATCGCTGTCAAAAGGGTGTCCAGATCGCCTTCCTGGTTGTCGGCACAGAGTCACAAAGTAATTAAGCAGCCTTACATCTGGAAGAGTAACGCCTTGACTGGGATCCACTTTGTGTTCTTCGTGTCTTTGTGGTGAACTTCATCGCGGTACCCAACATACTGGATTTATTAACTCATCATGGCTACCGAAAGACTCTACTACCACGATTCACGCCTGATGGAATTCGATGCGCGCGTCATCAGTCTCAGCGAGCGCGACGATGGTCAGATTGCAGTCACGCTCGATCGCACCGCATTTTATCCAACCGGCGGTGGACAACCAACGGATACCGGGACGCTTGGCGATGCTCGCGTGATTGATTGCATCGACGCGGAAGGCGAAGGCGTCTTGCACATAATTCAGGGACCAACGCCTGAGGTTGGTGACACTGTCCGTGGCAAGATCGATCGGCAGCGACGCCTCGATCATATGCAGCAACACACGGGTCAGCACATCCTCTCCGCAGCCTTCGTCAAGTTGTTCGACGCCCCAACGCGCAGCTTTCGCGTGCTTGAGCACGAGTGCGAGATCGACGTCGCGCTTGACGATCCGACGGACGAACGGATTGAGCAGGCAGTCGATCTCGCCAATCGGATCATCTGGGAGAGTCGTCGGATTCAAGTTCGCCAGGTGACATCGGAAGAAGCTGCCGCCTTGCCGTTGCGTAAAGAACCGGCGCGCGCAGGCGAGTTACGATTAATTGAGATAGACGATTTTGATCTGACTCCGTGTGGTGGCACGCACGCCAAATCAACCGGCGAGGTTGGCGTGATTGCGGTGCGTTCATGGGAGCGCGCCAAAGGCCTGGCGCGAATTCAGTTCATGGCCGGCATACGCGTGCTGGCTGACTATCGCAAAGCGAACCACACCGCGCGCGACGTGGCCGCGATGTTCAGTGCCGGGCGCGAAGACTCTCCGACGTTGGTGGCAAAGATAATTGAAGACAACAAGAAACTGACGCGTCGTGTTAGCGAACTGGACGAAATCGCTTGTCGCGTCGAAGCGGAAGAGCTTTTGGAGGAGGAGCCCTCCCGGTTAGCGGCGCGCTACCGCCCGCCGGATCCCGGCACACGTGTCATCGCCAAGATATTCAGCGACCGCAACGCCGACTCTCTGAAGCATCTGGCCCTTGCGCTGATCGCTTATCCAAACACGGTTGCGCTGTTGGGTTCACGCGACGGTGCCACCGTGCGCCTTGTCTTCGCGCGATCATCCGATGCGTCCGGCGACATGAATGCCCTGATGCGTCAAGCGTGTGAACTGATCGATGGTCGCGGCGGCGGCCGTCCGGACATGGCTCAGGGTGGTGGCAAGAATGTAACTGCCCTCGACCAAGCGGTAGAAACCGCAGCTCAGGACTTGAGCAAGACTTGATGGTCTCATCCGCGTTAATCCGCAGCTGGTGAAACTCGAAACTCGGAGCCCGAAATTCGAAACCGGATTCCATCCGCAACTTGAAACCCGAAACTCGAAACTGTATCCTCGTGCGTCGTGGGGCAGTAGCTCAGTTTGGCAGAGCGCCGCGTTCGCAATGCGGAGGCCCGGGGTTCGAATCCCCGCTGCTCCACCAATAACCCTATCAGTTTCAAGAGCTTACCGTCGCCGAACTTAGTGCGTCGCTTTTTCCAAGTGGCCAATATGTGGCCAGAAAAAACTGCATCGGATGTTAGTAAACCGCAGAAAATGGGAACGAATGGCAAGCGATCGAAACATGACTGGCCTGCAACTCGGTCAAGCGTAACAACTTAAATGTCTTGGTTGTAATGCGGAGGGCTGGCAGTTCAAATCGAGGCTCCGAAGCAGAAATGATTTGGACGTAAGGCTTCAGGGAGCCCTCTCGGTTTCATGGTTCTTGCCATGGGCCACCTTTGGGCCAAATCTTCCGAAATGATTTCGACTCTACAGCCGCTACGAAGAGCGGCATGATAAAGGCGGCAATCATCTTTACCACGCTCTCAAGACTGAGGTTTGTTGCGACCAATCTGCTGCGACGGATGAAGGCTTGCCATTGCGATTGCTTGCCGGCGTCTGAGACAAACTCGGGCGATAGACCAGGAGGCATTTCCTTGGGCAACGCCGTCCGGCGGCGCCCGAAGGTCGCTTGGATCGCGTTCTTCAGCTTTGTTCGCAATCTCAGCACATCAAGTTGAGAAGCGTCTGCTAAACCGCGTGCGTCAGTCAGGCAAAGACTTTCAATATGTTCTAAGCGGAGGCGCCGGAAAGAAATCGCGCGACGAATTGTTCAAAAAGTTCAGCGCCGTGGCAGAGGAAGCACCGAGGGTAATTCTCGCAACTGGCAAGTATATAGGTGAAGGCTTTGACGACTCGAGGCTTGATATGTTGTTCCTCGCGATGCCAATCTCGTGGCGCGGGACGCTGCAACAGTACGTCGGTCGTTTGCACCGGCTGCATGGCAACAAGCGAGTTGTTCAAGTCTATGACTATGTCGATTATCTCGTGCCTATGCTGGCGCGCATGTACGACCGACGCCTAAGGAGTTACAAGGCCATCGGCTACGTTGTCGAAGAGTGCGAAGCACCGAGGCGCGCCTCGGAACTGAAGTTTGCTGAGATCGAGCGTGTCGCGATTCAGGCGGTGGAAGATTATGAGAACTCTCGCGGCTCGCAAGTTGAAAGTGTTGAGAACCAAACACGCGGACTCGAACATGCTCTCCTCGTCAGGTGAGAGTTCGCCGCTGACAATGAGCCGCAAGCTGGGCATCACTGTGAATGACGCTTTTTGGGTGATCGGCTTCGGAGAATACGCGGCCGAAAGACCCAGACAGTAGGCGCCCAGCTTTGTCAGTCTGAACCTTCTGAGACCGTCATACCGGCTGAGAAACCGAAGATCGTCCGTGCCCCAAATCTTCCGGAAATCATCACGCGCATCGACCGGCGAGTCATACGCAACATCGACCATTCCCAACGTCGCTGCGTATTCAAACCACCAACAACCTTTTTCTTATCAGATAATTATAGGGATCCGGCTGTCGGCGACCATTTGTCCATGTGGCCAATATATGGACAAATTTTTCAACAAACACCCTGCGCGAGCTATTCGCTAAAAACCAAATGCCGCGCCCAGGTTTACGTGATTGGCCGTTTGCTTTCCGCTCTGTAGATAGAACGTATCAAAGCGGCGGAACTCAATTCCCCACGATAGCTGCGGTGTGAACTTGTAGAGAAAACTAAACGCGTAAGCTTCGTTGCGCAAGCGCCAGTCGCGTTTAGTTAGACTGACAAGATCGCTGTCGCGCGGATCGTCAAGCCCATACGTTCCGTAAATAATGAGACGATCGGAAAACACTGGTGGGGTAAAGCCCAACTGCGTCCAACCGCCGCGCGTCCCGATAGCTCTCGGTCCACCACCAATCAATGTCGTGCCGCGGCGATAAGCGAAGTCGGGGTTGAACCCTTGGAACGCTCCCGCCTGAAATCCGGCGAGGTTTCGACCAAAGAAAGCTTCCCCATTAATTGTTAGCCTCGCGACAATCGGAAAGTTCCAATCACCAGCAACACCTACCGATTCGATTTGATTATTGCCGGTCGTGTTCGCCACACGTGCGCGTCCGTACTGACCTGAGAATCCAATACTGCCGCTCTTCTTCATGCCCAGCCAGTTGGCGTTATTGAAGGTGACGCGGCTTTGAAAGAACGGAACGCGCGAGGCGGCGCCGGTTGTCGGTTGCAGAAAGAAGGGTGAAGTGGTCGCAGTTGGCGAGTCGCCAGTACTCGGCGCAAGGACGGCGCCTTGCCACAGAACCTTGCCGCTGGCCCAACGCCTCTCCACGCGGATCTGCGGCAAACGCGCCCAGGGATTTCCCGCCGCGGCCATTTGCGGAATCGCCGCTGCTGCGATGGACACCGGATTGTTCGGAGCGAAGACCATCCAATCCTGCCCTGCTTCCACTGAAGTCCAAAATCATGAATGCAAATGTGTTTGAAAACTTCACGCCGCCCT
The DNA here is from genome assembly GCA_041497335.1 of Pyrinomonadaceae bacterium. Classification (GTDB taxonomy): domain Bacteria; phylum Acidobacteriota; class Blastocatellia; order Pyrinomonadales; family Pyrinomonadaceae; genus UBA11740. Next base: position 4,449 of record JBGQGG010000002.1, on the reverse strand, counting down.
CCTATCTAAACAGCCAAAGTTCCTCGTTTACCCGCGAAGGCTAATAAACTTCGCCCAAGTTTGAAGAGCAGCCCGGCGAAAGCGGCCAACCACGCGAGGAGTGCGATATATACAAAATAGCGTGGAATAAAATACAGAAAATCCAGTTCCATCGCCTGGGCCATTCGGAATGTACAGACCGTATACATGCCCAGGGGGAAGACCACTCCCCAGTACAAAGGGTCGTATCTCAAAGGGAAACTCTTATAGACGTACCGCCAGGCGGCGAGGACAACCAGCATGGGAATCCACCAGGTTCCCGTAGCCCAATAGAAGACGGTGAAGCCTTTTAAGAATGGCAGTAGCGAGCGAAGAAAGGGAGCGTCGGGCGCATTAATGATCAGCAGGGCACCGGCCAATGTCGAAATGGCCATCGCGCCCATATTGATCCAGTAAGGCGGCGACAAATCGCCGGGGGAAAACTTGAAAAACGTGTAGCGATAGAAAATCAATGAGATCATCCAGATGTAAAGCATGCCGCCCCACAGCCACATTGAAAGAGCAAAAAAGTTCATCTCCAGCCGAAATGGTTGTTGCCAGTGTGAGGCTATCAGCGCACTCAGAACGGCGACCGACTGCGTGGCCACGACCGCCAGCAACCACGCTCCGCTGATACCTTCGTCCAGCGGCGGCTTAATCTCCTTAATAGTAAATGCCGTGAATATGGTGTAGGTCAGACCTAACCAAAGAATGATTCCGACGATCCAGAGACAGACCGCCAAACGTAGATTTCCTGAAATCAGCAAAAACTGGCTACCGAGAATGCACGAAGCCGCGACAACGGTGAAGAAGCCGGGACCACGTTGATGATCGATCAGATCGCCAAGGACCTGATGCGGAAACAAAATCAGGCGCAGCACACTTAGGATCCAAAGCAGAAGGTAGGCGCCAATGTTGAGCCAGAATAGCGGAAGGGCGATTGTCCTCATCCCCAACAGGTGGCCCGCAATGGAAACAATTCCCGTGGCCATCACCATTGCGAAGTAGGCGGGCGACAGGCCCTTCACTTCGTCTTTCAAAGCACTCGAAAAAGAGTTCCTCGATCGCACTGTGGAGTCACCAGGGTTCCCGCGCCTTATCATGGCAAAGTCTCCGGTTAACACTGGCCTCCCTGATAGTCTGTGAATAGTTCTCGCATTCTTTCTGGCAGACGTTCTCCTCCGCCTTCAAGGGTTCTATTCAGCGATTAGTGCTTCGCGGTCGCCAGTTCGCGGCCGCAAGAAAACCAAATAGTTGACCCCGAGACACATCAAGGCAAAACCTGAGAGAAAGACGAAGCCGAGGCCATACGAGCCTGTCTGGCTGCGAATGATGCCGACGACCAGCGGTGGAAAGAAGCCGCCGAGCCCGCCGAAGGCCCCCACCAAACCTGTGACTGTGCCGGTTTCTTTCGGAAAGTACTGCGGCACGAGTTTGAAAACAGCACCATTGCCCAGTCCCAATGCAGCGGCAGTGCCCAGCGCGCCCAGGGTGAACAGCAACATTCCACTCGAAGTCAGACCCAGCGAGATAACCGCGATCATCGCGAAGACCAACATCAGAACGAGAGCCCCACCGTAGCGATCCGCCAACCATCCGCCGACCGGTCTCATCAGCGTCGCGAAGATGACAAATCCCGCAACGCGCGCGCCTGCATCCGTGGGCGTCAAACCAAAGATATCCTTAAGCAGCGTCGGCAGATAGATGCCCAGCGCAACGAAACCACCGAACGTCAGGAAATAGAAGAGTGACAAGACCCAAGCCAGCGGCTCGCGTCTGAAGATGCCGAAGTACTCATGAAACTTCTTCGGTTCAGTCTTGACTGGCGCGTTGCGCGCGAGCAACAGAAACAACACTCCAAAGACCGCCGCTAAGGTGCCAAACGCCCAGAAAGGAATGCGCCAATCTCCGGTAACCACGACTAACGCGGGCGCGCCAAAGACGGCAACCGATTGGCCAATATTGCCCATGCCGTAGATCCCCAAAGCAGTGCCCTGCTGCTCAGCGCGAAACCACTTCGAAGTAAAAGCGACGCCGATTGAGAAACTGGTCCCGGCGCAACCAACCACGAAGCCCCAGGCAACGAGCGAGGCAAATGAATTCGTCAGGCTCGCGCCTACCGCTGGAATCAAGCAGAACAAGAGGAGCAGGCCAAACACGACGCGGCCACCATACTTATCTGCCAGGATACCCATTGGCAGCCGTCCCACTGACCCCAGCAAGACAGGGACCGCAATCAGGACGGACTTCTGAAGAAATGAAAGGTGATACATCTCGACAAACTTTGGCGCGAGTGCCGCGATCATTCCCCAAACGGCAAATGTGATGGCAAAGCCGACGGTGGACAGAGCCAACGCACGCTTCATGTCGCTGGTCCAGGCCAGCGGATCCGGCGCTTCACGAGGTTCCTGCCACAAGCTCTCGGCAAGATAAGGATCGTTCTGTGGCACCAGGGCGCTTTTTCGCAGACCATTAGCGAACGATTGCAGGAACAGCGAAGCAAACCCAATCACGATTGCTACTTCGACCAGGCCGATCATCACTGGATGCTCGAACGCCGGAAAAATCATTTGGTACAGATCTACCCAGTGGCCCACCAGGACAACGCCACATGCGGTTAACAGCCAGCCGTCACTGCGCTTAGCACCGCGCGACAGCAACATCACAAACGGGATGAGCCAGTTCAAAAAGATGTTCGCGAAGAATAAAACTTTCCATCCCGGCGTCTGCATGCGTCGAAGGTAGTAGATCGTTTCTTCCGGCAGGTTTGCGTAGTAGATCAGAATGTACTGGCACAGCCAGATGTAGGCCCAGAAGGTGGAAAAGCCGAAAACAAGTTTGCCGAGATTGTGCAGGTGGTTTTCATTGACCTCCGGCAGAAAGCCGCGCCGTCGCAACAGAATCACGAGGACGGTGATCGAGGCGAGTCCGCTAAGCAATAGACCGGAAATGACGTAGAACGCATAGATCGTGCTGTAGAAGAGGGGCTCGATTGACATCAACCAGTCGAAGCTTGCGAGGGTGAAAGTCAGCGCGAAGACGGCGAGGAAAATCGCTGCGTATTTTCTGCCCTTCCTCGTGTGCCCAATATTTCCATCGACGTCCTGCCGACGAGATTCTCTCTTGATCAACCACGTGAGCAGCAACCAAAGGCCGAGAAAAACCGCCATGCGCGAGAAGAAAAATGGCGTGCTGAGCCAGGCGTTCTTGAACACCATCGGCTTACCGCCATAGCCGAAGATCGTGCGCAGCCCTTCGTAGAGGGTGTCCCGGCCAAAGAAAAGAATCAGCATCGCGAGCGAGCCCAGTGGCAGGTAGCTGATCATCGCTTCGGGCACGCGACGGATAGCAGTACTCCAGCCCGCGTTCGCCACGTGATTGATGCTGACGAAAACAGCCGCGCCGAGTGCGAGCGTGAGAAAGAAAAAGGCGTTCAACAGGACGCTCGGCCACAAGCGTGCGTCGTTTGTGTAAAGGCCGGCGGCGAACCCAATCACACCGATGCCAAGCATGGCGAAAAGGAGTTTTTGTTCGCGACCAGTAATGAAGTTTTTGCCTTTCATGACTGTAGGTTCAGCTAAGTTTCGAGTTTCGAGTTCCGGGTTTCGAGTTTTGAGTCTGAACCGCGACAGAGCGATTAAGCGCAGTGCTCAACCTCCGAACCACAAACTCGAAACTCGAAACTTGAAACTCGAGACTTGCATTCATTTCCCTTGCAACTTGCGAATGTAAAGAATCGCCTTCCAGCGATCGTCCGCCGAAACTTGCGCCGCATGTGAAGGCATATTGTTTCTACCCCACGTAATCACATGAAACATCGTCCCATCGGGCAGGCTCTTCGACTTCTCAGTCTGATATGAAACCGGATTCGGATACTTCGGAATGATTGGACCGTCGCCCGCACCCGTTACGCCATGACAAGTCACGCAGTAATTAGAGAAAACATATTGGCCGCGGGCAAGATTTTCAGAAGTGGGCTGAAACGGATTCGTCAGCTCGCGGCCAGCGCGATCCGCTTCCGCCTGATCAGATCCGTAGTGAAATGGTTGGAAACCACGCGGCACCGTTCCCGGCACCGGGAGTTGTTCAGTCATCTGATACGGTAACGCCGGATTCGCCGTCTGTGAACGATAAGCCGGCGAGTACTGCATCTGGGTGGGCCACTCGCGGTTTCGGACGCCGACATCGCGGTTCATCACGCGCACGCCGCCGATCACCATGATGGGTAACAGAATCACGATTAACCATGTGATCGTCTTCTTCATTTAGACACCTCACTAACGACGCGGAGCGATGCTGTTCCCTCTCCCTTTGGGAGAGGGTTAGGGTGAGGGCTTACGCGCGGAGCAGTACCGGGAATCATCTTTTTCTTTTTCCTTCACTCTAGCTTCGCCCCTCACCCCAGCCCTCTCCCAGAGGGAGAGGGAGTTT
>JBGQGG010000001.1:0-378807 GCA_041497335.1 Pyrinomonadaceae bacterium | reverse complement strand
GTTTGTCGTCAACCTGCTTTCAAATGCAAAGCTCTTATCGAAAATAAACCCTCAAGGCGCGGGATTTACTGTCGGTGGTAATGTCTCAGGCAAGAGGCAATCGTGAGAACTTGAGAATCGCAAAATCGCAAGCCTGACCCCGGTCTTGGTTCCTTTTGAAGTTGGGGTGATCTTTGCTTCCGACAAACGAAGCGAGGGGGGTGATAGAATCGCAAATCGCAGGCCTGACCCCAGCTTTGCTCCTTGGCTTTGTTGCATCAGCGCGTGTTGGAGCTTGAATACAAAGACGTTGACTAGAGTTGTGGTGATCTTTGCTTCCGACAAACGAAGCGAGGGGGTGATAGAATCGCAAGATCGGAGGCCTGACCCCCGTTTGTTCGAATACGTAAGCCATCTGGGCGGCACTCAAACCGGCCTGTCGGCTCTCCTCAAAGAGCTTCGCTGCATGTTCGCCAACGAGTCCTGGAGCTATCGCGGCAAGCGCTTCTGCGCACGGACTCACTGCCCCAACCTAGAATTCTGCGGGTCAAACTCAGTTCAGTTGTCGTAGTTGCATAGCTTGACGCGAATGACGCTTTCGAACGCTTGAGCCTGATGCCTTCACAGTCTTCAGATCTCTTGGATCTACCGTAGGACTTGGATTCGGTGGACAGGTTCCTTCTGGTACGACATACAGATCGACCTCCGCCTGTTCGCGATAACCGCCATCCATTGCCGTGAGACGGCTCGCCGGAAAGTGGCGCACATTAACCAGATAGTTCTTGGCGCGTAGCGCATGCGCTTTAGCCTCACCAACGTGTGCGCGTCTTCCAGCATAGACAATGATGTAGCCCCGCCTGGATTCTTCGTTCACTAACGCAATGAGGAAATTGTCGAGACGTTGCTTTTCGGAATCTAGTGGAATATCGCGGTACCGGTCGAACGCAGGCGGAGCTAGGTTTTCGCAATTGTTGTCGGATGAACTAGGAATGCCAGGACATCTGAGATGTTCATCACTTGCCGTCGCCGAAAAGGTGATGTCCATGACTTGATTCTGGAAGACTCTCAGGGTTTCGCCATCCTGCTCATTGATATAATAAATGTCATCTGGTCGATGACCGCCACTTCTCTTCTTGTACTTTGCTTTATCTATTCTCAGTTGAGAAAGTGGCGAACCCATTCTAGGTGTAATGAGGATGCTCTCCACGGTGTTACGCGAAACTCGCCACTGGCTATACTTCTCTCCAATCCCACAAGGAAGACCCTGAGCGTAATCAACTACCACCGTCGCATCCGGAGTTCGGTATAGAACTGAGTATGCAGCGAGCTGTTCGCTGGGTGGACCCAATAGCCTCTCAACATCCGCGCGATTAGAATGCAACGGCACAATTCCGCGCCAACCTTGGGCGTCGGCGCTGGAAACCAAGAACAGGGTTGGAGATAAGAAGAAGGTTATTAGCGCGATTGTTTTTACACTCATGGCTTTTGTTTAGGCGTGGTATCGTTTGGACAGTGTTGGCCGAGAAATTCGTCAAACCGCCCACTCCACTTCAGAATGTCATTCCTTCCGTATTTCGGTGGCTCCAAGCCAGCCAACGAAAAGGCGGCCCTGGCCATTTGTTCGTCGGAATAGCCGCCTTGGCCGGCGAGGTGGAAAGTTTCGTGAAGAGCAGTGTAAGCGTAGCGAGATTGTGCCCAGGCAGCCTCTTGAGCTGTTGGCACTCTGTCAATAGTCCGATAAGGTGTCATGTGAACTGTTCCCGGGAGTGCTCCATTCGCGAAGAGATCTCCGGTCACGGTACCGCCATTAGACGCCACTCCGTCCAACTGGTAACCACCTGCGCTGCTAATCTTGTTGTAACCTTCCCAGAAGGTGTTTATGTGAGGATAACTTCCGCCGAACAGCCGGTTCGCCTCGTTAAGGAGCTTCTGCACATAATCGCCGCAATCTTTTTTCTTTAGTAGATCCTCTAATCCTCTTCGAAGATCGCCTAGAGGAACCGCTCGAATCACAGGGTTCTGCGGATCCACGAAGAAAACCTGTCCTCCTTTGCTGCGTTCAGTTCGGAACAAAGATGGCATCCAGAGGCTATAGAGGCCAACTCCGTAATCTGAGATTGGGCCCCGTTGAGGTACCCATGTTCGATCGGGTAGCGCGGCCGGCTGCTGAGGATCGAGCACGAGACGACCCGAATACTCAACTTCCACCGTGCCGGCGTGCAGTCTTTGCTGCAGTTCCGAACAACTTATTGGCAGTCCATCTAACGTTCCGCACCCGCCGCCCGGATCAAACGGATTGCCGCGCTCTTCATACAGCGAGACTAGTCCCATCATGTCCGAGTATGTAGCGGTGACGGTGACGTAAGGGTCGCTCAGGCCAACGTCCGTGCCGAGCGGGTCTAACTCATTGCGGTGGGTGAAGCCTCCGCTGCTGGGGCTGTCGCTCGTCAGCCAACTTCCGGTCACCGGGTTCACATGACGCCAACCTATGTAGCCAGAATCGGTATTCCGTTCGGCAATTTTCTGGCTGCCCACGTAGAAGTGCTCTTTGGTTCCGTATCCGCCGGGCACCATCTCAATTACCATGGCACCGCCCAGAGCGCTCGATGACAAGTAGTACGTAGTGTCGGATTCGGTCTCGGTTCCTCCGGCATTCTCCCGCTGGCGACTTTCGAACCGTTTCACCCGCCGGCCGTCACCGTCATAGGTTTGATCGATGGTGTTGGTCTCAGCAAACCAGGGCTCTTCCGGATGGAAAATGTACTCCCAATAATGAGTCTCTTGCCCGCTGGCATCGTAGGTGTGCAGCTTCGTCTCGCTGTCGCGTGATGTGACCTGCCCGTTGGCGTCATAGCCCCAGCCTCCGCGTCGGTTGTTGGTGTAAGTTGGGTTGTCAGGGAGATTAGCCGACCAGTGTTGGTTACTAGGCCGTGCCATGTTACTCCACACATCGTAAGAGTAGCTCTGACGGAACGGATTGTCGCGTGGAAATAGCGGCGGCAGTCCACGGGCTTCACGTCCGGAGTAAGCTTCTTTGATTCGTCCGACGTGATCGTAATCGTATGCTCGATCGAAGTTCCCATTCTGTAGGTCCTGGGCATAGCGAATGCGACCGTCGTCATAGAACTGATTCTCTGTGCCCATGATCGTGGGAGTTGTCCCGGACGGTATCACGTTGCCTAACTCGTAACGGGTAGGCAGCAAGCGACCGTTGTACGTGACATTGAGCTGCGCGCCGCTGCCGTAACTGACGTGCTTTGCCACGCCCGACGCGCGATATTGTATCCCGGTAGCAAATTGGGTGGTCGTGCCGAACCCGGAGCCAGTCATGTCCGTCAATCGTCCCGCCGGATCGTGAGCATAGCTCACCACGCCCCCAAATTGACTTGGTTCGGTCAAACTGGTGAGTTGACCGGCGAGATTGTAGCCGTAGCTGAGTCGATAGGTGCCTAATCCAGTGAACGTGCGTTCTTCCCAATCCATGCGCGAGAGTTGATCGTAGTGGTAGCTCATACTACCCGCTCCATCAGTCATTGAAGTCCGATTTCCTGCCGCATCGTACCCGTACGAGAGAGCGATTGTCTGGCCAGACAGAACATGCGTAGCGCCGGTGACTTGATGCCTGGCATTGTAACCGTAGGTGCAGGTTGCACCTCTCGCATCAGTAATTGACTGCACAGTGTCGTCGGCGTTGTAGCTGTAAACCGTGGCCGTCCCTGAGTCCTGTTCGGGCAGGTGCTTACTTTGCAAGCGGCCGTAACCGTCATAACTCATGCTCGTGTCCTGATAAACGCCACTCTGGTCGTTGCCTTGATACTGCCGAACCTGCGTGACCTGATCGCGACCGTTATAGGCATTCAAGGTCGTCGCATAGACGGTGCCATTCCAATTGAGTGCTTCAGTCTTCGCCGTGCGACCAAGTACGTCGCTGTAGACTTTCTCTTGTCTTCCTACCTCGTCCGTTAACGTAGTCACTTCACTGCCTGCGCAACCGCAGGCTGAGTAGCTCGCGTACTTCTGTGACCCGTCCGTGTTGGTAGTAAACAGTGGCCGGCCTTTCCAATCGTAGGTTTGTTGGGTGAAGATCCAGCCCGCCGCATCTTCGCCAGCAGGCGCCCGGTCGCTGTTTACTTCTGTAGGGTTCGACTGTTTCATCACGCGGCCCATGAGGTCGTATTGCGTCCATTGGGCGCGGTAGAGACCGACGCTGCCCGGATGATTGCTGGAGGTGAGGAACGTCCGTCCCGCGCCATCGAAGAACTGAATCGCGTATGAATCATCGGCCACACTGTTGACGCTGCTGAACTGCTGCACATAGTTCGGCCCGTATTCATAGCGCTGATAAGCGCCGGTGTTCGCCGTAGTAGCTTGCTGAAGGCGCGCCGCACTGTCGTAAGTAAACGTCTGTATTACGCCTTGAGACTGCCCAGCGGGCGGTGGCCCCTGCACCCGCGTCCTGGCGCCAAAGTCGTATTGGTATTGAACTGAAGATGAATAACTATCGGCATCAGTTACGGTCGTCGGATACGCAAAGGTGTTGCGATTGTTGCCGTCAGAGAAAGCGTCGCTGTAACTAATCGTCGTCTGATGATTCAATGCGTCGCGCGTGAAAAGCACAGAGCCATTGATGTCGTACGCGATCTTTGATTCCAGCGCCTTGGTCGCGTTGTTGGGGTCGTTCACGTCCCAGCGTAACATGTCAACCAGATTCCCTCGTCCTACTACAAAGTCAGAGGAATAGCTTCCGTCATGTTGAGTCGGCGCGGCGGGCAAGCCTTGTAAGTATTCTCCGCCCCAGTCGTAAACATACGTCGTTTTCGCCATGAGCGTGGAAGGGCCTTCATAAAGATACTTCGCCTGCGGCAGGCCGATGATTCGGCGATTCAGATAGTTCGCATCCAGGTTGTAGTCCGTGTGTGTGTGCCGAGCCACAGTGGTGGCGTTGGCTTCGTACTCGTAGAGGTCAGCAGGGAGACTGCAATTCGCGCCGCTGGTGGGAAGCGTGCAAGTGTAATAACCAACAGTAGTACGGCTGTGGTTGCCCGCCGAGTCGTAGATGTTCGTCTCAATAACACGGGGGGTGGTTTGATAGTTGATGTTTGGGTCGTCCTGGGTCCAGGCGATAGTACTGATTTTCTGCTGCGAGCCGCCAGACCAGACTTCCGAACGCACGGGTAAACCACGCTGCCACGCGGGCGATGAGCCCGTGCCTCCATAGAACTCTTTGAAGACAGTACCATCGGGTGCGGTCATGACGTGCGAGCCATCGCCGGGATCAGCAAACTGCGTTACGACTTCGTTTGGAACGCCGTTGATGCCAGTCCAGTTCTCGGCCCAAACACGCTGGCCGGTCAGGCGCGGAGAACTGTCAGCGCTCGCTGTGTAGTCGTAGGCCGTATATGAACGCTGCACATTGTCCGAGGTATAGCGGCGGATCAGGTTGACCTGGCCGTTGGGGTTGTATTCAAACGCGTATAGTGAGCCGTCGTCCAGCCCGACCTGAGTGAGCACCGGAATTACGTCGCCGCTATGAGTTCCGACAACTCCGGGAAGGTCAGGCTGCATTGAGAGATTGCCCCATCCAAACGTGGCCCAAGTGTGCGTTTGCCCACTCCACGTTTGCGTCATCGAAATGAGATTCGCGTTACCATCGTAGTTGAAAGTGATTACCCGCCCGAGAGTATCGGTAAGGTTGGCGATGTCGCCGCGCCAGTCGTAGTTGACGCTGATCAGATTGCCGTTACGATCCTCTATTTGGGTACAGTGCCAGTCAGCCTGTAGCTTCACATAGCTCATCTGGGTCCCATCGGTCGAACGCACGAGAAGATGCTCGACAGAAAAGTTGTCGACGTAATCGATCAGTTGCAAGTAAGAGGAATCAGCCGCCTCGTAAATGTTCGAAGTGCCAACCTGTCGAAACTCGACCCGTTGGCCCGATGGCGTAATCATCGGACGTACGTTAACTCCAACTTGTGCGTCGAAGAAGACTTCCTGCACGATGGGAAAGCCGAGATGAAATCCGGGACTCGGTGTACCGATGTCTTCGTCGAAATAGGAGTACGGTCCGGAGCGAGTCCACACCGCCGCCGACGAGTAAGACAAACCCAGGCCAAGATCCAACCCCGCGCGGCCCGGCAGAGACAGTAAGGTCGCGCCCCACTCGGCATCGCGCGCCAGCAGTTGGTTACCCGGTTGGTTATTTGGATCAACCCGTGCACTCAACAGAGACGAGACATTGCTGGATGCTGAACCGCCTGGGTTGATGGCGGCAACGACTGTGGCGAACTCACCACATTCATCGAACGCGCGGCGGACCTGTTCGCGGCCATAAGCGTTGCACTGGCCCTCCCAAAATGCCCAGCCCGGCCCGTCCGGCTCCCGCATCAGATAAGTCTTGTAAAGATCGTAAACATACTGGTTATTGTTGCGCCCGCGGGCTGCGTATTCAGCCGACTCAAACACAGTCATACCGAATTCGCGCGTGGCAATCAGCATTGAAGTCTGCCCTCGCGGGTAAGCGGCCCGCATGATGTCAGTCCAATAAGAAGCCTCGGTGCCATTCGCTGACCGCGCAAGTCCCCATTGAAGAAAGTTCTGCACAAACTGATCCGCGGTCGGCCCGCTGGCGCCGGCGTCGTTACCATAGGCTTCCACTTCCGTCACATAACTGTAAGAGGAAGCGGCCCGATTGATCACGATTCTAATCTTGCTGGTAGTTACGGTCGCAAAGGTTATCTTGCGCCAAACTTTGTTATTGCTGACGATGCTGCCGCCGGAAACAGTTGCCCAGGCCGTCCCGTCCCAGTACTGCACATCGAAGTCCTGATTGCCGTAAATGGTGAATGTCAGTGTCTCAGTAGGCTCGACCGGATTCATGTAGTTATCTTGCAGCGAGAACAGATCGATTTCATTGATCGACTTGCTGCCACTGAAATCCACCTGCACCCAATCGGGAAAGGCACCTGGAGTGGCATCGGTCCAGCAGCCCACATTGCCGATTTGTAGTCCCTTTCTGTCGCCATCGTTCATTTCCGTGGTTGGATACTGAGTGCTGTAAGTTGACGAGGCGCTGGTGATTCCACCATTGGCGGCCAACGCCACGTTTGTTGGCCCGGCTTGTGGAAAACTGAGGCTCGCGCTCGCGTGATGTGAACGCTCTCGCTTACGATTCGCGGCAGCCCTCACGATACCCATGCGCTCTTCACCGACTCTATAACCGCTCACTCTCTGCCGCGGCAGACGATCGCCCACCTTTCTACCATTGCGCGACTCAAGGGGCTTGCGCCGCGACCGTATTAGCGACGGATTGGGCGCCGGCGCCGCGGGCACAATATTCGGCCGTTGCCGCACTTCATCCAGGTTGGGCAAACTCGCCGCTGGCGCGCCGGGCACCGGCGGCGCCGGACTCACTTTGCGGCCTTTGCCGTTCGGCGAATCACTTCTCCCCTGGGCTAACGCAATTGAGTTGTTGCCACCGGCGAGCGGAACCATTGCTAACGAAGTCAGAACCAGCGCCAGGCAGACACACAAACTTGTCCAGCGAACCAACCGCTGCGGGAAACGGTGAGCGCGTTTCATAGGGGAACTCCTTTGAGGACCTCTGGGCTACAACGACTATTGCGGCTAACTGGCGCGTATGCGGGAGTCTTAGAAACACTTTCCGATTACTCGACCGCCTGCGCACCTAACTGACCAATCTTTTCCTTCCTCTGAAAATCTTGGTCGCACAGGTTTGGCGACTGCTATTGCAAATACCATGCCTTGCGGATTTCCTTGCTAATCCCTGATGTTCGGAAATCCAGCTTGGAAAAATGACGTGAGGGATTGTGGAGAATTACTCAAGAGTCTGTGCCCAGCTTACCTAAGAGCCAGCCGAAGCAGTCCTTCATTGGTTGGCCGGCGAGGGAGTTTCGATTTGCGCGACAGATCCCAACTGAGCGGTTTGCGATTCTGAAAGTTCACCCTGTCTGCGGCTGCGCCGGCGATGCGAATGCAGTCTTTGATTGACCCGACTGTCCTGCGTGGCCAGGGCGGCCAGGATCAAAAACAGCAGAGCGTTCGAGGTGGTATGCAAAGTGAAATCGAAAAAGCTGTGAATGAGCACTGCAAAACATCCGGCCAGCGCTCCCGTCGCCACGCCGCGTCTGAACTTGTCCTCCGTTTCTCGGCGCGCGAAACCTTTGCGAAAGAGAATCAGGACGAAAGCCAGACCCAGCACGCCCCCCACGATGCCTCCGTCGGCAAGCGTTTGCAGATAGTCGTTGTGTGCCTGCTCGAGCCGGTAGAAGCCGTTCCGCGAATCGTAGCGGGTATAGATTACGCTGAACGAACCCAGCCCCGATCCGATCATCGGATAAGACTTAATTACGTCGAGTGTCACACTCCAGAAGTGTGCGCGCCCCGTGGTTGGATCTTCGGCGTTGGGGCTTCCCAGCAATCGGGTAAAGACATCCGAGCCGCCCACCGCGACCACACCTCCGATCAAAACCGCGATCAGTCCAAAAGCCAGACCGGCGCGCATCAGCGCCGCGCGGATGCGTCTGGCCCGTGGCTGGTGTTCGCCGCGTCGCAATTCCGGACCGGCAATCAGGAACAGGAAAAAAATCTCCGCGGCCAGGCTGACGATCCCGCCACGCGAATTTGTCATGATCAGGGCCACGCCCATCATCAGGGCAGCGAACGCGTATAGCGGACGCTTGTAGCTTTCGATCGATCCCGAAAACAACAACCCAAGCGGCAGCGCGATTGCCAGCTCCATATAGCCGGCAAAGTGGTGGCGATTGATGAAGGGCCCGAATGCCGTACTCTGTGTCAACTGTCGAAACCAGTAGACACGCGTGCCGTCGCTGGTAAACGACTCCGTGAGACCGAACATCGCCAGCAGGAAGCCGAAGATCGTAATCGTTCTGACAATCGTGCGCAGTCGCCGCGGCGTATCGGTGAAGATCAGGGTCGCGACAAAGTAGATTAGCAGGCCCGTAACCTGCACCAGGACCAGTCTGGTTGAATAAGGATCGAGCGATAACGTTCGCGCCGGAGATAATGGAAGTCCGGCATTGTCACCTGTCCGCAAGGGCAATAGTTGAATCAGGCCGAGCACAATCATTCCCAGCAGCGGCCACTGCAAAGGATTAAGATTTAGCAGCACTGAGCGTAGTACCAATCCATCAATGCACCACAGGCAAATGATTCCCGCTGCGCTCAACGCGAACAGCGCCAGCGCCCAGTAGTGCACCGTGCCATAGGCAAGGGTAGTCACCACGATCGCGACGCAGATCGTCAGAAAAGCCAGGCGACTCGCCAGCGTGTGCCGTCGTGGTTCGCTTTTCGCCGGCTTAACGCTTTTTACTTCCCGATTCTCTTCGATCGGGACCGCCGATGCGTTGAAGATTGAAGTCGTCATACCAGACAGTTCCAAAGATGGGACAGATCTGCCCCTCCCCACAAGGGGCCCGATAAAATCCGACGATTATGCCATCGTGTTGGGGATTTGTTTTGAAATCAAAAGTAACCTGCTGCCATGCGTTTGTTCCCGTAGCCAATGGTCTGGCTTGTCCCAGCATAGCGTTATCGACAGCATCCTGGATTACCAGAATGGGCGTACTGGCGCTGGTCAGGTCGGCCGTCCGCGCAAAGCATTCGATTCGATACTGTGCTCCAGGCTCTACAACTATGATCTGCGAAATCTGAATCTTCTCCAACGTGTTCGGCGCCTTGAAGACAATCCGCAAACTCCCGTGCCCGCTGCGCGCTCGCGAATCGATGTCAACCTGCGCCTGCGGCCGGGAACTAATCACCCAATCAAAACTGCTTGTGCTCCGCGAAGCCTGCGTGTTTTCGAACCCGCCATTCGAGAATTGCTCCGGGCGCGGCAGATTCGTGTCTGAATCAGTCTCGCGCATCACCTCGACCGCATGCCGAAATTGCTTTGCCGCGAAGAGAGAATCCTTCAGTTCCATGCTGAGCTCGCTTTGCGCCCGGCGATCCGCCGCGCTGATCGTGGCCCACATCCGCATCGCGTCATCGAAGCTCTTGACGGTCACCAGATAAACAGCAAACTGCATGCGAACGGCGGGTGACAAGGACGCAACCCTGGCAATTTCGTTTACGTCTCCGCCAAAGACTCGCATGGCCAGGCCAAACACCTGCGGGCGCATTTGGTTGTCGGCTTCTGCGGCGTGACCCAGTTGTGCGAAAGCTTCTTCCAGCTTTCCTTCGCGCAGGAGCAAATTACCAAGATGCCAGCGTGGATGAGAGTAGGCCGGAGCTAAGTCGACGGCGCGGCGCAACGCCTTCTCTCCGTTTTCCCTGTCCCCGGAAGCTTCGAGCGCCCGCCCGAGTTCCATCCAATAGCGATAATCGTTGGGCGAGAGTGTTACCGCCAACTGATACTCGCGCACGGCCGCAGCCATGTTCTCAGCGCTGAAAACTTTCTCGTCGAGCGATCCGAGCCGCCAGTGCGTAAGCGGATCGGCGGGCGCCCATCTTACGGCCATACGCGCCATCTCGATCCCGCCCTCTTCGACGGTAGGCGCATACTCCGCCACGGTGTTGCCCATATACCAGCGCATGACAAACCAGCCGCCAAGGATCGCCAGGAGCGCCGGCAGCAACAGCAACCAACGCGTGCCGGCAGGCTTAAAGTGGATCGTGACCACAGATGGAGATTTCGAGTTTGCCACTGTCTGGATTAGGAGAGAGCTTACAATTAGTTGTTGGATGCAGAGCGCGCGATTGACGGCAAGGGGCTGTCGGTAATGCTCTCGATCCTGATTGACATTCGCTTCAATTCAATATTGCGTGCCTCGCATTCACGCGCGATCTCGGCCAGCCGCTCTTCTGAGATGCGCGGCGTTGAGATTAGCAACTGCTCGATCTGATGCTCGCTGAAGATCTTGCCCAGCAATCCGTTCCCTCCAAAAACGCGAAAGCCGTGGATTACCTTTCCGTGCTTCTTCGGATCGTCGTCCATGAAACCAACCGGAGCATAACCCAGCTCGCGATTGTTCAGCAGTTCCCTCAACAGCAACTCGCCGGCGTCGCCCGCGCCATAGATCAAAACGCGGCGGCCTTTGTCGGCGTTTGCCGCCGGCAGGACCTGGCGGAAGAATCGAAACGCGACGCGGCTTCCTGCCAGTAACATCATCATTACCAGCGCGTCGATTACAAAGATGGCCCGGGAGAAGCCCTGAAAACGAAACTTGAACAGCACGATCACCAGACTGATGATCGAACCGGCCGATACCGCCTTCGCGAAGCCCAACAGATCGTCCATGCTGGTGTAGCGCCAGATGCCGCGATATACGCCAAAAAACAGAAATGCCGCCAGCCGCACGACGACGAGCACCGGCAGTGTTCGCAGGAAAAGCTTCCATGCCGGACTGTTCGAGAACGGCTCGAACTTGATCGCATAGGCCGACCAATAAGCCAGCACAATCAGAACGACGTCGAGCAACACTTCGAAAATCCGGCGCTTGTAAGAGAAGTCAACAAGAAACGCGAACAGCGGCTTATCCCGAGCCGCGCGGAGTTGTTCTTCCTCGTCGTATCCCTTTACTCCGGCGAGATATACGCCGAGCAACGTCAACACCAGGGTAAATCCGGCCAACAGGGCAAGGCTCACGTCGGTTTTCACCTGTCGCACCATGATCGCCAGCAAGCCCGAGAGTCCTGCCAGACCATAAAGCATCCAGACAGCACGACGCTCAGACATTCCCAGGGCCACCAGCCGGTGCGACGTGTGATCACGCCCGCCTTGCGAAGCTGCCCGCCCGGACAGCTTGCGCAGGATCGTCACAAACGTCGTGTCAAAAATCGGAATGAACAGGACGAGGATGGGTACCGCGAGTACCGGAACAAAGCTACGCGAGCGACCACCCGTCACATTAACCAGGGCCGCACTGGCCAGAAAGAATCCGATGAACATCGATCCGCTGTCGCCCATGAAGATCGATGCCGGATTCGAGTTGTAAACCAGAAATCCCAGCAGCGCGGCCGCGAACACTGCCATCATCACGGCTTCGGTCCACTGGTTGCCCGTGACAAAGTTGTAGGTGAGAAAGCACGACGCAATGGCCGCAATTCCGGTGGCCAAACCGTCCATGTTGTCGAGCAGGTTGATCGCATTAGTGATGCCGATTAACCAGAAGATCGTAATCACCATGTTCGCCGGCAGCGAGCGAGTCCAGGGCAGCACTAATCCATAATTGACGACAATGGCCGCCCCGATAACCTGGCCGATCAGTTTCTGGTATGGCTTAACGTGCAGCCAGTCATCGATCAATCCGACAAAGAACAGAAACGAGGCAGCGCCGACGACCACCCACGCTTGCTGGGTATGCGGAACCAGGGCGAGCCAGGTCCCGATCACGGCCAGCCAGATCCCCACGCCACCCATCATCGCGGTGGGGTTCTTGTGCCAGCGATCGATTTTCGGCTTGGCTACAAACCCCCAGCGCCGCGCCAGGACGCGCACCACAGGCGTCAGTCCCAGGGCCAGGGCAAACGACACTGCGGGCGGAACTAAACTAGCGGCGCTAAAGGGAAGCATGGATTGAAATCGACGAGATAAAAAGCTATTCGATTAGGGCGGCAAAGGCAAGTCACCGGACTTTGCTGTGTGGCCTTAACTCAGAGAGCGGAAAGTCATCCGAGTGAGGTCAATGCGCTTGTTAGCCCTGGGCTGCGGTCCCTTTGTTTTCCTGTCCCTGCTGACCGCTGTGAAAGTCGATCACCGATTTCAGGATTCCCTCGAGGTCCATCTGCGGTTTGAAGCCGACCTGGGCGTTTACTTTCGAGATGTCGGGAACGCGCCGCGGCATGTCTTCAAAGCCTTCTTCGTAAGCTTCATCGTAAGGGACCAGAACGATCTCGGATTCCGAGCTGGTCAGCTCTTTGACCTTCCAGGCAAGGTCAGAGATCGTGATTTCCTGATTTGATCCGACATTGAAGACTTCGCCCACGGCCTTGTCGTCATCCATCAATTTCATCAGCGCGCCCACGACATCACCCACATAACAGAAGCAACGCGTTTGCTCACCGCTGCCGTAAACGGTGATCGGCCGGCCCGAAAGCGCCTGCTTCACGAACGTGGGAATCACCATACCGTACTGCCCGGTCTGTCGCGGACCGACCGTGTTGAAAAGGCGCACCACCACTGTCGGCAACTTCTTCTCGCGCCAGTAAGCGAGTGCGAGGAATTCGTCGATGGCTTTTGAACAGGCATAACTCCAACGTCCCTTAGTCGTCGCGCCCATGACCAGGTTACCGTCTTCGCGAAACGGAACCTCAGTGCTCAGGCCGTAAACTTCCGACGTCGAGGCGATCAAAACTTTCTTCTTCTTCTTGTTGGCCAGGGCGAGAACTACCTCGGTGCCGCGCACGTTGGTCTCGATGGTGCGCACGGGGCTTTCCACAATCAGCTTCACTCCGACGGCCGCCGCGAGATGAAAGATGACCTCGCACTGATCGACCAGCTCAGCGACCAGCGGCTGGTTGTGCACACTCTCGATGGTGTAATGAAAGCGCGGATGCTCTTTCAGATGGCGAATGTTTTCGATGCTGCCGGTGGAAAGATCGTCGATAATGAGTACTTCGTCGCCGCGTCGCAGACACGCGTCGGAAAGATGAGAGCCGATAAAACCCGCTCCGCCCGTAATCAGAACTCGCAAATGAAGGTCCTTTCAAGAAGAGTGCTGGAGATTTCGAACGGAGAGTCTAACACAAACATTAGCGACTCGGCCTCGAAGGCGGGTGGGTGCCGGGAGCGCTAAGTTTGGAGTACCGCCTTCAGGCGGAAGGTCGTAGTAAAGAAGGAACGCCGCCTGAAGGCGGTACTCCAAACAGAATCCGCTCAGTGCGGACGGGACGTCCGCGCTCCCAGCATTAAGTCAGTTCGCGATACAACCCAGACACATCCCGCAACAGCCGCTCTTTCGCGTAGTTGCTCGCGACAAAATCAAGTCCATTCTTACCAAGCTCGCGGCGCAGTTTTTCGTCTTCAACCAAGCGCGCAAGACCGCGGGCAAAACCTTCCGCGTCGCCACTGGCAACCAAAACGCCGCGCTCGCAAAGCTGGTAACCGGCCGCCAGGGCGGCTTGCTGCGCGTCTTGTCGGATGGAGGCGCCGAGCAGGTCTACCACGCCTCCGACCGAAGTGGCGATGACCGGGCGGGCGTTCGCCATCGCTTCAATTAAGGTAAGCGGCGTGCCTTCATTCAAACTGGTCAGCGCAACGATGTCGAGCGCCGGATAAAAATCCTCCGGGTCGTTGCGCGTCCCGAGAAACGAAACACCGTCGCTCAGCCCAAGCGACTTTGCCTGCTCTTCCAGATCGCCCCGGAGATTGCCGTCGCCGATGATCACAAAGCAAAATTTTGCAGCAGTGTTTTTCTTTAACAGGGCGGCTGCCTGCAGGAACAAGCGATGATTCTTGATCTCAGTCAATCTTCCGACGATGCCAATCAGCACGTGATCGTCATCCGCGTTCAACTCCGCGCGCAGGCGCTGCGGCCGGCTTTGCCACAACGCGTAGGCACTCATATCGATGCCGAGCGGAATTACGGCGAACTGTTCGCGCCGGCCAACTCGAAACACTTCGTTGATTTCCCGGCGTTGCTGTTCGCTGACAACGATGACGCGATCGGTGGCGAACCGGGCAAGAAATCTCTCGACGCTGAGGAATAGAAGAGTCTTCAACCGTCCGTAATAACTGTGAAAAACGTGACCGTGATAAGTATGCACGAAACCACAGCGCCGAGGCTTTCCTACGAGCGCCGCTGGTGTCAGCCAGCGATACATCAATCCGGCAACACGTCCGACGGTACCTGCCTTGGCTGTATGCGTATGCACAAGGTCGGGCCGCTCTCGGCGCATCAGACGGAAAAGTTTCCAGATGGTGACGGCATCCCGCAGAGAGAGCTCGCGGCTCATCTGCGGCAGGATGAAAGGCTGCACGCCCGCAGCGGCGGCCACGTAGCTCATGTCATCCTCGCCCGGAGGCACAACTCCGGCGACCAGCAATGTTTCGTATCCATCCGCCTCGAGGCCCTCAGTGAGCCAGACCACATGACGTGCCGGCCCACCGACGTTGAGACGGGCGATGATGCGAAGGATTTTCATTTCCGAAAGGTGCTTTGTGCTTAGAACTTAGTACTTAGAACTTGGTACTTGGAAGATGAAGACTGTTGGCTCGATTCACGTACGGAAGAAATCGAAGCACTAAGTTCTAAGCCCCAAGGTCTAAGGTCTAAGTTCTAAGTACAAAGCTCAAAGTACGATTTTTGCCTAGTCCATGCGAAAGGGCGTGTTCGGATCGTCCTCGTGTCGAATCTCATCTACTTGCTCGCGGCGTCCCTCGCCCATGTAGAGCCGGTTCGGGCAATTGATTACTATGGCTGCTACCGCACCTATGTTCTGATAGGCATGCACGACCCCTTTCGGAATCACCACGGCTCTCTGATCGTCCGCGCCAAGAATCAGCGTCATAACGTTTCTGAAGGTGGGTGAATCGGGACGATTGTCCCACAGGCGGAGTTTGAAATTTGAGAATCCCAGGAAACAATAAAGGTCGGCTTGATCGACGTGCTCGTGTGGTCCTCGAGCTACGCCCGGGTTGGTTGAGGAGATGTAAGACATTGCCGGAAAGAATTCCGCATCCAGCTCGTCATGACGAAACAACTCGCACAGCCACCCCCTCCGATCTTTAAGTTTGCGGAGATCACGTACGACGACGTCTTTGATCTCGCCGGGCCGAAAAGTCTCAGTTGTTGGTGACTGCTTCTGCTGCATGTTGACAACTAACTATCAGTCAATAAACCTTTGAAACCATAACTCAAGCATCAACAGCGTCCACAAGCGGTGCGAGTGATCGATTCTGCGGGTGACGTGCTGATCGATAATCTTTCGCACCATCTCAGGCTTGAACAAACCGCGCGAGAGGGCCTTCTCAGAAAGCAAAGTCTCGCGCAGAAACGGCTGCATGGCGCCGCGGAACCAATGACCAATCGGGACCCCGAATCCCATCTTACTGCGTCTCAGGTTCTCTGTCGGCACGAGCTTCTTCAGCACGCGCTTGAGCAAGTATTTTTTCTTCATTCGTCGTAGTTTTAGGTTCTCGGGCAGGCTGGCGGCAAACTCCATCAAGTGATGATCGAGGAAGGGCGAGCGCGCTTCGAGAGAGACCGTCATGCTCGCAATGTCCATCTTCACCAGCAGATCGTTCGGCAGATAAGTCATCGTATCGGTCAACAGCGCAGCGTCAACGATGCCGGCGCCATTTGCACTGGCGAACCACGGCTCAAGGATACCCGCGCTACGGAAGTTCGCAGTCTCATGCCGGAAACTGTCGGAATACAGATTCTGCTTCATTTCCTCATCAAACGCGCTGACCCAACGCAGATAGCATTCGACCGGTGGCATAGACGCCGCGGTAACGAAACGCCTGGCCTTTCGCAGGTTAGGGCGCGCGTCAAGTCCGGGCAGTGCGTTCACGACATTCGCAATCAAGCCGTTACGCAGCGCGCCGGGAAGAAAGGCATATTTCTGCGCGATGCTCATCCCTGCATAGCGCTCGTAACCGGCAAAGCATTCGTCGCCGCCATCACCGTTCAGGGCCACGGTCACGTAGGCGCGCGTCTCTTTTGAGACATAGTAACTGGGGATCGCCGACGAATCACCGAAAGGCTCGCCGTAGTGCTCGACTAAGGTCGGCAGAACTTCCATGGCGTCGGGCCGGACGATGAATTCGTGGTGGTTGGCGCCGACGTGTTCGGCCAACCGGCGCGCGTGATGCAGCTCGCTGAAATCCTGCTCTTCAAAACCGATCGAGAAGGTCTTGACCTGCTCAGACGACTCCTCGGCCATTAGGGCCACGACGGCACTGGAATCGATGCCGCCGGAAAGGAATGCACCCAGGGGAACTTCCGACATCAGGCGCACGCGCACGGCCTCGCGCAGCAACTCAACCACCCGCTCGCCGGCTTCTTCCTCACCGATGTTTAGCTTTTTAGAAAAGTCGAGTTGCCAGTAACGCTCGATCTTGATTTCGCCGTTTCGCCACAGCAGCGAATGGCCCGGCTCGAGCTTGCGAATCGCGCGATAAGCGGTCAGCGGAGCGGGCACGCAAATGAACGACAGGTAGTGATGAATCGCTTCGAAATCAACGTCGCGGCTGATCCCCGGATGCTGGAGCAACGCGTTGAATTCGGAAGCGAAAACCAATTCGCCGTCGAGCTCCGCGTACAACAGAGGTTTTTTCCCGACCCGATCACGCGCGAGAAAAAGTGATTTCGCCCGGTCGTCCCAGATCGCGAACGCGAACATGCCACGCAGATACTTCGGACAGTCGGTTCCGTATTGATCGTAAGCATGAACAATGGCTTCAGTGTCGCTGTCGGTGTAAAAGCCGTGACCGAGTTTTTCAAGTTGCGCCCGCAGTTCGCGATAGTTGTAAATCTCGCCGTTGAAAACGATCCAGGCGGTGCGATCGTGATTATGAATCGGCTGTTGACCACTTTTCAGATCTATGATCGAAAGGCGGCGCATGGCCAGTCCCACGCCGTCGCTGAAATAGAAGCCGTCGTCGTCGGGGCCGCGATGACGAATGGCCTCGTTCATACCTTCCAGCAACCCGCGGTCAACCGGAGCGCCGTCGCTGCAAACAATGCCTGCTATGCCACACATCTGAACAAACGATTACTTTCAACTGCGCGGCGTGATCCAGACCATCACAATTGCCGCGCCCGGCTATTTCATGGAAACTGGCAAACAACCTCCAACGGCGGCGCCAGTGCGATCATCAAAAACCCTAGTCCATCATCAAGGACAAATCAAGCGGCAGTGACATCGTTCATGTACCTGCTCGAACTGCTGTCGCTTGTGAGTCTCTGGCGACTGCGGAAAAACCCTGCCGTCTGGTTATGGCTCGGGACCGTGGTTTTTGGATTGACGGCACTTGGCCTTATAGTCCTGAACATCGGAGCATTTTACCGACTCCGTTATCCTTACTACATGCTCATCGTGGTACTCGGAGCAGCTGGAGCTACGTACGTTGTGCGAAGTCGCGCAAGATCGTCGTTTGACAATTAATCCATGATCCTGATATCTCCGTCCGAAGCTCGGTTCTTAATCTCAGGAAAATTGAACCATTGATCAAATTAAGTCTCGTGCTGGCAGGGCTGGCGATATGTAACGCCGTGCTGGCCATCCTAATGCCCTGGTATGTAGTGACGCGCCTTGGCGTCGGGGTCGACACCGATGCCTTCTTTGCTTCCGGTGCGCTGCCACAGTTGATCTTCCTGGTGGCCAGCTTTTCGCTAACGCAGGTTCTGGTTCCGCTGCTGGCAACCGAGGACGAAAAAACCTTTCGGCGGGATGCCTGGGGATTTTTTCTGAGTGTTACTGGCCTTTTTGTCTTGCTCGGAGCCGTGCTGTTTGTGCTTGCCGGTGTTTGGGTCCCGCTCCTCGTACCTGGATTCTCCGAGAAAGCCAAGCTGTTGACCGTCAGCCTCAGTCGAATTCAATTGCTCGGCATGGTCGGCAACGCATCGGTGACAGTACTGTGGTCGGTTTATTATGCGCGCCAGAAGTTTATCTGGGCCGAACTTTCGCCAGTCTTCGCCAACGTCCTCTCGTTGCTGTTCCTGTTCTGGACTCTTCCGCAATACGGGATCGCGGCGGCCGCATGGGCTACCGTCCTCAACCTCGGGTTAAAGCTCGCGTTCCTTATGCCGATGTTGGGACGCTGGCAATCGCCGCAATGGGATTCCTACGCCATGCGAGAGGCCTGGCGCCGCGTTAAGCCACTTCTTCTGGGCCAAACTTATTCGAAGTCGGATCCGCTGGTTGACCGCTTCCTGACTTCGATGAGCATCGCGGGAAATTTATCGCTCCTCTACATTGGTCAGCAGATCTATTCGGCGATCAACCTAATCATCACTAAAGCGATCTCTGCCCCCACGGTTCCGCGTCTGGCGCGGGCAGCGAAGTCCGGCGACTGGATCAACTTCCGGCGCACTTATCGCCGGCGGTTATTGTGGATGGTGGGGCTGGCAGTCGCGGCCTTCGTCATTCTGCTGTTTTTCGGGGAACCTCTGTTGCATCTCTTGATCGGGCACGGCGGCATAACGGCACAGAATGTTCGAATGTTGTGGTGGATAATGCTGGCGCTGACGGGATTGCTGCTCGGCGGCACGGCTGGTCAGGTGACCTCGATGGCTTTCTATGCGATGGGCGACACGAAGACTCCTACGATGCTATTCGTCTGGACCTTTACGATTTATGTACCGATCAAAGTGTTGGTCTTTGTTCACTACGGATTGCTCGGCCTGGCCGTCGCTACCAGCGCTCACTTAATCGTAAACTTCCTGCTGCAACTTGTGGTTCTGGAAAAGAACACCACTCAGATCCGAACATTGTCAGACGCGTGACGGATCGACGCTCGAGAAAAAGGCCGGGGCCCGATCCGATAATGTTCAAATCAGTTGGTGAGGATCGCTTTATCCGACGGCCTCTTATCTTTCTTCTCGGGACCCCAGAGCAGCCGGTGCCGGGCCGCTTTCTCTTCGATTCGCTTCCGCGCCTTCTCTTCGCTCTTCTCCTTCACCAGGACCAGACCGATGGCCACAAAGATAAAATAAAAAACCAGCAGTTGCGCACGTTGGCGGTACGCCGTGCCAACATTTCCCATCAGTATCGAGTAAGAAAGGGTAAGTAGAGTGGTGAAGATCAAGATCGGAGCTACCTCTCTTAATCGATGCTTAATGGCGAACCACAAGCCGAGAACCAGGAGCGGCAGCGAGGCCCACCACACCACCATCTCCGGCAAGGTAATCATCTGTCGCGTCGAGACCATCTGCCAGGGGAAGGGCGCCAGAATCAGATAGCTTAATCCCAGTGGTATTGCACCCAGGGCCCCTTCGGGTGTGGAGACGTCTACGTCTTGTCCAAAGCCGGACTGCGCACGCTGAGTCGCGTCCAATCGCATTAACTGTAACTGTTGAAAGGTTCCATACGACTCAAACTGCTGAGTTGCATAGCGACTTACCCCGAAGTAAGCCAATGCCAATCCCAATACGAACATGACGATTAGCTGGCGCCCAAAAGACTGTGCCGTGAGCCGGCGGCGGCCCATAATAAAGGCTACCGCGATGGAGAGAGCGATGATGTAGAAAACATAGAAACGCAGCGTGATAAGTCCGCACATTGAAAGTGACAGGGCCGCCACCCATTTGAAACTAAACCGGTTTCCCAGCTTGAGCGTTGCGAGCATTGACAATGCCAGGAGAAAGATGATGGGGCCGTCCTTCAGGCCTTGCGAAGTCCAGAGTACCAATGAAGGAAAGAAGGCCGTGAGAAGTCCACACGTCCGCGCCACGCGCTTATTGGGGAAAATCTCCACCGCGATCATATAGGCAAGCGGCGCCGTGGTTGCACCCAGAACGGCGTTTACATATTGAGTGGCGAGCATATTTTGGCCGACGATTTTGTAAATCACCGCCACCATATAGAGCATGCCCCATCCGCTGCCTGCGCCGCCGCCGGAGAATATTTCAATTGCCAGTTGGTAATTCTTGTTGCCTTCCCAGGTTTTCAACAAGGCATATCCAAAGTAGTCGTAAGTATTGGCGTCACCCCCGAAGAATGTCTGGCCCTGAAAAACGAAAATCATCGTGCCTACGAAAACGCGCACCAACAACCCACTGACGAACAAGCGAAGCAGGAATCGTTGATCGATTCCGGACCTATAGATTACCCCACCGACAAGCCCCGCCACGGGTACCGCGATCAGTGCGGCAGTTCCGCCGTTCTCGGGCGCCGCCACCATTACCCCTACCAACAAAATAAATGCGATAACTAGTAGTAAACCATTCATCTCTCTTTAGTCACCGACCGATCCCATCTACACGTCGTCCGGCAGATCCGGGCGGGTCTTACGCTCGATCAGAAATCTGTCCTCAGTACTCAACTCCTTTATGGGCTTCGCCGGTACGCCGGCAATCAACCATCCTTCGGCGTCGATCCTTCCGGTTATTACGGCGCCGATTCCCACCACGCAACGCGGTGGGAGAGTGCTGCCGGGCGCCATCCGAATCTCCGACCCTACATACGCGAATTCGCCGATAGTGATGGGTTGCGTGCGCTGTCGATTGTGTGTCCACAGCGAAGAGTTGCGCCCGCCGATTATCGCGCGCCGTCCGATTTCGACTCGATCCGTGAAGTCAATTTTGTGTCCCGTAGTAATGATGCTGCCATTGCCCAGGGCGAACCGCGAGTCGACCGGATTCACGGCATCGGGTTCGGGAATGGCATTTATCTCGTTCATGCGAATTAGCTCGGAATAACGCCCGAGGTTGACTTCTTCCCCACCGCGAATGATGTTCAAGTGCCCGATGCGCACATGGTCGCCGACGATCAGGTTCTTTACGGCGACGATTGCATTGAGATGACCAATCGTCACATCGTCTTTAATAGTACATGCTTGCGCTTCGATGATACTAAAGCCAATGTGGACGCGTTTGCCGATGTGGTAACCGAAGAAAAACCGGTAACATGGTCGCTTCAAAAACGACGGAAGCAGCCCAATCAAAGCAAGCACCAGCAGCCTGAATTTGCTCACTCGATGCATAGGGAATTCCCTTTCGAGGGCGCACTTCGCAGGGATTGGACGTCTGGCTTTAACGCACCAACTGCCGTGTTTCCAATTCCGTGGTAGCTTTGCTCACCTGGTCTTCCGCCTCCTGCTTGCTGACCCATTTCAACAATTCGGGTATCCCTTGTGCAAGGCCGACCCGAGGTTCATAACCCAGCAAGGTGCGCGCTCGCGAGATGTCTGACACGCAGTGGCGAATGTCGCCCTCGCGATACCTGGAGACAATCTCGGGCTCGAGATTCTTCCCCAGACCGTCGGCCAGCAGCCGCGCGACTTGTCGCACCGACGTGGGGATACCCGTGCCTACGTTTACTGCCCGAAAATCCGCTCGATCCGTTTCCAGAGCGCGCAAGTTTGCTTGCACGATATCACTGACGTGCACAAAGTCGCGCGTCTGCTCGCCATCCTCAAAGATCAACGGACGCTGGTTATTGAGTAGTCGCGCGGAGAAAATCGCACAGACTCCGGTGTACGGGTTTGAAAGCGCCTGTCTCGGCCCATATACGTTGAAATAGCGCAACGCGACCGTCGGGATTCCATAAGCACGGCCCGTAACAAGGCAGAACTGTTCCTGATCCTGTTTGGTTACTGCATAAATTGAGGTGGGGAACAAAGGCTTATCTTCGCGCGTCGCTGATGGCGCAACTTGCGCGCGGCAACCTGGACACTCCATCTCCCAGCGCCGCTCGATCAACTGGCCGGCTGGTCGAAGCTGTGGGTACACCTCTCCGCAGTTCGTACAGGTGTACGCACCTTCGCCATAAATCGACATTGACGAAGCTACCACAAGCTTTCTAATCCGTTGTTTATGCTCGAGGAGATTTTCCAGAAGTACGGCGGTGCCCAGATCGTTGGCCCGAACGTAACGTTGAATCTCGTACATGGATTGCCCGACCCCCACCTCGGCGGCCTGATGAAAGATGGCATGCACGCCCTCCAGGGCTTTTCGGACCGCCTGAGCGTCACAGATATCTGCATGAATGAACTCAGCGCCCGGATTAAGGTACTGCGCTTTCCCGCTTCCGTGTACCTGGGGTATAAGCAAATCCAGAACCCGCACGCGATGCCCAAGTTCGACCAGGGCATCCGTGAGATGCGAACCAATGAAGCCGGCGCCTCCCGTAACTAATATGTTCAGCTTTTCCAACCGATACCCCTTCTGTACTTTGATAGTATTGATCGCTACCTAATGTGGGATTTGCTTTCCGCTAACCATGCTGTCGAATTGCAGGGGATGGTTCATTCACGGTCGCTCGCGTTCGCCCACGGGCGCTACACGCGATCGATTCGAGCACGTCGTAAACACGCGGAGCTTGGGCGATAGCCGAATACGTCTTTTCCACTGTTGCCCGGCCGGCCAGACCCAGCCGTGCTCGCAATTCTACCGAGTGCAGCAGAAGTCGCAGCTTTTCGACCCACTCTTCCCGTGTGTCTGCGATGAAACCGTTCTCGCCGTCCTGAATGATGTCTGTGTTGACACCCACCGGCGAACAGATAACAGGGATGCCGAGCGCCATGAATTGAAGTGCCTTCAGACCGCACTTGCCTTTGCTCCATGCATCATCCGGTAGCGGCATTACGCCGACATCAACCGGCCGTAGATCGTCCACTTCAGTTTCTGAGCGCCAGGGCATCGCTTCTACTTCGACGCCTGTCAGGCGGTACTCAGGCGTACCAATTACCCGCAGCCGAAAGCGTTCGTCCTGGGCCAGCTTTTGCAGTGCCCCAGCCAAAGTATCAAGGTGCTGGACCGTGCTGAAGCTTCCGGTCCAGCCGATTACCGGCACCCCCGCTGTCTTATCCCGCCGCACGTCATATTTCTCGGTGTCGATAGTAGTGGGAATCATGGACACGCGGGGATTAAACCGGCGCGCATAATCGGCGAGATACGGATTACCCACCATCACGTGAGAAGCTAACCGGCAGATCGTCTTCGTCTTTGCCGCAAACTTCAGATAGCTGAGATAGCCATTCGAAGGACTGCGGTACGAAACAAAGATCGCGTCATCAAAATCAAAGACCATCGGCACGCGCGCTCGTTTGATCAGCCACTCAAAGATGGGCGGTCCCAGCAGCGCTGCCTCGCGAAAGACGTAGACCGCATCATATCGGCGCGCCGAACTGATCACGGAAAACCGTCGGGCGAACCGGCGCGATACATAAGCCAGTTTGCGGCCCATGTTTCCCGACTGATAGAGCAATCCGTGCAGCTCTTCGTTTTCGAACGGCTCGTAAGTAATCTCTACGCCCCGCTGGCGCAGCAACGGTTCCCATTGCTCAATTCGGTAACGTTGGCCCGGCGACGTGTCGTACAGACTTGGCACAATGGCAAGAAGACGCATAGCTTTTCTGAAGTTTCGCTTAGGTGAAACTGAATTGGCTTTTCAGTATATGAAACTGGCGCGGGCCCGTCCAACCGACCTCAGCCACTGCTGGGTTTTCGCCCGGTCGCCACCCAGCCATAGCTCGGGCTAACCTGCGTATCTTCCAGATTGCCACGCCGCAGCCAGTCTTCGACTTCCTTTCGGGTGTAACGATTCTCTATCGGGGCCGAAAAGCGATCGAGTTGATCGTTGACGCAAACTCGAAACGGAAAGTTCGCATATTGCTTCATCGGAATCTCTTCAGCCATGGCCTTCAGCCCCGGAACTTTCTTCAACAGGCGATAAGGCCAAACGAAAAGGGCAAAGGCAGCCAGAGCTGCCGGATACGCCAACACATAGGTAATCTGGTGCGGCAAACGCGTCGTGACCCTGCGCGCTGCCGCCACCAGCGCCAGTAGGGCACGCTTTATCGGTTGCCCTTCCGGACTCCAATAAAGATAAACTTGAATCTCGCCCTCGGGTTTCAAGTACCGCAGGAGGTTTTGAAAAGCGGCCTCCGGGTCGGGAAGGTGGTGCAGCACTCCAATCGAGTAAATGAAGTCGAAACTCTCAGGAGCGAACGGCGGCCGATGGAGGTCGGCCTGAATCACCTGCACCTTCCCGGATGCTTCGGTGTTGCGTCTTGCGACCTCTACAGCTTGACCAAGATCGACCGCCCAAACTTCAGCTCCGTACTTCGCGGCATAGTAGGCAAAACGGCCGCTGCCGCAACCGGCGTCCAGGACCTTCTTGCCGCGAAAGAATTCCCGACCGTGAGGTTGCATGTAATTCAGAAAGCTCTGATTCCACTCTTCGTACATTTCCGGAAACCGAGCCCACTCGAAACCGAAACTTAGCGCGGTCTTGACCTGCTGATTGTCGTTACCCACGGCCGCCTGGGTACCGATCAGGGCCTCGCGCAGCGGAGAGAGCAGCAAGCGTGGAATGCCTCCGATTACCGGAAACTGCTGTGTACACGTCGCGCATTCCAGGCAAAGGCCGCCGTCGTCCTGCACGCGCGCATCGTCGAGACGAAGGACGCCGTGACAGCTCGGGCAGCGAAGTGTCTCCAGCAACTTTTGGGTTGAGACGGACATGACCCTAACCTGTATTATCTAAAACGGTCTCGTAAAGGCGCGCATATCGTTCAGCGCCGACCCGTCGTACGTCAAACAGTCTTTCGGCTACCTCACGCGCTCGTTGACGAGTTTGCTCAGGATAACCGGCAAAACTTTCGATGGCGGCCGAGGCTTTAGCGTATTCGAGTTCAACAAAAGCACGAACCAGCGCGCCGACTTTCTCGCGAGTGATCAAGGCATCAGAATCGCCAACCCCTTCATTAATAATCAAAGGGAGTCCACAGCCGAGGTATTCCGCATACTTCGTCGGTGACGAAGCCAGTTTCGAGAAGCAGGGTTTAATGAATGCCAGACCCACGTCGGCGGCCGACAAATAGGAAGGCACGTCTCGCGGCGTTGATGCCAACACGGTATAGTCCGACTCGCCGACTCCGCGCTCTCTCATCAGGTCATGCACGCGTTCGTGGCGTGCCGGAGTCAACCACAGAAAATGAGCATTGCCCTTTTGCTTACGCAGCGTCACAAAAAAGTCGGCCATGCTCTCCGTCAAGTACCAACCATCAATCGATCCGCTGTAAACAATTGCGAAGCGATCCTGTAACCCAAGCTCTGTGCGCCGCCGATCGCGATCCCCGCGACTGAACCTGAACAGTTCCAGGTCCGCACAGCAGGGTATGACCTCGTGGACCACGTTGTGATTTCGCAGGGCCTCCCACTCTTTGATGATCGGCCAGATTCTCTCGGTCAGCGTCACGATGCCGTCCGCGCCGGCCAACGCGCGGCGTTCAACCGACTTCGTGATTCGATATGGAACTGAGTCCTTTTGCCAGTGTCCTGCGTCGACGTATTCATCCGCCATCAGTCCGCGCACATCGAAGATCATTTTGACGCCGAAACGCCGCTTTAATCGCAGCGCAATCGTCGCTGGAATATGGCTGCGCGCATGGATCATTTCAATCTGCTTACGCCGCACCAGCCGGCTTCCGTATCTTATGCCGGAGAGCACATCGTATGACGTCGCCGGCAGCGATGGCGTCTTGTGATAGCGGAGCCAGTGCCAATCTATTCCACTGGCTGCCAACTCTCCTCGCAGTTCGTCAGATCTCTCACGTCCTTCCCGCGTGTAAGCGTGCGATCGCTCAAAACTCAATAACGTAAAACTGACACCAGCTCCGCTCAACTCCTTTAGATACGGTATGACCTGGCTCTGCCCCAGGGGGTCGAGCATTCCGTTGTACGAAATGTAGAGCACTCGCCGGTTACTGAGGGTCATCGTTTCGTCGCGTTCCCGTGAGGTGAACTTTGTCCTGGAGCAACCAATTAAGGCTGCCGATAAACGCGGCCAGATCCAATGTGGCGATGATCATCACGAGCATTATTAACCGCAGAAGGTTGCGGCCTGGTCCGGCCGGATAGATCCTGCGGTTCCTACGCAACGCTTTAGCCGCGCGCGCCAGCATTAACCCGAGCCAACACCCAAGTAGTACCAGCAACCAACGCAGTCCGAAAAAAACCGCGGGCATAGCGATCACGACCAGCACCGCATATCGCCGGAAAATCGCTGCTTGCCATTGCCGCCACAGACCGGCACGAATGTTGTTACGCGCGTAGGTTACAAAACGCCTGAAGGTGCGCCACAGATTTGCCTGGATACTCCAGTGCACCATCGCTTCCGGAGCCCGCAGTTCGCGAAATCCCTGCGTTTCGATTCTTTGCATAAACAGCAGGTCTTCTGCTGAGCGCAAATGCTCCGGAAACCCGCCAACCATTTTCCAAACATCGCGCCGCATGAGGGTAGAAGCGATCGACCTGGACCTGGTCAGGGCCCCGGCGATCTCTACCGGCGGCGGAAGATAAGCCATGGCGGCACATTCTTTGAAGAAGCTGTCAACAACCGGCGTAAACGAACCGTAAACGACATCGACATCCGAGCCGTCGCCGACCCTGCGGGCCAAAGACGCCAGCCAATCAGGCGCGGGTTTTGTGCCGGCGTCCGTAAAAGCGATCCAATCACATCGGGAATGCTCAACTCCGACATTGCGAGCGCGTCCCGGCAGGGAATCGTGTTCGCGAATCAGCTTTACCGGCGCGCCGTTGCTAATGAACTCTTCGATGATCTCTCTGGTGGCGTCAATCGATCCGCCATCCGTGATCACAATTTCATTTGGCGGCAAAGTTTGACTCAGCAATCCTTCCAGCAAATTACGAATGGAGTCTTCTTCGTCCCGTACCGGGACTACGACGCTGATTTCAATCGCACTGGAAGATGAGGGGTTATCAGAGTACTCCACTGGTCGAGATGCTAACAGAAGTTGGACCTAATAAACACAAAGAACGCAGAACTAGTTGATCCCACCGCTGAATTGCAAGCTTGTCCCCTCGGATTATTTAGCGATGTTTGCAGAGTACCAATCTGATCGCCTTAACTGCTGCCGAGACTCTCTCTGGCTCTGTAATACATCCCCTTACTCCGCTCATAGAATGACCTGCCACCTAGGAAACAATAGAGGAACTTATGAACTACGTCAGGGCGGAGAATTGCGCCGGGACGAGTCTGAAGTGCCTTTATCGCCATGTGTCTGGCCGCCTTTCGACCCCCGCCCTGCAAGTAGTATCCTCCGCTGGTAAAAAACATATTCACCATTGCCTCTTTCTCAAGGCGCCGGATTTCATCTCGAAGGTTCGGCAGAGCGAAGAATTTCCGGTACATATACTCAAGTTCGGGAGCAGCTTTGACGGCTTGCGCCACGGTCTTCGACGCCTCATGCAGACGATACGTTGAAAGCAATTCAGGAAAATAGGCTATCGAGTGGTCAATGCCCGCCCTCAACCAGAAGTCCCAGTCCATGAAATAGTAGTAAACAGGATCGAGCAGCCCAATGTCCTCAATTACTGATCGCCGAATGAAAGCGGAGGGCTGTGGAATAGGATTGTGGCATTTGGCCACAAACTCGTAGTAGTCAAATCCGACTTGTGGCTTTGAAGGCTCAATCGGACTTCCGTCCGCCGATGTGAACAGAGAGTCGCCAAAGACAATATCGATATCAGGATGTTGCTGAAAATAATTGACCGCTTTGCTGACGGCGCCTGGCAGGAAGGAGTCATCCGAGTTGAGCCAAGTGATGATATCCCCATGCGAGCGCTCCCAACCTTTATTGATGGTGGGGGTCTGCCCCGTGTTGGCCTGGCTTTCCCATTCCAGCCGGCCCGTATATTCGGAGAGTATCCCGGGAGTTTCATCCGTCGAGCCGTCATCAATCACGATGTACTCAATGCGCGGATAGTCCTGCGCCAGAACACTCTCGATTGTTTCGGGAAGGAAAGCGGCCTGGTTGTATGTCGGTGTGACTATGGAGACTAATGGCAACTGAGCTTCAGACATACGGCCTCTTTCCAAAGATGAAAAAGTCTTCCCGCGTCACCGCCGCGCGAAGCTTGTACCTTTATTAGCCTGCGTCCATTCTTCCACGGCCTGGGCCACGACCCTGTGCCCATCGACATCAAGATGCGAGTCCTGGTCAGTCGAGTAAACAAAGCGATTGTCTTCTGCAGCACGGCGACGCAAAGCGTTAGTCATGTCAAGGAACGGACATCCTAACTCTTCGCTGAACTTCGCCAGTTCGCTGCCGAAATCCGAGCCGCTGTCCAACTTTCCACCCGGTAGATAATGATCACGATCGCTCGCATCCCTGAAACGGACATAGGGGGCCAGTATACGAACCTTAATGGGAACGAAAATAATCAAGAGCCTAACACCACGCGATTGGCACAGACGATAGCCCTCTTCAATTGCTTTCCTCGTTTCGGCCATCCCGAGCGGCTCTCTTGCAGGTTGGTCGGGAACGTAAGAATAGTCCAGAAACAGCCGGCCAGTTTGACCATTTCTCTCTTCAAAGAACCGGGGGGATCCGCGATCCTTCGGTATAGTCATGGCGAGCCATCGCGCAATCAAAGACCGTTTAGTGTAACGCAGTGATATTGAATCGTGTTGGCCCGGGTTCGCTTTCCAATCGGCGAAGTGGCGCGCGTCGGTGAGATCATTTCCCTCGAATATTTGCCAGACCACGAGACCGGGACCATATCTGAAACCATACCTTTTCAGGATGATCAGTTCCTGTTGTGGACCGTAGTTGCCGCGGCCCAGATTGACGGCACTGAGCTTCGACTTCAAACCAAACTTCCGGACGAACGTATCTTCTTCGGGAACGCTGGCTCCTTCAGTGAAAGAATCGCCTATGAAGACAACGTCGGCCTTGCCCACGCCGACTGGATTTCGAAACCCGTTTTCGTCCGTTCGGTAGGTAACATATCTGGCTTCGGGCGAAAGTCGGCCCTGCCAGTAAACACCAGGCTTCCGCACGAACCCGAGCTCCTCGTCCGGCAGATTGTCCTTCCGAGTGATGGAATCGCCATCAAACCACACGTCCGTGTGCGACGTCGTCAAGGCCCCTTCGACAACAAACGCGTAGCTGAAATCCGCGAGTGCAACAGTGATGAGAACGCTGAAAGAGATCGCTGCCAGTTGAAATGTGAGCTTGCGCCGGCGGCTTGCCGGTCCGGCTATGAATATCGTCGCGCACAGCGCGATCACGAGAAGGGGAATACCAAGATAGATATCAACGAGCCGGTAGTGCCCCCAACCGTACACTCCCCTGGGTTTGAGTATGGGAGCCAGCCAAAAGTACGCAGCAACCAACCAGAGTAAAGTAAGAGCTACGACGCTCCAGCCCTTCTTATGTCGAACCAAGCCCTGACTATGCCCCCTTCTTAAGCCCTGACTCGCGATGCGCCGCGATTATTTCAGTGCAGATGTCTGTCAGAGTGCGGGTGACGTTCCAGCAGACTTGAATAGAGAAAAAATTCTGTCGCGGTCGCGAATGTCCAGATCCAGGTGTGTGAATCTCCTGGTTTGTGCCAGGAGGCGCTCGAGGTTCCAGCGTGTATCTCCTCCCGGGCCGAAGAACTCGCGCCGCATATTATTATCGATGCCGGTGACTTCGTGACCCTGACGCTCGAAATGTAGTACCGCTTCAGACCCGATTAATCCACTGGAACCCGTGACAAGGATTTTCACAAATGACCTCAGATGTTCAATGAGCAAGCGGCGGGCGCTTTCTCGCTATCGCATAACAGCAGACCCT
Source organism: Pyrinomonadaceae bacterium (assembly GCA_041497335.1). Lineage (GTDB taxonomy): Bacteria > Acidobacteriota > Blastocatellia > Pyrinomonadales > Pyrinomonadaceae > UBA11740. The sequence goes on along the minus strand of JBGQGG010000001.1, from coordinate 348,596 downwards.
TTCAGGTGAGCCGCGGGTGCACCGAAGAGATGTTGCTGGAATCGCAAGGAGTAGATTATGCATAGACTGAAAGACGTTGTCGAACACGCCTTGAGACGGTAACGATCTAATCGATTCAAGAAATCCCGGCGGCAAAAGAAAGCAAGGGGCCTGAACTTGTAAAACGCGCTGAGTGTTACAGCAATCAACAAACCAGGTATCAGGGTAGAACGACTTGGGCCGAAGGTTACCACGAGGCAGTCCGTATCTTGTTGAGCGCAGAAATGACGCGGCGTTTCATCTTCCGCATCCATATTGGATAGGGGGACGTGCATGACGCCATCAGAGGGTAAGGTACTGGTAGCGCGTCTCGGTGTTCGCGCGAGAACCCTGAAACTGTTATCTCCCCGAAGCAAGTAATGTAGCGCTCTACCATTCGCTCCGTTGAATAATCGCAGCCTGTCTTCCATGCGCCAGTCATCAGAGATCGAAGCAGGAGTTCATCATGAGCGAGCGCCTCCAGTCGTTTGGCAAACGTGACGACATCTCCTACTTCAACCAAAAAACCATTTTCTCCATCTCGTACTAATTGTGCATTCCCACTTGCAGTACGACTAACGACCGGCGCCAGCCCATGTCCCATCGCCTCCAGCAGCGCCACCGGCAGACCCTCACAATCTGACATCAACAGAAATACATCCAGTTCCGAAAGCCGCTTCCTCACCTCACCTGGTGACAGCCAGCCCCAGAATTTGACAGGTGCATTAGGCGCCTGTCGTTTGAATTCTTGCTCCAGGCGCGCGCGGTCGCTTCCATCCCCAACCAAATGCAACTCGAATTCAACCCCTCGTCGCTCAAGCTCACAAGCGAGTGGAACAAAATCCATAATTCGCTTTTGTGCTTGTTCGAGGCGGCCGACATAGCCGACACGCAGGGGATCGCTCTCTCTTCTTGCAGAGCTAAAGCGAGAAGCGATTTCTTTCGACGAAAGGGGATCAATCCCATATGGAATTTGGCGCGCCCGCTCGGCTGGCACTCCGGATTCGGCAATAATCCTTCGATGAGTTTCCTCGCTTACTCCTATCGCGCAGTCGATGAAGGGATGATAGTGAGTCAGTGGCCCATAGAATGCCCAGACATCGTTGTGTGCTATTGAAACGGTTGCAATGCTCGGAGCCAACAAGGGCAGAGCCAGCCAACCGGCATCCGGAGAGATTGACACTACGTAGACGCTGGCGCCAGATGAATTCACCCAGCGTGCCAGGCGCTCAGCGCGTTCTTCGGGTAAGTGAATGACGTCCCACAGATCCTCGATTATCTCTGCCCCAGCAATCGCCAATGCCTGCTGAATTGCACGATAGCGTCCAGTCTGAGTAACTACCGACACTCTCCAGTTCCTCTGGGTCAAAGCCTGGACCAAAGAAATCAGAAATGTTTGACCTCCTCCGGTAGGAGCAGTAGTAAGCGTCGTATCCACAAAAACTACGTGCATTGTGAGTTGCAAACGAACGGCTGTTTCTGTTGGGTCATGTTTCAGAGGAAGCACAAGCTATGCAAGTCGGCTCAACTACCAATTCACCGGGTGATCCCGATTGTTTGTTTTGGCTTTGACCCAATACGCCTGATCACAGTCGACCCTTTCCAGCAGCGGCTTCTCGGCATGTTTTGAACAAAAATCGTAGAAAGCTTCTCGACAACCCTCCCACCAGCCGAAGTCATCCAGGACTACGACCCCGCCCGGTGGAATTCGTTCATAGAAGGTCTCCAGCGTGAGCAAAACGGAATCATACCAATCCGCATCGCAATGCAGCAGCGCGACCTGCTCAGGTAACTCCTGCTGAAACGTTTCCTGAAACCAACCTTTCCGCAGTAGATACTGACTCGGCGACGCACCAACTTTCGCCAGCGCCTCGATCACGTCGTCCTCGGCTGCTCTGCACTTTCCCACCCATGCTTTTGAATCTACTCCGTCAATCTCCTTAACATCGGGAAGACCTTCAAAGCTGTCAAAAAGCCAGAGCCGTCGTTCGGGTGTCAAGGTGGTTGAAATGACCGCCGCGCTCCCACCTTTAAAGGTCCCACACTCCACAAAATCACCGGGCACTTCGTTCTGATTAACAAGCTCGGCAAGACGCTTGAGATTCTTTAGCTTGAGGCGCGAAGACATGGTGTAAGGCCTCACCCTGTCCATGAGCTTTTCTTCCGGATCGCCAGCAGTCCTGGCTTTCTGCAGCAGCCGATACTTCGCTCGGCCTAAACTGTGCTTTGCTTCAAGCAGAAAGGACTTCGATTTTCTCTCCATAAGGTCTATCCCTAAACTTTAAGCTCCCCCGTTTTTCAGACCTTAAGGTCTACCCACGAGACTCCGGAGTCAATTGGACGCGGCGAGTCACCTTCGCATGCTACAGACGATTGGGCAGGGTTCTCAAACTTGTACCCCAAAACCTCTTCGAGCACCGATTGAAAAGACCGATGTTTCGGGTCGAGGTAGCGTTCCAGAAAGAGTTCGGCCTTTCGCAAAGTGGCTTCTCGCGCTGACTGAGATCGCGAATCCAATAGGTACGTTATCTTCTCAATTACTTCATCGACGTTGCCTGCGACTTCCAGCCCATCATATTTGCAATAGCTCTTACCAAATTCCGTTAGTCCGCCGCTGAAGTAGACGATTGGCAGACGTGCGCGGATCAACTCAGCGGTGAATGCAGTAGCCGCACCGAAAACGACCGCCACGTCGTAACTCGCGATTTCAGCGTCGGACATCGGTTCCCTACGGTGCTCTACCAATAAGTTCCCATGCTGACCAACCATCTTATCGTAAAGTTCATGCAAATCGGACACGGGATGACTCTTTAGAACGACGTGCAGATTTTCCGGCAGATCCTGAAGGCTCTCGATACACTTCGCCAAGGCCTTAACATAGGCAGGATAGTCGAATATCAACGAGCCGAACCACCAGCCGAACATGCGGCCCGACATCACGAAGAGCACGTGACGAAGACTGCTGCTGCGAACATGAGCAGTGGGCCGAGTTCTGGGCGCCAGCGCATCACCTGCCATAACGATCTGTGATTGTGGCCACGAATCAGCGACTCTAATGGCGTCGGCCTGCCCGAAGACACATAAGATATCCGCTTTTTTTTGCGCAAAATTGTCCTGAAGAAAACTGAGTCCGGATTCCGTCGATAAGGTCCTGATACCAAGATCTTTTGCGGCCGCAAAGTGGGGCAAGTAGGGCCAGTGATCGGCAGAGGTTACGAACAGATCCGGCTTCCACTGAAGCAAAACCGAGCGCGCCCGCTCATATTCGAAAACGCAGTAGTAGGCAGCAGCTACCCGGCATTCTCCGTGAATATCGGCTATGCCGGCTCCGAACAACAGGTCGCGCCAGGGAATATCATAGTTGCCTCTGGTTGCCCTGAGGTGCGATCGCTTCCGCGCTCGATACCGAAGAGATTTGAACAGGTAGTGGAGACCAGCCCAGGGTCGCACCTTTACACCTGAAGGATATCCCAGCAGAGCCAGGTCCACGGCGCCGTCATACAGCCAGGCGAATCGTGTGTTGCCGGGAAGTCCCGCACGGCCCAAAAGCTCCTCAACGGGAACTAAGGATTCGGTGCCCCGCACCCAGGCGAGCATCGCGGAAGCTGACGGACCCAGTTTTCCCAGATCAAACTGCCGGTGGAAATCATTATCGAGATTGCCGGTTATGACCGGACGCTTGCCGCCAGCTTTAGATGACTTCGGGCCGCGCTGCCTAATGGCGGCTACGCGCTCACCAAGAACATATTTCAGTGGGAGCAAGATTCGTCGCAAACCCCTTCGAAAGCCATCGGGTGCTCCCTTAACTCTTATCTTATCGTGGCGGCAGAACCACACGAGAAGATCGAAAAAAAGTGGATTTGAGGGATCGGTATCCGGAGACAATGTGACTGAGAAGGATGCCTGATCGGGTACCCATATCTGTTCAGGATGGAAACGCTCCAAAGCAGCCCTGATCAAACGGACTGAATGAACGGCATGGATAAGCCAGCGCTTGTGACTTTCCAATAGCCACTGTTCCACTCTGGCAGGCCATGATTGATCTGTTGATGTAAAGAAGTCTTTCGCCAGACGCAGAGTTTCTTCGAAAATCAGCTCTGGTGATAATCCCAGTTCAGAACGCCCCACGATAATCACGTCAGGCCCTAATAGGGTGGCGGCATCATCTTGCGTGAATAGCGCTTCGTCCAGGCACACCGCTACTCGACGTCCGGGGTCATCATTCCAGCGGTCCCTGACCGAAACAGCCTGCGCGGCGTTGGAGAGAAAGGTGAGATTAGTAGATACTCTTGCATCCCTGGTCATAACAGAATGTCATTTGCGCATGAAAAGTAAAAAATGGAGGCTGCCAACTGTTTTGCAGCACTCCGCTTCTTGCTATACCGCAACATCTTTTCCCGCCGGGACCGGGCTATGAGTCAACGTATCGGCCACACGCCGGCATCGGATTTGTTCCGTCAGGGGCTAACCCTTCATTCCGTAAGAATCTAACAAAGTTCAACAATAGGTAGTCATTATACCGTCTCGCAATCGCCTGCACACCGTAGGGCAAGCCATTGGGCCCCTTGAATACCGGGACACTCAGGGCGGGCACGCCGCACATGGTCCAGATAAGGCAGTTGTCCGGGCGGTCGACTGAACTCAATCCTTTAAGGGGCTCACCACCGGTTGAAAGACTCACAATTATGTCAAAGTCGTCGGTGAACAACTGATCGAGTTGCCTCGCCAGCCCCGTCTGCCGGGTCGTCGCAAGCCTATAATCATCCAAAGTAATGTCGTTTCCCCGGTTTATGATCTCGTACATCAAAGAACTAACAAGCGTGTGCTGCTTGAATTCTTCTTTGAAATAGTAGGCCAGTGTTCGGTCATAGATCGTGGCATGAATCTCGTGCGCCGAGTCAAAACTCTCGGGGAGCGTTACCTCTTCAACAACAACGCCGGTCAGATTGCTTACCGCCTGCGCAAAAGCAATCAGCGCGTCCTTTGCGTAGTCTTCGACGTGCTTCCATTTCGGTCCCTTAACGACGCCGACCCGCCACGCTTTGCCAACCCGGTGCTGCCGCTGCACGTCGTTCAAGGCGGCTTGACTGATAGGGTAATCCGGCCCATCCACCCTGAGGGTGTCGAAGATTAGCCTGATGTCGTCAATCGTTCGGGCAAAAGCTCCGACTGTGTCCAGCGTGTCAGTTGTTTTGAGCATCCCGGTGCGGGCGAGCAATCCAAACGACGGCTTGAAGCCGTACACGCCGCAGTAGCTTGCCGGACGTATGATCGAACCGGCAGTTTGGGTGCCGATTGCCAGCGGGACCATATGAGCAGCCACCGCCACTGCCGAGCCGCTCGACGATGTGCCTGGCATGTATTCCGGATTGTGAGGGTTGAGGGTGGGACCGGGCGTGTGCACTGCAAATTCCGCTGTGACTGTCTTGCCCGGTATGACTGAATCTGCCATGCGCAAGTAATGCACAACCCGCGCATCGTTTCCCGGTGTGAAGCCACTCCAGATAGGGCTGCCCATCTGGGTTGGCATATCGAACGTGTTAAAAACATCCTTCACGCCGACAGGCGCGCCGCAGAGGCCGCCAACGGGTTGCCCTTCACTTAACTTCTGTTGCACCGCCTGCGCCTGTCGAGTTGCCAGCTCCCTGTCGAGATGGACCCACGCATGAAGGCTCGGATTCAATCGCTCGATCTGATCGAAGCAGTCATCAATCAGTTCCGGTACCGTAAAGTCACCGCGTCTTATATGATCGATGGCTTCAGTGGCGCTCAGTTGAAAAAGAGCCTGACCCAATAGTTGATCACTCAAGATCTTCTAATCCCTAACCTTCTCTGGTGTTACTCTTTGTCTGTAGTCCATGACTGTCCGCGTGAACCCGTCGTCGCTTAGCGCTTCAATACCCAGATTCAGCCGGTGCTCCTTAAGAACTGCTTCGAATTCTTCTTCGCTGAATCCAGTGATCTTCAGATAGTAATCCAGGGCGTCAGGTCGCTCGACATCATGACGCTTTGCCAATTCGAACGCCTCTTCTCGAGTGAGCAAGCCGGCCCGCACATCGATGCTCGCATGGTCCGTTCCCCGGCCGAATCCACGTTTCAGAAACTTCGTATAATCATGGACTCCCGCCATTCGGCATTCGACGCTCTTGTAGCGTTTATAGGTGCCCTCGACCTTGTCTTCCCGCCAATGATAAACGTCGCGCACGAATTCCATCTGCCGCTCGTCATCCCAGAAAAGATAATCGCCAAGGTGAATGCCGATAACCCCGACTGCTTCCAACTCTTCGTACGACGGCAACTTGAAAGGGGCCAACTCCCTGAGAGTAATGTCGTCCGACACCATCCCTTCGGGATAAATCTTAGCCGACACTTTGGTGAAGTAATCGCGGTCAAACTTCAGTACCGGATTGTAATGGGTTGCACGCCCCGACATATCAGCTATTGATTCACCCCATATCAACAAGGGGATTTTGTATTTCACCGCAACTTGCAACGGGAAAGCTCCCACGCCGGAATGGCAGTGCCAACATGAATCTCCGATCTGAAAGAGTGATTCACGAGCCAGCTTGTTGACCAATTCCCGATTCGGGGTAAACATGACGTGATCCACGTTGAACTTCTCAATCGCATTTCGCAGATTATATTTACCCGTCTCGCTAAACCAGCTATGGCTGAAAGTTACTGCCAGCGGTCGCATGCCGTAAACCCTGGTAATCACGTGAAGTTGGAAGGTGCTATCTTTGCCACCACTGATGGGCACTATGCAATCATAGTCATTGCCTAAGCTCTTGTGATGCTCCAGGAGTGCTCGCAACTCCCTCTCGCGCTCTGTCCAGTCAATGTGGATCTTCTGTTCCGCTGACTGACAAGCCTGACAGATTCCCATTTCGTCAAATTTGATTCCTTCGTTTGATTCAGGCATGCAACAACGCACACAGTAGGTCATGCCCTTAAACATCGGTGCACCAAAATCAGTTGCGGTCATAGCTTCTTCCCCGATTGGTCAACACGTGACCAGAGGCTCGTGTATTCACTCCTTAAAACTCCATACTCGATTACGTTCACGTAGCGCCCGTTCTTAAAGACGGCTTCTCGTCTGAGGCCTTCTTCTCTCATGCCCAAATAGGCTGCCAGGCGCTTCATCGCTTCGTTATTCTGGAAGGTACCGCAGCCAATTCTGTGAAGATTCAACGAGTAGAATCCATGATCAAATAAGAGACGGGCCGCCTCTTTAGCATAGCCTTTCCCCCACACGGTCTTGTCACCAATAACAATAGAGAACTCGGCGGTGCGATCTACCGGGTTAATGGATTGCAGCGCAATATTGCCGATGTGCTGATCTCCTTCAAGTAACACTATCGCCAGGATCACACTGTCACGAGTTTCTCCCGCATAACGGATGTATGAAAGTGCAGCGTCCGTGGTGTAGGGAAAAACGTGATGCGAGTTACCCTCACAAACCTCTTTGTCGTTGAACCAGCTTACATACGCCCCCTCCGCGTCGGTGGCGACAAGAGGACGCAAATAGAGATGTTCACCACGTAGAAACGGCAGGTAGGAAAATGGTCTCTTCACTCTCTAACTCCTCAATTCGCCGCAGTGTTCAACCACCTTAGTGATCCCATCCACTACATCATCCAGATCCGCCTCTGTGATGCCGTCATAGCAGAAGTTTCCCACCATCATTTCATGGTAGTACATTTCCTCGGCAACCGGACAGATTCCTCTTTCATAACTGACTTCGCCGGTATAGTGCTGACACGTGAACGGGCAGCCGTTTGACCCGTAGACAATCCTCTTCTGGTACAGTGGTTGTAAATAGATCGGCTCAACATATCCTTCTGACATCGGGATTCCCTCGGCCTGGAGCGCCCTAACAAAATCGGCTCGAGGGATGCCAAGTTCGTTCTGATCGTACCGAATTCCATAAAGGTAATAGCTGTGGCGCACACCGGGCCGTACTGTTGGCCGCTTTAACCCGGGTAACCCCTCCAGTCGAGCTGTCAAATAATCGGCCGCTTCCACCCGCCGCCGCACTAGTTGCTCTAGTTTCTTTAGCTGTTCACTGCCGATGGCAGCTTCGATTTCCGTCATACGAAAATTGAAGCCAAGCATATTTACTATGTTCTGCACACCCTTACTACCAACTACTACCTCGGCGTGATTCCGAATTAACTGTAGTCGCTCGGCCAGATCGCCATCATCCGTTACGATCATGCCGCCCTCACCGGTATGAATAGTCTTGTGATAATTCAGGCTGAAGACGCCTAAGTGCGCCAGCGTGCCTGCATAACGATCATGATAGAGTGATCCCGGAGCTTGTGCAGCATCTTCAATGACCGTGAGATTATGTTCACGCGCCAGGGCCATGATGCCGTCCATGTGGGCTGGATGACCTAAGATGTCAACTGCGATGATAGCCCTGGTGTGCGGTGTGATCCGCGCTCTTATTGTTGCCGGACTTATACAGAAAATATCAGGATCAATATCCGCGAAGACTGGGATGGCGTTATAGACTAGAACGCATGCTGCGGAAGCAGTCATCGTATAAGGCGAGACGATGACTTCATCCCCAGGTCCAATCCCAGCCGCTCCCACAGCGGCGATGAGCGCCGATGTGGCTGAGTTAACGCTCACGGCATATTTCACGCCGAAATACTCCGCCCATTCCCGCTCAAACTTCTGGACTCGCGGCCCCCCGTAGAAATCAGGCGACCAGGTGCCCAGAAACTTGGAAAGCACTCCGCTGTCCAGTACCTCTGCTACGGCGCGCTTCTCTTCCTCACCTATGGTGATGTAGGGAGGAAATGGCCGGACGCGCACCGGAGATCCTCCATGAACAGCCAGTTTGCTCACAGTTTTCTTCCAGATTTAGTATTTGTTTTCATTAGAGCATTGAACCGATGACCCGCGCAACGTGCTCCGCCCCGCCTCCCGGCGGTCCCGACTGTGCCAGGCTTGCAATCGCTTTTTGACGCACTGACTCATCGAACAATAGATCCTCAATCCCAGGCTCAAACTCGCTGGTAGAATAAACCGGCCGACTAAGACCGGTTCGATTTGTGGGAAGGGGATCCGTGGTGCGCAATCCTGGCTGCAAGCTGACTACCGGAACTCCCAGGAAGCATGATTCCACCAGGAGCATTGTGGTCATGCCCGTAACCAAATCCGATGCCAACACCAGTTCCCGACTATCGCCATCAGACTTGACAAGGATGCGGATAGAATCGCTGCGCAGCTCAAAGCTTTGCTCGCGTTCGCGCGGGTGCGGACGAATTATTAGATTAATTCGTTGCGCATGGCGTCGGGCGATGCTCTCCAGAGATCTAACCAAGACATCGAGCACCGTAATCTCTGTGTAACCCAAATACAGCGGGCTCTCCGAACTATCACCGAAGACGGCAGCTAGTGGTTGGGAAGCAAATAGAACGAGACGGTCTTCATCTTGAATCCCCAGGGCCGCGCGAAGGGTAGCGCGTCGTTCATCCGTATGGGTTTCTTTATAGCGTATCAGATCGTCCAAGGCGGGTTGGCCGGTAATAACCAATTGCCTCGCATCAAATCCAGCGGCAACCATTTCATCGAGGGCCCTGGCATCCATTACCGCAATACGGTCGGGCAAATGCACCAGGGTGCCCTCCGGATCGCTGAATCGCAGTGCGTAATTCGACCAAAAATCTAAAACCGCTAACGAAGGAACACCCAGCTTTCGCGCTGCTGCTATGAATTTCTTCTCCAGGTCAATGCCGTTAAATGACGTTCCGGTCAACAAGAGGTCAGCGCGTGATTCGGTTAGCATCTGTGTCGCATCTTGCGTCGCTGTACTTTCCTTCAGTGGTTCAAAAGGCAATCCGCGACCCGCCCATACTCTTTGAGCTTCCCTGTAAAGCAAACTATGCACGCGATAACCGGGTTGCGAAAGAAGAATTTCCACAACAGGAACAACAGCGCTTGCCCCGCCGGCATCCCCGGCTACCACCGTAATCGAGTGTCTTGAGTTAGTGCTCAAAGTCTAGAAGAACCCGTTTACCCGTTTGCGCGGCCTGCTGAGCCGCCAGAGAAACCCGCAGAGTTCTCAACGCGCTGCGCGCGTTTGAAGCTGGCGGTTCGCCGCTCTCCAGTGACGTAATTAAGTCCTCGACAGCGTGCAACATGACGCTTCGCCTATCACCGAAGGTTGCCGGAATGTGATGTAATTCTGAATAACCCGAGTACCGCGTACTGGGTTGAACCCGTGAAAGGACAATATTGTAACCCGAGTCGAGCAATTGAATGCGACCCTGTGTCATCATTATGTCCATCTCAAAGATCGTGAAATGCTCCGCTCTACACGCGCGCAAACTCGCCATCCCGCCTCGGGTCAAACCTAAAAGTAGATCAAGCGTCGGGTCCGGCCCGTCTTCACTTAACGCATTTGTTGCCTCAACCCATTCTATTTCTCCAAACAAGAACCTTAATAAATCAAGCCAGTGAGATCCATTATGCAAAGTGCCCTTGGTGTACCAGCCGTTAATGGCTTGTATGGTTCCGAGTTTCCTCTGATCGAGGAACGCTTTTAGTTTTCTCATGTTCTCAGCGTACCGGCGCAGGAACACTACGACCAATTCCACATCACGTTGCGCAGCCAGGCGCAACACTTCTTCAGCCTCAGCGACTGAAGTTACAAAGGGCTTTTCACAAAGAATCGCCTTGATTGTCAGTCGACTCGTAAGCAATGCTCGTAAGATTTCGTAGTGAGTTGCGTCGGGAGTGCAGACACTTACGATATCCAACTGCTCGCTTTTGAGCATTTCCGAAAGACTCTGATAGCGGTGACTAACGTTCCAGCGCTCGCCGCATTGTCTTAATCTGTGAGGATTCGTATCGCACACAGCGACCAGTTCCGTATCTGAGCACTGCACGTATGCCTCCGCATGCGTAAAAACATCGCCGCTCATCAGCGGGTCTTCTGCGAATTCACTTCCAATTTTTCCGCAACCAACCAGTGCGGCCCGATATCCCACTAAGCAATCCTTTTCTCAAGCAAGCAAATCTGGTCAACCAGCGCTGGCCCTCCGTCCGGATCCGGATATTCCAGGTAATGCACGTCTACGACAGCGAGGTCCGGAAAGTGACTCAAGTATTGCGACATATAATTCATTTTCCACAGAAGACCCGCCTTTCCTTTGTAAGTTACTTCGCAGATCTCATCGGAAAAATATTCGTGGCAAAAGATATATCGTTTCGAAACGCGGTAGATTTCAGCTAAAGCCTCCGGTAGATCCGTAGGCTGAATGTGAATCAGAACGTCGTTAGTCATTACGGCGTCAAAATAATTATCCTTAAACGGCAGATCGAAGGCGTTAGCCGGCAAAAAATGAAAATCAGGATTGGCGGCTCTGGCTCGTGCCAGCGCATACGCCTGTGGGTCAATGCCGTAGAGTTCCAGCCGAGGATTTACTGATTTCAATATACCAAGTTGCGCCCCCACGTTGCATCCGACTTCCAAAACGCGGCCCGAAGGAATTCTATCTTCGGATAAGAATCTGCGAAAGATATCCGATTTCTTGACGCCTGCGTAGTAAGCCTGCATAACCGCATCCATCTCCTCGGGCGACGCGGGATTACGGTCCGTATACTCTTTCCCAAATTCGGCAGTCCAAGTCTCAAGTTGTTTTGTTAGTTTAGGCGTACTCATAGAATCTCCACGTTACAGTCTTAAGTCTTAGCGAACGACCTTTTGCATAATATGCTGATTGATTTTGACTAGTTCAGGCCGGCGCTCAAACAACTCTAGTATATCTCCGAGAGCAAATGCCGGATTGACCGGGTAAAGATCTTCGTAGATCCGCCGAACCAGTTCAAAATCTTCCGGAGTGTCAACGGTGAGTCGCAATCGCGCCACCTCGGGAGGAAAGTCAGTAAGCACGTTCCGCAGTCGGTACTTCTCGGGATGCTCCCAAAAATGTAGAGAGACGTGCTCGTGATCTGCCAGGTCCCGGGATATACGGTTGATTTCATCCAAAGCATCGGTCAGGAAAACGCGCACGTCCGTTCCGCGCGGAGTGGAATAGCCCCTCACGTTGCTGACAAAGTCAGCGCCTCCGATACGGAAATCTGCAACTACCTTGTCGATAATTGCCGGATCGTGAAGTGGACAATCTCCCGTCGTTTCTACGATCACATCCGCATGAAAAGCACGAGCCGCACCAAGCACGCGTGCCAGCACATCGTCTTCACTTCCGCGGAAAACGCCCACCTTCAGACGTCGGGCCAACTCGACTATGGGCTCGTCCGCCGGCCCGTCCGTCGTGGCAACAACAATCCCGTCAATGGTGCGAGCACGCCCGAGACGCTCGATCATCAACTCTAACATCGGCTTGCCCAGAATTGGCTTCAGTACTTTCCCAGGCAAACGAGTCGAGCGGAACCGGGCCTCGATAAAGCAGATGATTTTCATTTCTTTGTCCCAGTAGCCCTCTTTGAAAAAACTAACCTTCATGCACATGTTTTTGCTCAATGCCGCGATTAATTTCGCGCAGTTCCGGCCTTTCGTCCAGAAGAGCAATCACATCTCGCCACCCAAAATTACCATGCACGCCCAATCGAAGATAAATCTGTCGCACGAATTCGAGATCTTCCGGGGTATCAACGGTCCATCGCCAATCGGCGCGATCAGCATCCGACACCACGCTCAGCAGTTTGAACTCGTCCGGATTGTCATAGATGTAAACTGTTACGTGAGACCGCTGGTAGGGTTCAGTAGCTCGTCTCCAGGTGTCTTCCAGGGCCTTAAGTGTGAAGACCTCAGTATCCAATCCTCGAGGATACGATTGCGGAATCTTATTACTAGCATAATCGACAGCCGGGTTCGCTTGTTTGAAGCAACTTATGACATGGTCGCTTACTTCAGGATCCAGAAGCGGACAATCTGAAGTGATACGGACACACACATCGGCAGAATAAGCTCGCGCGGCATTGACGAATCGGTCCAGGACGTCGGAATTGCTTCCACGAAAGATGGGGACATCTAATCTCTCGCACGCACGCTCAATGACGTCGTCAATTGGTAAGGTCGATGTTGCCACAACGACGCTATCAACATATTCGCAGCGTTTTGTCCTGCTAATCACTCGCGCCAGCATCGTCTCGCCGGCAATATCCATGAGCACTTTACCCGGCAGTCGAGAAGAACGCATGTGCGCCTGAACAATAGCAACAGTTTTCATTCGATCTCTCAAACCGGCTCGCTCTTCAACTGTGCGCAGATCAATGATCGGCAGCCACACGTTCTATGAGCTTAACCAGTTGTGGAAAATTCTCATTCCAGTTAGCCCTGGAACGAGCCTTTTCAACGTTTGACGCCTTCATCATTTGCAGTCGCGGCGGCTCCGACAGCGCTTCCTCAAATGCGCGGGCCATAGCGTAAGGATCGCCGGGCGAGACTAACCAACCATTCTCTTGTGACCTGACCCATTCCCTGTTTCCAAAACAGTCTGTTACCACAACTGGTAAACCACAGGCCATGGCTTCCAAAAGCGAGATAGACGTGCCATCACTCAGAGCCGAGCTGACATACAAGTCGGCAGACCGAAAGTAATCAGGCAGTAATTCGTAGCCGACTCTTCCTGGAGCGTGAATGAAGTTGTGCAACTGTAGTTCGGAAATCAGTCCGAAGATCGTCTTACTTTCAGAACCATCTCCAAGCAGAATCAGCCGAGCCTCCGGATGGCGTTGACGAAGCACGGCAAAAGCCTTCACCAAAACGTCGATTGAATACAGTGGCTCCCATGTTCGAGTAGAAATCAGAACCGGGTTTCGTTGCCAATTAAGGCTCTGACGAAGCGGCGAGGCCGATGGACCAGGAGTAAACTGCTGGAGGTCGATTCCCCAGGGGAATGTCACGATGCTCTCATCTGACATCGTTGTGAACGAATGAACCTTCTCTCGGACTGCTTGACAATCCCCCAGAACGCCCGCTGAACGATTTAGAGTGTATCGTGTCCTTTCGCTCATTCGTAAATTCTGCGTAGCATGTACAAGCAAATCGGAGCCCCACGACATTGTAATGAGTGGACGGTATTGAGTGAGGGCCACCAGAAATGCGGAGGTCTGGACGGGCCCGGCGACTACTGCACCTGGTTGTATTTCGGCGAGTATTTGACGCAGAGCAGCATAACGGTGGTAATAATCCGAAAAACTATCTAAGGGCAAGTCCTCACCAATCCACGCCAGGTCATTGACCCCCTCTGGCAAGCTTCGACGATCGAGTCGCTCACCGAGCAACCGCAGATAGCTAACCGTAAATCCTGAGTTAACGAAAGCCTGCAGAAATCGACGGTCGTGCGTAGTGTAACCACGCGAAAAATAAAGCAGCCTCAAGTTAACTCCGTCCACTTGAAGTAATCGCCTTGCTTCATTTCACGCCGGATTGTGCGACCAATCACGTCAGGTATGTAGTACGGTGAAATACTGTCCAGCGGCGCGGGCCTCAGAGGTTCAATATCGGGGCGAGAGAGAACGGTGCCGGCTGCCAAATTCTCGGCAGCGCGAAGGCAGCGACGCTGCACGACAACGGTTTCTTTTTCGTTCTCCTCGACAACTTTGTTTCCACTACCCAAAGCGAGCTCCAGCTCTCGCGTTCGATCCACCATGTCGCGCCACGCGACCGGGTCAAGAGCGAAGGCGTGGTCAGGACCCGCACGACCGCAATCGTCAGTGAAGTGTTTTTCAACCGCGCGCGCGCCCAACGCCACCGCACCCAGAACTGCCGCATGTCCTGGCGTGTGATCACTTAGACCCAAAACCATATCGGGATACATAGCACGGAAGGTGCGCAACACATTCAGGTGAACGTGTCGAAAGTTTTCTGGCCTGCCGGTATAGTTGGTGTTGCACTGCATCAGCAAGAGCTGCGAATTGATCTTTAGAATTGCATCCACTGCCCGTTGCACTTCGCCTAAGTCTGAGGCTCCTGTTGCCAGGAGGATCGGCTTACCTTTCCCGGCGATGTATTCCAACTCTTCGATCCAGGTAATTTCACCTGAACCAATTTTGTAAGCAGGCATGTAAGCATCGAGCATGTCAACCGCTTCAATATCATAAGGCGCAGAGAAGAAATCGATTTTCGCGTGGTCACACGCTTGCTTTAACGTCTTCGTCCAGTCCCACTGAAGCGAGGCGTCCTCATATACCTCAAAAACGGATTTCTGCCACTTGGACTGGTGGGAGAGTTGGCCGCCGAGCGACTCAAAGCCCCGCTTGCTCACAATTTTGGCGGCGCGAAAATGCTGGAACTTCGCAGCGTCTGCCCCGGCTTCAGCCGCCAGCTGAATCAATCTCAAGGCGCGATCGAGTTTGCCGTCGTGGTTAGCTGCGATGTCTGCAATAAAATACGTCGGCTCATCTTTGCTAACTCGACGTGAACCAATATGAATCTCAGGCATCTTCTTTTCCTTAAGCTTTCATTCTTGCAGGATCCCGGAAAACTCTGAGCGCCTTGAAATGCTGTAACCCGGAAATGAGATCCGGCATAGTTTTGCCAAGGCCTCGTGCAGCCTTCACTGTGCTTAGTGAGGTCTTTCGTGGGCGGGGAGCCTTGAGGCCCGCATCGGCGATCGATGTTGCTTGAACCAATCCCCTGTCCATTCCAAACACCTTTGCCAAACCCAAAGCAAACTGATGTTTGCTGCATGATTCAGAACCTGCTACATGGTAAAGGCCTGTCATTCGCCGCTCCATCATGTTCAGGAGAATCTCGCTTAGGTCATTAACAAGAATAGGACTAAATATTACGTCCTCGAACGCCGGGATCATCTGGTTCGCTTCAAATCTAGCTAACATCCACTCAGCTAAGCTCAACTTCTTTTGCAAGTTCCATCCGTAGATGTTCGTCCTGATGACCAAGCTCTGGGCGAGTTCCTGGACAACTGCTTGCTCGCCCGCAAACTTGGACTGGGCATAGACGTTGATAGGATTCGGAATATCATCCTCGGAATAGTCGCCCTTTTCCCCGTCAAATACCGAGTCAGTTGAGACATAAACAAAGCCAGCGCCGAGAACTCGTGCCTCTCTCGCAAGATTGCGGGAAACCGTGGTATTGATCAGCCAGGCTTTCTCAGGTTGCTCTTCACAGCAATCAACATCTGTTAGAGCAGCACAATGAACGATCCAAGTAGGCCGCAGAGAATGTAACAATTTCTCTACTTCTTGATGGTTCGTTAGGTCGATTGTTACGTACTCCAAACCGGAACCAGGAAGGGAGTGCTGATAAGAAAGCGGCACCAAATGCTTATGGTGTTGGCGGGCCACAGACACGAAACTCGCGCCCAAAAGTCCGCTGGCTCCCGTAACCAGAATCAAGAAAAGACCCTCCGAAAGTACTCGGCCGCAGCTCGCGCTTGAGAGATTGTGATTACCTCAAGATTCATGACCAGCACTTCCCCCAGCCTCTATGAGATTGGCCATCGTCTTTAGCTGCTCGGTTGAGAGCCAGGAGGGGTTACTATCGCTGTTGTAGACAAATCCGTCCGGCAAGGAGTTGCCGCCGCTCCACCGACCCTTATCCCACCATGGAAACATCGGCTCTATCACGAACATGTCATCAAATTCTCGCGTATAGCGCGCTTCGTCTGCAGACACCAGAGATTCATGGATCTTCTCGCCGGGCCGGATACCGTTGAAAGCCACCTCGCAATCTGGCGCGATCGCGTCGGTCAAATCCATAATCTTCATGCTCGGAATCTTCGGCACAAAGACCTCACCGCCATGCATCGACTCTGCGCAACGGATCACGAAGTCCACGCCTTGTTCAAGCGTGATCCAAAATCGGGTCATTCGCTCGTCTGTTACCGTTACCTTTCCACTCTGTCGCTGCTTCAGGAACAAAGGGATGACGCTGCCGCGGCTGCCCACCACATTTCCGTACCGCACACAACTGAATCTGGTGCCCTCGCCTCCGACGTATGAATTGCCCTGGACAAAAAGTTTTTCGGCGACTAGCTTGCTGGCGCCGTAAAGATTGATCGGATTTACAGCTTTATCGGTACTCAGAGCAACGGCCCGCTTCACCCCCGTGTCTATCGCCGCATCGATGACATTCTTGGCGCCCAAAATATTTGTCTGTACCGCCTCAAATGGATTGTATTCGCACGCTGGAACCTGCTTCAGCGCCGCCGCGTGGATCACAATGTCGACTCCGTGCAAAGCCCTATACAGCCGCTCCTTATCGCGCACGTCGCCAACAAAATAGCGGACGGGCGACTGACTGGACAAATCACTCCAGACCTGGCGCATTTCATGCTGTTTCAGTTCGTCGCGGCTGAAGATGATTAGCTTCTTAGGATGATATTTTGTCATCATCGTTTCTGTGAATTTCTTCCCGAAGGATCCTGTGCCGCCGGTGACCAGGACCACGGAGTCTTTCCAACTCAAGCTCATCTCTTATCGTTTCCTCTCGCTAAAAATTCATGTGTGTCAGTCAGCCACCGGACAAATACCACTTATATGGTATGACGAAGGGTGACGTATCCCAAGCCATCGTGTCTGCCAGCTCGCCTCTAAACCCGAGATCCTCGGGAGTGCTGGTTATTTGAAAGACCCCGACATCCGTTGATTTCATAAGCACGCTGACGCCATCATTACCGCGAACACCCATGCTGACGTTGTAGACTTGCGGCAAAAGTGAAAGCCGTTCAAAAAAACATGTCACGCAACCCTCGCCCTCAATGTAATCCGGGCGCATATCATCCAACAACATACTGGCCGCGAAGAGCGGACCGAATTTGCTGGATACGCTGATCCAAAAGTAGGGCTTTTCAATTCGACGTCTAGCACAATAGTGAATCTCGATCACCAATGGACGGTTGAAAGAAAAGTTCGTAGTCGTGTCTCCTTGCTCATTCTTCAAAAACACCTTCTGAATTGACAATGAGCCCGCATCGCTTTCTCCCGGGACTGTGAAGTCTTGCCCAATCATATCCATGTATTCGGCGACGACTCGATTGGTCTCGCCTTGCCCAACGATCTTGCCGTTTGCCAACCAGATCGCGCGACTACACAATCCCTGTATCGCGCCCATGTTGTGGCTCACGAATAAGACGGTGCGGCCCTGTCGCGCAACGTCGCTCATCTTTCCCAGGCATTTCCTCTGAAAGCTGGCATCACCTACCGCAAGCACTTCGTCTACGACCAGGATCTCCGGTTCCAGATGTGCAGCAACTGCAAAGGCAAGCCGCAGAAACATTCCGCTGCTATAGCGTTTAACCGGCGTGTCGATAAACTTCTCCACTTCCGCGAACGCTACAATCTCATCAAACTTACGCAGGACTTCGTCACGTTTCATCCCAAGGATAGCGCCGTTGAGAAAGATGTTCTCCCTCCCCGTCAGTTCGGGATGAAAACCTGTCCCCACTTCGAGCAGGCTGCCCACTCTTCCGTAAAGCTCTACTCGACCTGTCGTTGGTTCAGTTATCCTCGAGAGGATTTTTAGCAGCGTCGATTTTCCTGCCCCGTTGCGACCGATAATGCCGACTACTTCGCCCGCTTGAACATCAAAGGTCACATCTTTAACAGCCCAGATCGTTCCATCTGCACCACTACCGTTGCGCCGCAGACTCTTCAAGGGTGAACGAACTGCTTGAACAAGCGACTCGCGGAGCGTCTGGTAAGGTGCTTCTCGCCCCCCAATGCGATACAACTTGCTCAAGTTCTGAACTCTAATGATGGGCTTCATTTCTAAACGACGTCCGCGAAGTGCTTCTCCATTTTCCGGAAGGAATAAGCTGAGTACAAAAGCAGCGCTGACGTAATAGCGGCAGAGATGGCAAGAGAAGACCAATTGAGCTGAGCATTCAACAAGGACGCGCGAAAATTCTCGATGATTCCAGTCAACGGATTTAGCGTAAGAAAGATCTTCAGCTTTCCACCGATCATACTGCTGGGATAGATGATTGGCGAAACGAACATCCACAACTGAATCAAGAATGGTAGAGCATAACGCACGTCTCTGTACTTGACATTGAGAGCTGACATCAACAGGCCCACCGCAAGCGCTAACATGGTGATGAGTAGAACCAGCACCGGCAACAGCATCAACTTGGCGGACAGTGATACGTGGTAATAAAACATCAGTGGGATCAGGACCAGAAAGGCCAGAACAAAGTCCACCAATCCCGCCGCGACCGCGGCAGACGGAATGATCAGGCGCGGGAAATAGATTTTCGTAACTAAGTTTGCGCTGCCCACGAGACTGTTGCCGCTACTGGTTATGGCATTCGAAAGGAACGTCCAGGGCAACAGTCCGGCGTAGGCAAAGATTGGATAGGGAATGTTGTCAGACTTTATGCCCGCTAGTCTGCCAAACAGAAGAGTGAAAATAATCATCGTAAACAGAGGCTGGATGATGGCCCACGTGGCGCCCAGCAAGGTCTGTTTGTAGCGCACCTTCACGTCTCGCCAGGTCAAAAAGTATAGCAACTCTCGATACGCCCAGAGCCCGCGCAGATCCAAAGCCACCCAGAACTTGCCCGGCTCAATCGTGACAATAGGTTGATCCGGCAAAAGCGGCCGTTTTTCTGCCTCGGCAAAGCCGGGTGAAACTGGTACGGTGACTCCCATCACTGGTGCGGTATTATTCGGGCTCACTGCGATTTTACTCGCCTCTTCGAATGAAGGCGGGGTGCAGTCTTCATCTGCCGGGTAAAACCATTCCTCCAATTAGTTAGGTACTAAAGGACTGCTTGAGGTTCGAGCAAGGAGTTTAGCAGCAACACTATTTGCGGACAACCCCGGTCAAGCCAGTTTGAGATCTACCTCGATTTGCTGCTTTTGTTATGAAAACAGATGGTTCATGCTCGCGCTGCGGAAGCTATCGGCTTTGTTGGAACCTCGAAAAAGCCAGAACCAACCCGCGCGTAAGCGTCGGCGAGTCTTTCAACGACGACGGTTTGCCGTCAATGCCAGGATGCGTCAGTCGAGTGTAAACTGAGAACGCCAATCGGTTTCCTCTGCAAAGCTCGGCTGGGTTTTCTTGTCCAATACGCAGGTCTCGAGCACCAGATAATCCATCTCAGTCCGCATAAAGCAACGATAACTGTCTTCCGGCGTGCAGACGATCGGCTCGCCGCGCACATTGAAACTGGTGTTGACGATGACCGGACATCCGGTCTTCCGCCGAAAGGCCTCGATGATCTCCCAGTAAAGCGGATTTGTTTCGCGCCGAACGGTCTGGATACGCGCGGAGTAATCGACGTGCGTGACGGCGGGGATCTCAGAGCGCTTCACGTTCAGCTTATCTATTCCCCAAAGCTCTTCTTCTTCATCGGTCATCTGGCGACGATGGCCCTCGACAACATCGGCCACGAGCATCATGTAAGGGCTGTCATAGCTCAGCTCAAACCAATCACTGACATACTCT
Source organism: Pyrinomonadaceae bacterium (assembly GCA_041497335.1). Taxonomy (GTDB): domain Bacteria; phylum Acidobacteriota; class Blastocatellia; order Pyrinomonadales; family Pyrinomonadaceae; genus UBA11740. Next base: position 328,183 of record JBGQGG010000001.1, on the reverse strand, counting down.
CTGAGAACACTCGGCGCGAAGGGTCGAAAACTCTCCCGATACTTGATCTTCAGATTCATGACTGATTGCATCGCCGGCGAACGAGCGTCGCCGATGATGCTGCGCGCGCCCAACGCACGAGGACCAAATTCCATCCGGCCCTGGTGCAAACCGATAATTTTCCCGGCCGCCAAATGTTCCGCTATTACCTCGGTCAATTGCTCCCGCGAATATTTGGTGTAAGGCAGGCTCTTTGTTTGCAGAAAGTTTTCGATCTCTTCTACTGAGTTTTGTGGGCCGAGGTAGGAGCCCTTCATGCCATCGAGATATGGCGGCAAGCCGTTGCCGTTTTGATCGCGAACCGCATGCCACTTTCCCGATCTCTCAGCGCTCATGCGCTCTTTTCCCAGGTATCGATGCCAAATCGCCAAAGCGATGCCGACTGCACCACCCGCATCACCTGCGGCAGGCTGAATCCAGATATCCTGAAACGGACCTTCGCGCAGGATGCGACCGTTGGCAACACAGTTGAGTGCTACGCCACCAGCCATGCATAGTTTGTTCAAACCGGTTTCCCGGTGAGCGTGCTGGACCATCTTGAGCATTGCTTCTTCGGTAATGACTTGAATGCTGCGGGCCAGATCCATCTCACGCTGGGTAATCTTTGACTCCGGCCGCCGGGGCCGACCCTCAAAGATTCGATCAAACGCTGCGTTCGTCATCCTCAAACCCTGCGAGTAACTGAAGTACTCGTGGTTCATGCGAATGCTCCCGTCGTCGCGAACTTCGGCCAGCTTGTCCTTGATCAGAGCGACATATTTCGGCTCGCCGTATGGCGCCAGGCCCATTACCTTGTACTCGCCGCTGTTGACCCGGAATCCCGTGTAGTAAGTGAAGGCGCTGTAAAGCAGTCCCAGGCTGTCAGGAAAGCGCAACTCCTTCAGGAGCGTGATCTCATTACCTTTTCCTGTGCCGATCGAGCTGGTGGCCCACTCACCGACTCCATCGATCGTCAGGATCGCGGCTTCCTCAAATGGCGAAGGATAAAAGGCGCTGGCCGCATGGCTCTCATGGTGGTCTCCGAACAGGAGTTTCCACTCGAACTTCTTTCCGGCCTTCTTTGCCGCCCTTTCATCATCGATGTCACCGGCCTTGGCCATCTCTGTGCGAATGAGATCCGGCATCCAAAGCTTTTCTTTCATCCACAGCGGCATCGACTTGAGGAACGACCGAAAACCCGAGGGCGCATAGTCGAGATAAGTCTCAAGCAGTCGATCGAACTTCAGCAGCGGCTTGTCATAAAAGCCTACGAAATCCAATTGATCGGCGGTGATACCTGCTTCCTGAAGACAATAACGAGCCGCGTTAACTGGAAAATTGTAGTCGTGCTTGACACGAGTGAACCGTTCCTCCTGGGCCGCGGCGATAATCTCCCCGTCTGCGACCAGGCACGCAGCAGAGTCGTGATAAAAAGCAGAGATGCCGAGAATTTTTGACACGAAAGGACGGCAGCTAGAAGAGCGTGTAGATGAAAGGCGCAATCGCCGAGCCCTTTGCCAGCACCAGCAAGATACCAAATGCGACCAGAGTGATCACGATTGGCGCCAGCCAATACTTCTTATTCTGTTTCATGAACTCCCAGAGCTCGCTGACTACTTGTACTTTCGACATATCAATTCCTCAAAACATCTTTTCATAATGGCGCGGATTCCTCTGGCGCTCAGAGTAAGGTCTCCAGTACGAATCGCTTGAGCCGGCGCGACGATGCAGAGGATCCCAACCGAATAAGCGTTTCACAAAACCTATCGGCGTGACGATGACGAAGAAGACGAACGCCAGAATGATCCGCGTCGTAACGAACGATAGCACCTCAGCCAGGGCCATCCACGCCCTGTTGGGCCACACCAAAGCTTTGGGGAAGCCTAAACCCAGAAGTACCAGCAGGCCGCCTAGTGGCAACGTAATATGCGACACTGTCGGAAACTTTCCGCGGTACAACCACCAGCAGCTCAGCAACGTCAGTACGCCGCCTACGATCAGCCCAAACTCTCTCTCGGATCGTAGTGATCGTTGCTTTATCATCAATTCTGACACCAAATTATCTGTTGCCGAGGAAACAGTGGACTCGGCCTTTTTGCCTTAACTTCAGCTTTCTCACGCAGAGGTTCTGAAGACTTAGATTCGAGAGGGTAGTTCAGAAGAGCGAGGATTTGCAACTTTGCGCGGCCGCAAGGGTCACCCTCTCATACGGAAATGCCCCGTTCAATGTCGGAAGTTGGCCGCCGCCTTTATGTCGAGTCCTTGGCCCGCAGGATCGTGAACAAGATCGCGAGGATGTATCGAGCTCTTAACCCTTATCCAGCTTGCCTTCAAGTCTAAGGGTGGCTATGTTATCAGAAAACTTCTGCGCCGCTGAAATGCTCTCGCGCTCGGCAATTGTTTTGAGCTCGAAAGCTTCCCGGTGATTACTGAGAATCGACCGGACGTTTAATCGCACATGGCCAAGACCGCATTAATATCCGGCATCACGGGACAGGATGGTTCGTTCCTGACTGAGTTACTGCTCGAAAAAGGCTACGAGGTTTACGGTATTATTCGTCGCTCGCCTTCTTCCAACACCGATCGCATCGACCATCTCTACCAGGACCCGCATGAGAAGGGTACGCGCTTGCGTCTGGTTTACGGTGACCTGAATGATTCAAGTTCTCTCAACGCGATTCTGCGGCAGGTGCAGCCGAACGAGATTTATAATCTGGGGGCGCAGTCACAAGTGGGGCTCAGTTTTGACCTACCTGAAGACACTGGAAATGTCACTGGTCTCGGCACGGTGCGTTTTCTAGAAGCGATACGTGAAACCGGCATGAGCTCGAAGTTTTACCAGGCATCATCCTCGGAACTCTACGGAAACGTGGCCGAGACTCCACAAACCGAAACGACTCCGTTTCATCCGCGCTCGCCATATGCCTGCGCCAAGGCTTATGCCTACCACATAACGGTTAACTACCGCGAATCGTACGGTCTGTTTGCCTGTAACGGAATTCTTTTCAATCACGAATCAGAGCGGCGTGGTGAAACCTATGTGTCGCGCAAGATTACGCGCACGGCGACGCGCATCAAGCTCGGCCTGCAAGAAAAACTCTCTTTGGGCAATATCGACACGCGTCGCGACTGGGGTTACGCTCGCGACTATGTCGAGGCAATGTGGCTGATGATGAACGCGGACGAACCCGACGATTACGTGATCGCTACAGGAGAGGCGCATTCGGTGCGCGAATTTCTGGAGACGACCTTCACCTATCTGGATCTCGACTGGCAACAATACGTCGAGATTGATCCGCGCTATTTTCGTCCCGCCGACGTCGGTCTGTCACTGGGAGATGCCAGCAAAGCGCGCCGCAAGCTCGGCTGGGAACCGAAAGTCACCTTCGACGAGCTCGTGAAATTGATGACTGATCACGATCTAAACCTGGCGAAGCAGGAAGCCGAGGCCCGCGAGACGAAACACACCTCAGCCACGAATAAGGTGCGCTGGGGAGCGGTGTAGTTGAACGCGTCGTATGTACGGCGATTCGTAATGATCGGTGGCACTTTTAACGGATGATTAGTAGTATAGGGCACATCCCAAACCCCTCTTTGGCGAGGCTCTTGAACCAGACTGGGTTGCGAACTCAAAGCCAGTGGATGACGTTCGAATAGCACGCTTGCTCGACCGCCGGACGTCAGATCCTGATCCCGATGGGATCTTCGCTTTGATCTACTTCCTCTCGCATGTGGCAAAGCAGTCGCGTGATATTGAGTTCAACCGACGGCATGCGGTATACGGCAACTCCTAACCAAAGCGCCGCTGCCGCGCCGCTACTAATAAACTCTCATGAGCGATCCACCGAAAACCAACGCCGAAATACGAAAGTGGTATTTGAAGGAAGTCGCTCTCATTCATGAATTGAATAAGCAATGGCTCGCGCAGGGACTTTCGGCGAAAGAGCGTGCGAAAAAAGCATGGCGAATCAGACACGAAGCGCGCCTGAAGGCACGAGCGATGATGGCTGATCCGGAAGAAGTCGAGATGTTGGAAGCAAGAGATATTGTAGAATACGGGAACCCAGACGGACCGACTTTTGAATTCTTGGTTAAGGAATGTCGGGGCAGCGGATTAAGAGGAAACGCCGTTTATGAAGCAATCATCGAAGGTTCGTATCGCACAAATAAAGGCGTAAGTAAGAAGTTTGGACTATAATTTGACCGAGCAAAATATATGTCAACGAAAACGGCAACAAACTATTTAGCTGAGAGCATTGATTGGAAACGGACGGCGGACCCTCGCCATCCGTTTGCAGCTAAGTTTGAAGGCGAGAAGTGTGTCATTCGGCTCAATGATTTTCCTGACGAACATCTTTATACGCTGATTGTGGATGGAGAAGAAGTTGTTGCCTTTGACGATTGGTCAGCAAGTTGGAATCGGCCCGCCAAAGAAAAGGCTGTCAGTCAGCCTGCGCCCAACAAGTCAATGGCGCGGACTCGCAACCGATCAGCGAAAAAGTCTCCGTGGCATTCCATCGAACAATCTGTGTATCACGACAGCCCTGGATGCAATACCGGCAACAACATTGACCCTGAGCACCTCCGACAGGGAACGGGGGGCAAGCCGCTTTGCCAAGAGTGCAATCGCCTCAACCAGATTGGACAATAGACCGCAATCCAACAACTCATTCCACTCGACGCCTCGATAGCATGGTTTTCATGAAGCCTCCTCTGATGTAGATTGAAGGCTGTTCGCTCGGCGCGGGTTAATTCGGGCGTCACGCAAACGAATTCAACTTCGAAAAAACTTCGCGATAGAGCTCACCACATGATCCTGCTGCTCGTCGGTTAGCTCCGGATAGACTGGTAAGGCCAGCGTTTCTTTCGCTGCCAGCTCGGCAACCGGAAAATCACCTTCTTTGTAACCAAGAAAAGCAAAGCACTCCTGCAAATGCAGCGGCACCGGATAGTAGACGTCCGTGCCTACGCCGCGTTCGAGCAGATGCGTGCGCAAAGCATCGCGCTTTCCGTCACGCACGCGGATCATAAACTGATGAAAGACGTGGCGTGCGTTACTTCTGACGAAAGGCAGCTCGACCTTTTCACTTAACCCGGCGTCGCCAAACATCAACTCATACTGCTGCGCTTTCCTCTGCCGCCCAGTCGACCAATCATCAAGATGCGGTAACTTCACACGCAGCACGGCCGCTTGCAAAGCATCGAGCCGGCTGTTGATACCCACGACTTTGTGATGGTACTTGCGCTCTTCACCGTGCACGCGCAGCCTGGCTAAGCGCCGCGCGTGATCGAGATTGTCGGTCACCAACATGCCACCGTCACCGGCGCCGCCGAGGTTCTTTGACGGATAGAAACTGAAGCAGCCAATTGTTCCCATCGAGCCGGCGCGTCGGCGGCGGTCCTCCGCCCCGATCGCTTGCGCGGCGTCTTCAATAATCGGAATGCCACGTGATTGACTAAGCTCGATTAACGGATCCATCTCGGCGCATTGGCCGTACATATGCACCGGCACGATCGCCCTGGTGCGTTCCGTGACCGCCGGCGCCACCAAAGATGGATTGAGATTGAAAGTGCGGGCGTCGATGTCGACGAACACTGGCCGGGCGCCGAGTCTGGTAATCGAGCTGGCGGTAGCAAAAAAACTGAACGGCGTCGTGATGACTTCATCACCCTTGCCAATTCCTGAAGACATCAGCGCCAGCAACAGCGCATCCGATCCCGAGGCACAGCCAATCGCAAATTTCGTCCGTGAATATTGGGCGATCTCTTCTTCCAGGGCCTGCACTTCAGCGCCAAGGACGAACTGTTGCGAGTCAAAAACGCGATCGACTGCTGCGCGTACCTCATCGCGGATCGTCTCGAACTGCGCCTGAAGATCGAGCAGTGGAACCCTTTTTACCAGAATTTGGCTGGGCGTCATGTTGCGGGTACGAGCTGTACCTGGCCACCGTTCTTGATAGATTGCTGCGCTGCTTCCAACAGCCGCACCACGCGCAGACCTGCCTCGCCGTCGGTCAAAGGGCGTCGTGCGGTGCGAATTGAATCCAGAAATTCGCCGACCACGTAGCACAATGCTTCCGTCGAATCGAGCTTTGGCGCCCACACATCGCCGGTGCGATAACTCACTAACCTTTGATAATCAGCTTCGCGATCTCCTGTGCGGTTCGTAGTCACGCCTTTGTCATAGACGCGCACTTTCTCAGTCGGTTCAATGTCGTCGTAAAGGATCATCTTGCTGGCGCCGGCGATCATCGTACGGCGAATCTTGACCGGCGCCAGCCAGTTGAAATGAAAATGCGCAATGAAGTCATCCGCAAAGTGCATGATCAGATAAGCGATATTCTCAATGCCCTGTTCGATGTGACAACTGCCAATCGCGCTGACCGCCTGCGGCTGACGCTCGATCAGGTAATCCATGATCGATAGATCGTGAGGCGCCAGGTCCCAAAGTACGTTGATGTCCGGCTGAAACAATCCCAGGTTGATGCGCACAGAGTCGAAATAAAGCAACTCACCCAACTCGCCACCCGCGAGGATCTCTTTCATTTTGCGCACGGCGCCGGTGTAAACGAATGTGTGATCGACCATCAGCGTTCGGCCGTTGCGCCCCGCAAGATCGATCAACTCTTCTGCTTCACGCGCAGTCGAGGTCAGAGGTTTTTCTACCAGTACATGCTTGCCGGCGCTGAGGGCTTGTTTCGCGATTTGAAAGTGAGTTGCAACCGGTGTGACTACCGCGATGGCATCGAGCTGAGGATCGGCGAGGAGTTCCACGTAGTCACTGGTGGTTTGTGCTGCGGGATAACGCCGGCCCATTGCACTCAGGCGCCGTTCGTCCAGATCACAAATCCAGCGAAGCTGCGCGCCTTCGTTCTCAGCAAAATTGCGCATCAGGTTCGGCCCCCAGTAGCCGCAGCCAACCACGCCGATGCTAATCGCGCTCATAGGGCCAGAGCATAACCGCCAATCAAGCAAAAATGAAGGGAAGGAAAGGTCGGTCGGTCTACCGAGTGATGGAGATCTGCGAAGGGAATCATTCCGATATGATGCGAGCAGGATTTCCGGCGACTGTTGCACCTGCCTGAACGTCGCTGGTTACCACCGCGCCCGCGCCGACGATCACCCGCTCGCCGATGGTCACGCCGCAGAGGACGGTCGCGCCGCTGCCGATGCTGGCGCCACGCTTGACCGTGGTCGGCACAACCTCCCAGTCACTGTCGGTCTGCAAGAAGCCGCGCGCACTCGTGGCGTGCGGATACTTATCGTTGATGAAAATGACACCGTGGCCGATGAAGACTTCGTCTTCGATAGTCACACCTTCACAGATGAACGTATGGCTTGAGACTTTGCAGTTGCGTCCGACCCGGGCCCCCTTCTGAATCTCGACGAACGATCCAATCTTCGTGCCGTCGCCAATGTCACAACCATAGAGGTTGACGAAGTTGTAAATCGTCACCTCGCGTCCGAGCTTAACGTCAGGGGCGATTACGCAAAACTGTCCAATCATGAATTGATGGCGAAGCCACCGCCTCGCATGAGAAAGAAAAAATCACGCGTCGGAATGTTTCGGAACCTGGGCCGGGCAACCGCAAAAATAATCGCAAGGGGATGGCCCACGCGACCGCCGTCCGGATAGTTGGGGCGATCAGCCCTGGGTCGCGGCAGCGCCCTCGGTCTCGTCATCTTCGCCAGTGTAATAATCTGACTTGTAATAGCCGGAATAGTATCCCGCGTAGTAGTAATTATGTGAGTGAATCTTCACATTATTGAGCACCACGCCGAAGATGTTGGCTCCCACATCAAGCAGTTGCTGCTTTGCGCGGCGCACGACTGCACGCGAACTTCGTCCGCCGTGGATCACGAGGATCACTCCGTCGACGAGTGTCGAAAGGATCGAAGCGTCTGTGAAAGAGATGGCAGGCGGCGAATCCACGATTATGTGTGCGTATTTCTCGCCTAGCGAAGTAAGCAACCGGCGCATCTCATCAGAGCCGAGCAGTTCGGCGGGGTTTGGAGGTATCGGACCCGAAGGCAGCAGCTTCAGATTTGGCTGCTTGTCATAAGTCTGGATCAAATTCTCGAGGTCATCCGACTCACCCGAAAGAAAATTGGTGAGACCGCGTGCATTCGACAGGTTAAAGTGTGCGTGCAGCCGCGGCCGGCGCAAGTCGCAATCGATGATCACAACTGCGGCGCCGGTCTGGGCCAGCATGAATGCGGTGTTAATCGCCGTGGTGGTCTTGCCTTCCGAAGGTTGACTCGAAGTGACGAGGATCGTCTTGGGTGGCGTTCCCGCTGATGAAAGCAACAGAGACGTCCGCAAGTGACGATATGACTCAGCCAGCGGTGATCGCACGTCGGTGACCAGGGCAAGCGCGGTCATCGCATTGGGTGCAGTGGTTGGTTCGGCGCCGCGTATCCGCTTCTCGCTGCGAGCCGCGGGAATCAATGCCAGGGCCGGCAGGTGAATGTAACGGTCCACATCCTCGACCGACTTAATGGTGTCGTCAAGGAAGTCCAGCAAGAAGGCCAGACCGATGCCCGCTATCAGCGCGAGTATGAATGCAATCATGATATTACGCATTCGTGCCGGTCCCACAGGTCCGTGCGGCAGCCGGCCGTAGTTGGATACCGAAACGTTGGTGCCTTCGCCATTGGCCGTGCTGAGTTCGCGCCGCTTCTGTAACAGTGTGTTCAGATACTGCTCATCGGTCGTCAACTCCTGAGTCATCTGGCTCAGTTGTACTATGTTCTTCGTTTGTTGGGTGGTGATACCGTGCTGTTTACTGTATGCAGCCTCGAGGCTTTTTTGATGAGCCACGGCGGCCTCAGCACGGGCCTTCATCGACGCCAGAACTTCCAAAGGAGCTTTGCTCAACTCAGCTTCGAGTGCGGTGATCTGGGCTTCGACCTGCTTTACTTCGGGCCAGTCTTCTGTGTACGTGTTAAGTAAGGAGATTCGCTTATCTTTCAACAGGCTGATTCTTTCACGGAGTTTGATTATGCGTTCGTCTTTCTGCACCTCGGGATTCGAAAAAAGATCTGGAGCATTCTTCGCCGCCTCATAAGCCGTCTGGAAGCTCCGGCGTTCGTTCTCTGCTGTCAGAAGCTGTTGGCTGTACGTTTCTGAACGTTTTTGTTCCAGGTTGGTTTCAGATGGCCCCCCCAAAGGCAAGTCGTGATCCCTGGCGAAGGCGAAACGGGCATCTTGTTCCTTCTTAGTCTTGTCCTGGTACTTCGCTATTTCCTGCGCCAGCAAAATTCCTGCCTTGCTGCTACCCGACTCGACCCGCTCGACGTTGTTTGTGACAAACATATCGGCCAGCGTGTTGGCTATCTTTTGCGCCATTGCAGGGTCCGTGTGCTGATATCTAATTGTTACCAGGCTGGTTCCCTGTATGGGTTCGACCTTAAGATTGCTGGTGATGGCGTCTTCGTAAGGTTCAAGCGCGGCCAACTCCTCTTGAGTGAATTGACGATCCTTCATTTCTTCTTCGCCGATTGGCTGCGGGTCACTGCCTGATTTTGGAGCTACAACTGATTTCTCGCGAGAGAATATTCGCTTCAGCGAAGCGAAGATGCTGCTTTGCGCCTGTCCCCCAATAAATGCCGGATCCTTCTGCAGATTGAGCGTCAAAATCACCTGACGCGCAAGCGAAGGATTCTCCAACAACTTCAATTGAGTGTTCCAGAAACTCGGATCCGGCGCCGTATTGATTACAACCTGGCCGGTCTGCAGGACATTCCGTGGCTTAGCTTCGATGCGGATCGTCGTAGCCGCTTCATAGATCGATGGTTGCCGGTATGCTTGGATGGTCGTCAGAGACGTAATCACAAGCACCAAACTCATGATGAGCCATTTGCGCTTAAGAACTACGAAAAGATACTCGCGCAGGTTTGTTTCGGGTTGCGAGCCGCCGTATCGGTCGTATTTGCTGTATGGCTTTGACTGAGTGAGCTCAGTCAGGCTCCGATCCAAATTTTGTCCTGCCGGAATCAAACGTTGATCTTGAGTCATCTTCGAACCCTATTCCTTACTCCAATAATCGTGCCAATCGACCATAATAACAGACGGACGCTCTCAGGCAAGTCAAACTGAGCCACTCGGGGCCCCGGCAACTATGGTGGACGATCCGGCGGTAATGAAGTCGCGCAGGGCATCCTTCCAGGAGGGTAGCTGGTCGAGGCCGATCGCATCTGAGATCAGGCAGCGGAGCCGCGAATTGCGGGGCCGCGGAGCCGGTCGCTTCAGGGTGGAGAAGCTAACTCCCTGCACCAGGCCAGGATCCAGCCCGGCCGCTTCGACAGCTCGGCGCGCGAACACTTCAAAGCTGGCGCCTTCACCGGCGTTTACCACATGATAGGTGCCCGGCAAATCGAGTTGTGCCAACCTATGAAGTTGACGGGCGAGATCGGGGGCGTACGTTGGCGTACCAAAGGCATCACTAATCGCTTGCAGGCGTTCGTTGCGTTGAGCGCGTTCGACCACACGGCTAAGAAAGTTCGTTCCCCCGGCACCAAAGATATAGCCGCTGCGCACGACGATCGTCCTGGCCCAGGCGATTTGAGCGCGCTGCTCGCCCTCTAGTTTTGAAACCGCGTAGGCGCTTTGCGGATGCGGTTGATCGCGCTGGGTGTAAAAACCTTCCTTCTCACCGTCAAAAACATAGTCGGTCGAGATAGTGATTAACAGCGCGTTGAGGCGACGAGAGGCAAGCGCAAGAAACTCAGGTCCGTACGCGTTTACCTTTCGCGCGCGATGTGGATCGAGTTCGCAGGCGTCAACATCCGTCCAGGCGGCGCAGTTGATGACAACCTCGGGACGTTCGCGATCAAAAACCGTGTCTACGTAGTGCTGGTCGGTGATATCAAACTCGGAATGATCCAACCCGACAATTCGGTTGCCCTCACTTGCGAAATGCCTGACCACGGCGCGACCAACCAATCCATTCGCTCCGGTGACGATAACTTTCAATGCGTGCCGACCTCCATCCCGTAGTGCTGAGAGTAAAAGTCGCGATAAGCACCACTGCGAGCGTGCTCAACCCACTCCGCGTTCGTTCGGTACCACGCAATCGTTTTGGACAAGCCGCTTTCCCAGGTTTCGCGCGGACTCCAACCAAGTTCGTTCTCAACGAGAGAAGCGTCGATTGCATAACGCCGATCATGGCCGGGCCGATCTTTTACAAAGCGAATCAGCGAGTCCGGTTTACCCAGGACAGTAAGCACGCTTTTTGCGACATCGATGTTCCGGCGCTCATTGCCGGCGCCAATATTGTAAACAGCACCGGCCCGGCCCTTTTCCAGGACGCGCAGAATTGCTCGGCAGTGATCGTCAACATAGATCCAATCGCGTATGTTGAGGCCGTCGCCATAAACTGGAATTGGTTCATCGTTGAGCGCGTTCGCAATCATCAGGGGAAGAAATTTTTCGGGAAACTGGCGGGGACCATAATTGTTTCCACATCGCGTGACTACTGCATCCAGACCGAAGGTATGGTGGGCCGCCCGCACCAGATGCTCGGCCGCGGCCTTTGACGCTGCGTAAGGGCTGTTCGGCTTGAAGGGAGAATCTTCGCGGAAAAAGGTGTTTTCGTTTTCCGCCAAACTGCCCATTACCTCATCGGTTGAGACCTGCACGAAGCGATGGACGCGGCGCTTTATCGCGGCGTCGAGCAACACTTGTGTGCCAAGAACATTGGTGCGCAGGAATTCGTGTGCCGAGGCGATGCTGCGATCGACATGGGACTCAGCCGCAAAGTTAATAACGGCGTCGGTCCCTGCCGGTAGGGCAGTCAGAACTGCGTCGCGGTCACAAATATCACCTTTAACAAAGAGGTGGCGGCGATCAAGACCTTCGAGATTCTCAGGATTGCCGGCATAAGTGAGGGCGTCAAAGTTTGTGACTTCGCACGCAGGATCCTGATCGAGCAGCAATCGTAAGAAAGCTGAACCAATAAATCCTGCCCCGCCTGTGACGAAATATTTGCGCATCTCGCTCCATTTTGGAGGTCGTTTGATCTTACTTGCCTGGCATAACGTAGTTACAACTGAAACGTTATCCACTGTAAATCAAGCTTTACCCCAGAGGCAATAGCCGCCGGCTTCGGGTAGTGGAAGCACCGGCGTCCCGCCCGTAAATGACGCGGAAGATGCGCGCGCCGACGACGGCCGGAATGCTCGTGGCGCCCTTTCCCACTAACCCACTACTCGTTCGGGAGTTAGTTGGTTCCGCGTTTAGAATTGGCGGCTTCGACTTAGAATGGTATCTTGAAGGTGCTTATCGCGCGTTATGGAGTTGTTTACTTTCGCTCGACCCGAGACGCCGACGTCATAGTCGATCAAGTGTGCTGCAAATTAGGTCTGTAAAAGTGAAATCGCGTTACAGGGGTTAAACGAGGACCAAAAAAGATGACGTCGCGCAACCGACGCAGAATTCTGGTGACCGGAGGATCTGGTTTTTTGGGTTCGCACCTCTGCGAGCGTCTGCTCGCGGGAGGAAATGAGGTCATCTGTCTCGATAACTTTTTCACCGGCCGTCGAGCGAATGTCGCACATCTGTTGGACAATCACCGCTTTGAGCTGTTGCGCCGCGATGTGATCGAACCCATTCTGCTTGAGGTTGACCAGATTTATAACCTGGCCTGCCCGGCCTCGCCGGTTCACTATCAGTACAACCCGGTGAAGACCGTCAAAACCAGCGTCATGGGCATGATCAATATGCTGGGTCTCGCCAAGCGCGTCCGGGCGCGCATCCTCCAGGCCTCGACTTCAGAAGTCTATGGAAACCCTCAGGTGCATCCGCAACCGGAAGAGTATTGGGGCAATGTAAATACAGTTGGGATTCGCTCTTGTTATGACGAGGGCAAGCGCATCGCTGAAACCCTGATGATGGACTATCACCGGCAGAATAATGTCGACACTCGCATCGCGCGGATCTTTAACACTTACGGACCGCGAATGCTCGAGAACGACGGGCGCGTGGTCTCGAATTTTGTCGTCCAGGCCCTTCGTGGCGACGAGATTACTATCTACGGGACGGGCGACCAGACGCGTTCGTTCTGCTATGTGGATGATCTGGTCGAGGCCTTAATTCGCTTGATGAACGTGGAGGGCGTGCACGATCCAATCAACCTCGGCAACCCTGGCGAATTTACGATTAAGGAGCTTGCGGACGAGGTCGCGCGCGGTTGCGGGGTGGCAGTTCGAACCAGATATTTGCCACTTCCAGAGGATGATCCACAGCAACGCCGCCCGGATATTACGCGCGCCCAGCAACTCCTCGGCTGGTCGCCCACAATCCCTTTACGCGAAGGTTTGAAGCCCACGATAGCTTATTTTGCCAAGCAACTGAACGAAAGCAAGCGAGAGTTCGCACAGTCAAGCTAGGGGCCTTGCCGCCGACAGGTTTGACTTCACTTTCTTTACCGCAGGAGAGTTCGATTTCAGATAGATACAATAAGCGAATTACTGCGTGACGATATCCTGATGGCCAATTTGCCGTACTTAACTTCTTCGCAGAACAAAACTACATGGCGATACTGGTAACCGGCGGCGCGGGCTATATAGGGAGTGTAGTAGCCGAATTGCTCCACGCGCGTGGCGAGCAGGTGGTGGTACTCGATAATTTGTCTTGCGGTCACCGCAATGCCGTGCCGGCAGGGATTGCCTTCTATGCTGGAGATATCGGTGATCGCCGGATGGTCGCCAGGATTGCGCGCGATCATGAGCTCGAAGCCTGCCTTCACTTTGCCGCTTTCGCGTACGTGGGCGAGTCTGTTTCTGACCCGGGCCGTTACTTTGAAAACAATGTGCAACAAGGCATCGGGCTTATCGATGAACTACGTCTGTCCGGTGTGCGTCGCATCGTGTTCTCCTCAACTTGCGCGACATATGGCGAGCCTGAGCGCGTGCCGATTACTGAAGATCATCCGCAGCGTCCCGCCAATCCATATGGACATACCAAACTAATCATCGAACGCCTGCTCCAGAGTTATGATCAGGCATATGGAGTGAAATTCGTCGCCCTGCGTTACTTCAACGCTGCCGGAGCAACCCACAACCTCGGTGAAGATCACGATCCGGAACCTCATCTCATTCCTAATGTGCTTGCCGTGGCTCGCGGATTATCACCGTATGTCCGGGTTTTTGGGTCGGATTATTCCACCCCGGACGGGACCGCGGTCCGCGACTACATCCACGTCGCCGATCTGGCGACGGCCCACACACTCGCGCTCGATTACCTGCGTAAGGACGGCGCATCGGTTTCTTTGAACCTTGGTAACGGTATCGGCTTCTCAGTTCTCGAGGTGATTGAAGCTGCGCGTCGGGTGACAAATTGCCGGATTGAGTCGAAGTTTGAACCGCGTCGTCAGGGCGATCCGGCGCAGCTCGTCGCCGATGCTTCCAGAGCGTGCTCCCTTCTGGGCTGGCGACCTGCTCATTCCGATCTCCACGAAATCATTGAATCGGCATGGCAGTGGCACCTTGCCCATCCGAAAGGTTACGACGCATCCAAAGCCGGAGCCTTGCCAGCGAGTGAGTGCGAATAGGCCTTTCTTAGTTATCGACGGTTAGTATGCATTATCACCTGATAGGAATCTGCGGCACTGCGATGGCTTCGCTGGCGGGTATGCTGCAGAGCCGCGGACACCGCGTGACGGGCTCTGATGAGCATGTCTATCCTCCCATGTCTACGATGCTCGAAGGCTTGGGCATTCGCCTGATGCAGGGTTATGACGCAGAGCACATCACCGCAGCGCCGGATTGCGTCGTGGTTGGTAATGCGATTCCGCGCGGCAATCCGGAAGTGGAAAGTGCGCTCAACCGCAGACTCCTTTATCGCTCGCTTCCGGAAGTTGTGAAAGAAGAATTCATCCGCGGCCGTCGCTCTCTGGTAATCGCCGGCACTCACGGGAAAACTACGACCACGAGCCTCGCGGCATGGGTCGCGGATCAGGGCGGACTTAATCCCTCGTTTCTCGTCGGCGGTGTCGTGCAAAACTTTGGCGCCAGCTTTCGCGTCACCGACGGTGACTACTTCATTATCGAGGGCGATGAATACGACACGGCGTATTTCGACAAAGGTCCGAAGTTCATGCACTACTTACCCGAATTGGCCATCGTCAACAACATCGAATTCGACCACGCGGATATCTACCCCGATCTGGATGCGGTGAAACTCGCCTTCCGTCGTCTCATGAACCTGGTGCCGGACAATGGAAAGTTAATTGCCGGCTGGGACAGTCAGCCCGTTCGCGACGTAGTCGCTTCAATGGGACAGAAACTATTCACTCAACTGGAAACGTTTGGTACTTGCAACGACGCGAGGTGGCAAGCGCGTGACGTTGACTACGCGGAAGGCATGATGCGCTTCAGTGTCTATCGTGAGGGCGCCAGGTGGGCGGAATTTCAGACTTCGCTGTTCGGCGACTTCAACGTGCGTAACTGCCTGGCGGTCATCATTGCCGCCGACGCCTGGGGAGTTGAGCGCAAGGCCATAGCTGATGCGCTCGTCACTTTCAAGAGCGTTCGCCGCCGCTGCGAAGTTCGCGGTGAGGTAAACGGCGTCACCGTCATAGATGATTTCGCCCATCATCCAACTGCGGTACGCGAAACGCTCAGCGCCCTGCGGCTAAAGTACAAGGACCGGCGGATTGTCGCGGTATTCGAACCACGTTCCCGCACTTCATGCCACGCGACTTTTCAGCAAGATTATGTCAGCGCCTTCCTGGCGGCTGACTATGTAATCATCTCTCGAGTCTTTGACGCCCAGCGGGCCGCCGAGATGGGCGGCGTACTGGACACCGGGAAACTGATCGATGATATAGTCGCGCAAAACAAACCAGCTCTGGCGATCACCGATGTAGATGAGATCGTAGAGAGCCTGACGCTTGAGTTGCGCTCAGGAGACGTCGTCGTGATTATGTCGAACGGCGCCTTTGGCGGGATTCACGAGAAAGTGCTGGCGGCGCTCGGACCATGAGTCCGATAAGCTTGAGTTTGTCGATAGTGATATCAGAAGGTGCGTTGGTAGGCTTTGGAATTGATGCGGTTTATGGTTCCCACCTCACTTAGGAGAAGATAGCGCGATCCTCGCCATCTTCATCTTTGATTACTTTAACTCGCCTTCTTATTTCCTCCCAGTTTTTCACTTCGATAAGCCCCGTGTTTCCCAGCTCAAACAAGCCATATGGACCTTTAACAATGCAGCCAGGAGGAACAAAATCGATGGGTGTCCCTAGGACAGGCCATAAGGTGGCTGCGTAAGCGATGTGACTAACACCATCTGCGGGCCTGAGTGCCGAGCAGATGATTCCGCATAATTCGCCGGCCTGGTTGAACACGCCTCCACCGCTCATTCCGGGTTCAAAACGTGCATTGATTTCAAAACAGGGAAAGTTGAGCATCCCTCTTTCACGTCTATTATCAAAGACTTGCAAAACGGGTCCGCTCGTGGTCAATGCGTGAACTCGAAAGGTGATGGATAAAGGTTCGCGAGTAAAAGCTTCTATGCTTGAGGATGGGTAGCCGAACGCTGCCACCGAATCACCGACCTTGGGCGGAAGGGCATTGATTCGGAGCCCGGCATTTGCGTATTTCTGGTCCATATCCTCAGAGACAGGTCGCACCTGGAGTATCGCGAGATCTGATAAAGGTGGGCCCCAAACTCGCTCAATTGTCCAGAACGCAGGGTTTGCGGATTCGCCGGAAAAGTTAATAGCATATATCTGAAAAGAAAGTTGGACTGGCTTGCTTCCACTCGGGAGAACGGACGATTGAAGGTTCGTCCAAGCCGACCAAATTACATGTTTGGCTGTGAGGGCCAGCCCAGGTGCTATTCGGACCGCGGTTCCCAATGCAAGAAGCTTCAGGCCGTCATCGCCAATGAGAATCAAGCACAGATCCGCAATTGCGTCTTCAAGATCAGTTATCTTAAATTCTGGATCCTGATTCAGATTCACACCTTCGCCTTGTTAATATTTTGTGCGGCCGCTCCTGGCAAATCGGCATCTATTGCCCTCCCACAATCCGCCAATTGTTATCCGCCTGAGTCGGGATCGTTTTGTGCCTCTCGACCCAATCGATGATTAACTCACGAACCTCTTCACTGGATCGATAAACCACCGGCGCGTCTTTGTACATCGTGAAGCCGCCACCGCCATTGACGCGATAGTTGTTAGTTACTACGCGGAGCTTTTGCGTGGGACTGAGTGGCTGGCCCTTGAACCTCAAACTCTGAATACGCTGGCCGAAGGGCTTTGTGATGTCGAGAGTGTAAGTAACTCCCTCAGCCATATCAAAGTTGTATCCGGGAATGCGAGAATCGACCAGTTCGTTTAGGCTCTTACCGGTTTCGTAGGCGCGAAAGTAGCGCGCCGAATGTTCCAGGGCGTCCTTTAACTGCTGCCCCGTCAGTTCCAGAGTAACCAGCGTATTTTCATATTCGTAAAGCCCGGCGATGTCGCGTACCGTGACCGGCCCTTTCGGGATGTGCGCCTGCGGATTGAAGCAAGCAGCCATCGAAACGTCGGCCTTGCCCGCTTCAAGCTGCACCCGCTGGATCAAATCGATGATCGCCGTGTCGCGAAAGCGACAATCCTGCGACGTCAGCTCTTCCATCGATTCACCGATCCGGCGACCGAGCCAATCCTGCGTTTCCTTGTCGTAAGGCTGGCCGAGTTGCGCGATTTCCGGATCGAGCGCGGTCTTTTCCGTCACGGGAATTGTCCGTGATTGTCTCGCCACCACGTGCCAGGGGCCGTCGCTGTTCTTTTCCAGATACACGTCAACCCGCGCGAGGTGACTGGCCCAACGATTTGCCTGCGTCAATAGCACGCCGTTAACGACCAGCGACGGCTCGTTTTGATGTGTATGACCCATCAAAATCACGTCGACGCCGGGGACCTGGCGAGCAATGGCCAGGGCGGCGTTTTCGTTCGGAACCTGCGAAGGACTTTGGATACCGGTGCGCAGGTTTTCCTCAATTCCCATGTGCATCGCGATCGCGACCAGATCAACCTTCTCGTGTTCACGCAGAATCGGCACCCATTTCCTTGCTTCGCTGACGGTCTCTTTGAATTCGAGACCTTCATAGTTCGGCACGTTCTCCCAGTTGGGAATGCCCGGCGTCGTCAAACCAAGCACGCCGACGCGTACGCCGTTGACTTCCTTGATGATATAGGGCGTGAAGTGATTCGTCGGGTCGCCTTTCACGCCCGTCTCATAAGTGTTCGCTGACAGCCACGGAAACTTTGCTTCACTCCGCGCCTTCTCTAAAACTTTCAAGCCGAAGTTGTATTCGTGATTTCCGACCGTCATCGCGTCATAGTGCAAAGCGCTCATTGCCAGCATCATTGGATCAGGCGGCGCGTTGTTTCGCTTGTTATGAAAGTATTCGAGGGGCGTGCCCTGGATCGTGTCTCCGGAGTCCACCAGCAGCAGATTGGGATCATTCTTGCGCGCTTCCTTTACCAGAGTCGCGATCTTCGCGATGCCCACGTTGTCAGGCTTATTGGTGTAGTAATCAATCGGGAAGATCCGTCCATGCATGTCGGTCGTCCCGAGGATGACGACGTGCGCTCGCTGCGCGGCGTCGGATCCGGCCGAGGTGTGGACCGAAAACGCCAGCGCCAGAACAGAGAGCGCAAAAAAACTAATGGCAACGGATCTTTTCTTGAACATTCCTATGGTCGCGCGTCGCCGGAGGGCTTCACGGCGTCATTCGCTCTGCCGGTGCCGCATAAACTTCCGCGGCCGTCTGTCCCCGGATACAGCCGGCATAAACCAGCGTAAAGCGTTCGCGCACCTCCTTCATCTTGTTTCGGATTTTCAACCGTCAACTTTGAAAACATGTGTCCGTGGCTAGCCGACTTCTTTGGCAGCCGCGCTTTGACCCGCCAGTCCTTTTGTGTGCTCGGCCAGCGCTTCCTCTGCCTCGCGTGCCACGGTGCGCAATGATAGACCGCGTTGCACCAGCAGCGCCATACCCACCGCGGCCCAAAAAACATCGCGCGCCTTGCGAACGATGGCCAGGGTCACTCCGGTAGCTTCCGCGAATAACAGTACTTTGGAAACCTTTCCGGTTCCGGCCTCGTCAACGCCCATACGCAGCGGAATGAACTTGAAGGCCACGGTGATCACGCGATTCACCGACTCGAGAATAAAAGCAGTAAGAAAGGTCGGCGGTTGCTGAGGGCTAATGAAGCTCAAGGTTACATAGATTTCGCATATTCCGGCCAAATGAAAGCACACTTCGAGCAACAGGATCGGCAAGAACCGCGCCCCATTGCGCTGGTAGAATCCATAGATTCGATCTTCCAGCGTTCGTCCCTTCTCGACCAATTTTTCGTTGAGACCGCGGCGATGAAAAAAGCGGGCCGCACCGCTGATGAATCTCAACTGTTTGCGAATCAGCAAAATACCCAACGTGATTACAATCAGAATAACGATCACCGTGATGAAGCTCGCCAGGCGCAATCCCTTCGTCAGACTAAAGCTCAACAACAGGGCGACCATCCCTGAAGAGATGAACACCGCCACGGACAGGCCATAAAAAATGTTCTCGATAGCCAGGGCTGAAAGGCCGGCCATCAGCGGCACGCGATCACGGATCAGGGCAGGCTTGGCCGGCTCAGAAACGACAAAACTGGCGAAGGGAAGTACATTGCCGATTGCATCCCCCATCACCCGCGCGCGAAAAGCGTCCCAGAAACGCAGCCGGCAAGGCCCTTCCACGCATAGCGACCATGCCAGCGAGCGCACAATCTGTCGCACGGACGAGATCGCAATAATGAGCAGAAATCCGGCGCCCAGCCTCCTGATTCCGTCCGCAATTTGGCCGACTCCGGCCTTCTTGACGAAATACGCGAACAGGGCGAGACCAAGGACGACGAATACTATGCCGAGCGGAGTAAACCGCTTCTTTGATCCTTGCGCTTTCCTTTGACTCATCGGTTTGAACTGGTGAAGAAACAAAAATAGAGCATTGTTCGAGCGAAGTCCAAAGAGCAAAGTCTGTGCCCCGTGTTCGGCAGAAGATGCGTTGAGAAAACGCGCGAGTTGTTGAGCCTAAGCGCAGGCTTAATGCGACAAGTGCATAGATGTCAGTGGCACAGACTTTCGGTCTGTGTAATCCCATGTACGAGATCACAGACTGAAGTCTGTGCCACTCACTCGTCCGGTTTTGCCTTTTGGTCTGCCCGTTTATTATGATGTCGATTCAAGGCCGATCGATTTTCCCGCGGATCAAAGTCACACATGAGTCAAAGTCAAACTGTAATCGAACAATCAATCGCACGTCCGCTGACGACGCTCTCTGAAGACGAACAAATGTTCCGCGCCAGCGTGCGCGAGTTTGCCGAGGGTGAGATCCGCAAACGGGTCGAAGAGATGGACGAGCAGGGCCATCTCGATCCCGCCCTGATGAAGCAATGCTTCGATTTGGGACTGATGGGGATTGAAACGCCGGAGGAATTCGGCGGCGCCGGGGGCTCGTTCTTTCAGGCGATCCTGGCCGTCGAAGAACTTTCCCGCGTCGATGCTTCCGTGGGCGTCCTGGTCGACGTGCAGAATACTCTGGTCAACAACGCGATCATACGATGGGGTAATCCGGAGCAAAAGCAAAAATATCTGACGCAGTTGGCGAGCGAGAAAGTTGGAGCCTACGCCCTCAGCGAAGCCGGCTCAGGCTCGGACGCGTTCGCCATGCAGACACGCGCCGTCGATCGCGGCGATCACTTTGTCTTGAATGGGCGCAAGCTCTGGATCACCAATGGCAAGGAAGCTGAGATTTTCATCGTGTTCGCCAACGCAAATCCCGAAGCCGGCTATCGCGGCATCACGGCCTTCATCGTTGAGAAGGGCTCTGCGGGGTTCTCAGTCGGCAAAAAGGAAAACAAGCTCGGCATTCGCGCGTCGTCGACGACGGAATTGATTTTGGAAGATTGTCCGGTGCCGAAAGAAAACGTGCTGGGCGAAGTCGGTAAAGGCTACAAGACTTCGATTGAAACTCTGAACGAAGGCCGCATCGGCATCGGTGCGCAGATGATCGGCATCGGTGCAGGCGCGCTGATGAGCTCTTTGCGCTACACGGCTGAGCGTCAACAATTCGGTAAGTCCATCAACGAGTTCCAGGGCGTGCAGTTTCAACTGGCTGAGATGGCCACAGACCTGGAGGCCGCGCGGCTGATGGTTTATAACGCCGCCCGCATGAAAGACGCCGGACAGAACTTCGTCAAAGAAGCCGCCATGGCCAAGCTCTATTCATCGCGGGCCGCCGAACGCATCGCCTCGAAAGCGATCGAGCTTCACGGCGGCTATGGCTATGTGAAGGACTATCCGGTCGAGAAGTTCTGGCGCGATTCGAAGATCGGCGCGATCTACGAGGGCACTTCGAATATGCAGTTACAGACGATCGCGAAGTTGATTATTGGCGGGAAGTGAAAGCGGCGCAGCAAGTGAATGCAGAAGAGATTGAGCGCTATTTGACAGAGTTGAATGAAGAACTCCGCTCGATGGATATCAAGGGCGAGATTTGTTTGTATGGCGGCGCCGTGATGGCGATTGCGTACAACGCCCGTCCGGATACAGATGATGTAGATTTTCTCAGTCAGGTTTAGACAATGGCTGAATCACGAATCGAAATCTTTGAGCAAATGCTCGCCGGAGATCCAGCCAATACGATGGTGCTGTTCGGACTGGCGAAAGAATATGAAAAGGCCGGCGACGAAGCGAAGTTGATTGCCACGCTCGAGCGGTATCTCGCTTCCGCCGATGATGAAGGTAACGCGTTCGGGATGCTGGCGCGGGCTTACGAGCGCACGAAGCAGAGTGATAAAGCGCGTGAGGCTTTTCAGCGCGGCCGCGATGCGGCCACGGCGCACGGCCATCCGGGGATGGCCGAAGAATACCGGGCTATCTTAGAAAGCGAGTTTTCAGTGCCGTAGGCCTGAGTTCGGAGTACCGCCTTCAGGCGGAATCCTCTCCGGTTCAACGTTTCCGCCCAAAGGCGGTACTCCAAACATTTGGCCGCTACGCGGCTTAAACAATCATGAGTGACCTGAAAGTCTTAAGACTGGTAAAGAAATCTGAGGGCGATCCCCCTGAACAGACTTTCGCGGCAGAGGCTGTGCCAAAGCCCGAGCCTAAGCCGGTCGCTCCGCCCGCAATCAAACCAGTCGCGGCACTACCTCCCATCAAACCAGTCCCCGCGCCCGGTAGACAACAGCAAAGGCAACCGCCGAAGCAACAGCAGAAGCCGCAGCAGCAGCCCACGCTCAGTCGCGAACAGATGCTGAAGATCTTTCGCACGATGTATCTCTCTCGCCGGCTGGACGACAAGGAAATCCAGATGAAGGGCCAGAACCGGATCTTCTTTCAGATCAGCGGCGCCGGTCATGAAGCGATCCTGGTGGCGGCCGGCATGTGTCTGAAGCCCGGCTACGATTGGTTCTATCCTTACTATCGCGACCGCGCGCTGTGCCTGCAACTGGGAATGACGCCGCTCGAACAACTGCTTCAATCAGTGGGCGCGGAAGCCGATCCAGCTTCACACGGCCGTCAGATGCCTTCGCACTGGGGCCACAAAAAACTGAATATCGTTTCGCAGTCATCACCGACGGGAACGCAGCTCTTGCAGGCCGTGGGCTGCGCCGAAGCCGGTCATCGGGTCAAGCTGATCAGGGAGTTGAAGAAGCTGATTGAGGGTTTTCACAACGATGAAGTTGTTTACGTCTCGTTCGGCGACGGCACGTGCAGCGAAGGCGAGTTTTGGGAAGCGCTAAATACCGCCTGTAATTTGAAACTGCCGGTGCTGTTCCTGTTGGAAGACAACGGCTATGCGATCAGCGTACCCGTGGAAGTGCAAACCGCGGGTGGCGACGTGTCGAAATTGATCGAAGGACTTCCTAACCTCTACCGGCAACGGTGCGACGGCACTAATCCAATCGAGTCGCTCGCCGTGATGCGGCGCGCGGTCGACAATTGTCGCAAGGGACGCGGGCCGTCATTCGTGCACGCGAAAGTGATCCGTCCTTATTCGCATTCGCTTTCCGATGACGAAAGGCTCTACCGGTGTGAAGAAGAACGTGTCGCCGACGCGAAGCACGACCCGATCAAGCAGTTCGGCTCGCTGTTGGTGCAGGACGGGATCGCGAGCCAGGACGAGTTGCAACAACTGAAGGACGAAATCGATCGCGAGATCAACGAAGCTGCCGATATCGCTTTGGCCAGTCCCCAACCCGCGCCCGAAACGGCGACGGACTTTGTATATTCTCCGGTCGTCGATCCCACTTCGAAAGAGTTTGATACGGAAGACAAAGTGGAGTTGAGCGGCAATCCGGGCACCATGGTAGATCTCATCAATCGTTGTCTGCATACTGAGATGAAGCGCGATCCGCGCATCGTCGTCTTTGGGGAAGACGTCGCGGACTGCTCGCGCGAAGAGTCTCTCGATCTGGTCAAAGGCAAAGGCGGCGTCTTTAAAGTCACCGCCAACCTGCAGCGCAAGTTCGGCAGCGCGCGGGTCTTTAATTCACCTTTGGCGGAAGCGAATATTGTCGGCCGCGCCGTCGGCATGGCCACGCGCGGTCTGAAGCCGGTCGTTGAGATTCAGTTCTTTGACTACATCTGGCCTGCGTATCACCAGATTCGCAACGAGCTGGCGCTAATGCGCTGGCGCTCGGGCAATGAATTCTCAGCGCCCGTGGTGATGCGCGTCCCCGTCGGCGGCTATCTAAGGGGTGGCGCAATTTACCACTCGCAATCGGGCGTGTCGCTCTTCACCCAGATTCCCGGCCTGCGCGTCGTTTATCCGTCGAACGCGCTGGACGCGAACGGCCTGCTGCGGACGTCGATTCGCTGCGACGATCCGGTGCTGTTTCTCGAACACAAACACCTGTATCGCCAGGTCTACAACAAATCCCCTTATCCATCCGACGATTTCATGATCCCGTTTGGCAAAGCGAAGACCGTGCGCGAAGGAACCGATCTGTCGATCATCACTTACGGCGCCCTGGTTCAGCGTTCACTCGTAGCCGCCAGGCAGGCCGAACAGCAGGGCATCAGCGTGGAAGTAATCGACCTACGCACGTTGAATCCTTACGATTGGAACGCGATTGCTGAGTCGGTGAAGAAAACCTCGCGCGTGATCGTGGCTCACGAGGACACAATGTCGTGGGGCTATGGCGCCGAAATCGCCGCCCGCATCTCAAACGAGTTGTACGAATACCTCGACGCGCCCGTCCGCCGTGTTGCCGCCCTGGATTGTTTTGTCGCCTACGCGCCGCAACTCGAAGACGCAATCCTGCCGCAGGCGGCGGATGTGTTGAAGGCGATTGCGGAAGTGCATGGTTATTGAGTCTGGCCTTACGGATATTCCCAGATATGAAAGACTGGATAGCAGAATTCCGGGATCTTTTCACCACGTTGATCGCAGACGTAGAAGATCTTTCTAGCTAGGCTTGCGCATGGCGGTAGTTCTCAAGCCTCCCGTTCGTATGTTCGTGCCGTATTCGCTCTAATTGAGGGTATTACATATGCGATGAAGCAAACTGCCGCATCGTCCTCTTCCGTGTCTTTTGACACCGCTGAGCGTACCTTATTGAACGAAGAGTCTTATGCTCTGGATCCGTCTGGAAAACCCCAAACAAGAAGCGCATATCTACAACTACTGCCGAACATTCGGTTCGCGTTTGCAGCGATGACGAAGTGTCATGAAGCTGATTTTGTTGTGGATGTACGGATACCACTCGCTATGGACTGTTCTGCACATTTCGCACCCAAAGGAGCGAGGGTGTGTTCAGGCCAACTCGTGCTATAGACATCGCGCTCCTAACGAACGAGGAAGAAACGCCATGGCAAATACCTTCTCCCAAATCTACATTCAGACTGTCTTCGCGGTGAATGGTCGGTTCTCTCTTATCCGTCCGGAGTTTAAGGAAGAGCTTTACAAGTACATCACGGGAATTGTGAGGAACAAGGGGCAGAAGTTGATTTCGATCAACGGCATGACCGACCATGTCCACATTCTAATTGGCCTGAAGCCGGCGATGGCCCTGGCTGATTTGGTCCGAGACATCAAGGCCGATTCCTCGAATTTCATCAACAAGAAGAAATGGGTTCGCGGAAGGTTTAGCTGGCAGGAAGGCTACGGCGCTTTTTCGTACGGACATTCTCAACTCGACACGATCATTCGCTATATTCAGAACCAGGAACAACATCATCGACGCCGATCGTTCAAAGATGAGTATCTGGCGTGGTTGAAGAAGTTTGAGATTCCGTTTGAAGAGAAATATGTCTTCCAGTTCATTGAATGAACCGTTTGCACATTCCGCTCCTAAAGGAGCTTGGGCTGAATCGAGGCACGGTGCTATAAACATCACGCTCCTAACGGAGCGAAAACAGCACGATCTAGATCGTCGGCCATATGTCCCCCAAATTCTTCAAAACACCTTCCGCCTTCCGCAAGTGGCTCGAAGCTCATCATGCCACTTCAAAAGAGCT
Organism: Pyrinomonadaceae bacterium; assembly: GCA_041497335.1. Classification (GTDB taxonomy): domain Bacteria; phylum Acidobacteriota; class Blastocatellia; order Pyrinomonadales; family Pyrinomonadaceae; genus UBA11740. Next base: position 302,662 of record JBGQGG010000001.1, on the reverse strand, counting down.
TTGGGTTGGCTTCTACAAAAAGAACTCAGGCAAGCCGAGCGTCGATTGGCCAGAATCGGTCGATGAAGCGCTCTGCTTTGGTTGGATCGACGGCATCCGCAAGAGCATCGATGAAGACAGTTACATGATTCGGTTCACTCCACGCAAGCCGGGCAGTGTCTGGAGCGCCGTGAATATCAGGAACGCGGAGAAACTGATCAAGCAGAAGCGAATGCAGCCCGCGGGTTTGAAAGCGTTCGCAGCGCGCAAAGAAAACCGATCCGGAATCTATTCATACGAACAGCGGAGCGCTGACCTGGTTGAACCATATCAGGCAAAGTTCAAACGAAACAAAGTCGCGTGGAAGTTTTTCCAGGCCCAGCCGCCATCTTACCGTAAGGTCATGAACTGGTGGGTCGTCAGCGCGAAACAAGAAGCGACCAGACTTAAACGGCTTGCCAAACTGATCGAAGAGTCGGCGCGGGGAAAACGAATGAGAACGATGTAGCCCATAGCGCGGAGTGATTCTTCACCCCATTGGGGGTGAGATGTCTACAGAACTTGACGCCTTACTTAACTGTGAAGCTCCTTTAGGAGCGGAACGTGTCTGGATCGTTCGGCCATTTCACTCCTAAAGGAGCTTATATTGATTTAAGGAGGAGCGTGCTATAAACATCGCGCTCCTACGGAGCGAAAGCGCATTTCGCGCGTGCAGAGCGAAGGAGTAGCCATGAGAAAAGTAACCCTCGGTCTCGCCAACAGTCTCGACAACTACATCGCCCGCAAAGACGGTGGGTTCGATTGGATTCACTGGAGCAAGGAAGTCGCCGAGATCAGCGCGAAGTTCATGAAGACCGTCGACGCGCTCCTGATTGGCCGCAAGACTTACGAAGCGATGCTTGGCTTTGGTCAGACTTCTTATCCCGGCGCGAAGAACTACGTGTTTTCGCGCTCGAAGAAAAAGCGTGACGCACTGAAAAAGAGTCTGGCGGCAAAGAAGAAGAAGGCCGACAAGAATGTCGAAGTCGTTTCCGCGGACGCGACGAAGTTCGTCCGTGAGTTGAAGCGCAAGAAGGGCAAGGGCATCGTCGTCTTCGGCGGCGGTGAACTCGCGAAGAGTCTGTTTGAAGCTGACCTGATCAATGAGGTCGTGCTGAACATTCACCCAGTCCTGTTGGGTTCAGGCATTCCCCTCTTTCACGAGATGAAGCGGCAGATCGATCTTGAGTTGCTCGATTGCCAGATTCTCAAAGGCGGCTACCTCGCCGTTTCTTATCGCGTCAAGCGCTGACTGTTCTGTTAGGTCGTCTCGGAGGAATCGGCGAACTTCGAGCCCACGCCGCTCGTAGATTGATTCAGCGTTACAGTGAAGTTGCGGAGTCAGAAGCCTTGTGGGAGGACTTGCGATGTATTGTCCAAGATGCGGTCAGCAACAGGTTTCGGACGAGCTTCGTTTTTGCTCGCGGTGCGGCTGCAACCTCGACGGCGTGAAGGCCTTCATTGCCGAGGATCAGTCAGTGCCGGACACATCTTTATCGGTTCGCCGAAGAACCGTCAATCTCGGCGTCATCTCGATGTTCACGACTGTCATACTGTTGTCATTGGGCAGTCTGATCGCCTTTGGCGTGATGGTCGGAGGCAACCTGGGAATGGCCGGAGGGTTTCTGGCGCTCGTCGCCGCCTTCCTGGCGAACATCATACTCTCGAGTCCGATCATACGATCAGTCTCAGCACTGCTTTCGTGGGAAGAGCCACCGGACGGAAAAAGCGCTCCGCGCGTGAAAGAAATGGCTTTTGGTGCGTTATTGATGTTTCTTGGGACTATCCTCGCGGGATGCATTATCAACTTCGTGCCTCGCCCCATCGAAGGAGTAGCTTTTCTCTTCACCCTCATGACAGTGTTTGCGGTGTTGCTGGTCTCTTCGCATTCTCTGATGAAGGTGGTGCGGAAGCTCATCACAGATGACGAATCAAAAACTCGGAAGCTCACCCGTCCATCCGCCGAAGTTCAACTGGCCGGCGGTGAAGCCGAAGATCCCGCGCTCGTAACGACAAGAATACCTGCTCGACTGTTCAGCTCGCGCGGAACAGCAACGGCGGAAATCGTACCGCCGCCGAGCGTGACTGAACCTACGACCAAGCTGCTTGAGAGCGACTAGGGCCTGATTGGATTAGGAAGTAGGGCACATTCGGACTCCAGCCGGGGATTCACGGAACGATTATTGTGAGCTTGTCGTATATTGTCGCGGACACGGGAAAGACCTGTAAAAGGCGAGTGAAAGGTATCAGGTAAAGAAAATGAAAGAAGCGGCGGATGTTTTGAAGATAGTCGGAATTGTTCTGCTGGCGCTGTTTGTGCTGGCTGTGGGCGTGCCTCTGGTTTTGGCGGCGGCCGGCGTCGCACTCGGCGTTCTGGGAATACTCGTAGGCCTGGCGATAGCGCTGATTAAGATCGCCATCGTGGTCGCAATCATCTATTTGATCGTCGTGGGAATTCGTGCGGTGCTGCGTTGATTGCGCGCCCTAAACATTAAACCTGAAATTCACTACGTCGCCTTCCTGCATGATGTAGTCCTTGCCTTCCAATCGCATCAGTCCCTGTTCCTTGGCCGCGGCGTATGAACCGGCGCGCATCAGCGCGTCGTAGCCGACGATCTCCGCGCGAATAAATCCGCGAGCGATATCAGAATGAATGGCGCCGGCGGCATCCTGTGCGCGCGACCCCTGCGGAATGGTCCAGGCGCGCGCTTCTTTTTCGCCCGCCGTCAGAAAAGACATCAGACCCAACACGCGATAAGCGCTCTTGATCAACTGATCGACGCCGCTGCTTTTGACTCCGAGTGACTCCAGATACTCCAGTCGCTCTGCCGGTGACAGATCGACCAGGTCGGCTTCGAGCTGGGCGCAGATCACGACGCACTCGGCCCCTTCGCTCGCCGCAACTTCGCGGACCGCTTTTACGTGTTCGTTTTCGTCGGGTGCGCTCAGCGCGGCCTCATTGACGTTCGCCGCATAGATCGTCGGCTTCATGGTGAGCAGGAAATAGTTTCTGGCGATCACCCGCTCCTCTTCATTGAGTGACACGCCCCGGGCCGGCTTGAACTCTTCGAGCGCAGGCTGCAGCTTGTCCAGAACTTCCAGCTCGGCTTTCGCTGTCTTGTCACCGCTCTTTGCGGTTTTCTGCACTCGCTCCCGGCGGCGCTCGACCGTTGATAGATCCGCCAGCGCGAGTTCGATTTGAATCGTCTCAATGTCTCGGCGCGGGTTGATCGAGCCCTCGACGTGCACGACTGATTCGTCTTCGAAACAGCGGACGACCTGAACCATGGTGTCGGTTTCGCGGATGGCGTGAAGGAATTGGTTGCCCATGCCTTCGCCCTGTGACGAGCCGCGCACCAGCCCGGCGATATCGACAAATTCAACGCTGGCCGGAACGAGCACTTCCGTTTTGACGAGTTTCGCCAGCGGCGCGAGGCGTTCATCGGGAACGGCCACCACGCCGACGTTTGGCTTGCTGGTAGAAAATGCGTAATTGGCGATCAGCGCGGATGATTGCGCCGTGACCGCATTGAAGAGAGTTGTCTTACCGACGTTGGGTAAGCCGACGAAGCCTGCTTGTAACATATTGAGAGACCAGTCTAATGGAGAGTCGCGGTTTTTTCATAAGCGCGCGGCAGGTGGTAGTGCGCCAACTTGAGCTTGTTAGATAAGAGCGAGCGGTTGCGAGAAAGGCCTGGATTGCTCTGAATCGCTTCGTTAGAGAACCGCAAAACTAAAGTGGCTACGCTTCTGTCTCGAAGATGATTATTGGGGACCTTCCCATTTGCAGCTGACCATATTGGAAGCCTTGCATGCTTCCTCGCATCGCGCTTTAGTCAGAGTCTTACCAAGGTAAACCTGGCTTTGCTTATCATTCAAACCATAACAATCACGCTCAGGATGGCTGGGCGAAGCCCTACAGATGACGCCGTTTCCGTTAAGTGTCTTCTTGGATAGCCGCCATCGTTGGTTAGTGCCATCGTTACAGGGGTGTTGGTTGACCTGACCGTAGTCTCCCTTAACCGCCCGCATAATATCCATGCACTGGTTCGTGCCGGCAGCTCGTATTTCCAGGTCAACGCCATACTGGGACATGGCCCACTTCTGGCTAATCTTACCGGGGACGCAAGCATTTTGTTGAATCGAGGCGTGCTTTGAATCCTGATCGTCCGAGACCTCCAAACACAGATCACTATGTGCAGGGCTTATCGTGTAATAACCAGACCCGTCGGAGACGACATTGAACTTCTGGCTGTTGCTGGCATCCGTCGCGTCGCAGGCGAATGTCTGCAGCCTGGTTCCATATCCGCAAGCATTGTTAGGAATATCCAAACAACGATGGCTGCCCTCGCCCACGATCATATACATGCCATCAGGAATATTCCCGGCAGATGGTCTGGCAAGTTGACTGGAGTGAGTCTTGCCATTGGCCCAAAGTACCAGCAAGAAGGATAGCGCAAACAGAACCGTAGTCGCCTTCTTCATGATGAGCCTCCGAGAGATGACGTGGAAGAACGAGAGGCTTATACCACCGATCCAAACGTGGAACAATGGAGAGGCCCGATCAATTGAACATTAGCGACGAACCGGCAGGTGCAAAACCGCGGCCATCCGTGAGCGAGGATCTCAAGAGCCTTCGTGCTTGCTCAAATCGAAGGCCGGCTTTCACCTGGAATCGCTTGCGCGTTACCTGGGGCAACGCGTGAACGATCAATTCCCGATCTTCTGCATGGTAATTGTGATGGTCGGCTCAGCTCCCGCGGTGCGACTGTAAGAGACCCAATACCCAGCCTTCGGATATCGCAGCATTTTGTACTGCGAGCCATCCGCACGCGTCTCGGCCTCGGTGCCCAACACTTCTTTAGGAGAGGGGATAGAACTGGCGCCGTTCATGAAATCGATTGAGATCGCGGATACCAAACCGGCTTTGTCATAGTAAACCTGCACCAACTGGGTCTCGTTGAAAATGTAGAGGTCCTGCTCCGGGCTTTTGTCGTGTGGGCTTCCCAGCTTCTTGCGGACCTCCTCGGCGCTCATGCCGAGACGCACGCCCTTAAACTCACTGAATACAGGGTGATTCTCCGGGTCGTCAACTGGCGCTCTGTTCCGCTGTGCGCGCGAAGTGATTGGCGCGAACGCGATGAACGTCAGACCCCCGGCGACCAGAAGAGCCAATCCGTTAATCCGACCTTGAAAGAGTCTGGGGGAAACGCAAAACATTTGAATCCTCCTTCGATCATTGCCGCGCCAGGATTGCGCGGCGGAAGGTTCGAAACCGGGCCCATCTGCCATCTATCGCAGATGGCCGGCCATCGCGATGATGATGACAATATGCCATGCACGAATCACAAGTCAATAGCTTCGTAAGCGTTGAGCCGGGCCGGTGTCACCACGCGTCGGCTATTGACTCGCGGACCGAATTGGAATAGAAGCATTGTGATTTCCGAGGTCAAAAAAGCGATTTGCAAATCTCTTCCTAAAAGGAGTAAAGGGGCAATGAGAAGGTATCTGTCCGTGGTTATTTTGTCGGTGGCGATGGCACTTCTTGCGTTCTCGCAATTCGGCTGTGCCGCTCCCCAGAATAGCAATACCAACACCGCCAGCGTGGCTACACCTGAGCCTACGCCTGATAAGGCAGCCATCGAGGCTGAACTGAAAAAGATCGAGAATGACTGGCCGCGAATCATCAAAGAGCACGATGCAGCCGCGGTCAGACGGATCGAAGCCGATGATGCAGTCTTCATTTATCCTGACGGGTCGCTCGGTGACAAGGCCCAGGACATCAAGGATATGGAAGCGGGAGCGCTCTCCGCAGATTCCTGGGAGGTCGCTGACCTGAAGGTCAACGTGCTAGACGATGATGAAGCCGTGGTCAGCGGTCGCAGCATCGTTAAGGGCGGAAAATACAAAATGCCCGATGGCAAGATTCAAGACATCAGCGGCGACTATCGTTGGATAGATACCTACACGCGCCGCAACGGTCAGTGGCAATTAGTGGCCGGAGCAACCACGCCAGTGCAGAAGGGAGCCGCTCCAACACCGAAAGGCTCGCCGACGCCGGCAGCGTCGCCGGCAATGAAGGCTTCACCTGCGATGGCGCCATCACCGGCCGCGAAAGCTTCGCCGGCGAGGAAGCCCCCGTCCCCACCGGTGATGACGAAGACGCCTTAGTCAGTGAACGGTGAGCAGTAAGCAGTGATGCAGATCGGAAGGGGCACGGCGGGTCGTGCCCCCTTTCCCATCTAATTGGAAAAACATCTACTAGGACCAAACGCCAGGAATCGACACACCGCAGGACGGGCAATTTCCCGTAGGTGTGACCTTCATCTGCTGAATCAGGTAACCGTAACGCTCGACTAACAGTTCGTCGCACGACGGGCAATAGGTATTCTCCCAGCGCCCGACTTTTCCCGGAAGATTTCCCGCATAGACATAACGCAAACCTGCTTCCCGACCGATCTCGCAGGCGTGGATCAACTGCTCGGTGGTCGTGTTCGCGTTGTCGTTCATTCTGTAGTCCTGGTGAAACGCTGTGACATGCCAGGGAATATCGGGCGAAACAGAAGCGATGAAATCAGCGGCACGCCCTAGTTCGTCTGCGGAATCATTGAAGCCCGGGATCACCAGCGTGACGATCTCTTCCCAGAAGCCGCGCTCACGAACCATCTTCACGGTGTCCAGGATGTTGTCCACCACGCCGCCGAGCTGCCGGTAGTTTCGATCGCTCATCGATTTCAAATCGATTTTGTAACAGTCAGTCCAGGGCCTCAGATAGTCGAGCACTTGCGGCGTGGCGTTGCCGTTCGAGATAAAAGCGGTGCGAAAGCCGGCTGGCTTCGCCTGCTTGAAAACTTCGACCGCCCATTCAGCCGTAATCAAAGGTTCGTTGTAACTCGATCCCACCATCGAGGCGCCATAAGCCTTCGCCATGGCAACCAATCTTTCCGGCGTGACGATGTTCGGCGTTGACACGGCGTCGTCGTCGCGGAGGGCCTGTGACGTCAGCCAGTTCTGGCAATAAGCGCAGTGCAAATCGCAGCCAAGCATGCCGAACGTGAGCGTGTCTGATCCGGGCAACACATGAAAGAACGGTTTCTTTTCGGTGGGATCGCTGGCCAGCGCCGCCACGTAGTTCACCGGCACGCGCAGATGTCCGCCTTCGTTGAAGCGCACTTTGCAGATGCCGCGCTTGCCTTGCTTGATCAGACAACGATGCCCGCACGCGAAACACCGCAGCGCGTTTCCGGGCAAGTGCTCGGTCAACTCAGCCGCGCCTTCGGCGGTCATCTCGTCCAAAACTTCAGCGAGTGAAGTTGCTGTAGCGCTCAATGGCATAAATCAGTTAATGCAGAAACTCCTTTGAGGAATTATACTCCCTTGGATGCGGCAAACGAGCTTTCCGGCGGCTAACAAACGCATGGTAACGCCTCCGTGCTACAATCGTTGCGAGGACAAGTACCGATGAATCTGGTTATCGAAGAAAAAGCTGTAGAGCGCTTGCCGATTACGGTTGATCCCGAGATTATGAGCGGCGCTCCCGTATTTGAAGGCACCCGTGTTCCCGTTGACGCGCTTTTGAATAACTTGGCAGACGGTGTTTCGTTGGACGAGTTTCTTGAGAATTTTCCCACCGTGTCCCGCGAGCAGGCGCTGGCGATACTCAGCTTCTCGACTGACACTCTAAAGAGGCTGGGTTTGGCCCGGTGAAAATCCTCCTTGACGAGGGAGTACCGGATATCATTCAGAGACGTCCTGAATCACCTTGCCATATTCACTGTTCAACAAATGGGTTGGAGAGGAGTCAAGAACGGCGCGTTGCTCGATTTGATGGCGGGCGAATTTCAGGTAATTGTAACTGTAGACAGTAACCTGCCCTTTCAGCAAAACCTTGAAGCGTGAAATCTGCGCAGTCATCCTTCCCACAAATCGGATCCGTATTGTGACCTCGTTGCTGCCCAAGATCGAGTCGGCCTTAGCTGATGTTGCGCCAGGGCAATTCATACAATTAACAGCGGAAGATTAGCGTGGGGCAAATAATGCGGCAATGATCATCGAAGAAATCACCGTCACTGCTTTCCAACAACACACGCGCGTCGTGGGCTGCGAAAAGACGAAACGCGCGATCTGCATCGATCCCGGGGAGGCTTCAGACGACATAGTCCGGGCCATTGACAAGCATGGGTTCGAATTGCAGGCAATCGCCTGCACGCACGCTCACATGGATCACGTCGGAGGCGTTGCCGCGCTAAAAGAGCGCAAGCCTGAGGCGAAAATAACGATTCATCCTGCCGATCTGCCCTTGTACCTGGAACTGCCGAACCAGCCGGGATGGCTGGGGATTCCGCGTTCTCAGTGGACCGAGTACGGCTTTGATTACGGACCGCCGCCGCAGGCTGACGAGTACTGGAGCGACGGACAGATCTACAAAGTTGGTGAGTTGAATTTCAAAGTGATCCATTGCCCCGGCCATACACCGGGACACGTCGTGCTGTTTGCGCCGGCGGAAAGAAAAGCTTTTGTCGGAGATTGTCTGTTCGCGGGCTCGATTGGCCGCACGGATTTGCCGGGCGGCTCGACCGAACAGTTGATGGATTCGCTTTTCAACAAGATTCTGCCGCTGGGCGATGACGTGGAAGTCTATTCGGGCCACGGACCAACAACTACCATCGGCCAGGAGCGACTGACCAATCCATTTCTCACCGGGGCTTATGGCCCTGGCAAGGGCAGGTTCTAAGCCAACGGGGGCGCACTCAGGCGCGCCCGTACTGATCCGCCCGCTAAGCTAACCTTCTGGCGCTCACTTATCGACGATATCTTTCTTCAAAGCACCGACGAACGCCATTAACTCATCCTTTTCGGCTTGCGGTACTTTGAATTTGTCGAGCGACTCAACCAGGTGCTTTGCTGACGCGTCCCAATCGTCGCTGGTGATCCCCAGACCGTGATGAGAGGTCTTCATGTCGCGCCCCGTGTACAAACATGGGCCGCCGGCAGCGGCGCAAAGCTGATCGAGGACGTGCTGGCGAATCTTCTTTAGCGAATCCTCGCTATGGCCGACAAAGAACTTGGAAAAGCGTTTGTCTGCAACCAGCCGGCCAATGAAATCATCGACGACTGCGGCAATTGCGTCGTATCCGCCGAGCCGACTGTAAAGCGACTTCTTTTCCTGGCTGCTGGTCATCGAAGGGGACATCGAAGCGCGCGTCGAAGCTTGGGGCTGCTGCGCGGCGGAAACTAATGCCAATGCGCCGATCAAACAAAAAGCCAGGGCAATTCTCTTAACAATAGTCATGACTGAAAGTCCTCCTTATGTGTGAGACGAATGGCCAGGCCACTCGAAGCTTGCTGGTTCGAATTGAGACGTTGGAAACTCTCTGGTTATTGCTTAATGCGGCGCCGCCACTACCGGGCTCAATCTCACCGAAGCCCCGTCGCGGTTGGCGCGCACCCGTATCCTGCGGTGACCCTTGCTGTCCGGAGTGGACGCATAGGTGATCGTATAAGCAGTGCGCATCTGCGCGACCACGTCGTCATAGGCCTTCTGCAAATCTTCCAGTCGCTTAATCGGATAAAAAACACCGCCGGAAACTGTAGCCAGTTTTTGTCCCTCTTCCGCAGCGCGCGTGGTAATTGTCAGATAGCGCGTGCGCATTGGATCGACGGTAATCGACGGCCGGGGAACACTGGATTCAGGAATCAATCCCGAGGGCACGTACAGCGGGTAAATCAAAGCGCCCGATTCGATCGTCGCTTCCAGAATTGCCGGAAAGGGAATGAAGGATTTGTTGTCATCACCGTCGGATAAGATCACCACGGCCGTGCGTTCGCCGCGCAGAGGCTTCAGCGTATCCACCAGCGTGTAGGCGAGCGAGTCATACAAGGCGGTTGCGCCACCAGCATCGATCTCGTCCAGTTTTTTCGAGAGCAAACTACGGTCGGTCGAAAAACCGGAAATCACTTTGATGTCATCGCAAAAGCTGATAATCGAAATTCGATCCTGCAGGCTGGCGGTGTTCAGAAAGTCGCGCGCCGCTTTACGAATGAAATCGATTCGCTCTTCCACACTGCCGGAAACGTCGAGCAAGAGGACCAGGTTAAAAGGTTCCGTCGCCGGCGTAACCTCGACAATTTTGCGTTCGCTGCCGTCTTCATAAATCGCAAAGTCAGAATCGCGCATTCCGGGGATTGCGCGGCCGTTGCGATCGGTCACACTGGCGTTAACGCGCATCAGTTGAGGGGTGAGCGCCGTGGCGATTTCGCCCGGCGGCGGCAGTTTAACGAGCGATGGCTCGTTGTGTGGCGGCGGCAGGGTCCTGGCAAAATCGCCGAACATGCGCGGACTGACTTTGCGGATCGCGTCCATGAGTGGACCATCGCCGCTGCGAACGATTGCGCGCGCGGCTTCGGTCAGTGGCCGTTCACGCAAGTCGTTCGGCGCCATGCTGGGATCAACGTTCAGCAGAATGACGCCGCGCTGCGTAACGAAACTCAACTGCACCAGTTCCTGCTTTTCCGGCGGCTTTTCAGCGTTGGCATCAGGCTTGTCTGCCGGTTCACTTGACGCGCCGGAGTTGTTGCCTGCATCAGCGGGGTCGTCAGTACTTTCTGTTTTCTTTTTCTTCTGCTTCTTCTTTTTGGCGTCGGGTCCTAATGTGCCCGAAATAGAAAACGCGCCGGCGCGGCCTTCTTTGATTGGCGGCAATTCGACATCGCTGAGAAAGCGCGGGTGGCTGGATTGCCAGAGGAATCTGAACTTGAGCGCATCGAGCGGTACGTCCGCGTGAATCGTTCCGGTATTCGTGAGGACGTCGGCAACGTCAAAATCTCCGATCACATCAACCATGCCGGTTTCAGTCTCGATCTTTATTCGCGAACGCTTTGGGACGTGCACCACGAGATCGATACGGTTCGACCGCTCGCGTACGGTGATCTCGCCGCCAGAGACATTGATGTCCCCGGGTTCCACGGGCGCGCCTGCTGAAGTGGCTTGCAAAGTCGCTTTGCTCTTCTCGTCATCAGAGGCGATCACTGAGACTCGGCCATTGCGGTTCCTGATCGTCAAAAGGCCTTTGCCGCCGCCGGTCAGTTCCTTTTCATAAGTCTGCGCGCCTGACTGGGCAGGTAATAGAGAGGCCAACAGGCATGCCGCGACTAAAAAGGAGGTGTGCGCCAGAATCTTACGGATGACTCCTGCGGGAACAATTGAACTGCAAAACATAGGGATTGATCTTGCCTGTGCCCTAAGCCGGGGTCAAGTTAGAACCAACGGGTGACGACGTCTGGCTTCTCTTAGCGCCTTTCGACTTACTTCGCGCCTTTGCGGGAATTAGTGTTCACGAAGAATACAGTTGACGCAAAGGCGCAAGGCCAACCTGAAGGCGCAAAGAAAGGGGCTCTATTCTGTTAGAATGTCGGCGAAATCCGTTATGGCTCAACCAACGTTCAATTCGTTTGCCGACTTCTGGCCATATTACCTCGGCGAGCACAGCAAACCAGCCACGCGTTTTCTGCATGGGATCGGCACACTGACAGCTCTCGGTTTCTTGATCGCTCTGATTACTATGGGAAAGTGGTGGCTGTTTCCTGTGGCGCTGATACCTGGATACGCATTCGCCTGGGCGTCACATTTTTTCATCGAGAAAAATCGGCCCGCCACTTTTAAACATCCGCTCTGGTCGTTCATGGGTGATTGGAAAATGCTGGCGCTGATGCTAACGGGCCAGTTGAAGTGAAGCCGGCGCTTTGGTTTGGAGTTCCGCCTTTAGGCGGCTCCCATTTCGTTATGAAGGCCTCCTAAAAGGCGGAACTCCGAACAAACTAATCTGGTCGCTACCAGCGAGCAGGTGACAACGCGGCCACGAAACTTGAGCGCGTGCGCGCGATCCGGCGGGCGAGGGCGCCCGCGGCTCCCAGTAGGACGATGCGAGAAACCAAAGCTCAACGCAAAGAGCGAACTGAACAGATAATCAAACTGCTCAAGCGCGCGCATCCCGACGCGCACTGTGCACTGAATCACTCGAACGCGTTTGAGCTTTTGGTCGCCACGATTTTGTCGGCCCAGTGCACCGATGAACGCGTCAACATCGTCACCGCCGATCTCTTTCGCAAATACCGCCGGCCCGGAGACTATCTGAGAGTCGCGGCCACTGAGCTGCAGCAGGACATTCACACCACGGGTTTCTTTCGCAACAAAACGAAATCAATTCAGGGCGCTTGTCGGATGCTTACTGAAGAATTCAATAGCCGCGTGCCGCAAACCATGGAAGAATTGCTCCGGCTTCCCGGCGTCGCGCGCAAGACCGCCAACGTGGTGCTCGGCGTCGCTTTTGGCATTGCTTCCGGAATAGTGGTTGACACTCACGTCAGCCGCTTGTCTCAGCGACTCGGTCTGACGAGGCACAAGGACGCCGGTAAGATCGAACAGGACCTGATGAAGCTGGTCTCGCGCAAAGACTGGATCATCTTCTCTCACCTTTTGATCTTCCACGGCCGCCGGGTTTGCAAAGCGCGCCGGCCGCTGTGCGAAGAGTGCGTGGTCGAGAGATTGTGTCCTTCGTCGATGCTGAAGACGGGAAAGGTGCCGAAATAGAAATCAGAAGCTGAGTCTCACCCGCAGAGAAACCTGTCGATTCCCGCCCGTCCCGCCGCCGCCGGGACCAAAAAAGAACATCCCCGAAGTTCCGGTCGATTTCAGAAAATATGGCGAGGCCATGTTGCCGACGGGAGTCCCTCGATTGTTGCGGTTCAAGAGATTGTTTGCATTGAGCGAAAACGACAGTGAGTACGGTCTCTGAATCGGCGGCTTTGGCGCCGGTTTCTGGCTTCCGGTCGTAGTAGTGCTCGCGGTCGTGGTTACCGTCCCGCTAGTCGTCACGACGCTTCCGGCTGCTGCGGGCGGCGGGCTCTTAGGCGGAATCGCGCGACCGAACTTTATCGTCTTTGATACACCGAAGTTGAGTGAAACAAAGCCTGGTCCCTGTCCGAAGTTTCGCGGAATGATTTGCTGGCCGGGCGCGGGATTCGGATCGAAAGCACCCAGTGGCGTGACCACCACGCCGGGTTTGTTGAGATCGGTCGCCAGGGCCGGGCGCTCGGTAAAAAACGTATCCCCGTTTGTGTCGCGTCCGGTGGTGATGTTAAAAGGCGGACCTGAATTGGCGACTATGAAAGTGCTCACGCCGAATCCAGAACGAGTTTGATAATAGGCATTGGCATAGAACCAATGCCGAACATCGAAAGAAGCCCGGCCAAATTCCTGGCTGAAGTCGTAAGGGTTAAATGATGAACCGCTGGTCCCGTTGTCAGTACCACGATTCTTATTCATCGTATAAGAAGTCCAGAAGTTTACTTTACCCACGTTTCCATTGATCCCCACACTGAGCGAGTCATACGTCGACCGGCCGGTTGATTGAGACTCAAGGACGTTGCCGGCGCCATTGCCGAGCGGGCGTGTGCCACTCGATGGCAAGGCCGGATTATACGTCCCTGCCAGTGGCGCGTTGATATTCACAGTCCGCTGAGTCCGAATCGTCTGCGCGTGTGAATAGTTGATCTGAAGTTTCAGTTTGTGGGTCAGTTGGTGTTCGACACTCACTGAACTGCGGAACGAATAAGACGGGGCCAGGTCCGTAGCCAGAAATTGCCGCGTCTGCGGTAGAGCAAATGCGTCCAGCAGGCCAATCGCAGGCACGAGCGGGAACAAATCCAGCACCGACGAATCTGCCACGACGAATTGCTTCTGGTTAAGGCCATTGAATCGCAGCGATTGAAGAATCTGGAATTCTGATATTCGGCTATAGAAGATACCGAGACCTCCGCGAATAACCGTCTTGGGTTGGCTGGGTCCGGTTGTTTTCGGCGGCGCGCTCGGCGCTGGTGTGGCTGGGGCGCTGTTCGGGCCCGCCGTTGACTGCGGTGGTTTCTTCCTACCGCCGAATGACGGTGACCAGGCGAACCCGATGCGCGGAGCGAAGTTCAAATTACTGCTGATGTTGCCCTGGTTCTCGTATCGCAGGCCCGGCGAGATGGTCAAGTTTGGCCGCAGTTTCCAGTCATCCTGAATGTAAAGGGTGATGTCGTTTTGGTTGACGTCGGCTTCGGGATTACCACCGGCAATCGAAAATTGCGTGGCGCCGCCCCCCAGACTTCTGATCTGCGTCGCATTCAGACCCTGGCGTTGAAAGAGCAGCGTTCGACGGTAGCGTTCGAGACTGCTGATCTGAATCGTCGCGCCGCCCGGAATGACCTGGTTGTTAGCATCCAGGCCTGGGCCGGTGCTTCCGGCGAAAGTGTACGTTCCGCCAAAATTGGAAGGTGAAATACTCCTGATCCGGACGTTTCTGAAGCGCCCGCCGACCTTGAAAAAGTGGCGACCGATTGAGTGCGAGGTGAAGTTCTGCAGTTCGACCCGGTCCTGCGTGTTCGATGCATTGCCGACCTGAGCACCGCCGCCAAAGAACGAATCCTGCACATTGAGAGCGGGCAGCGCCAGGATGGCGGTCTGTCGAAAAATGCCGTGCTGAACCTGCAGACGAGTTTCGTTGATCGCCTTTTCATTCAGGATGGCAGTCTCCGTCAGTTGCAGTGTGTAGTTCTCGCGGCTGGCGCGATATCCGCGCGAGGGCAGCGAAAATCCGCCAATGCCTTGTGGACTCTGAGAGCCTTTGCCGTATTCAAAATTTCCCACGAGCGTGTGTTTCTTGTTGATCTTCAGATCGCCGCGCAGCCCAAAGTTGGTTCCGCGGTTTGGCGCAACGATGGTTTGGTTGAAGAGTTCCGGGCTCAGGGTAACGGGATCAAGGACCGTGGCATTAATCACCGCGTTGCTATCGCTCGCATTGCGCCCGAAATAGAAAGCGAATGAGGCGCGTTTGGGGATGATCGGCCCGGTCAGATTTGCGCTGAATAAGCGCTGTTGATAAGGCGCACGGACTGGCGCGAATGGATTGCGCGAGTTGAGGCTTTCGTCATTGAAACTAAAGCCTGCTCCGCCGTGAAATTTATCGGAGCCAGGCTGGGTATAAATCTCGATCCCACCCCACCCGGGATATTCATTCTCAGCGGAATAAGGATTCTGGTTGATGCGAACTTCTCTGATCGCTTCCTTGGGCGGCATTTGCCCGTTCGAAAATCCGTTGACGGTTACCTGGGGACCGTTTTCTCCCTGAGGGGGTCCGGCCATCGCTTGGAGTGCCGCGGAGAGCGCTTCCGGATCGTCGGGCAGAGCTTCCAGTTCCCGGCTGGTTAAGATCAAGGCATCCCCGTTTCGATCAGAGTCGGTGCTGACTCCTTTCTTATTATCGATGGTGACCAACTGTTCCAGGGCCTCGATGCTTAATTGCAGATCGAGATTCACAGCCGTGCCCGGCTTTACCCCCACATTCTTCTCTTCAAGCACCGTGAATCCAGGGGCCGAAACCTTTAGATCGTACTTGCCCGGCGCCAGGGATCTGATTTCATAGGCGCCCGTGGCATTGGTCGTTGTGCTTCGCTCGGTCCCTTTGGAATCTTTCGCGACGATGGTCGCGCCCACGACCAGGCTGCCGAGCTGGTCTGTGACCGTGCCCTTGATCGATCCGGTGCCCTGCTGCGCAAAGCTCCGGGAGGTTAGAGAAATAAGTAGAACACAGGTTGAAAGCGTCGCTAGTATTCGACTGATGGGAGAACGCGGCATAAGACCCTCGGCAGTTTCGGAGAAATTGTCCGGCCCTGACTCCGGCCGGGGTTGGGTTGTTAGAGCTGAACGTCTGCGATTCCCTACCGTTACACGTTAACTTATCGGCCAGGTTTCAATAAGTCGAATAAAAGGGCCGGCCGCTATACTATGAATCTGGTGTGTTAGTGCGTGGCGGTTACCAAAGGTTTCAGGTTTTATTACCCCCGGGGGAGACTCAGCCACATACTAGCAGCAAACCGCGTTAAGTGGCAGGGAAAAGAAGATCCAGGAAATCTACCGCACCGTCACTTCCAAAGTATAAGGAATGCTGCGTTCAGTAGTCGTATCCGGCAGGACGTTGATGCGATAGTCGCCGGAGTTGGGTAATTCTCCGGACCAGTCCCTCACTCCCTCGGCCAGAGAGTCAACGTGACCGGGAGTTCTAATGTCAAAAGTGACGCCGCCGCGCGCCGCCAGGTGAACAGTCATCGTTTGTCCGGCGCTCGCCTTCAACAGATAGTCATGACTCATGCCGCGATGAACTGATCCACTCTCGACTGCCGTCGTGCGGCCGCGCGCAAACTTAATGCGAGTGACGATGCTCGTCCCTTTTTGCGCTAAGACGTCTATGCCTGTAATCAAGAAGAGCATTACCAAAATTGAGGCGAGTACGACCGGTTTACGCTGACGCTTCATAGTTCTAATCCCTTTTCGTGCCAACTATTCTTTCGATTCCTTTACTGGATCGAAGCTAATCAGATCGACGTTTTCTATCGCTCGACCTTTTGGGGTCTGACCCTTGACCTTAACCACGAACGAATACTTCTTCTTCAGCTCGAATTTCTCGGGCTTGTCGGTAAAAATCCGTAAACGCCTGATCAGAGCAGGATCCTTTTCGTCCAGGTTGTCCGTCACGTCGATGTTGTCCGGGATACACGGTTTGCACATTGCCCCGGGTGGACACGGCGGACACCTGTAGATGTTCTTGACATAGCCTTCGATTCGGAACGGGCCTTCAATGCCATCGTTCTTTTGCAGATCTTCAAATGTTACTTGGGGAGGTTTGCGGGTGGAATCCTGACCCTGGGAAAGGGAAAACGTCCACATCATACACACGATGGTGAGTATGACTGTGGACGTCCTCTTGAACATGATTCTTTCGGCGCAGGTGATAAATGCCAGACCAAGCCACCGGCCATCAAATTCCAAGCTTCTCAAGGGCTTCCTCGAATGGAATTCCGGTTTGACGCTCCTTTGCTTCCAGAAGCCGTCGCTTCATGTTCTCGCTTTTCAGCAGATAAGCCGTCTCTCTTTCAGATTCAATCTCCCGCCACAACTCAATTGGCACGATCGCGGCCGTTGGCTGGCCACTTTCATCTGAGACGTACTGGATTTCTGGCATTGGCTAAACCTCCAAATGCAATTCATTTTTGAAGGGCGTCTGCAATAGATCAAAGCTGATCATGTAAGAGGCAAACTCCCTAGCCGAAACCTGTGGCTTTCGCCAAGCTAACGTCATCAGCCCTCGTCCATCAAAATCGAGAAGATCTTCCGTTGGCACGAAAAGCTGATTAGCGAAGACGTTTAAGTCTGGGATCGAGAGCTGTTGTGTGGAAAACTGTTTTAGCTTCGACACATTGAATTTTGCATTTTCGTTCGCTGGATCAATTACTAGAACTCTTTCAAATGTTTGGATACCTTCGTTTATGCGTCCCAAGAATACCAGACACACACCGTAGCCATTAATATATTCTGGCAGAACCACGCCAGAATCTTCCGCTCGCTCGAACTGCTCCATTGCGAAATCGAAGCGTTGAGATTTTATGTAAAAGATGCCTAAATTCCCATAGGCCAGTCCCAGGTTGCGCCTAGTTGTTTCGTCCTGAAGAATCAGAAAAGCCGTGCGAATATACCCAAAGCCCTCTTCGATTCGGCCACTCTGGAAGGATTCTCGACCAAGTGTCGTGAACGCCATTACGATGTTGGTCTTGATCCGTGATTCGGTTTCTGAGTCCGTTTCTATTCCGAGGGCCGAGTAAAAGAGTTCTATGGCTTCCAAATAGCTCTTGCGCCGGGCCTTGGCTACACCAAAGTTCAAAAAGGCCACGGCCAAATTGGAACGAGCGAATTCGTAATTGGGATCCACACGATTCGCCAAGCGAAGCAATGGGATTAGATAGCTTACATTGTCTTCCAATCCCTTTTGTTCTACCGTATCGGGAAGAGTGGCAAGTACTGACATGACAAAACCGCCAATGTAGTCTGGTCGCAATTCAGTTGCTGTCTTTAACTCCCTTTCTGCAACTACTAAGTCGGCCCTTTCTACTGCCTCCATGGCCCGAACAAACGCACTCCGCGATAGATTAGTAAATTGATGTGGCTTGACCGAATAAGCGAAGCCTGCGAAGCTCCCCGAATCATCTTCCATTTCAAGATCATAAGCCTCCGACGGTTCATCAAAACGCGCGACTACCGTACCCCTCTGGCCTTGTTTGAAGTTGTCCTTAACGAGATCTGTCACCAATTCAACGACATCACCTTCATACGCACTTTTTCTATCGGAGATGAATGGCATAGCTAATTGCCCTCCAAGCATAGGGCCGTGACGAAAAAAGGATAGTCTGTTCCAGGTCTAACTATCCAGGCCGTCAATACCGTCACTGTATTTCCGTTAGGACCGGTTATCGGCAACTCGACATTATACCTCTTGCCATACTCGTCTTCATTACGCAAGGTCGCCTCGCAGTAAGGCAATGCTTCCAGAATCCTCTGTTTCAATAGCTCCCAATCAGCTTGCTCAAATCCTAATGCGGCTTTGAAAACTCGGGCCTTGTCCTTGCCACTGCTCTTACCATAGGGTCGCGAGACGTGCTGTGGATCAAGGCAATAACTCTCCAGCTTTTTTCTGGGAATGACGGCGTTCCGATAATTCGGCAAGGCATATTGATTGGGAGTTTGATCTTGAGCCATGCTTGAAGAATGTATTGCGTCAGCTACGCTAATCCGATCATTGTCGTTCACTCACATTCTTCATCGGCATCGCCAGTTTCCCATCAGCTCCGCTGGTCAACTTCATGAAAGCGATATCTGACCGGATCGAATCGAACACTGCATCGACGCGTGCTTCCATCATCTCTTTCTCGCGCACCGCCTGGTAACGCTCGTACTGGAAGAAGTGACGCCGCAAGAGACTGAGCGCCTTGTCGCGCTGTCCGTTCTGCGCGTAAATCGCGGCCAGGTTGTATGAAGCGGGCATCAGATTGACGTTCTCTCGCGCAATCTTCAAAGCTTCGTCTTTCTTTCCGTTTGCAGCCATGAACACCGCCGCAAACACCAGGTTGTAAGGATCCTTCGGATCGAGGGCCAGCGCCTGTTGCGTGTACTCGTTGCCCTTGACCGGATCGCCCTCGGAATTCCAGTAGACCGCGAGGTTGCGATACGCCAATGCCAGCGGATACTCGGCGATGGCTTGTTCCATCAGGGCCAGTCCCTTCTTGAACTCGCCATCGTGAATCGTCATCTTGCCGAGGCCGTGCAGCGCGACTGAGCGCGAAAGCGGATCGGCCGGCATGTTTAGAATTGTTTCGAAGGTCGTACGCGCCCTGGCCCAGTCGCCGATGTTGTGGCGATAATTTTCACCAAGGAAGCGCAGCGGAGTTGGATCGGCCGGATCCATCAAGTGCGCCTTTGTATACAACCTGTCGGCAGCGATATAGCGGCCGGCATTTTCGGCAATCAGACCCTGGCTCATGGTTCGCTCGATCATAGCGCTCTGGCGCCGTTCGAGGACTGGCGCTGCGGGCACGCTGGCAACTTCGACGCCGAGTTTCTTGAGTTCCTTGGCGGCGTCTTTTGCCTTCTTTGGAAACATGCACTTCTGCTCCAACACGGCACGATACTCTTTGATAGCGCCATCGTTGTCGCCCGCTTTCAGCTTTCTCGCGGCCTCTGCCATCTGGCTGTCAACCGCGGTCTCGCGCTGCTTCATTTCGGTCGCGAGCAATTTTTCCACGTCGGTGACTTTGAGCTTTCCGTCCGTGTTCTCGAGCTTGTTAACCGGAGTGCCATCGGGTGTGGCCAGCACCGCCACTGGTAATTTCGAATCGCCCAATAGTTTGTCGACGTTTGGGAGGTCCGTGTTAGTCAATTCCATCGATACACATTGCGATGCGTACACGGACAGCGTGCGCGATTGAAGCAAGCTGGAGTTTCTTATCTCTTTCTCAGAGGCCGGAAACCAGTAAAGAATCAGACCCACCGTTGGGGGGTTGTCGGTCGGCTTGCGGATTTTCCAGGGCACCGGGTAAGTGGGCGCACTCGAACCACCACCGCCACCACTGGACATGCCGCCGCCGCCACCGCCGCCTCCGCCGCCGCAGGTGGCGAAGGACGATTGGACGAAAAAGAGTGCGAGGAGAACAACAGCGATTGCGCGAAATAGTTGTATCTTCATGGCGGGAATTATACCAGAGGGTTTACGCCGGGCCGCAAGGCCGCGACGCAAGTTATGCGGACAAGCTCAAGGGCCCAAGGGCATCGCACGGGAACGCGAAGGAGTGTTCTCGCGACCGGTGCAAGAACCTCGGGCCTTCTTACGCTTGATGAAAATGAGCGCGACCGCTCGCCCGGAATAGGAGCCGATTAGTTAGCGCAACCGTAAGTCTTCCACACTGCGGCTTGTTGCTCAGCAGCTTGTTTGCAAGCGGCCGCAAGCGTTCCCTTGGTTTTCGGGTCGGCGGCCAGTTTCTTCCATGAGGCGCGCCACTGGTCGACGGCTGACTTGTACTGAGCGCGTGCGATTTCCGGCACCTTGCTGGTACAGGCCTCGTACTTGGCGATGAACTCGTCGCACTCCGGTACGCCGATCTTTTCACCGCTGGTTGACGCCGTGCTAGTGGTCGCCGGAGTCGCTTTTGTAGTCGGGGCCTTGTTGGAATTGCCCATCGCCGAGTTGCTGTTCTCCGTCGCAGTCTTACTGCATCCGACCAAAATAGCAGCGCACAGTACTGCGAAAATCAATAAACTTCTCTTTAACATCGGGGTACTCCTTCAAAGTTCAGCCGGGAAGGCTTGAACCGTCGTTAACGCGAAAGGGATCGTAAAGCGGCGGTATGATACACGAGAAGGCGGAAATTGCCAGCTTCTGGAAATGACTTCTACCGGGTTGGAGTCTTCGGGGAATTTGGGTAATGACCGCGTCGGTTAACGTGTGTCCTACCAGAAACTGTCGGGCTAGCTTTACGGATCGCCCCTGAGTTTTCTCAGCGCTTCCTCAGCCAGAAAGTCGAATAGTAATTTCAGGTCGTCCGGGGCGGCAGTATCGCTGGTGCGCAAAGCGTGACTCCGCCCGGCGTCCTCGATCGTCATCTCGTACTGAAAATCATCGGGAGTGGCCGCCTGCGAAGATCCGGCTGGCTGGTCGAAAGGGCGCGCCCTCCCGACCAGCCTCTCCAGTTCTTGCGCGCGGGCCCGGGGCATTTGATCGGAGTCTAACTCCGCGCGCAACGGAATGTTGGCAAAGCCCCCTGATCGCTCAAAACGTATGCGCACTAGCGTGCTCCCGCAGCCCTGGCCAGTGAGGCTCCAATAGGAATACCGACCACCGCCCAGCCAGCCCTGACTGCTTTTTGTTCGGCGCCGCCCTGTCCATATAGAGTGCCGGCAACTTCGTAAGTCATTTGCGCGCACTCCGCGAACTGGGTCAACGGTTGTATCTTGTCGATCAGTGTCCGGTACCAAATCTTCCCGGCCTTCTCCCACGCCTTACCTCCCAGCGCAATTGCCACTTCGTAGAAAGCTTTATTTGGGATACCGGAATTGATGTGCACTCCGCCGCTGTCGGACGTAGTCTTGACAAAATTCTTCATGTGCGCCGGTTGCGGGTCTTTGCCTAAGAGCGGGTCGTTATAGGCGGTGCCAGGCGCTTTCATCGAGCGCAGGGCGACGCCGTGAATGGTAGGACCCAAAAGACCTGCGCCAATCAACCAGTCGGCTTGCTTGGCGGTCTGCTTCTTGGCGAATTGTTTGACCAGCGATCCGAAGACGTCCGAGAAGTGTTCGTTGAGCGCTCCTGGCTGATCCTGATAGACCAGTCCCGCTTCAAACTGCGTCACGCCATGAGTTAATTCGTGGCCGATTACATCCAGCGATTTTGTGAAGCGTTGAAATATCTGGCCGTCGCCGTCGCCATAAACCATCTGTTGCCCGTTCCAGAAAGCGTTGTTGAAACTACGCCGGAAGTGAACGGTCGAATCCAGACGCATGCCGCGGTCATCAATCGAATTTCGTTGAAACGCGCTCATGTAGAAGTCATATGTCTTGCCCGAACCGTCATAAGCCTCGTTCACGGATGTGTCACCGGTCTTCGGACCGCCTTCACCGCGGACGAGTTTTCCGGGCAGGGTCAGACCGTTCTTCGCATCATAGATGGTGCGCCGCTTAACGCCGGTTGGCGTCGTGCCCAACGCCGCAAAGGTAGTAAGCAGCTCGCGTTGTCCACGCATGCGAGAAGACGAGGTTAACGACTGATAAGCCAGCGCCTTTTGCTTCTCGGTGCCGTTTCGCGCGATGTTCTCGTGAATATGCGATGGAATGATGTAACAGAAATGAGAATTAGGTAATTCTTTGCACATTTTCTAGTCCTCCAGAGTGGGTGTGAGCGGACTCTTGTTACCGTGTGAGTTAGGGAGTCATGCGCCGGCCTTCCATAACAAGACGGCGCCCAAATCCAACTGCAGCAGGTGAGCTATCGCTCGCTAGCGCTCACCATCACGGACCTGAAATCCCAAAACAAGCGAGGGAGGAGCCATGGGATCAAGTCGTGGCCCCTTCGGTTCGACGGCACTCTACCGCAGCGGTGTTGTTCGGTCAAGGTGCAGGACAAGTTCAGGTGCAGGGCAAGTTCGTGACGAACCTCGGACCAAATCAGGTTCCAGTCTAAGCCAGGAACTCATCGGGCTCGATAATCTTTCCGGCGATGGCGGATGCGGCGACGACATAAGGTGATGCGAGGTACAACTTTCCCGGGCCACTGCGGCCGGGGAAGTTTCGGTTCTGGGCGCTGACGGTGACGGTCTCGGCGGTCTGGGAAGCGCCGGGTCCGGCGTTGATGCAGGCGCCGCAGGAAGGATCGATTAATTCCGCACCGGCTTCGGTGAAGATTTCGATGTAACCCTTGTCACGCGCGTACTGTTTGATCTTCTGCGAACCGAATTGCAGGTAAAGATGCACGCCCGGCGCCACGCGCTTGCCTCTCGACAGAGCATTTTTCAGGACGGTCGCGTACATGTCCATATCGGCCATCTTGCCGCCGGTGCAAGAGCCCCCGTACGCCGCATCTATTCGAACTTCTTCAGTGAGTTCGTCGATCGGAATTCCGTTGCGTGGATCGCCGGGCAGCGCAACCATCGGGCGCACGTCTTCCAGATCGATCTCAAAAGTGGCAGCATACTCGGCGTCCGGATCGCTATAGATAAACCCTTTGCGCACTGTTTCCGGATCGAGACCGCGCACACCGACGATGTAGTCAAGCGTGAACTCATCCGGTTCGATGATGCCGGTAAAGCCGCCAGCTTCGACTGACATATTCGTCAAAGTTGCGCGCTCGTCCATCGACCAATTTCTCAAATCGTCGCCGGCAAACTCCAGAACTTTGCCGATCCCCTGGCTCGTCTTCATATAGTCGCTGGCGAGGATGTAGAGCATTACATCCTTCGCGGCCACGTCCACGCGCTTGCGACCCTTCAAAACATAGCGCACGGTTTCCGGCACGCGGATGCGAATGTCTTTCGCGTACCAGGCGTTGGCCATGTCGGTTGAGCCGACACCGAAAGCAAAGCACCCCAGCACGCCGGCCATGCATGTATGCGAATCAGTGCCGATGACGATCTGACCCGGCAGCGCGAGATCTTCCACGACCGCGTTGTGGCAGATTGCTTCCGAGCCGCCCTCAGGGTTTTCGCCGTAGAGCTTGATGCCCTGCGCTTTAGTGAAACTTTCCTGTGTCGTTGCCAGCCCGTCAGCCTTTTCCAACAGGCCCATGTCACGATGCTTCTGTGACATTACTTTACTTAAGAACGTCAGGTGATCGCGAAAAGCAAAGACTGATTCCGGTTCCGTCACTCTCGCGTTCGCTCCCAGGGCCTGTTTCAAAAGTGATTCCGCCATGGGCGTAACGTACTCGTGAGAAAACCGCACGTCTGAAACGGCGAACAATGCGTCGCCCGGCTTCACTGCTTCGACCCCGATCTGTCCGGCACTGACGAAGGCATGCCGCGCAATAATCTTTTCGACGATATTCATCGGCCGTGCTTTGGTGTCGAGCGGTGGCGGCGTGACTGCGCCGGCCAGGCGGGCCTTGTTGTAATTAAAGAGGCCGCCATGCTCGACGATCGATTGTGAGATTGGATCGAGACCGTTGGTGAACTCCTCGAGCGCAATCTCTTCGCCGCGACGAATACGCTCAATCAAACCAAGATCAGTCGAGGTCAAGAGTCCGATGTTCTGCGAATTCTGTCCGTAGATTTTTTCGATGCTCTTTGCGATAACCAGTTGAATGCCTGCCCATTTCTCGGCATAGGGGGCCGTTTCGCGCGATGACCCGCAGCCTTTTGACAGCCCTGAAACGACGACTGTAAAGCCACCATTTTTCACCTCGTCTTTTTTGACTGCGCCTTCGCGCATCCCGACATAAACGTATTGACCGAGAGTTTCGTCGTAAGAAAAACAAACCCATCCCGGCGTAATCTCGTCGGTGGAAATGTTATTCATCAAAGGCAGATCGTCGTTTTGCAGTCGCTGCGCCAATTCATCTTCCAATGCTTTCGCTTCGGCGCCGGAAACTTCGAGTTGTCGTCGAATCAAAGACGTGTCTTCGGCGAGAAAGAGTATGCGACCATCGATTCTTATGTGGCAGTCGCGCCCGCTGTCCGTATTTTTTCCCATTAAGGTGCTCGTTTCCTCCACTTCATTATAACGGCTGACTATCAAAACCCGGAATTGGGAGCCTCAGTAGATTCCCAGGCCGGCAAAGAGCAAGACCCGGACCTTGACTAATTCTGGTTGGGGGAATACAAGAAGGCTGTTCTCGTAAGGACCCACCTCAGAAAATACTTCAGGAGAAATCTTCATGAAAACGCGCACATCCACTCGATCCCGAAAAACCAGCGCCACTGTTAAGTCAACGAAGCAAGAGATTGCGGCGCGAAGACGCGTGAGGCCGAAGGCCGCGCAGTTGAAAAGTAGCGCAACTCCGTCGAGGATCGTTCATAAGCCGGCGCACGAGCACGCGTCAAGTCGCCAGGGGAACGTGCCTGGACAACTTATAGTCAGATGCAAAAATGATGTCACCGACGGCTTGCCGGATGTCAGAGGCGCCAGTATGGCTTCCCTAAACACGTTCGCGCTGCCCACCGCCGTAGAGAGTCCGTTCAAGAAACTCGAAGAAGCGGGACTCATCCGTGAGGTCAGACCGGTCTTCTCGCGTATGACGAGCGGTCGTTCTCTCTCGGTGGCGCCTACTAACGTCGCCGCCGCATTTGCGATGAGCGTTCGCGACTCAGAAAACGAAGACCTGCGCGGCATTACCCTTCTGCGGCTGGCACGGTCAACGGATCTAAAGAAGGTCGAGAAAGAACTGGCAAGCACGCCCGGCATTGAATACGTTCACCGTGTTCCGCGTCGCTGGATTACCGCCCGGCCAAAGCCCAACGATCCGCTTTTCATGAAGCAGTGGGGGTTGCCGGCAATTGGATGGTTAAAGGTCGATCCTCTTCCTGATGCTTCAGCCGTTAAGGTTGGCGTATTGGACACCGGTGTTGACATAACACACCGGGACCTGGAAAACGTGGTCAAGACATACGTTCATGACGGCGCGAGTGGTGAAGACATAGTCGGCCACGGTACTCATGTGTCCGGGATTATCGCTGCTGAAACAAACAATAACGTTGGCATAAGCGGTGTCTGCCGATGCGACCTCAGCGTTTGGAAAGTTTTTACCGACACCCCCGATCCAGAGGATGGTGAGTTTTACGTAGATGAGGTGATGTATCAGCGAGCGCTCAATGCTGCCAGAAACACCGGCATGCGGGTAATCAATCTTAGCATCGGCGGCGGCGACCCCAGCGAGACTGAGAGAATTCTCTTCCGCCGATTGATCGATGCGGGTGTGACAGTTGTCGCTGCTATGGGAAACGAGTTCAAGGAAGACAATCCAATAGAATTTCCGGGGGCCTACTTTGGGGTTATTGCCGTGGGCGCTATTGGGAAAACCAAGCGCCGGGCCTCATTCTCCAACACCGGGGCGCATATTTCTGTTGTGGCTCCGGGGATCGGGATCGTTTCCACGTTGCCACTGAAGGCTTCCGCGGACAGACCAGCAAATGAGACGCGGTATGCTTCATGGGACGGCACATCAATGGCTACACCGCAGGTCACTGCCGTAGCCGCGCTTGTCCTGGCGGCGAATCCGGCTTTCACTCCGGCTCAAGTGCGTGAACGCTTGATCGCTACTGCTACAAAGTTGGCGGCGATGGGAAACAAGGCCAAAACAAACGAATATGGATTCGGTTTACTAAACCTCGAAGGGGCAGTATCCTGAAGCACGCAAATCCGAGATGAGTACGGAAACAGAAACGCAAAGGCCGATACGTTTGAATGTGAAATTCGCGTCTCAGGTCAATGAAGAAAGCCCCGAAAAAGTTCTGGCCGGCATTCCTGGTTTGAAATCAGTGATCCAGACCTTTCCGGACGAAAAAGACGAGGAACTCTCCCGGCTCTTCATAATCGAAGTGGAACCGTCAGCGGCCAAACTCGCCCTTGAGAAGCTTCACGAGAGTCCCGCGATCGAATATGCTGAGCCTACCGTAAAGCGGAAGCTGATTTGGTAGCTGAAGCATATGGAAAATGGTTCTCAGGATCGCCACAACACCGCGCTTACGGTGACGGCGTCGTGAGCAGGTAGACCGCAAAAGACGCGAGCCAGTGTTCGCCGGCGTAATCACCGCTGGCCACGTGCGCCAGCGCCGCCTGCGCGTGAGCCGCCGCCGCGCGTGCCAGCACTTTGCGCGCGGGGTCGTTCTGCGGCAAGGCAACGGCAATGCTTCGCATGCACCAGCCGCGGCTTAGGTTCAAACCATCGAGATGGACCAGCTTGGGATCAGTGCGATCGGTAACGACTGCGGGTTGCAAAAGCGCTTTCGGTTCGCCTCTGGTCGTGCCTGGCAGAAAGCGATGAAACCAGGCGGCGAACTCAGTCTTGCCCATGACACGGCGCATCAGGTCGGCTTCCATCAAAGCCGGTGAAAAGAAATCCTCGCCGCCCGGCTCCCAGGCCGCCGGATAATTCACGTCACGGGCATAGTAGGTGCGGCTGCGCTCGACGATCAGCGCTGCCAACTTCTGGTTTCCGACAGCCCACGCATAGTCGAGGGCGAACGCGAGACCGAACGCCGTGTTCGGATGAACGCCGGTGCGAATCGGATAGGTTTGTTTGGGAAGAAAGCTGAGATACTTCTCAGCGAATCCTTCGGCGAGCGGCTGAAGATTGCGCGACCAGCGCCTCCCATCTTCATCATTCCAGTCACGCAATTCTTCCGCGAGCTTAAGCAACCAGGCCCAACCGTAAGTGCGCTCGAATGAAGCGCGATTCTGCTGAAGCAAATAAGCGTTTTCGCCGCGGATGTTCTCAGCGCTCAGATTCGCATCGAGCGCGGCGCGGATTTCGCCCGCTTCGGGCAGCGCCGGGAACAAGCGCAACAGATGCACCAGCATCCAGTGCCCATGCACTGACGAGTGCCAATCAAAACAACCATAGAACGCCCCGTGCATCACGCGCGGGCTGCGCACGTCGTCCGCATCATTGATCACGTGGTCAGGTTTGTTGGGATATTCTTTTTGAACGCACTTCAGCGCCAGTTGCGCAAAGTGTGAAGCTTGATCCTGCGTGAGTGAAAGCTGATCAGGCTTGGGTTGCGGTGCGACGGCCAGACAAGCTGGCGCGAGAAGCAAGAATCCAAAAACGACTGCTATTAGTTTCTGCATGAGTTTCTCAGGCGAGGTTTCAGCCCTTCTTAGGGATCTGAGGCGCACTGGCTTCGCCCACGCGTTCCTGTTTAAGAATGGCCTCGAGTTCTGGAAGAACCAGAAGGTCTTTCGGTCTACCGGAAGCGCGTTTCGAAGCGATCAGCTTCCTCAGCGAGAGCAAGCGAACCAAGTGGCCAGACATCTCGATCTCGTCCGAATCGCGCAGGCAGGCAACGTAATCACCGACGCCTGGAACCTCGCCCTGCAAGTCAAGGTTACCAATGTCAGTTTCAAACTTGAAATTCAAGTTACGATGCAGAGACTCTTCGTCCAAAGTGAATGGAGTCTCATTCGGTACATCTCGGAGCTTGGCGTGCATGGAGCGCAACGCGTTTACCACTTTGGTGAGATTCGCGGGGGTTCGGGCGTAGCAGATGTCGACATCGAAGTTTCCCTTCGAAAAACCATGCACGCCGGCCGCTACTCCGCCAACAACTACGAAGTCGACGTCAAACTCAGATAACAGTTTCAGAGTTGCTGCTATTTCGTCCATGGCGTTTCGATAAGAGAAAGGCCTTTCGGATTTCTTTCATGGATGCTTGAAACCGGTCGAGTTTCTTGATTCGCTCTTCAGGTGTTAGCCGCAAATTACTAACGGTCAACGAGAGATCAATGCCAAAGTCTCGAGCAGCGGCCGCAGCCGTCCCCGGTTTAGGGTCAATCAGCGACATCTCTCTTTCGGTGTAGACGACCTTGTCCATTACCCAGAGTCTAGCAGAATTTGTACACTGGGATAAGGCCTGAACTGATAGCTTTGAAAACCTGGATTAGAGAAGATCGCGACGGCCAAAACTGAGCATGAGCCCTGACCTTCGGAAACATCGTGGCGCGCATCCTGAGGATCGAAAACTCTTCGCCGCAGAACAACTGCCGGTGCTGCGCACTGCCACGAGCGAGTTGTCATGGCTGTTGACCCGCGGCTACTCGATGAAGGGCGCGCTCAAGCTGGTCGGCGACAGATACACGCTCACCGATCGGCAGCGCCTGGCCATTTCGCGGGCTGCGTGTTCAGACCAAAGTAACGCCCGACGGGCCGAAACGCAGGTTCCCACGGAGGCAGCGGCCGGCGAAGATTTAGTCGTTGACGGTTTCAATCTAATCATCACTGTCGAAGCGGCCTTAAGCAGCGGCCTGCTGATGATTTGTCGTGACGGTTGCATTCGCGATCTATCAAGCGTCCATGGTTCTTACCGTGCGGTCGATGAAACCGACAAAGCGATCAGCCTGATTGGCAAATCTCTCGAAACTTTGCGGCCGAAGTCGGTAGCGTGGCTGCTTGACCGTCCGATTTCCAACAGCGGGCGGCTGGCCCAGCGCATTCGCGACGTGGCCAATGAAAACGGGTGGAACTGGAGCGTGGATGTCCTCTTCAATCCTGATGCAGAAATTTCAGCCTCGAACCGCCTCGTGATTTCGTCCGATTCGCAAGTCCTGGACGCGTCGGCAAGATGGGTAAACTTCAATCGCTTCTTGATCGACAAAGAGCTGGATGAGTCATGGCAGATTGATCTAAGCTGTTAAAGAGTTTGTTTGGAGTTCCGACTTTAGTCGGTTCTTCTTTGCAAGAGGCCGGCTGAAGTCGGTACGCCGTACGCGCATGAAATTCTCAGTAATCATTCCCGCCTACAACGAAGAGCGGTATCTGCCGCGGTTGCTGGATTCGATCAAGGTGGCGCGGTCAAATTATTCCGGCGGGCCCGCGGCCATCGAAGTCATCGTCGCCGATAACGATTCCACGGATCGCACGGCCGAGGTTGCCGCGGCCCGCGGTGCTCGAGTCGTCACAGTCAAGAAGCGCCGCATCGCTGCCGCGCGCAATGGTGGCGGCCACGCGGCCCGCGGCGAGATTCTGTGTTTCATCGATGGTGACTCGGCCGTTCATCCACAGACTTTCGACGCAATTGATAAGGCGATCAGCAGTGGCCATTACGTTGCCGGCTTTACCGGTGTGACTCTGGAAAGAAAATCGTTTGCCTTGCTGATCACATACTGCCTGATGATGCCCATGGTCCTCTTGACTGGAATCGACACCGGCGTGGCCTTCTGCCGGCGCGAAGACTTCGAGGCGGTTGGCGGCTACGATGAAAGCCGCCTGTATGCCGAAGACGTGATATTTCCCCTGGCACTGCGCCGCCTCGGTCACGCCAGGGGACAGCGGCTGACGCGTCTACCGCAGGTGAAAGCTCTTGGCTGCACGCGCAAGTTCGATCAGTTCGGTGACTGGCATTATTTCTGGATGCTTGGTCACGTGTTCAAGAGCCTGGTTACCTGGAACTGGCACGACGAGAACCTGGCCGAGCGGTACTGGTATAACTCTGGCAGGTAGGATTCGTTGAAGCGCGGAATGCTTCCGGTGTTTGAGTCTTGGCACAAAGGTTCCAGTATGGCCTTCGTGGTGCTAATATTCTCCATGCAAAGACATTCTTTTCAATCTCGTCCTTTCGTCCTTTGTTCCTTCGAAAGGCTGTTGCTCAGTCCGACTCAAGCGGTGAAGACAATCGAGGGACTCCAATGATCATTACCAACCGTGCGGGGTCTTTCATCAAGCAATTCTCGGGTCCAGGAGACAACAATATTATCTGCTTTAAATTTTGGCAGGCCGTAGTTGCTTCAGGTTGTCCGGGAGAGTGCGCATACTGCTTTCTTCAGACACAGTATCCCTACCGAACTGGTCTCTATGACCTGAAGGGCACTCTGTTCGAGAATCTAAGAGAAATTGTGCCAGAGGCGGAGCGGTGGCTAAAACACGTAGAACCAGCCGGTTTGATCATTGGTGAAAACCAAGACGGTCTCGCTTTTGAGGGGCCTTACAAGAAACAACTAAACGTAACTCCACTGGAATTGTTGATACCTCTATTCGCAAGTCCAGATACCAATCACGCCGGCCATACATTGATCGTTCTTTCGAAATTTACGTCCACTCAATACGCCGAAGCACTGGGCCCTTCAAATAACGTGATTTTCTCGTGGTCGCTTTCTCTTCCGACGATAAGTGATCGATACGAAAAGAAAGTCTCTCCACTTCGAACTCGCCTAAAAAAAGCAGCGGAGATGAAGCTTGCTGGCTATCGAATCCGATTTCGCCTCGATGCGCTCGCGCCAATCCCGAATTGGCAGGCCGAGTTAAAAGAGGTAATGGAACACATCAATCGAATATCACCAGAGATGCTGACCATAGGCGCGTTGCGTGCCTCCAATGCTGGTGCGCTTCGCCGGGCAGCGGAGAAGAATGGGCGTGCTGGTTCGATCTTCGACTACATTGCGACAGTTGATCCTTCAGGATTCAAACAGCGCACAGAGCAAGACTTTCACATTCGCGCGTTTCGGATGATAAAGGATTTACTTAGCCCGAATATCGCCCTGGGGCTGTGCAAAGAGGATGTCACCATGTGGCAAGAAATAGGAGCGACGTGGCAGGGTTGTCACTGCTTGTTCGACACCAAAGATAGAATTGCCAAGGATCGTGTCAGAGTTTTGCTCACTCAGCAGAAGCCTACTCACATTCGGAGATTAACCCGCTCCGCTGGTTAGCAGCGGTTGAAGTGATAAGACAACCTCTCAAAGGAGTCACCTACCTTGCCCAAAAGGAAACCTCCTCAACAGAAAGAACGCCTTCCCTTAGACATTTTCCCAGAGCCTATTGAACCGGAGATCAAGGTCAAACCTCCAACCCACCGAGTATGGACGGAGAACAAAGCAAAACTGATCGAACGCTACTTACTGTACTTTGTTTTCATCACACATCACGGCACTTACATCGACGGCTTTGCAGGACCCCAAGATCCTCAAAAGCCTGATTCTTGGGCCGCGAAGCTGGTATTAGAGAGCGAGCCGAAATGGCTAAAACACTTCCATCTATTCGAGATCAAAAAGAAGAAGATCAAGATGCTTAATGAACTGAAGCGCAGCCAGCCCGACAGAGATAGCAAGGGACGGAAAGTGAAACGAGAGGTCGAGATATATCCTGGCGACTTCAACATCAACGTTCACAAGCTGCTTCAGTCCGCTAGCATTAAGCCGAAGGAAGCAACTTTTTGCCTTCTGGATCAGATCACGTTTGACTGCCATTGGAGTACTCTTAGGGCGCTCGCCGCGTATAAGCCGCCAGGTGATAGAAAGATTGAGCTATTTTATTTCTTGGGGGTCGGCTGGCTCGACAGGGCATTTGCAGGGCAGAGAAAAATCAAGGAGCTGGAGGATTGGTGGGGGCGCGGCGATTGGGATCAGTTACTGAAAAAGGGACCCTTCAAGTGCGCGATGGCCTTCGTCGAACGCTTTAAGCAGGAGCTCGGTTACAAAACTGTCATGCCTTGGGCAATTTACGAGCGAAAAGGTGGAGGGCGGATCATGTATTACATGATACACGCCACCGATCATCCCGACGCCCCGGGCCTCATGGCTCGGGCTTATGACCGAGCGGTGTTTCATGAAAGCTATGAGCAGTTGCAGTTGGAGGACATTTTTCGGTCTAAGCCGAACATTTGACATAGAAGGGGATGGTTTTAGTGAGTCGTAGTTTTAGAATTCCTGAGTTGATCCAAAGCGCTGCCGAGCAGATGGGAGCAGCTTTACGTCAGAAGTTAATCCCTCATGCAGGTGAGCTTGGTACCGGACGTGAAGAAGTTATTCGTGAGTTCCTTCGAGAATACCTGCCCAAGCGCTTTGGAGTCTCAACCGGATTCGTCTTTGATTCACATGGCAACGTGAGCCGTCAAATAGATGTAATCATTAACGATAATCTGATGGCTCCTCAATTTGAGGCAATCGGCGGAAAGAAATTCTTTCCCTGTGAATCGGTTGTATGCGTTGGCGAAATAAAATCTTCTTTGAGTTCGCGGCGAAGCATTAGAAAAGCTTTCGATAACCTTACCTCTGTCAAGCGCCTTGACCGAAGCGCAGGGGGGAGGAATTTCGCTGTGATTAACGGTGAGCCGATAAATCAAGTGGTGAATCACTTAGATCAAATCTTCACGTTCCTATTCGTAACCGACAAATGTGTTGGCGAAGAACTGATGCGAAAAACGCTATTCGAAGATTTGTGTGAACACCCTCGCCACCTGTGGCCAAATATCTGTTACTACTTCGAGCATTATTTGTTGACGTATGGATGTGACAGCGGTTTCTGCCCAAACCCAATGGATGCTTATGCAATCTCATCCTTGAACGCAACTTCAGGCAAAGATCTTCTTCTTATTTTCAGCAGGCTAGTCGCTGGAGCAATATATGTGACCAGGGTCAGCTCATTCTCGTATTGGGAATATCTAGGCGGGCCAGATGATCTTGATGTCCGAGTATATGCGTTCGAAGATGCGCCCGTTAAGGGGCCACTGCCAAGGCATGTCGTAGAAACGCCGGGTTCAGGCTCCTTCTAGAAGAGGCCGGCGCGTACGATCGCGCCATCTGTGCACAGCCTGCTCCGACGTGACTGTCGTTCCGTGATTGATCGCTTTTTTCCCTTCCGCTTTCCGCGGACTCGCTGTAAAATCCCGCTCACCCGTAGCTCTTGATTTGAGATTCCATTGCGAGTACTGGTAATACCCTCTGAGGAATGAACGGAACAAAGACAGCGCCGGCGATACCCAACGGCTCGGATCTTCACGAGCGACTTTGCCGCGCGCGCAGGTATATCGACGAGTGCTATGACCTGCCCCTGGATCTCACGGAGATCTCAAAACAAGCCTGTCTGTCGCGATATCACTTTCTGCGCCTGTTTCGCGATACCTTCGAGACGACCCCGCATCAGTATCTGATCCAGCGCCGAATTGAAAAGGCCAAGGAGCTGCTCCGCTCGCGCGGTCTGAGCGTCACGGACGTGTGCTTTGAAGTTGGCTTTCAGAGTTTGGGCTCGTTCAGTTCGCTCTTCCGCAGGTGCGTCGGTGATGCGCCGATCAGTTACCGCAAGCGGGAAAGGGAGTCTTTACGCAAAGTTCCCGGTTGCTTTGTGATCATGTATGGGCTCAAACCGTCCGATCGGTAGCGTCTTTAGCAATTTTCGAGAAGCGTATTTCCGGCAAACTTCCTATCCTCCTATCCAAACCTAAAGGGAGGGAGTCGAAAACCATGATTACGAAGATGTCGCACGCAACAATCTACGTCAAGAACCAGCAGGAGGCGCTCGAGTTTTATCGCGACAAGCTGGGATTCGAAGTCGATACGGACGCGATGATAGGCGAAGACTTTCGCTGGCTCACGATGAAGATAAAGGACCAGCCCGGCTTTGAGATAATCCTGATGGAGCCCAAAGCTGGATTCCTTCTGGACGAAGAATCGGCCGCTCAATTGCAGTCATTGATGGGCAAAGGCATGCTCGGAGGAGGCGTGTTCGAAACCGAGAACTGCCAGAAAACCTACGAGGAACTGAAGGCGCGCGGGGTTGAATTCAAAGGGCCGCCGAGCGAGCAATCCTGGGGCATCGCCACGGTGTTCCGGGATAACTCAGGTAACTGGTTCAGCTTGTCACAGGAAAAGGAAGAGCCGGTGGCTTAGTCCTGGAACCGGCAACTTCACCAAAGGAGAATATTTCAATGACCAAACAACTGGCGTTGGGCGCCATCCTTGGTTCAATCGTGCTGTTTGTCTGGAGCGCAATTGCGTGGATGTTGATTCCCTGGCCCGGCGATCCGCTGCGCAACTTCACCAATGAAGATGCCGTGGCCCAGGCGATTACGGCGAATGCTCCGCGCTCGGGCAACTACCTTTTGCCGAACATGCCCAAACGAACGCCCGGCATGACCGATCAGCAATACACCGCCGCTACAAACGCAATGGAAGAAAAGATGACCCGCGGCCCGATCGTTTTCACCTCAGTGCGGCTCGAGCCATTTAATTCGATGGCCAGGCCGCTGGTGATACAGTTTCTGACGCAGTTTCTTGTCGCGTTGCTCGGGACGTTTCTGTTGCTGCAAACGTGCGGGCTTGATTACAAGTGCCGCGTCATCTTTCTCACGGTGATCGGGGTGATCATCTTTGTCGGTGGTCACGTCGATGAGTGGAACTGGTGGAGCTTTAGCAACGCATATATGCTGATGCAACTGGGGGCGATCGTAATCGGTTGGTTTCTGGCTTCGCTCGTCATGGCGAAGTTTGTGACCGGCAAACCAGCGTCGGCTTGATCTGATACCTGCTGACAAACTCCCTCTCCCTTTGGGAGACGGAAAATGAATCCAGGACTGAGGTACGTTATGGCTAAGACAGCAACCAGGACGGCAAAGAAGTCGATCTACAGCGTGCATCCCGGCGTTCTGATGACGCAGAAGTGGATGGCCGAGTTAAAGCAGAAGACGGGACGAACGCTGGAAGAGTGGCTGAAGCTGATAAAGAAGGAAGGGCCACCGACGGAAAAAGAGCGGCGTGAGTGGTTGAAAACAAAGTATGATCTGGGCACAAACACCGCCTGGTGGTTCGCCGAGCGTTGCAAAGGCGAAGAGGCCGGCGACGGAGATCACTATCTGAAGGCGGCGGAGAAGTATGTGGAGGAAATGTTCGCAGGCAAGAAAGAGCATCTGCGGCCAATCTACGATGCGCTGCTGAAGCTGGGACTGAGTATCGGCAAGGAGGCAAAGGCCTGCCCGTGCCAAACTTTCGTTCCGCTCTATCGCAATCACGTTTTCGCTCAAATCAAGCCGACAACGCTGACGCGAATTGACTTCGGCCTCTCACTCGGCAACTTGAAAGCGCCGAAGCGGCTTATCGACACCGGCGGTTACGCGAAGAAAGATCGCATCACGCATCGCTTTGAGATTACTTCGCTGAAAGACATTGATGACGAAGTGAAGCGTTGGTTGAAAGTTGCCTACGATCGCGATGTTTAAGTTGAATAGACCACGAAGACACAAAGACACTAAGAATAGAGTTTGATACGAAGCGCTGTGCCTTTTGACTTGTTGTCCCTTTGTGTTCTTTGTGTCTTTGTGGTGAGGAAGAATCAATGGCAGCAACGAAGGCAGAACAGACTCCGCGCATGAGCGACGAAGCGGTGGAATCCAGGACCGGCAAGACCTGGAGTCGTTGGTTTAAACACCTCGATGCCGCGGGCGGGAAGAAAATGTCACACCAGGAAATCGTTGCGCATCTGGTCGAAAAGCACGGCGTTCGTCCCTGGTGGCAGCAGATGATTGCGGTCACCTATGAACGGGCGCGGGGCCTGCGGGACAAGCATCAGAAGCCGGCAGGTTACGAAATAAGTGTGAGCCGAACGATTGAGGCGCCGGTTGGCAAAGCCTTTAAAGCATGGACGGATGAAAAGGCGCGTAAACAGTGGTTACCGTCAAACCTGACAATTCGGAAAGCGACCGTGAATAAGTCCCTGCGCGTTACTTGGGAAGACGGTAAGACTAGCCTGTCAGTCAGCTTCTTGCCCAAAGGCGCCGGCAAGTCTCAGGTAGTTGCGCAGCACAGCAAAATACCGGATGCGAAAGGCGCGGCTAAGATGAAAACGTTCTGGGCTCGGGCGCTTGATCGGCTGAAGGAAGTGCTTGAGTAAAACCGCGACCCTGGCTTACCGTGGACTCATGCGGCCACCTATCCGTTACGCTCTTGCGCTTCTGATCGCGATCGCAGTCACTGCGCTCACCCACTTTTACACATCTTCTCGCGCGCAAACGATTTCTCCCGGGCAGCAACTCGAGCTCCTTATTCTCCACGGCAAACTCGTCGACGGCTCCGGTAAGAGACCGCGAACGGTCGATATTGGCATTCGTGGCGATCGCATCGTGTTTGTGGGCGACGCGCGCAAGGCGAACCTGACGGCCGAGCGCATCATAGATGCGACGGGCCTCGTGGTCGCGCCGGGCTTCATTGATTCGCACACGCATACGCTCAACGATCTCTCTGATCCGAATCGCAAGAGCAACGAAGCTTATCTGATGCAGGGGGTCACGACCGTCGTTACCGGCAACGATGGCGGCAGCGTGCTGAATATCGGCGAGACGCTGCGCAAATGGGATGAACAGGGTATCGGAACCAATGCGATCCTGCTCACCGGACACGGCACAATTCGTGGTCGCGTACTTGGGCAAACCGACGCGCAACCTACTCCCACACAGCTCGAGGAAATGAAGGCATTAGTCGCGCGAGCGATGGATGAAGGAGCGTTCGGTTTGTCTACTGGCCTTTACTACGCGCCCGGCAGTTATGCAAAGACCGAAGAAGTTATCGAGTTGTCAAAGGTCGCTGCCGCGAAGGGCGGCATCTACGACACGCACATGCGCGATGAGAGTTCGTATTCGATTGGCCTGCTGGGGTCGATCAAGGAGACCATTCGCATCGGTCGCGAAGCGAAGATTCCGGTGCACATCTCGCACATCAAAGCGCTCGGCCCCGAGGTTTGGGGTCAGAGCAAACAGGCGATCGATCTGATCAAGAAAGCGCGCGCCCAGGGAATAGAAGCGAGTGCTTGCCAGTATCCATACACAGCATCGGGGACCAGCCTGCAAGCCTCTTTGATTCCGCGCTGGGCGGAAGTCGGCGGTCGGGCCGAGTTACTCAAACGCATCGACGATCCACAGGCACGGCCTCGCCTCCTTTCGGAAATGGAGGAGAATCTGAAGCGACGCGGCGGGGCTGAATCGCTGCTTATCACCGACGCCCGCGATGGGCAGCTCGTTGGCAAGAAGCTTTCCGAGATCGCAAACGCTCGGAACAAGTCGGCGGTTGAAGCTGCGCTCGAGTTGATCCAGTCGGGCAACATCGGCGTTGCGTCCTTCAATATGAACGAAAAGGATATCGAGCGCTTCATGAAGCAGAGCTTCATGATGACCTGTTCGGACGGCTCTACCGGTCATCCGCGCAAATACGGCACGTTCCCACGCAAGCTGCGCGAGTACGTTTACAACCGCAAGCTCATCGGTTTGCCCTTCGCGGTGCGCAACTCCAGCGCGCTCACCGCAAATACGTTTCGCATTCCGGAACGGGGTCTGATTCGCGAAGGCTACTTCGCCGACGTGATTGTCTTCGACGAGAAGACCGTTGCCGATCGCGCGACCTATGAACAGCCGGAATTGTTTTCAGTAGGGATGAACTTTGTAATCGTCAACGGGAAAATCGCGGTAGACAACGGCGTTTACACGGGCGCGCTGGCGGGCCGGGCTCTGCGCAAGCAGGTACAGAACCGCTCGCGGTAGCCGGGGCGGGCCAATCATTCAATTCGGAAGGTGATGAGGTCAGTACCACCTGCGTGAGCGGGTGGGTTAGACACTCAAGCAACAGGATGAAGCTCATGAGCCTCGACATTGAATGATTAACCCACCCGCTCACGCAGGTGGTACTGACTTCTTAACGGCGACAGATGCTTTTCATTGCGCGGCTCTCCACCTTGTAGTAAGTTATCCCAGCTTTTTGAAGGCTCTGTCTCCCAGATCTTGAACCCCCGAAGAAGGAGTTTTTGAGAATGAAAGCAAAAACCATTTTGGCAGTAGTCATGCTGTTAGGCGTCGTTGCGATCGCCGGTGCAGTTCCTGACCAGCCTAATATGCAGGCCGCGCGCGGAAACTTAATAACGGCCCGAAACGAGTTACAACGGGCGACCCCGGACAAAGGTGGCCATCGCGTCAATGCCATCGGTCTGGTGAATAGTGCAATCGCCGAAGTCAACGCCGGCATTGCCTACGATCGCCGTCACAATCACCCCAGCTCACTAACGCCCGAGACGTTGTTTGCCGGCGCCCCGGATCAACCGCACATGGAGGCTGCTCTGAACGCACTGGAGACCGCGAA
The DNA here is from genome assembly GCA_041497335.1 of Pyrinomonadaceae bacterium. Classification (GTDB taxonomy): domain Bacteria; phylum Acidobacteriota; class Blastocatellia; order Pyrinomonadales; family Pyrinomonadaceae; genus UBA11740. The sequence goes on along the minus strand of JBGQGG010000001.1, from coordinate 264,195 downwards.
AGACAATCTGAATCGGGCCACGACCGACAAAGGCGGTCATCGCAACAAGGCTATTGACTATGTCAAGGACGCAATCAAGGAAGTGAAGAAAGGCATCGACGCGGGACGAAACTGAACCGCGTTCACTTTGAACTCGTCTGTTGATTCCGAGCCAGAGACAGGGTGACTCTTGTCTGTCTCTGGCTTGACTTTCCCTGAATGAAAGCAGTCATCTTCGCACAACACGGCGGGCCTGAAGTTTTGCAGTTCACCGAGGTCGCCGATCCTCAAATCAACGCCAACGAAGTTTTGGTCGAAGTGCGCGCCTGCGCGCTGAATCATCTCGACGTGTGGGTGCGTGGCGGTTTGCCGGGGATCAAGATTCCGCTGCCGCACATTCTCGGAAACGATGTTGCCGGCGTGGTGCGCGAAGTTGGCGAGTTGGTTACATGGGTGAAGCCCGGTGATGAAGTCATGTTGCAGCCGGGAGTCTCATGCCATCACTGCTTTGAATGTCTCGCCGGTCGCGACAACATGTGCGACGAGTATGACATCATTGGCTATCGCCGCGATGGTGGTTATGGGGAGCTGCTCGCGGTGCCCGGAGTTAATGTAATTCCGAAGCCCAGGAATTTGAGTTGGCCCGAAGCTGCCGCGCTGCCGCTCGTAACGCTGACGGCCTGGCACATGCTGGTAACCCAGGCTCGAGTACGGCCCGGCGAAGATGTGCTGGTGCACGCCGCAGGCAGCGGCGTCGGCTCAATGGGAATTCAGATTGCGAAACTGCACGGCGCGCGCGTGATCGCGACGGCAGGTTCTGAAGATAAGCTGGCAAAAGCGCGCGAGCTTGGCGCTGATGAGACAGTTGGTTACACACGCGACGATTGGCCGAAAGAAGTTAAGCGGCTAACTAACGGTAAGGGTGTCGATGTGGTTTTCGAACACACCGGCGCGGCAACGTGGGCGGGCTCGATTGTCTCGCTACGGAAGGGCGGGCGCCTGGTAACGTGCGGCGCGACCAGCGGCTTTGACGCGCGCACGGATCTGCGGCAGGTTTTCTATCGTCACCTGACCATCCTTGGTTCGATGATGGGATCAAAGGCAGAATTACTCGCGGCGATGAAGTTCATCGAGAGTGGGCAGATACGCGCCGTTGTCGATCACACGCTACCGCTCGTCGACGCGCGGAAAGCACATGAGCTGATGGAAGATCGCGCGCAGTTTGGGAAACTAGTGTTGCTGCCCTAGAATTTGGCTTGGCGACTGGGATCCTTCGCTCTGCGCCCCGCGGCTTGAACGAACTATGCTCCGATCAGTCTTGCTCATCGCAATTGTTATCTTGATTGCCTCGCCCTCATTAGCTCAGCAGGACACTGGACTCTCCGAATATCACAATCGAGGACTCGGAACCTTTGCCCTTAGCGGCCGGGAAAGAAAGAGTGATGGTCAAGCGCTTTCGTGGTGACAAAGGCGGCAATATTGAGACCGTTGCCTATGTCGACGAGAACAAAGTTGTAATCATGATTGTGTTGTCTGCCAGAACGGAGAAGGATTTTCAAGCAAGCTTGCCAATATTCAAAGAACTTGTTCACTCATATCGCTTCATCAGCGACACCGTCACATTTGCCAAATAGGTTTTCTTCCCTTACTTCCCAGAATAATCCTCAATCTTGAATCTTTTTTCCAACGCGGTCAGGTTCGTCGGCTCGATGGGGAAATTGGATCCGCCAATCACTTTCTTGTTTCCATCCGTCGTCACCCAATCCACGACTGTAGGTGCATTCGTGCGCAACGCCTCTGAGTCTTCCTTCATCAATTCCTTGCCATCCTTGCGCGAGAACACCCACACATGCGCGAAGTGTCCATCGCGAATGAATTTCATGTCACGCTCGAACTGCGTCGCCGGCGTAGCTTCCGGCCGGTAGGTTGAGGTGTCGGGCGTTTCGTCCTCCGATATTGTTCGTCGGCAAGCACTGAAGGAAGTGAGCGCTAATGCGGTCAGGACACTGGCCGTGGCGGTTCGGACGAAAGAGCTTTTCACAAGAATCTCCAAATGATGAAAGTTTGGGGCTTGCCGCCCACTGCTAGCCCTCTCCCTTGGGAGAGAGTTGGGGAGAGGGCATCAGTGTCGACCCGCCCGCTACACCCCTCTTCCCCGGCCCTTCTCCCAGAGGGAGAAGGGAGATATTCGAAATCACGGCGAATTATCGTTTTTGTTGTCGCCGTCATCAGCCTTGTCGTTTTTCTCTTCCGGGGGCGGCTCGCTCTTTTGATCGCGTATGTGCAACACGCTGCAATCGCCGTCTTCATAAACCTTGTCGAACCAGCCGCTGCGCGTTGCATTATCAAAGAAGCTGTCGTGATCGTTTGTGTTGTCGCTGAAAATCCAGCGCGAGCCAAAGCGATCGCGAATCAGCGGGCCGGGATCTTCCTCTTCACCCGTCGTAATTCGATCATATAGTTTCGATAACTCCGGATTCTTGTCCAACAGATATGTCGGATCGAGGCCCGAAGTGTAAAAATGCGTCGGATCGTAATAGTACAAACGGGGAAAGTCGTCCCAGTCAGTATTGAAGATCCTCTCGCCGGGCGGAATGTTCGCGCGCATCCAGGCGGCGCCTTTAGAGTAATAGTCGCGAGGATCGCTCTCGCGAATATCACTCGCGGTGCGGTAAACGTTGGCGAACACCGCCACACCCAGAGCGACCGCGACAAAAGCCACCTTGATTATCTTCCAGGTTTCCTCGCTCTTAGTTTCTTTCGTCGTCGCAGCCGGTTGTGGCCGATCGAGAAAAGGCTGCAAGTCCTCCATTACGTCGTCAGGCAGGTGAGTGAAGACCGCGCGTCCGCGCCAAAACGTTTCCAGCGTGAAAGCCGCGAAGAGAATGGCGAACGGCGGAAAATATTCGGCAAAGCGCTTCCAGCGCGTGGTCATCAGCAACAACACCGTCGACAGAATGAGAAAATACAACGGTCGCTGTGAGCGTTTGCGATCGCTGCCGTCAAAGGAGATGTATCCGACCAGCATAGCGACGAGCGCGACGGCGCAGTTAATCACGAACTCGCGGGTGTCGTACGGGTACCATTCCTGCCCGACCTTGGTGGCAAAATCAGTGGCCGTGATCTTGATGCGCGCGTGCTCGTAAAAAAGATACAAGTTGTGGGGAAAGTACGGATTGATTACCAGACCTAACAACGAACCCAACAAGACCCAGGCCAGCGGACGCCATTCGAATCGCTCTTCGGTCCAGGCGATCACTACCGTCCAGATCACGACCGCCACTCCCAACAGCACGAACATGTCGTAGGTCGCCGCGAAAATGAAAGCCAGCGGCAAGAGCGGCCAGTACTTTCCTTCGAACAAGAGGCATGTGCCGATGACCAGGAAAATGATCGCGAATGGCGGCGCCTTGGTCATGTTCATTCGGTACAAGAAAGGCGCCGAGCAAGCGAGTAGCGCCAGCAGCCAAATCAGGCGGTAGCGGATTTCATAACGAACAACCAGCCAGTAACAAGAGAAGACGGCCAGGCTGGCGAACAGGATTGCCGCGACCTTCGCGCCGGTTTGCAAGTCGCGAAACCAGGTAAATGGGATCAGGATAATGTGAAACAGGAGGTGATGGTCGACGTACTCGCGCGCATTAAGCGTGGTCAGTGGCAGCCACGGGAAAGCGGGAGGAAAATGTCCCGCGCGCATGTTGTCCCAGATCATGCGCGCCCATTTGATGTGGTAATAGCCGTCAAAGTCGCCGCAGCATATCGCCGACGTAGAATACTGTAGCCACCAGAACACCAAAGCGATGGCCATGGCCCCGGCCAGCAAGTCAGCCGCGCGCACGGCCGAGTCAGGCTTGATCCAGTTCCGGATGCCGGATCTCGTTTTGGTTTCAGTGTCGATGGATGATTCTTGAATGTCTTCCATGGATCCAGTGAAAAGAATGCCGGAAGGAAACGAACAAATCAACTGATTTTCGGTTTGAGGTTTCAAATGTGAGATTCGAAATTTCAAATCGGAGATCGAATGCCCGTCTCGAAGATGATGTCAGGCTGAGAGAGCAGTCACACTGAAGAGAGTTTGATGAGCTCTTGATTTTGGATTTGAGACTTGAGAATCAAAGAGCTTGAAACCTCAAAATCCGAGATCAGAGACTTGAGATTTGATTCAGTTTCACCCCAGCAACTGTTTCATCAGATTGAGCAGTTCCGTAGGGTTGATTGGCTTCGTTAGATGGGCATTAAACCCGGATCTCAAGGCGCGCGCGCGGTCGTCATACTCCGAATAGCCCGTCACGGCGATTATCGGAATATCCTGGTAGTCGGAGTGGCCCCGCAATGACTCGGCCAATTCGTAACCGTTCATTTCGGGCATGCCGATGTCGGAGATTATGAGATCGAAAGTTCTTTCATTCGCCAGTTGCAGGGCCTTCGTTGCTGAGTCGGCGGTCGCCACATTGTATCCAGCGTGCTTCAGAAAGAGCGCGATCATTTCAGTCACGTCCGGGACATCATCAACGACCAGCACGTTCAGCCTGGGACTGCGTAAAGTCGGTTTGCGTTTGGCAGATCTGTTTGAGGTGGCGACTTTCCTTGCACTTCTGCCAGAAGCCTGATGTATACCACGCGGCGGGGCGGTGTGTGTCTCTTTGGGCGTGGCCTGACCAGCGACGAGGGCGCGATCGCGGAGCATGACGCTGGCTGGATTTTGTTTGAGCATCTCGTGGATAAGTATCGAGGACGCTAACAAATGGGAAACACTAACTGTCCGGGGCAGCGCTTCCATCTTCGGGGGCCTTTCTGTCGCGCACCAGGCTGGGTACTCTAGAAGTCGTGTGGGGGGCTCCTAATCTAACTCAACTACAGTGATTGTGTCCATACTACGCCGGGCGGGTGGCGTAGATCACAGGTAACCGCAAAATAGGACACTATTGCCTGGGCTGCTACGCCTTGGCGCCGGCGATGCCCGCAAGCTAACAGCTTGCGTTGCGCGAACCTGGACGCCGGGCTCGAAGGTGTCAACCGTTGCCAAGGTCGCGTGATATTCTTACGGCGATGGCAGAGCAAATGAAGACGCGTTTCCGGCTAGTTGGTTTGCTGCCGCTGTCTTTCTTTCTGGCCCAGACGATGCACTACAAGTGTGTCGGCGGCATGGGTAATTTGTTCTGGATGTGTAACATCGGAAATCTGCTGTTGGCGATTGGACTGTTCCTCAATCATCGCGAGCTGATCAGGGCCGCGGCTATCTGGACGATTCCCGGCCTCGCAGTTTGGATCCGGTACGTGTTGTTTGAATATGACTTTGTCTATTCATCCGCACTCGCTCATGTGGGCGGGATCGTAGTGGCGCTCATCGTGTTGCGCCGGGTGCGCATGGATCGCATCGCTTGGGTTTACGCTTTCGTCTGGTACTGGTTCATGCAAATTGTATCGCGTTTGGTCACTTCGCCTGAGTTGAACGTGAACGTCGCGCACCGCATTCAAACCGGCTGGGAGAATGCGTTCAGTAGTTACTGGAGATTTTGGTTCGTAATGACCGGGCTCGTGGCGCTTTGTTTGTGGGCCACGGGAAGAGTTCTCTCGTGGATATGGCCGGCGCGGAATCGGGAGCCGCTTGCGGTAGCGACCGGGTAGTGGATCCGTTGAATTTCGGAAGAGCTTTAGCTGGTTGCGTTTTAGCGACGGACTGAAGTGTCTCCAGGCAACCCAAGGCGCTACTTGAGCACAGCCGCCTGCGGACTCAAAATCAACAAGTGCCAGCGGGAGAAAGTTTTGATTAGCTCGCTGCGCAAACTTATGTACGCGGTTTCGATGTAGAGCTTGTCCGGGGCCGGCCACTCGAGTCGCACGATCGGATTGAATGAAACCGGCTGCGTGCCGGCCGGCGGGCTGTTTGGTTGCGCGCCTGCTTTGTTGGACGGGTCTTCCGGCTTCTTCTTCCCGGCTGACTTCTCGTCGAATGCCGCCGAAGCTGTGAGCAAACGCTCGCGCAGCGCGATGCGCGCCTGGGTTGGCGCTTTGCTCGCAGAGTCATAGATCCCGATGTCCACACCGAATGCGGTCGCTACTTTCGACGAATCGGGCGACCAAACCGGCGGCGCCTCAGCCAATGCGTCGTCCAGCAAACGCTCGCTCCCATCCAGCGAGATCAGGCGCGGCCTTCCCGCCGGCGTTTTGAATTCTTTTTCGCGGGCGTCCCACTCACTCTCCTTGCATGCCAGCGCGACCAGAGCGTGTGTGTCCGGCGCCCACGAAAGCGCGAAATAAATCAACCCATCGCGGGTCGTTATCGGTCTCAAATCGTAGCCGTCGCGATTGCAGATATAGATCTGTTCAGTATAAAAAATCGCGAGAGGCGCGAACACCGGCCCCACCGACGGAGATGAGACAGGCGAAGCGGAAGGCAATGTCGGCTCGGAATCTCCGAGAGGAGTGGGGCTCGGTTGGGCCTTCAAACTCTTACGACCCACAAAAGCAATGAAGCTGCTGTCCGCTGACCAGGCGACGGAGTCCTGAAACACGACGGCGAGTTCGGGCGGAGTCACATTGCGCAGGAACGTTCCATCCACGGAATAGAGATCGACGCTAAACGTTTGTGATGGTTCGTCCACGGTGTTGTAGAGCGCCAGCGCACGTTGGCCGTCCGGCGAAACCACCGTGCGCAGGAGAGCATAATCCGGATGCCGCGTGTCAAAGTCCTGCTGAATGGCCGGAACAATCCTGGCTTCCTCAGCCAGCCACCCGGCCAGCGGTTCGATGTCCGCCTGAAAAGTGAAAGCCAGTCGCCGCGCCGGAACATCGCGTAACTGTCGTGGCCGGACACCCTGCGAGTCACTGTCGCTGCGGCACGCGGTGGCAAACAAGAGCAGAGCAATACTGATCAATGAGACTAACATTGACGACCTGGAAGAAAAGGCGCGAGTAGCATGCATGTGCAGGCGAAACGACCGAGTGCAAATCTGCGGCGGAGATTTCTTAAACGTATTCAAGCCCGCGAACATTCGTGAGTGATCTTAGGAAGGGCCGATTGCAGGTGTCAACACGCTCCCGTAAATGGGCATCTGCCCAGGCAAGATCAGAACCGAACCCAAAGTGCCGTCCGTCAGGACTTCACTGGCCAGTCCCACATCCAACGCGAACAGCGCGCGAATTGTGTTTCGCGGCGACAGATGGTCTTCGTCTGCCGCGTCGTCGTCCACGCAGTTGTGTTCGAGCGCGCGCGCCAGCCGGCGTGGCAACGGTTCCCAGCTCGGGGTTTCTCTGATGAACTGGCGCGCAGCCAAAACACCCACCAGATCGCATCCCAGTTCTTCGGCGCGCTGTCCCTGAATACGCAACCCCGTGCGCATGGCGGCGCGACGCGCGATCGCCCTAAACAAAGGCCGTAAAGAATCTGCCTGGCCGCTGGCGATATGCGTCAACTCGTGGGCCAGCACGCTGATCATGGCTTCGTCGGAACGCAGCCCCGCGAGGAAGATGGTTCCGAATTCGATCGTGCGCGGCTCGCGCAACAGGACGGAGGCGTTGTCACGCGAATCGACGTCCGGCCTGACACGTCTGACCGCTTCGACGCGCGCGGTCGCCGCATTAACTCTGGCGCGCGCGATCGCGGTGCCATAGAGATCATATTCCTTCGCCATCTGCATGATGGCGCTGGCTACCAGTCTCCTGGTCGTCGGCAGCACTCGCTCTGCGCGCCGCAGGCCCGCCACAGCTTCGGGATGGGCCACGGGCAGGGATGGTCGTGCCTGCATCTCGTCAATCGGCATGCTGCTTAACGGATCGCGAATCCGCTCGGTGCAGGTTGCACCGACCGCCTGTTCCACCAGGCGGCGATCTGCCGGTGTGAACGCTTCTCGCGCCGGTACAGAGTGCGCACCACTGCGCCGCGGGGGCGTCTGCGCGCTGGATGAGGTCGTGAATTGAATGGCGAAAGTGAGAACCGCGATGAAAAGGATGAAGGTTGAAGGATGAAGGATAAAGCGAAGCTCTGCGACGAGTGTTGGGTGACGTCGCCCTGCACTATCCTGGCCACTTCCTTTCATTAAGGTCCTCTTCATCCTTCCGCCTTCACCCTTCATCCTTTACTTATGCCGCCATTCCGGCTTTCGCTTTTCCATGAACGAGCGCACGCCTTCATGGGCGTCTTCTGTTTTCATCAACTCGTTCAGATAAAGGTTTTCGACCTCAGCCAACGCTGATTGAAAACTGTTTCCCTCTCCCAGATCAAGCGCCATGCGGGTCATCGCCAGCGACGATGCGGAGAGATCGCGCAGCTTGACCAGCACACTCAGCAACTTCTGCTCGATTTCTGTGACCGGCACGACATAATTCACCAGGCCCAATCGCAGCGCTTCAGCGGCGTCGATCATATCGCCCAACAGAATCAGTTCACGCGCGCGTTTCTCGCCAATGATCCGGGGCAAAAGAATCGCCGCTACCGGCGGGAACACGCCGAGCTTGATCTCCGGTTGGCCAAACCGGGCCCGCTCGCTGGCGATTACGATGTCGCACGCGGCCACCAGTTCGCACCCCCCGCCGAGCGCCAGACCATCAACTACAGCGATCACCGGCCTGGAGATTTGTTCCAGCATGCGAAACACGGAGTGGAAAGAGTCGAGCATTTGAAAGACAGTCTCGGGCACGTGCTCTTCCACCGCCACACCGGCGCAGAAGGCCCTTGATTCCGGCGCCGCATCGAAAACGATCGCTGCGAGATTTTGCTGTTGGGCGCACTCCTTCAGCGCGTCAACGATCTCGCGCATCATCGCGATGTTGAAGACATTAAGCGGCGGCCGCGCGAACGTAATCCGCGCGACGCGGTCGTCGATCCTGAATTTGATGTGCTGAAATTCTCTTGTCATACCTGACGCAGCTATTCTCTCCAGTGCACGCTCGTCCAGTATTGCTGGTCAAACAGCTTGCTGTCGAGCGCAACATCGGCGCGCATCTCAGAATATTCCTCGGTGGTGCGAATTTGATCGTCGACCTTGAAGATAACTTCCGGCGCCATCCACCCGCCGCCCAGTCGCTGATACTTATTGAATTGCGTCTCCTGCGTTTGCGCTCCGTCTTTCCCGGTCGGTCGCAGCATCCGCACAAAATAGAGGTTCTTTTGGTCGATCCAAAACTGGGCCGAATGCAAATCGCCCGGCTTACCTCCGACGACATAGACGGGTCGTCCCTGCCAGCTATCTTCGCGCAAGATTGCCAGATCGAACTTAAGTCCTTTCAGAGCTTCAAGAACTTTCGCCATCGGCAGTTTGTAAATATCAAAGCCGAGAATCATCAGCGGGTGAACGAAGGGCCTCGAGCTATCGACCTTGCCATCTTTGAAGGAATACACGGTATTGTTGGTGAAGAGAATGCCGTTGCCTTCTTTGACCGGAGTGAAGTCTATCCGCAGGCTCCCTGGAACTGAGAGCGCTTCGTACCACGTCGAAACTTTCTTGTTTCCATCCTTGTCATAGTCCGTGGTCTTCTGTACGAAAGTCGCCGTTTTGTACCACGACTTGCCATACTTCTTTTGCATGGCAGCCACGAGTTCTTCAGTGGTCTTGATTTTGGCGGCGTAAGTCGCCGGCGCGACCAAGAGAGCCAGGCATAGCATCATCAGGACATAGCGCATCTTTTTAGTTCTCCTGCTCGATCAATGGCGTTTCGGAGTACCGACTTCAGTCGGGTTCTTATTTCGTCGGAGAAAAGCCCAACTGAAGTTGGTACTCTCAACACCGCTCGCCCGACCCTTATTCATTGCGCCTCAGACAGCATCGGAATCTTCACACCCTTCTCGTGGGCAGTCTCAATAGCCTCTTCATAGCCCGCATCAACATGGCGCGCGATGCCCGTTCCCGGATCGTTCGTCAATACGCGATTCAGACGCCTTGATGCTTCATCAGTCCCGTCAGCAACCGAAACCTGACCGGCATGTAGCGAGTAGCCAATGCCCACACCTCCACCGTGATGAAACGAGACCCAACTGGCGCCGCTGGCGGTGTTCAGCAAAGCGTTTAGGATCGGCCAGTCGGCTACTGCGTCCGAACCGTCTTTCATCCCTTCTGTTTCGCGAAAAGGCGAGGCGACCGATCCAGTGTCCAGGTGATCACGGCCGATCGCAATCGGCGCTTTCAGGTCTCCACGTTTCACTAATTCATTGATCGCCTCGCCCATCTCGGCACGTTCTCCATAGCCAAGCCAACAGATGCGCGCCGGCAGTCCCTGGAATTGCACGCGGTCACGTGCCAGCCGCAACCAGCGATTCAAAGTCTGATCATCGGGAAAAAGCTCCAGCGCGAGATCGTCGGTCCTTCGAATATCATTCGGGTCGCCGGACAGAGCAACCCAGCGAAAAGGACCTTTGCCTTCACAAAAAAGCGGGCGGATGTATTCGGGCACGAAACCGGGAATTTCAAACGCGTCTTTCACTCCAGCGTCGAACGCCATCTTGCGAATGTTGTTGCCGTAATCAAAAGCAATCGAACCATTGCATTGGAGCGCCAACATCGCCTCAACGTGACGGGCCATCGACTCCATTGCGCGATCGGCGTAGGCATGAGGATCGCTTTGGCGTAATTCGGCGGCTTCTTCCAGAGTTAGTCCGGCAGGAACATAGCCATTCAAAGGATCGTGGGCGCTGGTCTGATCGGTGACCGCGTCAACTTTCACTCCCCGGCGCACGATTTCCGGAAGCAGTTCCGCGCAATTGCCAACCAGGCCAACGGAGACGGGACGCTTTTGTTCGCGCGCGTCTTCACAGATGTCCAGCGCTTCATCAAGAGTCAGCGCCATCCGATCGCAATAGCCGGTAAGCACCCGACGCTCGATGCGAGCGGGATCAACTTCAATCCCGAGAAAAACCGCGCCGTTCAGCGTCGCCGCCAACGGTTGCGCGCCACCCATTCCACCCAATCCGCCAGAGAGCAAAAGCTTGCCCTTCAGATCGCCACCGAAATGTTTGTCGGCCATCGAGGCGAAAGTCTCAAACGTTCCCTGCACGATGCCCTGCGTCCCAATATAGATCCAACTTCCGGCCGTCATCTGGCCATACATCATCAGACCTTTGCGTTCGAGTTCATGAAAATAATCCCAATTCGCCCAGGCGCCCACCAGGTTCGCATTCGCGATCAGAACCCGCGGCGCGTATTCATGCGTGCGAAAGATTCCGACGGGCTTTCCGGACTGCACCAGCAGGGTCTCATCGCTTTCCAACTCGTGGAGTGAACGCACAATTGCATCGAACGATTCCCAGTTGCGTGCGGCCTTGCCGGCGCCTCCATAGACGACCAGATCATCCGGCCGTTCAGCCACGTCCGGATCGAGATTGTTCATCAGGCAGCGCAGCGCAGCCTCCTGATGCCAGCCTTTGCAGTTGAGCTTTGCGCCGCGTGGCGCGCGAATGGTTCTGGGTGAACTCATTGTCGATAATTCTAACTAAACAAACTTGCTCAGGATTGCAACTTCGATCTCGACCAATTGTTGCCATCGATCATCATTTGTAACGATCACCTGAGCTTGATGGTTAATAGCAGTGGCGATTTGCAACGCGTCGGGTGTTCGGAGCCAGCCATACTTGGCGCGCATGCGTGCAGCCGTCTCGCGAACTGATTCATCGATCGGTTGAAAGAGCAATGTTCGCCGAATTCGTAAGCACTTGACGGTATTGATCAGCGAGTTCTGTCCGGCCTTCTCTCAGAGGCTTTACCAATACTTCCTCGAGCGTAAGTACACTGGTCATACCCCGGGCGGCCCCGCTGTCTAGCAAGCCGAACAACTCATCAGCTATGGTAAGGTATTCCGGGTGTTCTTCGATGTAGTAAATGAGAGGCGCAGAGTCAAAAGCGACTAGCTTGCCCGTAACCAGCGAGGTCAGTTGTCCCACGAGTCGCGCTCCGCGTCGACATACTTTTGAGCGTCAACATCTTGCCAGATATCTTTGCCCAACCCACGCAGTTCGGTGATGCGATGCTGTCGTTTCGAAGGCTTGGGTTCGTGCAGAAGTACGTGTAGCAGTTTTTCCTGGTCCTCAGGCGTTAGATGTCTGGCAGCCTCAATCAGCGCTTCTATGTTCGTTTGCATAGACATGCCACGTTCCTCTGGTGAATGAGAATAACACAGCAAATCGGGGTTAGCACACGAATGGTCATCCGTCTCGTCCGCTAAACGGAAGCGAGTTGTTCGTTGTGCGAAGCAGGTAAGAGTCCTAGAATGCTCTTTTGGATTGACGGGAGGGTGTCATGAAGACTGCGATCGCGTCCGCCCAGACAGGGTTCCCCGGAAAAAAGTTCCCCTTAATTGCGGCCCTGCTGGCTGTAGTGCTTTTCGGCCAGCCAACCTTAATCCTGGTCGCTCATGGTCAGCGACAGACGCAAACGAGCCAACGCGCGGCAAAGAAAACGGCCCCGATGACCGAGGACCAGCGAGTCGCGCACGTCCTTTCTCGCCTGACCTTTGGCGCGCGCCCGGGCGATTTCGAACGGGTTAAAGCCATGGGCGTCGAAGCGTTCATCGCGCAACAGCTCGATCCCGATTCGTTCGATGCCGGGCCGGTGATTGCCAGACTCAGAAGATTGCCGACGTTGGGAATGGCTACGCCGGTGATCATCGAACAATACACGCCGCCGAAACCTGCCGCCATCCCGTCACCTGTCCCGGGCAGGAGTCCTGATAATGCTACCGCGCCGGCCCAGAAACTAATCGCGCAGAATCCCATCAGCAAGACGCCTGAGACATCAGCCAACCCCGGTATTGGCGCGATGCCGAACGAGATGCAGAACGACGCAAAGAAGTACGATGCGGCCAGGATGCGAGCAGTCCCGGACACTTCGCAAAACAATCCGGCTGCTCCCAGGCCTACACCGCCGCCGAAGAACCCGCAGATGGTCGTGACTGAGTTGCAGCGGGCGAAGTTGTTGCGCGCAGTTTATAGCGAACGCCAGTTGTACGAAATGATGATCGACTTCTGGGAAAACCATTTCAATGTCTTTGCCAATAAGGATGACGATCGTTATCTGTTGACGAGTTACGACCGCGACACGATTCGCCCGTTTGCCATGGGACGATTCCGCGACTTGCTGAGCGCCACGGCGCACTCGCCGGCGATGCTCTTCTATCTTGATAACTGGCGATCGAGTGTGCGGCGCCCTTATCCGGCGACTAAAGATAAACCCGCGGGAGCCGACGGCGGCCTCAACGAGAATTACGCGCGCGAGTTGATGGAACTGCACACGCTGAGCGTCGATGGCGGCTACACGCAGCAGGACGTGCAGGAGGTCGCGCGGTGCTTTACGGGATGGACGATTCAAAAACCGAACGAGCAGGGACTGTTCCTTTACCGGCCCGGCCTGCACGATGACGGCGAAAAAGTTGTTCTGGGTCACAAGATTCTTCCCGGAGGCGGTATCGCTGATGGCGAACGCGTTCTGGATATTCTGGCGACACATCCTGCTACTGCCCGCTTCGTCGCAACAAAGCTGGCGCGACGCTTCATCAGCGACGAGCCGCCACAGTCCGTTATCAATCGCGCCGCCGCCGTCTTTCTAAAAACTGACGGATCGATTCGCGAGACGTTGCGTGCAATCGTCACGTCGCCGGAATTCTTCTCTGCCACTGCGTACCGCGCGAAGATGCGCTCGCCATTCGAGTATGTCGCCGCGGCGATGCGCTCTCTGAATGCTGAGACCGATGGCGATCGACCGGTGCTCGACGCGATCGGGCGAATGGGTCAGCCAGTGTTTGGGCGCATCACGCCGGATGGTTACGCCGATCGGGCCGGCCAGTGGCTTTCCAGCGGCGCCATGGTCGCGCGGCTTAACTTTGCCGGCGCGCTCGCCGCCAATCGCATCAAAGGGACGAAGATTGAGGTGGCCCAACTCTTGTCAGGCGTCGACGAAGCAAAGAAAGACTCTGTCGCCGCCAGGTTCATTCAATTGACAGTTTCCGGTGACGTTTCTGTTGGGACTCGATCGGTGTTGGAGAAGACTCTGCGTTCGGAAACGCCCCTGAGCCAGGCGGCGCCGGAATCGAATCCGGCCGCAAACGTTTCGGTTGGATTTGATGCTAAGACACCTTCACCGACAGCGCCGACTTCTTACATCGTAGAGTTAGTCACGCTCTTGATCGGATCGCCGGAGTTTCAGCAGCGATAGGATGCGTTTCTCACCGCCGCCTCAACACACGCGTTTTCTTCGGAAGGCATTTGCACGCGCAATTTTCGGCGTAGTCTGCTCCGCTATCTCACTTCAACCCATTACAGTTTTTAGTCAGCGCGTGCGCGACGCCACGGTGACTGTTAAGTTCACTCCCGGCCATCCGGCGAATCGTTTAATTCCTTCGCACGCACTCGGCGCCGGGATTGATGGCCAAGACAAGGGAACCACCGATCTACAGCTCACCGCACCCAACATTCAGGCGATGTTGTCGGCGGGCTTCAAGTCCCTGACCTATCGATTGCGCACTGAGCTGGCCGGCGACGCATGGCACTGGAATCCTCAAGGCAACTGGAGCGATACCCGGCAAGGCTACTGGGTATCTGATAGCAAGTCGGCTTCACCGATTTCATACTCGTATGGCTATAGACTACCGCGCCGTGGGAACACAATCGACCAGGCAAACGACGAAGGTTATTCCCGGCTCGACGACGACGATGTGCAAAGTTTTTGGAAAAGCAACCCTTATCTGGACCGGGAATTCACGGGCGAGCAGAGTTCACTTCATCCGCAGTGGATTGTGATCGAGTTCGAGCGACCAGAGGCCATCAATACCGTTCGTTTGCTCTGGGCAGAACCGTTCGCAACACGCTATCAAATTCAGTACGGCAACTTTGATGATGTGAGTGACATCGCGCTTAATCCACCGGGAACCTGGAGAGACTTTCCCCATGGTGTGGTGCGCGACGGTCGTGGCGGGGAAGTCTTAATGCGTCTTTCGCAAGAACCAATCCAGGTGCGCTGGCTCCGTATCCTGATGACTGAGTCGTCACAGGGCAGTCCAGCCGTTGCTGCTGATGTTCGCGATCAGTTGGGTTTTGCGATGCGCGAACTGTACGCCGGCGTGATCGATGCCAGGGGCCAGTTTGACGATCATATTCGTCATAGCGCTGACCGTCACGGTCAAACAATTATTCACGTGTCATCGACGGATCCATGGCATCGCGAAACGGACCTGGACGAAGGAGTAGAGCAAACAGGCTTTGACCGCATCTTTCAAAGCGGGCTGACGAACGGATTGCCGATGCTCTTGCCGGCCGGGTTGATCTACGACACGCCTGAGAACGCCGCGAACCAGATTCGGTATCTTCGCGATCGTGGCTATAACTTCGACAAGGTCGAGCTGGGCGAAGAGCCCGATGGGCAATACATCACGCCGGAAGACTTTGGCGCGCTGTACATCCAGTGGGCCGTGGCGATTCATCGCGTCGACAGAGATGTGAAACTTGGTGGCCCGAGCTTTCAGGAAATTATCCCAGCCGACCCGACGAGCAAAATTCGCCTCGGCAACAGCGCGTGGATGCGGCGCTTTCTCGATTACCTGGAACATCGTGGCCGATCGGCGGACTATTCATTCTTTTCGTTTGAATGGTATCCATTTGATGAAGTGTGCGAGCCGGTAGCGCCACAGCTTGCCAGCGCGCCCGGCCTGCTCGCGGATTCATTACATGAAATGGAGCGACGTGGCTTGTCTCGGCAGATACCGTGGATCATTTCCGAGTATGGCTACTCGGCGTTTGCGACGCGCGCGGAACTGGGGATCGAGGGCGCGCTGCTGAATGCGGACATCGTCGGAAAGTTCCTCACGCTGGGCGGCGATCAGGCTTTCCTGTTCGGATACACGCCCGGCTACGTCAATCGCGATTTTCCCTGCACTGCCGGAAACAACATGCTGTTTTCGATGGATGACGATGGGAATATTAAGCATCGCTTCGCGACCTACTTTGGCGCGCGCCTGTTAACACAGGAATGGTTAAGGCCGGGAGACGAAGTGCATGAGATCTATCCGGCATTTTCCAACCTGCATAATGATGATGGAGAAGAACTCGTGACGGCTTACGCTGTCCATCGTCCGGATGGGCTGTGGTCGGTCTTCCTCATCAATAAGGATCCTAAGCGGGAGTATTCGGTGGGAATAAAGTTTCAGGACTTGGGGAAAGGATTGATGTCGAGTCTCGAAGGTCCGGTTGATATTTATCAGTACTCGTCCGCTCAATATCAGCTTAATAGCGACCAGGACAACCCATATCCGATCAGGGCAGATGAACCCGGCCATCGAGTTGTTCAATCAACTCAACAAAGACGAACGCCGATCTTCTTGCCACCCTATTCGTTAACGGTCGTTCGCGGCGCGTTGAGTCCGCTTTGGAATAAATGACCCTCTGGGTCCATTGCGTTAGGATCGATCTGGCTGCTATTGAAGGAATAAAGCGCGGACTGGAAAGCGTGCGACGACAACGGGGCAAGCCGGCGACTGAATTCTTTCGCGAGTTTTTTGCCGAGAAAGGAATTCCTGAACACGAATGAAGGCGCATAGCGATGGGGCTTTT
This sequence comes from Pyrinomonadaceae bacterium, assembly GCA_041497335.1. Taxonomy (GTDB): domain Bacteria; phylum Acidobacteriota; class Blastocatellia; order Pyrinomonadales; family Pyrinomonadaceae; genus UBA11740. The sequence goes on along the minus strand of JBGQGG010000001.1, from coordinate 247,688 downwards.
GTTAGCGCCGCTACTTATGGTTAATACGTTTAAGCCGCTAAGGCGTGAGGCTTCACCTCTCGGTTCAAGCGATTGGCCAGCGCATCCGCCGTGACATCGAGATCGTAATCCATTTGCAGGCCCAACCAAAACTGCGGCGACATGTGGAAATAGCGGGCCAGCCGCAGCGCCGTATCCGCTGTCACACTCCGCTTCCCCGATACAATCTCATTGATTCGTCGCGGCGGGACGCCAATATCCAGCGCCAGGCGATTCTGCCTCAGCCTCATTGGCTTCAGAAATTCCTCCAGCAGGACTTCACCAGGATGGACGGGTTTGAGTTGCTTCTTAGAATCGTTCACGGTTAAAGATTCTCTAGAGGTTTCTTTGGACTTGAACGATCTGATCACCGCGCTATTGTAACGACGCCCTTGCCCCAATCAAAACCGTTCCGGTTTGAAGTACGAACATCAGACTGACATTCAAGATCAGTGCGAGAGTAATGCATCAAACTCGCCCTCGCGAATCGCTTTTGCGAGCCTTTCGATCTCTCCCGACATCGCGCGATCGGCAGTCAGCCGAGTGACGTGCCGGCGGACGATCTCGTAAGCCTGCTTTACACCGCGGCCGGGTTGCAAAGGCGCGCGATACTCCAAACCTTCAGCAGCAGTAATCAATTCGATCGCGGTAATCAACTCCGCGTTGTCGACGATTGAACGCAGCTTGGTTGCCGCGGTCATCCCCATCGAAACGTGATCTTCTTTGCCGCCGTCAGTCGGTACATTGTCGATGCTCGCCGGATGGGCCAGCACCTTCGCTTCGCTCAGAAGCGCAGCCGCCACAATCTGCATCATCATAAAGCCGGAGGCCGCGCCGGGATGCGAAGTCAGAAATGGCGGCAGGTCTTCATTCGAATCAGGGTTCACCAGCCGATCGATCCGGCGCTCGGTGATGCTCATCAGATCGGTCATGGCGATGGCTGCATAATCGAAAGAGAGCGCCAGCGGCGCGCCATGAAAGTTACCGCCGGAAAAGACGTCTCCGGTTTCCGCAAAGACGAGTGGGTTGTCTGTCGCGCTGCCGGTTTCAATCTCGACAATCCCTCGCGCGTGCCCGAGCGCGCCACGGATTGCTCCGTGCACCTGCGGCATGCAGCGCAGGCTGTAAGCGTCCTGCACGCGCGGATCGTTTTCGAGGTGCGACTGCCGAATCTGACTGTCACGCAAAAGCTCGCGCAGGTGGGCCGCGACTTCGATCTGCCCTGGATGTGGGCGGGCCAGGTGAATGCGTTCGTCAAAAGCCACCGGCGTTCCGCGTACTGCTTCCAGGGTCATAGCGCCGGCTACGTCGGCGAGGCGCACAACTCTTTCGGCCCGGTGCAAAGCCAGTCCGCCGACGGCAGCCATTGCCTGGGTGCCGTTGAGAAGGGCAATGCCCTCCTTTGCTTCCAGTTCAACCGGCGCGATCTCCGCGCGACTCATAGCCTCCGCGCTGGGCATTCTTTGGCCACGAAAAAAAGCTTCGCCTTCGCCAATCACGGTCAGGGCCAGGTGCGCCAGCGGGGCGAGATCGCCGCTCGCTCCTACCGATCCCTTTTCGGGGATAACAGGCGTGACTCCGCACTCGAGCATCTTGATCAGAGTTTCGATTAGCAATGGCCGGCAGCCGCTAAAGCCCAGGGCCAAAACGTTTGCCCGCAGCAGGAGCATAGCCCGCGCTTCGGCTTCTGAAAGCGGTGGGCCGAGTCCGCATGAGTGACTGCGAACGAGGTTTAGTTGCAGCTCGCGAAGCTGCGATCTTTCGATGCGAACGTCTGAGAGTTTGCCAAATCCGGTGTTGACGCCGTAGACAGTGCGGCCTTCAGTGACGATCTCTTCCACGACCTTCCGCGATTGCGCGACGCGGGCGCGTGAAGCAGAGGAAAGCGCGACTTGTTCTTTGCCGTGGGCGACGGCGACAACTTGCGCGAGCGAGAGTTTCTGACCGTCAAGTTCGAGCATGGTGATAAGGCAAAAGGCAAAAGGAAAAAGTCAGAGCGCGGGGCAAGTATCTTGTATTTTTTGCCTTTTTACTTGATGACGCGATCGGGCGTCTCTGAAACATGTACCCGGCGATCAGGCGTCTCTGAAATATGTACCCGGCGATCAGGAGTCTGGGTGATGTCGATTTTTCTGAGTTCGCCGGTGCTGCCACCACGCAGACGCTGGCGAGCGCGCTTGGCTCGCCGCACTGTTGCGCGTCCTCCCGAAGTCGCCGCCGCCCGCGTCCAACTGGTCATGCGCTGCAGCGGATGCAACGAAAACTGGTGGCGCGGCAACACTTCGCCCGTGGCTTCGCGCAACCTGATCGTACTCACTGCGAAGACGAACGCTGTGGCGTTGAAAATAAATCCGATAATGAAGACGATCCAACCCGGAACCAATCCTACGGTGGCCCGCTGGAGGAACACTTCGAAGGTGTCGGCCGGCACGGGATGCAAATACACCTTGAGGTTCCAGCTCAGCGCCAGCAGCGCGAAGATCCAGAGATAGTTCCGCCGTAAACGCCGGCCGATCGCTTCCCACACGCTGATGGTAAAGTTCGGAGTCAACAGATCGGACGCCAGGTGCGACGCCCATTCCTGATCGCGCGGCACGCTATCGGGCGCCAGCATCTGCGCGAAATAGCCGGTCTCGATCACGCGCACGCGGCTGGCCCAGATTTCATAGTAACGATAGCGGCGCGCTTCCATCACCAGAAAAACCGCTACCAGGATCGAGATGATGGGAATTAGAAAGTGCGGATTATTCGGTGAACTGAACGCGAATGACAGCGCCGCCCCGGTGGTGATCACGGCCCAGTAAGTTGTGTTATCCAGCCGAGTACGCCAGGTGTTCGAACGCTGCACTTCACCGCGATAAAAATGGACCATGGCGGTGTTGAATTCGGCCGGCGCCATCTTGCGCATCAGATCCGGCGATTGCAGCGGCTGCCGATCCGGGGTCACACTATCATGGAGCGACGCGGAAGAGACGGGCCGCAGACGGCCAGTGGCGCGCTCACCGGACAATGATGTGGTCACCGACGTATCACGCGCTAGACTTCCCGTGGTGCGTTGAGGGACACGAGCCGCAGCTTTGGGATCAAGACTGCTACTGTCGGTTCGAAGTTGGCCAGCACCTGGCTGGGTTGAGTCAGTGGTAATCGCCATGACGGGGCCACAAAAGGCGGGGTGGGATGCCCGCGAGACCGTCGGAATAATAACATGGATTCGCTCCTAATTCGCGCTAATACTAAAGGGAAACGATCGACGGAGTGATCTTCCGGCGGCGGCCTTAGCGGCCAGGGTTTCGACCTTGCTCGCTTACGTTGATGAACAATCGCGTGCCAGACGTAAGCAAAAAATGCGTTCCTTGACAGCGATATTTGTGGCACCTATAGTTTGAAATTCGCTGTTTGAAGCAAATGTTTTCGGTGGTGGAAAGCGCGCGAGAAAAGGAGCACGAGCGTTGGATGCGCGAGTCATTGCGCGCAGCGCGTGAAGCGCAGACGCGGGACGAAGTGCCGATCGGCACCTGCGTCGTGGTCGGTGCGCAACTTCTGGCCGTCGCGGGCAATCGTACGCGCACCGATTGTGATCCGACCGCGCATGCAGAGATTGTGGCCTTGCGCGAAGCGGCCCGGAAGTTCGGCAACTACCGGCTGGCGGACGCGGTGGTTTACTCAACTATCGAACCCTGCGCCATGTGCGCCGGAGCGCTGATTCAGGCGCGCGTCCGTTTGCTGGTCTACGGCGCTACGGATGAAAAAGCAGGGGCAGTCGAGTCTCATTTTCATATCTGCGACGCCGATCATCTGAACCATCGCGTCGAAGTAATCAAAGGAGTTCTGGAATCTGAGTGCCGCGAGTTGATGCAGGAGTTTTTTAGGGCAAGAAGGTAAGGCAAGGAAAAAGTAAAAAGGTAAAAGGAAAAAGGAAAGAGCACGGCGAGGCTGAGCTGACAGAGGCAGTCGATAGAGTAGCAAGCACGACACTTGTTCTCATTTTTACCTTTTTACTTTTACCTTTTGCCTTGATCACGGAGAGGTCGCATAGTGGATTAGTGCACCGGTCTCGAAAACCGGAGTGGGTTAACGCCTACCGTGGGTTCGAATCCCACCCTCTCCGCCATGAAATGCAAGGCAAAAGTAAAAAGGCAAAAGTTGTTCTTATTTTTGCCTTTTCACTTTTCCTTTTGCCTTGGTTTCCCCGGAGAGGTGCAAGAGTGGTTGAATTGGCAGCACTGGAAATGCTGTGAACGGGGAACCGTTCCGTGGGTTCGAATCCCACCCTCTCCGCCAGTACATTGCCGATTGCCAATTGATGATTTCCGATTGGCCTCTTGGTAAGAATGCTCCAACTCCGTGGTGGGAGACGAATCGGCAATGAGCAATCGGAAATTGGCGGTGCGGAAGATTGGTGAGTTTTCCGAAACGACCAGCGTTACAGTTCCAACCCCCAACAGGATGAGCAACCAACCATGATCAGTTCCAACCGAACATCGATGCACTCGAGGGTACTTCGCGTGGCACTGATCGCTTTGTTCGCAAGTGCGATCGCCCTGAGCTTCCCTAACACCGAGGCGACCGCTCAGAAGCCCGTTAAGCACCTTTCAATCTGTGGCAATCCAACAGCCCAGTGCAAGACCAGTGCGGTTTTTCAGCCCTATGATCTGCCTTTTCGTTTGCCGGCAAGTGCGGTTATCTACGATACGGAATTGTTCTACGCGATCATTCTGAAGAGCGTAAGCGCCGCGAATGACAACTGTAATGTTTTCGTTTCCGAGCGCGAACGGCTGGCCGCGCAGGCCCTGTTCCCCGACCATAAAGTTTTCTCTTCACGGTGCGCCGAACCGGGCGGTCTGTCTTATACGAACACAAATCCGAACCAGCACTTCATGGCGGTGTATGCCGGCATGACGCTCGCTGAGGCAAACCGGATGCTGGGCACAGTCAAAGCGACAGGAAAATTCCCGGGGGCAAACATCCGGCGCATGCGAGCAGTCATGAATGGCACCTAAGGTTTTTTCTGAAAGGAGATTTCATGAACGACGACAAATTGGCAATCGAAGAGGCGCGACGGGCAGGACAGCACGGCTCAGTCAAATCGCAGGTTGAAGGGGAAGTGCAGGCTGAGATAGCCGAACAGGCAGCCGTCACGCCTCCGGCGGAAAGCGAACGAATAGGTCAACTTGCCGGTGAGTTCCGCGCAAAGGCAGTCGACGAAGTCGTTGAGACTGAGCGCGAAGTCGGACGCGCCCGCGGCGTTGCCCGAATCTCGCAAGTCATCGATTATATCTTTTTTGTTCTCTATGCCTTGCTGGGGCTGCGGTTTCTGCTGGCTTTGCTCGCGGCCCGGAGTAGCGCCGGGTTCGTTCGCTTCATCGTCACGGTGACCGACCCGTTCTACGAGCCCTTTAGAGGCATCGTTGCCAGCCCGCGCACGGATGGTGGTCACACATTGATGCTGCCACTGGTGATCGCGTTTATCGTTTATCTGTTGCTGCATCTGGGCATCAACGGGTTGCTGCGCATGTTCGCGCGCCGTAAGACAGCCGTTTAGTCCAAAGCACCAAACGGGCAATTGGCAATCGGCAATCGGCAATGCTTTAATGAGTCATCAGACTTCGGGCTCCGCACAACGCTAGCCTTGTGAACCCCGCCAGGCCGGGAACGGAGCAACGGTAGCAACGGCAGCGTGTGTTGCGGGTAAGTCCGGAGTCTGACCAGATCGACAGTGATGAGTTATGAGTACTGAGTGATGAGCTTCATTGGGTCTAATGAAGCGTCGTCATTTCCAACTCTTAACTCATCCCGAATAACTCAGCACTCATCACTTTATCCATGTCCTACCAGGTAATCGCGCGCAAATGGCGCCCGCAAAAATTTGAAGATGTGACCGGCCAGGAAGTCCTGACGCGTACCTTGCGGAACGCCATCGAGCACGGCCGGCTTCATCACGCCTACCTCTTCTCAGGCGCGCGCGGGGTAGGGAAGACTACGACCGCGCGTCTGGTCGCCAAAGCCCTCAACTGCCATAAAGCTGACGGGCCGACTGCCACGCCCTGCGCCACCACCGACGAAACAGCTTGCCCTTCCTGTCGTGAGATCTCGGAAGGCCGTTCGATGGATGTACTGGAAATCGACGCGGCTTCAAATACCGGCGTAGACAACGTTCGCGATGTGATTATCAACAGCATCGCCATCGCCCCGGCTCGCGATCGATACAAAGTATTCATCATCGACGAAGTGCACATGCTTTCGCCTTCTGCCTTTAACGCCCTTTTGAAAACGGTCGAAGAGCCGCCACCACGCGTGGTCTTCATCATGGCCACAACCGAAGAGCATAAGGTGCCGGAAACGATCACTTCGCGCTGCCAGCTCTTTGAATTTCGCACGATTGCCACCGTGAAGATCGCCGAGCGACTGCGTCATATTGCCGATGCCGAAAAACTTTCTATTTCGGACGAGGCCATACGCGAAATCGCTCGCGCCGGTGACGGCTCAATGCGCGATGCGCAGTCAGCTTTTGATCAGGTCATCAGTTTTGCCGGCGACAAGATCAAGACCGAAGACGTTGAGAACGCCCTGGGGATTGCGGGCGCGGACGTGTTGGCGCGGGTGGTCAGCGGAATTGCGGAGAACAAACCGGCAGAGGCGCTGGCGATCGTGGATGATCTGGTCATGCGTGGTCACAACCTGCGCAACTTCTGTCGCGACGTGCTGGGGCACCTGCGCGATCTGTTGGTGGTCAAGGTCTCAGGCGATCCAAAATTGCTCGACTCTTCTTCGGCGCAGGCGCCCGCGCTGCAACAGCAGGCCGCGCTTTTCTCGGAGTCCGATCTGGTGCGTTTCTTCCATTCGCTGGCGGAAACTGAGGCGAGTTTGAAGGATGCGGCCAATCCGCGCTACCAGGTTGAAGTGGGCCTGGTGAAATTGATGGAGATGCGCCGGCTCGCGTCTTTGAGCGATCTGGTCAGTCGCATCACCGAGCTTGAAGATGCTTTGCGAACCGGCAAGCCGCCGGCGGCACAGAAGACTCCGCAGTCGACTCCCGATAGTAGCCCGAGTAAAGCGGGCGCTCGCTCTGCGGCTGCCGCCGGCTGGAGCAAGAACGCCAGCGCGAGTAGTTACGGAACCGCTCGCGGTAGCGAGCGGGTAGTTGAGCATTCAAGTGAAGCGTCAGCGGAGACGAAGGAAGGTTCCTATTCAATATCGAATGAACCATCTAACATGACTTCAGGATCTCTGGTCGACCAAATCAAGTCCGAGCTCGAAAAGAAGAAGCGCCGGTTGCTGATCGCCGCCCTTGACGGCGCCAGCCGCGCTGAATTGGAAGGCGACGAATTGCTGATCGAATTCACGCCCGAAGCCAGGCACTCTCGCGACACCCTGGCAAAAGCGGAGAACGCGAAAGCTTTGCGGGAAGCGTGTTACGAAGTCTGCGGTCGTGAAATCGGAATACGTTTTGCGACTAAAGAAGACAGTGACAGCAGGGAACCGCTTTCGCCGGAAGAGGAAGCACGTCAGTCAAAGAAACAAACTCGCCAGGCAGCAGTTCAGAACCCAACCGTTCAGCAGATCTTGCGCACCTTTGGCGGCGAGATCGTAGATATCAAGATGCAGTAGTTGAAATCCCTCTCCCTTTGGGAGAGGGCTGGGAGAGGGATTGCGACGGGCATCGGTTATGGTTTGATAGTGCTCTTCTGTGCCCCTGTTCCGCACTCACGCCCTCTCCCCGACCCACTCCCAAAGGTAACATATCATTCCGTCCGAAAAGACTACTCTCGTTCGGTCTGTAGTAGTAAGCTACGCGCACTTTGGAGGTTTCCCTTATGAGACTACGTGTCCTTTTCATTTCTTCTGCCGTCTTGCTAGGACTTACCTTGACCGTGAACGCTCAGTCCAGCGACAGGCGGGACGGGTTACGTGGAATCACAACCCTAAGAGTGGTCGTAGAATCTCTTCCCACCAGCGCCGAGGGCACTGGTCTCGATCTTCAGCAATTACAAACCGACGTAGAATTGCGACTGCGCAAAGCTCGCGTAACCGTTCTAGATAAGGGTGTGTGGAGCTACGTCTATTTGAACGTCAACATAGTGAAGGCAAGTTTTGGCGACGTATACGCGGTTAGTGTAGAACTGGCTTTTCAACGAGGCGGCCTTTTCGGAGTCGGTAAGGATGCCGTGTTTGCCTTTGCCTCGGTCTGGTCAAAGGGTGCGCTCGGAATCGTTGGAAAACAGAACCTAAGCACTACCGTCCGCGATACGGTAGGCGATCTCAGCGATCAATTCATAAACGATCTTCTGGCGGCTAATCCGAAATCTTAACGGCGGTGAGCCAAGTATCACTTGCGTCTCCGGCTGCTTGGCTTTTGAGGCATGGATAGTAGTACGCTGGCGGGCACTATGGATATTGAAACTGCCAGGCCCGGACTGGTTCACATAATGAGAGAACTTGGCGCAGACTTTTGGCGTGAAGATAACGAGGGGTTTGTTGTGTCGGTTAGGATCGGCGGACGCAGACGATGCTGGAACTACCTAGTCAAAACGAAACAGCTTGAGCCCATCGAACGCGAACTCGCCACCGATACCAATCCGCTCCGCGTCAGGGCGGAGGATTTCATCAAACTTGCCGACTCGGACTGCTAGGTGAGTCAACTATATCGTTACCCTCCCAAAGGGAGATGGAGAAAAGCCCCTGAACGATCATCAACCAACCTCGCCCTCAACCTTGTCGTTACCCCCACGCGCCACTCTCAAGAACGCTTTGGCCGCATGCGACAGCGTCGCGCCCTTGCGATAGATCAGGTGCAGCCGTCTCTCCAGACGCATTTCGCGTACTGTCAGGCCGACCAGTTGCTTCCGTGAAATCTCAGTCTGCGCGGCCAGACGCGGTATCAACGCCACGCCCAATCCGTTTTCGACCAGACGCTTGATTGCTTCCAGCGTCGGCATCTCCATCGAGATGTTCAGCGGCGTCCGCTGCTTCTCGAACGTCTTGATTACTTTTTCGCGATAAGGCGAGGGCACGTTGTGCGCGATGAATGCTTCGGCGCCCAGCTCGCGCACGGAAACGATCTTCTTCGCGGCCAGCGGATGATCGGGGGCAACAACCAGGGCCAATTCATCCGTCGCGACCGGAACACTCTTGATCGCCTGGTCGCTGGGTTTGAAAGACACGACGCCGATCTCGACGTCGCGACCCAGGATCTCGCCCGGAATCCGGCTGGCCAGACTGCGCTTCACTTCAATCTTTATGTGCGGATGGCGCGCGCGAAAGATCGGAATCAATGGCAGCAGGCACATCACCGTGTATTCATTGGCGCCGAGTGAGAGCTTCCCCCGGTGCAGGTCGCGGAGTTCGCGAATAGCCGAGTGGGCGTGGTGACGCAGATTCATCATCTGCTGGGCAAAGTCGAACAGGACCCGGCCGGCCGCGGTCAGCGTGCCGTCTTTTGACGAGCGATCGAACAGCGGCTCACCCAGTTCCGTCTCCAGGCGTCGAATCGCCTGGCTCACGGCCGGCTGTGTGCGGTGCAGGGCCTCAGCCGCGCGGGAAAAGCTCTTCTCCTGCGCCACTGCCAGGAAGACTTCCAGCTGATTGATGTCCATAAGGTGTCCATCATCGATCTTATTAGGACTTGCGCGGTCGGTTATGGTATCACAAGACCTTATCTTGTCATAGAAATTATAACTTTGACTTTCAGGATCCCGCCGCGTAGGATTCCGGGTTTGAGACCGGGTGACGAGGGCGAGGTGTGATGACGTCCGAGCGGGTAAGAATATTCGACACGACTTTGCGCGACGGCGAGCAGTCGCCGGGCTGTTCGATGGACCTCAAGGAAAAGGTAAGCCTGGCGCGAAAACTACAGTCGCTGGGCGTTGATATTGTCGAAGCCGGATTCCCAATCGCCTCAGACGGCGATTTTGCAGCAGTCAGGGCCGTCGCCGCCGAATGCCGGGAAGTAACCGTCGCCGCCCTTTGCCGCACCGCGGAGCAGGACGTGCTCCGGGCCGCCGAGGCTCTGCGCGGCGCGGCGCGACCTCGCATCCATACCTTTGTCGCAACCTCCGATATTCACCTCGAGTACAAGTTGAAAAAGACGCGGGCCGAAGTCGTTGAGATGACCCGACAGGCAGTCCGCCTGGCGCGAAGCTTCGCAGAAGAGGTTGAATTCTCGGCCGAAGACGCGACCCGTAGCGAAGTGGACTATCTCTGCGAGGTATTCGCGGCCGCAGTCGCCGAGGGCGCGACGATTCTCAATGTCCCTGATACTGTCGGCTACACGTTGCCGGCCGAATTTTCGCAACTGGTGCGGACCGTGAGCGAGCGCGTAGTTCGCGATCGGAAAGACATCACGATTAGCGTCCATTGCCATAATGACCTCGGCCTGGCGGTGGCAAACAGCCTGGCCGCGATCGATGCCGGGGCGAGGCAGATCGAATGTACCGTTAACGGGATTGGCGAGCGCGCAGGCAATGCCTCGCTGGAAGAGATCGCCATGGCGATGCGCGTGCGAGCTGATCAACTGCCCTTCGAAACCGGCATTGACACGAGTCAGATTTATTCCACCAGCCAGTTGCTCTCGCAAATCATTGGCTTTGGTGTACAGCCGAACAAGGCGATCGTCGGGCGCAACGCTTTCGCGCACGAAGCCGGCATACATCAGCACGGAGTGATCAGCAACCCGCTGTGCTACGAAATCATGACGCCTGAGTCGGTGGGCGTGCCCTCTAACGAACTTGTTTTGGGCAAGCACTCTGGCCGGCACGCGCTGGCACTGCGTTACCAGGAACTCGGGTACTCGCTTGATGGCGGCGAGTTGGACGCAGCTTATCGCCGCTTCACTGAATTGGCTGATCGCAAGAAGCGAATCTACGATCAGGATCTGATTTCTTTGATGGTCGCCGATACAGCTTTGTCGTCGGAAGCCCTCGCAGTTGAGAGGGAACAGTGGGCGCGTACGGTCGCCGCATAATTAGTTCGGCGTACCGCCTTTAGGCGGAAGGCCCTAATCAAAAGGAATGCCGCCTAAAGGCGGTACTCCAAACTTCTCCAGGGGGATCATGCAGCTAAGAATAGTCGTCCTTCCGGGTGATGGAGTTGGCCCGGAAGTTACCGAACAGGCCGTGCGTGTTTTGCGCGAGGTCGCAAACATTCACGGCCACAACTTTCATTTCGAAGAGCATCCGGCCGGTGCTGCCGCGATCGATGAATTCGGCTCGCCGCTCCCGCAGTCGACGCTCGCGGCCTGTGTGGCGGCTGATGCTGTACTGCTCGGGGCGGTCGGCTTGCCCGATTTCGATCACCTTCCGATGGACAAAAGGCCTGAAGCCGGTCTGCTGCTGCTGCGGCGCACGCTGGGCGGGTTTGCGAACCTGCGGCCGATCAGTTCCTTTCGGGCGCTGGCAGACGCGTCTCCGTTGCGCAGAGAAATTGTTGAGGGCGCCGACATCTTGTTTGTGCGGGAGTTGCTCGGCGGGCTGTATTTTGGCGAGCCCCGCGGAATCATTTTACAAAACGGAAGCTCAGTGGCCTTCAATACGATGCGCTACACCGTGAGCGAGATTGAGCGGGTCGCGCGGATTGCTTTCGCCGCCGCCATGAAACGTGGGCGCAAGCTAACCTCGGTGGACAAGGCCAACGTCCTGGAGACGTCGCAGTTATGGCGCCAGACAGTTTCGCGCGTGGCCGCGGAGTATCCGTTGGTAGATCTGGATCACCTCTACGTTGACGCGGCGGCGATGCACATCATCACCAACCCGAAAAGGTTCGATGTGATCCTTACGGAGAATTTGTTTGGCGACATTCTGTCAGATGAGGCGGCGGTGATTTCCGGATCGTTGGGGATGCTGGCATCGGGCACGGTTGGTGGCTCGGTCGATCTGTACGAACCCGTGCATGGCTCGGCCCCGGACATCGCCGGCCAAGGCATCGCGAATCCTTTGGGAGCGATTGCCTCAGCCGCGATGCTCTTGCGCCACACGGCGCGGCTGGAAGATGAAGCCGCGGACATCGAAGCAGCAATTAGCGCCGTCCTGGACGCCGGCTATCGCACGATGGATATCGCACACGGAACCAGCGGCCATTTGATCGGCACGGCTGAGATGGGGCAACTTGTAGCCGAAGCCGTCGCGGAAGTTGCCGATATGCGGCATGCTTATCATGCGGTTTAGTTAGTAGTCAGTGGTCAGTTGTTAGTCCCCAGAGCTTGGAGCTTAGAGCTTAGATGTCAATCGGCGGCGCAGACGGTCAAAAGGGTGTACGGGCAAAGATTCAAAGGTCTAAGTTCTAAGCTCTAAGCTCCAAGTACTAACGGCTAACAACTGACCACTGACATTTCTTATGACTCTTTTCGAAAAAGTTTGGGATGCGCACGTGGTGTGGGCTGCCCCGAACGAGCCGGCCCTCCTTTACATCGATCTTCATCTCGTCCATGAGGTCACCTCGCCGCAGGCTTTTGATGGCCTGCGGGTGGCCGGTCGTGGAGTACGCCGGCCCGAACTGACCATGGCCACCATCGATCACAACGTGCCGACTACAGATCGCAGTCTGCCGATTGCCGATCCGATTGCCGCAAAGCAGATCGAGACGTTGCGCCGGAATTGCGCGGAGTTCGACATCACGCTGTTCGATATCAACTCAAGTGAACAAGGCATCGTGCATGTCATCGGGCCAGAGTTGGGCCTGACGCAACCGGGCATGACGATCGTTTGCGGTGACAGTCACACGAGCACGCATGGCGCCTTTGGCGCGCTGGCGTTCGGCATCGGCACCAGCGAAGTCGAGCACGTCCTGGCTACCGAGTGCCTGCCGCAGAACAAGCCGCGGACAATGCTGGTGCGCACAAACGGAGCGTTGTCGGAAGGTGTGACTGCAAAGGATCTCGCGCTGGGAATCATCGGACAGATCGGCACCGACGGCGCGTCGGGTCATGTGATCGAGTATGCCGGGGAAGCGGTCCGCGCGCTTTCGATGGAAGGCCGCATGACGCTTTGCAATATGAGCATCGAAGCCGGCGCACGCGCCGGAATGGTCGCGCCAGATGAAACGACGTTTGCGTATCTCGAGGGCCGGCGCTATTCACCGCGCGGGGCGCAGTGGAAAGAAGCTGTTTCCTACTGGAAGACCTTACCGTCGGATTCGAGTGCGCAATTCGATCGGGTCATTGATGTGGACGCTGCCGCAATCGCGCCTTGCGTTACCTGGGGCACAAGTCCCGGGATGGTGGTTCCCGTTACCGGAAGCGTTCCTGATCCGTCGGAAACAAAAGACGACGCTGAGCGCCGCGCGACCGAGCGGGCACTCGAATACATGAACCTTGAGCCGTGCACCAAGATCGCTGAGGTGGCGATTGATCGGGTTTTCATCGGGTCGTGCACCAACTCGAGGATCGAAGACCTGCGCGCAGCCGCGCGGGTCGTCAGGGGGCACGACGTTCACAAGAACGTGCGCGCGATGGTAGTGCCCGGCTCACAAACGGTCAAACGCGCGGCAGAGGCGGAAGGCCTCGATCAGATTTTTCTCGCGGCCGGATTTGAATGGCGCGAAGCAGGATGTTCAATGTGCCTGGGGATGAACGCCGATATTTTGCAGCCCGGCGAGCGCTGTGCCTCAACCAGCAATCGGAACTTTGAAGGCCGGCAGGGACGCGGCGGTCGCACGCATCTCGTCAGCCCGGTGATGGCCGCGGCGGCGGCGATCGCCGGACACTTTGTCGACGTGCGCGAATGGGAGTACAAGTAAGGTTTCGAGTTTCGAGTTTCGAGTTTCAAGTTCAGAGGTTTTCCGACCTAACTCGAAACCGGAAACTCGGAACTCGAAACTGAGAAGCCATGCAACCATTTCGCAGTCACACAGGTCTGGTAGTCCCGCTCGATCGACCCAACGTCGACACGGATCAGATCATTCCCAAGCAGTTTTTGAAGCGGATTGAGCGCACCGGCTTTGGCGAATTCCTTTTTTTCGACTGGCGCTTTCGGCCTGACGGCCAGCCTGATGCTCCCTTTCCGCTTAACGACGTGCGCTATCGCGGCGCGTCAATCTTGATTGCCGGAAAGAATTTCGGCTGCGGCTCTTCACGTGAACACGCGCCCTGGGCGCTCGCCGATTATGGTTTTCGCGCGATCATCGCGCCGTCGTTCGCAGACATCTTCGCAAACAATTGCCTGAAGAACGGCCTCTTGCCGGTCAGACTCGACGAGGCTCGTGTGGCGGAGTTGATGCGTCGTGCGAAACAGATCGATGATTACCAGGCGACGGTTGATCTCAGGAACAAGACCGTCAGTGACGGGCAAGGCTTTGTCGCAACATTCGAGATTGATGATTTTCAGCGCTATTGCCTCCTGGAAGGACTCGATGATATTGGCCTCACCTTGAAGCATGAAGCTGAGATTACTCATTTCGAAAGCCGCCGTCGGGCATGGTTTGGTCAAATGCTTAGAGCCCGATCAAGCGGGCGGTAGCCCGCTTCTAAACCCCCTCGCGAGCTACCCTTCCTTACGCCGAACAAAATCGCTGGGTCTCTCGTATAGATTCGCGCGGAGGTTTTCAGATCATGCGCGATCCATTTTTGGCAGGAATTCTGAGCCTACTCATTCCCGGCGTCGGCCAGATTTACAACGGGCGAGTTCTCATAGGAATTATCTGGCTGATCGTTACGGGCGTCTCATGGATCGGCTCGGCGGGCATGCTCGGCTGGGTCGTTCATCTCATTTCCGCGTGGTGCGCTTACTCTTACGCCAAAGATCATCCCGTACGGACGTGAATGAGTGGCACAGACTTCAGTCTCTCGATTCGCTTCGTAAATGAGGTCAGTACCACCTGCGTGAGCGGGTGGGCCGTACAGTCAACCCACTGATTGAGTGGTTGATCCACCCGCTCACGCAGGTGGTACTGACCTCATCCTCCGGCGACTATGGACTACAGCTTAAGAAAGTTTTCCAGGATTATCCGACCGTGTGGATGTTCCTGATCGAAAAGTTCCGGGTGGAACTGCACGCCAAAGAGCGGCAGCGACGTATGCTGCATCGCTTGAATCTGTGAGACCTTGTTGGTCGCGGTGCAGTTGAAATCTTCTGGTAGTGATTTGACTTCATCACAGTGCGACTCCCACACCGTGATGGTTTCCGGCAAGCCGGCAAAAATTCCCTTATCAGTCTGAGGGTCCAAGTCGACGTTGCAGAAGCCGCGTTCTCTGAACGCTCCTTCGTAGCCTTCGCCGGGCGCGATGCGCTCAATCAATCCCACCGGCGCGCCGAAAGCGAGCGCCAACTGCTGCTGTCCGCCGCATACGCCGAGAATTGGCCGCGGCGCAGTGCGAATTACATAGAAGATTCCGGCCAGCGATTCTGTTGAGTAGCGATCCCAGGGATGGCTTTGGCCGCTGAGAATTATGTGTGAAGGACTGAGCGTCCTAACGAATTCCGGCGAGATGTTTTGGAACGGCTCGCTAACTACTCTCAAGTCCGGTTCGATCTGTTGCAGTGCCGAGCGGATCTCACGCGGGCTTGTGCCCTTCCCCTCAATCGTATTGTCGACTAGTAAGAGCATTCCAGAATTTCAAATCTCAAATTTGAGATCTCAGCCTTCAAATTTCAAATTGGAGGTCTCAGTCGGCGTCGTCAAAAGGACAGCCTGCACCGCGACCCGGCCGCAGCCTTGAATCAGTGCGCAGTCTGACTCCCGGTGGGCGACGGTGCAGGACTGGCAGCCTCTTTGCTCACGGCTTTCTCAATTCCCAAACAATACAACTTTCCATTGAACGCTCCAATGTAGATGCGCCCATCCAGCACGGCCGGAGTCGAATTGATGTTGTCGCCGATCTTGAGTTCGGAGATTAGCGTCCCGTCTTCGGCCGACAGCAGGTGCATCCATCCGGCCTTGTCGCCAAAGACGACGCGTCCATCGACGACCGGTGAAGTGCCCCAGATGGGCCCGCGCGCTTTGTATTTCCAGACCACTTCCCCTTTCTCCGCGGTCAGGCAATACAAGTAATGGTTGCTCCCTCCGATGTAAATCCTTCCGTTAACCAGGATCGGACTGGCCCAGATACCGATGTGTTCGCCCGCGGCGCCGAGACGGGCTCCGTCGGTTGCGAAGTTCCAAACCAGCTCCCCAGTGTCCTGCTTGTAGCAGCGCACCACGCCATCTTCCGCGGCGGTGTAGACGAAACCATTCGCGACGGCCGGGGTCGAATCTGAGTCGGCGCCAATCCTTGCTTTCCAAATCGTTTTGCCATCCGCCGGATCTATGCAGTAGAGATCGCCCTGTTCAGTCCCGAGATAGACCCGGCCATCTTTGAAAGTGATGCTGCCTTCTACCGAGCCCACCAGAACTTTGTAGACGAGCGCACCGTCCGCCAGGTTCAGACAATAGAAGTTGCGATCCTCTCCTCCGAAGTAGACGTGGTCCCCTGCAACAATGATCGAGCCATCGACTTCAAAGCCGGTCTGGTAATCCCAAATGACCGTGCCGTCCTGCGCGTTCAGACAATAGACGTGATGGTCGAGGCCGTTGGCGAAGAGTTTGTCGCCGAAAATCGCCGGCGTGGCCTTCATACTGTCTGTGCCCCGGAACTTCCAAATCTCGCTGCCGTCGTTTCGGTTGAGGCAGTAGACGTAGCCATCGGCGGAAGGAAAGTAAACGCGATCGTCGCGAATCGACGGCTGACCGGGCCAGGAAGTTCCACCCCATGGATCCTTATGAAGCCTGCCACTGATCCAATCAGTTTCGAATTCCCAGATGACTTTCAGTTCGCCGTCTTTCCATGGACCCGTGCCGTAGAAGTTTCGCTCCGCATTGCCTAACCACATGGGAACAGCGGTCGGCGGTTTTGGCTTTTCAACGATTGGAGGAGGCTTTTCGGTCACGGCCCTTCCGGTACAGCCCGGCAGCAGAACGGTCGAGCAGATCGTGATGATGATGCCGCGGCACAGGCGGAAGCTGTAGGGAAAAGAAAGACTTATCAAGGGGGATTCCTCGCGAAAAATCTGAGACTTAACGCACTGCTCTCGCAGACACTGATAGGCGGCACGCGCATCTTGCGTGCGGTTCATGGGCGCCCGCCCGCACCACTTTTATGAGACCGCCTCACCGCCTAACCATTCTCCACAATAAATTACGTCCGCGCGACCGGTCAGCACAACTTCGCCGTCCTCGCGCCATTCAATGGGAAGTAGTCCGCCGGGGGCGTGCACGTTCACGCGCCTGTCCGTCTTACCGTTAATGACGGAGGCAACGACTGCAGCGCAGGAACAGGTGCCTGAGCTTTCGGTTTCGCCAACACCGCGTTCCCACAGACGCTCTTCGATGTTTTCCCGATCGAGTACGCGAACAAAAATAACGTTCGTACGCTCCGGGAACCGCGGATGATTCTCGATCAAAGGACCAAGACGCCGCCAGTCAATTGCGTCGAAGTCGTCGACGAAGATGCAGCAATTTGGATTTCCCATCTGCAACGCGGTCACGCGAACCGTTTCACCACCGACCGCCAGGGAATAATCGATTACCCGCTCAAGCGGTTGCTCAGTCAGCATCGGAATCGATGAGCTGGCAAATTTAGGCTGTCCCAGTTCAGAGCGGAAGAGAAACGATCCATTTCCCGAACGGTCGAGCAGATAGTAACTCTTGATGCCGTTGCGCGTTTGCAGCCGCAGCAGATCATTTGACCACAGTTTGTGAAAGAACAAATATGAAGCAGTGCACCGTGTGCCGTTACCTGACATGCCGGCCTCGCTGCCGTCCGGATTAAAGATACGGACCTGAAAGTCCGAACTGCTTTCTTCAGACGCTGCGGCTATGGCGATGCCATCCGCACCCGCGCCGTAATGCCGATTACAAATGAGCCGGGCAAAGTCTCCCAGATCGCCGACCTCGGTCAGTTGCCCGGCTTCAAAGACCAGGTAGTCGTTGCCGTACCCGTGAAATTTGGTGAACCGTGGATGCTTCAAGGTTTTCTATGGAGGCGTTTCGCCGAAGGCTTTCCGAAATCGTCGTGTCAATGCAGGCTCGATGCCAAGCAACCGCTCGTAAACGGTGAGTTGTCCGCGATGATACATTTCGTGGGCGATGGCGAACGAAAGAAAAGCTAGCTTCGTCATCTCCTTGCCGTCAAAGCGCCTCATGGTATTCTTCAGTTCGTCGCCGGCGCCGAGCAACTGCGCTCCGGATTCATCCATGCTCGCGCGGAGCAGATTCAACAACCCATCCTTGTCGTCAAAGTTTCTAACGTCCGGCGCGTAGTGTTTGATTTGCTCGCCAAAGGACCCGCGCGTCAAATTCGTATCAGGGCGGCAGGCCTCACCAATCAGGAATTTCTGCGACTCAACCAAGTGCTGGAGAAGTTGCGTGATCGAACGCGTATTGGGCGCTGCCTGAAACGAGAATTGATCCGCCGGAATCTGTGCAGCTTCGTCTATCAAGCCCGAGCGCACTTCCTGCCAACTCGCGATGATGTTTTCAATTGCCATGAAGATTTACTCCAACGCGATCAAATTCTTCGCGACATGCCAGTCCAGAAGACCTTCATGCAGGCAACCCGAATTCTTCTCGAACTTTTTCAACGTCAGTTACCCGGCCTGCCTCGCTGTCAGCCAACCCTGATTCGATGGTTTCCCTGACGTAGATTTGGTACATCAGGTCTTCCCACGTGGAATCATCGGGTAAGTTTTCAACGAGTCTTCGTGCTTCTTCCTTAATGTTTGCACTCATGAATTCTTCTCCGATCCGCTTACGCAATATAGCTAGTTTCCGAGTAATGGGTCAACGCACATCGGCAAAGCCTTATTGCGATTTCCCTGCAAACGAAGCCAGCAATACCGCGATCGCGTCTATCGAATCCCGTCGCAGCGCGCCGGCGTCGGGGTAATTGTTCAGCATCATCGAAAAAACCAGACGTTCGCCGGCGGCCGTAGTTACGTAGCCGGACAACGATGCTACCGAACTAAGCGAGCCGGTTTTCGCGCGGAGGTTGCCCTCGGCCGGCGTGCCTTTCATCCTCGTGCGCAAAGTGCCATCAACACCGGCGATCGGCAGGGCCTCGCGAAACTGTGCCGCGTATCGATGCTTTGACATGAAAGTGAGTAACTGCACCGTGGCATTCGCGGTAATCATGTCGTTGCGCGAAAGACCAGAGCCGTCACTCAAAGCGAGCTCGCCATCGGCAACGCCGGCCTGTCGCAGAAAGTCTCTGACTACTATCAGTCCGGCCTCTTCGTTGGTCTGGTTGGGGCTGATGCGGGGTGTGCCGAGCCTGCGCAATATCAGTTCAGTGTAGAGATTCTGACTCGGCTTTAACGTGTGGGCCGCGATCAGGCTGAAAGGCGGCGACTGCATACTGGCAATTTCGAACGGTAAGGGTTGGGGCGGAATATTCGTTGGTTGTACTGTGACGAGTAATGGATTAGGGACGATGCTCGCCCCGGAACGCGCGCCCACGGTGCGCGTGCGGCCGTCGATTTTGACGCCACGCTTTATCAGTGCGTCCCTCAACATCGAAACAAAAGCCAGCGCCGGATCGGGAATCGCGACACTGCCCGCAAAACCATTGTCACCGACGGCCAGGCTTCCCGTGATCTCAAGAGCATTCGCTCCAACACCACGATAAAGTTGCAGGTCGCTCTTTGACCCGCGCGCCGACGTTGTGGCGCGATTCGAAATGGTCATGAAAATTGCCGGAGGTCCGGTGGTGATCACCACCGGCGCGCCAGCTTTGTCGCCCGGCTTAACGGTCAAATCGATCGCGTTGTCGTTAACGGTCAGCGCGCTCACCTGTGCTCCGTAAGACCACTGCAAATCTTCCCACTCCCAACCGCTGCCGAGCGGCGCGCCGTTGAGGTAGCTCTCATCCCCGACCAGATCGCCTTTGACGCGTTTCACTCCGGCAGCCACGATCCGATCGGCCAGATCGTTTATGCTCTTGAAGTAATCGCCGTTGTTGAAGCGCGCGGCAAACGACGGATCGCCACGGCCGTAGATGATCAGGTCGCCCTTGATCTTGCCATCGTCCACTTTTTCCCTGGCATAAACCGAAGTCAGGAAGTGGTAATCCGGCGTCAGTCGATCGAACGCCGCGGCGACCGTGTAAAGCTTCATGTTCGAGGCGGGGCGAGCAAACTTGTTCGCGTTCTGTTCGAAGATAACGTTGCCAGTGTCCAGCGAAACGATCTTAACTGCAAAGAAACCAGGCTCGAGCGCAGGTTGGCGGGCCATTTCTTCAATGCGCGATTGCAGCTCAGCGATTGTGCGCGGTGCGTTAATAACAGGCCGCGCCGGCGCGGTTGAAGGAGGCGGGGTTGGTTCAGGTAAAGGAGTGGGCGTGGGCGTTGCTTCGGTAGTCACCCGACGGTCGCGTTGCTGCTGTGCCCCGGCGTGATTAAGCGGCGCTGAGAGCGCCAGGGCAATAGCGAGCAGGATAGAGCCTACAAAAAGAGCCTGTTGAATGTTCTTTCTCAATGCCATCTCGCTGATTTTCCGTTATTGAATAGAATCGAGAAGTTCTTTGGCGCTCGCCGTCGCCGTGCCCAGTTTCCCTACGACGATGCCGGCGGCATGATTGGCCAGTACGGCGGCCTCAGACATCGATGCACCGCCCGCCAGCGCTGCTCCCAACGCAGCGATTACTGTGTCGCCCGCGCCCGTCACATCGAACACCTCACGCGCCACGGTCTCGACATTGACCGGGTCGCTGTCTCCCTCGACCAGCATCATTCCGCGACCGCCACGGGTGATCAGAACGGCGTCACAACCCAGACACGCGCGAATCATTTGCGCGGCCCTGTGCAGTGTGTCATCAGAGTCTTCTTCGAGGCCCGCTATGCGCAGTGCTTCATGATGATTTGGGGTGACTAAAGTTGCCGGACGGTACGCGTTAAAGTTTCTTGTCTTGGGATCGATCAGGACCGGCATGAATCCGTAAGCAGCCGTCAGGATTTCGGCCAGGATGCGAGGGGTGACAACGCCTTTGTCATAGTCTGAAACGACCAGGGCGTGAGCAGTCTCGAGCGCGGCCTTCACGGCGCTGATGATTCGATCCGCAGTTTCGGCAGTAACGGGAGTACGGTGCTCGCGATCGGCCCTCACCACCATCTGATTTTGAGCGATGATGCGCGTCTTGATTGTAGTTGGACGCGACTTGTCCAGGATCAGCTCGCCGTCCGTCTGCAAAGCGCTTTTGTCGCGCACCGAACTTCGGATTCTTTCGCCGGCTAAGTCGTCGCCGACAACCCCGATCACAGATGCTTTCGCCCCCAGCGCGAGGAGATTCGCGAGCACGTTCGCAGCGCCGCCGAGGTGCGTTGATTGGCGGCGGATGTCGACTACCGGCACCGGAGCTTCCGGCGAAACTCGGGTCACGTCGCCCCAGATGAACTCGTCAAGCATCACGTCACCGAGCACAACGATGTGGCGAGTGCCGATCTCGCTAACTAACTCAGCGGCACGTTGTTTGTCGATGGTCGTCATCCCTGTTTCAAGATTCGATCAATCGCCCCTACTACCCTCTCGACCGGCACACGCAGG
The DNA here is from genome assembly GCA_041497335.1 of Pyrinomonadaceae bacterium. GTDB lineage: Bacteria > Acidobacteriota > Blastocatellia > Pyrinomonadales > Pyrinomonadaceae > UBA11740. Next base: position 226,169 of record JBGQGG010000001.1, on the reverse strand, counting down.
ATGCATTCGGGCTTCTCAAACTCGGCGCAAAAGTAACCATGACACGGCTGGCAGGGCATCTCTTCGCGCACTACTTCGTTGGGCCGGGTCGTCCAGGGCCGCCAATGCACGATGTTTGACGAACCAAACACTACGACACATGGCGCTCCCGCGGCGGCGGCGATGTGCGCTATGCCGCTGTCGTTGCCGATAAACAACCGCGCACGCGAAGCCAGTGCGGTTACTTCGGGCAACGAAAGATCGCTCAAGCCGATGATCGGTGCTGACGATTGCTTTGTCAGCGATTCAATGACTTGCACTTCTTTCGGCGCGACAATGGCAACCGGCGTCAGGCCTCGCGCTGTTAATTCTTCCGTTACGCGGGCAAAGTTTTCCGTTGCCCACTGTTTGGTATCAAAAGCCGCCGTCGGGTGAATCACAGCAAATGGTTTGCCTTCAGAGAAATCTTCGAAGCCCGCCGTGACAAGTTTCTCAATGACCGAAAGCAGCGAGGCCTCAGTTACCACCAGCCTCGTAGGTGGCCGATCAGTCACTGGCACTCCAGTCCAACCGATCAAAGCAAGCTGTTGCTCGACAGAGTGCAAGCTGGACCGCTGCCAAATCTCCAAAGACGAAGGCGCGACATGAGTATGCAGGCGGGCGTACTGATAGTGCTCGAAACCGACGCGATGTTTGGCGCCGGTCGCCCGCGTCAGGAGCGTGGCGGTCGTGCCGCCGTGCAAGTTGTAGACAACGTCATAGTGTGAGGCGCGCAGTTCGCGGGCAATCCGTGCGCGCGCGGTCTTGCTGTCGCGCGCCATCGCGATGACGCGGTCGACCAGATCCGAGCCCTCGAGCACGGGCGCCACCCAATCTTCCAACAGAATGTCTATTTGCGTATCCGGCAGGAAGCGGCGCAAAGCAAATAGGGAAGGCGTCGTCAGCACCGTATCGCCGATCGAGCGCAACCGCACCACCAGCACGCGCCGTACCTTCGACCAATCCCAGCGCGCGGGCGCCAGCGGTTGCGATTCGTCGCCTGCTGATGTGCTCCCGAACGCGAGATGACGAACACTCGGCGACGACTCAATTATTTCCCGCAGGCTGTTCACTTTCGATCTTTGCTTCGTCGATCAGCATTACCGGAATATCGTCGCGAATAGGATAGACGCGCTTGCACTCGACACACTTCAAACCGCTGCCGGCAGATTCCAATTCAACCCTGGCGCGGCACGCCGGACAGACCAGAATCTCGAGCAATTGTTCGCTAATAGCCATCCCCGGATCCTCCTGATTGAGCCGGTTGCCTGGTTGCAGGACCCCGGCAGGAAAGAAGTAAGCTTAGCAGTATTGGCCGATTTGTAGTAGCGCATGTAGTACAATCGCAGGGCCAAGGTGGTTGGCGGAAAATCTGTTAGTCGGGGGCGCCGAAAACGAAGGAACCATGGGGATGATGATTGAGGAATTTGGACCGCGAGTCGCGAACGTTTGGAACCATTTGCGCACGACCACCCGCAATCTGGTCGAGCGGGCCTGGAAATCCTCGGCCGGCGGGTCCGTCATGCAGGTCCCACGGTCGACTACGTATGATCCGCGGGCGGATCATGAATTGAGCCAGCTTCTGGCTGCCCTCGATGAGCACACTACCGAATCCGGATTGCCGGCCGGCGGCGACGAACAGTCGCGCGAAGCCCGACGCCTCGCAGATGCTTGCGCCAACGTGCTGACGCAGCAGACGCAGTCGGCCGAAGTCTTCGCTCAACTTATTGGACGCGCGCACGAGCGAAACGATTACGCGCGGGTGGATGCGCTGGCCGGAATGCTCGCTGGACGCCTCGCACCCAGCGAGATCTGCGAGTTGGCGCGCTCAGGCAACGTGGTCGTGCGCGCGCTGGCGCAGGAAGCCCTGACGCAGATGCCTGCGGCGCTTCTGATGGCCCTGTTGCGCGATCCGGTGGATGCCATGGTCGCGCGGCATGCTTTGGAGCGGCAAGCCACCGAGTATGCTTCGGAAGAAGCATACAGGGTCTTGCGCGAGTTTGAAGATTTCGGTTCGGAAGATTTCTGAATTGCCCCGGCGACCCTTCGACTTTCAAATCACCCAGGCATCTGAATCCGCAATTCGTTCAATCGAGCACCGTTTTCCGAGGGAGCTCAATTGAACAAACTCGTGGCGCGATTTACTCGGGCGGGCCGGAACAGTTTGGTCCATGCAGCGCGGGAATTTTCTGGCTGATCACCGGATAGTTCGGCGCTTCATCTATATTGATCTGTGTCCAATGCGCATACTGCTCGGGCACAGCGTTGTCGGCGAAGATCGCTTCGACGGGACATTCGGGCACGCAGGCATCGCAATCGATGCAGGTTTCGGCGTTGATATAAAGACGGTCAGGCAGTTCGTGAAACGCTTCGACGGGACAAACTGCAGCACAGTCGGTGTACTTGCAGTCAACGCACATTTCCACAACAACGTAGGTCATTCGCTGATGACTCCTTTCAAAGAATTCATTGTTTATTATCTATTGAGCGGATTGTCAACAAAAATGTTTTAAGTGCGTAGCGCGTATTTCATTCATCATAGATCTCTGCGCGATGCAAAAGCGCGAGAGAGTCATCTCAAAGTGGCCAACAGTTTTCGCTCGGTTCGTTGTGGCAGTTCGATTAGCTCAAAACCTTTTTTGGTGTAGAGGTAGTCTTCGCCGGACTCGTCAACGATTCGCACGTAATCCTTCGGGTCGTTAGCTTCTGGCGGAAGCACCTGATAAATCTTCCGCAACTCCAACGACGCCTCGTAACCTTCGTTGTCGACGCAAATTGCGAACGTCATATCTAACTCTCTCAATCTAACAGTCTCTTGATCTTAGACCGTAAGCGGCGAAACGATTCGGCGAAACTGGATCATAGCATAGCGGAACATATCATGCCGTCAAAGCGCGGATTATTGCTAAGAACGATCTCTCGCAGTTCAAGTCTTGGGCACGTACGTGAGCCAAAAATAGATCGCTTGTCCCACGCCGATCCAGAACCCAATCACGGCGCCAAACATCTCGATCGTTTTTAAGTGATGTTGCGCCACGGACAAAACCAGCGCTTCCAGTTGTTCGATCGGATAGTCGGAAACTTTTTGGCGGACCAGGCCTCCAACATCGAACTCAGCTATCAGCGCCGGCAGCCGCTCGCGCGCGGCGGCAGTAATTTTTTCGGTCAGCGCGGCGCTTGCTTTCTCAATGGCGCCGGCAGGCATGTGATCGCCAAGCCGGCCAATCGGAGCAATTAAGAACTTTTCGATTTGTGAGTTCAGGATCGCGTTAATGGTCTGCGCCGTGTCGTCCCGGGCCAGGACGGTCAGCAAACTTTTCGTCAGAAAAGCTTTTAAGCGCGGCGCGGATTCAGGATTCAAAGTCTCCAGCAGCTCGCGCAATGTTTGCGGGCGCAGGCGTTCAATCGCGTCCCCCAGATAGACTGATACTGATTGAGCCAGTTCCGGACTGCGCACCATGGCTACGAACCGCGCCGCCGCCTCGTGCTTGATCGTTGCAAACTTCTCAGGTGGAAGCTGGCCCATAAGCTCGTCCAAAGGACGCTGCATCAAATTGTCAATCGTAGAATTCAAAAAGCCCGTGGCTTCCTGCACGAAATCGGCGCCGCGCAGATACTCATCGATGCGTCGCGGCAAAGTGTTGTGGACCAGATCGTCAACCTCGCGGTAAATGCGCTCGCGCGAGATAAATATCTTTTTCAGAAACGATAGTTGTTCGTAGTATTCGTCGACCTCGCGTTTGATGAGCGCCCCGATCTGCTGTCTCGTGCTCGGGCTGGCAGCAATGTCGGCCAGGTGTTGGGCGATAGGTCCGACCTGCTGATCGACACGCTCCTTGATCAGCGCCACGGTTTCGGGCGTAAACATTTCAGCGAGGGAAGCGTTCGTGTTCGCCAATTCGTCGATGCGTTCGCTGACAAAGGCGCGCACTTTCAACTCGAATACTTCTTCGGTGACCAGACCGATAAAGCGGTCTGCGGCAAATTGCAGCACCAGATCGAAAGTCTCGGCGCTGACCGTTTCGCTTAGCTGTCTCTCCAGGAGTTTATCAACCTGACGATCGACAAAGTCTTCGATCGCTTCTGAGGTTTCCTGGCTCTTGAGCACCGACGCGATGTGTTCCGCCAGGCGAAATTGCAGCGCAGCAATCGTGTCCAACACCGGCGCCCGCGCGCCTGTCGGGAGCGCTTCAATCAGCGAAGGATAGACCGTGGCAAGCAATTCCTGGGTGTACGAGGTGACAAAGCCTTCGACTTTGCGATTGAAGAAACCCGTTTCAAAGAGAGCGTGAAAGACGGTTTCCTGCGAAACCAACTCGTTTCCCACCGCGTTGCCGATCGACTGCGCCAGTCTGGCCCGATGACGCGGGATCATTCCCTGCGGCCAGATCGTGATACCCAAAAGCTTCTTGGGCTCATAGGGATGAAACAACATCCAGATCGCCAGCCACGCCGCGCCGTAACCGTGCAACGTCGCGATGACGATGATCGCCAGACTGATCAGAATTTTGAAAGTGATTGGATCGATAATGTTAGTCCTTGCGAGAACCGCGGGCGATTCACGTCCGTCCGGTGAGTTCTTCTAAGGCCGAGAATATCTCGTTGACAACCGTTTGAGACACTTTGCCCAGACGATCGCGCAAGTAACGTTGATCGATGGCCGTTAGCTGGAACACTAAAGCAACCGAAGCTCGGCGTAACCCATTGTCGCCATCGGCCTCTACGAGAACCGTGCCTGGAAAGCGCAGGGCGTCGATTTGAGAAGTTAGAGGAACAACCAGGACTGTCGGGATGCGCGTTGACACTTTCTGACTTTGGAGAATCACGGCCGGGCGGCGGCCCTTTTGAGCATGGCCCCCTTTCGAAACCAACTCCACCCAGCGCACTTCTCCGACTGTCACTATTCGTCGCTTTCGTAGGGGAACAGCTCAAAGCTCTCAGTCCCGAGTGCTTGCCACTCATCAATCTCCGCACTTAAGGCTGAACTCATAGGCTCAGTTGTGAGCGGTATTAGGAGGATCCCGTTGCGCGTCTCGATCATTCTGAGCCGAGTGTCGTCTTCGAGTTGATACCGCCCAACCACCTCCTTTGGGAGGGTGATCCTACCGTTTTCTATTGTGAGATTCTGCGACATGGCGTCATTCTAGCACAGCCCTACCAACAAATGACGGACGTTCGGCATGTGATCACTCACTCATCATCCGCACTGCTTGCCCACCAAAGCTCGGTAGTCTGAAGGAGCCTGAAATCCGTCTCGATCCTCGCTGAGCCGGGCGCGGCCTGGTAGACAACTTCGCCACCAATCACCGTCATCACGCAATGCGTCTTCAAAATATCCATCTCCGGGATCTTCATGATGTCCGCCGATAGCACTGTCAGGTCAGCAAGTTTCCCCACTTCAATAGAACCGCGCACCTTTTCCTCAAACGCCGCGTACGCCGCCCAGATCGTAAACATCTTCAAAGCCTGATCCCGGGTCACGGCTTCTTCCGGGTGCCAACCTTCGCCGGAAAATCCTTTCATGTCCTTGCGAGCGACGGCGGCGTAGAACTCGATCATCGGTTCGCCGCGTTCGACCGGCGCGTCCGACCCTCCCGGAACAACTACGCCCGACTTGATGAAACTGTTCCAGGCATAGGCGCCTTTTAGTCTCTCGATCCCGAGACGGCTCGGCGCGAAATGCAGATCGCCGATCGCATGGGACGGCTGCATCGAAGGAATGATGCCCAGCTTGGCGAAACGCGGAATGTCCGTTGGGTTGACGATCTGTGAGTGCTCGATGCGCCAGCGCGGATCGCCGATCTTTCGCTGATTCACCGGCACGGCCTTCAACGCCTTCTCGTACTCATCGAGAGTGAAACGATTGGCGTAATCACCGATGGCATGCGTCTCGACTTGAATTCCTTTTTGCAGCGCCTCTTTCAACATCGGCAGAAGGTCTTCTTCTTTCACGCGCAGGAATCCAGAGCTGTCCGTTGCGTCGCTGTACGGCGCCAGCAACGCCGCGCCGCGCGAACCAAGCGCACCATCGGATACGACTTTGATCGCGCGTACGCTAAGGCGACCGCCGAATGCCTCGATGATTGGGCCTTCACGCAAAAGTCTCTGCGCCTGCGGTCCTGGTCCATAGACGGCTTTGTATATGCGCACTTTCAGCTTTCCCTGGCCATAAAGTCTTTTGTAAAGGTCCACATCGTCGTAACTGCCGCCGGGATCCTGGACCTGCGTCCAGCCCAACTCAATGCTGCGTTTGTTGGCGAGGATAATCGCCTGTTCGACATCACTCTCGGTGCGAGCGGGAATATGTCGTGCAACAAAGCTCTGCGCGTTATCGAGCAACATGCCCACCGGCTCGCCGGTTTGTTTGTCTCGGAGAATTTGTCCACCGAAAGGATCTTTCGTGTCCTTCGTCACGTTTCCGAGTTTCAATGCCGCGCTGTTGGCGACCGCGCCGTGTCCGTCGGCACGCGTGAGAAAGACCGGATTGTTCGGCGAGATCTTGTCCAGGTCCCAGCGTGTCGGAAACACGGGCGGCTTCCAGAAGGTTTCAATCCAACCACGGCCCGTCACCCACTCGCCGGGCATAGCCTGGTCGACGCGCGCTTTCACCTTAGCGAGAAAGTCTTCGAGGTTCGTGATGCCCTCGAGATTCAGATTCATCTCGCGCTGGCCGACGCCGATGAAGTGATAATGTGCGTCCGTCATTCCGGGCAAAACCGTCGCGCCGTGCAGATCGACGATGCGCGTACCGCGGCCTTCATAGTTCTTCGCATCGGCATTCGAACCTACAAACACGATACGGTCAGCTTTGACCGCGATCGCCTGGGCGCGCGGTTGCTTTCCATTTACGGTGTAGACGTTGGCATTGATGAAGACCAGATCGGCCGGGTCAACTCTGGTGCCAGCCGGCACGAAGTTGAAGAGCAAAATGCTCAGCAGAATAGAAAGGACTTTCATTGTCTTCCTCTTTGGATAGTCGGTGGCTTAGTTAGTCAAGAGCGGGCAAAGTTATACCACAGGGCGCTGTTCGCTTCCCAAGCTTTGCAGTGCCGGGCGGCGACGTCACCCGGGTCAGATTACCAACTCAGTTACATTCGCTGGCCAAACGAAGACCCAAACTGAAGCCGGTACTCTAAACGCGAGTCGTCAGTGTTTGCTTTGCACGGCCTGGATGATTTGCCGGTACTGCACATCATCGCGGATTCCATCGAATGCCTTGTTGCCGGTGATCGCCGCCAGATCTGAGAAGCCTTTCTCGACCGCCGTCTTCAAAGCCTGCAGTGACTTCTTCTTCTGTCCATCGGCCGCGTACGCCCAGGCGAGATAGAAAAACACGCCGGCGCGGTCCGGGTAAACTTCGGTCGCCAGCGTGAAGGTTCGCCCCGCCTTGGCATAAAGCTTTCGTGCTTGCAGGAAATCCAGTCCCTGCTCGTACAGACTGACGAATACACCCTCCAGTACGCGACGGGCGATTCTTCGATCGCCAGAGTCTTCAACGCTTTTTGACTGCTTGCGCAAGTCTGCCAGAAGCGCACGTAACCGAGTCTCAGAATCAAACTGCTCGTCGCCCGTGCTCTCTCGACCGCCGCTTTCCTGCGCGCCGGTACTCTCCTGCGCACGGCTCCGTTCCCACCTGGCGATGAGGTCACTTATCCGCGCTTCAAACTCTCGCTGCTTCTTAATCTGCCGCTGCTCGTTTCGAACTGCATCCTTTACTTCGGGACTATCCCGCAGTTGGCTTACCTTTTTTTCTATGTCTCCAACGTCCAACAGACCTTTGAAAGTGTCAGCCGCTCCGGCGTAAACCTGATAAGCATCGTAAGTTTTCTTCGCCTCTTCCAATGCTCTTGCCCGCTCAAGTGTCTTCTGCCGGATGGCCGCAATCAGGCGATCGTCGCGTGCGCGCTTGCCGGCTTGCATTGCCTTCAGCTCCAGCCACGCCACGGCTTCAGTGGCCACCGAAGAAGGCGCCCACTCGTGCCGTCCGTCGAAGACTTCAATCCGATGCGTCATGCCGGCCTTTGCCAGAGCGTCGTCGAGGTCCTTCACTTCCGGAAAATTGAAATCTTCGACCCCGGCAACGCCGAAGACGGCGAAGTGCAGCGCCGGCGAAGAAGCGATTCCGGCAGGAAAACCGGCGCCACACGCAATCACTCCCGAGATGCAATCACGACAGCGCGTCGCCAGGTAAATCGCTGCGCGGGCGGCGCCTGAGAAGCCCGTGGTATAGACGCGTTCATCGTCGATCGCGAATCGTTCGTGGGTGTCCTTCGCAATTGCATTCCACGCCTCCACCGACTGCTGAAGCGGACCGTTACGTGAGTTGTTCGAGCCGACGACGATCCAGTTGTATTGTTCCGCAGCATCCTTGAATCGCTCGAGTGGAACCTTACCCCGTGCCCGCGGATCGAAGGCATAAAGAATCGGCCACTTTCGGGCCGGCGTGTAGTTTGAAGGAAGGTACAAAGCATAACTTTGCGTCGCATCGGCGGCGCAGACCAGCTTTTCGACGATTTGCCCTTTCGGTATGTCAGAAGTTTGGCTGTAGGAGATTGATCGATCCGTCGAGAGCGAAGAGGCGATGCCCTGATGTACGGGCAGGATCGCAGTCTGCGAAATCAGCCAGGAGCTAAGAACGAGAGCAAGCACGGGGATATCTTACTCAATTTGTCCGGCAACCGAATACCTTCGGCAGTAGTGTCCTGGTTCGGATAACAGGCGTTCAGAGTACAGACTTCAGTCGGGTCTTTTGTTGACTAAGAAAGAACCCAAATAAAAGTTGGTACTCTATACACCTTTATTCCAGGTTCGTAGTTGTTTCGTTAACGGGTGTACAGAGTACCGACTTCAGTTGGGCTTTGTTGATTAATAAAGAACCCAACTAAAGTTGGTACTCTAAACACCGTTTGGTTTACTATCAAAACCGAATGACATCTTGATCGACCTGGAGAGGTTTCATGGCGAAGACTCTATCTACGATGCTCGAGTTGGGAACTGCGGCGCCGAATTTCAATCTGCCCGACGTGGTTTCAGGTAAGCCGGTTTCATCGGATGACTTTGCAGACAAGAAAGGGCTGCTGGTGATGTTCATTTGTCGCCACTGCCCATTCGTGAAGCACGTCGAGCGGGAACTTGCGCGGATCGGAAATGACTATGCAGCCAAAGACATCGGCATCGTGGCTATCAGTGCCAACGATCCGGCAGTGTCTTCCGACGATTCACCCGAAAGCCTGAAAGAGATGGCCGCGCAACTGGGCTTTCGGTTTCCATATCTCTTCGACGAAAGCCAGGGAACAGCCAAGGCGTACTCGGCGGCCTGCACGCCGGATTTCTTCCTCTTCGATCAGTCCCGGAAATTGGTCTATCGCGGTCAGCTCGATGATAGCCGTCCCGACAACGGCAAGCCTGTAACGGGAAAAGACCTGCGCGCGGCGATTGATGCGGTGCTGGCTGACCACCCGGTCAACCCCGATCAGCGAGCCAGCATTGGCTGCAACATCAAGTGGAAGAGTGGAAACGAACCGGGCTATTTCAGCCTTTAGCCGAAGGTAGGACAGACTTGCGTCTTACTGACATTTGAATGGAGAAATCTATGAACGTCGAATCTTTGAATCTCTCTACATCCCGCGGCGCGACTACGGCTTACGTGGCGCGTCCACAGACGGAGGTAAATGCCGCCGTAATTTTGATTCATGAATGGTGGGGCATCAACGATCACATTCGCGATCTCGCCGGCCGTTATGCGAAGGAAGGTTACCTGTGTGTGGCGCCGGATCTTTATCGCGGGCGAGTCGCGACGGACACCGAAGAAGCTGCGGCCCTGATGCAGGCACTGGCGATCGAAGACGGCGTCGAAACAATCGGCAAAGCGATCGATGTGGCCGAAGAGACTCACCAGATCAAACGGTTCGCGATTACCGGTTATTGCATGGGCGGAACATTCGCTTTGCGCGCCGCCTGCGAGATTCCCAAACTGAAAGCCGCGGCGCCGTTCTATGGCGACATTCCTGAAGAAAGTGTTTTAGCAAAACTAAGAGCGCCGACGCTGTTCATCGCTGGAAAACGCGATGCGTGGATCAATCGTGAGAAGGTAAACGGCTTGAAAGAAATCGCGGCCAGGCACAACTTGCCGGTAGAAGTCGTCAGCTATGACGCCGATCACGCTTTCTTTAACGACACGCGTCCCGCTGTTTACAACCCGGAAGCTGCGGCCGATGCGTGGCGAAGAGTGCTGGAGCATTTCAGAAAGCATCTGGGTGAATAGACGATCGGTGCGGTGAGGTCAAAGCAGGAAGACAAACCATGGCCATTCAAACCTGTCCGAAGTGCGGTGCGAAAAACCGCGTGGACGAAAATGCGACGGCCGTAAGTCAACCAGTGTGTAACCTTCGGATGCACCCGCCTTCTCAGTACTGTTCCATGGTGTGGTACAGCGCGTGTGGAATGTTCTGCTTGTCTTCGCTGTAGACTCGGTATCCGCCCTTGAACTTGTCAGAACGGATCGCGCAGTGCATCTTTCCATCGCTCAGGTTAATGACCATCACGGCGTCTTCGGAACCGCACGAATGCGCCATGCAACCAACGGCGACCAGACAACCCTCGACATTTTCGATGGGCATCTCTGTCTGCATGCGACTCATAAAGAAACTGTAATTGGCGCCCAGCACGGTTCGCAATCGACGTTTCACGCTCGGCACTTCCTTTAAGAGTGCGCTCGGGTATTTGCCCACATACGATTGCAGGTTTTGTGGAACCGGCTCAGCCACTCTGCCGGCATTCGTACTCAGTCCGGGAAGGCAGAGCACCATCAGCAACGCCGTAATAAAGATCACTCTTCGCATGATTTCTCCTCTCCACGAATCCAAAAGGCACTTTATCATCTGGGCCGGAAAGACCCTACTCGAAATTCACCAGCAAGCGATGCGCCGAAAGATGTTCTGCGCTTCGACAAAGCAATCCGGGCTCTTTGCCCTCGTCCCCATCCGCCGCAGCGAGGGAGCATTTCGCGCCTTGCCACCAGACCCGTGAAATCTTGCGCAAGGGCCGACAGAAATAGAGGGAAAACCCGCAATCAGGTCGAGCAGATTCTCTTCTTCAAACTGAAAAAGTCTTACTAAAAACATGAGTGTGCCTCGTCCCTTTTGCTGGGAGGGGCTGGTACGAGTGTTGCACTTCTCCCTGATAAACAGGATTGGAATCGGGCGGGTGGGATCCGTCAATATCATTTTTTGCAGCAGAGTGAGGAGGAGAAATGGATATGCGCAAACATAGATTGGGCTTTGCTTTGGCTCTGGGAATGCTTGTTACCGTCTTCACAGCATGCAGTTTCAATTTCACCACGGCGAACATGCGGAGCGTTAAGATCAGCAAGGACGAAGATGGAAAACATCACACTCGTGTTTCTGAAGACGGGGTTTCAAGCAGACTTTGCCTGCCATGAGAAATTACTTCGGGCTCGCCATTATTATTGCCGTGGTGTTGGTTATGGCCGGGTTGTCCATTCGTCTGGGTTTTCAGCAGACAACACTCGCTCCTCATCCCGCAGAAACGATGGCTTTGGCTGAGCCACCCGCAGTAAACCGGTCCATGGTCAGCTTCCTGGCAGTGGGCGACATCATGTTGTCGCGGTATGTCGCCGAGCGCATGGAGCAGAACGACAACCCGCTGCTACCGTTTGACCAGTTAGAGGACCTGTTAAGCTCAACTGATTTCAATTTCGGCAATCTGGAGAGTCCGGTGTCGGGCAATGACCAGAAAAAAGGCGCGGGTTGGTTTTTATTCACCGACCCGGAGGCGGCAAAGCCGAGACAAACGCTTGACAGGAGGTTGATAAACGATGATTGCAATTATCTTGATGTTGGTGGTCTCGTGTGTTCCCGGACTTGATCGCAACAGCGGCCAGGGCGGTGGCGCCTGGCGCGTGTATAAGGGCGCCTGGTTTGAGGTCAAATATCCCGCGACGTTCCAGGTTCGTCCCTCGCAGCGAAGTTCATCCGCGAGTGGTTACGAGAGCGTCTTTTTCACGGCGCCCGACGGCAGCGTGGAGTTCTATGTGTTTTCACCGCAGTGGAACGGTCAGCCGAACGATATCGAGTTGGATGCGAGATACGAAGTTCAGGTTTCGCAGAATACCGAGCACAGAGGCAGCCTGTCGGTCCGCAGGAAGACGATCAAAGCCAGGGATAACAGTTACTACCGATCGTTCGAAGATACCGAAGACTCGGCCACGAACACGCGCAAGGTCTTCGGCATCAAGTACCGGAATCAAGACGCCTACAGTCGATACCGGCAAACCTATCTGACGTTCAAAAAATCACTGACGCAGTTTGCTGATTGATCGCCAGGCGTTTCGGACTATTCTGCGCTCCGCTGCTGCAACTGTGCCGGCAACGGCTTATCAACCTTCGGACGAACGGGAAGATTGGCGACCTCCCACAGCGTCATGTAGATGGTGCGTGCGACCTTCTCCATCTTTTCGTAATCGATCTTCTGCGGCTCGTCGCCGGGACGGTGATAGTCTTCGTGCACGCCGTCAAAAAAGAAGATGATGGGAATGCCTTTGCGCGCATAGTTATAGTGATCGCTGCGGAAAAAGAAACGATTGGTGTCGTTGGGGTCGTCGTAGCGAAGGTCGTATTGCAGATTCAGATACGATTTGTTCACGGTCTCGCTGAGCTTGCCCAGCTCCGTGCTCATCATTGTTGACCCAATAACATAAATCTGATTTGGACCCGAAAGGTTAGCGTTGCGCGGATTCGTGTCGCCTTCTTTCTTGCTGCGGCCGATCATGTCGATGTTGAGTTGCGTGACGATATGATCGAGCGGAATCGTCGGATAGTCGGTGAAGTAGCGCGAGCCCCACAACCCTTTCTCTTCGCCGCAGTGCCAGACGAACAAGACAGAGCGCTTTGGTCTCTGCTTCGCATGCGAGATTGCCTCTGCCATTCCGAGCAGCGCCGTCGTTCCTGAGCCGTCGTCGTCCGCGCCGTTGTAGATAGCATCGCCATTCACGGGATTGCCGATGCCTACGTGATCGTAGTGCGCTCCCAGGGCGACGTATTCGCTCTTCAATACCGGATCACCGCCTTCCCAAACGGCCACGACGTTCTGCGTCATGGGCTTTTCACTTTTTGCAGCGATCGTAAAAGTAACTTTCTTGCCGGCATTCAACTCAAAGGGCAGAGTGACCGTGATAGGCGGAGCGTTCGGCGGCGAGTTTGGGGGCGAGACTGACGTTGGTACGACGCCGGATCCGTAAGCCATCAAAGCCGCTGCGGAGTATTTTTCTCCCTGCAACAAAGCGGTCGCCATCCTGGGCGATAGCCAGATCAAGGGCAATGCGGCCTGGGTCATAAACTTCTCAACCTGCGGTCTTGGCGCCGGGTTGGCCAGACGCTGCCGTGTCTGATCCCAGCGCAATAACATTCCATAGTCAGGAACCGCGATTACGCCCCTGGCGCCGTGTTGCTGCGCGTAAAGCGCCGGGCTGCTCCAGTCTTCGCCCATCTTTCCGGTGAGGTCCGCGCGGGTAACACCTTGCGGCATGCCCTCGCCAAAGACCACAACGATTTTGTCGGTGACATCGATGCCCTGATACGCGTTAATGTTCTTCGACTTTACGACCCAACCATGACCTACATAAACCAGCGGGCCGGTAATAGTGGCGCCGACTGCATTGGGCAGGAAGTCTTCGCCGTAGTTGAACTTCTGTCCGTTGATCTCAGCGGTTGAGTGCGCGCCATCGAGGATATCGCGTCGCAGCACAATCTTCTGAAAGAAGGTGCCGTCATCGCCTGCCGGTTTGAAGCCCCAGCGCTCCAGATTCATCGCGATGAACTTTGCGGTCGTATCCAGACCACGCGAAGGCGTGTCGCGGCCTTCCATCTCATCCGAAGCGATAAATGAAAGGTAGTTTTTCAACTGGGCGGCCGAAATCGTGTGTACGCCTCGGGCCGCTGTCGTTGTAGCCGCAGAGGCGGCTTTTGGTTTGGCGTCTTTGCGTTGGGCAAATATTGCCGGCAACGTCAGCGACAGCGCCAGAAGGGCTATTAGCGAATACAGTTTCAGTTTTCTCATAATGAGTTTCCTATTGAGATCCTAACCGGCTGAGTGTGGCGGATCGATCGATTAACCGCAAAGGGCGCAGAGGATTTCGCAGAGGAACGCAAAGGATTCTCTGCGTACCTTTGCGGGGTCCTTTGCGTACCTCTGCGTTAAATAGTCGGTCAAAGAAGATAAGACGCGAAGAAAGCGAGAACGGTTACGCGTGCTGCACCGCGCCCACAAGTTTCGTCAGTGTGTCCTTCGCATCGCCATAGAGCATTCCGGTAACGGGTTTGAAGAAAAGTGGATTTTCGAGTCCTGAGAAACCCTTGCCCTGTCCGCGCTTCAGGACGACCACGGACTTGGCATGATCGACTTCCAGAATCGGCATGCCGGCAATCGGACTGTTGGGGTTGTCGCGGGCGTCGGGATTGACCACGTCGTTCGCGCCGATAACGACGGCCACATCGGTTGTCGGAAATTCAGGATTGATCTGCTCCAATTCGTACAACTGCGAGTAAGGAACGTTTGCCTCGGCTAGTAATACATTCATGTGTCCCGGCATACGACCCGCGACCGGATGAATTCCATATTTCACCGTAACGCCGCGTTGCTCGAGGACACTGGCCAGCTCACGCACCGCGTGTTGCGCCTGAGCTGTGGCCAGACCGTAGCCGGGTACAAACACAACCTTGTTTGCATAGGCTAATTGAACCGCGATGTCGTCAAGACTGACCTCGCGCATCTCGCCCTGCTGGCCTTCCAAGCCGGCCACAGTCGCCGCGCTGCCGAACGCGCCGAACAGAACGTTCGTGATCGAACGATTCATCGCGCGGCACATCAGGATGGAAAGAATGAATCCGGAAAAGCCGTCCAATGTGCCCGCGATGATCAGCACCTTATTCGAGAGCACAAATCCCGTTGCGGCCGAAGCCAGTCCGGCGTAGGAGTTGAGCAGGGACATCACCACCGGCATGTCCGCCGCGCCGATTGGCATCACGAGCAAAATGCCGAAGATGAACGCCAGCGTCAGCATGAGGTAGAAAGCAACAACGGCTGTCGGCACAAAGATCAAGTAAATGAACAGCCCGACCGTGGTCAACAACAAGGCCATGTTGAAGATGTTCTGACCGCGATAGACCAAAGGCTTGCCGGGCACGAGCCCCTGCAACTTGGCAAAGGCGATTAAGCTCCCGGTGGTCGTCAAAGAGCCGAGCATGATCTCAAAGCCCATCGCTCCCATCTTTACCTGGCCGAGCTCGGCCAGAGGCTTAAAGCCATGCGTGTAGCTGTAGTATTCGGCGATACCCACCAGCGCCGCTGCGAAGGCCCCGAACGCGTGCGAGATCGCCGTCCGTTGGGGCATGGCCGTCATCGGCATCCACAGCGAGATTCCCGTACCGACTGTCGAACCAACCACAAGCCCAACGATGATCCAGGTGTAGCTGACGATCTCGAGATGCATGAGGGTGCCGATGATGGCCATCATCATGCCGAACTCTGCGAGGTGCATGCCGCGCTTGGCGGTTTCGGGATGGCTCAGACCCTTGAGCCCGAGAATGAAAAGGGCCGAGGCGAGAAGATAACTGAATTCGATGAAATAGGTTTGCCAGTTCATTCTGGAATTGTCCGAGGACTGAGGTCAGTACCGGGAGCGGTAGCGACCGGGTCTTACCCTCTCGATCTCGATCGTGTGATAGTTTGCGACCCGGTCGCTACCGCTCCCGGTACTGACCTTAAGCCTCATGACACGGCTAATGTGGTACGTCAACTTCATTTCTTCGGCGCTTCCTTGCGCTTGAACATCCGCAGCATCCGATCGGTGATCACGAACCCGCCGACTACGTTAGTCGTTGAGCACACGACGGCAATGAACCCAAGAACCATCGCGACCTTGCTGTGGTGCGGGCCAGTTCCGCCGGCGATCACAATCGAGCCAACCAGAGAAATGCCCGAAATAGCATTCGTCGCCGACATCAAAGGCGTATGCAAAAGCGGCGGCACGCGCGAAATCACCTGATAACCAAGAAACGCGGCCAGCGTGAAGACGTAAAGCGCGGCGATTATTGACTCAGAGTTCATAGTTTCAGCATCTTTCTGGCTCGCTATTGACGAACAGCTAACCGTGCGAGAGTTTCTTCGACGGCCGCGCGTAATCTAGGCCACGCAAGGGTCTCAATTCCGTGCTCATGATCTTCTCCGGTATGACTATTGAAACAGGCTCGTCTTGAGCAACCACGGAGCCGAGCAATAAAGAGATGATTATGAGAAGAAGTAGGACTCTAGCGCGCATAAGAGCTCCAAACTGCAAAAGACTATCTCCCCTTGGCAAAACGGACGCGAGACTCGGTCACCACCACGAAACGGTCGTGAATCTCGTTGCTATACTGAACCAGCAGTTGACCAAGCACACGGATCTTGTTGGCTGGCCGTTCGTTTGCCAAGCGAAGAAAAACGACGCCGTTATGCGGGCGTCGTTCGCGAAACACCTTCTCTCCAAAGCCTCTATCATTAGTAACCAGGATCCGTCCCTCGACCTGTGCAATCTCTATAACCGTGTCATCGTCAATTCCGCGTGCTTGATCATAAACCGAGAATACGTCGTGACCTTGCTGTTCCAGCCAACGCGCCACCGCAGGGCCGGTGCACTCATCAACCAGAAACTTCATCTACGCATGCTCCATCTCGAGCGGAACGAACGATGCGTCTTCAAGGGCTTTGGTGGCAAAGAGAAAGCATGCCTTGATGTCTTCTTCCATTAGACCATCGTACTCTTGCGTGATCTCCGCCGCCGTGGCCCCATGCGCCAACAGGTTGAGAATATGGTCAACAGTCAGTCGCGTGCCTTTGATAACGGGCTTGCCGACCATTACCTTGGGATCGATAGTTATTCTCGCGAGCAGTTCTTCGTCTTTCATTCGCTTGATCTCCAGTTCCAGGTTCCGCTCGTACCTACTTTACCACTGCTCCTATCATGGCAGCCACGCGCTGATTCACCCACTTGCCTTTATGCGTAACGCACGACGGTCCGACTATGTTGTCGTCCATGTCGAGGTGCAACTCACCGTCTTTGATCAGCAAATTCAGGAAGGCCGAGACGTTACGCGAATAGAGTTGGCTGGCATGCACCGGCACAGTCGCCGGCAGATTGGTGGGCGCCATGATCACGACGCCGTCGCGTTCGACAATCTCATCAGGCTTGCTGAGCGTGACATTGCCACCCGTCGAGCCGGCTAGATCGACAATCACAGAACCCCGTTTCATACCATCGACAGCGGGTTCGTCCATTAAAACGGGAGCTCGCTTGCCCGGCACCTGCGCCGTAGTGATGATCACGTCGGCAGTCTTCGCCTGTTCGGCAATCAATGCCCGGCCGCGGGCCAGCGCTTCTTCGCTCAACTCGACCGCATAGCCGCCTTTGTCTTCTGTTTGCAGCCCACCGAGATCGACTTCCAAAAACTTTGCGCCCAGCGAGCGCACTTGTTCGCCCGCGGCGGCGCGCACGTCGTAAGCTTCTACGACCGCGCCCAATCTTCGCGCCGTGGCGATGGCTTGCAAACCGGCCACGCCGGCGCCCAGAACCAGCACGCGCGCGGGCGGCACCGTGCCGGCTGCCGTCATCAGTAAAGGAAACATGCGCGGAATTCGATCGGCCCCCAACAGAACTGCTTTGTAGCCCGCGACGGTGGCCATTGACGACAGTGCATCCATCGATTGCGCGCGCGTGATCCGCGGGACCAGCTCCATCGCGAATGTTGTCAGGCCATCTTCCAGGGCCGGAGTTAACGCGGCAGGTTCATCGAGCGGACGCAGAAAGCCCAGCACGACCGCATTCTCTTTCAGTTGATTGAAATCTTCTCGGGAAGGTCGATTGACTACTACCAAAACGTCGGCTGAAGCAAGCAACGCATTTCGATCGTCGACGACCGTTGCGCCGGCGTCGCGGTAATCATCGTCGGTGCGCGCCGCGCCCAGACCGGCGCCACTCTCGATGGAAACCGTCACCTTCTGGGCGACAAGCTTCTGCACTGAATCGGGCATGAGGGCGACTCTCGCCTCGCCCGACCCAGTCTCACGCAGCACCGCGATGTTCATTTGTTTTCTGAGCGTGTATTAACGATCAAAGATGAAGAGCAAATTGCGAAGGCGGAGTATATCATGCAACGCGAATAACGTGATGTGACGGCGCGCACATTTGCGGGGGAAATTCGCACAGTACTTTAGTTGGGTTCTTGTGCAAGCAAAACTCGACTGAAGTCAGCACTCCAAACGCTATCCGAATACAACCTAACTTGCGGGGCCAAACTACTGGCCGCTATAATCCAAGTCCGATGAGGCGCATTGGTGTAGTTGGTTAACACGCTGCCCTCTCAAGGCAGAGATCACGGGTTCGAGTCCCGTATGCGCTACCAGATCTTCCGAGCGGCCACTATGACGGTGGCCGCTTTTATTTGGGCGCTGGTACAGAACCGCGAGCGGTAGCGACCGGATGCGAGCATTCAACTAGCGAATCAATAGTTGCTTTGCAGATCCCCCCAAGTTGAGAGTCAGCATCCGGTCGCTACCGCTCGCGGTTCTGTAACGAGGGCCGTGCTAAAATGGCCAGTCCCCCGCTAAAGAGCATCAAGAGTAAGGCCAGACCGCTATGATCACGCTTCGCAAACATCGCTTCGCATTCATTGTCACAGGGCTCCTGGCGGCGCTAGGCGCAGTCGCTCCGCTTTTTCTGATCGCCGGTTGTCGCACGCTGCAGCAGACACCGCAGGAGTTGCAGGCGCGCGAGACGCTGCGCGCTATGACTCACGGAAATGTGCTGCCGGCAGAAGACGCCGTGGCGCGCATCGAATCGGATTTTCCCAAGACTACCGCGGGCGCTCTAGCCGGGGTCGTGCACGCACGAATCAAACTCAACGCGAAAGATTTTGCCGGAGCGGCGGCGCTGCTCGACTCCAACGTCATTCGCGATTACACGGTGATTCCGGACTACGCTTTATCGATGCGGGCCGGCGCGCTTGAGCAAGCCAATCGACACACTGAAGCACGCACGGCTTATGAACAATTGGCGCGTGAGTATCCCAGTTCGCTGCGCGCGCGCGATGCAAAGCTTCATGTCGCTCAACTTCTGATCCAAGACAATCAATTTGCCTCGGTGCCTGCGGCTTTGAAGGAATTGGCGGCAAAGGATGATGCCGCGGCGTTACTGCTGACGGCGAAAGCTTACGCACAAACTGGAGACACAACGCGAGCGTTGGCGGCCTACCGGCGCATCTATTTCTTTGCGCCGGCATGGGGGGAAGCTGCTGAAGCCGCAACGGCGATCGAGCGGCTGAGTTCCTCAACGGCTCCGGCCAACGCCGAGGAAGCGTCTGCTCGCGCCGAAAGCCTTTTTGCCGCAAAACGTTTCAGCGAAGCCTTCGACGCCTACACGGACGCATTCAATCGTTTTCCAAATAGCGCCAGCGCCGCATTGCAAGCCCGGCGCGTTATCGCAGCGGCTAATGCGCGCAGGTTTGCAGATGCCGCCGCCGCTTTGAATACCTCGCCGGCGCCTGCGGGTGAAGCGCGCGCCGAAGCCATGTTCAGTCTCGCGCTGGCTTACGGTCGCGCCAAACAGTGGGCGCAGGCGCGCAGCACAGCGGACGATTTACGTCGTGCTTTCCCCAGCAGCGCATGGGCCACCAAAGCGTTCGTGCAGGTGGGACAACTTGCCGAGGACGCGAAGAACGATGTGGACGCATCCTATTTCTATCGCGCGGCTGTCAACTTTTTTCCCGGCGCTGCCGAAGTAACACCGGCCCAGTTTTACCTCGCCTGGACGGCGCACGACGGCAAGAACTTCGCTGAGTCTTCGCGGCTATTGACTGAACATCTCGCAAACTACGCCAATCGCAACACAGACTTTCGCGGTAAGTCGGCGTATTGGGCCGCGCGTGACAGTGAACGCGCCGGCAAGCTGGCTGAGGCCCGCGCCATCTATCAGGGCTTGCAAGCCCGCTATGATGGGAACTGGTACGGATATCTGGCGCAGCAGCGGCTCGACACGATGAATCGCAACGGCAACGTGCCGCGGAAAGATTTTCCCGCGGATTCTTTGGTCGGACGCGCCGTAGCAAGTCTGCAAAGCGTGACCATCGCCGAAGAAACCGCTGGACAAAATGAGGACGAACACATCACCAGGGCCGATCAGCTTTCGATCATTGGGACAGACGATTGGGCCCTGGAAGAACTGGTCGTTGCCTCGTCCGCGGCGCCGGCCAGCCCGCGGGTGAATCTGGCAATCGCCCGCATCTATCGGGCCAAGAACGACAACGTACAGGCGCTGAATATTTTGAAGCGCAGCTATCCCGATTATTCGCAGATGAAGCCGGAAGAAATGCGGCGCGATGAATGGGATGTCTTCTATCCGCTCGCTTACTGGGACATCATTTCGCAGGAGTCGCGCGCGCGTTCGCTCGATCCATATCAAGTCGCCGGCTTGATTCGTCAGGAGTCGGTGTTCAATCCGCGCGCCGTGTCATCCGCGAGAGCTTATGGCTTGATGCAGCTCGTCGTTCCCACGGGCGCACTCACTGCAAAGAAGTATGGCGTCGATCGCGCGGTAACGATGGAATCGCTGTTCGAACCTCGCCTGAACATTCAGTTGGGGACTGCCTTTCTGCGCGATCAGATGGACAAGTACGGTCGCATTGAGTACGTCGCCGCAGCTTACAATGCCGGCCCGGGTCGCGTAGCGCAGTGGCGCGCGACTTTGCCACTAGAGCTTGATGAGTGGGCGGAAGCCGTACCTTTCCGCGAAACACGTCTGTACATCCAGGGCGTCGTCCGCAACACGCTTCAGTACAAACGCCTGTATGACGAGAACGGACAGTTCCGTGCAGAGGTTGGCGCGCGCGCCGTCTATCCCGCGTCGAAGGCCGCGCCCTCGAGCCAGCCGGCGAACCCAACTATTAAGGTCAAACGCTTGAGTGGCAGCGAAGAAGAAGAGTGACGGGTTTGATATCTCCCTTCTCCCGGTGGGAGGAGGGCCGGGGAAGAGGGGCGTAGCTGGGGCGCCCGACGCTCAAGCCCTCTCCCCAACCCTCTCCCAAAGGGAGAGGGAGTCAGGACAACCTTAGGAAACGCGGAACCGGCGGCTATGTACGTTCTTAAGATCCGATCACATCAACGCGAAGAGCTGGTCGAATTTACGGACGAAGTCCAGCGGCAGTTGAAAGAGTCAGGAGCCGGTGAGGGTGTCGTGGTGCTCTACGTCCAGCACACCACGGCCGGTCTGACGGTGAACGAAAACGCCGATCCCGACGTTCCCCGCGACATGCTGCATGCCCTCCGCACCTTGATTCCGCAACACGGCATGGGCTTTCGCCACGGGGAAGAGAATTCCGACGCGCACATCAAAGCCAGCCTGGTCGGACCCAGCGTTACCATTCCCTTCAAAGACGGCGAGTTGTTGCTTGGTCGTTGGCAGGGAATCTTCCTGTGCGAGTTCGATGGCGGGCGCGAGCGGAAGGTGATCATGCTCGTCAAGTGATGTGTTTCCAGGATGGTTGATCGGGCATGAATCACGGGATTTTCCTCTCCGTGCGTTAGCGCACAGACGGATGCTTTTCCGAGTGGTAAATCAACACCAAACTTTAACAAATGACATAAAGGTGAGAATCAGTTCACTGGCTAAGTGTCACACTGTTAAGAGTTTGAAATGGCGGTGGTGTCTTCTGCGCGCCGCGTGTTGTACTCATGATGAGAAGCAAACGCGAGTTAATCTTCATTTTTGTCACGTCGCTCGCTCTTCTTTTCCAAGGCCTGATGCTGTCTCGCACGACGCTCGCGCAGGGATTGACTGGCAGCATTAAAGGGACCGTCAGCGCGACCGCAGCAGATCATTCCGCTCGCCCATTCCTCCTCCCGGCTGCCCGTCTGTCGCTGGTGAACCGAGACACTCAAGGTGCGGCGGTCAAAATCGTCACGGACGACGCCGGCAACTTCGCCTTTCTGGATCTGCCGGCCGCTAACTACACGCTCATCGCCGAAGCTGATGGACTTCCAGTTGTGAAGCAGGACATCCGTCTCACGACCGGCGCCGCGCTCGTTGTCGAGATCGTCTTGACTGCCACGGTCACAGCATCGGTCACCGTGCGGCAGGAAGAGGGTTTGCTCGGCACAGCCGAAACGACGACGTCCAACACGGTTCGCGCACAAAGACTGGAGGACCTTCCGTTGCGTGCGGAGAACTACGAAAGCGCATTGCCGCTAACTCCCGGCGTGGTCCGTGGCATGGATGACGCTGTTCATGTGAAAGGCACTCGCGCCGGCGAGAGCGCTTTCACGGTAAACGGCGCCGACGTTACCGACCCGGTCAACGGCAACTTGGCCTTCAACATACCAGTCGAAGCCGCCGCCAGCGTCCACGTCGAAGATAACCCTTATTCCGCTGAGTTCGGGCGGTTGACCGGCGGCGCGACCAACCTCGAAACCAAAACCGGCGGCGATAAGTTCAAGTTTGGCTCCTCACGGTTCTTTCCGACGTTTCGCAATATCATAGGTGGAAAGATCGATTCCTTCAGGCCGCGCGTGACCTTCAGCGGTCCACTCATTCGCAAGCGCCTGAGCTTCCTGCAATCTTTTGAATACCGCTTCTCGCGGGCTCGAGTTCCCAGCCTGTCAACACCAGGAGACGAGTCAACTCTCGAAGCGTTTGAGTCGTTCAGCCAGCTTGACCTCAACATCAACAAGCGCAACACGCTCAAGTTTGTCGGAGCGCTGTTTCCGCAAAAGCTGCGTTACGTCGGACTGAACACTTTCAACCCCCAGGCAACCACGCCAAACACAAAACAGCGCGGCGAACTCTTCTCTCTCTCGGAACAGTCCATCTTCCACGATGAATCGTTCCTGGCTTCACTAGTGAGCTACAAGACTTTTGACTTCAACGCCTTTGGCCAGGGACAGCAGCCGATCACGATTCTGCCGGATGGCAACACGGGCAACTATTTCGCGGACACGCGGCGCTCCTCGCGTCGCCTGCAGTTGCAGGAGAACTATTTCGCGCATGCTTTGTCCTTCCGCGGTCAGCATTCAATCAAGCTGGGCGTTGAATTTGACCGGACAACCATGTCCGGGGTGTTCAGCTTTCGACCCATCCTGATCCGTCGCGGAGATCAAACTCTCAGCCAGCGCATAGACTTTACCGGACCGACTTTCATCGATCGATCGTTGATGGAGTTTGGCGCCTTTGTCCAGGATCGTTGGGTCATCAAGAGAAGCCTGACCATTGACGCGGGCTTACGTCTGGATCGTGACAGTCTCGCCTCAGCCACCAACTTCTCGCCTCGGCTGGCGGTCATGTATCTCCCGTTCAAGGACGACCGCACAATTGTTCGGGCCGGAATCGGCCTCTTCTATGCGCGGAGTTTGCTTTCGTCGCGGTACTTCGATTTCCAAGACCTTGACGATAATGACCAGCCCCTCAACAGAACTCTGCCCGGAGTTTTGGCCCCGACGCGTTTTCCCGAGCGCGTGGTAACTACGTTTGCGCCCGACGGCGTGACAGTTATTGACGGCCCTCGCTTTTTCATGAACGCGATTCGAGGCCCGCTGTACGATGCTCAAAGTACGCGCTGGAGCGTCCAAATTGATCGTGGGTTAACCAGGCACTTGACCGCCCGCGTGGCGTATTTACAGCGCTCGGCGGTGAATGAGCCGATCATTATCCCGCGCCTGGGCAGGTCAGCGAGCGGCACCCTCGTGCTCACCAGTACGGGGCGGTCTCAATATCGCGAACTGCAAGCGCTGGTCGCTTACGACAGCGAGCGTTTCCACAACTGGAGCATCTCTTATGTCTGGTCACGGGCGCGCGGTGATTTGAACACGGCGGACAATTTCCTTGGAGATTTTCCGGCATTGGCCATTCGGCCGAACCAGTACGGCCCGCTTCCGTTCGACGCGCCTCATCGTTTCCTCGCTTACGGAGAAATAAAGGGGCCGTACGAAATTACGATCTCGCCATCGCTGGAGATTCGCTCCGGCTTCCCGTTCTCACTCGTCAATGATCGGTTGGACTTTATCGGCGCGCGGAACCAGGCTGGACGTTTCCCGACGTTCATCTCGCTGGATGCGCAGATCCTCAAGGGCTTTAAGGTGCCCTTCCTTGATAAGCGCGCTCGCGCCGGCGTCGCCATTTTCAACGTCACTAATCACTTCAACCCACGCGATATTCAAAACAATATGGGCAGCCGCCAGGTCGGCGAATTCTTCAACAGTCTGGGCACGTCCGTGCGGGGCAAGTTTGAGCTGCACTTCTGAGCACTCATGGCTGGGCGAGAGCGCAAAATGATCATGATGATTCGCTGATATTCGTAACCTGCCGCCTCTGGTCAGTTCCCGTGATATACTCTCGCCCAAGTTGATATCGAGTCGCGCCTCGAATTACAAAGCTCGTTCCCAGGGGCTCTTAAGGGAAGTTGCCTAAAGTACACCTCGTTGTTCTGTTGAAATCCGCACTTCTCGCTGTGAACCCCTGAGCTCTTGATAAGCTAGTGATATCACCAACTTGCCCGATCAAAGGCAAGCAGGTTTCTCGCGTAAACAAATATCGCTCACTTGGTATCTCGAAAAGGGGGACCAACATGCCTGACGCACCAAGCGGGAATCGATTGATAGCAGCAATCAAGGACCTTTGGAAAGGTCTACGGGGGGCGCCCAATAGCCTCTGGGCGGGCTCTATCTTTGTACTGGTGATTGGCGGCGTGCTGATACTGGCCTCAAAAATACCCTCCCCTTTCGGCTGGGAGAGGCATGAGCCGGCGGAGCTTGCACGGGACATTGGGATTGCTTTGATCATAGCTCCGGTGGTCACGATCGTTTACGAAGCAGGCACGAGAAGAAGCGCGAAGTTCGAACAGATGCGCCATGACGTCATCGCCACTTTAGCTTCTTTGGTCACGGAGGACATTTTCGAGGAGATCAAGGACCAGATTGTTATGAGGAATCGTACTCGCCGCGATGTCGAGATCACGGTTAGTGTCCTGCGAGCGGTGGAGCTGGCTGATGGCACAAGGAAGGCGGTGCCGGACAACATGGTCGTGCTCGAGATTGAGTATGCGTACAACCTTCACAGATTCAGGGCAGCAGGCCAGATCGTCGAGGTGAATCATGCCCTCGATATTCACATGTGGGACGAGGCTCTACAAGTACCGTGCTTCAAGTGGATCGACATAATCGTCGAGGGACAGACTACGAGGTACGATAAAGACAAGTTGGCTGCGTCGTATAATCGCGCTAAAGGGCTGTTTAGCAATAATGTTCACGTGCCGGAGGGTGGCTCGGTCCGAATCATCTCGAACAGATTAGAGAATATCTTCGTACCGGGAATGTATACGCTGTTCATGCCGGAAATCCTCACGCGGGATGAAGGGGCCCAGCCGGACGCAATAACCATTCATCTCACTATCGAGAATCTTCCCGAAGACCTGGAAGCCTCCGCCACCACGTGGTATGCGCCACATGAATTGGCACGCGTTGGGACGGCAAATGAGTGGGTTTTCCGCCGGCCGATGTTTGCCGGACAGGGCATTAGTCTCATCTTGAAAAAGCGCGCGATTTCCGCGGAAAGCGAAACGCCGAAGCCACTCCCTGCCTCAGTCGCCGCTTCAAGTCCCGGTGAAAAACCTGGGTCCCCCGGTCGTGGCCCGGAATGAGCCAGCTCAGACTGGGGAGGGTTGACCGCCCATGGTTCCCGACAGAAAACAAGCCCGACCATTTACGCGGTTCGATGATGCTCGTTCGCATTCCGTACCACTAAGCTTTCTCGGCCGGTTGTTTCTCCGGCTCCGGGTCGGTGAGTTGCTTCATCATCGCGACAAACTTCTCGACGTCCTCGCGCGTGTGTTCCATCTGACGGCGGCTTTCGAGATAAGCCTGCCACTGCGCGGTCAGGGTCAGCGCCTTGGTCGTGTCCTGGTCGAGGGCCTGGGCCATCACCGCGATCAGGTCGCTCACGACGCGAGTGTGTTCGAGCAGCGACTCGATGATCGAATGGGCCAAGCCGGCCTGATCGAGATCGGGATCAGGCGGCGTAGAATCGACCGGATTGGTTTGCTCGTCAGTCATTGATCTTCAGTCCCGTAGGGACGAAATGTTTATAGACTCGTCAGACCCTGAATGTTGTTGAGCTCCGGAGGAGCGAAATGTTCTTTGGAAAGGAATTCAACGTTACGAATTGACCGTCGTTGCTATAGATATCGCGCTCCTACGGAGCTAGTCCGAATACCAACTTCCACGCACGAACGGAAGTTCTGACACGGTACCCGGAAATTCCTGTTCAGCAGACACCACCATCACGATCGTTCCCGGCTCGAGGTAATCATACTTCACATAACCCAGTGCGACGGTGCGATTCAGGCGCGGCGAAAATGTGCCCGAAGTAACGCGGCCAATCTCTTTGTCGTTGCTGGAAATGACCTTCGCGCCGCTTTCCAAGACAACCCGCGATTCAAAGATAAGCCCGGTCAATTTCTTCGCCACATGGCCGCGATACCTGATGCGGGCAATGATCTCCTGGCCGATGTAACAGCCTTTGGTAAAGCTTACCGAATCGTCGAGATTCGTTTCCGTCACTACGTTCGTTTCGTCCATGTCCATCCCGTAACGCGGAATGCCGGCTTCGATGCGCAATGTTTCCAGTGCGTCAGGGCCCACGGGCCGTGCGCCGGCTTTGGTTAAAGTACCGTGTAGGGCTTGAGCCTCGTTCGCGTTAACGAAGAGATCGAAGCCGTCTTCGGCCGTGTGCGTGGCGCGGATGACGTTGACTTTGCTTTCATCATCGAGCTGCGCAGTTACGACCCCCTGGCGCTCGACGTTCGCAGACGTTTCGCTCAGCGCCTTGAGAATGACTTCGGCGGCCTCGTTACCTTGAACGGAAAGCATCGCAGTCTGGCTCGCCAGATCCGTCAGCCGAAAGTCACCGGCGAGAGTGAACCGTTCCAGCAATTTCGCGACCGTATCAAGCGTGGCGTTTTCGGTGTCGATTAGAAATCCATCTTCGCGATGAATGATCCGCACCGCAGCCAGCAGTCGCCCCTGCACGTTCGGAAAAACAGCGGGCATCCACGAGTTCACCGCGAGCGTTTTCATGTCATTCGTGATCAGGCCGTTCAGGAACATCACGGCTTCCGATCCGCTGACGAGCATACGTCCGCGCGAAGAAAGATCGATCACTCCCGCGCCGCCATCGCGGACGGCTGAGTATTCGGCTGATTGAGTTGCTTCGCTCATGATGAACGCTTCACTTGGGTTCGCGGCTCGGCCGCTCTCCAGTGCGGAAAGGCTTCGTCTTTCCGTTAGGCTCTTTCAAATTCTTCCTTGCCGAGAGGCGGAGCCTCGCGGCAGCGGTAATTAGAGGAGCGCCACCCGGCAAGGCAGAGCCTTACCGCACTGGGCGGCGGCAAAGCCGTAATACCTAAGCTCACGCAACTCGCCCAATTGCCCTCGCCACCACCTGATAATCTTTCAACTGCGCCGTTTCCTTTCGGCTGGTAATCAAGACCTGCGGACTTGGATGATAAAGCGGCACCAGCAAGCGGCCATTCCAGCGGCGAATCCTGCCCGCGTCATTCTTCAGGTTGAAGTCATGATAGTGAACCAGTTTTAGCGCCTCAAGCGCAACCGTTCCAAGCGTCACGACGACCTGCGGATCAACCAATTCAATCGAGCGCCTGAGAAACTCAGAACAATTGCCGATTTCGCTTGCCTTTGGCCGGCGATTCGCGCCTGAGGCGGCGCGCGGGTTGCACAGCGCTGCGCTCGTTATGAAAATGTCTGAGCGTTTCAAGTCGATCGAAGCCAGAAAGCGCTCGAAATTCTTTCCCGATTGATCGCCGGAGAATGGAACCCGGGTACGGTCGGCGCCCCTGCGTCCGGGCGCTTCGCCGATGAACATGACCCGCGCTTCGACCGAGCCGTTCAACTCACTCAACACCGCCCCGCGTTCACACATGGCCGGACAGCGAGTGCAGACGGCAGCTTCGGCCGTCAGGGTCGCAAATTGCTCACGCTGCGCACGCTTTGATGATCCGGCCATGTTCGCCTGCGGATGCGGACGTTGACTTGTGCGGGCAGTTGGATTAGAAATACGTCGACCTAACATCTCAGATTCAAACAGATTCTAAGGAGGACTTTAGTATGCGTCGAGTATTGTTTCTGACTCTCTTCGTCCTGGCGCTGGCCGTTCCCGCACTGGCCCAGGATCCGGTCAAAGTCGATGCCAAACATTACAAGGTGGAGTTCGAGAATAAACAGGTGCGCGTGCTACGGATCAAGTACGGCCCGAACGAGAAGTCGGTTATGCACTGGCACCCAAATGCCATCGCGATCTTTGTCACGGACATAAACGGGAAGTTCACGTTTCCGAACGGCAAGACCCAGGACACGACCGCAAAAGCGGGCGAGACACGCTGGACGCCGGCCGGTCGTCATCTTCCGGAGAACACCGGCGACCAGCCCTTTGAAGTGATCCTCGTGGAGCTAAAAACCCCGAAGCGTAAACCAGCCGCGAAGCCTGCGAGTACTTCAACTAACAGCAACAAGCAATAAGAGAATAAGGGACGAGTCCGGGCACGGCCTTCGTGCCTGGACTTCGCCTAACTCTCAGCGAATCACGTTTATCTCGCGCGTGGTCGAGTTGTAACCGCCGTTGTCCACCGGATTGCCGTCCTTGTCGACGAGTTCGAGCTTGACCTGGTGCTTGCCGCTAATCCATCCGCTCAGCCAGATCGGTTCCCACTTGACGATGAACTTCGCTTCACCCCCATCGATTGAGTAACGCACGCGGTATTGTCCACCATCGCCTTGCAGCTTCGCGTTGGAGAGCCAGAAATCGATCATGATTGGATCCGCATCCTCGGCCTTGTACTCGCCCTTCGGGCGGCTATAGGTAAGCAGAGGCTTTGCGGGATCGACATCGCCGGCCTTACTCGGGGCGAAGTCTTTGCCTTCGCGCGCCGGTGCAGGACTGGCACTCGTATTAGCGTTCGCAGCTTTGGAGCTTTCAGATTTTGCGGCCGGGCTCTTGGTTGGGGCCGCCATTGTCTGGCCGTCTTTTGTGGTCGTCGGCTTTGACGCATCGCCGCCGCCCTTTACGGTGAATTCAACCATCTGAAACGCGCCTTCATTCTTATAACTCTCATGCCAGGGCCGCGACGGAAAGGCGCGCAAAGTGTGTTTACCTTCCGTCACGTTGCGCAGCTCAAAAGGCTGATTGATGTCGTAATAGGCTTCGTACGGTTGGTTATCGAGAATCACGTGAATGTGATTACCCTTGCCGGTCGCGGGATCCTTGTGCGGCATGTAGCCTTTGAGATCGCCGCTTAGTTCCAGCTTAACGTCAACCTTTGAACCGTTGATAACCGCGTTCTTTGCGGGCGAAAGGATTCGCAGAGTCGGTTTGGCCTCGTCTTGTTCACCACGCGACTTCATCAGGTCGACGATCTTTTGCGGGCGCGGCACGACGGTCAGGTTCTGTTCGCCCGGTGGCGTGACGCTGGTAGCTGCGGTGGTGTTCGCGTTTTCAGTTGACTGCTGGCAACCTGCCAGAATCAAAAGAATGGCAAAGCCCGCAACAATGAAAGGCGCAAAGTATTTTGGGAATTTCATAGTTTCCTCTCGAGGAGCGACATCAGGATTCGTGATTTCACCTCATCGCTTATCACAAAAAGCGGGCAGGGAACAAGCCCTGCCCGAGATTCTGGAGTGTGACAAACTCTTTAGTTTAGTCCTGACTCCCTCTCCCTTTGGGAGAGGGTTGGGGAGAGGGCTTGAGTATCGAGCCCCTCGGCTACGCCCCTCTTCCCCGGCCCTTCTCCCAGAGGGAGGAGGGAGCCATCAATCAGAGTCGACAAGCTGAAGTTTGTCGGACATTAAGTCTGCACCACTACTTCCCGGCAAAGATCAGCCAGTCGCCGTGCGACGCTGCCATGAACAAAAGCATCGGCAGCGAAAGCCAGGCATTAGTGCGTGAAGCAACAAAGGCCTGGCGCGCGAGTTCTGGCGCGGCCGGCGGGCCGCCCTGCAAGGCGCCAATTCCTCGTTTGTTATTGGGCCAGATGATGCCCCATACATTGAGCAACATGATCAGACCCAGCGCGCCGCCGACGCCAATCGACAAGGTCTTGTTGCTGGCGAAGTGCTGTCCGTTAACGGCCAGGCCGGTGTCGAGCCACTTCAGGATCACGACCGACATGATGACCACCAGGATCAAGGCGACGATAGCAAATACCCGTCCGTCTTTTATCAAAGCCGGAACCTTCTTAATGATGAGGAACTCGACCAGGAAGGTAATGATCGGAATGAACATCCAGACAATCAGCAGGACCCAGCCATTCACGTTGGCTCCCGTCGCGTTCGAAAGCCTCACGTCGGGCTTGAGTATGTACATCACGTAGTAGCCAAAGCCCGCGATTACGGTCAACAGCGCGCCCCAGCGAAAATACCAGAGAGCCGGCAGCAGCAGGTCTGGATTCACTTTCTTCTTGGTGTCCGCGTCCAGTTTTTTCTGCAGCGGCACATTAACCAGATTGAAGAAGTAGAGCAGCCCAATCCAGGTGATTCCGGCAACAAAGTGGAGCCAGCGCATCGCGATGTGGGATAGCTCGTCAGCACTGGGTGGTTTGAAAATGCTGTCAAGCATGGCCAGTCCAAAACCGATATGAAACGTTGATTCGATAAGCATAGAGTCCTCCGAAAATTGTCAGCGCTAACCGACGGGTAGACAGACATCCGACAAAACCCATCTGCAAATGCTAATGTTTGCCCTTATTTCGCACGAAGATTACACCCTGAGCGCGTCCAGACGCAACAGTTTTGCAAGATGATTTCAGTCGGAAGTGCTTGCAGGTTACTGCCCCTTGCGGTAAACGTACTACAAATGAAATCGAAGATCGGTCACGCCGGCTTGGGGCTGCTCGCAGCTCTGCTACCCATACTCTGGGGCGATGTTGTCTTAGCACGTCAGAGACCAAAACCAGGTCCTCTTACCGAGAGTGCGCGAACGCTGACCATTCTCACCGAACCGAATGCAGTCGTGTGGATCGATGAAATTCGACGCGGCATAACGGATGCCGGGGGGAGGCTCGCGCAGGTGAAGGTCTCAGCGGGAGCGCATACGTTGCGCGCGCGCGCGGCGGGCTTCAAAGAACTGACGATGCCTTTGACCGCCGGGCAACGCGGCGAGATCAGAGCGCGACTGGTCCGCACGACTAATGAAGGCGAACTTACTTTTCAGCAAGCGGAAATCGCACGCGAAACGGCCCGCGACGACGAGGCACGTCAGAAGGCCGCCGATCTCTATCGCCAAACGCTGCAGCTTCGTCCGGCTTTTCCGGCAGCACGCGTGGGTCTGGCGCGTGTGTTGTTGGATCTCAACGATACAAACGGCGCCCTGGCCGAAATCGAAGCGGTGCGTCGCTATCGCGCGGTTTATCCGGAAGCGTCAGCCGTCGAAGGACGTATCTATCGCGAGACGGGCCAGACGGACGATGCTATTGGATCGTTCAATCGATCAATTCGGGAGAGCCATGGCTTCCAGCCCGAGGCGCACGTGGGCATCGGCCGCGTTTATGAAGACAAAGGGCAGTACGAGTTGGCGGCGCGTGAATTTCAGATCGCCATCAACCAACTTTCCGATACCGAACCAATCATTTATCAAATGTTGGGCGCTGCTTATGAGAAGAGCGGAAATAACAGAGCAGCGATCACCGCTTATGAAAACTACCTGAGGCTGGCGCCCAACGGTTCGCTGGCGCCGGCCGTGCACTCGATTGTCGAGCAGTTGAAAGCCCAAGCACCGAATTAGCCACAGATGAACACAGATAGACACGAATAACAGCAAGTGAAATAATTGGCCGACCTTTATCTGTTCGTTATCTGTGTTCATCTGTAGCCCATTGTTTTTCTGTCAGCGAATCAACCATGACTACACCCGCACCGTCGATTTCAAAACGCGTCTCTCGGAAGGCGAGCCTGTTCACGGAATCCGTAATTCGTGAAATGACGCGCGAGGCCATGAAGTACGGCGCGGTCAACCTCTCGCAGGGCTTTCCTGATTTTGCGGCGCCGGAAGACATCAAGCGCGTGGCTATGCAGGCCATTGCCGACGACATCAACCAATACGCAATTACCTGGGGCGCGAAGGATTTTCGCGAAGCGATCGCTCGCAAAACAAAATGGTACCTGGGCCTGGACATCGATCCAGAGACTGAAATCACGGTCACCTGCGGCTCAACGGAAGGCATGATTGCCGCGATGATGGCGACGGTTGATCCCGGCGAAGAAGTGATCCTGTTTGAGCCGTTTTATGAGAACTATGCGCCCGACGCGATCCTTTCTGATGCGCGGCCGCGTTACGTGCCATTGCGGCCGCCCGACTGGAGTTTCGACGCGTCGGAGTTACGCACCGCCTTCAGTGCGAAAACGAAGGCCATCATTATCTGCAATCCCAACAATCCGACCGGTAAAGTTTTCACCCGCGACGAGATGGAATTCATCGCCGGCCTCTGCCGCGAGTTTGACGCGCTCTGCTTCACTGATGAAATCTACGAGCACATTCTGTATCCGCGCGCAGGCGCCGAGATCGCGCACATTTCGATGGCCCAGATCGACGGCATGCGCGAGCGCACGGTGATCGTCAACTCGATGTCCAAGACTTATTCCGTCACAGGATGGCGGGTCGGCTATTGCATCGCCGCGCCCGAAATTACCAGCGCGGTTCGCAAAGTGCATGACTTCCTTACCGTGGGCGCAGCGGCGCCTTTGCAGGCTGCCGGCGCGTACGCGCTATCACTGCCGCCGTCTTATTACGACCAACTGCAAGGCGACTATCGTGCTCGCCGCGATTTGATCTTACCGGAGCTTGAGCGCGCAGGTTTTGGAACTTTCTCTCCCGACGGTGCTTATTACATCATGACCGACATCAGCGCTTTTGGTTTCAAAGACGACATTGAGTTTACTCGTCACCTGATTCGCGAAATTGGCGTCGCGTGCGTGCCTGGCTCGAGTTTCTACAGTGATCCCGCGTCGGGGTCGCAACAAGTTCGGTTCTGCTTTTGTAAGAAAGACGAGACCTTGCTGCTGGCGGCTGAGCGATTAAGAAGACTCCGAGGTTGACGGCTCTGGTCTTTCAACTCCCATAGAGAGGACAAACTGCCGATGGGCTTCAGATTCATTAACGCGATCCTAGTCAATGTTGTCGTGTGCTTCGTTGGTGTTGTTACGAACTCTTTTGCGCAACAGGGATCCTGGCAAAAGATCGCGCCAGTCGGGGAGTCTTTCACAATCCTAATGCCGACGCACGCTGTTGAAGCTTCTCGCATAATTCCTTTGAATGATAAGGATTCAGTGCGGGAGCGTGTGTATTCCTCCCTGACCGCGGGGAGGCGTTACATGGTAGTAGCATTCATGAAGACGTCGCCCGACAAAGTGCCTGCTTTGTCGAGCTTCGACAATTTCATGCTTGGCATAGAGCAATCGCTCAAGAGCAGCGAAGGAGAAATGAAAAAGTCTTTGACGTTCGATCGCGATTTGTCTGATGAGTCAGGCATCGTTAGACAGTATCACCTCAAAGTGGGAGAGTATCCCGGGGTCGCACGTTTCCTGGGAACGGACAAAGCGTTTTATGCAGTTATCGTGATCGGGGCGGAGGAGAGTGACCCTGAAGTGCAACGATTCCTCTCATCATTTGCGCTCGGCGAACCCAACACAAACAATCAATTGAGCGGCGTGATCGTCGACATCCCAACCAACTCTGCCGAACTTGAACGCGTCCGTTCCGCTTTGCCGCCCGAGCCCTGGCCAAGAAATGGTAGCCCGATCATAGGGGGAGTTCTCAATGGCAAGGCTGTGACACTACCTGTGCCCGAGTATCCGGAGGCCGCGCGAAAGGCTCATGATTCGGGCACCGTCGCGGTGCAGATTGTAATTGATGAGGCAGGCAATGTTGTTTGGGCGGAAGCGTCGGAGGGTCCGTCGAGCTTGCGAGAAGCGGCTGTCAGTGCAGCATGGAAGGCCCGCTTTACACCGACAAGGCTGATGGGTCAACCGGTTAAGGTCACTGGAAGAATTTTATATAACTTCGTGCGGTAAGGAATTCAAAAAATGATCAAGAGTGCTGGTCCTTTTCTTTCTACTTTCTTCCTTTTCGCCCTCGTCGGCCTTGCCCAGCAAATGGCCGATCCGAATTTCGACGCGAAAGTAGCCAAACCCGCTTACACCAGGAACAGCCCCAAGGTGCTTTTCGATGAAGCCCACAACAACTTTCACACCGCCAGTGGCCGCTACAAGCCTTTCGCCGATCTGATTACCAACGATGGTTACCAGATCACACCGAATAAGCAAAAGTTTTCGGCTGAGACGCTGAAAGGTTTTGACATCCTGGTGATTTCAAACGCGCTCGGCGCGGAAAAGATGAATCTGCCTGAGGCGAGTAATCCAGCGTTCAGTGACGCGGAATGCGACGCAGTGCGCGACTGGGTAAAAGCGGGTGGCGCGCTGCTGCTGATCGCCGACCACGCACCGATGGGCGCGGCGAACCAGATTCTCGGCCAGCGTTTTGGCGTGGACATGAGGAGTTCCTATACCAATGACAGCGTTAACCATGATAAAGAGACTGGCAGTAACAGTTTCCTCGTTTACACGCGCAACAATGGTCTCTTGATTGACCATCCGATTACGAAAGGCCGTGATGCGAGCGAGCGTATCAATAGCGTGATGACCTTTACCGGACAGTCACTCACGGGGCCGGCGGGAAGCGTCGCTTTTCTTAAGCTCGCTGACACTGCGAAGGATGTACCGCCGCCTTCACAAGCTGACATACAGGCGGCCATCGAAAAAGCTCGGCAGGGTGGGCAATCACAGGTGCCACTGCCAAGCGGCATGAATCTTCCGCCGGGCGCGACGGCAGCGCGGGTACAGCTTCCGGAACAGGCCGGAATTTCGGCCGCGGGTCGGGCTCAGGGAATTGTCTTCAGCTTTGGCAAGGGTCGGGTAGTTGTCCTTGGCGAAGCCGCGATGCTTTCGGCGCAAATGACTGGACCGGGTGGTATGAAGTTCGGCATGAACCGTCCCGGCATCGACAATCGACAGTTGGCGCTCAACATTGTTCACTGGCTTTCCGGGTTGCTCAAATAAGAGCTGCTCCGCTCTCGCCGGCGGCGTACGGGAACTCATCATCTTGACCTTACTCGCGATGCGGCCTAGCATAGGTTTACGACATTCCCCAATGATTTGAGTCGTCCTCGAGTTTTTGGAAGGGCGTCTGAGGAGGTCTACTCTGATGGCTGAACCAACTGGTAAGTGTGCTCATGGGGTGTGCGACTGCCCGCCTGAGGAGGGCAGCAAATACTGCAGCGAGTATTGCGAGGAAGCTGAAAAATCGAGGGTGATGGAAATAGGTTGCGGGTGCGAACACGCACCGTGCCGGTAAGGGTAGAGTCCGTCGTCAGTCGCGTTGACAACCGCGAACGTGCTTTGTTAGCGTGAGGCAGCTTTAAGAAAGTTACTTATGAACGTGCCGGCGACCGCCTCAGCGCCGGCCTTGTTTTGATCATTGATGCAGAACAATAACGCTGGTTTCCCGACCGCCAAAGTACGGCTGGCAATCACGCTCGCACTTTCGATCATCCTGCCCCTGGTAGCGGCCTGTCATATAGTTCATCAACCCGTCGAGGTTGAGAAACTTCTCATTCCTCTATCAGAAGCAAACACTGCGCAGCTCATCTCTTTGGTGAACAGTCAGGCCGGAGTGCGTTCGATCCATGGCAAGGTCGATATCCAGTTTGAGGACACGTCTTTTGCTACTTCCGGCATTGCCGAAAAGTATCGCGCTGCCGATGGCGCGATCACTTTGCAGCGGCCGGGCAAGGTCTATTTAGTTGTTCAAACGCCGGTGATTCCTTCGGACGTGGCGCAGATGACTTCCGATGGCGAACATTTCCGGATCGCGATCCTCAAGGGCGACGAAAAGTATCGTCGCTTTGTGAGCGGCACCAACGATGCGACCTACGCCAAATTAGATGGGGATGGCGAGGGCCCGAACAAGAAGGGGAAACCGAACACTGAGGCGCAGGCGGTCAAAGCACTTTCGAATTTGCGGCCGCAACACCTGACTGACGCGCTTTTGCTTCGTCCGATCGATTCCCACTCGCCCGGCGTAATGTATGCGCAGACCGAATTCTTTCAGTCAGAAAAGGACCCTGCCAAGCCGGAAGGTAATAAGCGAGTTGCTCGCGGATATTACCTGCTTGAGGAGTTACAAACAGCCGGCGATGGCGTCGGGCGTCTGCTCCGCCGTTTCTGGTTCGATCGAGTCAACGGCATTCGGTTGGCGAGGCTGCAAACGTTTGACGAAAAAGGCGCCCTGGTTACCGATGTTACTTACGGCGATATAAGGAAATTTGGGACTGAAGGCAACGTACAACTGCCGGTACAAGTCTCTCTAACGCGGCCCCATGACCACTACAAAATCAGCATTACTTACCAGGCGCCCGAATCCGTTAATGTCGATCGCGACTATCCCGCAGAAGCCTTTGTGCTGGCGAACAAATGGGGCCTCCCGGAAGTCGATCTCGACGCCGAGAAAAAGCCGGGCCCGCCAAAGAACTAAGCCACCTGTCAGCACTTTTCCACGCACAACTTCGGAACTCTTCCGGTTAGGCTTTCCTCCCGGCATGTATTAATATTCCCCGTTTGAGAGAGAGGCCCCCGCACAGGTGGACAGTTTAGTCATTTCCAATATTCGCCAGCGTCCGCTTCGTTCGGCGATAAGCGTGCTTGGCGTCGCGCTTGGCGTGACTCTGGTGATGCTTTTCACCGGTTTGTCGCGCGGGATGTCTGATGATTTGCAGCGACGCTCAGCGAACGTGCGCGCGGAAATAATTTTTGCGAGGCCAGGCTCGGTTCAGGCGACTTCGACCACAGCAAACCTAAGCACGAAGTACGTTGATTTGCTCAAGCAGATCGATGGCGTCGAAGCTGCGGTCCCGGTTATCCGACACTTTTACGCGAGTGGAGTCTGGGGGGTAGATCTGGTGGAGGGAGTCGACTGGGATGCCTTCACGAAGATGAGCAATATCCGGCTGGTCCAGGGCCGCGGGCCTCAGGCTTTTGATGAGATTGTGATTGACGAAACAAAGGCCAAGCGCAACCACCCGGTAGGAAGCTCGTTGAAACTTTTCGGTGACAAGGAATTCCGGGTCGTAGGAATCTATGCTCCCGAGTCCGGCGCTCGCGCCAAGCTTTCGCTGGAGGCAATGCAGAGCTTCCTCGAGGCTCCCGGAAAGTGCACTTATGTTATGGTGAAGGTCAGGAACCCGGCGGAGCAAATCGCAGTGGCGAGGCGAATCGACCAGGAACTTCCCGGCAACAAGGTTCAATTCACCCGCGATTTTTTCCCCAGCGTTGAGAGTTCAATCCCCGGTCTGGCCATTTTTATGCGTGTGCTCGTGGCCCTGGCAGCGGTGGTGAGCGCGCTCGTGGTCATGCTGGCCATGCACACCACCATCACTGAGCGCACGCGCGAAATTGGAATTCTCAAGGCGATGGGCGCGTCGCGCCGTTACATCATCAGCGAAATCGAGAGAGAAGCCTTGATGATTAGCTTTATGGGCCTGGTCGTTGGTTTTGCGTTGGCGGCCCTGGCAGGCTTCTTCATTCATAAGGCGACTGGTCTGATTTTTGAATTCGGGCTCTGGTGGGCACTTACAGCTGCGATCATCGGGTTGGTCGGCGGGGCCCTGGGCGCGTTCTATCCAGCCGCGCGGGCGGCAAACCTGGATCCGGTGAACGCCCTGGCTTACGAGTAAGAGCGGCGAGCTTTTTGACTACTATTGTCCGAATAATCCTGCGGTGTATGACAACTGTAAATGGCAATCATTCTAAAAGCTGAGAACCTCGAAAAGATTTATCGCGTCGGCAAAGTGGATGTGCCGGCTCT
Source organism: Pyrinomonadaceae bacterium (assembly GCA_041497335.1). Classification (GTDB taxonomy): domain Bacteria; phylum Acidobacteriota; class Blastocatellia; order Pyrinomonadales; family Pyrinomonadaceae; genus UBA11740. The sequence goes on along the minus strand of JBGQGG010000001.1, from coordinate 188,137 downwards.
TCGCGGCGTAACGCTCACGGTGCAGGAGGGCGAGTTTCTTGCCGTGATGGGCCCGTCCGGTTGTGGCAAATCAACCATGCTGCATTTGATGGGTGGCCTTTTGACGCCCACCAAAGGACGGATCATCGTCGATGGCGAAGATTTGACCGCGGCTTCAGATGCAAAGCGGACGGACATACGGCGTCGCAAGATTGGGTTCGTGTTTCAGCGCTTCAATCTGTTCCCAACATTGACTGCGGAAGGAAACCTGCGGCTAGCCGAACGAATTCACGCGAACGGTGCCGAAGATCCTGACCGGCGTCGCGAAATCCTGCGCATGCTCAAGTTAGAGGACAAGATGCATCATAAGCCGCTGGAGCTTTCCGGTGGCGAGCAGCAACGAGTGGCGTTGGCGCGCGCGGTCGTCAACCGTCCGGCGATCGTTCTGGCTGATGAGCCGACCGGGAATCTCGATACCGAGAACTCGGCCTTGGTACTGAAAATGTTCCGAGAGTTGAATGACCGCTTCAATCAGACCATCATCATGATTACTCACAATCCTGAAGCAGCCGCAGCGTGCCAACGCATCATCCAAATGCGTGATGGGCACATTGTCTGATCATCCGGTTTGGAGTCCCGCCTTCAGGCGGTCCTCTCTAAAGTAAGGTCTTCCGCCTGAAGGCGGTACTCCAGACTACGAAAGCTTGGAACCACATTTGCCTCGACAAATGTGTGGCCTCCGGTAATAATCAGGCGGATGGCAAGTTGAAGCGATGGGCCTGGTACGCAATACGGCAAAGAAGATAGCCTTCTGGACTTATCCGCGGACGTCGTGGCAATGGGATGTGCTATGTGTGTTGATCCTGGTTTTTATCTTTCTTACGCCAAAAAGCTGGTTTGAAAACAGCGCCTATCAGCGCAGCCATGCCGGTCAGACTACGGTCATAATAAGCACCGATGTCGTTGGGGCTCAGTTAGATAAAGCCGAGATTGGGCGCCGCGCCAAACAGCTTGCGGGTCGTGCGGGGGCGCAGGTCATCGAGGTGCGCGAGGTACCCGACGAGGCAGGGAAGTTAATTGCCTATGAGGTTGACATTCGCTGACCATGCTTTATAATTTCAGGGCATCATTTGCCATGAGGCGCGACGTAAGCAAAAGCGCCTCAAGGTTTTCATCGGGGCCCGCAGGGGCCTTAAGTTTTAGACGGGAACTATTATGAAGAAACTGTTTTCACTAGGTTTATCTGTTGGTTTGCTATTGACGGCCCTCTCCATCCAGCCGACATCCGTGGCTAATGCGCAAATCGCCGGCCTGGCTAGCTCGATTCTCAGCCGGCTGGAAAAGAATCAAAAGAGCCTGAGAACTTTGCGTGCCAACATCAGCATGGTGAAGTACAACTCTCAGCTTCGCGATGAGGACAAGTATCAGGGCATCGTGCTTTACATTCCGGGCGCAGCGGGAAGCAGCAGCGCCTTTGTGCGACTGGAGTGGACTAATCCGCAGCACGAGATCCTCGCCGTAGCGAACGGGAATTACAGTTTGTACCGCCCACGTCTGAGCACGGTGCTGGAAGGAAAGACCGGATCGATTAAAAGTTCAAAGGACAGCGACGTACTCGCGCTGATGAACATGTCAGCGACGCAACTGCGCACAAGGTTTGGCGACTTCCAGGATATGCGCGAAGAAACGCTTTGGGGTGGCGTCTGGACACAGCACTTCAAGGTGACTCCGAAGACCGCAGCCAGCTACAAGTACATCGAAGTCTGGATCGACAAGGAAGGCATGCCGGTGCAAACCAAGATGGTCGAAAAGAATGACGACTCGACCACGGTGCGTTTGACGAACGTCGAAAAGAACCAGACAATTCCGATGGACCAATTTAAGCTCAAGCTGGACTCGAACGTGAAGCGCGTAAAGGGCTAAGACCCACACGCTTGATTTCAGATGGTGAAGGGCTTCGGGAAACCGAAGCCCTTCGATGTTTTAAGAGTCGCCAACAGAGCAGGGTTCTTGCCTTCTCGGCAACGTCGCATTATTCTTCTTGCACCCGAACGCCGGCATTGAATTCGAATGCGAAAGAGCACGTTTCTCAAACTTAAGTTACGCGAAACCGCTTTCATTTCGCGCGCGCTGTTGTCGACGAATCACGTCGTGCTGGCGCACATCATTCCGATGCGGCGCTGTAATCTCGCCTGCGGTTATTGCAACGAATACGACCAGGTTTCAAAGCCGGTGCCGCTCGAGGTAATGCAGCGGCGACTCGACAAGCTGGCCGAGCTCGGTACTTCGGTGGTGACGATTTCCGGCGGCGAGCCGATGATGCATCCCCAACTGGACGAGATCGTTCGTTACATTCGTTCGCGCGGGATGATCGCCGGGCTGATTTCCAACGGCTATTACTTCACTCCCGATCGGATCAAGCGTCTGAACGACGCGGGTCTCGAGTATCTGCAAATCAGCATCGACAACGTCGAGCCCGACGAAGTCTCTCGCAAGAGCCTGCGGGTGCTGGACAAGAAGCTGCGTTACCTGGCGGAGCACGCCGACTTTCACATCAACATCAACTCGGTCATCGGCGGAGGAATTAAGCAACCGGAAGATGCGCTGACGGTAGCCAGGCGCGCGGTCGAATTGGGTTTTTCAACTACTGTAGGCGTTATTCACGACAACGATGGCACGCTGAAGCCCCTCACCGAAAGCGAAAAACAGATCTTTCATGCCGTGAAAAAGCTGGGCAACAAAGACCATGCGCGCCTTAATTGGTTTCAGGACAGCATCGCCGAAGGCAAACCTTACGAATGGCGCTGTCGTTCCGGCTCGCGGTACCTGTACATCTGCGAAGACGGGCTGGTGCACTGGTGCTCGCAGCAGCGTGGCTATCCCGGGACTCCGCTCGAAGATTACACCATGGAAGATTTTGCGCGCGAGTACAAAACTGAGAAGTGGTGCGCCCCCACCTGCACGATTCAATGCGTCCATCAGGTCGGCATCCTCGACAACTGGCGCGACCCGCAAATGACGCCCGTCCAGATCCGGCGTGAACAGAAGCAGAAAGAGAAAGAGCGCGTCGGTGAGGTTTTGCGGGCTGAATAACAGGCTGTTTGATTCTGACAGGATACTGTAAACTCCCATATGCCAACCGTGCTTCGGATAGGCAGATTTCGCTTCTACTCTTTCAGCAACGAGCGCGAAGAACCGCCACACATCCACGTTAAGGCTGCTGAAGATCAAGCGAAGTTCTGGCTTAATCCGACGCAGATTGCATCGAACTACGGATTTTCGAGTCGTGAACTAAATGAGCTTGCGCGATTGGTAGAGCAAAACGAAGCTGTTTTCCTGGAGGCTTGGAATGAGCACTTTGGTCAGCACTGACGCTAAATCTCAAAGAGCCTATGTCCCGACAACAGCATTGGCCAAGTCGGTAAGTTTTGACGAAGAGATGATGCACGTTTCGCTCACTGACGGGCGCTGCATCAGTGTGCCGATAATCTGGTTTCCGTTGTTGCGCGAAGCCACACCGGACCAGCGCGCAAAATACGAAATCGGCGGCGGCGGAACTTCATTGCATTGGCCGGAATTGGATGAGGATATCTCCGTGGCTGGTCTGATGGCGGGCGCTGATTGGCAAGGCGCTTGAAGGTTCAGTACGCAATGCCAAGACGAGAGTCTTTGGCGAGCCGCTGAACTTCAGGGGACTTCGGCATGCACCCATTAACGAGCAAGGAGTAGTCTTGCGATGTGATCGTACGCTGGGAGCACAATTGGCCTGATTGTCCTATCGAGGTGACTGCTCTTAAGGACGAGATTCGTAAACTCAATCCAAATCCAGATGAGGACTAGCGCCCGTTCCAAATCAGCTAAACCGTCTCGTGAATATCCCCGGCCACCGTGTAGAGCGTCAACGAACTCGACAACCCCAATCCCGAACAGTCTCCCGGCCACAATCGGCTATTTAGACAGAAATGGATTTACCGCAGTTACACCACCATAGTTCGTTCCGTGGCTCAAATCCTCAGTAAAGAGCGTTTCACAATCCAGGTGTCGCGCCGCGGCAACGATAGCAGCATCCCAATAACTAATCCGAAAATCTCGGCAGAGAAACAAAGCATCTTCAACTATTCCTACCGAAATCGCCTGCACCCGAAACATTTTCCAGACATCGATGAATGCAACTGCTTCTTCGTGCGTAAGAGCTAACTTATTGGGTCGGGTCGCAACCCAATAAAACTCCTGCAGAACCTGCGTTGACAGAGAAACTTCTTCGTTCTTGAGGATCTCTCGGGCGATGACCGACTTCCCGCGTTCAGCAGGAGCGTTCCCCGCTGCGTATAAGAGAATGTTGGTATCAACGAAGGCCGCGGCCATAGATTTCTTCTCGTTTCAGACGTCCAACGGGCTTTCGCTTACGTCCTCGATCTTGAGAGGCAAAGAGTTCTTCGAGGCGTTTGTTGCGTTCCGCGCGCAACTCCTCGTCTTTGCTCAATGAATGCAGATAATCAGCAACGAGCCTGCTCACCGAAGTATTATGCTCGGCGGCTTTACGCCGCGCCCGCCGATAAATCTCATCATTGACACTTACCGTGATGTTTTTCATGTGTTCACAGTAACTGTGAGACTGTGGGAAAGTCAAACAAAAGCCACTTAGAATGATACGGTCGCTAAGCCACCCTTTCGTGGATATCTCCGGCCACGGTGTAAAGCGTCACCGAACTCGACAGGCCCAATCCTGAAAGTCTGCCGGCCATAATCACGACTGTCTCTCCTATCTGCACCAGATCAGCCTGAAGCAAAGTCTGCTCACCCAGCTTTAATAACTCCTCCGTGTTTTTTGACCGTGACGCGAGCACTGGCTCGACGCCCCAGATCAGTGCTAACACATTCATCACTTCACGCGAAGAAGTTAGGGCGATGATGCGCTGATCGGGCCGCAGCGAAGACAGGCGACTCGCCATCAATCCTGATTCCGTGAAGACGGCGATGATGCGCGTGCTCATTTCGTCGGCGGCAAATGCGGCCGCCTCGCACAGAGCTCGACTAACCCGCCCGGTTTGTCTGCCCACGAGCTTACTGATGATGGACCGTTTTTCGTTCCGAGTTTCGGCCGTCTCAATGATGCGCGCCATGGTGGCGACCGCCGCCACCGGGTACAGTCCCGTGGCCGTTTCACCCGACAACATCAAGCAGTCCGATCCGTCCCAAACGGCGTTGGCGACGTCGGTCGCTTCGGCCCGGGTGGGACGCGGGTTGGAAACCATCGATTGCAGCATCTGCGTTGCCGTAATGACCAACTTGCCGGCATCATTTGCCTGCTCAATGATCTGCTTTTGATAAACCGGCACCAGTTCGACGCTGGTCTCCACGCCCAAATCTCCACGCGCGACCATCACGCCGTCGGCGCCGGCGATGATTTCATCCAGGTGATCGATGGCTTCAGCTTTTTCGATCTTGGCAACCAGGGGCGCCAGGCTGCCTGCGCTCTTAATCAGCTCTTTCGCTTCAGTACAATCAGCACCGCTGCGGACAAACGACAGCGCAAAGTAGTCGACGCCCCGCTGCGCGGCCCACCTTAAGTCGTCGCGATCCTTTTCGGTCAGAGAGGGAATCGGCAGGGTGATGCCGGGCAGATTAATGCCTTTGCGCTCGCCCAGAATTCCACCGTTGATTACTCGCGTAATGACATCGGTTTCGGTCGTGCTTTCCACGCGCAGTTCGATAGCGCCATCGTCCAGCAGGATGCGCGCGCCCGGATGCACATCACGCGGCATGCCGGGATAATTCGTGGCCACCTGGGTGTTGTCGCCTTCGACATCACGAGTGGTGATGATGAATTGCTGGTTGGCTTCCAGCATCACCGGTTGATGGTTCTTGAGCGTGCGCGTGCGAATTTTCGGTCCAGAGAGATCGACCAGCACGGCCAGCGGCCGGTTCATCTTTTCCGCAGCCGTTCGCGCTATAGAGATGTCTTGCGCTTTTTCTTCCTGCGTCCCGTGCGACATGTTGATGCGCACGCCGTCAACGCCGGCGGCCAGCAGCGCTTCCATTATTTTCGGATCACGGGAAGACGGGCCAATCGTGGCTAATATTTTTGCTCTTCTCAAGATTGTTCTCTCAAAAAAGGAAAGGTATGAGGGCCGGCACCTTGCGCGCGTAGGCTTCGAATTCAGCACCAAACGTCCCGCGCAAAAGTCTCTCTTCGCTGTGCACGCGAATCGACGTGCCGATCGCGAAGACGACGATAGCTATCAACAGTCCGATCCAATGGCTGATCGCCAAACCCGTAGCCAACAGCATGCCGAACATTCCCGTATAAATCGGATGTCGCACCACACTATACGGACCTTCCGTGATCAGTTTATGTCCTTCGAGCACGCGGGCGGTAATGCTCCATTGCTTCCCCAGCATCCGCACTGCTGCTGAGACGAACCAAACCGATCCCATCGCCAGCACCATCGTCAGAACGGCGAGCGCGCCTTCTGCAATCTTGCTCCCCGAAATTATCGGAGTAAACTGCGGCCGGCGAAACGTCCAGACGACCACGTAACCGATACCTTGCAGGGCAATGCCCACGATTGAGGTGGGTTCGCGTCTGCTGTCCGGCGCAGACGGCGCCTTCTGCCGCAGAAACAATGCGAATACCACGACGAACGCCAGCCATGAGAGCATCACCACGCCGAAGGCGAGAGTAGGCCAGAATTCGAGGTCAACGGTCATGACTAATTCAATTCGACTCCAGCAGTTCGTTTTCGCCAAAGCGGGATCGTGCTTCGAGTTTTCTCCGGCGCTTGCCCATGAGCATCCCGTGCAGTGGCAGCACGACGGCATTCAGCATATAGGTCATCCCGGCGAGAAACGAATAGCGGCCGCCGCCCAAAACGGCAATTGCTACTGAAAGCGAGCCGACACCGACATTAAGCAAGCTTTCCTGAACATCTTTGCGCGTGTCAAAAATCTCCAACTCATTCAAATCGAGCGCCTCGCGTTGCCGGTATGCGTGCAGGCAAAGCAACGCAAACACGCCAAATACCGCGATGTAACCGGCACCGAAAATTATCATCAAGACGGATACCTGGTTCATGCTTTCGACCATCATTCCTTCCACACCACCAGGCAAACGTACGTGGCCGTGCCCCCCGGTAGACAGGCTCACCAGAAAGGTGAAAAGAAACTTGAGCGGATAGACGTAGAACAGAACTACGAACAGCAAGATCGCATTCAGGCAGACCGTCAGATTGTCCTGCAGGCCGTAACGCCGAAAGAATTTGTACTGATTGAACCAGACTATGGAAGAGCAAAGTGAAGCTGATGGCAAACGCTCCAAAGCCGCGCATCGTCTCCATTAAATCGCCGAACGTCTTGGGCACTTCCAGTGAAACCACCAGGAGCGTAACCGCGAAAGCAAAGACGCCATCGCTCAGGCCCTCGATGCGCGAGATTTCATGGCTGCGCCAGCGAAACTTTTTGTTATCGCCAATGCCTTTGTCGATCAGTTTTTCACGTATCATGTTGGCCTCATTGCGACGAGGTGACCGCAGCCTTAACGACGCGCTCAAGCTCAACTCCTGAGTTGTTACTATAACCTACGAAGCGTTTGATCAGGTTTCCGTTGCGATCGAAAACAAACGACTGCGGAATATTCTGATTGTCGCCCAGATAGGCATCAGCCAGTTCGTCGTCGGGAAGCGCCAGTGGATACTGGATCCCAAACTCCTTCGCGTAGTCCGGCACCTGTTCGCGATCGTCCTCACCGCCGACATTCAGGCCAATGACTTGCAGGCCCTGCTCAGCATATTGCTTTTGAAGTTGGACCAGATGAGGCGTCTCTACCCGGCAGGGCTCGCACCAGGTCGCGTAAAAATCCAGCAGCACAACCTTGCCTTTGTAATCAGACAGCTTCCCTCGTTGGCTGTTATCAAGCGTCCAGCCTCCAGGCGCGATCGCCCGGGCCGGCGGCTTTGCGCACGCACTAAGAACGAGTGCTGAAAAGAGCAGCAGCGCTATTAGTGCAGCCTTAGTTTTCCTGGATCTTCGGTTCACGATTTACAGCTTACCGCCCCAACGAATCTTCGTCGTCTTCGCCATTCGCTTTATCAACTGTCGGTAATTCATCGCCTTCGGCGGGACTGCTGTTCTGTCCCGGCACTCGATATTCCTCGTTTGCCCAGCGGCTGAAATCGATTAGTTTGCATCGCTCAGAACAGAACGGTCGCGACGGATTGTCCTGCCATTCGACGGGCTTTCCGCACGTGGGACACTTCGGCATAAGTGCAAAAGTAAGAAGGAAGTAGCCAAAAGTAAAGGCGGGGCGAGAATGGCAAATTGTTCGGAGTTCCGCCTTCAGGCGGGCTTGCGAGGAAATAAGGGCCGCCTGAAGGCGGAACTCCAAACCAACTGCCGACAGCAAACTATTCTCGAACTCTGCCGCGCTTCATGGCGTAGAATAGCTGGGGAGTTCACAAGCCATGACTGACTACAAAGAGAAATTTGACGACCTGCATCGCGCGGCCAAGCGCAAAGCTCGCGAGCTGGACGAGAAGCTCAACGTAACCGGCATGGTCGAAGACACTGCGCGCGTGGCCGGTGACGCCGCGCGTCGCGGGGCACAGACCATTGCCAACGGCGCCGAGCAACTGCGCACTGAGGCCGGACGCTTTGCCGACGAAACGAATCTGCGCGAAACGGCCGGGCGCGCCGTCGATGAAGCCAAGCGCCGTGCAAAAGATGCCGGCAAAATCATTCGCGACGCTGCGGGCCCTGCGGGCAAGAAGGCTGAGAAAGTTTTTGATGAAGCGGTCGACTATGCCACCACCGCGACAAAGTTTGCCGGCAAAGGCGTGCGCGCCACACGCGCTTCTGCGGCCGCGACGGCCGGCGTGATGAAGGCGAAGGATTGGGTAAAAGAAAATCCCGGCAAGGCCGCCGTAGTTTCTTTCTCATTGATTCTCGGCATCCGGATGGGCGCCTCGTTTCCCGGTCTCGACGCCGTGCTGCTGGGTTCGCATCCGCACTGGCTGACGCATTCCGCGCTGCCCGTCCTGGGATTGAAAAAGGCGAGCGAGAAATTCGACGAGTACCTGAAAAAGCAGGAAGCACGCATCGCGGCCGGTGAGTTAGACGAAGCCGAGCGCGAGCGAGTTGAATTTCAACGCAAGATGGCGAAATACGTCGGCGCGCCTTTGCTGGGCGCGTTCAGTTGCGCCGCGGGCGCGGTGATGTTCGCACAGATCGTATCTCCGGGCGCAGTCACCGGTGCTCCGATAAGCTGGCTGCTCGGCGGGAATCCATTCCTCGACGGCGTCTGGCTGTTTGCCAACGGCGTCATCTGCTTTCATCAGGGTTACAAGTTCTTCATGATCGCGCTCGCGGATAAGGAGGAAGTGAATCGCGTGGTGCGGGAGATCAAAGGATTGTTGCCGGCGGCGTAGCAAAATCGAACTCAACGAAGGTCAAGGAGAAGAAAGCAAGTTCGCGAGTGTTAAGATCTGACTACAACTGAAAACCGATGGGGTTGGCTTTGATAATATCGATAGCATGTCCAATGTTATGAGCAACGACGAGGCCGGTATTATACATGTATGAAAATTGGGTTGGACCACCGGACTGGTCATAGACTGGCTCAGAAACCGCTTGGTAACCGCTGACGACTCCGGCTATACGCGCTGCGCCTTCATTGGGCCGAAAGAAACATACCGGGCCGCCTGAAAAACCTGGATTGTTATGTCCATCCAGAATCAACGTATCACGATCAATGGCAGCAACGATCGCCTTACGCACTAATGGCATCGGAAAGCCGCCACTGCCGAACAGCAAGTTTGGAACGATATCGTATGGAAAGCCCAGAAAGAATACGTCCTGGCCATAAATCAAGCCATCCATCGAGGCCGTAACGGGGAGCTTGGGGTCGGTTAAAGAGCGATCGGTCGCCAAGACAGTTATGTCAGCATTCCCCGAGGCCACTCCCACAAGATTAACAGACAGAGGAACCCACGAACCGGACGAAAAGATCTGCAACATTCCCGCAGTCGAGGAATCAGGCACAACGTGCTTTGCCGTCACTAGGTATTGTCGACTATCAACATCTATTGTGAACGCAGTTCCGGAAGTTGCGCCGGTACCAATGCGGAAAACGCGGTGGATAATATTCGCAGTGATCATTGCAATCTAACAAGGTCGATATTGACAGCCGCCGCCATAGCCGCCGGACGTGGCTTCACTTAAGCCAATTCCTTTCGCAGTATCTTGTCAACGATTTTGGGAACGGGCTGATGAAGTGAGGCAGCCTCTTCTTGTAGCTTTTTGAATACGTCTTCGGCAACCTGCACTTCGAAAACACGTTCGCTGATTTCGATGGCATCGTCGGTTGCTTCCAAGTGTTGCTGGTAGTCCATTGTGCTGTGGGTGTCCCAGAACGCTCCGGCCTGCTCTTCAGTCTCAAATGAATCGGGCAACGGCTCGATCTCCTTATCTTTGTCTCTCATAGTATTTCCTTTCAGCGTCGTCCATGTCGCGCGCTGAGATGGGCAAAATGGCGCCAGAGACTTTACGAATGTAGAAGACGATCAAATATCGTCCTGCATTAGTTTGGCCGAAGGCAGCGTAAACATTCTCATCTTTGACTCTGCCTTTACTCACTTTGCGAATATCAAGCAATCGTAATCGGAAACGGCAGAAAGCATAGCGCAAAGACAATCAGCGTGATGATCCCGATGGCGACCCGCATCGCGCCCAGCGGTTCCATTTGCTCCGGTTGTGGGTGACGCACGCGTAGCATCACTGCCAGCAGCACTACGTAGAGAAAGCCGCTGGGACTGCCATGCCACAGGTAACCTAAGACTGAAAGCGCGACCATCGTTACAAAGGCCACCCGTCCAATCCAATGATGCGCAATCTTGCCAAAGGCCGCGAAAGTACCGTGCCCACCGTCGAGCTGGCCCACCGGCATTAGATTTAGGGCCGTGACCAGCAAGCCAATCCATGCGGCAAAGTAAAAAGAATTGATGACTGAGTTGTCCAGATCCTTGCGGAACGCGCGCGCGATCAGACGAAACAGCAACGGATCGTTGAAGGTTATTCCGCCGCTTCCCGCGACAGTTTCGCCGGCAATCAACGGCACGTGTTGAAGCGTCAGAACTCCGGCAAAAGCAATTGGAATAATCACGATGAATCCCGCCAGCGGTCCGGCCAACCCGATATCAAACAAGGCACGGCGCGAAGGCAGCGGCGATTTCATCCTGATGAACGCGCCAAAAGTTCCCGGGATCAGCAGCGGCGGCTGGGGAATGAAGAACGGCAGTGTGGCATCGACGCCGTAGTAGCGGCAGAAAAGATAGTGACCCGATTCGTGCGCAGTTAGAATCGCCAGCAATGAACCTGAAAAGATTAACCCCTGCTCAAGGTAATACGGGTGAGCAAACGCATAACCCACAACCTCGAAGACGGCGCGGGCGTAGTACCAGGGGATAAGCAGGAGAGAGCCGGCGAACCCGCCGGTAGCTGCGGGCGAACCGCTATCCGCGCCAATGTCCGGACCGGCCATCACGATCCCGCAGATGGTCGTGGTAAACGCAGTGACCAGAAACAGAGCGGCGTGCAGAAGCCACTGTCGGAATGTGGGTCGGGCGGCGTTCCGGCTCAATAGGGGCTTAGGGTTTGAGACCTGCGTTGCGGCATCAGCGGCTTGTGACATACCGTTCACTCTGGAAACGAGAAGCCGGAAGTTAGCAAGAGAACATGGTCTCAGTCAAAGCTAACTTCCGGCTCGCGGAATCTTAAGAAGCACAGACAGTCTTAACTTGATGCTATTTTTTCGCCATCGTCGTCGTGCGCTTGCAGTTCCTTGCCGGGTTTGAAGCGAATAGTCTTGCCCGAGGGGATCGCGACTTCTTCGCCAGTGCGGGGGTTACGACCGACGCCGCGCTTGCGGGGTTTGACGATAAAAACGCCAAAGCCGCGCAACTCGATACGGTCGCCGCGGGACAATGCTTCCTTCATCGAGTGGAACAGCGCATCCACAGCCTGTTCAGCTTTCAATTTCGGGATGCCGGTTTGATCTGCAAGGCGGTTGATAATGTCGAGCTTAATCACGAATTTGAGCCTCCGGTTTTTGGCGATGGTCCCTGATCTGTTCGGTTGGAAAACCCTCTCAGCCGACGCGTGGGGATGATAGAGACCCTCGCCAATGACTGTCAAGCTTTTACCGCAACCGAAACCGTGACCAGCATGTCTAATTCAGTTTGAAGGTGGCACGGGCGTCCCGCCCGTGAATCACGCGCAAGATGCGCGTGCCACATCATCAGATTGGTTTGACAACGCAAGCAAACGACAGATAACCTCGATTAGGATTTATGACGGACACCGACATTGGTTCTTAAGCTCTCGTATCAACTGTCGGTTATGTCTTGGCCGTCCTACGAATAGCATGTTTGGTAAGCAATTTAGCCAGCCACCCCCATTCGGCACCGTCCATCCGGATGATGATAGCGATATCGAGATCCAGAGGCCCAGGGACGCGGCGCGCAAGCACCTTTGGCATGAATCGCGACTGCTGGTGCGCGATCTTATCTTTGCGCTGATGGTCCTGGCGCTGTTGATGGTTTTCATCGTTCAGCCGGTGAAGGTCGAAGGCACATCCATGCTTCCGTACCTGCATGATGGCGAGCGCATCTTTGTCAACAAGTTGATCTATTACGACGATTACGGTTGGGCGCCCAAAGTCTATCGCGGCGACATCGTGGTGTTCTGGTTTCCCGAAGACCCTTCGAAGAGCTATATCAAGCGCGTCATTGGCTTGCCCGGTGATACGGTAGAGGTGCGCGATGGCCGTGTTAGCGTCAACGGCCGCGACCTGGACGAGAGTTATCTCGATCCGCATTTGAATATGTCGCACGCCAACAAGCCACCCACGTACGTGAAGCCTGGAAACTATTTTGTGATGGGAGACAATCGTGACAACTCGAGCGATTCACGCATTTGGGGGCTGGTGCCGAAGAAGTACGTTTACGGCAAAGCGCTGTTTCGCTACTGGCCGCTGGGCACGGCTACGGTGATGACCAGGGATACGAATAACACCGCCGTGCCGCCTGGCGCGACTTACCAGCGAGACGGTGTGAACGTGCCTGATCCGGACGATCGATAGTGGCACATTAGTGGCACAGACTTTGGGGATCTCTGATTTAGTCAGGGTCAGTTGTTCTTATTCGTTGCTCCCTTCTCCCTCTGGGAGAAGGGCTGGGGAAGAGGGGCGTAGCTGGTGATGGATGCGAGCCTTAAAGCCCTCTCCCCAACCCTCTCCCAGGGGGAGAGGGAGTTAAGAAACCCATGACTGATTGGCCGCGACTTGTGGGAATGATCTTCTATGCGCCTTTGCGCGGGATGCGCGAAGTGCGCGATCGTGGGACGCTCCTGCCGGCGATCGTCTGCGCTTACTCGTCGCAGGTGATTTATGTGTTCACAATCCAATGGCTCGCCGGAGACAAGTCGTTCATCACGCGCCCGCCCGTACTTGCGGCTAATTTGTTTCAGGCCGCCACCTCCATGCTGCCCTATGCGGTCGTGTTCGTGCCGCTGCTCGCCTTAATGTCCAACGTGTTCGAACGGCGCGGCAGCTTTGGCCTCGTCCTCCAGCAGGAGTATGCCTCTTTGGCTTCGGTTATCTTTTACGTTCTCATCGCCGCCAACCTGGTCACCATTCTGATTTCGGTCTTCTTTCACTTTAGCGGCGTGCAGGCTGCATATGTTGCCAGCTCGATGCAATCTGCTGAACAGATCAAATCGCTGTTCAAGCTGCCCCTGGAAGTGCAACAGGAGCTTGATAAACAATTGCACGATCCGGTTTTTATCGCGGCCAGTCTTTTCCGCACTCTTAAGATATCGATCTTCACGGTGGGCGCCCTCGAATCGGTCCGAAAGGTCTTTCGGCTTTCGTTCCTGCGTTCGCTGGTAGTTGTCCTGTTGAGTTACGGAGCCGCATTGCTGCTCTCGCCAATTTGGGTGTTGCTGTTCACGAGGATTATCGGATCGCCGTTTATCCTGCTCATGCTCTTCTTTCTGCTGCGCGGTTATTTCACTGGCATCGTGGGCACTCAACGAGCGCGCGCGGCTTTCAAGCAGAACCTGGAAGCGGCCACGATCAATCCGCGTGACTCGTCGGCGCATTACAATCTTGGTTTGATTCATCAACAGCGTGGCGAACTGGATCAGGCACGCGAGCGCTTTCAACGGGCCATCGACATCGACCCGGACGAGCTGGATGCGTATTATCAACTGGGGCGCATCGCCCGGGCGCAGAATCGTCTGGCGGAAGCCATCGGTCATTTCGAACAAGTCGTGCAACGCGATCAATCGCACGCCCAACACGAGATCTGGCGCGAGATCGGCTCGACCTACATCGCCGCCGGGCAGTACAGCGATGCCCGCGACGTGTTGGAGAAGTTCCTGGATCGCCGGCCTAACGACCCTGAGAGCTTGTATCTCATCGGCCGGGCACACGCCGGGCTCGGTGACAACCAGGAGGCCGCCAGCTCGATGCAGGCCTGCATTGAAGCCGTCAAGACCGCGCCCGCCTACAAATACCGCACTGAAAAGCGCTGGCTGAACGAAGCGCAGCAGTTCCTGAAAGGCAAGAGGCGGGAAGCCGTGAGCAGTAGGCAGTGAGCAGTGGGCAGAAAGCGGGAAAGAGATCTCTGATTGATCAAGGCTTTCCATTTTCCATTCATCATTTGACATTTTTCATCCATCCATTTGTTATCCCAGTACGAAATGGCCAGCAGAGTTAGGTGCGAGTGCTCGCAGCGATAGCTTGCTTAAGAGCCACGCTTGATTGGTTGTGTGAAATTTGGGTCGAACTTGCGCCTCCGAAGGGTGATGACATATGAGAAGTGTCAAATGACAAATGGAAAATGGAAACAACAACAACTCTGAAAGACAGGCGTACTGAATACAGGAGAAAATTCAATGAACTGTCCTTCTTGTGGTAATCAGATCGCTGCGGGCGGAACGTTTTGTGGACGCTGCGGTACGCGCGTGGAATCCGATCAGGCGCCCCCTTCGTCCTCGCCTCATGGAATCAATCTTGATACCGATGGGCAGGGCACCGGGCGCGGCTACAGTTATGAGATTCTGCATCAGCCGGCCTTTTCGCTCGCGGTCCTGACGTAATTCGCCCGTTAGGTTTATGTGCAACCCGGCTATAGTGGAGACAAATGGATAAAACTATCCCAGCAATCCTGGCTCTCGAAGACGGCCGCGTGTGGCGCGGGCGGTCGTGGGGTGCTGAAGGCGAGAGCACGGGCGAGATGGTCTTTAACACCTCGATGACCGGCTATCAGGAAGTGCTCACCGATCCTTCTTACGCGGGTCAGATCGTGTGCATGACCTATCCATTAATTGGCAACTACGGAGTCAACAGCGAGGATCCTGAATCATCGCGGCCCTGGGTCGAAGGATTTGTCGTGCGCGAATTCAGCCGCATGGCTTCAAGCTGGCGCTCCGAAAGTACGCTCGACGATTATCTGAAACGCTGGAATATCCCGGGCGTTGATCATATCGATACGCGCGCCCTCGTTCGCCACATTCGCGACAAAGGTGCGATGCGCGCCTGTCTTTCAACGATCGATGTCGATGCCGACAGCGTGATCGAGAAAGCGCGCAACTCGCCGCCGATGGAAAATCGCGAACTCGCTAGTTTGGTCACCACAAAGCAGCCATATGAATTTCCCGCCACAAGCCAGGAACGCTTTCATGTCGTCTGTTACGACTTTGGCGTAAAGACAAATTCACTGCGCGAGTTGTCGCGGGCCGGATGCCGGGTGACGGTGGTGCCGGCTTCGACGCCCGCGACAGAAGTATTTGCGCTGAAACCGGACGGCGTCTTTTTATCCAATGGCCCCGGTGATCCGGCGTCGATGACCAAAGAAGTCGAAGAAGTACGGCGGATAGCGCAATCAGGCATGCCGACGTTTGGCATTTGCTTTGGCCACCAACTGCTGGGCCGCGCGTTTGGCGGCAAGACTTTCAAGCTCGTCTTTGGTCATCGCGGCGGGAACCAACCGGTCAAGGATTTCCAGGACGGGCATGTAGAGATCACTTCACATAATCACGGCTTTGCCGTACAGGCCGACAGCCTGCCTACCGGAATGGAAGTGACGCACATCAATCTCAACGACCAATGCCTGGAAGGCATGCGCCACACGACGCTGCCCATCTTCTCAGTCCAATACCATCCCGAAGCCGCGCCCGGCCCGCACGACGCGGAACATCATTTCCAAAGGTTTATCGAATTGATGGAAAAGAGAGTCGCTGCGGCGTGAGGACTTGCCACAGATTCACACAGATCACACGGATTCTGATAGAAGCCTTTCTTAGCGCTCTGATCTGAGTTTATCCGTGTGAATCTGTGGCGAGCGGTCAATCAATCTTCGGCAGCTTCAACTCTCCGGTGAGCAAATCCGGACGCGCGCGGGCCATCTCCTCAGCGGTAGTCATGGCGGTCGGATGAAGCAGTTCTTCCTCGGCGGCGACTTCTGATTCGATGACTGCTTCTTCCAAAACCTCACCGATGGTTTCGATCCCACGATGCTCCAGCCAATGGCGATAGCTGACCGTAAGAACTGCAATGACCGGGATGGCCAGAAAGATTCCCGCGACCCCGGCGATCTCAGCACCGGCGAGGATTGCCAGAATCACCGCGAGCGGATGCAAGTGGATTCCTTGTCCGATGATGCGCGGATAAATCACATAGTCCTGGACGATTCGCAGCACGCCGAGGAACAGCAGCATCGCAAACGCCATGGCGTAACCTGAATGCAGCAGCGCCAGCAGCACGGCCAGAATTGCCACCACCAGGGGACCGACCAAAGGCACAAACTCCAGCATGCCGGCAATCAGTCCGAGTACCAGCGGGCTGGGCAGACCGAGCAGGGCGAAGCCGACGCTGCAAATCGCGCCGATGAGAAGACAGGCCGTCAATTGCGCGCGAATATAAGCCGCCAGCGTACTGTTTATGTCCTGAAAGAACTCGTCACCGCGCCAACGCAAGCGGCCGCGCGGCAGCATCGCCAGTACCGAGCGGCGAAAACTGTCGGCATCCTTCAAAAAGAAAAAACTCAAAATCGGAATCAGCACCAGCCAGGGAAGGAAGATTATCCAACCGAGCATTCTCTCGAATGCGGCGGTAGCGATGTCACCGCCTCTGGCGATTAGACCGAGCGCTGTGTTGTTAAGGGCGTCGACGACGCCCGCCGGCATGCGGTGCTGTTTGAAATACTGATTAAGGCGATCAGATGTGTTCGCAATGGTCTTGTAATAAGCCGTGGCTTCCTGCTTGAACACAGGGAATTGCGCACCGAGTTGCGGCGCCAGGAAATAGATGGCCAATCCGATTCCACTGAACAACACCACGTAGACGATTCCGATCGCCAGCCCGCGCGGCATAATTCTGTCGCGCCCGCCTAAGCGGATCGGCCGCTGTACCAAATCGACCAGCGGGGCCACCAGGTAGGCAAAGAAAACCGAAAGGACTACCAGGAGGAGGACCGTGGTGAGTTTGTAAACTATCCACAGAAAGGCGGCTACCGCGAGCAGGATGGCGACGATGCGCAGTACCACTCGGGTCTGCACCCACGCCACTACCGCGGTCTCTCTTGCTGTGGGGTGTTGACTGTCGGGCGTCATATTGTCTTATCGGTTGATGATATGAAAAAATGTCAACTGATAAATGGAAAGTGGTCCTTTCGATAGCCTAGTAGTCATCCTCATCGTAATCATCCTCGGACTCGGACATCTTTATCGCCGCTTCTTCCCATACCAGGCCGCGCCATTCATCTGTTTCTCCCAGCACTTGCAGCGCCGCCTGCGGATGGCTTGGGTTGCGCTCAATGCGCAGCACTTCCGCGATCACGCGCAGTTTCTCACCGTCATCACCGAGGACCAGCAGATTCACGCGTCCGCCGACCGGCGGCAATTCGCGCTGCAGATGAATCAGCGTGCCCTCGGGACCAACGTTGTCAGTCTCGCCCTCGGCCACGATGTGCACCCCCTCTTTTGTGTCCCACTCGGCGCGGATCGGAAATGCAGCAACGTAACGCGGGCCGGATCGATTTTCAACAACAGGGCTTTGGGGCATTGAGCTTTAACTCCTCTTTCGTCTGAAGATGGTTAGAGGCAACCGCTGCGTATGATACAGGGAAATGGGCAATTTTGCAGAGGACTTTTCGGTAGGGCTGCCTGTTAGCTCCCTTCTCCCGCTGGGAGAAGGGCTGGGGAAGAGGCCGCGAAGGGTAAGGCGCCACAATTCTCCCCCTGTCCCAATGGGAGAGGGGCTAGGGGCAGGGAGCGAAGCTTGAGCTTGCGTCAGGCCTTCTCCCCAACCCTCTTCCAGCGGGAGAGGGCGTTCAAAGCTCGAGCAAGATTGTTTGTCGGGTTACTACTCCTCAGTTCTCAGCTTTTCCAGGACGGAAAAATCTTCCAGCGTAGTGACGTCGCCGGCCACCGAACCGCTGGTCGCAATCTCGCGCAGCAGCCGCCGCATAATCTTTCCTGAGCGGGTTTTTGGCAAAACATCGGCAAAGCGAATGTCGTCGGGTCTCGCCAGGGCGCCGATCTCTTTCGTGACATGCTTGCGGAGCTCTTCTTTCAGTTCATCAGTGGGTACGCGCCCGCCTTCGAGGGTAACGAAAGCCACGATGGCGGAGCCTTTCAAGTCATCCGGTTTGGCAACGATGGCCGCTTCGGCTACGGCCTCGTGCGAGACCAGCGCGCTTTCAATCTCAGCCGTACCCAGCCGGTGCCCGGCGACATTAATTACGTCGTCGATGCGGCCCATGATCCAGAAGTAACCGTCCTGATCCTTTCGCGCACCATCGCCGGCGAAATAGATATCGTTGATTTGCGACCAGTACTGCTGTCTATAGCGTTCATCATCGCCGTAAATTGTGCGCAGCATTGCCGGCCACGGTCGCGTAATCACAAGATAGCCGCCTTCGTTCACCCCCACGGGCTTGCCGTCACGCGTCATCACGTCGGCTTCAATTCCCGGGAATGGTTTGGTGGCTGAGCCGGGCGTAGTCGGCGTGGCTCCTGGCAGCGGCGTGATCATGATGGCGCCGGTTTCAGTCTGCCACCACGTGTCGACGATGGGGCAACGCTCACGACCTATGATGCGGTGATACCACATCCAGGCTTCGGGATTGATCGGTTCGCCTACAGTGCCGAGCAAACGTAAGCTGGAAAGGTCATGCTTCAAGGGCCATTGCTCGCCCCACTTGATGAAGGCGCGAATTGCCGTGGGTGCTGTGTAAAGAATGTTGACCTGGTGACGTTCGATGATGTCCCAGAACCGATCCGGCTCGGGCCAGTTGGGGGCGCCTTCGTACATAAAAGCAGTTGCCCCATTCGACAGCGGACCGTAGACGACGTAGCTATGTCCAGTGACCCAGCCAATGTCCGCCGTGCACCAGAAGATGTCTTCGTCTTTGATATCAAAGATCCATTTGGTCGTCAGATGAGTCTGCAAAAGGTAGCCGGCGGTCGTGTGCAGAATGCCTTTCGGTTTACCGGTCGTGCCCGAGGTGTAAAGAATGAATAGTGGATGTTCGCTGTCGAGTTCCTCGGCCGCGCACTTTGCATCCACAGTCTGAATCAATTCATGCCACCAGTGGTCGCGCCCTGGTTCCATGTGGACACGGTTACCCGTGCGTTTTACGACTATGCATGATTTCACCGACGGAGTCTCTTTCAGCGCCTCGTCAACGGCAGGTTTCAGTTTCACTTCGTTGCCGCGGCGCCAGGCCCCGTCCGCCGTAACCACGAGTTTGCACTTCGCATCGTTAATGCGATCGACCAGCGCCGTGGCCGAGAACCCGGCGAACACTACCGAATGCGTCGCGCCGATGCGCGCGCATGCGAGCATCGAGATGGCCAGCTCTGGAGTCAACGGCATGTAGAGCGCCACGCGATCGCCTTTTTCGACGCCTATTCGCTTCAAAACATTCGCAAAGCGACAGACTTCGGTGTGGAGTTGTTGATAGGTGAGTGTGCGCGTGTCGCCGGGCTCGCCTTCCCAAATCAGCGCCGCTTTGTTTCGCCGCCAGCTTCCCAAATGGCGATCGAGACAGTTGTAAGAAATGTTAGTCTTGCCGCCCGCGAACCACTCGGCATGCGGCGGTTCCCACTTCAGAACGTTGTCCCACTTTTTGAACCAGTGCAGCTCGCTTTCGGCCATCCGTGCCCAGAAACCTTCGGGATCGGCGCTTGCTTCCGCGCGCAGCGCTTCCAGGTCTGCCATCGACTTGACGTGCGCTTGTTCAGCGAACTCTTTCGGCGGATGAAAGATGCGCTCTTCGCGCTGGACTGATTCGATGTTGGTAGTGGCGGATGACATTATGCTCAGAGTCACCTGGACAACGAACTCTAATCTACGCGGCCATTATCAGCCGCTCTGCAGCTCGGCGACAATCTCACGCAGCGCGCCCCGGCCTTTTTCAACCTCATCGGGAGCGAAAGAGATTGCTCCGACGACGGCGTGCCCGCCCCCGCCGTAGCGTTCGCAGATGCTTGCGATGTTGTGCGTGCGCGGACGCGGGGCCCAGGGATTTGAACCCACGGAAATCTTCGTGCGCTGCGGCCCCCGGGTGAGCGCGACTGTGTAGGTGGCTTCGGGAAACAAATAGTAAGGAATGAATTTGTTAAAGCCTTCATAGCCTTCATCCACGAGATCGAATTGGACTACGCCGGCTTCACAGGTAGCCTTGCGTCGAATCGCTTCCTGCGTTTCCAGATGCAGCTTCAGAATTGGCTGGAAACGCGCTGCGACCTCGGCGCTGGTGGCTACTTCATTCAGTGACGCCTGGGTCAAATCACGAATAATTCGTTCGCTGAAACCCTCGTCGGGATCGGCCTCGATCACCTGCATTAGCTGGAGGGCGGGTTCTTTCAATTCGACACACTGCGCGGCTGATTCGTATACCGCGCCGTCAATAATATGCGCCCAATGAATCAGATCGCGTAGCGGCTCGTCGTTGAAACCGAACTTTGTGCGCGCCACATCGGCAATGAATTCAGTGCAGGACTTTCGTGTGGCGTCGAGAAATTTCTTACCTGATATGTCAGCATGAAAGTGTGCCTCATCTTCCGGAGTGAGGAAAGCCGACTGGTGATGATCGAACCACCAGGTTAGTTTTGCCGATGGCGAGTACTTGAAATCAACGATGGCATTCTCGTCGCCGTCGAACATCTCCTTGTCGAAGAGGAGGTTGCCGGGACGGTGAAGGAGCCCGGCATATTGAACCTCCGCGCCCGCATGGACTCGCTCGTGGTAGAACCGGGTGAACGCCGCCGCCGCTGCGACGCCGTCAAAGCAGTGACCGTGATAGAGGACGCGAAGTTTCATTTGATCAAAAAGCTCGCCATCTTAGCAATAGTTGGTTGAGTTAGCCAGCGAGGAGATTTGCAGTGCGGTGACTTGTCACCGCTGTTTCGAGCGCGGCGATGTCAATAATCAGAAAGCTGCGACAAGTCGCAGCACTCCAAAATCAGACCCGTGCGGCGCTCGACACTACTGCATTGCCAACCTCCGGCGACGCATTTGCTCGCCGCCGGCGAATCACGAAGGTAATCAAAGCGCCGACGCCCACTACAATGCCGATCAGCTGCGAAGTTGAGAGCCCGGACAGAGTGGTCAGCCCGAGGATGTCTCCGCGCGGATCGTCGCGCACAAACTCGATTAGAAAACGCACTGTCGCGTAAATCATCGCGTAAGCCAGGATCACCTGGCCACTGAACTTCTTTCGCTTGTGCAGCCAGAGCAGGAAAAAGAAAACGATCAGCATGGCGAAGGATTCGTAGAGTTGCGTCGGATGCAGCTTTACGCCGAGCGGAACACCGGTGACCTCGTGGCCCAGTTCGGTGAAGCGCATGCCCCACGGCAGGTTTGTCGGTTTGCCCCAGCAGCACCCGGCTGAGAAACAGCCCTGGCGACCCAGCACGTTACCCAGCGCAATACCCGGCGCGCAGGCATCCGCCGTCTTCCACCACGGCAAGCTCCATCGACGCATCAGGAAGTAACCGGTGACGATCGCCCCGATCAATCCGCCATAGAAGACGCCGCCGGAGCGCAAGAAATCCAATGAGAAGAGTTGCAGCGGATGCTCGCGATACTCAGGCTCAGTGAAAAACATCAGCAACTTCGAGCCGACTAGAGAAGAGACCAGCAGCCACAAGCAGAGATCGTAAATCCGCTCGCGGGGTAAACCGTCGCGTCCGGCGAGTTTCACCGTGACGAAAATCGCGGCCAGAAAAGCCAGCGCCAGAAACACTCCGTACGTGTTGATGGGGAAGTTCAGAATACGAAAAAGAATCGGATACATGGTTCAGAAGTCAGTAGTCAGTAGTCAGTGGTCAGTGGCCGGGGGCGTGCGGTTTCCTTTGCCTTTCGGTGCGCGAAAATCAGATCGTATGCCAGCAACAGTGCCCCGAAGCAAATACTCGCGTCGGCAACATTGAAAGTTGGCCAGTGATACTGTCCCGCGTGTAACAAAATAAAATCGATCACGAACCCCAGGCGCACTCGATCCGTCAGATTGCCCAGGATTCCGGCCAGCAGCAAAGCACAGGCTCCGAGGACGCGATCGTCAGTGCGCGGCGTGCGCACAAAATAAACGAGCACCGCAATGGCCGCCGCCGCCGCCAACACCACAAAAAACCAGCGGCCGAACACGCCGCCTTCCTGCAACTGGCCGAAAGCGATTCCCGGATTCTCAGCATAGACGAAATCGAGCACGCCCCGGACAATCGTTCGGTCTCTAAAACGCACATGGCGGACGGCCCAGGCCTTGCTGGATTGATCCATCAGATAGACGCCCAGCGAGGCGACGAGGTAGCCCAATCGCCAAGCCGCACGAGTCCTGGTATTATCAGTTGGTAAAGTCTTACTCATTCAATTGCGTCTATGCCGCAGCAACGGTGCGGAAAGCCTTTTGGCAGCCGCGTAGCGCCGAAATATTTATAGAACCCAAGGCCCGATAAGGCCCAAGCTCCGGAGGAGCGAAATAGTTCTGTCGCCCATAAATGGGCTCAAGCAAAATCAAAAAAGCCCCCCGTAACTATAAACATTCCGTGCCTAACGGCACTTAAGGCAAATCCTGACTTGCCTCGATTTCTTCCAATGCTGCAATGCAACGCTCACACACGGTTGGGTAACGCGAAGATTCGCTCACACGCGTCGAGTAGTTCCAGCAGCGTTCGCATTTCTGTCCTTGTGCCCGTTCAATCGCGATCTGAGTCAGCACGGGTGAGCCCCCTTCGAGTTCACCGTCTCGCGCGGGCCGCACCTCTGAGACGATGAAGACATAGCGCAACTGATCCCGAAAATAATTGAAGGTGTCTTCATCCTCCAACCTCGGTCTTATTACGACTGCTGCCTCAAGCGAGCCACCAATCAGTTTAGAATTGCGCGCTTCTTCAAGTTTCGCCAACACGCGTTCACGCAGGGCGAACAATCGCTCCCAGCGTGCCGTCAGTGCCTCATCGCGTTGATTGCTCGCCGACGGAAGCTCTGTGAGATGGACCGAGGTGGCCCGCGCACCATTGCCGGGCAAGTTCTCCCAGATTTCATCCGCGGTGAAAACCAGAATCGTCGCGAGCATGCGCGCGAGCGCGTCTGCAATCATATAAAGCGCGGTCTGCGCCGAACGACGCGCCGGATTTCGTGGCGCGAACGTGTACAAGCGGTCCTTGAGAATGTCGAAGTACCGCGCTGAGAGCGTCACCGTCGCGAACTCGTAGAGCGTATGGTAAACCGTGTGAAATTCATAAGCTTCGTAAGCCGCACGCACCTTCCCGATTACCGAATCAAGTTCCGAGAGGACCCAGCGGTCGATCTCCAGCATCCCTTCTTCCGGAATGCTGTCCCGCGCCGGGTCAAAGCCAGCGAGATTGCCGAGGGCAAAGCGCGCCGTGTTGCGCAGCTTGCGATAACCATCGGCGACGCGCTGGAGGATTTCGTCAGAACAACGCAAATCGTCGAAATAGTTCGAGGCCACACACCAAAGTCGCAGCACCTCAGCGCCCAATCGCGGAACGACTTCATCCGGCGAGACTGCATTGCCGGCGGACT
Source organism: Pyrinomonadaceae bacterium (assembly GCA_041497335.1). Lineage (GTDB taxonomy): Bacteria > Acidobacteriota > Blastocatellia > Pyrinomonadales > Pyrinomonadaceae > UBA11740. Next base: position 164,052 of record JBGQGG010000001.1, on the reverse strand, counting down.
TGTGCATGGCTCTGCCTTCCGCGTCGACCGCCCAGCCATAAGTCATTACCGTTTCGTACGGCGCGCGATCGTGAACCGCGAGGCCCACGAATAGAGACGAATTGAACCAGCCGCGAAATTGATCGCCGCCTTCCATGTAAATGTCTGCCGGCCAACGCAAGCCCTCGCGATTTTCCAATACAGCGATCGATGACGCACCGCTGTCGAACCAAACATCGAGGATGTCAGTCTCTTTCGTAAAGTCTGCGCCGTCGCACTTTTCGCACTTGAAACCTTCAGGCAGGAGCTCGTTGACCTCGCGTTTGTACCACGCGTCGGCGGATTCCTTCTCGAAAATGTCGGCGACATGCCGGATCACCGCAGGGTCAGCAACTACCTGGCTGCACTGCTGACAATAAAACGCCGGAATCGGTACGCCCCAGACCCTCTGGCGAGAGACACACCAATCGGGCCGGCTTTTGAGCATGTTGCGCATGCGCTCGCGACCCCACGCGGGAATCCATTTTACGCGTTCATCAACTTCGCGCAGCGCCATGGTCCGCAAAGATGCGCTGTCCGGAATTTCTCCATCGGTGAAGTTGCTGGTGAAGTTAGATCGATCACGACCATCGTCGTCTTTCTCGACGACTTCGCTTGAACCGGCTCGGTCCATGGCAATGAACCACTGCGGAGTGGCCCGGAAGATGACCGGGTTCTTGCAGCGCCAGCAGTGCGGGTAGCGGTGATCGTAACTCTCGGTAAACAAAAGCACGCCCCGCTCGCGCATGAACTCGACGATCTTTGGGTTGGCTGCAAACACACTAAGGCCGGCGAAGTGCTCAACCTCCGGAGTGAACCGCCCGGAGTTGTCTACCGGGCAATAGATTTCAAGTCCGTACCTTTTCCCGATGACAAAGTCGTCATGGCCGTGGCCCGGCGCGGTGTGCACCAGGCCCGTGCCGGCTTTGCTGGTCGCGGTCTTTTCGCGGGCCTCGCTGACGTCGAGCTCAGTTTCGGCATCGGCCTCACCGCCGAGCGTGACGTGCTCGCCCAACATCAAAAGCGATGGACGATCAATCCATGGATGCCGGCATTCCAGGCGATCGAGTTTCGCCCCGCGAAAGCGCGCCAGCACTTTCGGCGCGGTGAGATTGCACCTTGCGGCAACGACATCCATCAATTCAGCCGCGACGATATAGACTTCATCGCCGCTCTCTACTGCGACGTAGTCGAAGTCGGGGTGAACGGCGATGCCGAGGTTCGCAGGCAGCGTCCAGGGAGTCGTCGTCCAGATCAGGGCAAACACTTTGCGGCCCGCCAGGGCCGGATCGATCTGTGCAGGGTCGCTCCGGAACGGAAACTTCACATAAACCGAAGGGCTGGTGTGCTGGTCGTACTCGACTTCGGCTTCGGCCAGCGCGGTCTGATCGTGTATGCACCAGTAAACCGGACGCGCGCCCTTGTAGACAAAACCACGCTCGACAAAACGGGCGAACAGGCGCGCCGTCTCGGCCTCGTAATGATCCGACATCGTGCTGTAGGGATTGTCCCACTCGCCCAGGATTCCCAGGCGCTGAAAATCCCGAGTCTGGCGCTTCAAAGCATCGGCGGCAAACTCGCGGCAGACGCGACGGATACTTAGCGTTGGCATGCTGGCTTTCCTGGCGCCAAGTTTGCGCTCAACGTGCAACTCGATCGGCAAGCCATGGCAGTCATAGCCGGGCACGTAGGGCGCGTCAAAGCCCATCATCGTGCGTGACTTGATGATGAAGTCTTTCAGAATTTTATTGAGCGCAGTGCCCAGGTGAATATCGGCATTCGCGTAGGGCGGACCGTCGTGCAGGATGAATTTCGTGGCGCCTGCGCGCGCGCGCCGAATCTGTTCGTAAAGTCCCATCTCGGTCCACTTTTTCAGGCGGGCCGGTTCGGTTTGCGGCAGGTTCGCCTTCTGCCCAAAGTTCGTCTTCGGCAGGTTGATGGTCTTTTTCAGTTCGAGTGTCGGTGCTTCAGTTGACATAAGCGTTGGGTGTCAAAAACGAAATAGTAACAGTAAAAATGCTCACTCACCAAAAGCGAACTTTGTTTCGGAGTTCCGCCTTTAGGCGGGCCTTCCTAATTGAAACCGCCTAAAGGCCGAACTCCAAACTAAGACCCGAACCACCTTCTCGTTTGAGACGATGGTTCGGGCCTGGTAAGCCTTTGATGTCTCCGACTTCAGCCGATAAACATCTCCTCGTCTCCGTAACTACGGTTAATTGGGCTGGGCGCCGGCGCCACCAGCACTTCCAGACCGCGCCGCACGCCCGCCAGAATTGCCGCCAACTCACGCGCCGGCTCGATCACTTTTCTCTGAATGAACTCAGTGGTGTCCATCACACGTTCATGCGTCGTGTCGATCGCGCGGCTGACCAGACGCACTTTCTCATGCGCCATCTCAGTGGTTTCATCTGCCAGCGCCATGATGCCGCGCACTTCTTCCTTGATTAGGGCGGTGGACTCCGCCAGGTGCATCGTTGCCGTCGACAGGTGGCCGGACATTACGTTGAACTGCTCGGCGATTTGCCGGCCCTGGACTGCAATGGCGGTGCCCTGTTCACTCAGCGCGGTGGCCCGGGTCATCAACGGCTCAAGTCTCTCTTCCAGACGGTTCACCGACTTGACGGCGCGGTTGACGAAAACGGCCATCGCGATCATCGCCACGGCGATCATGAGAAAAGACACGGCTATGATCGCCGTGATGACTACCAGCCAGAACAGTGGATCGTGTACGTTCATCGGCAGCCAGAGCTTCGTGCTTCGTGCTTAGTTTCTCGAGAACTCCGATACGAAGATCAAAGCACTAAGCGCTAAGCCCGGTTAGTTCTACATCGCCTTTTCAGGCTTGTAAGTCGGCGCGGCTTCGGTGCGGCCGGAAAGTTCAGTTTTGCGCTTTTCTTCGACGTAAGCCTTCTTGCCTGCGTCAACCGCGGCCGAAATGGAACCAGCCTGACGCGTCGCCGCGTCTCGAGTCTTGGCGACCACTTCGCCGGCTTTGGTCGTGGCCGTATCGTAAAGTTCAGTAGCCTTTTCGCGTGTTGCTTCGTAATATTCTTCCGCGGTCTCGCGCGCAGTTCCGTAATACTCGCCCGCCTTGGCGCGCGTGGTGTCGTAATATTCCGTCGCCTTCACGCCTAACTGCTGGGCTGCTTCTTTCGACTTATCGATACCTTTGCGCGTCGCATCTGCTATGTCATTGCGCAGCTCTTCGCCCGATTTCGGAGCGAACAACAAAGCCAGCACCGCGCCGATCCCGGCGCCCACCAGAAAATACGTTAGTCGCGTCGAAATATTGTCGCCATAGTCACGATCGTTTCCCATAAGAAATCCTTTCTGTAGAGGCAAATCCCCCGCGAGGGATTCGCCAGTGTCTTTCAATTTTCCGGATGATGACTGCTCGCGACTATAACAAAAGGCCGTCGAGATACGCAAGGAAAGTGCTTGAAAGAAAGCGCTGAATATGTTGAGAAAACGAGCGGACAGCGCCAAAACTCCCGAACTCCCCAGGCCATCAATCAAGGGCGCGTTTCTCAAACTTTCGCAGACCCAGCCAGGTGAACAGCAATGAAAAGCCCAGCAGTCCGCCATAAACCAGCCATGGTGACATGTGCGGCATCTGTGGCGTCAGCGCCAGACGAAAACCTTCGTTCGCGTAAACCAGCGGATTGACGAGCACGGCCTTTTGAAACCACGGAATGACGTGTAACGTCGCCCAGGGATAGTAAGCACATCCGAAAAAGATCATCGGCGCCAGCAGGACATTGAACACCAAACCGATCTGTTGGGGATCGACAATCGTGGCGACGACCATGCCGAAGGCCGCGAAGAGCCAGCTACTCAAAACCGCAACCAGAAGAAGCTGGACGATGTCGATAAATCCCAAACTCAGATGGACCCTCATCAGCAGCCACGCGAGGGGCAGGACTACCAGCCCGGCAATAATCGCCTGTAGTATGCCGACCAGGATCTTTTCAATGGCGACGCCGGCAATGCTGATCGGAGCCAGCAGGCGGTCTTCGATCTCTTTAGTCCACCCGAAATCGATCACCAGCGGCAAGGCTACGGCCTGCATGCTCGACAGCGTCATGCTCAGGCCGAGAATTCCCGGAAGCAGCATCTCAGTATAGCCACGCTGGATTATCCCGAGGCGCGGCATGACAAAACCGAAAATGAAAGTGAACAGCAGCGGTTGCAAACCAACGCGCAGCAGAAAGTATTGCAGCTCGCGTCGCGCCACGCGCAGGTCGCGATGAAGCAGAGCCATCATAGTCGCAGTCATAATTCGTCTCCCGCGTGCGTTGCCGCTTTTACTTCTCCGGCACTGCGCCGCCGTCCTTTCCGCGCACCAGAACGTTTGCGGCCCAACTCTGCAAGAGCTCCAGGACTGCGGGGCTGACCTCAGCCGCCTGAGCTTCAGTGACCGCCTTGTCTCGAGTAGAAGGCGTGAACACATGCGTCAGGTTCGGGAAAATGCGCAGCAACACTTGTTTGTTTCCGCTGTCGGCCATTGCCTGCGCCAGTTCGAGGGCGTGATAGGGCAGCACGTTATCGTCCCGCTCGCCATTCAGAATCAAGGTCGGCACGCGCACGCGTCGCGCCAGCGCCAGCGGGTCGCTGTTGAGGTGTTGGCGAAGGTATGCCCGCAGATCGGTCGATGAATCGGTAGGCTTCGGCGTTGACCTGGCGTCGCGGAAAGCATTGTCGAGCTGAGTCACCATCGCAGGGTAGCGCGTCTTATCCGAAGGATTGACGGGCGAATCAAGCGCCAGAGCGTTGAGCGTCTGCTCAATCAGACCTCGATCCAGCGGCCGCGACATGCCGGCGAGCAGTATGATGGCGGCGACGCGCGGGTCTTCTACCGCAATCGTCAGGGCAGTTTCGGCGCCTTCGCTATGGCCGGCCAGTGCGATCTTCTTGTGATCAATTTCCGGCCGATTGAACAAGAATTCAAACGCCGCTTTTGAGTCATTGATTAACTCGCGATAAGCACCTGGTTTGAGCGGGACACTCTTGCCTACGCCCCGGTCATCGACGCGCAGCACGGCGACGCCATTCGATGAGAGATGCTCCGCAATCAAGCGATAGAGGTTCACCAGTGTCATTCCGTCGCGATCCTGCGAGCCAGAGCCGGTGATGATGACGACGGCCGGGAAAGGCTTGGCCCCGGTCTTCGGAACCGTCAAACTGCCAACTAGCTTCTGCTCGCCGTTTTGAAACGACACTTCCTCTGTCGTGTATGGATCATTGACCGAAGTAACCGGCTTTGGCGGCGGAGATATGACGCCGGCAAGAAGCTCTGATCCCTTACGGATGACCCTTAGACGCTGAGCCGGGACATGAATAAAGAGCGGAATGTGTGCTGGGTCCGTCCAGATCTCGAATACAAGCCCGAGACTCGTCCCCGCGCGAAAATGCTCAGTGGCAATCTGCTGTCCGCCGACTTTGAAGCTCGGAGAGTCAATGCGCTCGAGATTCAGAGTGAATGGAACAGCCTGTGAAGGCACGAAGGCGCCGAAGCTTTGTTGTCCGCCTCGCGCGGGATCATACTGCAAGAACAGGAACAGGAACTGATGCCAGGCGCCGTTTTCGAACAGCATGTTGATATGGGCCTTTACCTCTGACTCCTGCTGACCCTGGGGCTTTATTCTTACAAGGCCTTCGCTAAACTCTTCTACCAAAACCGCCGCGCCATTAACTTCCATCGTGAAGGTCACCGGCATGTTTCGCGCTAGCTTGGTAATAGCTTTGAACTTCGCCGGTCCCCAGGCGATATCGGCCTGTGACTGAGCAGAGCCGTCCGCGTTGGTGGTCAAAGTGTAATTTTCAGTGCCGAATTGTTCGTCTCCGATGAAAGTCGTGTAGGCCCCGGATGAAGTCTTAGCCTGCTGCGCGTGGATCGCTGAGACCGACAGAAAGGAAATGCTGACCACAATCGCGTAGATGAAGAGTTTCACAGAAGCTCCTTTCGGTTTACGGTGAGAGAACACTCACGACATGACTCGAGAGAGTATTTACTCTCTAAGACTACGTCCTGTCAGATGTAGGAACAAATTCTCCAGACTTGGTTCGGCGACGTGCGCGTCGGTAACCATCACCCCTTGCTCGCTTGCCAGTCGCATCGCGTTAGCCAGTAACCCTTCGGCCCGATCGGCATAGATGCGCACGCGATCCTGATCCGGCTTAACGTCTACCACGCCAGTAAGCGCGCGCAACGCCGTGGCGAACGATTCGGTGACCCCGCCGCGCGCCTGTAACTCGATCAGATAGCCACCGGGCACGCTGCGTTTCAACTGGGAAGGCGAATCCAGCGCCAGCAACTTCCCGTGATCGATGATTGCGGCCCGCTCGCAAAGCAGGTCTGCCTCTTCCATGTAATGGGTCGTCAGCAGAATTGTCTGGCCTTTGGCGTGCAGCTCGCTCAGCAGGTCCCACATGGCCCGGCGAGACTGTGGATCCAGCCCGGTCGTAGGTTCATCCAGAAAAAGTATCGCCGGATCGTGCATTAGGGCCCGGGCGATCTTCAAACGCTGGACCATGCCGCCTGAAAAACCGATCACCTTTTCGTCGGCCCGGTCGGCGAGCTCAAATCTTTCCAGCAGTTGTTGGGCGTGGGACTCGCGCTCATGTCTGGCAATCCCGAAGTATTCGGCGTGGAACAGCAGGATTTCGCGCGCGGTCAGACTGCGGTCCAGATTGTTGACCTGAGGCACGACACCGATGCGGCGCTTCACCGCGACGGGATTGCGCGCGACGTCAATGCCTTCGATGCGCGCGGTTCCACCGGTCGGCGCCACCCGCGTGGTGAGCACGCCGATAGTCGTGGTCTTGCCGGCGCCGTTGGGACCGAGCAAGCCAAAGAACTGCCCGCGTGGAACTTCAAACGAAATGCCGTCAACTGCTTTGACCTCGACGCCTTTCCGCGTCTTCGGCTTGTAAGTCTTCTTCAGATCCTCGACGGCGATTACTGTTTCCACAGGAGTAATGGCGCAGACTTTAGTCTGTGATTGTTGGTTTCGCAGAGTCATAACACAGACTGAAGTCTGTGCCACATCACTTCACAACGCCATCCGCATGTGCGTCGCGACATACCAGAAAAAGAAAACTGTTAAGGCCACGGCGCCAAAAAGTAAGGCCAGCAGCCCGCCCACGATCAGCGCGACGAATAGCCAGTCGCTGGTTCGTCCGCGTTTGGCTTCTGCTGCGGAAACCGTGGCCCGGCGCCGCAGGAGATTTATGTTGCGGATGTTAGGTTTCCACCAGGCGGCAAACAGATCACCAGCCACGGGAACCAGGTTGCCGACAAAATAGATGGCGATGTTGACGCCCATGCGCAGCAGAGTGATCTTCGGCACGCGATAACGCACCGCGGAAACCAGCACGTAGAGCGCAACGATGGTCGTAGCTACGTCGCCAAACCAGGGGATCAGATCGATGATCGCATTCAGTCCGAAGCGCCAGCCCAGCACGGGTATGCGAAACTGGTTATCCATCAACTGGCTGAGGACTTCCAGCTCGCGCTCGATCTGAACAGGCGTCGGCCGCAGCACCGAACTATCTCCGATTGCCAAATTCCGATTGCCGATATGGTCTCGGTAATCGATTGCCTGATTAGATCTTAGATCCGCGCCTACCATACCCATCTTCCGTTTGTGGAATCGGCAATTGGCAATCGAAAATCGGCAATGCTATCGAATCCGGGTCATCTGCTGCCAGAAAAACTTGCCGATCTTCGCAAACGCGGTAAAGAAATTCCGGTCGCCCTTGACGTTTGTCTTAGGTAATCCTAACTCCGCGGCCAGCTTGGGATCCGGCGGACCAATGTCTTCATCGCCGCGCTTGCTCGAAAGCCAGCGATCGAAAGTACGACTAACTGCGCGTCTTTGTTCGACGGGCGCTCCGGCAATGAACGCTCCACGCAGATCATCCATGTCCGCGACTTCAAGCGAGTTCGCGGAGTAGTAATCGCGGAGCGCCGCGAAGAATCTCTCGTCGCCGAGTAGCTTGCGCAACGCTTCGAACATCAAAGCGCCCTTGCTGCCTACGATCGCCGAATATTGAAAGGAATTGCGATAGTCCCGGGCGGATCGACTGGCTTCCATGTCCTCGCCGCCAAACGTGCGATAGAGGGTGTAAACCCCTCGCACTTGTTCGTCCAGCGCCGCCGTGAACTGTTCTTCGCCATGGGTCTCGCGGTAATAGAGCAAGGCTGACCAATTAGACAACGCCTCGTCCAGCACCGGCTCGCGCGCGGGATCGTTGCCGACTGTCGCGCCCCACCATTGATGGGCCACGACGTGCGCCACCGTCCATTCCAGGCTGCTTTCGACTGAGGCCCGTTGCTCACGAATCACGTCGGGCATGTTGCGCATCGACGGCGAATCAAAATCCAGATAAAACGCGCTGGCGATAACGCTCAAGCCGGCAAACTCGGCGCTGCCCAGTGTGGCCACCAGCGGAGCATCGACGATACTGATCGTTTCCATCGGCAAGGGACCGAAGCGGGCGACAAAGACGCGGAGGGCGTCAGCCGCAATATTCAGCACGCGGCGCGCGGCGGCTTCGTGGTCGGGCCGAAAGATTGAACGAATAGTTACGCCGCCTACTACGCGCTCTTCGGAACGCAAATTGTTGCTGGCGATAATGGCAAAGTCGCGCAGGTTCTCGGCGGCAAAACTGGAGCGGGCCTTGTCCTGGTCTTCCACAGGCTGGGCCTTAGCCGGCGTGAAAACGGAAACGTTTAGCGGCGCGTCAACCGTTACTTCATAATCAGCGGCATCAGTCGTCAGGGCATCGCCGATGTTCGACTCGACTTTGCGAAACCAGTCATCGCCGTCACGGGCAGCGAGCACGGGATAGGACGCGCCCAGCATTATCACCCCGCGGCAGCGAAAGTTCGTGTCACGGGCGCGGCGCACCTCACGCGTGCTGCGAATTGCCGCGCTTACCTGCTGGACCACGTGCGTCACCAGACCCGTTTCGTCGGCGTCGATTTCGGGCACGCTGCCTTTGAATTTGAGATCGATTTCAACTGCCGCCCTGGGTGGTACCGGGTCGCGCAGATTAATTCGCAGCGTGGTTTCCTGATCATCGAGCGCAAACTGCAAAGGCGCGTTATTACTCACCGTCCGTACTTCAGAGATTTCCAGACGCGGCTCGTCTGACAGTTGAGTCTTGTCGGTCGGGGGCGCGTAACCGGGCACGCGAACATTCGGATACAAATGGAAATAAAGAGTAGATGTCGGATGGTCGCCGCGATTCACCCAGCGCACCCGTTCGGTGCCGGTGTACGTGCGATTTTCAAAGTCGAGTGTCAGGTGAATCTGATAGCGAATTCGTTTTTCCAGCGGGATTGATTGACGTGTTTGGGCGTGCGCGACAGATGTTGACAGGAATATTGCGGCGCCGATGAGCAGGCATAGAACGCGCGGGGAACGCTGCGACGACATCCCTCTATTTTCTCCGTGTCCTCTGTGGTGCTGTCTATCGTTCATTCACAACCACCCTGCGAATAGTGTCTCCCCGCGCGATACTATCGACGACTTCCATTCCGCGAACCACCCGGCCAAACACAGTATAGCCGCCGTCGAGATGCGGCTGGGGCGAATGCGTCACAAACCATTGCGAGCCGCCCGTGTCTTTACCGGAAAGCGCCATCCCGACCGCGGCACGTTCGTACGGAGCTTCGTTAATCTCGCAGCGAATCTGGTAACCCGGCCCGCCGTTTTGATCGCCGCGGGGATCGCCGGTCTGAATTACAAAGTTGGGCACAACCCGCGGCACACTCTGGCCGTTGAAGTAACCTTTGCGGGCAAGCTGAATGAAATTGTCGACCGTCAAAGGGGCTTCTTCAGGCAGGAATTCGATGACAAACGATCCTTTGCTGGTTACCACCGTCGCGGTTACTGTCTTTCCAATGCGCGCAATCGCGCGACGATAGTCGGCATCAGTGTTGCGGGTCTTCACGGTGCCGATGCGGTTTGAGAAATCGCCAACGCCGTTCGCTTTCAAAAGCGCCACGGCTCTGCGGCGAATCAAATGGTCTGATGAATCCAGTGCAGTCTTGATCGCATCATTAGCCGGCGCGCTCTTTTGCTTTGCCAGCGCATCGAGGATCGAGAGTGCCGCATCGTTCAAGTCTTTGTCACGCAGCGCTACCGGCAAAGCTTTGATCAACGCACGAGTATTCGCTTCACTCGGCCGGGTTCCGAGTATCTCCGCCGCCGTCGCGCGAATAATAACGTCCGAGGCGTCTAGGTGTCTTCTTGCAACCGCATCTGCATCAGAAGGTTTAAAGCTGCTGTACGCCTGCAAAATATCTGCGACGGCAAGTGTTGGAGTGTCTGGACGGCCCAGCATATCAACCAGTTCTTTCTGTGCCGCTTCCAGAGCGTTATCGCCAGCACTACCCGTCGCCGCCCCAGTAATGACGTCTCTAATCGCTGCGAGTCCTTGCGCCCGAACGGCCAGCTGTCGCCAGCTTACATTACGTCTTACTATTTCGGCCTTATATGCATCGTGTTGAAAAATCCCGGGTACAATGCGCGCGAAAGCGATCTCAACTTCAACTGCCTCGCCTTTGGTGCGACTGTGCATGTTGCGCAGAAACGTGACTGCGCTCTCATTGAAAGTGTTGGGGATTAGTCGTCCCAGAGTAGTTGTGATTTCGAGAAGTTCATTTCTTGAAGTCTGGGGTAGTCGCTCGGACATAAGCAGGGAGTTGCCACGCTGGACTAGCGATTCGGCAGCACGCGCGTCCTTCAAACTTCCCAGCGCCCGAATCGCACTGACCCGGACACGCAGATCAATGTCATGCAAAGCGCGTCCGAGAAGTTTGTCGTAGGCGCCTTTGTCTTCCGCCGCGCCGATCACTCGCGCGGCGTTCGTGCGCACAATTGCATCGCCATTATCGAGCAACTGCCGCACCCGATCGTTTCCGTCTTTCAAACGCAAACGCGCCATCGTATTCAGAGCGTCGGCGACGACGCGAGGATCAGAGTAACCGAGGAATCGAATAATGACCGGACCAGCGCCCTCGGGCCTGGCGCGCAAAGCCGCGGTCAATCCAAGCAGAACAGTAAGGCGGTCCGGCATCGAACGCCGGCCGGCTTCGAATTTCAAGGCGTCGAGAATCGCCAATCTGATCTTTGCTAGTCCGGTGTCTTCCGCCTTAGGTTGAGCGCCCTGAGTACCTGAAACAGCGGAACTGCTCAATAAAACCGCACCAATCTTTCCCAGTGCTTCGACCGCGCGCGCTCGCACATCTGCGGGTTCACGCGTGTCGTCCAGGACGGCGATTAGTGCATCGGCGCCTGCCGGCGATTCGATCTCGCCAATGGCGAACGCCGCCATCTGGCGCACGTCGTTGTCGGCATCTTCCTTCAGCACATCGATCAGCGCCGGCACGGCGCGTTCATCGCCGATGCGTCCCATCGCCAGCGCCGCCCGTTTGCGCACCTTTGCATCTTCGGCGGCGAGCAGGACACGCAGATGGTCGTCCCATCGACGCTCGTCTTCATATCCAAGGATGCGCAGTAGAGTGTTGGCTGGAATCGCCCTGGAGTTGTTCGCGCGGGATGCTTTCTGAGCGGCGGCGGTCGTCATTGAGACGACAATAAGCGACCCGGCGCAGAGCGTCTTTCGGAAATACCCGGTTAGCATGATCAGAGCGTTGAGTGAGTAAATTGTACCGCGTGGCAGGGGAATTGTCGCGGCTAATGGGCGGCCTTGATCGAATGTAACGCAAACTGCCAGTTTGCGTTACAAAAACAAAAAGGGCGGACCACAAAGTCCGCCCTTTAGAAAGAAATGGAATACTCAACGCGACTCAGGTTTAGCGGCCACTGCAGTTATGCTGGCGGCTTTGTTATTCGATCCGTCGTCAGCCTTCCGGCCACCAGCATCAGCCTTCACCGGTTCCAGTCTGGAGGCGTCCAGCACGTTGTCTTTGCGCTCGACCTTGGGCGACTTGTCGGAAGCCGTCTTCATCTGAACCATCTTGCAGCTTCCTTCAAAGACCGCGCCTTGTTCGATCACCAGCGACGGCGTCTGAATGTTGCCATTCAACTTCGCTGCCCGGCCCAACTCGATGCGCTGGCCGGCGATGATGTCGCCATTCACAACCCCATGGATTGTGCACACATCAACTTCGATGTTAGCGTCGACCTGGCCGCCCGCGCCCACGATTAGCGTACCGGTGCCCGAGGTGATGCGGCCCGAGAAGCGGCCGTCAACGCGGAGCATCGATTTGAAAGAAGACTCTCCAGTTATCACCGTGCCACTACCAACAAAACCGCTAAGCGTGCCGTCTTTGATCTCTCTCGCGATCGTTTCGCTTTCGGTCAAAGCCCTGGGGGTCGCCGCGCTCTCCGTTGCCGGCCGCGTCTGCGTCTCGCCGCTTTGGTAGGGTGAATAACTGCGCGTTGAGTAACTCTCGGTGTCGGTCTGGGTCTGGCCCTTATCTTCGGCTGGATTCTTTCCCATTCTGAGCATAGCTAACCTCCTTGAATGAATCGGCGAGAAGTCGTCCCTGGCGCCCAGCGGGTGGCGACGCTTAACACACGATCCGAAGCCTAACTGGAAAATTGGCCGCGGTGGCCAATCCTGGTTGGGAACCGCCCGTGAGCGGGGGAAACATAATAAACAAAGGCAGGCGGACTGTCCAGCGTTAGTTTTGAAGCTGCCAAGAGGCAAGCAAAATCGGGTCTTCTATGCCAGCCGGGATTGATAAGTGAGCTTATGTCCGGCGGGTTCCTTTTTTCTCGAGCAGATTCTCGAGGACCAACGTCTCACGGAAGTTCTCCAGCAGGGGGAAATAGGAAGCGCTTCGGTCGAGTGCTGCGCGCGGCAGCAGGCCGACAATCTCGGCCCCGGAGATGGCTACTCCCAGACGAGTCGCTTCGTCGTGGACGGCCTGGAAAGCGCGGGCGATGTTTGTCTGTTCGAAATCGACCAGATTCATGGAAACCTGTACCAGCCCGCGAGACTGCAATTCAAAGCCGAGCGCCTTCACGAAGGGGAGACCTCCATCGCGTTCACGCACCACGTGCGCAACGCGTCTCGCGATCGAGATATCGTGGGTGCGCAGATTGACATTGAAAGCAATCAGGAAGGGACGGGCGCCGACCGCGATTGCCCCGGCCGCCTCGTGCAACCTGGGCTCTCCCACATCCGGCTGGCGATCAGGATTGGTTTTGATCTCTTCACGTAAGCATTCGAAACCTTTGCCGCGCACGTTTTCCAACCTGATCCGATCAGGTCGCCGGGCCGCGCGCTCGTAGAAATAAACCGGAATGGAAAGTTCCTGCCAGATGCGTTGACCTGCTTCATGGGCGAGCGCGACGCATTCATCCATCGAAACGCCGCTCACAGGGATAAAGGGTAAGACGTCCGTCGCGCCGATGCGCGGATGCTCTCCGGTGTGCTGACGCAAATCGATCAACTCGGCTGCGGCGGCCACGGCGCGCAGCGCAGCCTCGATTACAAACTCAGGTCCGGCAACAAAGGTGATCACTGAACGGTTGTGATCGGCGTCCATATGCCGATTCAGTACGGTCGCGCCGGTGACCGATTCGATCGCCCGCGCGATCCTTTCGACAGTTTCACTCTTGCGGCCTTCGCTGAAGTTTGGTACACACTCAACCAGCATTGCCGATTTTCGATTGCCCATTGCCGATTGGTTAGCTCGGTCCATTTGAAGAGATGTTTCCGGGATCAAGTGGTCAACAGGATTTTAAATCGAAAATCAAAAATCGGAAATCGGCAATGGGGAATCGGCAATGCCCATAGATCGTTTCATCAAAGAGCGCAAGACCGTCTGGCAAAGGCTTGAGGAACTGCTGGAACTCCTCGATCGGATGACCCTGCGGCGTCTGCATCGGGAAGAAGTGCGCGAGTTGGGGCGCATTTACCGGCGAACTGCTTCCGATCTGGCGATTGCGCGCGCCGAATCGCGCGACCCGCGGTTGGTTAACTACCTCAATAGCCTGGTAATTCGCGCTCATGGCCGTATTTACAGGGCCGACGCACAGGGCGGCGCCCGGATCCTCAATTTCTTTGCTCGGGACTTTCCACAGTCGTTTCGACGCACCTGGCGCTATACAGCGACGGCGTTTGGGGTCTTTCTTTTGTTCAGCACGATCGCTTTTTTTGGCACGCGCCACGATCCGGATTTTTCAGAGTTCGCGGGAATTAGTCCGTACTTTCGCGAGGTGGTAATTAATAATCGGAAACACTGGTGGGAACGTTTGAACCAGGCTAACCAGATCGGATCCACTCAAATCTTCACCAATAACATTCGCGTCACGTTCTACGCCTTTGCCCTGGGGGCGATGTTCGGCCTGGGCACTCTTTACATCATGGCTTTCAACGGGGCGATGTTTGGCGCCATCATCGCGCTCACTTATCGGGCCGGTTTCGGAAACGATCTTCTTAGCTTCGTCGTAGGCCATGGCGTAATCGAGTTGTCATGTATCTTTATCGCCGGCGGCGCCGGCCTTTTGATCGGCACCGCACTGTTGATGCCCGGCGAGCTTTCGCGCGGCGATGCCCTCAAATCCCGAGGGATGGAAGCAGTGCGTTTGATTGTCGGTTGTGTGCCGCTGCTGGTTGTGGCGGGAATTATCGAAGGGTTTATTTCACCTCAGCCGATCGGTCCTCTTATCAAAATCGGAATCGGCGCAATTACCGGAATAACTTTGTATTTGTATCTCCTCCTGGCGGGTAGAGACGCACCGGCAGAGTAGCAGTTGTTTAGAGGCGGGCTACCGCCCGCCCGATGTGGTCGTCCAAGCAAGACAGGGCATTATCCACTCTAAACGATCCACTCTAGTTAAAGAAGCCCGCGTTCCTTAACTCTCAAATACGTCTCTAATAGCTTCGGCGCCAGCACCGCGGCAGTCACGTCCAGGGCCAGTCCGCCCTGCGATTCCACCAGACGCAAAGCCGCCTCGCGCAGGTGCATGATCTCTTCGGCGACGGATTGCGTGAACATCTCGCGCTCATTCTCAGGACTCTCGCGCACCACAGCTTTCAAATCTCGATCGGCAATCGTGACTACCAGCGGAAGATGGCGCGGGCGCAGCAGCTTCAAAGAAGTCAGCAACTCGCGCGAGCCTTCTTCATCAACCAGGTCGGTGAGGACCACGACCAGAGAACGTCGCCGGCTATTCGCGGCCACAAATTCAAAAGCCCGCGAGTAACTCGGCTCGATCATTTCCGGCTCAACCGCGTACAGGGCTTCCAACGCCGCATCGAGATGCTCCGCGCCGCGCTTGGGTGGCAGGTAGGCCTGAATCCGGCGGCCAAAGACCAACAGCCCTGCATTGTCGCCGGCCCGCGCCGCCGCGGACATCAGGGCCAGCGCCGCGTGCACGGCCGAATCCAACTTTGTTTCGCCCTCGATGCGCGCGGTCATCAGACGGCCTGCGTCGAGGGCGATCAGAATCGTCTGGTCGCGTTCCATCTGATATTGTCGCGTCACCAGCTTTCCGCGGCGCGCGGTGGCAGTCCAGGAGATATGGCGCATCTCGTCGCCGCGCACATAGTCACGCAGTGATTCAAAATCACGTCCTTCACCGCGCCATTGCGATTTGCGCCGCGCAGCCACAAACGAACGTGCGCCCAAAGCTCTTAACTCAGCTTCGCGCGCGCGCCGCATGTTGGGATAAACCTTGACGGCGTCGGGCGCGCCCGCGCCAGTCTGACTCCACACCAGCCGCCAGCGCGAAAGATAACGCACGGCAATCAAACCGAACTCGAAGCGACCGCGTTTTGGCGGAGTCAAACCGTAAATCATGGTCGCTGTGGTCTGTGCATCAACATCGATACGCGCCTCGCGCACTCCGGACAGTTTCATTTGCGGTGGATATTCGTCTTTGATAATGAGCGAGATGTCGCGCGGCGTGTGGTTGGCGATCTCGATGCGCACCTCGGTTTCGGCCCCGACGGCAAAGCGGCCGCCAAAGTGCCGCTCGATACGGATTCTCGCCGGCAACTTACTATTCGCGGCATCGAAGATCGCAAGTGCGATGAGCACGAGGTCATAGGTGAGCGCCACCCAGCGCAGCATCGGTCGGCCCCACGAAAGCGAGAGCGGGACGAAGCCCACCGCGAGGAGCGCGTAGAAGAGTTTGGAGAAAATGAAACGCATTACCAAATGCTTTTGCGGCTTTGCCGCCGGAGGCAGAGCCGCAACGCGACCCACTAACATCACTTTCTCAGCTCGGGTGAGCCACTATCGTCAAGAATTGTCAGCACAAATCTACAACCGCAGTTGCTGCACTTTATTTCGTCCGGCGAATTAGCCTGTGCCACACCGCATTGCGGACAAGTGATCGTTGCGCACAAAGGGCGATATTTCGTTGCAGCTTTGCCTCCGAGGGCGTCAAGGTCGCCACGGCTCAAGCGCTGAAATATTGGAGTCAGAATCGTCAGTGCCGCCACGATGATCGAGGTCGCTCCGATGATTCGAACCCAGGTGTCGCCTTTTGGAGTGAAGTAGATGATGTAGATGAAGAGACCCGCAAGAGAGTAGACAGCTACTGACGCCGCGACTCTGGTCCACGCGAACCGCGGTGCCAACCTGGCCAAAGCCAGCAGACACGCGTGGGCAGTTGCCACCGCCAGCAGGCTAACTGAGATTACGAACTTCCAGAACTGCTTATTCTCGGCCCTGGTCCAAATGCCAGCGACTACCAGGACCGCGGCCAGCGCGGCGAGGATCGCGCCCGACGAAGATAGGAGCCTCTCGCGCCTCTTCTCCCATAACGCGCCCGATGCAAGAGCGCAAATACTGGCGGCAGAAATTGTCAGGGTCGTGAGGATGATTCGAATCTGGAGGTCGCTGAAGGTACCTGCAAGCACGATGATGATTCCGAGGATCGCGCTGATCGCAACCGAGCAAATCAAAAACCACAGTGCGATTCTCTTCGGACGCATGCTTGAGTTCATCTGGGCACCTCCGCGGTCTGCAGAATATCTGCAATCACCGAATCCGGCGTCGCGCCGTCGAGTTCGGCTTCCGCTCGCAGCGTCAGACGATGTCGCAGCACGGGCCGCGCAATGTCCCGCACATCATCCGGGGTCGAAAAGTCGCGGCCGCGGATCGCGGAAAGCGCTTTCGAACACAATAGCAACGCGACTGCGGCGCGCGGGCTGGCGCCATAATGCGCCGCCGGATGATCGCGAGTGCGGCGCACTATGTCGACGATATAACGTTGCACGCCCGGCTCGATCCGCATATTGCGAACCTCGGCCCGGCAGCGTGAGATTGCGTCGGCATCAGGCAACGGCTGAATGTCGACCTGATCCAACCGCCGCGCATTAAAGCCGGCGTCCCAACGCGCGACCACCTGATGCTCTTCGTCAACCGAAGGGTAGGGAAGCAGAATCTTCAGGAGAAAACGATCCAATTGGGCTTCGGGCAACGGGTACGTTCCTTCGTACTCGATGGGGTTCTCAGTCGCCAGCACCGTGAACATCGGCGAGAGGGGATACATTTCGCCGTCGATGGTTACCTGTCGTTCTTCCATCGCCTCGAGCAGCGCGGCCTGCGTCTTGGGCGGCGTGCGATTGATTTCATCCGCCAGCAGAATGTCAGTGAAGACGGGACCGCGGCGCAGGTTGAAGCTCGACGAGCCCATGTTGAAGACGTTGGTTCCCGTGATGTCCGAAGGCATTAGATCGGGAGTGAACTGGATGCGGCCAAAGCCCGCGTTGATAATGCGCGCGAGCGTTTTCACGGTCAGCGTTTTCGCTGTTCCCGGAACGCCCTCGATCAGCGCGTGGCCTTCGGCCAGCAGCGCGACCAGGATTTGTTCGATGGGTCCGTCCTGGCCGACGATCACTTTGCGCAGCTCGTTCGTGATGTGTGCGATTGTCGAAGAGAGGTATTCAGGCATTGCTTAGTTTCCGGTTTTGGATTTTGAATCTTGAATCTTGAATCTTGAATCTTGAATTTGAAATTTGAGATTACTTTGTCTTTCAGCATCGCCGCTGCGCGCTCGCTGGCGACTGAAGCTGTTAGAGCTCAAAGATCAGTCCTTTCCGCGGCTTGTCGGACATCGCGCGCTCGCATTCCCAGGCCGAGCGCAGATTCGACCTGGCGCAAACGTCTTGCCATGCGCAGTGACTCTTTCGCGTTTGTCGGTGCGCCGTTAATGGTATCTTCACAATTACGCATCAGCGTTTCAAGCCCTTGCTGGTTGAGTCCCGATCGGGCCGCCACGCGCGCCGCAATTTCCGTCCGCGGACTACTGTTACTCAGGCCGGCATGACGTACCAGCACGCGACGCACGCGACCGTAGATGTTTTCCAGAGCGAGATCGTGAGCGCGCGCGCGTTGTTGCAGCTCGGCCATCGACGCGACGAATTCCAAACTGGACCTGCGATCTACCTGAGGCAGCGGCAACGGTCGCGCGAACCGCCGGCCGCGAGACCAGATGACCATCAACCCGATTAGCGCAAACTGCCCGCAAAGCGCCAGGATCGGCGTGCCCTCGAAGTATTGAATCAGAGCATTATGCGTGGCTGTGTGCCCCTGATGAAATTCGTCGAACGCCACCAGACCGCCGTTGCCGGTGACTACATTGATCGCGAATTGCAGATTGTCGGCCCGATTAATCCCGTTGTTAGCGACTATGAAAGGATCGGAAAGTAGTACGATGCGCCCGCTGCCGTGCGGATACTCAACAAGTAGAGGGCCACGCTCCTGCATGAAATTCACGACCGGCGCGGGTGAAACTTTTGTCTCGGTCCTGGGCGGTGGAGGCCCATAGCCCCCCGTCTCCGGCGTTGGTTCTTCTGATCCCCCGGAATCGTCTGACTGTTCTTCACTGTCATCGCTTTCCGACTTTTCCTGGTCGTGTGGGCCACCGGCGTTGCTCTTTTGATCCGTTTTCTTCGCGATCGGCGCGACAGTAATAGCTCCCGCGAATCGCGAAGGCAGGATTGCTTCGACATCCCGCGCCAGCAAAGTAGGTTGAGAAGGCGGCACCGGTTTTACCCCGGTGGTCATCAGTTCGAAATTGGCCGGATCGAGATCAGACCAGGGGAAGCTCGTCAGATGAGCCCCGATGGTCCAATCACCCGATGGGGGCAACAAACTCAGATCAGGACTGCGATCGATAATAACCAGACGGCCCCCGTTCTCGACCCAGTGCAAGAGTTCGTTGCTCTCGGCCTTTGAAAAGGGAACGACGGTGCGGCCGATAACGACGATCGTCTCCGGCTTCGGCCCGTTGAAGCTCAACAGCGACGCGGTCGATTCGCGCCAGCGTGCAACCTGATAACCGGACTCGTGTAGAAAGTCATAAAGCGCGCGGGTTCCCGTGGCGCCTGAGCTAAATGTCGATCGGTCGGGCGACGCTTCCGAATCCGCGGTCGGTTCAACTTTCACATACGACGCTGCATTGAGCGCCACCAGCACACCCACCACGACAATCAGCGTAATGACAATTACCAGACGTTGACGCATGAACACGTATTCCGGATGAAGGACCCCCTTATGGTCCCGATTCCACTGTCAGAGCTTTCTGGTAGCCGTTACGGAACTCAGTCCAGTCATTCTCCGCGGGAGGCTGAAGACCATACCAGTGAACCTCAAAGCTATTTGTAAGCTGTCGCATCGAGCTGTAAAGATGCACTCTCTCGCGCACTGAATGCAGATAATCGCGATTGGTCTTGTGCTGAGCCAGGCTCACGATCTTGCGATCGCCAAGTTCACACAAGAGCGCAATGTAGGCTTTGCGAATGGCCCCGCGCAGGTCGCCGTCGCGCGCCAGCGATTCCGCCTGGGCCAGCAAGTCCGCAGCCGTTTGATCCGGCTCGAGCCGTTCCCCCAGGACGATTCGCGCTTCCCGCTTCTGCTTCTTCCTGCTGCGGCGGTTGCTCAGATATCGCGGCGCAAGTTTCCAAACCAGAAATGCGATTGCGCCGAGACAGGCAACTACCACGATGATTTGCGCGAGTCTTGATAGAAAGGGAGAACCATTAGGAATTAGGGGCCTTGTGTTGGGCAACAAGCTGAGGAGCCAGCGAAGGAAACTGGTCCACAAACGCTCAAGCGCACTCCCTTCGGTAACGGTCTGGTTATAGTCCGGCCGGCGCAGAATCTCCGCGAGTCTCCCTTGGTTGGCGTCCTTGTCAGTTTTGTTTGCAGACTTTCCGCGTTGCATTTCGTCCAGCCGTTCATCGAGCGCGCGCAAACGCTCGGCAATGCGGGCGAGTGTTTCCAGGCGCTGGGCCTTACTCCTGTTGGTCTTCTCGTAATTCTGCAGCGCTTCGTGAAGCCAGGCGTTGTCGACCATAACACTCTGGCCGTCGAGCAATACCGTTTCCTTTACCGGTAACAGTTCACGAATGCGGGCAACGTTAGCCGTGACGAATTGTTCCGGCAGCGATAGTTCTTCGTTACCGAATGCGGCCTGCAACTGCGCGCTCACAGTGATGGCCTGGGAAACTCGGTGTCGATAATCGGCAAGCGTGGCGGCGCCTATGCGACTAAAGCAGACAAGTGACACAAGGACCGCGAAACAAATGGTGAGCGACTTGCTACCCCGTTTTGGAATCATGTGCATGCGCAATTGGCTAACTCAAACCCAGAACGGATCCGCTGGGCAATGTACCGGGAGGTGGTGGCACAAACTTCGGTGCTCGGCCGGAAACCAGCGCAGGTGCGAAAGGCGATACGACTCCCGGCAACTTCGGCATTTCGGGCAGCTGGCGCGCGGCCATGAGTTCGATGTCATAACCCTCGTGCCGGACGCGTTCGTCAACGTAGAGCAGGGAAAACCCCAACATCCAGATCGGAGCCAGCATGATGTGACTGCATTGCAGTATCACTTGATAAGCGATCGAATACCACGTTGGCCAGGTGTTGCCGAATGGTGAGAGGTCTACGCCATTCAAATAGCCATACCATCCCAACGGAATCATCAACAGCATCAGCGCTGAGTAAGTGCCGAAAAATGTGAAAAGCGTCATCGCCATCAGACGGCGTACATTGCCGCTGGCCAGAGAGAAGCTACGGCCGATCGCGGCAAAAACGGTTTTACCCTCCACCAGCATTGCCTGTGGTACGTAAGCCATGCGCCCGGCCAGGAAAAAGAAGAGGATTAAGCCGAGAACGATCGCCGCGATCGTGCCTAACCCGCCAATTATCCCGGACACCCATCCGGACAAGACCGGCGTAAACGCGAAGGCGGCGAGCATAACCACTGCGATAACCAGGTAGAACGCCATGAAGCCGCCCAACGCGGCGAGACCAAGCCATAGCGCTACCATCAAGCTTGCGCCTAGGAGTCCCCAGAAGCGCGACTTTACTGCGCGGTATGTCGCGCGTACAGTGACGGGTTCGTTCCAGAGAAGGTGGGCCACCAGATTGCGCGTGGCGCCGCCCATGACGATGATGCTGAAGAGCGACCCGCAACCTATGATGATGACGCCGCCCAACAGCATAAGCACGTAAAGCGCCATCCGAACGTCACTGGGCGTGGCGGTGAGTTCGCGAAAAGCGATGGTGGTAATTGTCGAGCCCAGCGCCGAGATCAGCACGGGAGGCGCTGCGATGCTAATGAGCGTGAGGAAATGGCGGCGATACAGCCGTACCGCGCGATCAATCAGGTCACCCGCCCCCAGCGGGGCGAGAGCGAGTTCGCTTTGGAGTGGATTCATTCGTTGGGAATGATCCTCGTTTTGTGAAACTGAATCAAGCTTTGCACTGCCGGCTTGTGGATGGCGTAGCGATTTGAAACGAAAGGATCACAGCCCGCTGAACTCTTTGGCGTCCATAGGCTCATTGAACTTGAAACTAGTGAGATTGAAGACCCAGTCAACCAGCGCGGGCCTTGTTTCAGACTCAACTGAAAGTTCAAACTTGTAAGTGTGCGGAAGATTCAGACCGCTCTCAGGCTTGAAATCAGAAAACTCTTCAACCACGCTGATGCGCGCGTTTGAAGACCTCTGGGTGCTCCCTGTACCGATCCTCTGCTGGTCGCTCGTATAGATGGTCTGCTCATACTCGGTTCGCACGTGTTGAAAAGTCTCTGAGTCAAAGAAGAGCGCGATCTTTAGATCCGAACCCTTGCGTGGCGTGTATTTGAGCGCGTGCAATTGCTTACCGCCAATCGTCTTCAGGCCGGCATATTCGAGCTTTGGGTTTTTCTGCTTAAGATCCAGCAGGGGCCAGGCCGTTGACAACACTCCGCCGATCAAGCCTTCTTTGAATATGATGTCATATTGCACAAAGAATGCTCCAAACGCCGTGCGCGCGCCCGGCTTGAACTGGCTGGCCGTGAATTTCTTCCCATCAAACTTGAGCGAGTCCCCTGGGTATGCGGGTGAATCAAAGGTCATGTTGATGAGATTCAAGCTCCCCTGTGAGGCCATAATTGCCTGACCGTCCACTTGACCTTTTCCACCCAGCCGAATTGTCACTACGCAAGTGCCCTTGATCATGATGCCGTTAACACGCGCTCGGGCTTCGGCTGAGCCAATCGACTCGAGGTGCTTAGCGACCACTTCGGCGGGCGCAAGCTTGTTATCGGGCTTAGCCTGAAGCACGGACATGCCGACCACTGCCATTACAAAGAGGCATAAGAGCCTTGTATTCCGGCTCAAGCTTGGATTATTCATGGCGTTCTCTCCCGTTTGGATTAAGGAACTGCTTCAAGAGCACGGCGCATTCCGCAAGGAAGCCTCATTATCCGGATTATTGTCTTTCAGGTAAACACAAAAAACCGGGCGTGGTCTTTTAAAAAGACAACGCCCGGAATTAAAGCATCTTGGGAGCTCGGCTGAGAGCTCCCAAGATTATTGGTTAGAAGTTGAACTTAAACGAAAGCTGCAGAATTCGGGGATCGAACGCGCTGGTGATCTTCCCGAAACTCGTGCTGTTGATGTCGAGGGAGTTGTCCACCGAGAAGTTTGTGTGGTTGAAGACGTTGAAGGCTTCCAGCCGCAATTCAAGATTGAGGCTCTCGCTGAACTTCGTCCGCTTAATCAGCGCGGTGTCCACGTTCCAGTAACCCGGGCCGTCAACAGGCGTCAGGCTCAAGCTGCCGAACGTACCTGCCGCCGGCTGGCTGAAATAGGTAGTGCTGGCTCGCCCGCTGGTCAGGTTGATCAACTTAGGATCAAGCAGCAACGGAAGTCCGGTTATGGGGCTGTGGAACAACCCGGTTAGGGACTGTAGTTCAGGTATGGTCAGCGTGGTGTTGGCAGTGTTGTTGCCAGAGCGACCGTTGCGATTGACCGTTCCACGTCCTGAGATGAACGAGATCGGTCTTCCGGTCCTCCACTGAGCAATACCGCTGATCTGCCAACCACCAAGCAACTTGCCGCCAATGCCGCCGCCATTCAAGAACTGCTTGCCAGGTCCGAACGGAAGTTCGTACACAGCGTTGGCCTTAATGATGTGGTGGACGTCCTGGTTGTTGCGCTTCTTCTCCAGGGGGTCACCGATGGTGTTATCCAGGTAAGGCGAAAACTCGGCCTGTGCCTGTTCGGCGTTGGTGAAGGCCTTACTCCAGGTATAGTTGACCTGATAGTACCAGCCATGGGTTAAGCGCTTGCGGATCTCAGCCTGCAAGCCATGGTAACTGGACCAGCCGCTGCTGCCGATATAGTCGGTAACAAAGGCATTCTTGTTGGCCGGCAGAAAGAACTCAGGGCCCAGCGTTGCGGTATTGGCGCCAACACCAAAGTTGGCAAGGCACCCCATTGCCGGATTCTGAATAAAAAAGGTACAGCGGCTATTGATGTAGTTGGAAGCCAACTCTCCTACCCGGCCCTCGCTGAGCAGGGTTCGGATGGTGGAATTTGCCAGGTTACCGCCCGCCCCCAATTTAGGAAAGATGGTCAGCGTCTGGCTACCTGGAACGGCAGCATTAAAAGCTCCGCTAATCGCAATGGCTGGATTAGTTGCGTTGAGAGCTGTTGACAGTGCCAGATTGTTTTGAGCGCGAAGGAAGTCCTGAAAGAACCCATTCTGGAAAACGACCACCTGGTTGGTGTCAATACCTCGGGTTAGCTGCACACCGCGATTGCCCACGTAACCCACCGAGAGAGCAGTGTCCTTCCAGACTTCACGCTCAATGCCGAAATTCCACTGTGCGGCATAAGGCGTGGCCAGGTTGAACTCTGTGGTAAATAGAGTTGGTGCCTGGCTCAGCGTGAGTTGATCTTCCAAAGTGCGTGGAACCTTGAACACAGGTGTTGCTAACGTAACGATCCCAGCGCCACTTACGGTGCCGGAAAGGTCCTTGCTGACAGTCGATTGCAAACCTGCATTTCCTCCGACGGAGGAATTGTTAAGCACGGTGGCGTTGTTGTCGATGGCGTAGGAAACTGCGAATCCCCCACGAATCGACGTCTTGCCCGACTTAAACGGATCCCACGCGAAACTGAAGTTCGGCGCAAAGTTGTTCATGTCTTTTCCGGTGAACTCTCGTCCGGTGCCCTTGCCGGCAAAGTCGAGCACTGCCAACGGATTATTAAGGACTGCGAGTGAAGTGTCTTTCGGCATCAACCCCAGGCCGCTCCTTTCGGTGAGCGGACTGATGTACTCCCAGCGCACGCCGAGGTTGAGGGACAAATTCTCGCGGAAGCGCCAGGTGTCGCCCGCGTAAATTCCCAGGGTGTTGTAATCAAGGTTACGCCTTGAGCCAACCCCGCGGCTGAAACCGGAGGTACGGGAAGCAACGTTGAATGTCTGGGCACCCGAGGCTACGTTGCCCGTAAGTAGTGCCAACAGGTTCGCGGCATTGCCTTGCTCAGTAGAGGAGATGCCACCCGGGAAGTTCGTCGTATTGGCGGCGATACCCGCAGGGGACGGGTTGGTGGTCGAATTGAAACCGACAGTATACTGCGGAATGATGCCGCCATCGTTGAAGTTAAGGATCCTGATGAAACGAGACGAAGCCCCGAACTTCAGGACGTGGTTGCCCTTGACCCAGGTCACGTTGTCAATGACGTCATAGTTGCGCGGGGCGCGACCCTGTTGCAGGAAATTCTGAATCGGGTTGGTGATCAGGGGCAGCCCCAACCGGTAACCCAAATCGAATTTTTCCCGGTTAAAGAACAAGGGCGTACTCGAAGAGAACCCAGCCCGGGCTTCATTTGTAAAACTGGAAGACAGGCTTGAGATCCACGCCAGCGCAACTCGCGGCCGGGCGGATTGCTGCCCGCCACCGGGTAGACCGGGGAACTGCTCGCCGATGTTGTTCAACTGAACGTCGTTTGGCAGGATCGATAGGAAGTGCGTATAGACGGCTTCGATCCGGTTCTTTGAGTTCACATCATAGTCGATGCGGAACCCGATGTTGCGGCCGGTGCTGCCGTTGGGTGTATTGAAACGGAAGCCCTGAGTGTTGCGGGTGTCGCCGGCATCATTGTTGTTCGAAGCCGGAGTCAGACTGATGATCTGAGACATGCGCGGGTCAACAGCCAGGCCGGTCTTTGTTAACACATTCACCGTCTGAACCGACCCGTTGGTAATGCCTGCCGGACAAGCAGGTTGGCCGGTCACTCCGCAGGTAGCCAGATAGGAGAAGTTCCCGGTGCGCGCTCCCGCGGACAACACCGTACGCAGTGGGGTGAAATCCTGAGTGGTGTTGGTCTTCTCGTAGTAGAAGTAGAAGAACAGCTTGTGGTTCTCTGCAAGATGCGGGTCACCCTCGCCAAACTTGGGGAAGGCAAACGGGCCGCCGATATTGCCGCCATATTGATGCTGAAGCAACAACGGCTTCGCCAGGCTCGCGCCGGTCTTGGCGTCAATCGTGTTGTTGTTGAAGAAAGTGTTGGCGTCAAACTTACTATTGCGATAGAAATCATAGAGCGAGCCATGATAGTTCTTTCCACCGCGCGGGGTCGTGAGCTTGACTTGCGCAATTCCCAGACCCTCGTCGGGGCCGGCATTCTGGGTAGTCAGGGTGAACTCGGCCACACCTGCCACGCTGGGGGTATTCACGCCAAAGAGTGAATCGGTGCGGACCAGGTTATCGTTGATTTCGATACCGTCCCAGGTAATATTCGAGAACGATCCTCGCAAGCCGTTGATAACGGACTGTCGAATGTTCGTATTGGAATTGACCCCGGCCATACCGCCAGCCAGATTGATCGGGTTGCGTCCGTTGAGCGGCAGGTCCTGGACCTGTCTTACGTCAACGGTCGTGGAAAGCTTCGCGTCTTCAGAGCGAATCAGGCTCTGAGTGTCGGAAGCTGTCACGGAAACCGTCTCGGCAACGCCGCCCGCTTCCAGTGTCAGAGTCAAATTAACAGGGGTGTCCACGTTTACTATAACGTTCTGGACTTGCAGCTTCTTGAAATTCGCGCGTTCAGCCGTGAGCATATAGCTACCGGGACGAACGTCGACAATCACAAACGCTCCCTCGTCATTAGTGTTGACTGTTTTTGTCTCGTTGGTTTTCGTGTCCGTCAAAACGACCTTCACGCCGGGCACAACTGCCTCGGCAGTATCTTTGACCGTGCCGCTGACGCGCGTGGTCGTCTGTTGGCCGACAGAAACGGAGGCGGCGCAGAACACGAAAACAGCCAGGGCGATTAAGTAGCGACTAAATGTACTCATAGGTGGCTCCTCGTTGGGTTATAGGGTTCAAGCTCTTGCCCTGAACGGCAACCGCCGCTCAGGACGACCAGGACTGACGAATGTAAAAGAGAACGTTTTTCCAAGCGATTCTTAATGAAGACCTGTTTTTCCCCTGTCCCCGGGACTGATAATGGCTGGCGACGCAGCGGATCAGGGACGGTAGAGCGTTTGTCTTATGCAAACCTCGCGCCGCCGAATTGCAATATCGAAACAGCAGAATTCCGAGTCGTTAGAGCGCCTGAATATGGGCTATTAGGCCTGCGCTACAGTTTTCTGAATTTTTATTCAAATTCGTGGAGCGGCTTGCAGGATTTCGAGGCCTGGATACTCGATGAGTACGCCTTCTCCCTTTGGGAGACGGGGGCATCGCAGGCAGCGAAATCGAGAGGCCCCGGAGAGACTCAGATAAGTTGAGTTAGCTCTTGAGTGGATTCAGCCGGTGGGGAAGAGCCTCGTTTGGGAGGCCGAATCAAGCCTCACTTGGCAGGGCCCGCTAAGATAATATCAGCGGCCCACCTTACGATTTTTTGCATTTTTATGCAAATTCTTGGACGGTTCCCGGTAACACTGAGCGGGGGAAAGTGGCGAAAGGGCTTCCAAAAGGTGACAGCTTTTTACTTCCTGGTGTCGGTCTTCTTGCGGAGCTTCTGTAATAGATCGCGCGCTTCAACAGCATATTCACCCTTGGGTGCAAGGCGAAGATACTCTTCGTATTCAACTTGTGCGCGTTGGTGCTGATTTAGTCGCAGCAGGATGTTGCCGGCGAGGAGATGGGCCTCGGCAAAGTCGGGCTTCAACTGCAACGTGCGGCCGATGAAGGGGCCGGTCTTCATGGCGTCGCCTTTATCCCAGTAGAGGCGAGCCAGCGTAAAGTTGCCGTGCCAATTCTTCTCTTCGAGCTTGAGTCCCTTGAGGAGGGTTTGCTCAGCCTCGTCGTATCGTTTTTCTCGCCAGTAAATCTCGCCCAACGCCAAGAGCGCTGTGGAATTGTCCGACCTAATCTGCAAAGCCCGCAACATGGCAGTTTCGGCTTTTTGCCAGTCGCGAAGATCCATGAAGGCAGTGGCGAGGAGCAAGTGGGCTTCGAAGAACTCCGGATAAATGAACAGGGCTCTTTGAAAATGCGCGGTTGCGTCCAGCGCGCTCTTTTTCGAAAGGGCCTCGCGGCCCCGAACAAATTCCGCCCGCGCCTCAGCCGGTACTCTGGCGTCAACCACATCAGTCAAATCGGCGATTCCGCCGGCGCCCTTCGACTTGTCGCCCACGAGATCGAAGATGAGATATGCTCGAAAGACTACCTGAAGGTCCGCGTCCTGTTGCGTGGGACGAAAACCGGGCGCGTTGATGATGACTCTGTAATAGCCTCGTTGAAGATTAATGAACCGAAATCGGCCGCGACTATCGGTTGGCATCTGATCAATAACGCCGCCGCTGAATCTCTCCAGGCGGACCTGAATACCCTGCGCTGAGGTACTCGTGTCGGTGACTCGGACTTCACCAGTTATTTCGATCGTTTGGCCGGCGCCGGTATAGGTGTCACGGTCGCGCTGAGCAAAGGCAGGCGCTGCAATCAAGAGAAGAACTAAAGCGGGTAGCGGACGATGCACAAAGTGGAGCATCTTACCTCCATTCGCCGGCAGGGCTCCGAATGATGCTACAGCAGGCAGTGAAAAGCCAACCCAAAACAAACGCCGGACGGTTGCAGCAACCGCCCGGCGAAGGTTATCTGTGTAAACACCGGACTGAGTATTAGTGTCTGTAAGTCAACCCGAATTGAATCAGCCGGGCCGGAACCGCGGTCTCAGTAATCTGACCAAACGTAGTCGTCAACGGCGATTGCGCCAACGCTACGTTTGACGGAGCACGGAAGATCGGGTGGTTCCAGAGGTTGAAGGCATTTGGTTGTGGTTGTTCCAGGTGTGCAACCAGGCATTGATAATGTCTGATTAGCGGTATTGTTCGGGCTAGCCGGATCGAACGCGGGACGACAAATAAGCAGGCCAGTTCCCACGCCGCCACCGAAAGCAGTACCGCTGGTGCCGTCGGTAACCGAAAACGGCAGGCAGCTTTGATAGGTAACGATTCGCTTCGACGTTGACAACCTCTTCAATGCGACCTGCTTCGAGGGTGACGTCTTGCCGAGTGGCTTCACCGATCTTTATCTGCACGCCCGAGACCGCGGCCTTCTTAAAATTAGCCGCAGAGACCTCCAGGCGATACATTGCCGGCGGCAGCAAAGCAACTGAGAAGCCGCCATCGTCCCCGGTTGTCATCGTGCGGACCGACCTTCCGGTCGCCTCGCTGATAATCTCGACCGTGGCGCCGGCCACCACTGCACCGGCCTTATCAGTTACCACTCCTGTGAGTCCGCCGGTTTGACTTGCCTGGCCGCACACTGCGACCACAAACAATCCGACGAGGAACCCGCTTACTAACAAGCGAAAAACGCTACGCATCGCTACTTCCTCCTTTTGTATGTTGAAGAACCGATTTCTTAGTCGGCTTCCGCTACGACGGGGAGACCGGACGCAAAAACTTTGGTTGGCTGCTTAAGCAAGCAATGTTCCGCAGGCCGTCGATTTGGGATTTGCACTGCAGAGGACTGGTAAGGCGGGCTTTTTTCGGTTCACGCGCTTTCATGAGTGCCGGGCCCGGACTATGAATTTCGTTCTATTCCAAATCCTCGGATTAGGGGCGGCTAGTGAAACTGGAGCGGTGACTGGAGAGGGAGGAATCTGACTACTCGACTACCAAATCCGCCCGGCGTTCGATATCCACCTTCCCTTTAGCATCGCGTAAGCTGACGATCAATGCATAGCGCCCGCGCGCTGTTGGCACGTTGAAGCGCGTCGCCTGGGCGGCAGCCTGAGGAGTTGCTGCTGCCAGGGGCAATTCACTATCCATAAGCGTGTGACCGTTCGCATCCAACAACTTTACCCGCTGGGCCAGTCCTGTGGTTTGAGATGGCAGGTTATAGATGACGTAACGAAGATCGACTTCGGTTCCGCGCTTGAAGCTATAAATGCCGCTAAAACCGTCGCGACCTGAGTTTGTCAAAACCAGGCTGCTCAGCGAGACGACTTTCCTGTCGGTGACATTCGGGATTTCAAAGAATTGATAAGCCGATCCGACGGCGCCGGTCGCCTTTTCACGGATGACCGCTCTGATCTGATAGACACCAGGAGGCAGCGTCAGTGGTTGAGGAACATAAACGAAGCCTTCTGTCTTCAATTTCTCGCGCGCCTGAGGGTCTTTCAACAGGTCAAAGGTTAACGTGCGTTGGATGACGCCGGCGGGCTGGTCACGTCCGGCGGCAAAAACCCAGGCCAACACTTCGTAAGCAGCCGTCTGATCTGCCGCTGCGGGCGCCGGCAACGTGAGGTAGTTGCGTCCCACGTGCAATCCGGTCATGACGATTTGTTCGTTCCCTTTTGGCACTACGTTGGCGACCACTTCAAGCGGCACATCAATGCGAGGGATCGGTGAGATGAGCGCGGCCGCCAGTTCTGTATTCGTGCCGCTAACCGTCTCCTGGTTGACCGCGAAGTATCCGCGACGTGTGCGCACGA
Source organism: Pyrinomonadaceae bacterium (assembly GCA_041497335.1). Taxonomy (GTDB): domain Bacteria; phylum Acidobacteriota; class Blastocatellia; order Pyrinomonadales; family Pyrinomonadaceae; genus UBA11740. Next base: position 133,866 of record JBGQGG010000001.1, on the reverse strand, counting down.
CAAGTTCTGTCCTGCCTTTGACGCTGACGGCAAGTCGGTGGAATTTGTTGTCGAGCGTGGCGGGCTTGAAACCGATGACGTAATAGCTGCTCGAATCTTCCACGGCCCGTTCAAGCCCGGACTCGAGGTCGTTGGTATTGGCAATCAAGTCTCCACCTGTGCCGGCCACCAGCGCCCGCGCCACACCCATTCGCTCAAAATCGCTAAGGGCCATTTCCGGGGTGGATACTCTTATGAGGGTCCCACTTCCGGTAACGCGCTCGCTGGCGGCGATGTTACTTGTGCGCAGCCCCGCGGCATCGAGCGCATAGACACTGACACCTGCGCGCCGCGCAGTTTCGATCAACTGCAGGACCTGATTGGACAGGTCTTCGGTAGTGCCGCCAAGCGTAAGCAAAGATTCGCTCAGGTACAGAACTATCTTACGACCCGGTAATTCAGCCATTCCCTTGAAGATCCCATTGAGCGTTTTGAGGTTATTCCGGGTCATTTGACCCAATTGCGCGACCATGGCTCTGGCCTGGGTCCGCACCCTGCTGTCGAGCGCATCGCTCTGCCCTTCAGCGTTCATCTTTCGTTCTTCGCCCTTCATCTGATCGATAATGGATCCCTCGGGCGTCATTAGCTCCTCCGACCGCACTCTCATCTTGACCCTGTCCAACGTTTGCTGGTCACCCGCATCTATCCGTACCGCTTCCGCCAACGTCATGTTGTAGTGGGGCGGGCCGGCCTTTTCGTGGGTGGGAATTTGAAAAGCGATCCGGTTGAGCGCGCTCAGCAGCCGCTGCTTGTCGTTGGTAAATTGCTGGAGCGATCCCAGGGAGCCGCTAGTCGAAACGATGGCCACCATGTCTTCCGGAGTCAGCTTATTATTGATGTATTGCGCCAGGGCGAGCCGCGATCGCAGAAAGTTTTCAGAGGTCAGGTTCAGATCGTCGAACACCAGGACCAGATGCCGTCCCCGATAGGGTCGCGCCAGCGGTGAGACGGATGCAGCCGAATCCGATTTAGCCGATCCGGCGGGTGTGGCACCGCTCGCGGTGTCCCCCGAGCGTAAGCGGGAGCTTTCGATGGCCGCGAAATAATCCAGCGTCTGAGCTGCGCCTTCGTCTAGGACTTGAAAGTCTGTACTGGTGAGCCCGCCAATTCGCCGCCCGGTTTTGTCGGTGACAATGGCCTCGATCTGCACGGCGCTCGTGCCGACGCGCACGATTTCGCCCTGGTCCTGTTGCGGGCGCGCGGGCGTTCTTGCGCGGCCCTGCTGAGCTAAGACAAATGAACTCACCAACAGGAGTGACAGCACGGGAGTGATGAAGTTGCGTGACATAGGCTAACCTCGCCGTTGTTTGATGAAGTGAAGAGTTAGAGTTGACACGTAGAGCATGCGCCTTGCGAAAAAAATTCAGGGGAGAGAGTTCTTGTAACGCAAACTCTCTCCCCTGTCAAAAAAGACGGCCGTAGACGCCGTAGGGTTTAGAAGGTAAGGCGAAGGCCCAGACGCATACCGCGGTTGCTGCCCTGGTTGAAGCCCGGATTCTGGAAGCTGCTTACGGTAAAGGCGGTCGCGGCATCTTCCGTGATCGCATCGGGCACGCCAAAGTTGCGGTGGTTAAGAATATTGAAGAACTCCACGCGGAACTCAAGCTTGGTGTTCTCCGTCAAATTCGTCGTTTTGAAAAGCGAGAAATCAAGGTTGTAGGACGGCAGACCGCTTAAGGTGTTACGACCCGCGTTGCCAAAAGGCGTCCGGAAGAGATTGAACGCCTCAAGATCGAGCGGGTTAGAGGCCGAGCCGAAAAACTGTAACAAGCCCAGATCGTTGTAGATTAAGCGAGCCTGTGAACGAACGTTGGCCGCTGAGACCACCGTCCCGGTGGTGCCCGGACGGAGCGTGTTAAAGATCACGAATTCCCCGGGATCCAGAGCCCCGCCGTTGTAATCGCAATACGGACCTCCGAAGAGGATGTTGCACGCGGCCTGGTAACCGAAGGCTATCGTGCCGTCAGGCAAGGCCGTATTACCGTTGAATGGACGCAGCAGACCGTTGGTGAACGTATTCTCGAACCCAGCGTCAACGGTCGAGAGAGCCTCAACCGGCGTGTATGGCCGTCCCGATCCCAGGCGGATAATTCCGTTCAACTGCCACCCGCCCAGAAGATGACCAACAGCTCCCCGTTGCCCCTTGTAGAACGGCAGTTCATAAATGAAATTCGACGTGAAGATGTGCTTCTGGTGGAACGCCGACAGACCGCGCTCGCCGTTGGTGCTATTGAACGGGTCCTGCGGCGAAGCAACAGCCTGACCACCAGCCAACGTTCCAAAAATCTCGGAAGCGTTATCGAGAGTCTTGCTGAACGAATAGTTTGCAGTCATCGAAAGGCTCTGGAAGAAGCGGCTGCGAAGCTCCAGTTGCAGACCGTTATAGGTGGATGAAGCGCCGTTTACGCGAATGCGCGTAGCTCCCTGGAAGGGATTAAGGCGACCGTTGCCCGTGGAAGCAGCCGCGCTGCGAGTCTGCCAACCATTCGCCGCTGTAGGAGCGGTGCACGTAGGATCGCCGCTGGCGACGCAAGAAACCGGGGCGATACCGTTTGTGAAGGCCGTCAGGTTGCCGACTGCGCTTCCAGCCGCGAGCAGGAAGCGAATGTCGGGATTACCATTGAGAGTCTGGAACTGACCTCTCAACTGCGTTCCGACGTAACGGGCTTCGATCACGGTGTTCTTGAAAAGCTCCTGCTGTACGCCGAACCCGTAAGAAATTGCATACGGATTGTGGAAGTCGCTTGAAACGCGCGTCTGATTAAAGAGTCGCGGGTCGCCACCGTTTGTTCCCGGCGTGGTGTTAAGCTGCGCCGTGGTAGTCGGTAAGAACGGGAACGCAATGCCGGGAATAAAGGGCGTCGTTTGGACCGTTCCGGACGCTGCGAAAGGAGCAGCAGTTACCGTGTTCAGGACGATGTTGAAGAACGAGGGATCATAGGATATGCCGAAGTTCCCGCGAAAGACCGTTCGGCCATTGCTAAAGTGATCGCCCAGGAACTCAATGTTGGGCGACCAGGCAAACCCTACACGCGGAGCAAAATTGTTCTTGTCTGTCGGAATCTTCGTTGCAGTCCGCGTGGAAAGCGGAAACGCCGTATTGAAGATCGCCGTGGAAGCATTCGCCTCGCGGGCATTGATCTGATCAATGATCGGGTTGAATGGCTGCGTCGAAACTTCGTAACGCAATCCCAGATTGAGTGTCAGCGTGGGCCGAACTCGCCAATCATCCTGTACGAAGAAGAAGAAATCGTTCTGATCGGTATTTATTCGGGGGTTGCCCAGCGCGAAGTTAATAATCGCCGGCCGGTTGAGAAGGAAGTTCTCAAAAGACGTCGCCGTGGTACGGGCTGTACCGTTCAGTCCGGTTGTTCCGTAGTTAAAGAACGTGTTGGCCGGCACTGCGCCGCCCGAACGGAACTGATACCGGCCGAGGAAGTTCGGCAAGAAAAAGTTGCTCACTTTCTGCTGGCGAATGTCCGCACCAAACTTCAAGGCGTGATCCCCGATAGTTGAAGACATGGTGTCCTGGTACTGATACACATCGACCTTACGGGACTGGGGCAGATTGTTCTGCGTACCAAACGTGAGACCGAAATTGAAGAACAGGTCGCGCTGTGAAGAACCAAAGCTGATTTCCGGTCCGGGCCGGGTCGAAGTATCTCCGAAAGTTACGTTCAGGCGCGAGAAGTTGAAGCGAGCCTCGTTGGTCCACTTGGAACCCAGCCGCGTCAACGAAATGCCGAAGTTGTTGGTTCTGGAAGGAACACCAAATGCCGCGCCTGCGAGGAAACGTCCCGTTGCCGGGGCCGGATTCTCGTCGTGATCGTAGATGTAGCGAGTGTTCAGTTGGTACTTGCTGGACAGGTTCCAATCAACTCGGCCGATGATCTGTTGGTTCGTGGCATCACTCTTGTAAATGCGCACGCCTTCACAGCCGGAGATGATTCTGCGGCCACCTGCTCCGTTGTCTACGACAGCAATCGGCGCCAGAAATCCGGGAGTTGTAGGTTGGCCAAAGACATTGCCGGGGCCAAACTGGAACTGGTCCGGAATAGCATTACCGTCGGTATCAATAGTCGGCGGCGCACAGATGAACGTGCCGAGGCCCGTGACAGTGGTCGGCCCGCCTCCGATGGCCGTTGAGACCAGCGCTCCCGTAGTCGCGGCGGCGAACCGCGTGTTCAGGAAAGTCGCGTCGGCCAGGGTAGGCGTCAGACTTGCTGAAGTTAAGTTATCGGTTTCACCCTCACCTCTGAAGTAGGTGCCCTGATAGGTCACGAAGAAGAAAGCTTTGTCATGCTTAATGGGTCCGCCGATCGAGCCGCCAAATCGGTTCTCACGAAAAGGCGTCGGGCTCAGGAAGCGGTTACCCAGGTTGGCGAACACGGCGCTATTAGCCGCCGCGGGGTTCGCACCCATGAACTGGAAGGTCTGTTGCGCCCGCTTCTCGATGTTGTCACGAGCATTCAGCGCCGAGTTGCGATGATGTTCGAAGAACGCTCCGTGAAAGTCGTTGGTCCCAGGTTTCGTAATCAGGTTGATCTGGGCGCCGCTGTTGCGACCGAACTCTGCCGAGAACGTGTTCGTAATGACCTGATATTCGCCGATAGCTTCGCTGTTGGTAATGAAGGTGCTCGGGCCGGCTACCGAGTTGTCGTTGTTATCCTGGCCATCAATCTGGAAGTTGTTTGAGCGAGCACGATTACCGTTGGCGCTGATGCCGACGCCATTGGTAAAGTCTGCATCGCCCGGCGTAACCACGCCCGGGGTCAGCAGCGCCAGATTGTCGATCAAGCCATTGAAAGGCAGTTGTGTTAACTGCTTTGGTGTATACACCTGCGATAATTGGCTCTGTGTGCTTTGAATAAGCGGTGCTTCCGCCGTGATTACTACATTTGCCGACGTTCCCTGAATATCGAGCTGCACATCGGCTGTATTCTCTGTGGCCAGGCGAACTACGACATTGTCAACCGCCTTTGGTGCAAAATTCTGCGCCGTTACCTCTACTTTATAGTGTTCACCGGGAATCAGATTGGTGACGCGGTAGAAACCCTCGTCATTGGTGGTCGTTTCTCTGGCTATTCCCGTATCTACATTTGTAACTTTGACCGTGGCGCCGGTCACGTTAGCCTTATTCGGATCCTGCACAACGCCCTGCAGGTTACCCGTTGTCGTCTGCGCGACAGCGAGCGCCACCGTAAACGATAACACCACGAGGGCCGCAAAAGTGTGGGCAATCCCCTTTTTACTGACAAACCTACTCATAGTAAACCTCCTCCTAGATTACGTAAGACTGCAATTTGAGCCACGAGGCAAGCTACCGTCAGAAAAACTGCTCCTGATCGCGAGTGAGAGAATCGAATCCCCGATTACTTGCTTCATTTCATAGCAATTTTTAGCAAGAAACGTTCCTTCGGTCAGCGGCAGTCGATCTCTAGCGTATTTGGCGGGCGGCGCGCCCGGATGATTCAATTTTTTGGATTTGATCCAGTTTCCCCGATTTATTGAGTGGTTTTTCAACAACCTTTCTTGACGACTTGGAACTCAAATTGCAGTTCCTTGCCGCGAAAAATGGTGCTGAGATAGAACTCCCAGAACTTGCGTGTGAAGCGCAAACCTGGCCAGCGTTGATCGAAATTCACGACGAACTCCAGACCGATCGCCCGCCACAAGTTAGCGAGGGACACATAGGTGCGTATCGGCTTTAGCTTTACCTCAGTGTAGAAGGGGAAGATTTGGCGCTCATCGATGAAGCAGTTGAAAGAGTAGCTGTTGAAATGATTGCGGTGCGTGGGATCGGTGGGCCAATCAGGATTTGAATAATGCGGCGTGGTAATCCTTATTCGACCGCCGGACTTTGTAATGCGATACAGTTCCGTTACGAAGGCCATGACATCCGGTACGTGCTCGGCGACATGGCGGCAAACCACTTCGTCGAACTCATCATCGGCGAAAGGATAGGGAAGGTCACCCAGATCGTGGATCACATCGGCGTGCGTTCGGGGATTGGAATCCATGCCGATCGCTCCCGGCGTCTTGTTCCAGCCACAACCGACGTCGAGAATTCTTTTTGCCGCCGAGCGTAAGGCCTCGCCTGCTATCTGGTCTGGCTCACTCATCTTTTGAAGTACGATTAAGCGGGTATGACTTGCCACTTCGAATCAGGCGCGTCAGCCGAGTTCGTTTTTCCACGGCTAGGCCGCTTCGCCTCTTACTTCCTGACGAGCGCAAATTGATTCTGAATCCAGCGCCGAAGCGAATGACGCGAAGTCGTGTGCGTAAAGTGGCACATCAAACTCTTTCTGTAATTCCTCGAATCGCATTCCGTCCAGCATTACTGTTTCGTCGCTCTTCAGCGCTACGCGCGGAATGATGGCGAATCCACCAAGCACCTGTTCGCTCGCCGCGGCAAAATCTCCACCCGTTAATAGCCCGGCCACACTTACATCACCGCCAAAGTATTCATTCTCTACCGCTACAACCTGCAGGCGCGTGTGAAACCGTCGGTTCATTTGCACGAGGTGCTTGCGGAGGACCGGAGCAAAAAGAGTTCCTGTCATGATCGTTCCGAACAGCTTCTCAGGATTCCGCGGTGGCTGGCGTTCAAGTCTGCGCATCAACGCTGCAAACTCGTTTGCAAAGCTGCGGACCATGCCGATGCCGTCTTCAATCTGCGGATAGTCACCGTAATGTTTCCGCGAGGGAACGGGACGGCCGGCGCGCAGATAAATCTCGTCACCAAGAAACGCGAACGTGGTTCCCAATCGCGCACGCAAGTCATCCTGGATAAGTGAAACTTCACCGATCGTGCGCCGGCAGAACTCCGCGGTCACCGGCGTCAATCGCGCGTCGTTCAAATAGCGAGTCAGCCCGAGCGGCACAATTGCCACGCTACTAACACCGGGATGCAGTTCAGCGAGATCGTAAATTGTTCGTTGCAGAACCTCGCCGTCGTTTATGGTCGGGCACAAGACGACCTGCGCGTGAATCTCAATTCCGGCATCGAGCAACTGCTGCATCTTCCCAGTGATGTCCGCGCGCGGCTGGTCCACGCCGAGCAGGTAAGCTCGCACTTCCAAATCCGTGGCGTGTACGGAAACATACTGCGGCGACAACCTCTGTTCTATAACGCGCCGCATCTCGTCTTCGCTAATCGAAGTGAGCGTCGTGTAGTTGCCGTAGAGAAATGAAAGTCGTACGTCTTCGTCGCGGACAAACAGTGAGGGACGTGCGGTCTCAGGATTGCCCTTGCAGAAACAGAAGAGGCATTCGTTCGCGCATTGTCGCGGAACGATCTGTTCGAAGCTGAGACCAAAATCTTCCGCCTCATCGCGCTCAATGTTCAACTCCCAGTCCTCACCCGTGCGCTTGCGAATGTCGATGACGAGATCGGTTTCGCCTGACGCCTGAAAGCGAAAATCCAGATAGTCGCGCACCGAACGGCCATTGACGCGCATGATTCGGTCGCCCGGCTCTAGTTCCAACTCGGCGCCCAGGCTTCCCGCCGTGACGTCCGCGATCTCGACGCCGCGGCGGCGAATTTGTGTTACTGCCGGTGTGACTGCGAATTCGTACATTTGGGACTTTCCAGGTTAACCGAGCTTCCCGGCCAGGAATCCGGGGTCAAAACGAAAACGAAAGTATAGCAAACCGAGATGATCTTTGTTGATGAGCGGGGCCTCGTTGACAACGAAATGACGCTCAGCTTACTCTGGTTTGGCCGACGCGGATTTATTCTTCGGTGCGTTCATCTCGCTCGCATTGCCTCTCATAGCTTTCAAATCCAGCTGTTGCCGGCAACTCAATGAACCAGGAACAACAGTCACCATCCGCAGCTCTCAACCAGAATGAGGGGATAGATATTGCGCAGAACCCGTTGCGGCCGTGCGTCCTTTTGGTCGAAGACGATCGCTCCGTCCGGCGTTATCTCGAAGTCACTCTGCAGCGCTCCGGCTACCGAGTATTAACCGCTGAAGACGGTCTGCAAGCCATGAAAGTAGCCCTTACTTCACCGATTGATGTGGTGGTTACAGACGCGGTCATGCCTAATCTCAGCGGTCAGGAGCTGGCTCGTTTCCTGCGCAGCAGTCACAAACTGTCTCATCTACCCATCGTCCTGTTGACCGGACAGGAAAACAAAGAGGCAGCCGTTACCGTAGAGAATCTGATCGACGCTTTTCTCTACAAGCCGGTGAAGGCGAACGAACTCACGAATTGCCTTGCGGGACTTCTTCAGAAAAGCCAATCTCTCAACCAGTCAACTTAAGCACTCGTCGCCTTAGATAGTCATAGAACTCCATCGCAATGAGAGAGCAAACAGCCATCCAATGACTTGAGGTCATCCGAGCCCAGTACGCGCTGTATTTGATGAATTCGGCTTTCGTGATCGGGTGGCTCGACCCACGCGCGGACAAAGGGAAGGTTGTGGGGACGCTGCTTCCTGGATCAATTCCGAAGTACGTCAAGGCATGCAAAACGAAACCGAGACAGAACCCCGCCAGCGAAAGAATAGATAATAGGCTGAGGACACTCCTCGGAATCTTCATGCCGTCGACAGCAACTGATCCAGTGGCGTGTATTCGCGTCCCTGTGAAAGCGCCACAGCTTCGTAGGTCAACTTGCCGGCGTAGGTGTTCACGCCCGCGGCTAAGCCTGGATCGCTCTTTACCGCAACCTCAAAACCATTGTTCGCCAGTTTCAGTGCGTAAGGCAAAGTCGAGTTAGTCAGCGCGAAGGTTGAAGTGCGCGGCACAGCGCCGGGCATGTTGGCGACACAGTAATGCAGCACGCCTTCAACGTAGAAGGTTGGATCGGAATGCGTAGTCGGATGTGTAGTCTCGACACAACCACCCTGATCGACAGCTACGTCAACTATGACCGCACCGTCGGTTACGTCTGTGAGCATGCTGCGCGTAACCAATCTGGGTGCGGCGGCCCCGGGCACGAGCACTGCTCCCACAATCAGATCGGCCTGAGAGACCGCGTCGTGAATCATGTAAGCGCTCGACGCCAGCGTGGCGATCTTGGACAGAAATATGTCGTCAAGCTCGCGTAGCCGATCGAGATTGTTATCGATGATCGTTACATGAGCGCCCATCCCGACGGCGATCTTCGCGGCGTTCGTTCCGACGACCCCGCCGCCAATGATCACGACGCGGGCTGCCGGCACCCCCGGCACTCCGCCGAGCAGGATGCCGCGGCCGCCACTCATCTTTTCCAGATAGTGCGCGCCTACCTGGATGGCCATGCGGCCGGCAACCTCCGACATGGGCGTTAGTAACGGCAGAGTCCCTTTGCGATCGGTTATCGTCTCATAGGCCACGCCGGTGACTTTGCGCTTGAGCAACTCCCCGGTCAATTCGTTGTCCGGAGCCAGATGAAGATAAGTGAAGAGCAAATGTGCTTCGCGCATCCGTGGGTACTCTGGCGCGATCGGCTCCTTTACCTTGACGATCATCTCGGCCTCAGCCCAGACGTCGTCAGCCGATTCGATGATCGTCGCGCCGGCGCGATGGTACAGAGAATCTTCAAAGCCGGATCCTTCGCCCGCGTCATGTTCTACCAGCACGCGATGGCCGGCGTCAGTCAGCGCGCGCACTCCCGCAGGGGTCAGGCCGACGCGGTATTCGTTATCTTTGATTTCCTTCGGAAGTCCAATGATCACTTTTTCTGCTCCAAATGATTTCGTTTTGAAATTACCTCAAATCGTATCAGAGATCATGCTCACCACTACTATGGCTTTCCCTTCGTCGGTGATGGCTGCGGCGTCGATTTTGGTTGCGGCGGAGGCTCGACCGCCAGGCTGTTACGGATCAGGTCCAGGACAGGCGCCGACTTTGCGATCTCTTTTTCTGAGCCGATGATGGACAATTGGACCAATCTAACCGAGATGATACGAAAGTAGGAATCCATGCCCCCCGGTTCTCCATCCATCACCGCCCGCACGCGTGCGCCTGCCGCATCGGCCCCGGAAATCTGAATGGTTACGGTTGAGCGTTTGGGATGCAATTGCGCCTGCTCAACCTGGGTCGCAAAGTTATCGACGTATTGATCCTGGATGAGTTTCTTTGCGGCTGCTTCTTTTTCCGGGGTCGTCAGCCACTCACGCGGGACCCGAATGCGGATCTCTGCATAGCCGTCGCGCGCGATCTGGATGTATTGCATCTGTCCCGTGCTCTGATCGCTGAATTGCCAGCCAGCCGGATAGTCGAATGACAATCCATCTTTCGCATAATGTTTGACGTTGGGGTCCTGGGCGAAAGCGCTAACCAAAAACAGCAGCGTCGCCATTGCGCGAATCAGTGTTCGTAACAGTCTCATTCCTCCTCCTCAAAATCGGGTGAGCATATTAGCGCGTTTTCATCCATTCAATACAGCGCTCAAGGTGTGCGCGCATGTTTTGGCGGCTGTCATGATGAATCCGGCCGTGGCCGGGCAACACTCATGCGAAATCGTATTCCAGGGATTAGCCATAAGTGAAGGTCTGGCGAAATATGATGAGGCGGTCGTGTCGTCGATGTTTCCGGCGAGCTGCGCGGCGACCTTTATCGTCAGGGGCGGGAGATTGGAAGGGTTTGGACCGGCGACCCGGAAGGGTATCGCCCGAACCTGCCGTTTACCTGGGGCGCGCAACCACACAAAGGCCTGATCTATTTCAACGACATCGATTCAGGTCTGTGGGTGGTGAAGCTCGGAGCGAAGATCGATAAAGGATCGACAACCGCGCCGGGACAGTGATCGGTCGAAGGCCAAAAGAGCTTGAGCACTCTAGTCTAGTGGCGTATCTTGGAACCTATGAGCGCAACCATCGAACAATTGGCTGAGCAAGCCATGAACTTACCGGTTGAATCGCGTGCAAAGCTTGCCGATCTTCTGGTGGAGAGCCTGGATACAGCCGAACTCGGCCGAATCGAGCAGTTATGGATCTCGGAAGCGAAGCGGAGACGAGACGACGTGCGCTCCGGCCAAGTGAAAACGATTCCCGGCCCGGAAGCGCTCCGCAAGGTACGCGATACTCTTAAGCGATGAAATGGGACTTCCACCCGGAAGCGCTCGAGGAGTACGAGTCGGCTGCGTCTTACTACGCCGAGCGTGATCCTGAACTCCAACTGCGGTTCATTGATCGATTGAGAATTCCATCGAGCGAATACTGGAAGCCCCGACCCGATGGCGTGTGATCGACGACGATGTTCGCCGATGTCTCGCGCAAGTTTTTCCTTACGGCATCCTCTACACCATCGAGACTGATTTCGTTCTCATCGTTGCTGTCATGCACTTCAGCCGTGAACCCGGCTACTGGAAGCAACGAATTGTCGGCACATAACTGCGACCGGACTAGATTCCCGGTCAAGTGAGGTATCTTGTCTGAAGCTACTAATAGAAACTCGCCGCCTCGCCTCAGGGTATTCTTGGGCGACTTCAAGCAAGCGCTCGAATTCTGCGAATATCTCCTTACAGAGGAAGTTGCATGATAACAACGGGCCTAAGTCAACCCTAAAGCGCTTGGCATTCGATACGTCACTTGTTATCTCGTACTCCAGGCCGTTCATTCGCAACAAGGATGCCGACGGAAAGCTCGAATATTCACTACTCACCGAAATCATCATAAGTGAGCTGATGACTCAGGACGAAATTCTTCAAGATTTTCGTTACCTTACAAAAGAGGACATTCTCGCCTGTCTCAGCTACGCGGCTGATCGTGAGAAGCGCTTGATGGTCGTCGAAGCGTGAAACTGTCCAGTTGATAGTCTATTCCAAGCTGGTCATACTCCCGGTATGAAAACCGCAGTGTCAGTTCCCGATGACGTTTTCGCGAAGGCTGAGCGACTGGCGCGTCGGATGAAGAAGTCACGAAGCGAGTTATTCAGCAATGCTCTCTCAGAATACATAGCCCGTCACGCACCCGATCATGTGACGGAAGCTATGAATCAAGTCTGCGCGGAAATCGGTGCTGAGTCCGACCCGTTCGTTGCTACTGCGTCCCAACGTATACTGGAGCGCAGCGAGTGGTGATCTCTCAAGGTGATGTCTGGTGGCCTGCTCACCGATCACGCAGGGAGATTGCCGCGGGCGCCACTGGGCCTCGTGCTTTCGGGAATTGACGCGGTGTTGGGCAAATAGATTCCCAGAGAGTTGTTGCCATGAATCAACCCCGAACTCCCACGACAGTCTCATGATCAAGATCCGTCACCTTTCGAAAGAGTTTGGCCAGCAGGTGGCGGTGCGGGAAATCGATCTGGATATTCCCGCCGGGCAACTGGTCGGCTTGCTGGGCCCGAACGGAGCGGGCAAGAGCACAACCCTAAAGATTCTGACCGGGATGTTGATGCCAACATCCGGCACAGCAGAGGTTGGCGGCTTTGACGTCGTCAAAGATCCGCTCAGCGTCAAGCGAATTGTTGGCTATGTGCCGGAAACCGGCGCGGTCTTCGAAACGTTGACGGCCTGGGAATACCTGCAACTGGTGGCAGCCCTCTATCACATTCCTGAGAGCGAGGCGACCGCGCGCATTGAGCGCTTTGGACAGTTCTTTGATCTAACCACCGACACCCTGCGGGAAAAACAGCTTTCCGCTTATTCGAAGGGAATGCGGCAGAAAGTTGTGATCACCGCGGCGCTGTTGCATAACCCGGACATCGTTTTCTTTGACGAGCCGTTGAATGGGCTCGACGCCAACGCCGCGCTTAGTCTGAAGACATTGATTACGTCTTTGGCTCACGAAGGCAAGACGATCGTCTACTGCTCGCATATCCTCGACGTCGTCGAACGCATCTGCGAGCGAGTCGTCATTATTCATGAGGGATCGATTGTGGCCGACGGCACGGTTGAGCAACTCATGGAACAAACCGGCCGGCAATCGTTAGAGCACGTCTTCAACAAATTGACGGCCACGGAAAATCTTCTGGCGCGCGCGGAAGAGTTTGCTCGCGTCCTCACCAGGTAAATGCGTGCTCCACAGGGTATGAAAAACCCAACGGACCAAACTGCAACGATCGACCGCCGGCAACTTTGGGCGTTGCTGAAGTGCTACTTTCGGCTAAGCACCCGCGGGCGCGTTACCCAGTCGATGTCGCGCGGTGGCAAACCCCGCAGTTTGTACTTCGTGCTCGGGATGTATGTCTTCGTCGGGCTGATGAACGGGCTGATGCTTCTGGGTATCGAAATGGACGTGTTTACTTACACCGTCCTGTTGCACTCGATGACCTTTTTCGTCGTAGGCATGGCGGTAACCGCAGAGTCGGGCGATATTCTGTTCAATGCAAACGAAAGCGACGTGCTGGTGCATAGGCCAATCCATCCACGGACATTGCTGTTGGCCAAGTCTCTGAACCTGATTGCGTTCACGCTCGTTCTCGCCGGCGCGCTGAACCTGTTTCCGACTTTCTTTGGCCTGGCTGCGCGTGGCGCGAGAGTGTGGTTTCCGCTCGTGCATGTGATTTCGATGACGATGCTTTGCATCTTCTGCGCGGCGGCGGTCGTCTGCACTTATGGCCTGGTAATCAAATTTCTGGATCGGGAAAAGTTTGACAACTTCGCTGCCTGGTCACAGGTGGGGATGGCCATACTGTTCATCGGAGGCTACCAGGTTGTACCGCGCCTGTTGCAGCGATTTGCGGGGCTGACCCTGGAACCTTATGCCCGTTATCTCTTTCCTCTGCCGCCCGCGTGGTTCGCCGGAATCGATTCGTTGGTAGCGGGTGAGCTGCCGGTTGCCGCTGGTTGTCTGTGGTTTGGTATTTACCGCGGGACTGGCTTACATAGCGATTGGCAGGCTGGCGCCGAGTTACGGCGAGGGGTTGACCAAACTGAGTGAGAGCGGTAGCCGCACAAAGGAACCCACGCGCATCCGTATCCGCTCGACATCGATTCGTAATCCGATCTTGCGTTGGTGGTTGCGAGATCCAATCGAGCGCTGGGCTTTTCGTTTGGCCGCGGTTTACATGCGACGCGACCGCGATATCAAACTTCGCCTTTATCCTTCCTTGACCATTTTCCTGGTCTTTCCGTTGATCAGCCTGCTCGATCGTAATCGCGGCGCTTTCTCAACGTTCATGCCGTTGATTACAATATGGATACTTGGGTCGATGCCGATCTCAGCATTAGAGACGTTGCGAGTGTCGCCGCACTACGCCGCGGCGGACATCTTTGCGGTCGCGCCCTTAGCCAGCGCCGCGTCCGTCTTTCACGGTGTGCGCAAGGCAATTATCTTCTACCTCCTGGTTCCTTCAATCTGCCTGGCCGGGATCCTGATTGCGTATCTGGCTCCGGGTGGTCGCGAATCGTTGCTGTTGACAGTGCCGGGCTTGATCGCCATCCCTACGCTTTCCCTTCTGCCCGGGTTGGCGGAAGAATACCTGCCGCTTTCTCGGCCGGCGGCGCGAGGCGAACAATCCGCGCGCAACATGGGGCTGATATTTCTTACGATGTTTGCGATGCTGGGAGTTGTGGGAGGTTCGTGGCTGGCTTGGAGTCAAGGGTATCTCTGGCTTCTGGTCGCGATCGAATTGCTGGTAGTAAGCCTGCTGCACTGGATCTTTAACCGCGTGATTCGAGATCGTCCGCTGGTTCGTATGGACGAGGGTTGAGATTCCTTCCCCGGGAAGGCGATTGTTATGACGACTCGCAAGCACATCCACGAGGAAGTCTTCGACGTTGATCCTGAGGATCTGTTCGCGTTGCTACATACGCCGAGCGCGATCCGGCAATGGTGGGGCGCGTCGCACGTCATCGTCAATCCGAGGCCGGGTGGGGTCTGGGTCGGCGTTTGGGGCGAAGAAGACTCGCCCGATTTCATCACCGCGGGTCGCATGAGTGTTTTCGATCCGCCCAGAAGGATTCGTGTTTTCCGACTTCGAGTACTTCGCGCGCAGCGGACCGCTGCCGTTTGCGGCCGACCTCACGAGTGAATTCACGGTGATTCCGATCGGACCGGGCCAAGCGTCACTGCGAGTAGTGCAGGATGGCTTTCCTGTGGATTGCGCGGCCGACGAGTTCTATGCGGGTTGCGAAGTTGGCTGGCGTGACACGTTTGCGGGGATTCGGCAGTATCTGTCGTCATAGCGGTCGGGACACAGATCCGGCCGTTCTTTTGTATTCGTCCAGTATTACTCGCCGACTGTTCTATTTCCGGTGAACATGAGCGACCGGCTTGGTTACGCTGGCCCCTGTCTTAATTGCCACATGCAGCGCCGGATCTGCCTGCCGGACCCCGTCGACCGCGCCCTTGAAGGGAGCATCCGCCTCTGTCTGGATCACGGTGGCGATCCACTCGGGGGCGGCCCCGCCTTGGCACATCGCCCAGCGCGTGAGAGGTTCGTCCCCAACCACGAGCATGCCTGAATGGTTGTTCCTGTCGGCATCTTCTTTAGGATCGTCGTAGAAAAAGCCGAGCGACTTGCGCAGGAGCAGAATGTCGTCCGGCTTGCCGGTCAGAAACGTCCAGCCTGGCCCGACGCCGTGCTTCTTTGCATATGCCTTGAGGTCACGAGGAGTGTCTTCTTCCGGACTCAGGCTGATGGAGTAAAAGAAGATGTCACTACCAACGCGGCCCTTCAACAATCTCTGTACCTCGACCAGGTTGTGGGTAATTATCGGGCAGACATCTTTGCAGCGCGTGAACATGAATTGGAGCACCACCCGCCGGTCCTTGACCAGGTCGGTATAAAAGTGGACCTTCTGATTGTCCTGAGTGATCAGTTCCACATTGGGCAGGTGACGCTGCTGAGTAAGCTCACGCGGCGAAATGTTCTTGAAGTTGTAATTGTGTGTGCTCGCCGGAGTTGCTTCCTGGCCAAACAGACTGTCGGTTCCCACCAGACTGGTTGCTCCCAGGGCAGCACTAGTTACTCCCGCCGCCGTCAGCCAATTTCTTCTTGTCATCTTTCCCATGATCTTGCTCCTTTCTCTTGCTTAGCCCCTACGGAGTGGCGGCTGGTCTAGGGATTCTGGTTGTTGTCAGTCACGCCCGGCTGTACCTGGAACAGCAGCATCATGGCGTGATCTTCATGAACGACGTTGTGGCAGTGCATGGGCCAGTCGCCCTGAAAGTCGCGGAAGCGGAAGAAGACCTTTACATCTTCATCGCCCTGAAGCCGGGTGACGTCCTTGCGTGACACCTCCACGTTGGGAACATTGGGGCGAGTGGTGCTGATGCCGCCGCCGCCGCCGCCAAACGCGCAGTCACCGTGAGAGCGCCAGTCGGGGGAGCCGAACCCGGCGCGCCGGCTGTGATGACTGTAACTATGGCGATGGCCGCCGTTGTCGGATCGGCTTAGGATCTGGTGCTCTTCCAGGTGAACGTGGATCGGGTGCTGCCAATCATTTCGCGGATTGCTTAAGAGCCAGTTCTCCGCGCTGTTCTGCGTCACGGTGAAGCGGAGCTGGTTACAGTTAGCAAACTTATCATTGATGACCCATTGGCCGTTGTCGCGATCAAAACTGAAGTTGCGCGTGATGCGCGGCGTGATGACGCTCGGCAGTTGATAGAACACCGGGTGCGTCGCCGGGTCGACGCTGTTGTCGGTGACGGGGCTGCCGATCCTGAACTCGACGCAAGACATGCCCTGGCCGGCGGAAAAAAGGTCACAGCTCGGACCCTGACCGTCGTCCTGCACCAAACGATTTTCCAGACGCACTTTGGTGTGGCTGCCGATCAAACTCTTGACCTGGTTGAAGTCGATAATGATGTCATAGCGTTCGGCCACGCCCAGCCGGATGCTGGTCACCTGAATAGGCGTCGGCAAAAGGTTTCCGTCATCGGCGGTAACCCAGAACGGAATCTGCGTGCCGGGAGTGAGCGGATCGGTTAGGAACAATTCATAGAAACGTGATGGCCCACCGTTCAGCACGCGGAAACGATAGCGCCGCTGGCTTACGTTGAAGAACGGTTGGATGACGCCGTTCGCCAACTGAATGTCGCCGAGCAGTCCCTTGAAATTGAACGTGTCAAAGCAGAGCAGCCCGGTGCTGGGATCGAGCAACTTGTCATTGAGCATGATCGGGATGTCGTACTGCGGATAGCTCGGCAGCCGGAAGCCAGTGGTTTCATTGCCGGTGTCGAACTGGTTGAAGATCAGGTGAAAACCTTCAAGGCCCTTGTAAGTATTCTCGGCGGTGTGATCGATGCGATGGTCGTGATACCACATCGTGCTCAGCGATTCGTTGATGTCGCCGTTGGGTTGATTGGTCGAAGCGAACCCCGCCTGCTGTCCGGTGAAGTACTGATCGAAATACTGCCCGCGGAAAAACCAGCGACAGGGACCGCCGTCGCTTTCCGGCGCGGTGTGAAAGTTGTGCAGGTGTGTGGACATCTCGGGAACGCCAAAGCCGCCGTTCTGACTTTGCGTCGGCAGCTCGTTGTAGCGGCGAATCAGCCAGGGTTCCTGATAATGACTCACGAGGGTAGGACCCGGCATCGTGGCCACGTCGCTGGCGGCGCTGCCGCCCAGATTGAAACCCCAGATTGTTTGCGCGGGAATGTTCGTATCGGAGGTGAACCTGAAATTGGTGTTTGCCCTGATGCGCTCGACGAAATATTTCTGCGTCGGGTACTGAGTAAAGAACTGAAAGAAATCTGATCCCGGTCGCAGCGAGCCGTTGTATTGGCCACGACCCTCGTACGGAAGACCGGTGGCCGGATTGATCGTGTTGAAGGGAAACTGCTGCGGCGGCGCGCCGAAGGTTAGTCCCGGATCAGATAATGGCCGCGCCGGCAGTTCCGGCGGAATAGGCATCGGATCAATGAAGACTTGCGCCGGCTGTGGGCTGCATCCGACGTCGCAATTGCTCGAATAGCAACCGCTGCCGCCGTGGCCTCGCCATTGCGCGTGCGTCAATCCACCCTTCGCGATAAGTACGCCCGCGCTGGTCATCAATCCCATCTTGATTAAATCGCGCCGGGTGAAACCTTCTTTCACCAGTTCGAGCCTGTTGTTGAGGGCTTGTTGGACCGCTCTCTCTTTTCTTCTGTTCCTCTTTGAGACATATGCCATGGCGAGTCCTCCTGAGTCTGAAGCGTAGAAGGTTAATCGCGTTCAAGACAGACCTAACTCTGCCTTGATGGAGCGATAAGACTTGGGCTTACCCTCGATCCCTTGGGGAAACCCGAATGCTCGTAGTAGATGCCCGATTAACGAGGTCGTGTCGTCATCCCCGGACAAACGCGGCCAGGAAAAACAAGTCGAGATACGGAAAAAGAACTAGCATCCCGAAGCATGAAGTTTGAGATGTGGGCGCACTATAGTACGGTATCATGCAAGCGTCAAGAACAATTGTTAGGAGAGTGGTTTGCTGGGCCTGGACGCGGAAATAATGAAGCTCTGCCGCCATCTGAATCAGCTTGCGGGTTCTGTTTATCGAAATTCTCCCGCGACCGTCAGGGAGGGCATCAGGCGACGAGCCCTCCCTGACGGCCGGGCTTCTAACACTGAGCACGGCCCCGGAAACTCAGGGCATCGTATGTCCGGCTGAGTTGGCAGCCATGACAATAATGTAAGCAGTCTTTTCCCCTCCCGAATACCCTGAATACACAAACGGCAGGCCCGGAGTAGTTGCTTCCTTCGACATGCCAATATCAGCATTGGTTACGCCAGGCGCATAGATCATGAAGTGAGGTGGAAATACAGTTGCCGAGAGTTGGCCGGATTTGGGATCGAACTTTACATCGCCGGCCAGCATGTAAGCGATACCGGCTTTACCCGGACTGTGGAATCGACCCTGGGCAAAGCCGTCATCGATGTCGCGTTTGATTTCGACGGCGGATTTTTCCTGAGCAATCAATTCACCGACGCGCAACATGACTGGAAGGATCGTTCGGCTGCCCTCAGGATCCCAGCAGGTTGGATGCAAGGTGTAATCTCCATCCTGGGTTCCGTCCCGATTGACCATGCAACTGAAACCGTTCGTTCCAGTCCTGGTCTTTTCGTACCCTCGCTTGCCGAATATGTAAACGGTCGCCGCGCTTCGCAAGTGAGCGGGCCCCGCGTTCAGGGCCAGTTCCATTTCCTTTTCCGGCGATAACAAAGCTTGCGACTGGGGACTGCCTCTTTTGATCTCGCTATGCACTAATCCGCAACCAAAACCCAGGACGCCCAACACGAGCAGAAACCGTAACATTTCGCTCCTCCTGATTGTAGGATTTCGAAAACGGAGTAGGTGGCACCCGATGGCGCGCGTTTTCATTTCAGTTTGTTCAGTACTTCGTTGGGGAGATAGGTACGAAATACGTAGTCTGTTTCTGGTCTGGCAGCATGGCACGCCTGGCAATTCTCGAGCTTGCCCTTGGCGAGCACTTTGGTTCCGGTCCCATCGACAACCATGTACTCCCAATCGCCGCTGGTGGGATTGAATCCCTTTTCGCGCTTAATCATGACGGTCAACAACTCCGGCGCCTGGCTGGATTTGTCGGGCAGTTTCTCTTTGACGATGACTGAGCCTTCGGGAAAATTGGGATTGAGTTGCTCGAGCATTGCTTTACGGCCTATGTCATTGACATGGACGGTCACGTACTTGTTGAGATGAGGATTATTCGGAGCAACTGGCAAAGAGGCTGCCGCACAAAGCGCCGCCGTGCGGTCGGGCATCAGTTGAGGTTCTGTGTTCACCTTTGACCATCCTCGGTAACCTGCAATCTCTTTGACCGGATTGCCAGGAAGAGTCACTGGGTGAACCGCAGGGGAGGAAAACGATCGCGTCGCGAAATAACTGACAGCCAATCCAATCCCAACCAGGAGACAAAGCGATGAAATTACGAACAGCCTGAGAAGGTTTCTATACATGGTGGTAACTCCTTGCCCTGCAAACCTCAGATTACCTCATTTTGGCAGGTTCAGTCTTGAAAAAATCTACGCCCGCGGCTTCCTGTCCCACGTCAACGGTCGCCACGGTCTGCAACGCTCTTAGATCGATGATCTCGACGGTGCCAGGTTCTGAGCCGACGCCTTCCACGGTCACAAACGCGTAGGCGTCGTCGGGAGAGATAACCACGCAGTGCAGCACCCTTCGTTTCGTGGGAAGTCGCGCGAGTTCTTTGCCGCTCTTCAGATCATAGATCGACACTGACTGGTCGCGTTTGTTTGTCGCCAGCAGCCGCGTGCCATCGTGAGTCACCGCGAGGTTGTAAACTCCGGCGCGCGCCGGAATGCGTCGAACGAGTTGCCAGGCGCCGGCGTTGACTTCGACGATCTCGCTCGACTTGTTGCATGCAACATAGATCGACGAGCCGTCAGCGGAAGGTTGCGCCCACGTTGGTGAGCACGAGTTGTCGCCGGGCTTCGGCGCTTCCATTCCATGCCCGCCCGTGTCTTTCATGCCGCCCATTCCCGGCATCGAACTCATTGAATCGGACGGATGCAGTTTGGGTGCACCGGTCATGCCCATCTCTTTACCTTTGGTCACGATGAAATGGCGCGCGACTTTCAACGTGCGCGTGTCGATCTCGACGAGCATGTCGTCCATCATGCACGCAGAATACTGTTTCGTGCCCTGCGGATTCAGGCGCGAGCCGTGCGGCATCGTGCAGGTTTGAATGCGCGCCACTTCAGTCATGGTCGGGGTGGAAACAACGGAGACCGACGACGGCACCATGTCGCCGTGCAGATTGAAATTCACGATGAAAAGAAAATTACCGTCGGGCGTAATATCAACTGTCGCCGGAAAATAGCCGAGCGTTGTCTTGCCCAGGACGCGGTCATCTTTGGTTGAATACTTCCAGATCAAACCAAACGGCCGGCCATGCGCGATTGAAACATAGTAGAACTGCCGGTCGGGTGAAACGACCATTCCGTGCGGCCCGTCGATGTCTACGGGCATGTCGCCTGTTTGCAGTTCATGGTCGATGCGCGCGCCGTTTGGTCCGAAGCGAATCAGAGCGATCTTGTCGGCTGATTCAGACACGACGTAAACCAGGTAGTCTTTGCCGGGCTTTGTTTGAGATCGAGAAAGCGATGGGCACAGCGCCACCAGAGCCAGCGCGAGAATCGCGATTGTGGGGCGCAGCCACGGCATTTTTCGGCGGGCCTGCGGAAGGTCCGAGACCCTCCGCACATCAGGCGGCGAAGCCGGGCAACGCAAATTGAAATCAAGTCCGATCAAGGTGAGTTCGGCTTCTTTGGCGGCTGAGGTTTAAGCGTCGGCGGAGTCTCCGGCCTGGCCGGCTCGCTCTGCTCAGGCTTCTCTGGCGGAAAATCCTTCTCGTCGATGTCGATGATCTTCACTTCCGCACCGAACTTGCGGTAGCCGCGAAACAGAATCTCGTTGCGCGTTTCTTCGGTTTGGCCGCGAACACGATCTGTGAGTTCTACCACCGCTCGCGAAGGCAGCAAATGTTGCTGTTCGTTGATTGACACCCAATCGTAATCGATTACCTTACTGGCAGCAGTGATGGGAAAACCGGGATCGATTTCGGTGCTGATGTCTTCCAGTCGCAAGACACGATTCGTTTCGCGATCGACCCAAATCCGGCCGCGATAACCGGCAATGGTCTGCAGACTTATCGAGCCGCCTTCGCCCCATCCCAGGGTTTGGTGGGAAAACTCCTTCCTGACCTCGTATTCATAGATGATCGTTCGTCGCCCACGCAACGTGTCCGTGTCGACCATGTTGAATTCTGCGCGAGTCTCAGGCTTGAACAGATCAGTTAGCGCCGTAACATACTCGCCGGTTGAAATCGTCCCGCCAAGTTTTATGCTGTAGTTCTGGGTCTCGCCTGGTGGCATTCCGTTAACCGCCAGCAGCTTGTAATCTTCACCCGCACTTTGACGATAGCTCACCGCGATGCTGAGTCGATCGTAAACCGCCCAATTCTTGCTTTGGCCGTAAGCGTGCGAGCGCGTGATCTGCTGCCTGACAAGATAATCCGGCATCTTTTCAGCCGCTCCCAGCGTGGCTTTGCGAGTTCGTTCGAGCAGTTCAAGCCCTTCAGCGCTGGGCGGCATCGACGCGACTATTGGATTCGCGCGCCGGCGATCGGCTTCCTCCAACGTGTGCCGGAGCAGCGAGTCATTGCCGCTTTTGGTAGCTACTAGTGATCGCAAACCATCGGTCAGAGGAAAAGCGATCCCGCGCTTTCTGATGTCATCGATCAGTTTGTCGCGTTCCTCCGGGTGCTTTGGCAATTGATAGAGCACGAGCACGAATTCCTGACTCGTGAGTGGCGGCCCGTGCTGTAGTTCAGTAGGTGGCGGAAACGGCGTGTTGTCGGTTTGCGCTAGAGCAGCAGAAGCAAACAAACCAATGAACAGAACCATAAGTGAGCAAAAAGCGACCAACGTAAATCGTGGGATTATTAATGAACTAACGTATTTCAAGATAACCTCTCGTTTAGACGCGGGACCTGTCCCGGTTTACATCTTTGGGCGGACGAGGCCGCCCTCATACTAATGAATGGATGATACCTATCGCGTCCACGTCAACGGTGCGATGATTTTTGAAAGTACGTCGGGTTTGGACCCGTCATGCTCAAGCACCGGATACTTTTCGCCTTCGCCGTACGTCAATTGATAAGTTGCCACATGCCCTTCGTTGTCAATCAGGAGATCAATCCGCTGCTGTTTCGGATCGGTCGTGGCTCTGACAACGTCGCGCAGAACTTCCGGCGAAAACGCCTTGCCGTTAACCGCCAGCACTTTCATTCCCGGTCCAACCCCGGCCTTTGACGCGGCCATGCCCTCGATGACGTCGGCGATTGAGCCGTCCTGGTTGAGGCGCAGCCCAATGGAATAGCCCATCTCAGTGCCGCGGCGCACCTGCTCGAGATCTTGCAAAAACCCGCTCGGCGTCGTTTGATACGATAGCTTCCAACCGCCCCTTTCGATGCCGCCCAGCGGCGCATGGAAGTCTGTCGAATTCAAACGCGTCAGCAAAAAGTTCCGCCAGTCGAAAGGCGCCACGTCGTTCAGCGTCGCGACGACATCGTCGAACACGTAGGTCTTGACCATCGGCGGCGTGCTGGGCGCGCCATGAAAGTGCTGGCAGAAATCGTCGAGTGAACGCTTGCCGCCCGTCAGTTCGCGAATCTTCGTATCGGTGTCCAGCCAGATCAGCCAACCTTCATCATAAAAATCTACGCTGCGTCGCAGCGAATTCCATTCGCCCGGCGAGCTGTAAAGGACCTGGGCCGCGATCGTGGTGTCGATCAGCGGTCGCCACAGGCGCCCGGGCTTGTGATCGAGGTCCGCGGCGATTTGAGCGAGGTGATCGCGATACTGCTGCGGCGTCCAGAGTCCGCTGCGCGCGGAAAGCAAATTACCGAGATACTGTGTCAGCCCTTCGTAAACCCAGAGCAGCTCGCCCTTCATCGGCTCCTGATAATTCGGCGTCGCCAGTCCGACGGGCCGGCGATATTTTCCGTTCCACGAATGCACAAACTCGTGCGGCAGTACGCCCAGTGAAACATCGCGGAGCGCTGGCTCAAGCAGCGATCGTTCAGCAACTCGACTGTCGTTTGATTCGTGATGCTCCAGTCCGAAGTGCGCCGTGTGATCGCTCAGCGTCAGCAGAAAGTGGTAGTGCGTGTAGTGGGTTGCGCCAAACAGAGAAACCGCTTCGCTGACAACACGTTTCAAGGTAGTAGTTAACTCCGCACTGATTTCCAGATCAGCGCGGTTGTCCGCGGCGATGTCGATCTCGTTAGGCGGATTCGCCGCCAGAGGAATCACCAGAAAGTATTCACCGGCGAGCACGGGCGAATCGACCAGCCGCTCGAGT
This sequence comes from Pyrinomonadaceae bacterium, assembly GCA_041497335.1. GTDB lineage: Bacteria > Acidobacteriota > Blastocatellia > Pyrinomonadales > Pyrinomonadaceae > UBA11740. The sequence continues at coordinate 110,121 of JBGQGG010000001.1, read as the reverse complement.
GAGACGGGAGCAAACTCAACCTTGCTGCCGGCCTGGCCGGCGACCGGTAGGGATGTGCCGAACTTCCATCCGGCCGGGAGGTTCAGGTTCGCTTTGAAAGTAACGTCGCCGATGTTCGAGCCTTCGGGATAAAGCAGCAACTGGTTCCAGGTAACGATCGCGAGATGGGCGGTGGTCGATGCGCCGGCCGTAAAGCCGCCGGCAAACGTCGGCGAAAGAAAATCCAGGGCCACCTCAAGTTCTCTGGCGCCCGAAGGCACTTCAAGATGAAACGCATACATGTCCACATCGTCGCGCCGCCAGGGAACAGTCGTTTCGCCCACGGACAGTTTCAAACCCGCGAGGTCGACGATCGGTCCCGTTGGTCCGTGTTCGCCGGGAATCCATTTCGGATAGACCAGCGTCAACGGTCCGGGCGAGACCGGTATCGTCAAGCGCGCATGAAAAAGTTTGCGCGGCGCTTCGGTGGCGTCGACGCTGAGGGTAATCGCGGGCGCAGGTGGGCTGCCGGGCCTGGCGTTAGCAAACTCGGCCTGAAAGAGAACAACCGCGGCGGCGGCGAGCAGTACGATCCCAAATCTGTTTTTCATATCCCGGCTCCGTGTGGTCTGGAAAGAAGACATGATACGCCAGCAGATGGCGAGCGCCCAATTGCGCGTGATGGGTCGGTACCACCTGTGTAAGCAGGTGGGTCCATCGGTAAAACGCCGAGTTGAATGTTTGGTCCACCCGCTGACGCGGGTGGTACTGACTTCATTTCAACTGCAGAGGTGCTCGATGGCCCTCTGGAGAATACCCACACACTTATTGAGTTGCTCGACGGGCACGAATTCGCCGGTGCGATGCGCCACCCGGATGTCGCCGGGGCCAAACACGACTGCTTCGGCGCCGAGTTTAATCATACTCGGCGCTTCGGTGCCGAATGCGATCGTCCCCGATGCCTTGCCGGACGATTCCTCCAGGAACCGTACTAACTGAGAATCGGCGGGCGTCTCGAAACCATCATCCGCGCGGGAAGCTTCGATCTCGCAAACCAAGTCTCCGTCCTGCTTTTGCAATTCTTCGACAGCTTGTTTGATGAGGGTGAGGACGTAATCCGACTTCTGTCCGGGAATGGTCCGCCATTCGAGTGTAAAGCGACATTCTCCCGCGACTATGTTCTTCGCCGCGCCGCCTTCGATCAATCCAACATTCAGGGTGGTGTATGGGGGATCGAAAGCCGCGCACTGATCACTCTTCAATTGTTCTGCAATTTGTTCGATGCGTGCGATCAAACGCGCAGCGCGAAAGATTGCCGAGGCTCCGATTTGCGGATAAGCGCTGTGCGCTTCACGACCGCGCATCGTAATTTTTGCCAGGCAGTAACCTTTCCCGGCGCGCATTGGTTGCAGGGAAGTGGGTTCGCCCACGATTGCGTAACGCGCCGTGAACGGCCTGGCCTGGCCCAGTCGCTTGGCGCCGAGACAACCGACCTCTTCATCTGCGGTGCAGGCCAGCGCCAAAGGTTTGCTTAGTTTGGCAACATCGATACTTTCAATTGCCGTCAGGACGGCCGAGATGAATGCTTTCGTATCACACGCCCCGCGGCCGAAGAGTTTGCCGTCTCTCTCTGTTAATTTCAGTGCTTCAGTCCAATCCGGATCGTAAGGGACAGTGTCGGTGTGCCCAACGAGTGCGAGTTCTACGGAGGAGCAGGCTTCGAGATCACAGACTGAAGTCTGTGCCACCAGGTTGATCTTCTCGACGCCGTTCCCATCAATGTATGGAAAACGTTTGACAGTCAAGCCGCGGACTTCGCAGCGCGCGGCGAGATACGAGACGATCTCGGCATTCGAGCGCGAAGAAACCGAGTCGATAGCGACGAGATCCTTTAGAGTTTCCTGAACGGACATGATCCGGTTTGTTCGGAGTTCCGCCTTTAGGCGGCCCTATCAGAAATTAAGGTCCGCCTAAAGGCGGAACTCCGAACCACAGCCTCTTCAACTCCACAATCTCTTCTGCAACACATTAAATCGCTCTACCACCTCTTCCTGAATCAAATGCCGGCCTTCGGAAACAATCGGCTTACCGCCAACCACGACCTCCCGAACGGCCGCGCGCGACATCGAAAAAACGATGCTGGAAAGAAGATCGTCAGACGAGGCCCCGGCGATCGAAAGATCATCGAGAGCTACGGTGAAAAAGTCAGCAGCCTGCCCCTGTTCCAGAATGCCGCCAGGTGAGCCAATGCTGCGCGCACCGTTGATCGTGGCGCAATCGAATAGCCGAGCTGCAAGCCGGCCGCGCTCATCGACCTGAGACTTGGAACTTGAGACCTGAAACTCATTGTCAAGCACGGTTCGCTCCAGTTTCTGCAAGCGCAGGTGATACTCGAGCTCGCGCGCGTCTTCCAGCAAGTCGATCTGCGCGTGACTGTCGCTGCCGAGACAGATCGGCACGTCGTGCTTGAAATATTCGTCGGCGGGAACCACGCCGTCGCCGAGGTTGCGCTCGGTCGTCGGACAGGCGCAAACCATCGCACCCGTCTGCGCAAAAGATGGAATTGCTTTCGGCGTCACGTGGATTGCGTGTATCGCCGTGAAGTGCTCGCTCAAGAGCCCTTCGGTTTCCAATAAAGCGATTGGCGTGCGGCGATATTCTTCGACGCAGGCTGAGACTTCGGCCGGTTGTTCGGCGACGTGCATGTGAACCCTCAGATCGTGTTGATTCGCATAAGTGATCACTTCGCGCAAATACTCGAGCGGTACGGCGCGCACGCTGTGCGGGGCGACTCCCACCCATGCCGTCGATGAATAATCCGCAGATCCGGAAGGGGGCTTGCCGTTGCGTTCCGTTAGATCGCCGATCAGGCTCTCCAGATTGTGCAGATAGATTGCCGGATCGCTTTCAATGAATCGTGCTTGCTTCGGATTCGGCTCGACTTGAAAACCCGAACGCGCGTAGGCGACTCTTAGCAGCGCAATGCGCAACCCCACATCGCTCGCCGCCCGCACGACTTCTTTGGCTAACAGATTCGGATCATCGTAAGGCGTACCGTCGGGTGCGTGATGAAGATAGTGAAACTCTCCGACAGCGGTAATGCCGTTCAGGGCCATTTCGAGAAAGGCCAGGCGGGAGGCGTCGTAAATGTCTTCCGGCGTCAGACGCGTCGCGGCTGAGTACATCATCTCGCGCCAGGTCCAGAAACTGTCCCTTTCGACTGAGCGATGTTCAGTCCTGCCCCTCAACACACGCTGAAAAGCATGCGAGTGCGCGTTGACCATCCCCGGCAGCAGCGCGCGGTTCGACAGGCGAATTCTCTTTTCGTCCTTCAGTTCATCGACGCGAGCGAGCCTGAAAATGATGCCGGAGGAATCGCACACCAGCGCCAGCCCGTTTTCGAACCGCCCGCTGGTAAACAGGAGATCCGGCAGCCAGGCGATCAGTGAATCTTTCCTTTCATTAGAAGCCATTTTCTCAGTCATACGAATCAAGGAAACAGATGCCTTTCCCTTCCAGATCGCCCGTAGCGTCCATCCAAAAACCTACAGTACCAATCCATCTCGTTCGTTAGTAACTGAAGCGAGAGGTAATCGACAGTCAGACCCTTACCGTAGGCGCGGTGTGGCTTCGTTGACTGTCATAAGGCTGGACAGCCATGACGAGCGCGTCCAGTGAAGAAGCTCTGATCAAGCGAACCAGTCGAACTTCGACAGATCCGGGAAGCAGCCTTGCGGTCAAACTATCGGTGATCGCAAAAGCACATGCATCGAGCCCCCTTTTCCAGCCACGCACCCTGGCGTCGCGAAAATCAAGCGCGTCCGCACAGACACCTGCGGCAATCAGGATTGCCCGCGACCATTTCAGGAAATCCGGCCAGTGCGAGGCTACGACGATCAGAGCATTCGCCGGCGGGGACTTTTCCCCCACCAGTGATTGTGGAACAGAAGTCGAGTGCAACAGAAAGCAGTCGACACCTGGCGGCAATCGTTTCTGCACAGCCACGGCCCGATTGTACATGGCCACCGGCGTCGCCCCGATCAGCGCCTGACGATTGCAGTCTTCGATGCTCAGGCCGCGAACTCGTACGCCGGTTGCTTCTTCGATTTCGGCGACCAGGATGCGTCGCAATTCGGAGTCCGGTTCGATTACCAGCACATGATCCGGCGGCTGCAACTCAAGCCAGTACTTGACCCGTGATTGAATTTCATCGAGCGAGAACCCGCGTGCATTCGCGGCCTTCAGGAATCCGGACACCAGACCGTCGAGTTCGATCTCACCGTCCCATCGATCCGGGCCTGGTTCACGTACATAGACCCCGGCGCCCTTGCGGAACCTGACCCAGCCGCGCCGGTGCAGATCACGATACGCCGCGCTGACCGTGTTCGCATGAACCCCGAAACGGCGTCCCAGTTCGCGCGTACTCGGTAACTTTTGTCCGGCCTTCAGATCACCACTGACAATCCCGAGCATAATCTGAGCTACGAGTTGTTCACGCAAGGGCACTTCGCTGCTTTTTGAAAGCCACAGACGCACTGTCAGCGGAGCATATCACAGTGGCACGGGCGTCCCGCCCGTGACCCGCGCTCACGATGCGCCTGCCACAGTGTGTTTGCGCCGTCGCTGGTCTCCGGCTATAAAATGTTACGTCGAAGATCTTTTTGCTGAAGCTCTGTAAGAGATCGTTGCTACGATTTTAGTTTTGGCAGAATCGACAACCCGGTCCTGGAATAATGCCATCAGAGTTTCGTCAACTCGTTCGAACTCACCTTACGATTCTCTGCCGCCGCGACAGAGTGCTAGACCAGGAAATCATTCCCTTCAAGAACTTCCAATCTTCACCTATATACAACGTAGTTAAGTACAACTGAAATTAAGAACAGCACACCAAGCGTCGCCCCTATTACCTTAACCGTTGAGGGTCCCTTCTTGCGTTGAACTTCAGCGACATCGGCATAGGCAATAGAGGTGGTCGAGCCTGTCTTGGAATCCGTGATAACAAAGTTATCTTCTCCAACTTGACTGATATACCCCTTCAGTTTCTTGCCCTCCCGCAGCTTGACCGAAACCCGTGCATCCGGCCCGATACCGAACGCGGCTACATCTGCTTTGGCTTTTGCTGTCAGCCGCGTGTCTTTCTCTGCCTGGCCATTGACAGACGTTGGTGTCATGAGCAGCATCATGTGAGACAGTGCTCCGATAAGCACAAGCGACAAATACTTCCTGGACATATTTTTTCTCCTTTGGCTTGAGTATGAATTCAATAGCCAACGGCGAGAGTGGTATTGGGATACTTTACAAACTGTCACAACTCTCAATGGACTTAAGCGAGCAATGATGGAGGGCTATCGCATGCGATATAGTGAGTGGAGGTCTCCATGAGATTAATTTCGCCCAATAAGGCGTCGCCTAACGATCAGTTAAGCAGGACTGCGCCTTTATATCTTTCGTTACTGCGCACCGGCGAGCTGCGACGGCGCGTTGAAGCCCTGGAAACTTTGCTTGAACGTTGCACGGTCTGTCCGCGCGACTGTCTCAATAACAGACTGAAAGACGAGATTGCCGCTTGTTACTCCGGCCGCCTGCCGATCGTTTCTTCCTATACTCCGCACTTTGGAGAAGAGCCGCCGTTGGTGGGCACACGCGGCGCGGGCAACATCTTTTTCGGCAACTGCAACCTGCGCTGTGTCTATTGTCAGAACTATCAGATCTCGCAGACCCACAGAGAGCAAATCAAAAACGAAGTGACACACGAGCGCCTGGCCGAGATGATGCTCGAGCTACAAGCGCGCGGATGTCACAACATCAATTTTGTGTCGCCGACGCATTTCGCGCCCCAGATGGCGCGCGCGATCCTGATCGCTGCTGAGCAGGGCCTGCGCCTGCCGATTGTGTACAACACCAACGCGTACGATTCAGTCGAAGTATTAAGGCTCCTCGACGGCATCGTCGATGTTTATCTGCCCGATTTGAAATACGCCGAAGATGAAGCCGGATTCTTGTATTCCAAAGTGCGCAGTTATCGCGAATGCTCGCGTGCTGCGCTCGCCGAAATGTACCGACAGACGGGTGATGAGCTGGTCTACGACAAAGACGGGTTACTGAGAAGAGGTCTGGTGATCCGCCTGTTAGTGTTGCCGAATGATGTGGGCGGCGTGCGCGAATCGCTTCGTTGGATTCATGACGAACTAAGTTCGCGCGTCGCGGTCTCGCTGATGGCCCAGTACTATCCGACGAATATCGCGGGAACCAATCAGCGTTACGCTCTGCTCTCGCGTCGGATTAGAGAGACAGAGTGGGTGCAAGCGGTCACGGCGCTCGATGAGTTCGGCATGGAAGAAGGATGGATGCAGGAGTATGACGGCGCCTCGTTTTACTACCGCCCTGACTTTGACGATGCCGAGACGCCGTTTCGGGACATTCGTGATTTTTCAACGTAGTTTGGGTTAAGACATGTTCGAGAGGATCTATGCAGAAACGAACGAATAGAATCAACGCGCTCGTTTGTGATGTCTGTGGTAAAGAGGGCGCTCAGGTGCGTCACGTTACCCGAGGCTATGGTAAGGGCGCTCGCCTACTTGTGATCGAAAATGTTCCCGTGATCTCTTGTCCTCATTGCGGGGAGAGTTATATGACTGCGGCCACCCTGCGTGAGATTGAGCGGATTAAGCGTCAGCGGGCACGGTTCGCGAGTAAGCGACCAGTCGCAGTCGCGGTGTTCGCTTGAAACTCACCGGCGATGATTGACTCGGAAACAGGGCGACGCACCCCTCCCATCACTTCGTAGCCGGCAACCTCGGACGCTGGCGAGGCAAGGCTTCCGGCGCTTCTTCTTCTTGCACTCCGGCCAGCACGTCCTTGTAGATCTTGATCTTGCCGTTCTGCTGCATGCGGCGCTGCACGGCGGTCAGATAATCGTCAAAGACCTGGTTCTTTCTTTCCATGAGCGCGCTCTGCATTAACGAGTCGCGCTGCTTGGCGAATTCTGCCAGGTCAGCTTCGGTGCGGGTGTTGACGCCCAGAACAATGTAATTCTGGTTTAGAAAGATCGGAGTCTTGAGCACTTCGCCGGCCTTCGCGGCGTAGAGTGGATCGTCCAGCAGCACGCTTGAACCGGAATCGCCGAGCGGTGTCGCCAGTTTGTAGTTCGCTTCCGCCTTTGCTTCCAGACCGAGCCTGGCCGCGCCTGCCTTCAGATCGCCGGGAGTCTTAGCGTTGGCGATCAGCTCTTTCGCTTTCCCTTCCAACTGTGATTTTGCCTTTTCCTGCTTGACCGCCTGGAGGACCTTGTCTTTCACTTCGTCGAACTCGGGGATGCGCGGGCCTTTCTTCTCGACCAGCATAGGAATCGCAAAACCATTCTTGATTCCCGTGCGTTCGCCGACGTCATTGGGGTTTTCCAGCGGCGCGATTGCTTCCTCGAACTGTTGCGAGCTGCCGATGTTGGGCACGTCGTCTCCCGGTTTCACGAACGGCGTTTCGCGCACCATGTCGGCCGGCGCCATGTTCGCTTCGGCGGCGAACTCCTGCGCGACCTTCGCCGGATCTTTAGTTGCTTTCAAGCGATCCTGGGCGCGCTGAGCCAGCTTCTGCGCCACCGCATAACCTCGACGATTACGTAGCGAGACCAGCAACTCCTGTTTGGCGTCCGCGAAAGTCTTGGGTACCGATTCGCCCCGGCGCAGGATGAAATAAGCGTTCTTGTACTTGATGGCGTCGGTGACATCTCCGGGTTGCAGGTCGAACACTTTCTGGTAAGGGTCGTCCGGCTTGTTCGGATTCTTCTTTACCACACCATTCACCAGACCGCCATTTTTGGCCGTGGCTGGATCTTCGGAATTACCCTTGGCCAATTCAGCGAACGCTTCTTCGGTTGTCGTTTCCGACGTCCCCCGTGCTTTGGCAACCAGTCCGTCGGCTTTTGCTTTGACCGTGGCGTCCAGATCCGCGCGCGCCACTTTCAAAACGATCTGCTGGACCTTAACTCCGGCTTGTTTGTATTCAGGCTTCAGACCATCGTACTCGTCCTTCAGGTCTTTGTCGGATATTTGCAGTTTCTGGCCTGACTTATCTTGATCAATGAACAGGTACTTAATTTTTTTCTGCGGTACGAGGATGTTGTAGTCAGTCTTGTGCTTGTCGTAATACGCTGTCAACTCATCACCCGCGGGTTGAATCTTCTCCGCCAGCTTATCGGCTGAAACCACCACGTAAGTCAGATCGAAAGTTGTATTCTTGCGCTTGTACTCCTGCTGGACATCGTCCTCTGAAATGCGCACGCTGGCTGCAACAAATGCTTCGAGTTTTTCCCGCGCAATGTCTTCGGCTACTCCGCGTTCAAAAGCGGCCACGTCGCCAACTCGCTCCTGATACTTGCTCATGTCCAGCTTCCCTGATGCGTCCGTGAGCAGAAACTTACCCGAAGGGTCGCTGAACATTTTCGCGATCCTCTCTTTGACTTCGGCTTCGGACGCGCCCAGCCCCAGCCGCGCGGCCTCCTGTACAGTCACCTTCTTCAGGATCAAACTGTCGAGAATCCGTTCGTCGGTATAGCCCATCTGGGCCAGGCTAATCTGCCCACCGAATCGACTGAACTGCATTTGAATATTCTGTTTCTGCGTAGCGAACTCGCCCACGGTGATGTCGTCACCGCCCACGGTGGCCAGCACTTCGGTGCTCTTGGTCGGTTCGAGGGTAGTCGATCCGCTGTTTGGCCTGAAAAAGAGAACCAAGCTGACCGCCATCAGCGCCACAAATCCCAAAATCAGGACTTTGCTCGTGCGTTCAAACCGGGCTAGTTGTTTAAGCATATATAGAAACCTTTTTTGAGTAATTCAGAAACCATGAATTCTAGATGAGCGCGCGGCTGGCTGCAACTTGCGGGGCTGTAGCGGGTCAGTTCGATTGTGGCACGCGCGAATCTTGCTTGACTCACGGGCACGACGCCCGTGCTGCCTTTCAAACTGAGCCACTACGCGGCCTCTGGTGCGAAGCTTTGTCGATGAGTTTCGAAACTTTCGTTTTTGCGTGGCTCGTAGCACGAATGATATTTTATCTGGCTTAGATGCACTCGTTCGCAACTTCGACAGTCGCCTGGGCCGGCTTTTGTATTTTCATTCTGGTGATGCTGGCGATCGATCTGGGCCTCTTTCATCGCAAACCTCACGAGATCAGTTACCGGATTGCGGCCGTCTGGAGCGTCGTGTGGGTGACGCTGGCGCTGCTCTTTGCCGCACTACTATTTGGCCCGCTGGGATGGGAATTGTTCGGCGTTGCGCGTCACCAAAAGGCCCTCGAGTTTCTCACCGGCTATCTTATCGAGTTGGCGCTTTCGGTCGATAACCTCTTTGTCTTCCTGCTGATCTTCTCGTACTTCAAAGTCCCGCCGAAATATCAGCATCGGGTTCTCTACTGGGGAGTGCTGGGCGCGCTGGTAATGCGCGTGGCGATGATCTTGGTTGGCACCGAGCTAATCGATCGTTTTCACTGGGTTATTTACCTTTTTGGCGCGTTTCTGATTTACACGGGCGTGAAGATGTTGCGAGGCGGGGAAATAACGGAGCTTGAACCGGAGGAGAATATCGTCGTTCGCTTCATCTCACGTTACGTCCCGATTACCCGACATTACGAGCGTCGAAAATTCTTTACCGTGGTTGCTGGGAAGCGCGTGGGCACGTTGCTTTTGTTGGTGCTGATCGTCGTCGAGGTTACCGACCTGGTTTTCGCCGTCGATTCGATTCCCGCAATCTTCGGCGTCACAACCGATCGGTTCATCGTTTACACTTCAAATGTCTTCGCAATTCTCGGGTTGCGCACGTTCTATTTTCTGCTCGCAGGCGTCGTCGAGAAATTTCACTACCTTAAGATCGGCCTCGGGATTGTCCTCGGATTCATTGGCGGCAAGATGCTCTTGCCGTTACTGACGAAGTTGGCTGCGGTCGGACTTCACACCCTGGGATACGATGCGCTGGCCGCTTACGTCCACCGGGCCGATAACATTCCTATTGGCATTGCGCTGGGAATCGTCGCGGCGGTGTTGTTAGCCTCGGTTGGTGCGTCGCTGTTGTGGCCTCCGAAAGCGGAGCTCGAAAGCGTCGAGTAGACTTGATCCAACCGGATCCAGACGCAACCTAAACACGACATCGCCCCGAAGGGCTTTTCCCTGCGGGGCGACGGAGCGCGCGCCGGAAAGCTCCGGCAGCTATTTTTGGAAACGGTGCTTAAGCAACCTAAGCTGTAGAGAGTCTCGTTGTTTGACCCTTCGCCCGCTGAGAACCAAGTGATTTAGGAGCCAGCAAGTACAGCCTTCCGTTCATCTTGAATGCTCAAAGTCTAGCTCCGAGGGCCAAATAAATCAAGTATCATGTTGACCGCACTTGATACGTACAGGCCCCTGTAGCGCCTCAGTTCGTTCGTGGCACGCGTATCTTGCGCGTGGTCACGGGCGGGACGCCTGAGCCACTCGATTACCTGTGCGGATTAATGGCGCCTATCGAGGGGTAAATCAGGAAACAAATCAAGAAAATGCCGGTGCGAGCCATTGAGCACCTGATGAGAGCGTCCTTGATTTGAATGCATACCGCCCGTAAGTTAGAGGAGGTTTGCTTCCTATGGATCTGACAATCAAAACACCAGGTGATTTCAACTTTCGCCGCACAGTCTTGAGTCACGGATGGTGTGCGCTGCTACCGTTCGAACTGGACAAAAATAGTTGGACCCTGGTTCGCGTGTTCGATCGTGGCCAGGCTGAGCCGTTAACCGTAAGAATTTCCCCGACCCGGGAGGGGCTCAAGGTCAGTACTTCGCGGCGGTTCGGCAAGAACGCAACTCAGGAAATCAAGCGCGACGTTCGTCATATGTTCCGTCTGGATGACGATCTGCTGGACTTTTACCAGACCGTGGCGGCCAACCCGGACTTTGCCTGGATCGCACGTGAAGGCGCGGGACGTTTGTTACGATCGCCCACGGTTTTCGAGGATCTGGTGAAAATGATCTGCACCACGAACTGCTCCTGGGCGCTGACGGAAAAAATGGTGAGCGGACTTGTGAATGAAGTGGGCCGGCAATCGCCTGATGGTCGCAAATCTTTTCCCACGGCCGAAGCATTGGCACAAAAATCGGAAAAGTTCTTTCGCGACAAAATTCGCTCGGGCTATCGAGCTCCGTATTTGAAAGAGCTGTCGCAGCGAGTCGCATCAGGATCGCTCAACGTCGAGGGTTGGCTCACCAGCGAACTGCCTTTGAATGAATTGATCAAAGAGATGAAAAGCGTCAAGGGTGTCGGTGACTATGCAGCCGAGAACCTGCTCAAGTTAATCGGACGCTACGATGGTTTGGCGCTGGATTCATGGACCCGCTCACAATTCGCTCAGGCTCGCAACAACGGACGTGTCGCCAGCGACAAAAAGATTGCACGTTTCTATGCGCGCTTCACTTCATGGCGCGGGCTGGTGCTGTGGTGTGACATGACACGTCACTGGCTGGATCCTGAAAATATCGCTAAATGGTAATCCAACCATTCAAATTTTTAGATGTTCGCACAACTTTGCATACTCCTAACTAACTTTTTGTTGATATCAACTTAATAATTTTGCAACGCAACCTTTCAGGCCGCGTGATCACTAACTAGTTACAACGAAGAAAACAGCTCAAGCGCGAAGGCGCAGCAAGCATTCGGTTCAAAAAGACAGGGAGGAAATAGTGATGAGATCTTTTATGAAGAGCACACTCGCGGCACTGTTGATTTGCGCACTTGCGTCGATCGCCGTTTTTGCGGGGGGCAAGGACAAAGTCAAAAAAGAAATCGTGACGTTCGCGTCGGACGTGATGGTGAATGGCACACTGGTTAAAGCCGGGGAATACGAAGTGAGATTCAACGAGCAAACCGGCGAATTGGCCATCATCCGAGACGGCAAAGTGAAGGCAAAGACGAATGCGCGTTTGCAAGCGCGCAGTGAAAAAGCCAAAAACACTTCGATCAGGACAGTCGAGAAGGGCAACGTTGTCGAATTGATCGGATTTACTTTCGGAGGTTCGACCCAGGACGTTGTGGTTGGCGCAAGCGGCGGAGCAGTAACAGGCAATTAACTTAGTTCCGTTTGGTTGGAAGGGCGCGCCTCGGAACCGCTATGTTCCGGGGCGCGCCACTATGCGCCGGTGCGATATCTCAAACCCAGCCCGATGATCTTTTGCATTAAGGCTTCATAGTCGACGCCGCAGTGTTTTGCTGAGTCGGCGAAATCTTCTGCGAGGGCAATTTGCGGATTGGGATTGGCTTCCAGCACGTAAATATTGCCGTCCTCAGTCACGCGATAATCCAGCCGAGCATACCCGCTTAAGAACAGGGTCCGATAGATCCTCTTGGAAAGCCGTTCGATCTTCTCGCGCATGGCTTTGTCGAGATCAGCCGCTTTCGTTACCACGCCGACTTTTTCCTGATAGGCGGGATCCCATTTCAGCTTTGAGGTGGCGATGTTGGGTGCGCCTTCGGGAAGTTTTTCAATCACCAATTCCCACGGCGTGTACGTTTGCAGGCGCTGATTGCCAATGACGCTCACGTAAATCTCGCGGCCGGCGATGTACTGCTCAGCAATGGCGTGCGTCTTCGTCTGGCGATGGATGAACTCGACCCGCTCAGCCAGCTTTTCGTCGTCGTTTACGATTGAAGCGCGCGCGATGCCTACGGAGCCTTCCTCGCTGATCGATTTCACCAGCAGCGGAAACTTGAGCCGCTTCGATCGTTTCACTTTTCGGTTCATGTGAAAGACAGCGAATGCCGGCACGTGAATGCGATGGTAGCCGAGCACCATCTTGGACAGTGCCTTGTCGCGGCAGATGGTGAGTCCGCGCGGATTGCAGCCCGTGTAGGGCTGTTTCATCAGCTCGAGATAACTGACAACATGCTGGTCGTACAAAGGATAACCGTGAAATTCTTCCAGCAGATTGAAGGCCATATGGGGCTTATGCTCCATCAGAGCATTGCCGATCACGCCCAGGTTGTTGTAAACGCCGATTGGCGATACATCGTGGCCAATGTTTTTGAGGGTCGAGATAACGTCCCATTCCGTTTTGAAGGGCGCGATCTCTTTCGCGCTTAGACCTTCGATGCTCTCCGGCGGAACCAGATCTTCGTGACAAAGGACGATCACGCGCAATTTCTTGAACGCCTCTCCGTTTTTCGCGGGGCGATCCTTGCGGCGAGCGCGCTTGCTTTCTGTGGTCGATGCTTCGCTGCTCATAACGCAATTCGGTAATAGCCGGAATGAACTACGTTCATCGTTTGCACTGTCAACATAATCATTAAGTGCCGCTTGAGGTATTCTTCGCGGGCGGCGGCGCGCAGCTTCAGTTGGGCGGCACGCTCGATCATCAACTCCAGCACATGATCTATCGCATAACCATGGACCCCTGTTCCCTCGGAAACGAGTTGTTGGATTTCTGGCCCGACGCGGCGCAGAAAACTTGCCGCGGTCTCGCGGGCGCGATCACGGGGCTCAGCAGAAAAGATTCGGCGCAGGTCGTTGTCGAGGTAAGCCGGCCATTCAAAGGCGTATTTCTCGCGCTTGCGGTCGTAATGTTCGCGCAGCGTGATGCGAATTTCAGGTAGCGTTTCAATCTTTCGCCGCACGCGGTTTTTTGGACGCGTGCCGGCAACCTCTTTCAGGAGCTGGTCCACGTATTCGAGCTTGCGCAGGGCCGGCCAACCCCGATAGCGCCTCCGCCAATTCGACCGCGGTTGTAACCAAACAGCAAAGGTCTCGGCGAAATCTTCCGCCGGGTGCGCTTGCGCGTACCACGCATCGAGATTCAACACGTAGCGACGGCTGTTAGGTTTGGGTTTGTAGGATGGCGGATACTTCTGCGCGAATGATCCAAATGTGCGAATCCAGCGCCGCTTGAAATGCAAGCGAAAAGCGTTGTCGAGCGCATGGCCCGCCTCGTGGCGCAGGATACGCATGCATTCCACGTCCGTGCCGCCTTCGACCTCGCGCATGAATTTTCGCTCGATCTTTATCAGCCGCGGATGCGCCAGATAGAACGGAATCGCGAAACCGGGCACACCGTCCGGCGTAAACCATTCTGCCGATAACCATACGTGGGGCTTAAAGCGAATGCCGCGATCGTTCAGTTCGCTGTAGAGACGCTTAATGTGAGGCTCAAGAAACGATCCCTTGATTCGGATCGGCAAATCGCAGATACGGGTGTCGAGCAGTCGCTCATCCGAAATGAGACTCCATTTGAATCGTGTCGGCACTCGGGCGATTGTAGCTGTGATTGGTTCGGCACGCTAGAACATACTTCAACCGTTTCGGACGAGACACAGCTGGCGGCTTACTCTTGACAAGCTTGTCAACCACTATCAAACTCCTCTTATCGTAAGAAGGTTTGGCCGGTCACTCGCGAATGTTTTGGTGTCGGCGGCGTCGAGACATCGGGTAGGCGCCAGCGCTTGATGAAGTGTTTGCCAAAAAGTTTAAGCGAACGGCCTCACTAAGATTCTCAACACAATGCGTAATCGCAAAAAAGCGAGAAAGGTTCAGTCCATGAAAAAGATCGGCTTAGCTTTGACCTTATTATCATTGGCTTTCAGCTTCAGCATCGCCCAAAAGGACACACAAAAGAAGGTTCCGGTTAAAGAGGTTGGCGTAACCGCCAAGACCGTCGCAGGTCGGCCTGCCGGTAAAGCTTACCCTCTGGATCTGACTCGGAAGGGGACGATCTATAACCTTGCCGCGGATATAGACTACAGCCGGGTACAGATTCACACCGCGAAAGGCGACACCACGATGGCTGACCTGTTGAAGAAAACAGGAAGAACCGTTAGCGGTAAGTTGCGTGTTGGCCTGACGAGCGACATAAAGGCGCAGAAGCTTTCCCTGACGCGCATCGGCGGCGGCACTACTCTCAATTACAATTGCGAGGGGATACTTTGCTCCTGCACGGGGGACGCGGACTGCAATGATATGTTCACCAAAGAAGCGTGCGGCGACATTGCTGCCTGTGATGAACGTGGCTGCTGGTGTTTCCGTATTTAGTTTCTCGATCACAGATCATCTGGCTGACGGCTGGTACCAAAGCTGAACGCTCATGGCCGGCGCCAGCAGTTGTCCTTGGAGTTTCTTTATCCAGGAAAGGTGCAGTTATGGCTGACAGAGTGATTTCCACGAAAGCAGTTCCACTACCCCGGTCGGTTCGGGGCATGATTGCTCCTGGATGGTTGAGTCCGGCCGGGATTCTACTTTTCGTGCTCACCGTCACTTCGCTTGTGCACGCGCAGCCGCCGCCGATCGGCCCGCCAACGTACAAATCAGACCAGCAGCAAATCGGTCAGGCCGTCCTGGTCGGCATCGTGAAAACAACCGCGGAAAATGCCGTCGCATCAGCAAACACTACTCTCAAGAATAGGGGCAGCAGCATCCGCGTCGAGATGATTCCGCTAAAATCCTGGCCCGCTTACCGGATAGCCACGGAATACACCGATCGGCCTAATCAGTGGTACGTCAAGCTGCCGACGATTGTCGGAATCAACGTCAACATACCCGTGGCCGCAGATCGGCAGATTTACATTCCGCTTGATATAAACGTCTCTTGCGACGGGTGGCAGACAGGAAGCGGCGTAATCCGGGTGACCGCTCAGCCCGGCCCGGCGAGTGTGGAGGGCGGAAACATCATCGAAGACGTCCTAACCATCCGAGACAACATCACCAACCTGGTGAAGAGTAATTTCTCGCCGCCGCCGGCTATGACTCAAACGCTTTCGAGCAAGTGCGTAAGTATCGGTGTCTCACCAAATTCCGATTCCTTTTCTTTTATCGCCTGGGACGCTCCTTCAGGTCGGCGACTCCCGATTACTACGGGCGCTGCAGCGCCTCGCGAGACTTTGCTAGTGACATTTACGCAACTGAAGCGGCTTACAGCTCACGCGAATGGAGGCGTTCTCTACAACGCCACTGAAAACATTATGCTTGAGACCTACGCAAACTTTGCGCACAACCAGTCCTCAGTGCTGACGATGAAAGAGGGCGACGTGGTCAACTTGAATCTCCCGAAGGTGCTCATGACTCCACCGCTGTTGGACTCGCTGGTGGTGATTGCCAACATCTCTCAACAGCCAAACAGCCAACCTCTGGACAGTGGTTTTGCAGCAGCGCTGCGCTCAGCGAACTACTCATCGGGCGTTCACACGCTGCAAATCACCAAGAGCTATGTGATTCCAGCGGGACCCGGGCATATCAAACCAATCATTGGCCACATGCCCGCTTATGAGCTGACTTATAGCGTTCAATACACGAATAGCAATGTATTGCGTCAGTGATCGGTACAGCCAAAGATAGCGAGAATAGAAGTCCGAAGCCGGTCGTCGGCTTCGGTTCGTTTTGCGCGTCCATAAGAAATCCATAAGAAGGAGGATCGCCGTGAAGCAATACTTACATCAAAGAGCAGATGCGAGTCGGTCCGGCCGGAGACGGTGTCAAGTGCTCGCGTGACACTCGGAAAGGCCAGGCTTGCGGACCATTTGGCGTGGCCGGGCGCGGCCTAATCATTTGTGAAGGGGGAGTGCGGAAAGGATCCGCACCGTTGAGTCTCCCCTCTTTTCGGGTCTGGTTTGAAGAGGAAGGAAGAAAGCTCCTATGAAAAAGTATGCGCTGGCCTTGTTCGCGTTCACGTCGTTTTTGATGGTGTTATCGGCGGCTGGCTTGGGAAGCACGGGGATGAGCGTGAGCCGCGCGCCCGCGCATGGCGAGTCTACCGCCGTTCCCGGAACCGAGTTGCATGACAACGTGGCCTACATCAAGCCCGGCTACAAGTTCATTGACCGTGGAGACTCGGTGGACGTGATGCGTGAGCAACCGAATTACAAAACCGGCACTTACACGTGCCCGTGCCACAGCAAGGACAGCAGCAGAAAATGCGAAGTGGTCTTTACCACGAGGAGGATTACGTGCAGGAGCGGCTCATGCGTTGGCGGCAGTTGTCTGCTGACGGCGTCCGCTCCGACCGTTCGGCGGTGAGTCATCACAACACTGAGGCGCAGTCGAGGTTGGCGATTTCGACTGCGCCCAATCAATGTATACAAAATATTCTGCGGTAAAGTCTTACCTTATAAAGAAGATCCATTACCCGCTAATCGTCTAATCATTTCAAACCTTCAATCAAAACCGCCTCGTGAATCCATCGGCCGCGAATGAAAGCAAAGCTGGTTCCATCCGGCGACACCGCAAAATGCGCGATCTCTTCGTCGCCCAAATCGCCGACGAGGTGCGGATTCTCTTCATCGAGCGAGTGCCGCCAGAGGGAATTTCGGGAACCGTTGGCCGTGATATAGAACAGACTTTTGCTATCGCCGGCCCAGGCGATTTCGAATGGGCGGGATTTCTGGTCAGCAAGACTGAACGTTTTCAAAACCTTTCGGTCTTCAAGTGACATCACGGCAAGCTTGACTCGATGGTCGCTCTCTTTCTCCCGGAAAAAATAGGCAACGAGCTTTCCATCGGACGAAAACGCCCGTCCCGGGGCTGAAATTTGAGTCTCTTCGCCACCATCGGTGGAAACTCGCCAGAGGGTTTGATGAAGTCCCGATTCAAAATAGACCCACCTCCCGTCAGGCGTAACGAACTTGACGTACCCACCTTCGCTCTTTGTAATTTCAATCTGATTGCTGCCGTCGGCGTTCATTCGCCAGACCTGGCTCGAGCCGCTACGATTTGAAGTGAAAAAGATGTAACGGCCGTCAGGCGACACGCGCGGAAGAACGTCACTAAAAGAATTGTTTGTGAGTTGACGCTGCTCACCGCCGTCGCGGTTGATTGTCCAAATGTCTCCGTCGTTCCCGGCGTAGACAATTTTTCCATCAGGCGCAAAAGCGACGCCGGTGCGTGCTGTGGTCAGATTCTTTGGATTACTGACACCGTCAATTCTTGCCAGATACAAATGAAAGGTGTTGCTAAGGTGGGTAGCAATCATCTTGTCGGCGGCTTTGTCTAAACTGAGGCTGATGTAGTCAGTCGCGTCTTTCGTTAAGGCTCGCGCGTCTCCAGTCGCGGTTGAGACGTGCCAGATTCTTAGTCTTCCATCAAGACTCTCTTTGGCGGCCAAAAGCAAGCCACTCTCGTCGGGCAGCCATTTCAAACTCGTGATTTCGAAAAACGTTTTTCGTGAGAGTTCGCTTTCCACCCCGCTCGCCAGATCAATCCGCATTAAGCGAAAATCGCTGCCGCCGTTCCATGATTGTCCAGAGGCGAAAGCTATTGACTTTCCGTCGGGTGAGAATTGATTGCCTGAGAGGCGAATCGGCCGCTGCCGTGTCAGAAGTCTTCGTTCGTTCTTACCGTCGGCGTCGATAATCATCAGCGAACAGAAATCATCGTCCTGATAATTGCAGCGGGTGAAGGAAAGCTGCTTATCATCGGGCGAGACGCTAACAGTGCCTTCCGTCTTCTCGGTAATTTTCACCGGGATTCCGCCAAAGGTCATGACGCGGTAAAGCGCCGAGATTGGTGGGTCTGTGAGAGGCTTCCGCACGAAATAGAGCGAATTGCCGTCGTGTGAAATTGCCAGTCCCAGATATTGTTCATCCGTCGGCGGAACAATTTGAATGTTTTCCGAAGTCTCGAGCTGTCGCAGCCATACGCTCTGCTTGCCCTGGGTTTCGCCCGTATAAGCTACATATTTGCCGTCCGGTGTGATCACGGCACGCACGACCCCGCCCGTTGCAAATTTTTCCGACTTGAACGGCGCAGACAGAATCGGCGCAGACCGCACTGAAGCGGCATTTCTGCTGCGGGCAAACCATAAAGCGATGACAACCGAGGCGACAACAAGAATTGAAAGAGCGGCAATCGATAAATACGATCTTTTCCGCGCGGGCCCGAAGAGGTTAGCACTGGGACTCTTTGATTCAACTTTGGGGGCGATAGAAGAGGGGTTTTCCGTGACTTCGGCAATAAAGCGATATCCACGTCGCGCGACCGTTTCAATGAAGCGAGGTTGGCGCGCATTATCGCCGAGGGCCTTTCTGAGCTGCTGAATGTTAAAGGTTAGATTCGATTCTTCGACAAAACTGTCCGGCCAGAGCCGATTCATCAGTTCTTTCTTCTCGACAATCCGGCCACCGTTATCGACCAGAATCAGAAGCGTGTCGAAGACCTTCGGAGCCATTGGCAAAGGACTGCCGTTTCGCAACAGAACCTTTTGCTCACGGTCAACGGTGAACTCTCCGAACCGATAAGAATGCTCAATTGCCAGAGACATCTTCGCCCTTAGAACTTTCTTAGAACTTCCTCATCGATTCCTTAGGACTTTTCAAATCCTCATGGGTAAGTTGACCAACCTGGATAGGGAATTGCCGCTGATTCTAGCACCAAATCGATGGCGAAGAAATCAATATGGAAGAGCCTGCCTGTCCTGTTCGGTTTGATGACGTGGATGAGCTGTCAACCTGCGTCGTTGGGTTCCCAAAAGCCGGTTTCGGCCGGCGTCTTGAGCGAAGAGTACGACAGATCGAGTGCCGCCGTGCGCAGCAAATACGACGGCAAAGAAATCATCGTCAGAGGTTACACGCTGATTGCCGCGACAATGCCACGGTCGAGCGACGATCAGGGCTCGGTCCTGCTGGAAGAAAAAGAACGCACCTCGGCACGACGAGTTGCCTGTCGGTTTAGCAGGGATCAGGCCGAGCAATTCTCGCAGATCAAAGGCGGTCAGTACGTGACGGTGAAAGGCATCTTCAACGGCGAAGCCGGCGCGGAATTGAAATTCTGCAGGCTCGTTAAGATCGAATGAAAGGAACGACGATCCCTGTTAAGTACGGCTGCACCGGCAACGCGGTCTAATCCTGTTTATGGAAGTCGAGAGCCAGGGCCGCACGGTCAAGTCGCCTAACACTTCTATAGCCTATTGCTTCTAAAAGGAGAACATCATGAGACGCATGCATTTGGTTACCGTACTTGCTTTGATCTTGATCGCGCTGATCGTTGCTTATGGTCAGGCGCTGCGATCAACCACACAGTCAACGGCTCCAGCCGCAAAACCCAGAGGCAAGGTTCTCGTACAGCGGTTGCCCAATGGCGTAGAGGGAGTGGTGCTAGACAAAAAGACGGCTGCACTAAAAGTGAAACCAGGGTTTGAGGTTGTGAAAAAAGACGATACCACTGTGCAGGTCGTCACCAGAATCGCTGGTGGTGGGCGGGGAAATATTGTTTTTGTCGGGACCTGCAATTGTCTCCCACCCAAAGGCCAGACGGCGTCAGGTGAGTGCACGGCTTCGATTATTGAAGAGTCGATAACTTGTCAAAAGGGCAGTTGCAATGGGGAATGCAAGCTTGCCGTGACAGTCGGAGGTAAGAGTACCGGCCTAATAATTTATTGAGCAGATGAATAGGGCAGCGTAGAGATCACAATGAAAACCTATCCGACCCGAGTCCCTACGACTAACCAGCGCGGGTTCACGCTGATCGAACTACTCGTGGTAATAGCGATTATCGCGATTCTTATTGGCATGCTGTTGCCCGCAGTGCAGAAGGTGAGGCAGAAAACCAACAAGGCATGTTCCGCGGACTATTTGAACCGGATTAGCGACGCGGAAAAGAACTACTTCAAGAAGAACCGTACGTACACGGCGTCTTTCGAGTCCCTTGATCTGACACAGCAGAAGTGCGGCTACAACTATTCGATCGAATTGGGCCCGAAAAACCTGACGTTTATCGTGCGCGGCAAGCCGGCCGCGCCGGGGATCACTGCGAGCGAAGATGGCAGCATTGACCAAACCGGTGCGCCGATCATTTGGAAACGAAATCAGCTGGCCGATGAAGGACAGCGACAGATGTTAGCCGGCCTCAGTTCGCGCGAAACCGGGGCAATTAACTCGCTACTTTCCAAAGCCGCGAACCGGCCGGACGAAGTTGCCCGCGGGTTGCAAGCGAGTGATTCGACCAGTGATGCATTCAAACGGCTCGACGCCAACCGCGACGGCTCGGTGACTCTCACCGAGATACTTAACTTCAAAGGCGATAAGACGGGAGCGCTCAACGATCTGCTGCCGCACATCAAACAGCAGATGCGACTCGGCCTGGCCGGAGAGGATGTCAACTCGATTCCCGGCGTGACGTTTCGGGCGCTACAGCATCCTGCGAGGTTTTCAGAGACGGAGATCACAAATCTGATACCGCGATAAGTATGGAGGACGCTATGGGGCGCATTAACGTAGTCCTGATTGCCGTTGCCGCGCTGACGCTGATGTGCCTGATCGGCGCATCCAGTCAAACGCCGCGCAGCAGCACGATAACGCCGCAAGCTGATAAACAGTGTGCTTGTTCCTTAGATCATTTCCGAGGAATCAATGAATGAGCCGATCAATTATTACCTGAAGCACGCTCACGGCATGGTCGATTTGGTCCTGGTTGACGATCGCTTCATTGTCAACACCCAGGGCACAGGCCTGCTCGATAAACTGCGAACCATCGATATTTCGCTGTCGTCCTTGAAGAACTTTTGTCTGGTGCCAACGATCGGCGCGCAGAATATCATCAGCCGGCACGGCGGCGAAGACGCGGGCTTTGTTTACGACCGCTCTTACGATGCCGAATTCATCTTCTCGTATTTAGACGAGGGAAAACTGAAGAAGAAGCGGGTGTTCGTTAACAGCCAGGACGACAGCTTTCAGACAATTCTGGAAACCCTACAAAGCGAGTGTCCCGAGGCAAGTCTTTTGCACCTGGAACCGGCGGAAGCGCAAAAGCAGATCGGCGTAATGGCGGCGCGCAAAGCGGTGTTCATCGTTATCGCCTTGTTGGTCGGCGTACCGACTGTGATTGTTATGATCATGTTGATCGTTATGGCCGCCAACGGCTTCAAATGAATTAGATCTGACTTGGCAGCAGCAGAGGAGAATGAAAATGAGAAAAATTTTCTTCCTGGTCTTGGCGGCTTCAATTGGCTCCATCCCTGGCCTTCAAGGTGCTTTGTCGCAGCAGTCCAGGAAAGTCTATGAGCGGCAGTACGCGACCGAGACGCCGGTGTTCATCAAAGATTCCGTTTACATCCAGGCCCAGGCTCATAAGCAATACTGGAAATTTCCCAACGTCAAAAACTATTCGAGCTGGGTGCCGAAAGTTCGCTTTAGTCTCTTCTTTGACGACAACCCCAAAAAAGTTGTTTTGAGCTACACGGCAGAGTATTTCAACCCAGACGGTTCCTTGTGGTTCAAGGAGACGTTGGCAAACGGGGGCGACCGGTTCGCGAGCGACCCGGCCAACACTTACCAGACGCTGCAAAGCAAATCGACTGCGGCGACTGGAACTTACGGCATCAAGATCTCGGACAAATCCGGCGAAGTCATCTTTCAGGGCAAATTCAAAGTCGGCAAATTCCTTCCGCCCTACAGCGAGAAAACCGAATTCGATTTCTTTGTTGACCACGATTGGCTGCTGCCGATTGGCTACGTCGGGTTCGATCGCGGTGAGTTGGACGATAGCGGTGGGTTTCGGCCCGTCGTCAGCATCTGGCTCAAAGACACCATCGAGCAGAAAGAGTTAGAAGCGCGCCTCTTCTTCAAAGGCCAGCAAATCGCAACTACCGCGAATGACGGCGGCATCGTCAGCGATTTGGGCGAAAGAGCGTCTGAATTCGCGGCGCTTTCGGCGCCGCTTCACTACTGGAAGCTCTGGCACTTCAGGTGGGACAAGTTCCGGTTCGCGAATGGTGGCAGTTTCAACCGCGAGCAATATCCCGACACCATCTACGCCGATGAAAGTCCCGGCGAATACACGGTCAAGGTTTATCGCAATGGCGTGCAATTGCGCGAAACAAGATTCACGATCGGCGCGGATGGCCGGTTCGTTGATGCCGGTTATGCCAAACCGATTTTCATTCCTTATTACAAAGTGATTATTCCGGTGAAGGTGGTCGGCACGACTGAAAAATGGGACGCGCTTGCCTGGAAGACGGATGCTTTCTACGGAAATCCGCTGACAGGTTTTAGCGTGCCGTGAGACACATACTGGCCTGCTGACAAGAATCAGCACGGCAACGCCAACGAGTTTCACGCCGGGTTCTGCCATCGTTCCTCCAGTCTCGGTGGCTGGCTCGCGACACGCCGAATGAAGAGGAAGCTGGAAGAAGGCCTCGGTCATAAGGTGAAAGATGAGGACGTGATGTCGATCTCTGCCTGGATGAAGGCGGACGACAAAGTAGTTGACAGTGTCATTCATGAATACGAAACCGCTTCGGACCGTAGTGCCCCGCAGGATCCGACGGCAGTGCCAACCCTTTACACACTGAGGCGCAGTCGAGGTTGGGGGCCTCGACTGCGCCGGCAATGCATCCTCGTAGGGCAAAGCCCTACGGCCGTCCCGCTGCGGCATGGCCGCGGAGCGAAACCTTACTGCTTTTTGAAGACCAGAGTCGAGTCGGTCGGGCCGCCTCGGCCACCTTCACTGTGGACGACAGCAGTCAGCACTTTGCCATCGCTGGACAGGGATAGCTTTTGCGTGTTGGCGCTGGTACGTTCAGTACCATCTTGACCGGTAAAGCTGGTCTTCCTCGACAACTCGAGAGCATCGCCGGCCCAGGTGGCTTTGAGCGTCATCTTTCGACCTTGCATCTCCGTCAAAGTGTCGCTGCCATCGAGCTTGTAAACCGTGGGACCGGCCGGAGGACGTGCGCCGCCGCCGCCCGCGCCACCACCACCGCCAGCCGGCGGCTGTCCGCCTTCTATTTTCTGGTCGATTGAGATCGTCGCAGCGTCCTGCGTGATCGTCCAGGTCACTTTGTCAGCGCCCTGAAGACGAGGGTTAAGGCCCTGGCTCTTAGTCTTGTCCAGTACCCAGGTGCCGGCGAAATTGGCAGAAGCTGCGCTGGCCGCCAGAACGGCGAGTCCAAACGCGGCCATCAATCCGGCAATCAAAAACAATCTTCTCATTAGAAAATCCTCCGTTAGTGTGTTATTCGCTTGTTGCGCGATCGCGACTTTAGTTGCGAGTTCGGTACCTAAGACGCGCCGGGAGGGTATCAGGTTACGGCCATCTTTGATGAATAGTCCCCCTCAGGGTTGTAGCGCCACCCTGAGAGAGTGGCTTATCAAGATGCTTTGGAACTCAGCCCTCCCTCATGGTCGGGCTACCGCCCCGCCTCGACGCCAGGCGGAACTTAACCGCCGGCCGCCGGCAGTTTGCAGCAGACTCATCGTTCCCATGTAGCCGTAGCCGAAGCAGAACAGCAGCAGAAACGCGATCGGCCCCCACATGTGCATGCGCAGCGCGTAAGCAATTGCCAGGACAAAATAGAACGCAAAGCTCAACTCAAGCACCGGCAGCCAACCTCCCTTGCGCTTGTACTTTTTCCGCTTCCACGATTCGTCGTCAGTTTTCTCGACCCGGTACTTGGGCGTGCGTATGAAATCCGACTTGATACCCGCCAGCGCTTCCATTACCGCGCGCGCATTTGAGAATGCCAGCCCGATCCCCAGGCCCATCACCAGCGGCAAGTGCAGCAGGCGCCGGCCCCGGTCCTTATCCAGATACCAGACAGCCGTGCCGTAAAAAAGGACCACGGAAACTGTCGAGAAGAAAAGCAGCGGCACATCGAGCAGCATCAGTTGGTGCAGACCCTGATTGTAACGAACCAGCAGCAGCGGAAACTGCATAAAGCTGGCCACGATCATCAACGGGTAACTGACGTTGCCAGTGAGACGAAAGAACATCTCCAGCTTCACCCGCAGCGGCAGGGGGGCGGACCAGATGCGCTTGTAAAGCTTGAACCAAACTTGCAGCACGCCCTTGGCCCAGCGCCGCTGTTGAGCTTTGAAGGCGTTAATTTCAACCGGTATTTCGGCCGGCGCGTCTTCATCCAGCAGATACACAAATCGCCAGCCCATCAACTGGGCGCGAAAACTCAGATCCGTGTCTTCGGTGAGCGTGTCATGTTGCCAGCCGCCGCTCATCTCAATCGCTTCGCGCCGCCAGATTCCGGCAGTGCCATTGAAGTTGAAGAAATTGCCGGTGCGACTCCGCGTGGTCTGTTCAACGACAAAATGTCCGTCGAGCATGATCGTCTGCAACCGCGTGAGCAGGTTGTAGGTACCGTTGATGTGTGACCAGCGCATCTGGGCGCAGCCAACAATCGGATCGGTGAAGTGGTGAATTAACTTGCGCAGGAAATCCGGCTTCGGCACAAAATCAGCATCGAAGATCGCGATCAGGTGTCCCTTCGCAGTCTTCATCCCGTTTTTCAGAGCGCCCGCCTTGAATCCCGTCCGATCGTCGCGATCAATGTAGTGGATGTCGAAACCCTGGCGCGCATACTTCTCGACTGTCGCGCGGGCAATGCCCACTGTTTCATCGGTCGAATCGTCCAGCACCTGAATTTCTATCCGGTCGCTTGGGTAGTCAATCTCAGTCACCGCCTTGACCAGACGCTCAACTACGTACATTTCGTTGAACAGTGGAAGTTGCACGGTGATGTGCGGCAACTCGCTGGCGGTGAACTCGCCTTTTGGCTTGGGCGGGAACTTTGAGTAGCGCCAGAACTCGATCACTTGCCTGACGCGATAGACCCCATAGATTGACAGGACGGTCAGGATGGTGAAGTAAACAATGAGGACGGTCCAATCGAAAGCATCGAGTTGATAGAGCGGGCTGATGTTCAGAGAAGTCTTATCATACCAGTTGCAAAAGCCAGGCGAGTCAATGCAGAGATTGCCCGTCAGCGGACGAACGCAGTAGCCGGCTGATTCAATACAGAGATTACTTGCTTGAGGACTAATATTCGTGGCGAGCATTGCTAACATCTGGTTGGTTCTTCCGAGAAGCTTTCGTTATGTGCCGCGGATCAAAACAAAGCGGGCCCTGAATTCTAACGCAGCGACGGGGTGGACTCAAAACTGAGGTTTCGGAATTTTGACTGGAGGGTTTGATTAACGAGGTCAGACCGTAAGGACTCACGAGAGTTGATACCCTAACGCCGCATCGTTCAAAATGAAATCCCTGACGCCACCGTGACATCGTCTTTCTGACCGTGCAACTCAAGGGCAAGCAGAGAATGCCCCATTTTGCCGCGTAATTCGCAGCCTCAGCGCGTGGAACGGTCGTTGCTCCAGCACGCGATTGGAAATACTGAGGCCCTCCTCTCTGTTCGTTTGAATCAATGTCCACAAGCCGACTAAATCAGTTATTTGTTTGGATCGTAATCGCCGCCGGCGTGGCCGTCGTCGGGTTCTCAGGCGCGCACCTGTCCTTCGCACAAATTGATATTCGCTTCCTGCTGCTGGCCCTCGCGACGGTCCTGATCGGTGCGCGATTGAGCATTCAGATTCCACGCGTCAAAGCTCACATCTCCGTATCAGACACGTTCGTGTTTCTGGCCCTGCTGCTTTTCGGCGGGGAGGCAGCCATCGTGCTTGCTACTACCGAAGCGCTTTGCTCCTCGCTCCGCCTGGCCAGCAAAGCGCGAACTCATCTCTTTAATGCCGGCGTTATGGGGTGCGCCACGTTTCTCACGGTCTGGACCTTGCGACTCTGCTTTGGACAGACGGTTACGTGGAACGAGGTTTACTCTCCCAACTATCTGGTCGCGCTCTGCGTGATGGCAGTCGTGCAGTATGCGGGCAATTCGATTCTTATCGCCACGAGTTCAGCGCTGAAGGCGGGCCAGCCGGTCTGGTTCACCTGGCGAAAGAACTTCATGTGGACATCGATCACCTACTTCGCGGGCGCCTGTGCCGCCGGCATCATCGCGCGATTCATCGGCAACGTCGGGTTCTTTGCATTTAGCGCCACGTTTCCAATCATCGCGATCGTTTACTTCACTTACTGGACCTACATGAAGAACGTCGAAGGCGCCGCCGCGCAAGCGGAACAAGCGCGCCGTCACGTCGAGGAACTGAATCGACACATCGCGGAACAGGAGCGCATTGGCCGGGCGTTGCGTGAGACCGAAGAACATTTTCGCAACGCCTTTGATTATGCCGCGATCGGTATGGCCCTGGTTTCGCCGCAGGGCGCGTGGCTGCGCGTGAACCGTTCGCTGTGCGAGTTGGTCGGGTACAGTGAGCGGGAGTTGCTGGACTCAAACTTCCAGGCCGTTACGCACGCCGACGATCTCGGAAACGACCTGGCGAATCTCTATCGCCTGATGCAGGGAGAAACGCCGACGTGCCAGGTCGAAAAGCGTTACGTTCACAGACAGGGGCAGATCGTCTGGGCCCTGAACAGCGTCTCACTGGTGCGCGACTCAGATAACAATCCAGCGCATTTCATCTTTCAGATTCAGGACATCACTGAGCGCAAAAGGGCCGAGGCGGCATTGCAGAGCCTCTCGCTCGTCGATGAACTGACCGGTCTCTATAACCGGCGTGGCTTCCTGGCCGTTACTGAGCAGCACCTGGCGGAAATTCGCCGCAGCGAAAGATTGCCGGTCATGCTCTACGCAGACCTCGATGGGTTGAAAGAGATTAACGACTCGCTGGGCCATCATGAAGGTGACCGGGCTCTGGTTAAGGCGGCTGAAATTTTTAAAGAAACCTTCCGCAACTCAGACATAGTGGCGCGTTTTGGCGGCGACGAATTTGTCGTGCTGGCGGCGATCAGCCCCGAAGAAGACGCGGCATCAATCACCCACCGCCTGAAAGAAAAGTTCAGCGCCAGCAATCGGCGGCGAAATCGCCCATACGATCTCTCGGTCAGCATCGGTCTCGCCCATTTCGGCGATGAAGAAAGCCATTCGATCGAAGAGCTGATGGCCCGCGCCGACCAAGCTATGTATGACGACAAGCGCCGTAAGCGAACACGGGAACTAATCCCCCCGGCATTTGTCAGGCCGCGAATCGAAGCGGTGGCGTAGGTTCAATTGTCCTCCTGCACGCGACCCGATCAATCAAAACCAGTTGTTTTGGCGGCTTCGCCGCCCAGCCAGTGCGGAAAGGCTTAGCCTTTCCGGCGAGGGAGTAGTTGAATCTCTCTGCGAGGCTCCGCCTCGCAGCAAAGTGAGAGTGGCTGTCGGAAAGCCATAGGCTTTACGCACTGTGCGGCGGCAAAGCCGCGAATGTTTTACTAAAGACGCGCCTGCACCTTTGCGTTACAATCTCCCGCTTGCAGAGTTCCCGGAATCCTTCATCTGAGAGTTCGACCACGTCGCGCTGGCGTACGCTGGCGCTGCTGGCGATAGCTGAACTGCTTGGCATGTCGCTCTGGTTCAGCGGGTCGGCGGTGGTGCCCGCGTTGAGCCGGGAATGGAATCTGAGCGAGGGAGCAGCGAGTTGGCTGACGCTCTCGGTGCAACTCGGCTTTGTCACCGGAACTCTTCTGAGCGCTCTGCTCAATCTTCCTGACATTATCAGCCCGCGTCATCTGTTCACGCTGACAGCGATCGCCGGCGCGATCTTCAACGGCGCTTTCGGATTGTTTGCGCATGACGCATCGGTGGCAATCCCTCTCCGGTTCTTGACGGGGATGTTTCTCGCCGGTGTCTATCCGCCCGCGATGAAAATCCTCGCCACCTGGTTTCGACACGGTCGTGGCCTGGCGCTGGGTGTGCTGGTTGGCGCGCTAACGCTGGGCAAAGCGGCGCCTTATCTGGTCAATGGAATCGGCAGCCAGAACTGGCGGCACAACGTGTTGCTGGTTTCGCTGCTCGCCGTTGTCGGCGGCCTGGTCGTGCTGTTCTTTATCGGTGATGGGCCCTATGCGTTGCCGGCGGCGCGATTCGATTGGAAGCAAGCCGGCAAGGTTTTTAGTAATCGCGGTCTGCGCCTGGCGAACCTGGGCTACTTTGGGCACATGTGGGAACTCTACGCGATGTGGACGTGGATTCCTTTTATGATTCGCGCCAGCTTGTCGCATCGCCAGGGCGATCCGTCGCTCGCCGAAGTTGCTTCGTTCCTGGTGATCGGTTGCGGCGCGGCCGGGTGCGTTGTCGCCGGCTTGATCGCCGATCGAGTAGGGCGAACTGTGGTTACTTCGTGGGCGATGGCGATCAGCGGCACTTGCTGTCTGGTTATTGGCTTGCTGTTCGGCGCGAACCCGATTTTACTTCTAATCGTCGCCGCTATCTGGGGCGCCAGCGTAGTCGCCGATTCAGCGCAGTTCTCGGCTTGCGTGACCGAGCTTGGTGATCCCCAGTACCTCGGCACGGCGCTGACCATACAAACCTGTCTCGGATTTCTCTTGACCACGATCTCGATCGAGCTGATCCCACGC
Source organism: Pyrinomonadaceae bacterium (assembly GCA_041497335.1). Classification (GTDB taxonomy): domain Bacteria; phylum Acidobacteriota; class Blastocatellia; order Pyrinomonadales; family Pyrinomonadaceae; genus UBA11740. Next base: position 80,953 of record JBGQGG010000001.1, on the reverse strand, counting down.
TTCGTCAATCTCGTTGGCTGGCGCTATGCGTTCATCATTCTCGCGCCCGGACCATTGTTCGGCGTGATTTCGATGTTGCGGCTGCGTCGGTTGCCCGAAGCGGCGAAGATTGCTCACGGACGGAGATAGTTTGGAGTACCGACTTCAGCGGGATCCTTTTGACGTTTGAAGGCCGACTGAAGTCGGTCCTCCAAACTCAAACCCGGATCAGTTGCAGTCAACGCGTCGCGGGAGTTTAATAGAGCCGGAACATGATCGGCGCAAAACTTGGGAATTATCGAATCCTCGAAAAGATTGGCGCCGGTGGGCAGGGAACAGTTTATAAGGCGACCGACGCCAAGCTCGGCCGTACCGTCGTTATCAAAGTCCTACCCCCGGAACTAACCGTCAAAGAAGCCAACCTCAAAAGGTTCGAGCGCGAAGCGCGGCTGGCGTCGGCGCTCGATCACCCGAATATCTGCACCATTTTCGATTTGAACGATATCGAGGGCGTTCACTTCATCGCGATGCAGTTTGTCGAAGGGAAGAACGTTCGCGAGTTGGTCAACGGACGACCGCTCGATCTGCGCAGCGCCCTTTCAATTACCATTCAAGTCGCGGATGCTCTGGCCGCCGCACATGCGCGCGGCATCATCCATCGCGACGTCAAAGCCGGGAATGTGATGGTGACGCCGTCGGGCCAGGTGAAGATTCTCGACTTTGGTCTGGCGAAACTCATGGCCGGCGAGGCACAGCCCGGCGGCATCCATCACACCGACCTGACCGAGGTTGGGATTCCATATGGAACGGCAACTTACGCGGCGCCTGAGCAGGCACGCGGCGAGCGGGTCGATGCGCGCGCCGACATCTTTTCGACCGGCGTCCTGCTCTACGAGATGCTAACCGGTACCTGGCCGTTCCAGGGAAAGACCAGCATCGATGTGCGTCACGCCGTGCTGCACCAGGACCCACAGCCGCTGGATGAAGTCCGACCGGGCGGAGCCCCGCCGCAACTGCAATTGATTCTCGATCGCACGCTCGCTAAAGATCCAAAAAAGCGTTACCAGAAAGTCGGCGAACTGCGCGATGACCTGCGCACCATTTTGCGCGACGTCGAAGCAGGAGCGCCGCAAGGTCTTTCCGAGCCGATCACGCCCGTGGCGCCGCGTCACCTTTCGGGCACAGGTCGCATGGGACGCGCACTGCGCTGGTTGCGTGGCGCAAGGGGCGAGCGCACCACGCCACAGCGCGAGTCAACATCCGAGCGCCCGATGCATGACACGCCGGTAACCAGTCTCGGTGATCGCGAGCGCAAGAGTGTCGCGATTCTTCCTTTCAGAAACGTCAGCAACGATCCGCAATCAAGCTTTTACGAGTTCTCGCTGGCGGATGCAGTCATCACCGAATTAGCGCGGGTGCGCTCGCTGGTCGTGCGGCCTTCTTCGGAAATCGTTAAGTACCAGGGCTTGCAGGTCGATCCGCGCCAGGCCGGACGCGAGATGAGCGTCGCCGCAGTGTTGTCCGCAGGCTTTCTGCGCGCCGGCGATCGCGTACGGGTGACTGCGCAACTGGTTGACGTCGATTCCGGTGATTTGCTTTGGAGCGATCGCATTGATGCCGACGCCACCGACATCATCAACGTGCAGGACACCATCACCCAGGAGATTTGCGAGGGCCTGCGTCTGGAGCTGACTTCGGACGAGAAAGACCGGCTCGAACAGACGAGGACCGCCAACGCCGAAGCGTACGAAGAGTATCTGCGCGGGCGCGATTGCCTGGGGCGTTATGTCTATCATACGGTCGCGCGCAAGGATGTCGATGAAGCGATTGAGCACTTTGAGCGCGCGGCGTATCTCGATCCTTCATTTGCCCTGGCCCACAGCGCGCTGGGCGCTGCGTACGCCAGCCGCGTGATGAAGGGTTTCGGCGAGCCGGACGATCACGCGCTGGCGCGAGAAGCGTTCGACAAGGCACTGGCCCTCGATCCGCATCTGATCGAGGCCCGCATGCACATGATTTTCATTTACCTATCGAGCGGGCAGAAAGCTCAGGCGCGCGCGGCTGCGGATCAGTTGAGGCGTGAGGCGCCAAACGACGCCAGCGTGCATTTCGTGCGCGGTGTCGTGGCGCGGCTCGACGGTGACTATGACAAAGCGCTGCGCAGTTTGGATCGGATGGCTCGTTTGAATCCGGCGGAGCGGGTTGTGGTCAGCTACAACCGCGCTCGCCTGTTTACGTCCCTGGGGCGATACGAAGAAGCGCTTGCCGAACTCGACGCGGGCGCCGCGATCGAACCGGACCATCCACTGATCAGAACCTTCCGAGCCCGGCTGCTTTACTATCGTGGCGAACCGGTCAAAGCGGCAGAGATCCTCGAACAAGTTTTGGAACAGCATCCGCAGTTGGACGGCATCCGACCCATCTATGCGACTTTCCTGAGTGCCCTGGGGTGGCATGATGAAGCGCGTGGGCAAATAACTGAGGAAGTCATAAAAACCGCGGACACCGATCACGACGTGGCTTACTGGTTGGCGTCTGCTTACGCTCTGGAAGGCGAGCGCGACAAGGCGCTTAAGTGGCTGCGCCGGGCAATCGAGCTGGGAAACGAGAACCGGCCATGGTTCGAACGTGACAGGAATTGGGATTCGCTGCGCAGCGATACTGAGTATCAACAGATCGTCGGTAGTATTGTCACTCCTATGTCAGAAGATGAGGACGAGAAGTGACGCAGTTTATGGAGTGCGCTGACTGTTAGCGCTTTAGAAAGCGGCGACTAGTCGCCGCACTCCAAAAAATCGCGCTCCCAGCAGTTCAACCATGAAAACCTTCGTCGTTGGCGACATTCACGGACGTTGCGCGCAGCTTCTGAGCGTGCTCGACATGCTGCCGCGTGGAGAGTCTACCGACAAGCTGGTCTTCCTGGGTGATTTGATCGATCGCGGTCCGGACGTGCCCGGCTGTGTCGAGCACGTTCTGAATCTATGCCAGGCAAGTCCGGCAAGTGTGATTTGTCTGCGAGGGAATCACGAGCAGATGCTGCTCGATTTCCTCGATGAAGCCAGCATGATCTGGATGGAAACCGCGACGGGCGGCGATCGCACATTTGAGCAGTACACCGAAAGACCTCTTCGCCTGCGCACGGAAGTTGATTTTGACAGCGCGCGCGATCTGATCGCGGAAAAAATTCCTGCTAATCAGATCGACTTCTTTCGGCAACTGCCGCTGTATCACGAAGACGACTACGCTCTCTACGTTCATGCGGGTCTGGAAGGCGGAAAGCATCCGAGCGAGAGTTCGCCACACGCTTTGCTTTGGACGCGGGACTTGGAGTTTTACAGGAGCTATTACGGCAAGCCCTGTGTCTTTGGCCATACGCCGACGCCGTTTTTGCCCTGGCGCGGGCGGCTGGGCCGTCACGGAATTTATCTCTTCAACAGCGCCATCGGCATCGACACCGGCTACAACCTGCAATCGCCACTCACCTGCCTGTCTCTCCCTGACTTTACCCTGTATCAGACGTTCGCCGACGGCCGCACTGAGACGCACCAGATCACTTCGTTCATTCCGGAAACGTTGAAGGAAATGCAGCGGCAGGCTGCGTCAGAACAGAACGGACAGGATTGACAGGATTCACAAGATAACAGCAAGAGAAGGGCGGGCGCGCGCTTAGGTAACATGAAGAACTGGCCAGCGGAGCTGTTTCGTCCCCGGTCTTTCCTTCTTAATCTTGTTCATCTTGTTAATCCTGTCTCTGATCATTCGTAGCGCAGACACTCAATCGGATCCAGTCGCGCAGCTTTGCGCGCGGGCCAGACGCCAAATATCAATCCTACGCCAGTGCTCACGGCGACTCCGGTCGTCACGGCCCACATCGGAATCGACGCAGGCAGGCTGGGAAACAAAAGCATGACCAGTTTGCTAATCCCGATGGCCAGGACGACGCCCAGCATCCCTCCGAGAAATGTCAGCGTCATGGCCTCGAATAGAAACTGATTGGTGATGTCGCGGCGGCGCGCGCCGAGCGCTTTGCGAATACCTATCTCTGCCGTGCGTTCAGTGACGCTCACCAGCATGATGTTCATGACGCCGATGCCGCCCACCAAAAGTCCCAGACTGGAAATCGCAATCGCTACCAGGCCGATCATGGCAAAGATGCTGTCAAATTGTGTGACAAAGTTATCGGCAGTCTTGACGTCAAAGTTATTCGGATCTCCAAACTTTACATTGCGCCGCCGGCGCAGAACATCCTCCGACTGGGTCACGGCCTCACTAAGCTGCCCCGAGCGAGCGCGAATCACGAACAGCAGCCAACCACGTGCGGGCGCGACCTTTTGCGCGGTGCGCAGCGGAATCAGGACCGCGTTATCTTCTTCGTTCTCTCCAAAGAAACCGCTCTTCCGTTTCTCCAAAACGCCGACCACCTCGAAGTTCAAGCCACCCATACGCACTTCAGTGCCGGCGATGTGGTCCTGCTGTCCGGGAAACAGCGCGTCGGCAGCATTAACGCCGATTACCATGACATTGCGGCGCTGGTCTTCGTCGGACTCGGTAATGAAGCGGCCCTCGCGAATAGTGACATTTGCTATCTGCTCGTAATTCGGCGTCACGCCCTCGGTGTTTCCCCAACGATAGTTCCGTCCCTGATAACTAATGTTGTCGTCGAATGGCCCGCCACTGTAACCCACGTTGGGCGCACAGACTGCTATATCTTCCACGGCGCCGGCCTGGGCCTTGATGGCGTCGGCGTCGGCAACTGTCAGGGGTTTACGCAGTCGTTCGGCGCGATCCGAATTCACTCGCGGTCCTGTCGTAAGGTGAAAGGCGTAGATGTTGTTGGTGCCGTACTCTTCGATGATGGCGACGATGCTTTGGCGCATGCCGGTGAGAATCGAGGCCACCACGATCGCGGCCGTCACGCCAATAACGATACCCAGCACGGTGAGAAAACTGCGGAACTTGTTGGCGCGCACGTTATCGAGCGCCATCGCGAGCGTTTCGCCCACCAGGATTTTGGGGATTCTGAGTTTCATAAGGTTCCTACCACAAAGACACGAAGGGCACTAAGAAAACAAAGGAGAAATCAAATTATGGTAAATCCCTCCTGACATCTGTTTGGATCGACTCTCTTGCATTTCGGTCTTTGTGTCCTTCGTGTCTTTGTGGTTGATCACGTCGTCTTAGTTAGCGCAATGATCGGGTCCAGGCGCGCGGCTTTGAAGGCCGGATAGATCCCGGCAATCATTCCGATAACGCTGGAAACAATCACGGCCAACAGAATGTAGCCAATCGTAATGGTCATCGTAATCCCGGCCAGCGCCGTTATCAGGGTAGTGACGCCGTAGGCCACCAGAAGTCCCATCACGCCCCCGAACGCGCACAGCATTCCCGACTCGATCAGGAACTGCATCAGGATTTGTTTGCGAGTCGCGCCCACCGCTTTGCGCAAGCCAATCTCAAAAGTTCTCTCCGTTACGCTCACCAGCATGATGTTCATGACAACGATGCCGCCGACGACCAAAGTAATCAGCGTGATCGGAACAACTACGGCGGCGATGCTGCCGGTAAACTGATCAATCTGTTTGTTGAGGTCCTCGACGTTTACCAGCCCGAAATCGTCTTCCTCGTTTCCCTTCAGCCGGTGCTTGTTACGCATGGTTACCCGCGCGTCTTCAATCGTCGGCTGAAAGTTCTCGCGTGTAACCGCTTTGCCGTGAATCTGCAAACCGTTGCGGCCAAAAATCTGTAAGTGCGTGGTCGCCGGAATGTAAATGTGGCGGTCGAGCGAATCGCCAAAGAAGGCGCCGCGTTTTTCCTCTACGCCGACAATGCGCATGGGCAGGCCGCGGACCTTCATCGTTTGCCCAATCGGATCAGTATTGGGGAAGAACTTATCTTTAATCTCGCCGCCCAGCACGCAGACATACGCCGAACGCGCCACTTCATCGTTCGAGATAAAGCGCCCATCAGCGATTGTCTTGTCTTCGATCTCAGCCATGTTTGACGTCACGCCGAAGATGACCGCGCCAGGAAACTCGATTCCGTCCTGTTTCAGATCGACCTGACTGCCAACCTCCGCACCTACTTCAGAACACGACGTACAGTGCTCTTTCACCCATTCGTAGTCGTCCCAGTTCAGTCTCTTGTTGCGGCGATTCATGCGCTCGAACTCTTCATCTGTCCGGCGTCCGCTGAAAGCCATGCGCGCCATCATGAAATGGTTCGCACCCAGAAGTTTCGCTACCCGGTCCGTGACATAGGTGTTCAGCCCACTGACCGACGCGCCCACGACCACCACCGCGGCCACGCCGATGATGATGCCTATTAAGGTGAGAAATGCGCGGAGCTTGTGCGCCAGAATCGACTGTAAGGCGATTTTCCCGGAGTCCGAATAAAATGAGAAGAGATAACGCATGTTTCGTGCCGGTCAGAATTCAAGTACGACGAGTTGCCGACAAAAGTTTGAACCTTAGACGAAAAACTGCCAGGGAAGTTCCACTAAAGAAGACGTGCGGGGCGAGTGATTCATTAACCAGGGGAAGCTAATAAGTCCCAGGCGAGCGCGATTCCCGGGGGATTTGGGAGGCTCGGGGAAGACGGCGCACTCCTCACGGTGACCAATACCTTCACTACTTAGTCAACCCTTTCTTAAACAGCCACGCGCGGATGACATTCTTCTTGTCGCGCTTTAGGCCGTCAACTTCGTAGTTAAGCTTTCGCATTTCGTCGGTTGAGATCGTGCCGCCGAGTCTTTGCAGGACTTCCGCCAGCGCCGGCACGCGCGCCAAAGCATCTTTGCGGGGGAGGAAGACCGCTTCGTATGGCGGAAAGTAACGCCGATCATCGGCGAGCTGAACCAGGTCGAGCGCGGCGATGCGCCCATCGGTCGAGTTACCGGCTATCAGATCGACTTTGTGCGAAGCCAGCGCTGTATAAGTTAAGTCCAGCGCCATTTCGCTGGGCGCGGCGCCAAAATGCAAACCGTAGGCGCGCGAGAATCCGGGATAGCCGTCGGCGCGCGACATAAAATCCTGGCCAAAGCCTGCGCGCCATTGCGACGCGTACCGCGCGGCATCCGAAATTGTTTTCAGGTTCAAACGGCGCGCGTCTTCACCACGGACCAGAATTGCAAACGTGTTCTCGAAACCGAGCGGCGCACTGACCCAAACATTGAATTGGCTTGAGTATTCGCGCCGAACTTGATCGTAAACGGCTTTCGGATCGGAAATCGGTTGATGATGAAGAATCGCGGTGAACGCTGTACCGGTGTATTCCGGGTAAAGATCGATCTGGCCGGCGATGAGCGCGCTGTGGCCGAGATTGCCGGCGAGATCAAACCGGCGATCGACTTCGATGTTTCTGGCTTCCAACATCTGCGCGACAATTTCGGCCAGCAGCACTGACTCAGTGAAATCCTTCGAGCCGACAGTAACGTGGCCGTGACTGAGCGAAGAACTCGAACGGGTCTTTATTCCACGCCAGGCCGCATAGCCCATCAGCGCAACGCCCGAAAGCAGCACCGCCCACGCCAGTACGCGCAAAGGTTTACCCGCCCGTATTCGCTGGACATTGGGATCGAATCGTTTCTCGATCAGGCTGAAACCAAAATCAGCGATCAGGGCCATCAGCGCGGACGGCACCGCGCCGGCCAGCAGCAAACGGTTATCATCCATCCGCAGTCCACGAAAGATGTACTCACCCAGGCCGCCGGCGCCGACTTCGGCGGCGATGATCGCCACACCGATCGTGATCACCACGGCGACGCGCACGCCGGTCAGAATCACGCTCATCGCCAGCGGCAGTTCGACCTGAAACAGGACCTGGCGATCAGTCATTCCCATCGCCACCGCCGCTTCGCGCACCGATGCGTCGACGCCCAGGATTCCCGTAACTGTGTTGCGAATAATTGGCAACAGTGCGTAAAAGACAAGCGCGACGATCGCCGTGCGTGGCCCGATGCCGCCGATGAACGGCAAAGGAATCAGGAATCCAAAAAGGGCCAGACTGGGAATCGTCTGCATGACATTCGCGATTCCCAGCACCGGGCCGCGCAAGCGCTTACGCCGCGTGATCAGCACGCCTGACGGCAGCGCGATAACAATCGCAATCGCGATCGAGATGAAAACAAGCCACAAATGCTGCGCGATGTGCGAGAGGATGTCTGACCAATTGGCTTTGAGAAATTCGAGCATGGTACGGAACCGCTTGCGGTAGCAAGCGGGTGTTCTAATCGGCGTTTACCCGCTCGCTACCGCGAGCGGTTCTGTATCGGTCGCTCCTACTGAGCAATAACGAAATCACTTCGCAATGTCTCCAAGTATGCCTGCGCGAGTTTATGTTTCGACTTCACAAATCCCTCTGGCGTTTCGAGCAGCACAATCCGCCCCGCGTCCATCAATGCTATCCGCGATCCGAGCAGCAGGGCCTCGCGCACATCGTGAGTAACAAAGATCACGGTCTTACCGAGACGCGATTTCAATTCCGCGAACTCTTTTTGTATCGACGAGCGTGTCAGGGGATCCAATGCCCCGAACGGCTCGTCCATTAAAAGCAACGGTGGATCAGCGGCCAGTGACCGCGCCACGCCAACGCGTTGACGCTGCCCGCCTGACAATTCACGCGGATAACGGTTCGCGAACTTCTCCGCGTCCAATCCCACCAACGAAAGCAATTCGCGCACGCGTTCGCGTACGCGTGGTTCGTCCCAACCTTCAAGGCGGGGAACCAACCCGACATTTTGCTCGACAGTGAAATGCGGAAACAGACCGGCTTCCTGAATCACGTAACCGGTGCGACGCCGCAGGCGAATCGCATCCCATTCGGTTGTCGCTTTTCCTTCCACTACAACCTCACCCGATGTTGGCGTGAGTAGACGATTCACGAGTTTCAGGGTGGTCGTCTTACCGCAACCTGATTCCCCAAGCAGCACAAACGTCTCGCCAGGCTGCACGCGCAGATTCAAGCGATCAATGATCGGCGGGCCGCCATTGATTGTGTAGCTCACTTCGTGGAATTCGACGAGCGGTTCTCGATCCTGTGCGGCAAAAATTGACATCGAAGGACCCAAATATTTCCGGCTACCTCGCCGCATCGGCGTCGTAGACAAGTCTTCCACCAACAAATGTCTTCAATACTTGAATGGACAAGATTTCTCGAGGCGCCAGGCGGTTTATGTCTCGCGAGATGACGGTGAGGTCGGCGAGTCTTCCTGTTTCGATCGAGCCCTTTGCCTTCTCTTCGAACTCAGCGTATGCGGCCTCGACGGTGTAACCGCGCAGTGCTTCCTTGAGGGTCAGGCGTTGCCCGGAATACCAGCCGCCCGCCGGATTGCCGCTCGGATCCTGTCGCGTCACGGCTGCATAGATTCCGTAGAAGGGGTTCAACGTCTCACCGGGGAAGTCGGAACTAAGGGGCAAGTGAACGCCGGTTGCGAGCAGCGCACGCCATGCATAGGCTCCCTTGATCCGCTCCGGGCCGACCCGCCTTTCCGCCCAGGCCATGTCAGAGGTGCAATGGGTCGGTTGCATCGAGGGAATGACGCCGAGCTTCGCGAAGCGCGGAATGTCTCCGAACGCGAGGACTTGAGCGTGCTCGATGCGCAATCTTGGATCGCGGACTCGAGGCGACCCGCCGAGCGCGTGCGCGTAGGCATCCAGCACCATGCGATTAGCGGCATCGCCAATGGCGTGAATGCAGACTTGAAATCCTCTTTCAAGAGAGTGATGAGTTAGTTCGTAAACTTCCGCCGCGGGGGTTGTGATCACTCCTCTTGTTTGCGGCGCATCGCTGTAGGGCTGAAGCAGCGCGGCGCCGCGCGAACCCAGCGCTCCGTCGGCGAATAGCTTGAACGCGCGGATGGTGAGTCGGTGTTGTGGATCGACCTCGGGTCCCCGCGCCAGCCATTCCTTGACCAGCGCATGATCGGCTCCGTCCAGAATGGCGTAGACGCGCAGCGGGAGACGATCTTCACGGATCAACTCACGAAAAGCCGTGAGCATAATCGGAGAAACCCGCGCGTCGTGAACTGAGGTCAATCCGTTGCGAACACACTCGCGGGCCGCAAGCTCGATCGCCTTTTTTGTCTGGTCCAACGTCATCGGCGGAATGTGCGTTTCAACCAGGGCCTGAGCGCTGTTGAGCAAAATGCCGGTGGGCTCGCCAGTACCTTCATCGCGGAGAATTTTCCCTTTCTCCGGATCCTTTGTTTCTCTATTTACGCCTGCCAGTTGGAGCGCCTTCTGGTTGGCCCAGGCGGCAAATCCATGAAGCCCGACCAGGAATACGGGATTATTCGGCGAGACATCGCTCAGGGCCCGATTCGCAGGATAATGCGACGCCCACTTTCCTTCGTCCCAACCCCAGCCCAGGATCCATTCATTCGGCGGCGCGGACGCGACTCTCTGTTTCACGCGGGCGACGGCTTCGGCTTCGTCAGCAACATCTTTGAGGTTCAGACGAAGCAAACTTTGGCCGAGTGAAACCAGATGAACGTGAGCGTCAATCAGTCCGGGCAGAACTGTTGCCCCGTGCAGATCGACGATACGATCAGCACCGGCAAAGAGCCGCCGCGCTTCTACATCGCTTCCTACCCAGGCGATGCGATCGCCTTGAACGGCAATGGCCTGCGCCTGTGGCCTGGAGGAGTCCATGGTAATGACGTGCGCGTTGAGTAAAAGTAGATCCACCGCTGGGCGCGGGCGAGAAAGAAGGCGCGAGCCGATTGGCTGAATGAAAACAACCAGGAGAACTGACAGTACGATTCTCATTCTGCTGGCGGAGGGCTTCTTCACAAAAATCCTCAGAGATGTCCTGGTTGTTGGGCGCGGCAAAGTGTGACATGAAGAACCAGCCGGGGCAAGCCACCTTCGTGCTCTGAAAAATGCCTTGAATTGATCCTGTCTCAAGTGAGATTAGTACAACACCGCCGATCTAACCGTTTCGCATCCTCGCGTCTTGAATGTTAAAGTTCTCTTCCACTACGAGCGTCAGACTACAGTGAATACCAGAGCACCTGCATGACCCGAATCGATCACATCCACGCCCGCGAGATTCTTGACTCGCGCGGCAATCCAACAGTCGAAGCCGACGTGACTTTACAGAGTGGCGTTACTGGCCGCGCGGCCGTTCCATCTGGCGCATCCACCGGCGAGCACGAAGCGGTCGAGTTGCGTGACGGCGATCCCAAACGCTATGGCGGCAAAGGCGTCCTGAAGGCCGTCGGCAACGTGAACGAACTGATCGCGCCCAAACTGAAGGGTCTGAACGCGCTCGATCAACGAGAGGTTGATCGCGTGCTTATCGAACTCGACGGCACGCCGAACAAATCGAATCTCGGCGCAAATGCAATTCTGGCGGCGTCACTGGCTACGGCGCGCGCGGCCGCGAATCATCAGAAGCTGCCGCTGTATCGTTATCTGGGCGGCGCAACTGCGAACACTCTGCCGGTGCCGATGATGAACATCATCAATGGCGGCGCCCACGCGGACAATAACGTCGACTTCCAGGAGTTCATGATCGTTCCCGTCGGCGCCGAAAGGTTCAGCGAGGCGCTGCGCATGGGCGCGGAAATCTTTCACACACTGAAGTCGGTTCTGAAAAAGAAAGGTTACGGGACCAGTGTCGGAGACGAAGGCGGCTTTGCCCCGAACCTGAAATCAAACGAAGAAGCGATTGAAACGATTCTAGAGGCGATAGTTCAGGCAGGTTACCAGGCGGGCAATGATGTTTTGCTTGCGCTCGACCCGGCGGCCAGCGAGTTTTACGATGGAACGGCGTACGTCTTCAAGAAATCCGATGGTCGCAAGCTCTCCAGCGATCAGATGGTCTCGTTCTGGAAAGACTGGGCCGGCCAGTATCCGATTATTTCAATTGAAGACGGCATGGGTGAGAACGACTGGGACGGATGGAAAGCGATGACGGATGAGTTAGGCCGGCAGATCCAGCTTGTCGGCGATGATGTTTTCGTTACCAACACAGCTATCTTTCGCAAAGGCATCGAACGCGGCGTCGCGAATTCAATTCTGATCAAAGTCAATCAGATTGGGACGTTGACCGAGACGCTGGAGTGCATTGAATTGGCGAAGACGAACCTGTACACGACCGTCATCTCTCATCGCTCAGGCGAGACCGAAGACGCGTTCATCGCGGATCTTGCAGTCGCCACAAACGCCGGCCAGATCAAGACCGGATCGCTTTCGCGCAGCGATCGCATCGCGAAATACAATCAACTGCTGCGCATTGAAGAAGAGCTGGGAGACGCAGCCGTGTATCCGGGCCGTGCGGCATTTCAGGTGAAATGAACCATGAATCTATCAGACGTCAAACATCTCTTCGACTATACCGAATGGGCCAACAGCCTGGCGATGAACGCCGCCGGGGAGCTTCCGGAAGAAAGTCTTCGTCGCGATTTTGGTATTAGTCACGGCTCGATTTTCGGAACGCTGTTACACATGGCGGGCGCGGAATGGATTTGGCTGGAACGATGGCACGGGCGATCGCCGGCGAAAGCCGGGGCCTGGTCGCTTTGGACAACGGAATCCTGCGCTAACCTGGCAGCTCTGAACGAGCGCTGGCAGGACGTCGTCAACCAGCGCGCACGCTTCCTCTCGGAACTCGATGAGTCGCGGTTGGCGGCTGACCTGCCGTTCAAACTTCTCAGCGGCGATGACAGTTCGCTGCCGCTCGTGGATCAAATGCAACACGTCGTCAATCATGCGACGCTGCACCGGGGACAGGTGGTTGGGATGATCCGCCAGCTCGGGCTGGAGCCGCCGTCTACTGATTTGCTGTTCTACCTGCGGCGCGAGATATCTCCAAAGTAGTGATGATCTTATTCCCTCTCCCTTTGGGAGAGGGTCAGGGTGAGGGCGTAAGTGAGTCCGAAACACGGAGACAAAACAAATAGACATCCGCCTCAGTCCCTCTCCCCAGCCCTCTCCCAGAGGGAGAGGGAGTCTTGCACCTGGGAGTGTGACGAATACTTAATCTCTACCGACCGCTCGCGCCTTGATGTCGAGCTGATTCACGACTACTTGTCAAACACCTCTTACTGGGCTACGGGCCGGAGCCTGGAAGTCGTGCAGCGTTCGATTGAGAACTCACTTTCCTTCGGTATCTACAAAGGAAGCGAGCAGGTCGGGTTTGCGCGCGTGGTGACTGACTATGCGACGTTCGCATGGATCGCCGATGTATTCGTGCTTCCGGAACATCGCAGTCGCGGCCTGTCAAAACGGCTGATGGAAGTGATTCTGTTGCATCCGCGGTTGCAGGGCTTTCGTCGCTGGGTCTTGTCGACGAAAGACGCGCACGGTTTGTACGAACGCTTCGGTTTCATTAAGCTGCACCGGCCAGAGCGCTGGATGGAGCGCCCCGATCCGAATATGAAAGAGAGCCCGGATTACTGGCGTTGAGTGGCACAGACTTTAGTCTGTGATTACTTCGTCAGGAATCACAGACTGAAGTCTATGCCACAAAAAGGTCCACTTGCGCTCATCATCCTTGACGGCTTTGGTTATCGGGCCGAACGCGAAGGCAACGCGATTGCCCTTGCCCAGATGCCTTACTACAACGAACTGCGCGAAAAATATCCGCACACGCTGATCGAAGCGTCGGGCGAATGCGTGGGTCTGCCAAAAGGCGTGATGGGCAATTCGAATGTCGGCCATCTTTGCATGGGCGCGGGCCGCATCGTGCGCACCGACGTCGAACGCATCAATCATGCGATCGAGAGCGGCGAGTTCTTTCACAACCTGGCGCTGAACGCGGCGATGAACAACGCCGTGAATCCCGATCGCGCTCTGCACCTCATGGGCCTGGTCTCAGACGGGCTGGTTCACTCTTCCCAGGAGCATGCTTACGCTTTGCTGCGCATGGCGAAAGAGTGCCAGGTGCGACGCGTCTTTGTTCATTGCTTTCTGGATGGACGCGACACGCCGCCTTCTGCCGCGGAAAGGTACGTCGCGGCGATGCAGGAGAAGTGCAGGGAGATCGGCGTCGGCGAGATTGTTACCGTTGTCGGGCGCTACTATGCGATGGATCGCGACAAGCATTGGGAGCGAATTGAGCGCGCCTACAAACTTCTGGTCAGCGGCGAAGGAGAGCGCACTACGGATCCTCTGGCCGCAATCAGAAAGTCTTACGAACACGACATCACGGACGAATTTATCGAGCCGATTGTCGTCACCCGTGAAAGCGGCGAGCCGGTGGCCACGATTCAGGACGGCGATTCAGTGATCTTCTTTAACTTTCGCGCCGATCGCGCGCGGGAAATCACCAGAGCGCTCGCCGTTCCCGGTTTCGATGCTTTCCCGACGCCGAACCGGCCGCACGTGCACTTCGTCTGCTTCGCCGTGTACGACAAAACCTATCCGCTGCCCGTCGCGTTTCCGCCGGAGCGGCCGGTGAACATTCTGGGAGAAGTGTTCGCGGGTTTGGGCGTGCGGAACTATCGCATGGCTGAGACCGAGAAGTACGCGCACGTAACATACTTTTTCAATGGCGGGACTGAGCGCGAGTTTCTGTTCGAGAAACGTCTGCTGGTGCCTTCACCCAGAGTCGCAACGTATGATCTGGTTCCCGAGATGTCCGCGTTCAAGATCACTGACAAGCTCTTGCGCGCAATCGAGGAAGACGAGACGGACGTCTTTATCGTGAATTTTGCCAACACTGATATGGTGGGCCATACGGGCAAACTCGATAAGACAATCGAAGCCTGCCAGTACGTCGACACCTGTCTGGGCTGGATTACGAAGGCCATGCGAAGGGCCCGCGGGACTACTTTGATAACCGCCGATCACGGCAACGCCGAACAGATGATCGATCTGAAGACCGGACAACCGCACACCGCGCACACGTCGAACCCGGTGCCTTTTCATCTAATCAACGAGGATTCGTTCGGCGTAAAGCTGCGCGCAGAGGGTGGCGCGTTGCAGGACGTGGCGCCGACGATTCTCGGCCTGTTGGAGATCCCAAAGCCGGCAGAGATGACGGGAAGAGATTTGCGGGAAGATTAACCAGGATTTATGTCAGCCGCCAGTCAAACCATCGCTGAGCAAGCTCGCCCACGGGCCATCTCTCTGCGCTGGATCATTAACGCCCGCGAAGACTTGATCTGGTTTGTGGGTTCCGTGGCATCAAGCTATGCGCTGCTGATTCTCTATGTCACCGGGGTCGTGCCGCTGATTCCGATGGTCGCTGGGTGGGCGATTCTGATCGACGCGCCGCACGTCTTCGGCACCTTGTCGCGTACTTACTTTGATCGTTCGGAATGGAAAACACGAAAACGTCTGATGTTAGCATCCTTGGGTTTTTTTATTATTGGCCCCGTGCTGGTGCTGCTTGGCGTCGGTTTCGGCTTCTTTTTTGTGGCCGCGCTTTGGGCTTACTACCATCTGGTCAAGCAGCACTATGGCTTCATGGTGCTCTACAAGAAAAAGAACAACGACCTGGCGCCGGTAGACAACGCGCTCGATCGAGTGTTGCTGATGTTTGCTTTCAACTATCCGTTCGTCCAGTTCATCGCGAGCGATCCAAGCGCGATGGCCCGCGTTCCTCCGATCCTTCGCAGCGGTGTGAACACCGTGGCGATGTTGTTGCTGGCGGGAACAATCGTGGTTGGCGCCGCCTGGCTTGTTCGTCAGCTTCAGCGGACGTGGTTACAACAACCCCTGAATCTGCCGAAGTATCTGCTTCTGGCTGCGGCGATTCCGATGCACTGGATCGCCTTACTGACGCCGATGCCGGCCAAGCCGATCGCGCTGGTGGCGATTCTGACCATCTATCACAACCTGCAATATCACCGGCTGATCTGGTTTCATAATCAGAAATACCATGCCGGGAGCGCGGACGTCTCGTCCGCACCGGCGAGGCATAGCCTCGCCGAATTAGACAAGGGCGGCGCGCCGGAAAGGCATAGCATTTCCGCACTGGGGAGCGGCATAGCCGCGAACGACGCCAATGCTGATCTCCGTCGCAAGTATGGTCCTGCCGTGTTCATCAGTCGCCGTCTGCTCTACTACATGGCGTTTGGAATTCTCTTCGGCATCATCTATCAGGGCCCGCGCCAATTTCTGGGTTACTTGAATCTGCATACGGGTGACTCGCCCGCCGCTTTGTCGGTGCCGATTCAATTGGGAATCGCTTTCCTCTGGGGTTACGCCTTCATTCACTACTACCTGGATTCAAAGATCTGGCGGGTGCGCAGGGATCCTGCGGTTGGGAAAGCGCTGAATATGAACTAAGCGGCTCGGTCGTTGTCGTTCCTTAGCGCAGGATCGGAGTCATAGCTTGTCGTATTCGGCATCTTCGGGATTGTCCCAAACTTTTGCAAAAGCAGAATCGGCAATCCGCGATGCAGCATTGACCAACTGCCGATCATCTTTCGCGGTCTCTTCGGATTTACAAAACCCGCTGACCACCTCGACAAACCTGTCCGGATACTCCGTCGGCGGCAAATGCCCACAGCGGGGAAAGACAATCAAGCGTGAGTTGGGAATTGCATCGCGCAATTCAAAGGCGTTTCTGATCGGGATGTGGTTATCTTCCTCGCCCCAAACCAGCATCGTGGGTTGGCGGATCAGGTGCGCATCGCGAGCAATCCGATTGGCGCTCCAACGGCGCACGGTGCGAATCATGGCACGGTGCGTGTTCGCGGTCTCCAGCAGATGATGGCGAGCTTCGAGCTTGCCTTCGTCGAGCGGATATCCAAGCCGCCGGTAGACTTGCTCAGTTCGTTTTCGCAAGATCCAGCGCGAGCCGAGGAAAAGAGGCATGGCAATATCACCGATAATCGGTACGCTGGCCAGTCGCAGCAGTAGCTTTTTTTTCGGCTCGTCGTTACTCACGGTGCCAACCAGGACCAGACGCGCAACCCGTTCGGGATAATCCAGGGCCATCGTGGCCGCGACCGCTCCGCCATACGAAGCGCCGACGATCGTCGCTTTCTCGATTCCTAAACGATCCATCAAACCCACTACGGCGTACGCCTGGGCATCAATCGTGTACCGGCCGTTGGCTGGCTTATCGGAATAACCATAACCGGGCAGGTCGGGCGCAATAACGTGAAAGCCTGCGCTGGCCAGAGGTAGAAACACATCACTCCAAACCAGATTCGAAGAGATGAAGCCGTGAATCAGAATCATTGGCGGCGCCTTTTCGTCACCGGCTTCCTGATAGTGAATCCGTTCACCGGCGATGGTGGTGAACCAGGAATACTCCGCGTGATAGATGAGGTTGATACTCTCGGGCCAACTGACATCGCGCGGGCGAGTAAGAAGTTTCGTCGCCACGGCTCCCGCAACGATGCCTGAAACTCCCGCAAGCAGGTAACGTTTCTTCATGACGGATAGAATCTTAACGCGCTGGGCGGAAAGATGAAAAGAGGCGCGTGGTTCAGTTTGAGCTGTAAAGCCACTTATTACTGGAAGCGCGCCCGCGCTTCCAGTGAGATGGCGCCTCTTCGTTTTGATGAATCGTTACTACGAAGCGCAATCACTGGCTATCGGCAATCACGACCTTTGGGTGAATGGTCTCTCGACTTTTGTCGTAAATTCCCACCGCAATCAAGTCGCCCCAGGCGCCGCGCATGCGCACTGCTTGACCGTCCGGCCATTGTGAAACGTCCGGGTCCTCGATTTGCAGGTTGATGCCATGCAGCGTCCGCGACACGTCATCAGCGCTCAACTCAACACCGGGCAGATGTGAGATTGCCGCATCAGGAGAAATCAGGGCCGCTTCGATTTTGACTGACCCCTCCATTTCGCCCAATCGGTCCAGCGTGGACGCATCCGCTGCTTTGAACCGACCGGCGCGCGTCCGGCGCAGTGCAGCCACGTGTGCGCCCAGCCCCAGACGTTGGCCGAAATCCTCGGCCAACGTGCGAATGTATGTTCCGGCAGAGCACACCACCCGCACCCTTAGATCACGGCTTCCATCATCGTTTACCGTTAACAACGGATCGCCGTCGTGTGCGATTGCCTCGAATTCCTTGACAGTGACGCGCACAGGTTTTCGCTCAACCGCTTCACCCCGTCGCGCAAGTTCGTAGAGCTTTTGCCCGGCAATCTTCTTGGCTGAATACATCGGCGGCACCTGCTCGATCTCACCACGAAGCGAAGCCAACGCGGTTTCGATGTCTTCTTCACGGATGTCTTGCGGGCTTTGCGCCTTTGCGTGAAAATCCGACTTATCCTCCTCAACGCGCGCACCAGTGACGTCTCCCGTGTCGGTCGCATAGCCCAGACGGATCACGGCCTCGTATTCTTTCTCTGCGCCGCTCAGGTATTGCGCCAGGCGCGTCGCGCGCCCTACCAACACGACGAGCACTCCAGTCGCGAAAGGATCAAGTGTGCCGGTGTGGCCGACCCGCCGCTCACCAACGATTTTCCGGACCCGCGCGACAATGTCGTGCGAAGTCATTCCCGCCGGCTTGTCGATGATCAGCGCTCCGTCCATGAGTTCATTGTAGGTTTTTGAACTGCGATTGTCTCTGTGTGTAGTGCAAGTTGATACCTTGCAATTGCTCGTACGCAAGTTAACAACTTGCGCTACCTGCGCTCTGTGGTTAAATACACGCGATTCACCATCGACACGGAGAAGACCAACACGAGGCGAAAACGAAGAGCTTCTGAGAAGGTCGAGAACGAGGCATCGATGCCTCTCGATCCTGCCAAAGCCCGCGAACGTGTCTTCCAGCGCGCGGGCAAGCTCCTCGCCGCCAAGCCACGTTCAGTCGCGGAACTAAGAGAGCGTCTGCTCGAAGGTCGAGGCGCGACAAAGCCCATCGTCGAGTCGGTCATCGAGCGCCTCCGCGAATACGGTTATCTGGATGATGCGCGGTTTGCGCAAAGCTACGCCTCGCTGCGCGTCCAGCAGCGGCCAATTGGAAGACAAAGGTTGCAACGCGATCTCTGGCTGAAAAAGATCGATAAGAAGACAGCGGACGCTGCGCTCGATCAGGTGTTCGAATCCACGCCGGAAGAAGAGATAATTGATCGCGCGATTGAGAAACGTATTCGCCTCCGCGGCAAGCCGAAGACGCGAGCCGAGGCGAAAAAGCTTTTCGATCATTTGCTGCGCCAGGGTTTTGCGTTTGAGTTGGTAAGCGAGAAAGTGCGGGCGGTATTGAAAGGCGAGGTTGAGGAGTGAGCAGTCCGGGTATCGGACGAACGAAAAAACCTTGCGATTTAGAGCCTGTGTCAAAACTCAGTTGAGCGTGACATTTGAAAAACAGATGCCGACAGGATGGCACGTTGCTTGTCCGTAGGGGGTTTACTTAGTTCGTTTCACGTTGGGTGATAAAGATCGTTACTTGACGGCTCGGTAAGTCTTCGATAGCATTACGGCCTTCCTTAATGGGAGTCCTCAGGTTTCGCTTGTGGGAGGGCGTCACCTTGAGAGAAATGACAGAGCGGCGGGATTCCTAGTCTCGCCGCTTTTGTTTTGTCCGGTTTCAAAAGGCTGCGACCGCCGGAGAATCAGTCTTCGATCCAGACGATGGGTCTGGGGAAAACTAATACGCCTTCGCTCGCTGCCGGCTCAGCAGATTTGGCGAAGAACGGTATGGTTTCGCCGCTTTCCGTGTCGATCAAAAGCAACGACGCGGGAACATCTCCGACGATCATCAACCTGGCCGAGGACTTGATCAGCATTTTGGCGTTGACCGAAAACGTCTGACTCAGACGCGCTCCTCTTTGTCGTTGCCAGTTGGATGGATTGAGCGAAAATAACTCGCTGCTGGTACTTGTGGTCTCTTCAATGAAGAAAGGCACGCAACTGTGTGCCGCGAAGCCAACGAATCGACACCCGGAACACGGAGCCGGAGAAGGATCGAGAGTTTCAAGGTGGTCCAGACTCTTGGCGATCAGAATGGGCTGGTTTTGATCGTGAGGTCGCAGCAACGCAGCGCTTCCCACCTGACAGACGCCTTCAATGGACCACTTCCTGTCTGTGTCAACCAACTTCACGGGGTCACTCAGAATTGCCAGCGTTGTGGTGTTGGGTTTAAGCACCTCGCCGTTCTTCTTTTGTTTGGGGAACGCTCCCAGGAATCGATCAAAGATAAAACGGTCAGGCGCGATCCACTGTGGGCAACCGGAGGAGCCGGCTGCTCTCTCAAGGACGGAGGACTGACCCAGGGGGCTCGTGGCGCCGTAGTTCGCCGTAAGGTCTTCCCATATCAGTTTCGCTTTGCCATCCAGGTCTGAGACGAAGAGCTTCGTCGTCGCCCCGGCTTCGCTGCCAGGCGCTTTCTCCGGCGCCGGTGATTTCTGCTTATAGCTAAAATGATTGCCGTCTGGTGACCAGGCGAGACAGTAGTTCTCCCCTTTGACTAATGGCTTGACAGCACCGGTGCGAAGGTCACGCAGCAGAATTCCGTCTTTGGTCGTGTACAAAAGCCGCGTTCGGTCGGGACTTGCCGCTGCTTCAAACACACCCCTGGTAACAAGGGAATAATTGTAGGTTGAGCCTGTAGGCGCTGCGCTCAGCTCGAATAGATCCGCTCCGTTCGTGCTTTCCCCAGCCAACAGTAGCAGGCGGCCGCTGAACTTGGGCCCGACCGGTGCGGTTTGGCGAGTGCACGCGCCAATCAATGCGCAGCAAATTATGACGATGCCGATGCGATAGAGTCGTGTTGTGTGCAACTGTGTTCGCGCCCGAGTCCGAAAGTACCGTCTTGTATGACAAATCAATCCCTGAGTCAACACTTTGAAAGGTCGTGTCGCAACTTGACGGATGAGGTCAGTACCGAGAGCGGTAGCGACCGGGTTACAGTCCTGGCGAACTCGGTTCCTGGTCAACTGAGACCCGGTCGCTACCGCTCTCGGTACTGACTCCATGACGTCCGCCACAAACTGAGGCAGTACACTTTCAAAGAGCAACCGGATCGAACTTGTCGGGCCTCTGTTTTTCGACCCGTTGGCCCGCATGCTAAACTCCAACTGACTATGACGGGCAACGAAATTCGCGAAAAGTTTTTGCAGTACTTCGAGCGCTACGGGCATACGCGTGTGCGCTCCAGCCCACTGCTGCCCGCCAACGATCCCACTTTGCTCTTCACCAACGCGGGCATGAATCAGTTCAAAGACGTCTTCCTCGGTGTAGAGAAGCGTGAGTACGTGCGCGCTTGTTCGTCCCAGAAATGCCTCCGCGCGGGCGGCAAGCACAACGATCTTGACGAAGTGGGAAAAACCGCGCGGCATCAGACTTTTTTCGAGATGCTCGGGAATTTCTCTTTCGGCGATTACTTCAAGGAAGACGCGATCAAGTTCGCCTGGGACTTTATGATCAATGAACTCAAGCTCGATCCCGAGCGATTGTGGTTCACTGTCTTTGGCGGCGACGAAGAAGTCCCCGCCGACGACCAAGCCGCTGCCCTCTGGGAGAAGGTGGGCGCCAATCCGGAGCGAATTCTCCGCTTTGGGCGCGACGATAATTTCTGGCAGATGGCCGAAACCGGTCCCTGCGGTCCCAACTCAGAGATCAATTATTACCTCGGCGAACATCCGGAAGATCCCAACTTCAATCGCGTCGATCTGATCAATGGCCCGGGCGATACGACGATGGAGATTTGGAACCTCGTCTTCATGCAATACAACCGGATTGAGGTTGAGCCTGGCAAATACAAACTCGAGCCGTTGCCCAAACCTTCGGTCGACACGGGGCTGGGACTGGAACGCACCGCCGTTATCCTGCAGGGCAAGTTCTCAAATTACGACACTGATCTGATTCGCCCGATCGTCGATTTCACTGCGAAGCTCGCTGGACGCGATTACAAACCGGAGACGCAGGAAGGCTTTGCCATGCGGGTGATTGCCGATCACGCGCGCGCGACTGCTTTCTCAATCGCCGACGGAATTTTGCCCGGCAATGAAGGACGGAATTATGTGCTGAGAAAGATCATGCGCCGGGGGATTTATCAGGGGCGGCACTCGCTGGGGCTTGAAGATCTGTTTTTCGACAAGGTGACGAACTTCGTCGTCGATCAAATGGGTGAAGCTTATCCGGAACTTGAGAGCCATCGAGAATTCATTGAGAAGATGGTGAAGTTGGAAGAAGAGCGTTTTGGATCGACCATGACGGTTGGGTTGCAAAAGCTGGATGAGCTGTTTGCCTCAACGCAGGGAGCGATGCCGGAGTATTCGGCAATCGCGCGACTGTATGACACGTTTGGCACACCGCGAGATTTGATTCGCGTTGCTCTGGAAGAACGCGGCATCCGCATCCCGGAGGAGATGTTCCTTGAGTCGTTCGATGCGGCACTTCGCGAGCTTCAAGATGTAACGGTGGCTCTCACCGGAGTCTCAGCAACTGCCACGGCAGGAACGGTAGGAGTAGATGTAACGGTGCCTCTCACCGGAGTCCCAGCAACTGCTACGGCAGGAAGTGTAGGAGTAGAGGTAATCAAAGGATCCTACACTTTGGCTGCTGAAGAGTTCGGACCGATCGACTTTGTTGGTTACGAAAGTACGCGAGTTGAAGACGCTCGAGTAAAGAGAATCATAAAGATGCCACAGCTTGAGACTGTTGACAAACTGCGCGAAGGCGACGAGGGCGAAGTCGTTCTTGATCGAACTCCGTTCTATGCTGAGAGTGGCGGACAGGTCGGAGACGTAGGTCGACTGATTAACCCACCCGCTGACGCGGGTGGTACTGACCTCATCGCGGCGGTCCGTGGCGACCCTAAACAGGCGGCTCGCGGTGATCTTAAGCAGGCGGCTCGCGCAGACCTCATCGCGACGGTTGAAGACACCTACTCGCCGGCGCAGGGTCTGATCGTTCACAAGGTCAAAGTCGAAAAGGGAACTTTGAAAGTCGGCGATACGGTTTCGGCTGAAGTTGATGTCGAAAAACGCGATGCGACGCGGCGCAATCATACGGCGACGCACTTGATGCACGCGGCGCTGCGTGAAGTTTTGGGCACGCACGTCAAACAAGCAGGCTCAGTTGTTGCTCCGAATTACTTGCGCTTCGACTTCTCGCATTATCAACCATTGACCGATGCGGAGATTGAAGAGATCGAGCGCCTGGTGAACTATCACATCCTGCGCAACGAACCGGTGCAGACCGACGAGATGGCGGTTGAAGAGGCGATGCGTTCAGGCGCGATGGCGCTCTTCGGCGAAAAGTATGGCGAGAAGGTGCGCGTGCTTTCGATCAAAGGCGCCGAAGAAATCTTTTCGAAAGAACTTTGCGGCGGGACGCACGTGCGCGCTACCGGCGACATCGGCGTCTTCAAGATCACCAGCGATGAATCGATCGCTTCCGGCGTGCGGCGCATCCGCGCCATCACGGGCGTCGATGCTTATCAACGTTTTCGTGAAGACGAAGAGATCCTCGGACAGGTCACGAGCAACTTAAGAACGTCTCGCGCTGAATTGCCCGCAATGATCGGAAAACTTCAGGACGAATTGAAGAAGGCGCGGCGCGAAACTGAAGAACTAAAATTGAAGATCGCCACCGGTGCTGCCGGCAGCGCGGCATCGAACGGCGATGATGCGCGCGAGGTTGCCGGCGTGTGCGTGATCGCGCATGAAGCGAGCGGGCTGGATTCTGCCGGCATGCGTCAGCTCTCCGACACTTTGCTGGCGCGAATCAAGTCAGGAGTGGTCGTGATCGGTCGCAGCAATGACGGCAAAGCTTCGCTGATCGTGCGCACGTCCGACGATCTCACCAAGAGAGTTCCCGCGGGACAAGTCATCAAAGAGCTGGCGCCGATCATTGGCGGCAAAGGTGGCGGCAAAGCCGACATGGCCGAAGGCGGCGGCAACCAGCCAGAAAAACTCGCGGAAGCTCTCGAAGCGAGTTATGGCGTGATTGAGCGGATGCTCAGTTAGTTCGGAGTCGGTTTGGAGTCCCGCCTTCAGGCGGAATGTTTGGATTCACTATAGCCAGGCCGCCTAAAGGCAGAACTCCGAACGGCCGCCTAAAGGCGGAACTCCGAACTGCTCACTGCTGCCGTCCTCACATGCTCCGGCCGCACGCCAATGCCAATCAAGCGCGCCGGTATTCTTCGCAGCACGGGAAGTCTTTTGAAGAGTCGAAGGAAACACGGTGCTGAAAATTGTTGAGTGCTTCCCAGAGCTCGACCAAAGATCCGCTTCTGCACCTGGATCTGCGCCCATTGCGTCAGGCGCGTCGGTAACTCACGCCGCCACTGGACCTTTTGCAAGTGGCTCAGCGAAACCCAACCTTGCGACAACGGCCGCGCGAGAATGTTCGCCGTGGCCACAGCATCCTGGATTGCCAGATTGATCCCGACGCCGCCCACCGGCGACATCGCGTGGGCTGAATCGCCGATGCACAAGAGCCCGGAGCGATACCACTGGCGCAGACGATCCACCATCACGGTCAGCAGCTTGATCGGTTCCCAGTCCTGCAATTCACCGACGCGATCGACCAGGAAAGGGGCAATCGATGTGATGTCCGCGCGAAAAGCATCCAGACCGCGATGCTTGATCTCCTCGAACCCGCCTTTGGGAATGACAAAGCCGCACTGCCAGTAACTGTCGCGATTGAGCATCACCATGATCTTGCCGGCGACAAAGCGGCCCAGGGCCTGCCCGGGATCGTCTGGTTTTCGTGACAGACGAAACCACAATACGTCAATCGGCGCTCCGAGGCTCTCAACTTCCAAACCGCCACGTTCGCGCACAATTGACTTGCGGCCATCAGCGCCGACGACCAGGTTCGCGCGGATTTCCAACTCTCCTTTTGGGGTTTTCGCTCTAACGCCGGCGATGCTGCTTCCTTCTTCTATCAAGTCAGTGACTTCTGCCTGCATCATTAGCTTGAACGTCGGATAGCCTCCCGCGTGTTCGGCTAGAAAATTCAGAAAGTCCCACTGGGGCATGAATGCGATGAACTTACATTTCGTTGGCAGGTGAGAAAAGTCAGCCAGCGGGATCATGTCATTTCCGATCTGTCCGGCGATCTCTCGTACCTCCGTATGCCGTTGCTCGAGAAAGTCTTCGAGGAGGCCCAGCTCGTGCATTACCTCGAGCGTGGACGGATGGATCGTGTCGCCGCGAAAGTCGCGCAGAAAATCCGCATGCTTCTCAAGCACGACGACTTCCACACCCGCGCGCGCCAAAAGATACCCGAGCATCATTCCCGCCGGGCCTCCACCGGCGATGCAACAGCGTGTGGATATTTTGGTCAAGTCGTTCTGCGGCACAGGGCTTTAGACGGTAGCGACCTGCGCGAGAGTCGTCAAGAGTGATAACGAATCTCTTGGCGCCTTCCGATACTCTTTGCGCCTTTGCGAGAAATGTATTTTTTCGTTTGGTACCAGTTCACGCAAAGACGCTGAGGCATGTTTAAGTCGCAAGGAAAACCAGATTGAGACACTGACCTGCTCACGCCGTTGGGGTGGGACGGCGAGCGAGCCTTATACTGTCAGAGATGAATAGAAACCACACAGGAAGCGCGAGTGTCATGCTCGCGCTTTCGCTTTTCATATTCGCCTCACTGTTCGCTTCGTGCGCGCGCACGCAACCAAAGCCGAAGATAGACCGGAACGCCTATGCCAAAGAAATTGACCAATGGCGGGCGGAACGATGGGCTTCTTTGAAGAGCGAGGATGGGTACCTGACGCTGATTGGACTCTTCTGGCTGAAGGAAGGTGAGAACAAATTCGGCAGCGACGCCGCGAATGAAATCGTTTTGCCTCAAAGTAGAATCGGCGCGCGTAGCGGCGTGTTCGTGTTGAAAGGCGGCGTGGTTCGAATCGAGACGCCGACAAAGGCAGGATTCACTGTAGACGGTAAACCTGTTTCAAGCCTCGAACTAAAATCCGATGTTGACGGATCTCCTACAGTCCTGCATCTCGGCTCGCTGAGTTTTCAGATCATAAAACGCGGTGACAAGCTTGGCCTCCGCGTCAAAGACAAAGACAATCCTGACCGCCTTAATTTTAAGGGCACCGAGTTCTATCCGGCCGATTTGAAGTGGCGCATCGACGCGCATTTCGAACCTTACAATCCGCCCAAGCCCGTGCCCATCACCAACGTCCTCGGCATGGAAAGCAGCGAAACATCTCCAGGTGCCGTAGTCTTCGAGGTTGACGGTCAGACATACCGGCTAGACGCGATCACTGAAAAGGGAGAACCAAAGTTTTTCATGATCATTGCTGACAAGACCAGCGGCAAAGAAACCTATCCTGCCGGGCGATACTTGTACGTCGATCCGCCCGACTCGTCGGGTCGCACGGTTATCGACTTTAACAAGGCCTACAGCCCGCCCTGCGCCTTCACGAAGTTTGCGACCTGTCCACTCCCGCCGCGACAAAATCGTCTGCCTTTTCCGATTGCAGCAGGTGAGAAGTACAGCGCACACGCGAAGTGACCTCTGAGCAGTCACCTTCTTAAACAGTCCCGTAGGGACGAAATGTTTATAGAACCACGGTTCCAGAGTTAGTCAGTAGCTCCGTAGGAGCGAAATGTTTCCAGTCGACTCGTTTGAAGATTGGGTACATTATTCCGCTCCTACGGAGCTGGGATTCTTAATCAAACTCGCATAACCATAAACATGACGCTCCTACGGAGCTACCGCTCCTCCGCTTGCCGTTGGGCTATGGCGCGTTAGATAATGCGGCAAATTCAAAAACGAGGAGTGCCACCATGATTTCCCTGAAACGATTCTCTTTTCTCGCTTTCTCAATTGTATTTGCTGCCATTTGCGCCGCGCCCTGTGTGTCCGGTCAGCAGCAGCTGCAGATCCGCCCGCTCCGGCCCAGCCAGAAGGCCAGCGTGATGCAAACTATCGGCGTCACCGACATCACCATCACCTACAGCCGCCCGCCCGTGAACAATCGCCCGATTTTCGCTGATGCGCCGCCGGAGATGGAAGCGCGCGCTAAAGGCGAGGACACCCTCGACAATCAGAACGAGCGCAAAGCCGGTGAACCTATCGTTCCCTACAATCACGTGTGGCGGGCCGGCGCGAACGAAGCGACGATGTTCCAGGTTACTGACGACGTCTTAATCAATGGACAACCGCTAAAGGCCGGCACTTATAGCCTGGAAGCGAAACCTGGAAAAGAAGAGTGGACCATCATCTTCAATAATGATCCGGGACAGTGGGGCGCGTTCACTTATGACGCGAAGAAGGATGCGCTGCGCGTCAAGACAAAACCGCAGATGGTAGGCGATAGTCAGGAGTGGCTGATCTATACCTTTGATCCAGTCACCGCCAATACCGCCACCGTCAATCTTCGCTGGGAGAAACTGAAGGTTCCGTTTACCGTCGAAGTGAAGGACGTCAAGGCGGTCTGGCGCGCCAAGGCGGATGCGCTCATCGCTGCCAATCCAACCAACGAAGTGCTTCCACTCCAGGTAGCAAACACTTTCGCCGGCGACAAGAAATGGGATGAAGCTCTGAAGTTCGTCGACCAATCGATCAAAGTCAAAGAGACTTTTCGCAACCTTTCTGCCAAGGCCAATATACTTTGGGCGGCCGGGAAGAAAGAGGAAGCCCTCGCGGCTGCCGACGTGGCCATCGCCAAAGGCAAAGCTGACAAGGTCGATACGGCTGCCTTTGAGAAGCGGGTCGCCAATATGAAAGCCGGGAAGATGTAGCCAGCGATATCAAAGGAGAGGCGTGTCCTCACAGTTCTCGTCGCTAAGCCCTGGCGGCTGCGCTGGTGATCTTGCATTCATTAAGTTCTCCCTTCTCCCTTTGGGAGAAGGGCCGGGGAAGAGGGGCTTAGCTGAGGCGGGTTCGCTACTTAAGCCCTCTCCCTAACCCTCTCCCAAAGGGAGAGGGAATTCAATCTCTCTTCCTTCAGCGGGGTGGGTTGAGGATCGTCATATCGAAATGTAAAAGAGCTTCCACTCCCGAACCTGGGTTAGCCCGTGGTAACCCTCGCTCATAAACTGAAACCTCCTATCCCGCTCTGCGTAAGAAAATCATCAGTCTCTTAGGCGTCGAGTTATGCCTTTCCTGGAAGCACTCAAACTGGCGGTGTCCGCTATACTTGGCCACAAGCTGCGGTCGTTTCTTACCCTGCTCGGGGTGATCTTTGGCGTGGCCACGGTAATCGTCGTCGTCTCGTTGGTGGAAGGATTCAATGCATATGTCGACGAAAAGATTGCCGACATTGGCACGAACGCTTTTGCCGTCCGCAAGTATTCCATCGACGACTTCTCGAGCGTCGAAGCGCTGAACGCAGCCCGTCGCCGAAACAAAGACATCAGGCTCGACCTTACCCTGGCTGGCGGTGACGGCGGCGCTGTTGGTTTCCGGAAGCGTCGGTTTGGTTTCCGGGGTGTACCCGGCCTGGAGGGCCGCGAAACTGGATCCGATTGAGGCGTTACGGGCGGAATAAAAACGTCAGTAGTTAGTTGCTTCGCCCTGATCGACAGAGTTCGTTGTCTACAACTGACAACTGACAACTGACCACTGACCACCGACAACTGACTACTGACAACTGACTACTGACAACTGACAACTGACTACTGACCACTGACCAAATGTTTCAAGGCAGCATCTTCGAGAACCTGCGCATGGGGCTGGACACTTTGCGTCAGCACAAGCTGCGTTCGCTTTTGACCGTGCTGGGTGTAGTGATCGGGACCATGACGGTAATAGTCATCGCGGCCTTTGTTTCCGGCATCGACACGCGAGTTTCGAAGGAGATCGAATCGTTTGGCACCAACTCGATCTACATCTATCGGTTCGATCCCGGTTTCAATTTCGACCCGAGTGCCGAAGAGCGCATGCGCAAACCGCTCAGCTATGAAGACTGTCTGGCGATCCAAACAGAGTGTCCTTCGGTTAGCTACGCCGCCGCTTTCATGTCTCCGGTAGACTTTTTCGGCGGCCCGTTTACTGAGCGCGTACACGTTCGCTATCGCGAAACTGAAATGACGAACGCGGCAGTACAGGGCGCATCGCCGGCCTACTTCAAAATGGGGGTGACCACGGTCGCCGAAGGCCGTTACTTTACCGACGACGACAATGCGCGGCACGCCAACGTCGTCGTCATTGGCCGTGACGTAGCGAACACGCTGTTTCCGTTTTCCAACGCCGTCGACCAGAGCGTTACCATCAATGGACGCTCTTATCGGGTCGTGGGTGTACTGGCTGAACGTGAGGTATTCCTGGTGGGTGCTGAGGATCCAAACAACGAAAACAAAGCTGTCTATATGCCTTACCTCACGCTGCGGAAACTATATCCCGAGGTAAACGATAATTTTGTCCTCGCCCAGGCCCGGCCGGGGCTAATGGACGGGGCCGTTGAGGAAATAAGAGAGCTGCTACGCCGGCGTCGGAAAGTGGCATTCGACGCGCCGGACAACTTTGGTATCTCTACTTCTGATCAGATCATTTCGCAGTTTCAGGCCATCACCGGTGGCGTGTTTGCCCTGATGGTGGCGATTTCCAGTGTGGGCCTGCTGATTGGCGGCATCGGCGTAATGAACATTATGCTGGTAAGCGTGACTGAGCGCACGCGAGAGATTGGCGTGCGCAAGGCAATTGGCGCGCGGCGACGCGACATCATCATTCAGTTTCTGATCGAAGCGGCCACACTCACAGGTATCGGTGGAGTGCTGGGAATTCTGGCGGGCGCGGGCATTGCCTTACTGATTCAGACTATTATGCCGACGTACATTCCCCTGTGGTCTCCGGTCGTAGGCTTTGTCGTTTCGGTCGGCCTCGGCGTGGTCTTTGGCTTGTGGCCGGCATGGAAAGCCGCGCGCTTGGATCCGATCGAGGCATTGAGGTACGAATGATGACGAATAACGGGTGTTGAGAGTACCGACTCTAGTCGGGTTTTTGTTTTAGAGAAAAAAGCCCAACTAAAGTTGGCACTCTAAACACCGGGTTTCGACACTACTTTTTGCTATCTTCAGGTCAATCAGACACCAAAAATGAAAACCAAACATCTTCGATTCGCTGCGGTCGGCTTTTACATTCTGACGCTGATCGCGCCGCAACTTATCTTCGCGCAAAAACAGCCGGTGAACCCAACACCGAAACCGTTTGAGTTAACTGTTGACAGCATCATGCGCGGTCCGCAACTGGTTGGGTATCCGCCCACGGGCGCCTATTGGTCGCAGGACAGTCAGCGTATTTACTTTCGTTGGAAGCAGGCAGACGAGCCGCGCTTGAAAGAGATGAGTCTCTACGTCGTGAATCGCGACGGCACGGGGTTGCGCCGGCTGACTGAGGACGAAGCAAAACAAGCGCCGCCCGCCAATGGCGAGTTGTCGAAAGATAAGACGATGACCGTCTTTGCCGATGAAGGCGACATCTTTATTTACGATCATGTAAAAGGCGCCCGCCGGCAGATAACGCGCACCGTCGATGCTGAGACGAACCCACACTTCACTTTCGATCAGAAACGCATTTACTTCACCCGGCTAAGCAACCTCTATGTGATGGCGCTCGACGGCGGTTCTCTCGAGCAACTCACGGACATTCGGGTTGGCGGCGCAGGCGGCGGTGTTGCGCCAGTTGCCGGCGGTGGTGGTGGAGGTGGTGGAGGTGGCGCGCAGAGACAGGGCGCCAGTGACACGCAACAACGCGGCACAGACAGTCAGGAGTATTTGAAGAAAGAAGAGCGCGCGCTTTTAGATGCAGTGCGCGAAAGGGCGGAGCAGCGCGAAGAGCAGGAGAAGAAACGCAAGGAACGCGAAAAACGGAAGCCGCTCAATCTGCCGACAGGACAGAACGCGATCGCTTTGAACCTTTCGCCTGATGGCAGGTATGTCATCGCCACGGTCAGCGAACCGGCCACCGGCGCGAAGACCACGATCGTGCCGAACTACGTGACTGAATCCGCCTATACCGAAGACATTTCCGGGCGCACGAAAGTTGGTGATACGCCGGGCCGCACGCGTCTGATGATCATCAACGCGGAGACCGGCGAAACGAAGAATGTCGATCACGGCCAGCGATTGGCGGCGCCGCCCGCGGCTCAGCGCACCGAAACGAATGCGACAGACCAGCCTCAGCGCGAGCGCAGCGATTCCGAGCAGGCACAAGCGCGCGGACAAGGCGAGCGTCCGCCGCGCCCGCAACAACGGGATCGCGACGTACAGTTGTCGCAACTTCAGTGGTCGGAAGACGGCAAGAACGCGGTGCTGATGGCGCGCGCAGCCGACAACAAGGATCGCTGGGTGATGTTGCTGGACACGGCTACCGGCAAAACCAAAGTACTGGCGAACGTCCATGACGATGCGTGGGTCGATGGCCCCGGCGCCTTCACGCTCGGCTGGCTTCCCGACAATGCTCACGTCTACTTCGAATCAGAGCGCGATGGCTTCGCGCATCTTTATTCAGTTTCCATCGAAGGCAGCGAGCCGGCCCAGCTAACTTCAGGTCAGTTCGAAGTTTCTGACGTGCGTCTGTCGGCTGACAAGACAAAGTTCTATTTCACTTCCAGCGAAGGCAGTCCCTTCGAGCGACATCTCTATTCGATGTCGACGAGCGGCGGCGATCGCACACGCATCACTGCGATGCCGGGCAACAATCAAGTGGACGTCTCGCCTGATGAGTCGATGCTCGCCGACGTGAATTCATTTAGCAACAAGCCGCCGGAGCTTTACCTTAGGCCTATGAAACCAGATGACCGAACAGGCTTGGTCGCTAACGAGCAGGTAACGACCTCACCCGTTCCCGAGTTCTCCGCTTACAAATGGATCGATCCTCCCATCGTCAGCTTCAAAGCGCGTGACGGCGCCACCGTCTACGGTCGTATGTACATGCCTTCAAACTGGAAAGGCGGCGGGCCGGCGGTGCTGTTCGTCCACGGCGCGGGGTATTTGCAGAACGTGCACCGTTGGTGGAGCCAGTACTTCCGCGAATACATGTTCAATCACTTGCTGATGGAACGCGGTTTTGTGGTGCTCGATATTGATTATCGGGGCTCGGCTGGTTATGGGCGCGATTGGCGCACGGGGATTTATCGTCACATGGGCGGGAAAGACCTGACCGATCACGTCGACGCGGTGAATTATCTGGAGAAGGAGCACGGCGTGGATCCCAAGCGCATCGGCCTTTACGGCGGCAGCTATGGCGGCTTCATCACGCTGATGGCCATGTTCACGCAGCCTGATGTTTTTGCCGCGGGTGCGGCCCTGCGGCCGGTTACCGATTGGGCGCACTACAACAACCAGTACACTTCGAACATACTCAACCTGCCGCAGGGCGACGCCGAAAGCTACAAGCAAAGCTCGCCGATCTACTTCGCGAACGGGCTGAAGGGCGCGCTGCTGATCTGTCACGGCATGGTCGACGTGAACGTGAACTTTCAGGATACAGTGCGTCTGGTTGAAAAACTTATCGAGCTGCGCAAAGAGAATTGGGAAGTCGCGCCCTATCCCGTCGAAGACCACGGCTTTGAGCGCGAGGCGAGTTGGGCCGATGAATATAAGCGTATCCTGAAACTGTTCACCCGGAACCTGCGACCTGACATTCGCTCAGTCTCGACCAGAATCGGCCGTGCAGAGAAGAAGCGATAGAGATTCAAGCGCGAGGTCGCAAACTGCGATAGCAAAGTCGTTCGTTACCCATGCGCACTGACCCACTCAAGAAAGTCTTTGGAGTTCTGGTAGTCGTCTGGTCAGTTTGTGTCTGGTCGCCGGCGGTCTTTGGCCAGGTCAGGTGCTTAAGCCCTGAGGAAGTGAAGACAATGCTCGCGCAGGTGAACACGCAACAGAGGTCCGCTTTTGATAAGCAACTGAGCAAGATGCTGGTTGAGCTCAAAGAGAAGAACCAGCAGCGCGTTTCGGATAACATTGCCGAAAACAAAAAGACCGATTATTTGTTCAAGGACTTGAAGGAGTCCCGGGAAAGGAATGCGGTTGAGCTCTGTCGAATCCTGAAAACCTATGGCTGGCCAACCCCGGACCTGGTGGGCGCAAAAGGAGTGGACGCTTTCTTCTTCCTGCTGAAGAACAGTTCGTTTGAGTTACAGTTGCCTCTGTTGCCAGTGGTTATCGCCGCGGTAAATTTGGGAGCGTTACGACGAGCCGGGTTTCCGGGCTACTTTGACCTGCTGCGTCTAAAGGTTGGCTTGAAGCAGGTATTCGGCACTCAGGCGACGATCATCAACGGGTTTTTGGTGCTCTATCCCATCGAGGCCGAGGCGCAGGTTGATGCGCGACGAAAACAATTCGAACTGGGGCCGTTGGTCGAATACCTCCGCAATCTCGAAAGGTTATATCAATTGCCCCTGGTTAGGTCGACCGGCGCCTTGACGAACTCCTTTTCCGACAGGGAGCAGAAGTCCATTGCCAGGACGACCGCGACAGGTCTGTTTGAAGGGCAGACAGTCGAAGAAGATGACGTCATTCGAGTTGATACAAACCTGGTCAGCCTGAACGTGAGCGTCTACAGCGATAAACTCAGGACCAATGTCAGCATGCTCGAACAGAAAGACTTCGCGGTTACTGAAGACGGCCGCCCGGAGACCATCTCTTTCTTCGGGGCTACAGATGTGCCGTTTGATCTGGTGTTGCTTCTTGATCTGTCGGGTTCGACCTCCGACAAGCGCGACCTGATTCGCAAGTCGACGCGGCGTTTCATTGAAGCTGCGCGTCCCGCGGACCGCCTGGCAATTGTGACCTTCTCCGATGTCGCTCACGTCGTCACGCCCTTGACCGAAGACCGCAAACAACTTTTGAAGGGCGTTAATAAGATTGAAGGCACAGGCAGCTCAGCCATTTGGGGATCGTTAAAGTTCACGTTGGATCAAGTCATCGGGCCAAAGACCCTTGACCGGCGCCGGGCGGTGGTGCTCATGACTGATGGCCAGGACACTGGCCTGAGTGGATTTTACCTTACGGGAAACAATAGCCCGTTTGACTATACGGGAATAAGCTTCGCGGAATTGGTGGAAGCCGTCAGGCGCAACGACGCTTTGATCATTCCGATTTACCTCGATTCGGGTGCTTATGGCGGCAGGTGGCATGACAATGCCCGCAAGACCCTGGAGCTGTTGGCGGACGAAAGTGGCGGGCTTTTTTACCTGGCGCGAAAGATAGAAGACCTTGACGGGGTCTATGCTCAGGTAATCGCAGACCTGGGCAAGGTCTACAGTCTGGGCTACAAGCCTACGAACGAAAAACGAGACGGCTCGTGGCGCACCGTCAAGATAGAAATACCCAACCAACCGGATCTAAGGGCTCGTGCCCGGCCGGGTTATTATGCAAATTGATCGTGGGGAAGGCTTCATGAACATCAATCGTAACTGCGCTGCAACTATTCTGCTCGGTCTCTTGGCGCTGCTTTATGTGTCGCCTTCGTCTGCTTCACGACCAATTCAATCACCCACTCAAACAATCCAGCGTGACCCACGCTATCCCGCCCACTGGTGGACACCGGTAATCGATCCTAAGAAACCTGATTGGGAAATCCTGCCGCAGGAAGCCGGGCCCGGGGAAGTCATACTTTCGAAGCGTAACGAGCTGGGTCTGCTTTCAAACTTCGCGCCGACGCCCTTCGTCTTTCACGGCAAGCGCTACGCGAGTTTGGAAGGTTTCTGGCAGATGATGAAGTATCCCGAAGGGCCGAACGATCCGCGCGCGAAGTCTGCCGGCCCCGAATCGAAATTGGAATGGAAGTACACGCGCGCGCAGGTCGCGCAGATGGTGAGCTTCGAAGCAAACCACGCCGGAACACTGGCCAGCGACAACATGAAAAAGATGGGCATCACCTGGGTCAGCTTTGAAGGCAAGCGATTTGAATACAAACCCGCCGTTCCCGGTGAGCATTACAAATTGATAGTCGCCGCAACCTGGGAGAAAGTGAAACAGAATCTTGAAGTAAAGAAAGTCCTGCTCTCAACCGGCGATCTGATCCTGAAACCCGACCATCGTCAGGAACCGAATGCGCCGGCAGCTTGGCGGTACTTTGAGATTCTCACGAAGATTCGGACTGGCTTGCAGAGAAAGCGATAGCAGCGCCCGTCTCTTTGCTAACAACTTCGCGTGGGTTATGCTGTACGGGAGGTGAGGACATGAGCACGATTCGGGCGATCGTTCGCGAAGGAAGAATCGAGCCGCTGGAAAAATTCGAGATTCCAGAAGGCAGCGAGGTTCTGGTCACCCCTGTATTCGACGAGCCAGCCTTCTGGCTGATGGCCAGCGAGAGCGCGCTTGATCCCATTTGGGATAACTCGGAGGACGACGTGTATGCCGAGTTACTCAAAGAATGAAGTCGTTTTGGTGCGTTACCCTTTTTCGGATTTGTCGAGTTCAAAAGTCAGACCGGCGGTTGTCATTAACAGCCCTCATTCTTCTCAGGATGTCATCATCGTTCCTCTTACGAGCCAGCTTGCGCATCTCCTGTCCGGCGAATTTGCGCTCACCGACTGGCAAGGCGCGGGATTGAACGTACCTTCGGCCGCCAAGCGTGGGTTTTTCACAGTCCATCAGAAACTCATAGTTAAGTCGATCGGGAAGTTGTCCGAGGGCGATGCCAACAAATTGCAAGCATCCGTGAGTGACTGGCTGAAATAGAGACAGCTTGCGGGCTTGCGGATAGCGAACTCAACCGCGCAGGCGACGCTTACTTCATCCAGCGGCACAGAGGATCTGGGATCGGCGTGATGCTCCGCAAGACGCGCTTCACCAACTCTTCATCGGCCTGTGACAAGGCGGTTCATCAAACTCCAATGCCTGGCGAATCAGGATCTGCCGTTCCTCAAAGGTAAGACGTGGAAGCTCTGCGATGACTTCGTTGAAACTCATTGCCAAGGTTAAGCGCGCGGTCGGAGTTTTTCAATGGATTAGCAAACTTGAGAGGTTGGGCTAATCGGGGAAATATTCAATTGGTTGATTCTTGCTGACGATGGGGCTATCATTCGTCACGATTCCCTATTGCAGGCGACGAGAACGTAACTTGCGCCTGTTGTTTCCAATTAACCTCGCGATTCACCGAAAGGTCCAACTGCTATGTCCGAATTGACTGAGAAATTCGCCAATCACCCATTACATGAAACAGTTCAAACGCTTGATTCTGCGCTGACCGAAATCGAAACCGCAGACCTTTCTGATGTAAGCGCTATTGAGCGGATTGATCGGGTTCGTCAGGTCCAGCGTTTTGCTACGACAAGGTTCGGGGGCGTCGATCCCAGTCTGGTTCCTCAGGACCGACTAGATTCGATAAATAGTCGTGCCTGATCAAGTGAAATCTTAAAGGTAAATACTGAGCGACAAGGTAAAAGAGGTGAGGTAGAATTTGCAAGCTTTGTGAATTTAGGCGGAGAAAGCTTGCAAAACATGAGACCTGAAAAGAGTGCCCAAGGGGAAGCGCAGGGGGAGCTGTATCAGAGGCGACTGAGTACGCTCTTGGACCAGACCAAGGTTCTTGTCCCAGCCAAGAAGCTTCGCAGCGTTGAGTGTGCCCACGTTTATTAAATCGATGCCGCTCATGCTGCCCCACCTAACCACTGCCGCGAACTCTTCTCTGCTCTCGACAAAGGACGCAAGACCGACCCCCGCAGATGTGGAAGGCCTTCGAGTAGCTATGATCTCTTTTCGCAGAATTGGGACGCGGCCATCATTGCTGCGGCACGACGGCTTGGTTGCGATATTCTCTACAGCGAAGACCTCAGTCACGGACAGGATTACGACGGAGTCAGAGTTGTGAATCCATTCCTCGCGGTTGCTTCTGCCTAAGCTACTCCTTCCGGTAGATCACCCCATTCTTCATCACAAACACGACCTTCTCCATCGCGTGAATATCCTTCAAAGGATCGCCACTGACGGCGACGATGTCGGCCCACTTGCCGACTGTAATCGAGCCGAGGTTCTTGTCCCAACCCAGCAGTTTCGCGCCGTTCATCGTGCCGGCCATGATCGATTCCATCGGAGTCATGCCGCCCCATTCGACCATCAATACAAACTCGTGCGCGTTGGTGCCGTGCGGAATCACGCCCGCGTCCGTGCCCAGCGCAATCTGAACCTTATTGGCAACCGCGATCTTGATCGCGTGACGCATTGCCGCTGCGGCCGCCAGTGCTTTTTCCGCACGCAATCCTTTCAGCACGCCATTCTTCGCTGCTTTTTCCACCGCCTCGCCCGCTGACATTGTCGGCACCAGGAATGTTCCGCGCTCGGCCATCATGCGGGCGCCTTCTTCATCCAGAAATGATCCGTGTTCAATAGAAGACACTCCCGCGCGAACCGCCAGCTTGATTCCTTCAGTGCCATGTGCATGAGCGGCCACTTTCCGTTCCAGCTTGTTCGCCTCGTCGACCAGCGCCTTCAATTCTTCAAAGCTGTATTGCGTGGCGCCGACCGCATCGCCTTCCGATAGCACGCCTCCGGTAGCGCAAGTCTTAATCACGGTCGCGCCATACTTGATTTGATAACGCACCGCGGCGCGAATCTCTTCCGGGCCGTTGGCGACGCCGTCGATTGGGCCAAGTTGCAAAAGCCCCGGCCGAAATCCGTTCTCATCGCAATGTCCGCCGGTGATTCCAATCGCGTGTCCCGCGGTTTCCATCCGCGGCCCCGGCGTCCAGCCTTCGTTAATTGCCTTGCGCAGGGCCATGTCATCAAAGCTGCCTGACGCACCGACATTGCGAACGCTGGTGAATCCGGCCATCAGAGTATCGCGCGCGTGCAGCACGCCCAGAATTGCGCCGAAGGATTCATAATCCCTAACGGCCGACATATCGCCTTCCGGATCGCCGAGCACGCGGCCGACCAGATGTGTGTGTGCGTCGATGAAACCGGGAAGCAAAGTGACGTCGCCGAGATCGATGACCTTCACAGCGGGAGGGATGCGAACCGAAGTGGCGTCACCAACCACAGAAATCTTGTTGTTGGTGACGAGAATAATGGCGTTGCGAATCGGCGGCGCGCCCGTGCCGTCAATCAGACGCGCGGCGCGCAGGGCGACTACGCCTCTGCCTTCGGGCGGCTCAGGCCGAATTCCTATCGGCGCGGGGTTCTGCGGCAGCGCGGAAACGCAACAGATCAATGTCAGAGTGACTAAAAGTAGTTTGTGGCTTCTCACTTCGGCGTTCCTCGGATTCTTGTTTGAAGTCTGAAGGCGAATAGCCGACGCATTCTAGTTGAGATTTCGTTTTCGACAAAGACTAAAGAGCACGGACTCGGGCTCCGTGCTCTCCTGTCGCTTACGCTCAGACTGTCGCCTATCTGATTGTGATTCGCGCCTTGTTGCTCGTCCGCGCGTGCCATGTAACGCTCACCAGGACATCCTGCCCGGCCGGCAAGTTATCAGGCAGCCTCACGATTACCTGTGTCAGCCAGTTAAAGTCGGGCACCTTTCCCGCGAATTCAACTGTGAGCGGGTAGAGGTTCATCTGAGAATCTTCTGCCCGCGCCATCACGGCTGAGCTGTCTTCGTTCGGCAGCAAATCGAGATTGACGGCGAATAGCATGACCCGGGTTCGATTGTCGGTGTTGAAGTTGAAGATGTTAGTAAGAGGAAAAGGATCGCGAAGCATGGTGATTGAGTCGAAAGCAATTGCGTGGTCCGTGTTTTCTTCAATCTGAATGATTGGCGGAGGCGGTTGAACCGTTAGCGTTGCTTCGTTACTGGTCGCAGTGCCGAAAGAGTTAGAAACCACACAACGAAACTTTGCGGAATTGTCGGCGAGAGCTGTCGCGGCAATTGTGTAGCTCGGCAAAGTTGCGCCCGGAATATTCACAGTGTTTCTTTGCCACTGATAACTGAACGGCGTGCTGCCGCCGGCGCTGACGGTGAACGTCACGGGCTGTCCCTGAGTCACAGTTTGATCTGATGGCTGGGTAGTGATGTTGGGCGGAGCCGTCACCGTCAGAGTCGCTTCATTACTGGTGGCAGTGCCGAACCCATTCGACACCACGCAACGAAACTTGGCGCCATTGTCAGCCAGGGCCGTAGTTGAGATCGTGTAACTCGAAGAATTTGCCCCCGCGATGTCGACGGTATTTCTTTGCCATTGGTAATTGAGCGGCGTGCTGCCGCCGGCGCTCACGTTGAATGTGGTAGGCTGTCCTGCAGTGACACTCCGATCTAACGGATGCGTGGTGATGGTCGGTGGCAAATACTGGATCCTGAAGACCGCAGCTGATCCAAAGGCCAGATAGTAAAGGCTGCCATCTGCCGCGACCTTCAAGTCGACGGGATTGGCGATTCCGGCGGCAAAGTCAGTCGCAGTGTTATTTGATGGATCCATTAATCGAATCCATCCAGTGCAAAGATCCGCGAAGAAATACTTGCCGACATAGCTGCCTGGAAATTGAACGGTCGTCGGATTGTAAAAAGTCCCACCGGTGATGGCGCAGCCCGTGGTGCTGGTCGAGCCGTGTCCGTAGGCAAAGAGTGGCGCACGAAACCTTGGATCCGACGTCGGCCCTTCCGTGGTCGGCCAACCGTAGTTCGATCCGGCGATGCCGTCATTGATTTCTTCCCATGTGTCCTGGCCCACGTCATTAATAAACATCCGGGTCGTGCCCGGCTGAAACGCGAAGGTAAATGGATTGCGCAACCCCAGCGCCCAGATCTCCTGTCTGGCTCCGGCAGTATTGAAGAAAGGATTGTCAGAGGGAATCGTGCCGTTGGAATTGATCCGCAGAATCTTACCGAGCAGATTACTTAGCGTCTGCGAGTTGGATGGATTGGCGTTCTCTCCGACAGCGATATACAACTTGCCGTCGGGGCCAAAGTGGATCGCGCCGCCGTTGTGATTGGTGGCGCTGCTAAGGTTGTCGATGTTGAGAAGGACTAATTCGCTGCCGGCCACGGCTACATCCCCATTTGCGGTGAAACGACTGACGCGATTGTGCGCGGGCGATCCGGGCACGGTGTAATAGACGTACACAAAGTTGTTACTTGCGAAGTTCGGATCGAAGGCGACGCCAAGCAGACCGCGCTCGCCTGATGAATCGACGCTCAGGGTCAGAAAAGGCGTAGGCAGTAAGGCGACATTCTTGATCACGCGCAGATTTCCACCCTGGAGACAGACGAACAGCCGGCCGTCGGGAGCAAAGTCCATAGCCGTCGGACTGGACAGTCCGCCAATCTGCGTTTCCACAAAACCAGTCGGGAGGGTAGCCGCATCGAGCGAAGAGAAGAAGCCTGACAGCAGAAGAAAGGCGGCGACGCTGATCGTAAGACGGACACTACTGCGACTGCTTTGTGGCTCGTTCGCCCCGGTTGAATCGTGTTCGAAGCATGCGCGGATCATAAAAGTCTCCCGATACCCTGACCTTGTTAAGAATGGATCCCTCGAGCTGCTTGAAAAAACCAGTTCTCAGTTTTGAGAACTACAAAGCAGTCCTAAGCGCATTGCTGCGGTCGGGGCAACCGGGGGAATTGAGACTGATGCTGATTGGGAGGCAGACCCTGGCGCTTGGTGGGTGATTGCACTCCCTGTGTCCGGGGCTAGCTGGATTATACTACTTCGGTCGCAGGGCCTTCCAGATCTCCTTTTCCGCGAAGATCTGGTCACGCTTAATCAATAGGAGGGAAGATTAAGATTAGTGGTTTCGAGGAATCAAAGGTTCTTGTTGGGCTTGATTTTGGCTGGCGTCTTCTGCGCGACGGCATTGGTCGACGCGGCAAGCCGCGCCCGCATTGAGCGCACGCGAGCTCTTAATGAAACATTCGACTTCACGCAGACGCCTTCGACCCGGCCACGAACCGTAGGATCTTTGCCCCAACAACTGCCGAATCTCGGTCTGGGCGCGAGCCTTCATGGCAAGCGAATCTTTCCACCGGACAATCCATGGAACCAGGATATTTCGAACTCGCCGGTGGATCCAAACTCCGCGAATTTGATCGCGGGCATCGGCGTTGACGCCGTGTTACATCCGGACTTTGGCACGGTCTGGAACGGCGCGCCGAATGGAATTCCTTACATCGTCGTTTCCGGCACGCAGCCGCTCGTGTCTGTAAGCTTCAGATCTTATGGCGGTGAGAGCGACCCCGGCCCGTATCCGGTGCCGCCCAACGCGCCGATTGAAGGCGGACCAAACTCGACCGGCGACCGCCACGTGCTGGTGATCGATCGCGATCGATGGAAGCTGTACGAAATGTTTTCCGCTGCTCCGGTCAGTAACAGCGCGAGCTGGATCGCCGGCAGTGGAGCCGTCTTTGACTTGAGTTCAAATGCACTGCGGCCGGCGGGATGGACCTCGGCGGACGCCGCCGGGTTGCCAATCTTCCCCGGTCTGGTTCGTTACGATGAAGTATTCGAGCAGCGCGAGATCAAACACGCGCTCCGCTTCACGGTGCCGCGTTCGCGGCGGGCTTACGTTTTTCCCGCACGCCACTCTACCGGCGGCGACCCGAATCCAAGTTTGCCGCCGATGGGTATGCGCGTGCGCTTGAAGGCGTCGTTTGATATCTCGAAATATTCGCCGGCGAACCAGGTGATTCTGCGCGCGTTAAAGAAGTACGGGATGTTCGTTGCAGACAACGGTCCCGGCTGGTTTTTGAGCGGCGCACCCGACCCTCGTTGGAGCAACGACGATCTGGGCATGCTGAAGACGATCAAGGGCTCAAACTTTGAAGTGGTGCGGATGGGAACGATTGTTACGGAATAAGGAGTCAGCGATGGGAGTTGCGAAACTAACAGACCAGAACACGATTGTACCCGACAGTAAGTACGCACACATCGAACGTGAGCGGCGGTATCTCCTCAACGACTTGCCCAAAATAATGTCGCGCATGGATTATCACCTGCAAATCACTGACAACTACATTACCGGGACGCGGCTGCGAATTCGGAAAGTGCGCGATCCGAACACGAACAAATGGATCGTGAAGTTCACGCAGAAGTTTGCGCCCGACCCGGCGGACTTATCACGAACAATAATTACCAACATTTACCTCAACGCAATCGAAGCCGAGACCCTCTCGGTCTTTGAAGCAAACGAGATTCGCAAGAACCGTTACCCGTATCCATTCGAAGGGCGCGAGTTTTCAGTCGATATGTTTCTCGGGGACCTGTTCGGCCTGGTGATGGCTGAGGTGAGTTTTGAAACGGACGAGGAGCTGAAAAACTTTCCCATGCCGCCGTTTGCTATTGCAGATGTGACCAATAATGAGATATTCAGTGGTGGAAAATTAAGCGAACTTACGTTCGAAGACATTCGGAACGAAGTTGAGCGAAGCGGATTGGTCAGATCGAAACCAAGTTAGCCATAGAAACAAGAAGGATCGAATCCAGGATGAGAGACTGTAAGAGACTTTTATTTCTTTTTCTTGCCATGGCGTTGAGCACCGCCGGCGCATGTCGAAAGCAGGCTGGTAGTCAACCAACTGCTAACAGCAATCAACCCGTCACGCACGAAGCGCCGGTAGGCGGCACGGCCCCGGCCGGCGAAAAGTTTTATTTTCGCGGGACGATCACTACCGGCGCCGGCGATCTCAAGATTGAAATGACCCTGGTGCGCGACGGCGACCGCCTGTCCGGAACTTATTTCTATCCAAAGGTCGGTAAGAACATCGCCCTCAGCGGCACGGTCGACAAAAGTGGAAATGTCGACCTCAGAGAGTCGGACGAGAGCGGTAAAGAGACCGGCAGATTCAAAGGCAAGTGGAAGCCGGCCACCAATTCACCCGATCCCAGCTTGAACGAGATCGAAGGCAAGTGGTCAAAACCTGACGGCTCGAAAGAAACTGCGTTTCAGGTTTTCCAGCAGCCGATTGAGTTCAGCGCCGCTGTACGTGTTACTCCGAAGGTAGTCAAAGAAACGAACAAGGAAAAGCATTACACGATCGATGCCGAGTATCCGCAGATCGAAGGCGACGCCCGCTTTGAAAAGTTCAACCGCGAAGCGCGCGGCCTGATTACCAAGGACGTCGCGGCGTTTAAGACTGCCGAGACTACCGAGGAGTCTGAGCCCGGCAGCGAGACGCCGGCGGAAACACTGGATTCGAGTTTGGATATTGGCTATGAGATTCGCCGCGCCACGGACGATCTGATCAGCGTGGAGTTTACGGAAGGCGAATACTCACGCGGTGCGGCGCATCCTAACAGCACGACGACGGTCCTCAATTACGACGTCAAGAATGGAAAGAAGCTGACACTTGCCGACCTGTTCAATCCGAACTCAAAATACCTCAGCGTGATCTCAGCGTATTGCATCAAGGCCCTGAAGGAGCAGGCAAAGAAGGACAATACCTCGATGCTGGATGACGAAATGCTCAAGTCGGGCGCATCGCCGCGGGCTGACAATTATCGGGCCTGGTCGATTACCAAGATGGGTTTGTGGATCACTTTCGATCCTTACCAGGTAGCACCATACGCTGCCGGCCCCCAGTACGTTCTGGTTCCTTATTCAGCTTTGAAGGACATCATCAAACCCGACGGGCCGGTGGGGGCCCTTGCCAGGTGAATTTGGAGTGCGGTGACAAACGCAGCGGCGACACCGCTTTGGATTTGGTCGCATTCGTCGAGAAGATGAGAATCGAAAGCGCCGTCGCCGCTTCGCTCTGCCGGCGCACTCCAAATCCGCTCCTATTTATCCCGACGATTCTTTTGAGCAACGATCAAGCGATAAGCCTCGGCGCGTTTCATCCCCAACTCGCGCGCTGCTTTCTTCAGCGCAGCTTTGGCATCCAGTCCCTGACTCTCAAGTTCGCTCACGCGTTTGACCAGAGTCTGCGATGAAGGTTGGGTCCCGCCGGTAGATTCGATTGCCCTGCCAATAATCCTGGCTCCGCTAATAATCAGGACCATTTCGCCGCGGGCAAGCGTGCCGGCACTGAAACGCTGCGCCAGAGTGCTCAGACTGCCGCGCGCGATCTCTTCGTGGATCTTTGTCAACTCGCGCGCGACCGCTGCTCGGCGATCGCCCAGTGTATCCAGCGCGTCCTTCAGCGTAGCGTTGATCCGGTGGGGAGCTTCATAGAAGATCAACGTCGCGGGAATAGCGCTGAGTTCTTCCAGCTTTGCGCGCCGGGCGTTTGCGCGCGCGGGGAGAAAGCCGGCAAAGTAGAACTCATCGGATGGCAGGCCGGATGCAACCAGGGCACTCACAAACGCGGTCGGACCGGGAATCGGAATCACCGGCAGTTCTTGTTCTATCGCGGCATTGGCTACTCGAAAACCAGGATCGTTAATAAGCGGCGTGCCGGCATCGGACACGAGGGCGATGTTCCTTCCGGCTGCCAGCAGTTTGCAGATTTCCACC
This sequence comes from Pyrinomonadaceae bacterium, assembly GCA_041497335.1. Lineage (GTDB taxonomy): Bacteria > Acidobacteriota > Blastocatellia > Pyrinomonadales > Pyrinomonadaceae > UBA11740. The sequence goes on along the minus strand of JBGQGG010000001.1, from coordinate 36,875 downwards.
GCTCGTTCGCGCTCGTTGTGCTCGTGGTAACTGACCGTCCTGGTCTTGATGCCATAATGATTCAGCAGCACGCGCGTCCGGCGCGTGTCTTCGCAAGCGACCAGGTCGGCTTCCTGCAGCACCCGCAACGCGCGTTGCGTGATGTCTTCGAGGTTGCCGATAGGCGTGGCCACGATGTAAAGCGTGCCGGCAGGCATGCGGCTATTCTGTCACGAGCATGAGGTCAGTACCACCCGCGTCAGCGGGTGGGTCAAACACTCAATGGGCGGGTTGACCGTTGGTTCCACCCGCTGACGCGGGTGGTACTGACTTGATTCCGCACCAGCTAGGACTCAGCCAGCAGCAGCGAGAAATGTTCGCGAATGCGAGCTTCGGATAGAGGTGTCTGATCGCCCGCTTCCTCAATGACGAGCCATTGCGGCAAGCCATTCGAGGAACGCGCCAGCAAGAGTTCGACGTTCCACCGGTGCCGGCCAAAGTGTTTTATGTTGGCGCAGGCGAGACCGTTGCCGCGCACGATTCCATCGCGTGGAGTTCGCGGCCACCCACTTTCAATCGTCAGCGCCCGCACTCCGCTACGCAGGGTCAGTTGAATTCCCACCATCGTTGCGGACCCTCGGCGAAAGCGGTGGGGGTCTTGTGTTTCGATCTGAATTCCGGCGCCGTTGCGATTGGCTTCGCCGGCCATGGATGTGACGGTAGCGGTCAGCCAGTCGACCGCGGTGCGACGGAGCAGGTCATTCTTCGCGCGCAGATCGAGATACCGGGCAATGTCTGCGCGGCCGGCTGCATGCGCGCGGCGATTTGCTTCCGCCAGTGCCAACTCCCATGCTTCTTCAAGTTCGCTCATCTTCAAGAAAAGTAAGAAGCAAAAAAGGAAAAGAAAAAAGGGAGCTGCCGCGACGGTCACGGTCGTCTGAACCTGGGAATCGCGCGGGGTACCTCACTTTTGCCTTTTTACTTTTCCCCTTCCTTTGATGTTATCATGCCCGCCCGATTTGTTTCTCCCTGATCTGATGTTGGTTTTGGACCTTTCGGCGGCGATTACTGTTTAATGAAGAACGCGCGTATTAGAATTTTCGCCCGCCCGGAGTTGCTCTGTCGGCCGGGTCTTGTCGGAAGCATTGGTTAATAGCAACGAAACACATCGACGTGGCGTCAGATAGAACTCTAAAGAATTACGAAATGAAACTACCCTTTATCAACCAACGGGCGATCGTCTTTGTCGCGATCCTGTCGATCACTGTTTTGTCTTGGTTCGGCGCAAACGCTCGCGTCCCCGCGCAGGAACGTCTGCCAAAACCGACCGGGCACGTAAACGACTTTGCCGACGTGCTGGACGAGGCGACAAAACAACGGCTGGAAAAAGCTCTCGAGAGCCTAAAGCAACGAACGGACGTCAACTTTGTGATTGCCACCGTCAAAAGTGCCGGCACAGAAGAGCTCTACGATTATTCTTTACGTATCGCTAACGATTGGACTATCGGCGCTCCGGCGAGTGCGAACAAGAGCATCTTGCTCGTACTTGCGGCCGACAATGGTAAGTTCTTTGCGCAAATCAGCAAGGGCGTTCGAGCCGCCCTGCCGGACGGTCTAATCGGCGACATGGGGCAGCGCATGCGCCGAACGATTGAGAGTGCCGGCTACAGTCAGGGACTCCTAACCGGGGTACAGACGTTTGCGAATGGTCTGGGCGAACGGCACAATTTTACGTTCGCTGACCTCGACGTACACCCGGACGAGAATCAGATTACTCAGCAACAGCGACCGCGAACGGTTGAGAGCCCCGCGGCCCAACAGACTGACAAGGCGACCGAAAGGGCGGCAGAAACACCGACAGCGGAACCTACTTCGAGTGCTGCGCCGGCCCCCGCGGTAGCCGAGTCACCGCAACCAACGGCGACTCCGGAGGCTTCGCCGACGCCGCCGGTTCAGCCTTCCGAGACGCCTCAGGCGGCTACGACGCCCAGCACATCGCCCAGCGCGTTGCCACAAGCAACTGTCCAAACGTATGCCCAAACTACTCAAAGTCCTGCGCCTGCAGAGACAAAAACCGCGACACCGGCTGAGAGTCCCGCTCCCTTGGCTTCGCCGAGCGTTGCCCCTGGCGTTGCCAACGAGAAGACTGACGTCGCCAACTCGGCGCGTGCGACTCGGCCACCGGCCACTGATCGAAAAAATGCGCCGGCTAATCCGGAAGATGAAAAAGAAGAAGTCGAATTAACGTTGACGCTACCCGTTGACAAGAGAATCGAAGCACTCAAGGCTTTCATCGCAAGTCACCCCCAGTCGGTGGCCTTGCCAAGGGCGAATGAACTCTTGATCGTGGCCTACGCCATGCTGGGTGATAAGAAGTTGCAGGCGGGTGACACCGACGGCGGCCTGCAACAGTTCCGCCTGGCGATCTCTGAGGCGCCATCCGATATGCCGGATCGTCTGTTCACGGAAATAATCGCGCGCATTCCCACAAATCTGTTTTTGCGGGGTCAGCGGGCGGCGGCAATCGAAGCGGCCCACCAGGCAGAGGCGCTGGCTAAGCTGAACCCGAAACGTTTGTTGGCGGTTGCCGAGTTCTACCTGGCCATCGAAGATGCAAACGAAGCCGGCCGCCTGGCTGAGTTAGCATTGCAGACTGCGCCGGATTCTGCCGCGGCGCATCAAGCGCTCGGCGCGGCGCGGCACATTGGGCTCCGCCTTGAAGAAGCCGAGAGTGAGTACGCTCGCGCACTCGCGCTGGATCCGAAATCAGGGGCCGCCAGAATCGCGCTGGCCGACATGCGCCGCGCAGCCGGCAAAGCTGAAGGAGCTTTGGCCCTCTACCGCGAGCAAATGCAAGCTGATCCGAAAAGCACCTCAGCGCGCGCGGGAATAGTGCTGTCGCTCCTGGAGCTGGGCAAAAAGGACGAGGCCGATCAGGAACTCAACAGCGCGCTGCAAGACAAAGATCAGGCGCGCAACTTTCCGTTGTTGGTGGGCACGGCGTACTGGTTTCTCGCGCACAATGAGCCGGCGCGCGGACTGGAGTTGGCACAGAAGGCAGTTGCGCTGGAGCCGCGGTATTCGTGGGCTCAGATTGCGCTGGCTCGCGCGCTGGTGGCGAACAAACGCCCGCTGGAAGCCGAAACGTCGCTTCGCTTCGTACGTCAATTCAGCCGCTTCCCGACGCTGGATTATGAATTGGCCAGCATGCTTGCCGCGGTTGGTTTGTATGACGAGGCTGCTGCTGAGCTCGCCCGCTCATTCACTTTGAAGAATGGGCAAATCGAAACCAGGCTTGCCGGCCGCCACACCGCGCAAGCGCCCGGCTTTATCGAACTGCTCGCGCCTGAGCGTCGCGCCGCGATTTTCCAGGCACGCCCGGCTGATACCGAAGCAAACGCAAAGATGCTGAAGGCGCTGCTGGCTCTCAACACTGCCTTGAATCCGCCGGAGGGCCGGGCGGCGAGCGAAGATGAGTTGTCGGCGATCGCGCAGGATTTCACCGCCGGCGATGACGCGATGCGAACTTACCGTCAAGTTTATGTCGCGGACAAACTCGTGAGAAAGAGAGTGGCGCTCTCGACCGTGATCGATCTCATGGACCAGGCCACCGCCGGCGTTGAAGCGGCGCTGAGCGCGCCGACCGCAACCCTCGCGGTCCAGCCCGACGAATACAGTGACATTCGGGCTCGGGCGTTGGTCCAGGGCGGGACACCGCGCATTCCCGATGCTCCGCGGGCGGCGCTGTCCGGGCTCTTGCGCGGACGAATCGAGGATCTCGCCGGCCAGGCGCTTTTCAATCTGGATAAATCCGCTGAAGCGGTGACGCGCTTGCGGCGCGCGATTAGCGCGGCGCCCGAAGGCACACCGCTATGGCGTTCAGCGATGTGGCATCTCGGTGCCGCACTCGAGGCCAATGGCAAGAACGATCAGGCACTGCTCTATTACATTAAGAGTTACGTTGCCGGTCCTCCTGATCCGGCGCGGCGCTCGGTGATCGAAAACATTTACAAGAAGGTCAACGGAACATTGGATGGACTCGATGACAAGATCGGACCCGGGTTTGCTACGGCCACGGCGACGCCGAGCCCGGCTCCGACTCCATCGCCTGAGTAAGGTGCGGTTCGCCAGCAGTGTTGAGCCTTCACATCCTATAAAAACAGGTTTGCTAATTTGTTTCAGAGGGTGATATAAGCCGCAACAGATTTACTCGCGGCCTCTGGAGGACTCCCACATGGAGAAATGGCAAGAAAGACGCATTTTAATTCTTGGCACGACTTACCCCTCGCACTCAACCAAGTATAACGAAACGGTCTGCACAGGCGGGATTGAGGAAGAGTCCGGCCGCATGGTCAGGCTGCATCCGGTCCCTATTAGGTATCTCAAGCCTCAACACAGATTCCAGAAGTTTCAATGGATTCGAGCAAAGATAACAAAGCATGATTCTGATCCTCGCCCCGAGAGCTATCGAATTGAGTCCCGGTCGATCGTTCTGGAGGATGTTGTTTCAGATCACGAAACCAGACGTGGGTATTTAGAGAGGTCGCCACACTTGGTCGAGTCGTTGGAGGCGCTGAAAGAAAGACAGAAGGCTGATGGCACTTCTCTAGGTATCATCGTGCCGAGGGACATCTTAGATTGTTCAATCGAAAAGCGACCTGAGTCGGAGCGGGCCGAGTGGATGCGCCGCGAACGTGCTCGCCTGTCGCAAGAAAAACTTTTTGGAGATGCGGTCAAACCGCTCGACTTCCCAGAAATAGAATTCGCAGTCAAGTGGGCCTGCCAGAACGACCAATGTCCGACGCACACGATGCACTTGCTCCAGTGGGGGATTCACGAACTTTACCGCAAGCTTCAATCGGATCCCGATTGCAACGCGAAGGTGATCGAGAAAATGCATAGTGAGCTCGACGAAGGTAACCGGGACGTGTTTCTCTTCCTCGGCAATTTTCGTGGTGTCATGTACAACTTTGGCCTTATGGATTCGTACTCTCCACCCAAGCGAAAAGATCCCAATCAGTTCAGTCTGTTTAGGTGAAAGGTAAGAACGCGGGACTCTTGCCCGACCGATGACCACTGAGGTTCCGTTTGATCGTTGTAGACTTTGACGGTGGCTGGGGCTCAAGATGGATCGGAATAATAGACGGTTCGATCTTCATTAACTCATCAACGATCACCGAACGATGACAGTTACGATGCTCTTTTTCATAGCAAGTCAGGCAAAACGGATTCCCGTTCGACGCCGCATTGAGTATCTCTTCCAGGAAGAGCAACAAGCTTGCACGGTTCCGCTTTAGATAGAAACGATATCGGCGCATGCACTCTGCCGCGCTAGAAGCCGTTTTTCGGTTCGCGGATGGATTACCAAGGGCCTTCCAGTGCTGATAACTGATGCCGGCGGGCTCGAGCGAGCGCCTCAACGTAGAGCCCACGTAAGCGGGTCGCTGGCTCCAGGAATTCTCTCTGACGTCAATTACCACTTTAACGCCCGCATTGATCAAACTTTGAACATACGCCTCTGGATTCAAACCTTGATATCCCAACGTGTAGATTTTCATGATCGAATCTTCGCGGGCCGCCGTTCATATTCATATATAGCACAACTTGTCTTCTAAATCGTCAACTTTATCCATTTCCTATTTCGCCCAAGGCTTCGAGCCCAGACTAGCCGATTGTGACACGGCCGAACCTAAACGCAAACATCGCAAACTACTCACGAAAACACCAGCTGCGTCTTTCGAGCTAGCTGGTGTTTTGCTGTTAACGGGAAGAGCGTTTGGCTGTTCAGTTTCGTTAGTTCTTCGAAGCAGTCCGCGTGGGCTTACCGTCTGAATCGTACTCTTCGACGGTGCCGAACTTGGCCAGCACTTCCCGTGTTTTCGTCGCATCGCCGACGGCCACGATTTGCAGATGGCCAAGGTCGATGTACTTCTGGGCCACGCGCTGGACATCGTCTGCCGTAATTGCTTCGACCGTTTGCGGGTAAGTGTCCCAATAACCGGCCGGCAGATTGTAGAGCTTCTGGGTGATGATGTTCTGCAGCAGTTGTCCCGGATTCTCCAGTGACAGCGCGAAGCCGCCCACGATCGAGCGTTTCGCGTTGTCCAACTCGGTGGGCGAAACTTTCTCGTTGCGGATGCGATTGAATTCATACATGAACTCACGCAGAGCTCCTTCAGTCGCCTCGGTACGGACGGGAGCGTTGGCCACGAACGTACCGCGATACTTCGAACTGCTAAAGCCGCTGCCGACCGAATACGCGTAGCTCTTGTCCTCACGGATGTTCAAGAACAAACGCGAAGAGCCGCCGCCACCCAGAATGCGATTCATCACCGCCATCGCAGCATAGTCCGGATCGGCGCGTTCGATTCCCAGCGCGCCAATCTGGAATACAGTCTGGACTGAGCCGGGCCGGTTGATTAGGTAAATCGTCGCAGCGCTTTGCGCCGGCGCTGCCGGAATCGTGGTCTTCGGGGCCGCGCCGCTCTTCCAGTCGCCGAAGGCGCGTTCCAGCTTCGGAAGCACTTCCTTGAGCGTCACGTCACCGACAATCGCGAGCATCGCATTGTTCGGAACGTAATTCTCATCGTGGAATTTCGTCAGGTCTGCCACCGTCATTTTCTTAATCGCGTCGGCGGGGGGCACGACCAGTGACGCCGGGTGAGTCCCATATATCGCCTGATTGAAGCGTTCCTGCGCCAGAAATGCAGCCTGGGCGCGAACAAATGGTTGCGCGGCGAGGGTGCGTGATCTCCATCGCTCAACTTCCTCAGTGGGGAACTTCGGCGTGCGGATCACTTCCGAAAAGAGGTCGAGGACCTGATCGAAGTTTTCCACCAGTCCGGAAGCGGTAACGTTGGATGTGAACGACGACAAGCCGGAGTTAGCACCGATCGTGGCGCCGATCGTGTCAAGCTGCTCAGCCAGTTCGCGGCTGTTATGTTTGGCCGTGCCTTCGCGCAGCAGAGTGGCTGTAGCTCCAGCCAGCCCGTGCATGTCCGCCGGATCTGAAAGACCGCCGCTCATCACGACCATCTCCATTGAGAAGGTGGGCACGCGATGACTCTCAAGCAGCACGACGCGCAAGCCGTTCTTCAAAGTGGCTTCCTGCGCTTTAGGCAGCTTGACCCTTAGGATATTCTTGTTTACCGGCGCGCGGCCCTTGATAACCGCGCCCTTCATGGACCCGGTTTGCGGCTGAGTCGCTCCGCCCTGGGCGCAAACCGCGGTAGCAAAAGAAGCGATGGAAATCACCGCTGACAGAAATTTCATCTTGGTAGTTGCAGGGTTCTTCATTGATCCATCCTCCTCTTACTGCGAGACGTTTGGCGGCATTGCGCCGGGCTGCGGACCGCCTCTGCCTCCGCCTTTCGGAACCGTGATGACCACGGTCCGATTCGTTTGCACTAAATACTTGTTGGCGACGCGTTGCACGTCTTCCTTGGTAACCGCCGAGACTTTGTCGAGTCGCGTGTTGATGAGATTCGCATCGCCGTAGTAAACGGTGTACTGTCCGATCGAATTGGCGCGTGCCAGCGAGCTCTGCAAGCCATTGATGAAGTTCCGACGAGCGCCATTCTTGGCTTTCTGAAGTTCCCAATCGGCGATTGGTTCTTTCTGTAGCTTCGCGATCTCTTCGTATATGGCCGCTTCGACATCGTCGGCCTTAACGCCTGGCCGCAAAGTAGCAGTCACGTAAAAGCCGCCAACGCCGCGAGCTTCCTGTGCGTTACTGTTGGCATTCGTAACCATCTCCCGGTCTCGCACCAGCTTTTGATTGAGACGCGAGCTGCCGCCGCCGCCGCCTCCTCCTCCAAAGCCGCCGCCGCCGCCGCCGCCGAGCACGTTGGCCAGGACTTGCAAGGCGTAGAAGTCCGCAGTGTTGCCCGGCAGTGTTTTGTAAGCGATTGAGACGCGCAACGCGCGCGCCAGCACGTCGTCAACTGAAGTGCGACGTTCAGCCTTTTGTTCCGGCTCAGTCATATCAGGAGTGGTCGGATCGGGCTGACGCGGAATGCTCTCGAAGTACTTCTTAATGGTTGCCAAAGCGTCGGCCGTTTTGAAATCGCCAACCAGCGTCAGCACTGCGTTGTTGGGCGCGTAATACATTTTGAAAAAGGCCTGCACGTCTTCGACTGATGCAGCATTCAGGTCGGCCATCGATCCGATCGTGTCGTGCTTGTAAGCAAAATTGTCGTACATCAACTCCTGCTGGATCTCTCCGCTCTTGCCATAGGGTGCGTTGTCCAGACCGATGCGTCGCTCTTCCTGCACCACGTTGCGCTGGTTGTCGAGGTTCTCCTGGTTTACCGCCAGGCTGCGCATGCGGTCGGATTCGAGATACAGCGCCAACTCGAGCTGGTTTGCAGGCAACGCTTCGAAATAGTTGGTGCGGTCTCCGTTGGTCGAGCCGTTCATCGTCCCGCCGTTGTTTTGGACGAGGATGAAGTGCTCAGACTTGCCTACGTTTTCCGAACCCTGGAACATCATGTGTTCGAAGAGGTGAGCAAACCCCGTGCGGCCCGGTCGTTCGTTGCGCGAACCGACATTGTACGTAACGTTGACGGCGATGACCGGGGTGTTGTGATCTTCAACCGTGATCACGCGCAGACCGTTCGCCAACCGGGTCTCTTTTAGATCAACGCGCTTGCTGCGACCGGTCTGGGCCGCCGCCGTACCGGCCAGCGCGAAGAGAACCATCGCGATCAGAAACTTTTTGTGCAGTCTCATACAATAAAACTCCTGGTTAGAATCGAGCAGTAGAACTCGGAATTGTTTGTCTTGCAGCTAAGGACAGCCGTGCGGCCACCCCTAGCAGGCCCTTGCAGGCTTAATTGGAAAGCGAAACGAGACTGAATCTATGCGTCTTAGCCTGACCTGTCAAGGAGCGCGATGACCGGGTCGTGATCTAAGTCGTGTTCAGGGGTGCTACCGTGTCGCCGGGGCGAGGTGTTGAGCCTCACGTGCCCGGAAAGGGTGGACAAAAACGTAGGAGGTGGCTGATGGTAAGACCACTTCCGGGGCCGAATCATCGTAGGTGTGTACCAGAACGGCGGCTCCGGAAACCCACACTTATGACTATCGCAATCGGATTTCAGTTCAATGACGGCGTACTGTTTTGCGCTGATACGAAAATCACAACTGATGTTAAGACAAATGAGAGCAAAATAGTCTACTGCGGCTATGGAAAGAATAATGCCTGCGTTAGCGTGTTCGCACTTGCTGGATCGCTGCCCTACGCGAGAGCGGCAATCGAGAAGTGTGAAAATGCGGTTGCGCTTCTCGACTTTACTGACTATACAAACACCACGCTTGATCGAGTCCAGAACGCCATTGAATCAGCGTTGACTAGGTTTTATCGTAGACACGTAGGCGAGTCTCACATCGGTTGGTTCGAGCACGTTGAGTCACTGAAGAAAACGAGCCAAGCCGACTAATTGGCTAACTGATCCGGTTCAGAAACACAAAGACCAAGGTGTCGAGCCCTTTTTGGAAGAAATCAGAGGTGCTGTAAGTATCCTGAAGCCTCGACCTGCTACAACTAGAACGAGGTACGTAATGATGTTTGCTGCCAAGCTGTTCCTTTGTGTTTGTCCCGTTTACGCAACTGAATCAATTCGTCCTCTTGACGAATCCAAACCACAGAGTATAGTGGCCTCATTGACGCGCTCCCTACCCCCACGTCACCGGATGTCTCGGTAGTCAGCCTCCTTGTTTTTCTTTTCTCTCAAAAAAAGGAGGGCCTAAGATGAAAAGCATTACCAGGAGAGTCTCACTGGACTTTTTTTATTCGATCTTGGCATTCGCAACTGCTGGAATGCTCGGAACGCTTGCTTTTGTAATGCCGCCCGCGCGCGGCAGCGGCCAACAGCGAGAACGAACTGTACAAATCACGACCTCCAAGAACCAGCCGGTCGACATAGTTGCCGTCAAGGTCAAAGGCGCTTCCGTAGAGGCCGATAAGAAATTTTCCAGCGATAGCGATTGGATCAAGGGCATGTCCGTTACTCTCAAAAACGTCTCCGACAAACCAGTGGTGTACGTCACCGTTTTAGTGCTCGCTTACCAGGAAAAAGATGCAAAGCGCATGAAAACAAGTGATGGCAGGGACATGGCCGTCGGGACTACGTTGATGTACGGTGTACGACCTCGATTACCCGGTGAACCTCCTCTATCCTACAGTGCTACGCCGCTGATGCCGGGACAGACCACGGACCTGGTGCTCACTGAAACGCGGTGCAATGAACTTTACTCACTCCTCAGGAGGAGCGATTCGTCGACCGACATCCCTGAACTTGACTTGAGGATCGAGGAGGTCTCCTTCTATGGCGAGACCGAGACCATGTGGCGCAATGGGTTTAAGCTTCGGATTGACCCGAATAGGCCTGGGGCATGGCTTGTTGTAGACGATCCTCCGCGGCTAAACCACGCAGCCGGGAAACCGAAGTTCTTAGGAGCGGGAAAGCCTGCTTCCAAACTCACTGGACCTTATAACCTGCTCGATCCTCCAAGATGCACCCACAGAGACATCGGCCCGGTTAACGCCCCATGCACCGCTTATGACATCGGAGGGGGACTCCACTGTATTTGGAAAAACGACGTGCTCGAAACACAGGGGTCAAAGAATGCCGTGCTGGGGGTGCAGGTGACCATATATTGCATAGGCTCCAGCGGCGATGGCAGCACTGCCTGTTCCACACCCGAGCCCCACCAGGATACGCCTGGCAATAGTAACTGCAGTGCGCCGCCAACAGACACACAAGCCGCTTGTGAAGAAGAGGGGATGTACTGGAACTATATTAACAACACCTGTCACGAGGATGCTCCTTCCTGTGATCTCATTCCTGAGCTTTGCGAGCATGGTTCCTGGAGCTTTGAGTGGTGCGGGTGCTGGGAATACAACACGCCAATCATTGTGGATGTGGTTGGCAACGGGTTCAATCTTACCAGTGCCGCGAATGGCGTAAACTTTGACCTCAATAACGCCGGCAGGAGGGAAAGGCTGTCGTGGACCAGTGCGGGCTCAGATGACGCATGGCTCGCTCTCGACCGAAACGGGAATCACAAGATCGACAACGGCACAGAGTTGTTCGGTAACTTCACGCCACAGCCGCCGAGCGCCCAGCAAAATGGATTCCTGGCATTGGCGGTGTATGACACGCCAAGGAAAGGCGGCAACAGCGATGGCAAAATCAACGCCCAAGATGCCATCTTCTCTTCGCTGCGCCTTTGGCAGGATGTGAATCATAACGGTATCTCTGAACCAACCGAATTACACAAGTTGCGTGAGCTGGGCGTTCATTCCGTCGGGCTCGATTACAACGAATCGAAACGAAGAGACCAATACGGCAATTGGTTCCGCTTTAGAGGAAAGGTTAAGGACGCTCAGGGCGCACAAGTCGGGCGCTGGGCCTGGGACGTGTTCCTGGTGAAAGCACCGTAGAAGTTATGAAGACTTGATCAAATTAAACACCCGCAGGCCCTTTCGAGCTTGCGGGTGTTTCGCTGTCCAAGGTTCGCTAGGCGAGCGCTACTTTGGCAGAAAGGCGAAAACCCAGGGATGACTTTCACTGACCAGCCAGCCAACCGCGTCCGCGTTCCGGCCATCCAAGCCGTCGCCCAAGGTTGCCAATCGCCTGCACTAGCAGGCGAGTGATACGTCGAATATAATGCACGTCACTAATCCGATATCCGCTATGCTTAGAACTGAACTTCTCTCCTGTCGTAATCTGGCGCTGGCACTTATTGTCTGCTCGTTTGGAGTAGCTGCTCGCGCGCAAACCGTTCCCGGATCTCGCTACGACGTAACCAACTATCGCATCGAAGTCCAGTTGAATCCCGACGAGCATTTGCTCCGCGCCGGCGCGGATGTGACTTTTGTTCCGGTGGATGCTACGCGGTCCGTGGTTTTCGAATTAAATGGGTCGCTGCATGTGGACAGCATCGAGAAAGACGGAAAGGCGCTGACTGGATTTGTGCAGGACGCGGTGGGCGCCGGCGCGCTTGGTCCGAATGTGCGGATTGACCTGGGCGAGGTTGTGCCCGCGGCCCAGCCGGTGACGCTTCGTATTCGTTGGAGCGGCGCCCTGACTTCTCCGGAAGGTGGACCGTTGGCGAACAAGAGACTGGCATATGTTGGGCCCGAGGGGTCTTATCTGATGTATGCCTCGCGCTGGTTTCCCTTCCACGACTATGCAGTGGATCGGGCCACCGCGGACATTACCGTGATCGTGCCGACCGGGATGCAGGTTGGCGGGATCAGCGACGAGCCGGTCACACCGCAGATTGATAAGAGCGGCACCACGCGCTTTCGTTTCGTTAACAAGCAGCCCGTGCTAATTGGAAATTTCATCGCCGGTCAATATGTTGCCAAGTCTCTGCGGTTTGGAAAATACGAGTTACAGTTCTTTGTTAAGCCCGGCAGTGAAAGTCGCATCAGTAATTATGGCGAGCTGATGGGCCGCGCGCTGGAGTTCTATACCAACGAATATGGCGCGCCGGCGTTCGGATCGCGTTTCATAATCGCGCAAACCGATGACGAGACGATGGAGGCTTACTCGGGGCCGGGAATTCTGTTCCTCGCTTCGCGGTTCTTTGATTCAGCCCGACCCGCTGCCGAAGACCGTTTACAACGCGAGGTCGCATATCAATGGTGGGGCCAGACTGTCGGTCTGAAGTCTTTCGACGATGCATGGATTTCACAGGGCCTGGCCGAGTGGAGTGCGTTCGCGCTGCGCGAGTCAGCGCTGACCGGCGCGCAGCTCGACGCGGCACAACGCGAAGAGCAGGAACGCGCGTTGACCTTTGAACAGACTTCGTCGATCGTGCGGGCGCCGTCCGCCCTGGACGATCAATCAGCCGCTTACCAGTCGATTGTGTTCTACAAGGGCGCCATGGTCTTTCGCATGTTGCGAGAAACACTCGGCAAGGACCAGTTTAGTAAGTTGATGCGGAGGTTTCTCGAACAGTACCGGAACAAAAGTGCCTCGATCGATGAGTTCGAGCGCTTGACCTCGCAGGTTGCCGGTAAGAACATGCGCTATTTCTTTGCCCAATGGGTTGAAGGTACGGGCGTGCCTGAGTTCAGCGTTGATTATCAAATCATTCGCACGCGTGCTGGAAAGTTTCGCACGCGCGGAACTGTGCGACAGAACTTTGAAAACCTACACCTGCCCGTCGAGTTGACCCTACATTCGGAAGGCGACTCGCAAACCAAGATCTTGTATCTGGACGGCAGGAGCGAAGACTTTGATTTTGAGTCAAGCGGCCAGCCGATTAACGCTGAGGTCGATCCGAACGACAAGATTCTGCGCATGTCCGACGATCTGAAGGTTTCCATTGTTGCGCGTCGCGGTATCGAATTGTTCAAAGAAGGTCAGTACGCCGAGGCGCAGCAGCAACTGGAATCGGCGCTCAAGCTTGATCGCAACAACGCCTGGGTTTATTACAATCTGGGGCTGGTTTACTTCGAACAGAAGAACTGGCAGTTGGCGCTCGACAATTTCCAGGCCGCGATCGATGGAGTCAGCAGCAAGGCTGCCTGGATCGAAACCTGGGCGCATATCAAACGCGGCAACGCCTATGACGCCAAGGGTGACCGCCCCAAGGCCGTCTCTGAATACAATAAGGCCCTGCAGGCCGGCAGCAACTATGATAACGCGCAGGCAGTAGCGAAGAAGTTCATCGACATCCCGTTCGATCCCAAAGCTCCCGCCGAGCAGGCGCAGAACGCGCCGGACTAGTAGTGAAGAGCATTTCCGCTTTTGGCGTGACAAGAATCCTGGTCGGATGTAGTCTAGCGACATGAGCACTGTAGCTAAAATCCAGGCCGAGATTGAAAAGCTTACGCACGCGGAACAGCGCGAGCTCGCACAGTGGTTCGCTGAAATGCAGGCCGATGCGTGGGATGCCCAGATCGAAGAAGACGTTCGGTCCGGGCGTTTGGATCATTTGATTGCCCAAGCTGAGGCGGACATCGCGGGCGGACGAACGAAGCCTCTTGATGAAGTCCTCGACAACGGCTGAATTTTGGGAGTGTTACTCTCGGCTACCTCCCCACATCAAGCGTCTGGCGCGCAGGACCTATAAGACCTGGGCCCAAGATCCCAATCACAAGTCGCTTCACTTTAAGAAAATCGGCCGCGTTTGGTCGGCACGAGTTGGCCTTCACTATCGGGCGCTGGGTTTGATGAAGGAAGATACAGTCGAGTGGTTTTGGATCGGCGCTCATGACGAATACGACAGGATCTTGAGATCAGGAACCATGCAATAGGACATGCCTGACAACTGAATCAATGCCATACCAGTCTGCAAATTCCCAGCCGCGCGAACTGAAGCCTGAGCAAAAGATCGCAGCCCACACCCTCGATCGTCACTTGTCCGTCACTGCCGGTCCAGGTGCGGGCAAGACCTTCGTGCTGGTCGAACGCTATCTCGAAATCCTGCGCACCAAAAAAGTCTCTGTCGACAACATCGTAGCGATCACGTTTACGAATCGCGCCGCGAACGAAATGCGCCAGCGGGTTCGTGACCGGATCGATTCGTTACTGCGCGAAACGTCGGATAACGAACGCCAGACGTGGCTGCGACACAAACGTGCCCTGGAAGGCGCCGTCATTACGACGATTCACGGGTTCTGTTCGCGACTCCTTCATGAATTTCCCATCGAAGCCAACATCGATCCGCAATTCATGCTACTCGACGAGCATCAGGCAGCAATGCTGCTCGAAGCAGTCGTCGAAGAATCGCTTACCGAGGCCATCCATCGCGGTAATGAAAAGATAATTCAGTTGGCCCAGGGCGCCGGCCGCGCTGCGCTGGCCTCTGCTCTGGCGGAGCTTCATCGTAAGTACCGCGGCGAGGGCCTGTCCCTGGAAGCAACCGAGAAGCTCACCGCCGCGAACCATGCTGCGCAAGCCGATTATGTTTCCGCGTTGAAAGAGCTGGACGCGCGCATGGCCAACCTGCTCTCGGCGCGCCGGCTATCCAAAGGCGCGGAAGAAAAACGAGTGAAAGCCGAGCAGGAGTGGCCGGCGCTGCGCGCAATTTTGGCACGCCCGCCCACGGAGCAGACTGTCGCCGCGTACTGCCAGGCGATCGAAGATTTTTGGGAAGCAAGACCGCGAAAAGACAGCACGCCATTCGTCGAGCCCGTGGACGAAATGCTCTGGGGCAGTGATTCGTCGACTACGGAAAGGCTAAGAGGAAGAGTGCCCTCGACCGGGTTTGATCTGCTCGCGAAAGACTATGCTCTTGCTCTGCTCAAACTGCTCCGCGAGATCGATCGTCGCCTGGACGCTGAAAAGCAACGTCTGTCAGTGCTCGATTTTGACGATCTACAACTGCGGGCCCTGCAACTTTTGGCCCGGCCGGAAGTTGTTCGCCGCGGCACCGAGCGTTATCGATTTTTTCTTGTCGACGAATTTCAGGACACGAATGGTTTGCAACGCGATCTGATGAGGAAGCTGGGGCTGATAGGCGGCACAAATCTGTTCATCGTCGGGGATCGCAAGCAATCCATCTATGGCTTTCGCGGCGCCGATGTCGACGTTTTTACTGAGATGACCACGGCCATTGAAGACGCCGGCGGCGCTCAGCAACCTTTGCATCTGAATTTTCGCAGCCAGCAACCGCTGATCGAGGCTTTCAATTTTCTGTTTGCCCGAATCTTTCGAACGCGCACTGAAGTTCCCCAGGCCGCGCTGGGACAACTTGGCTATGTCAGTCATGAGCCAAGCAAAGCCGAGCGCGGCGCTGAGCACGAACCGCCCCTGGTTGAATTGATAGTGAGCGCTTTGCCGGAAAGCAAAAGTCCTACAGATGAAGCTGAAGGCGTGGCGGAAGAACGCGACCCGCTGGGGGCGCAGGAGCGCGACGCTGAGCAGGTGGCCGCGCGAATCAGGACGCTCGTCGAGCCAGGTGGCAAGTTCAAGTATGGCGACATTGCCATCCTCCTTCGCGCGTTCACCGGAGTGTGGACGTATGAAAGTGCTCTGCGGCGCGCCGGCATTCCTTACCTAACGGTGCAGGGGAAAGGCTTCTATCAGCGTGAAGAGATCACGGATCTGGTTCAACTGCTGCGCTTTCTGGATAACACCACCGATGAGTTGGCGCTGGCCGCCGTGTTGCGCTCGCCGCTCTGCGGGATTTCGGACAACGCGTTGCTGGCCTTGCGCTGCGCGCCGCGCGTCGGGGAAGACGATCCGGAGCGTCTGCATCGCCGCAATCTGCTGCGCGCTTTGCAGCGACATCGGGAAATTCAATTCATCGACGAGGATGATCAAGCAGCGCTTGATCGGGCGGTATCTCTGGTCAATTCGCTAATCCAACGGCGCAATCGTTACGGCATCGCCGAGCTTTTGCGTTTCGCCGTCGCTGCTTCGGAATTCATGACGGTCATCGCCGCAAACTTTGATGGGGCGCAGCGCGTCGCAAACGTCGAGAAACTTTTCCGGCTGGCTGAGCAATTTGAAAAGTCCGGTCACTTGATTCGCGACTTTGTTCATTTTGTAGAAGAGTTTGAAGCCATCGGCGGCCGCGAGGGCGAAGGCCAGATGGACGAGACCGCGAACGTCGTGCGCTTAATGACGATCCATCAGGCAAAGGGTTTGGAGTTTCCCGTCGTGATCGTTCCGGACCTGCACCGCGAACCGATACGACGTGAGGCATCGTTCATCCTTGATCGCCACAAAGGTATGACTGTTCGCATCCCCGATGGACGCGGTCAAACTGTCCGCGGAGCGCTCTTTAATGATCTGCGGCAGCGTAATCGCTGGCGCGAAGAGTTCGAAAGCATGCGCTTGCTCTACGTCGCGGCTACCCGGGCCGAGGATCGGCTGATTCTTTCCGGCGCGGTCGCGCAGAAAGATCTGAAGAACCTTACTAAGACGGATCGCGAACAAGGGCTGGCGTGGATCTGGCAGGCACTGGAATTGGATGAGCATGCGCGGACGAGCGTGCTGAAATTTGGCGATGACGTGCAGTTTCAGGTAACGGTAGATCGTGAGCGACAACCGTCCTGGCGCGCAGGTTTGACCGCGGCAGTCACCGAAGCTGTTGAGAAAGCGATCGATCATTCTCGGCCGCTGGCCGAATTATTTCCTTTGCTGCGCGAGGTCTCGCCAGAGAAGGGCCAGGTGCTGCGCCGCTTCAGCGTGACGCAACTGATCAACTTTCAGCGCTGCGCGCGGCAATACTATTTCGATCGGATGCTAAAGACGCCGGGCGCGGAAGAGCGCGCAGTCTGGAACGACGCCGAAGCGCCAGAGCCGCCCGCGAACTTAACGGCGACGCTTAAGGGCGCGGTAATTCACCGTTTCTGCGAAACCTTCGTCGAGGGCGATGATCCAGAGGGGCGCTTGCGGAAAAGTTTCGATGACGTGCGAGCAAAACGACAAGCAGAGTTGGCGGGCCGTGCTTTCGAAATCGATCCTGAGCAAGCGGTGCGCGACCTGCTGCCCCTGGCGCATAACTATCTGGATAGCGAAGTCTTCCAACGCGTGACTGCGGCTCATCGAATCGACGGGGAATCGGACAATTCGCAATTCGCAATTCGCAATCCGCAATCCGGGCCGGGCCTCTGGAGCGAGCTGCGCTTTCGCCTGCGCCGGCCTTTGGGAATTCTTACCGGCACGATCGACAAACTGCTGATTACCCCGGCTGCCAACGGCCAGGGCGTAGATATTGAGATTATCGACTTCAAGACCAACCGGTTTCGCGCGCAACCAAAGGCGCGCGGCAGACGGCCCCAAACCGCGGCAGCAGTCGCGACACCTTCGCCGAAAGAATTGTCGGCGAAAGTTCAGGCTCAGACAGGATCGAAACCTGCGCAAGGCCTTTTCAATTTCGAAACCGTGTCTGAAGAATTATCCGCGGAGGTTACTAGCGCCGAAGTCTTGGCTGACGATTCTATCGAGGAACAGATCCAGGCGGTCGCGCATGACTATCAACTGCAAATGCAGTCATACGCGCTGGCATTACGAGAGCTGCTCGGGTACAGAACCGGGAGCGGTAGCGACCGGGTTAACCAATCCCCAGACCCGCCATTGGAGAAAGAGTTCAAGATAAACACTTTGCGCGCGACCCTTCACTTCATCGATCCCAAGATCGAAATCAGTTTGCCGGCTGCTCTCCTGGAGCAGGAGACCTGCTCCGGCGCGATTGACGACGCGATGCTGGCAATTGCCACGCTCGACGGCACGCTCGATGCAAATCAGTTTCCGCCGCTTCCCGCGACGCACTGTCGCATCTGCAACTTCCTTGAGTTATGTCCCGCGGGACGAGAGTGGCTAAGGCAGCACTGATAGCATACGTGCGTTTCGGACCACCGACTTCAGTTGGGCCTTCGACGCATGGAAAAACCCGACTAAAGTCGGTACTCTAAACGCCGCCCTTTCATCGCTCGCACATGGAGAGGAACTAGTCCGACATGCTTACCGTGAAATCTTTCGATGGCGGAGAGTTTGACGCGTACTTTGCGTTGCCCTCCGGCGGCTATGGCCCGGGCATTGTCGTCTTGCAGGAAATCTTTGGCGTCAATGAATTCCTGCGCAACGTCTGCGACTGGTACGCCGCGCATGGGTTCGTCGCAATTTGTCCCGACCTCTTTTGGCGCCAGGAGCCCGGTGTTCAGTTAACCGATCAAACGGAAGCCGGATGGCAGAGAGCATTCGAGCTCTACCAGGGGCTCGATGAAGCGAAAGCGGTCGAGGACTCAGCGGCCGCCGTCGAGTTTCTGCGCAAGCATCCGGCCTGCAACGGTCGCGTCGGCGCAGTCGGGTTTTGTCTCGGAGGCAATCTCGCCTGGCTACTCTCAGCGCGCTTCAAACCTGATTGTGCCGTCGGTTACTACGGCGTCAGCATTGAGAAGACGCTAAATGAAGCAAAGAACCTCAGCTCGCCGTTGATGCTTCATATTGCCGGAAAAGATCAGTACTGCCCTCCTGAAGCGCAGAAGCAGATTCACGAAGTACTCGGTTCGAACCCGCTGGTCACGATTCACGATTACCTGGAACAAGATCATGCCTTTGGGCGACCAGGTGGGGAGCATTATGAAGAAGGCGCCGCGGAACTTGCGAACCTGCGCACGCTGGAATTCTTCGTGCGGAATTTGACCGGCGAGGGGCTGGCGAGCGCGCAAAAGTCTTTGTCCGATCGCTGGGACGAACACGTCAAGTACGAATTTGCGACGCGTGATACGGAAGACACCCTGGAGACGATGGTGACGGACGCTTACGTCAATCACGTTCCCGTGTTGACGGGCGGCGTGGGCCATGATCAGCTTCGCGAGTTCTATTCGCAGCGTTTCATCCCCCAGATGCCGCCGGACACTTTGATGACGCCTGTCTCTCGCACTATCGGCGTCGATCGCGTGGTTGACGAGATGGTCTTTGAATTCACGCACACGATCAAAATGGACTGGATGTTGCCCGGAGTCGCGCCGACCGGCAAACACGTGAAGATCCCGCTGGTGGTGATCGTACATTTTCGCAACGGCAAGTTGGCGCACGAACACATCTATTGGGACCAGGCTTCGGTGCTGGTCCAACTGGGTTTGATTGAGACAACAAAGCTTCCCGTTGCCGGTGTTGAGACGGCTGAGAAAGTGCTCGATCCGAGTCTGCCGGCGAATGAATTGATGGGTCGTGGCGAGTAGTTGTTAATGATGTTGACGGAGCGCGTCCCCGTGGTATCCTTTGCTTCGCGAATGTAATTGAGGGAAGTGAACGAAACTGCATGGTACAGAGCCTAACAATTAGCGAAGCCCGTTTGAAATTGGAGGCGTTGGTGAAACGAATCCATCTGAAGAAAGATTACGTGATTCTTGAGAAGGACGGTATTCCCGTTGCCGGAATAATGGATATCGATGAGTTCGAGGATTATCTCGAACTTCAGGATCCCAAAGTTGAGCGCCACATCAAAAAGAGCACAGCAGAGTTTGTCGCGGGTAAGAGTCGACCTGCTCGTGAGTTTCTCGCGGAGCTGGAATCGATCAGGAAAAAGAGTAGTAAGCGCAAGAAATGACACCGGCCTTCACCGTTCGGACGTCGTCGCATTTTGAACGGCTCGCTACTGCGCAGCTAAAGAAACATTCCGAATTCGCGGCTTTACTCGGTAGAGCAATTGGGATTCTTCAAATCGATCCATACAATCAGAGCCGCAATCACGCAATCAAGAAACTCGCTGGACCTCAATTAGACGGCCAATGGCGCTTACGGCTTGGGCGGTGGCGGTTTCGCTACGACATCGCCGGCACACAGTGGAATTGAAGTATTGCGGCCTCCGGCGTGAAGATACATATCGTTGAAGGAACGTCGTCCTGTAAAACCGTGTCCGCGAGTGGATCGCCCTATTCAGACTGACAGAGCCTGCGATTGAAAACGAACGATCAAGCTAATTCGACACCCATCGTCAGCCGCCTGCGTCGCGATCTCGGCACGATCGAATCCTATGCCGCGCTGATCGGCATTCTGATCGGCGCCGGGATCTTCAAAGTCACCAGCGACGCCTGGTCGCTGACCGGTCCCAGCGTGATTCTGGGTTACGTTGTCCTGATGCCGGCGATTCTGGCGACCTCGATTCCTTATGCCGCGTATCTTTCCACGCCACTGGGACAGCAACCGGGTGGCGAGTATCTGCACATTTCCCGCACCCTGGGCGGGTTTCGCATCGCTTATGTTGGCGCGTGGCTCAAGATCATTTCTTATGTTGGCGCCGGCGCTTACCTTTCTGACGCCCTCGCAGGTTATCTCACCAGATTGGTTGGGATAGGCGAGCAGTTTCACTTGCCGTTAGCCATAACCGGCCTGCTTTTTTTCTATGCGGTGCACGTTGCCGGCGTGCGCTGGTTTGGACGAATGCAGGTGGCGATGTGCGCGCTCAAAGGCCTGGCCATCCTGGTGCTGATTGTACCGGGGCTGTTTGCGATACGCGTCGCAAACTACACACCGTTTGTCACGCACGGCTTCAGCGGGTTTGCCGCCAGCCTGTTGCCGATCTTTTTTGCTTACGCCGGATTTGAATCGTTGGCCCAAACTGCCGGCGAGGTGAAAGACAGCACGCGGCGGCTGCCGATGATCCTGCTCAAAGGTATTAGCGCCACGGCGCTGATCTATGTACTGATGTCTGTGGTTTCGTTTGGCGTGTTGCCAGGCGCGCGTTTGCAGGCAAGTAACGCCCCGATGGCCGACGTGGCCTCGGTTTATTTGCCCGCGGGCGCGGCGGCCTTTATTACCTTCGGGGCGATCATGGCAATCATGACCGCGCTCAATGGGACGATACTGGTGCCATCACGCTTAGCAATCATGTTTGTGCAAGATCGCCTGGCGCCCCGGTGGGTGGGTTTCATCAATCCGCGCACGGCCACGCCGATTCGCGGGCTCACGCTAACGCTAATAGCTTGCACAGCATTGCTCGTAAGCAAGCAGTTGTCGCTGGCTTTGAATATCGCTGTCTTTGCGCTGATCGTGCTTTACTTTTTGCATAGTCTCACGTTTCTTTTGTTACCACGTTGGAACCCGAAGCTTTACAGCGAGATCACCGTTGGAATTCCGAGATCGATTACCTTCGGAAGTGCCGTGCTTTCAGTGGTCGCGATGGGCAGCATGATTGCGGTGCAAATGATCCAGGACGTCGAAACACTGCGCACACAGAGTCTGCGCGAACGCATTGTGCAGCACTCGCTGACCAGCCTGGAACTCGCGCTGGTCTGGTCACTGGTCGGGGCCGCGCTTTATGGCTTTGCCCGGTTGATGCGTGTAAATAAGTCAGTACCACCTGCGTAAGCGGGTGGATCCAACACTCAAGACGCGGGTTGACCGTTGCACCCACCCGCTGACGCGGGTGGTACTAAACTTATGTTTTGTCGGACACTTCTTATGGACACTGCAAACAGACGAGTCCTAATCACCGGCGCAAGCCGCGGCCTCGGCCGTACGCTGGCTTTTGCGTTTGCAGCAGCAGGCGCGCTTGAAGTCTTTGCTGGCGCGCGCAAGAGAGAAGACATGGAGAAGTTGACCAGCGATGCCGCGGCGATTGACGCTTCTATTACGCCAATCAAACTCGACGTTACAAATGAAGACGATATAGGCGCCGCGGCCGGGCTCGGCTTCGTGGACATCCTAATCAACAACGCCGGCGTCGCTGGTTACGGCGATCCGTTGCAAATGAACTTTGAAAATGCGTTGGATGAGATGAACGTGAACTATTTCGGCGCGTTGCGGATGACAAGGGCCCTGGCGCCGGCAATGATCGACCGCGGCGAAGGAATGATCGTGAACGTGGCCACGGCCTTTGCCAGAGTTAATCTGCCGCTGGTGGGCACTTACTGCGCAAGCAAAGCGGCGTTGCTTTCGCTTGGCCAGGCGCTGCGTGCGTATCTGGCTGATAAAGGCGTGCACGTGATGACCGTGATGCCAACGACGATCGACACCGACATGAGTCGCGGCGCCGACGTGCCGAAGATGACGAAGGAGTTCGTGGCCGGTGAGATCCTGCGCCACATCCGCGAAGAGACAATCGATCCGCCGATTGGTGAAGAAGCGGAAAGAGTCTTGGAGAGTTTGCGAACGGATCCGGCAGGGCTGGAGAAGATGCTGTCGCAGATAAAGGCATAAGGTCAGTACCGGGAGCGGTAGCGACCGGGTTATTCATTTTGCGATCTTGGCATCTGTGAGTCGTCACCCGGTCGCTACCGCTCCCGGTACTGACTGTTACTCGATCTTGAAACCTGAAACTAATATCAATCGCCGTCGCGAAGAATTCCCGACCCTCGCTTCAGGCATACACCTGCTTAGCCACAGCCTGGGCCCCGTGCCGCGCGCGGCGCGTGAGTCGATGCTCGCTTACTACGAGGCCTGGGAGCATCACACCAGCGAAGATGCCTGGGCCTCTAGCTGGTGGGAAATGTCCACGCAAGTTGGCGATCGCATCGCGCATCTTCTCGGCGGCGAGCCCGGCTCGGTGCAGATTCAACCGAATGCTTCGGTGGCGCTTTCCAGCGTCGCTTCCTGCTTTGATTTCAAAGAGAGCGAGCGCAACAAGATCGTGACCACCGCGCTGGATTTTCCTTCGATGGAATACATCTGGGACGCCCAAGGACGATTAGGCGCTAATGTCGAGGTAGTTCACACCGACGACGGCATCACGGTGGGGCTGGAAGACATTTTGGACGCGATTGATGAGACAACCTGTCTGGTCGCGCTCTCGCACGTTTCGTTTCGCAGTTCATACCGCGTGGATGCCAGGGCCATCATCGAACGCGCGCACGACTACGGCGCGCTGGTTCTGCTTGATGTCTATCAATCCGCCGGCGCGGTTGAGTTGCATGCGGACGACTGGGAAGTTGATTTCCTGATTGGCGGCACGATCAAGTGGTTGTGTGGCGGACCAGCCTGCGGCTATCTCTACGTGCGTCCTGAGCTGCAAAAGGATCTCGCGCCGCGACTGACCGGATGGGTGGCGCACCACGAGCCTTTTTCGTTTGCCTCCGCGCCGATGCGCTACACGAATTCGGTGCGCCGATTCGCCCAGGGCACGCCCAGCATCCCCGCGCTGTATTCGGTCCTGCCCGGTCTGCAAATCATCGAGGAGGTTGGCGTGGAAACGATTCAAAACGAATCACAACGCCGCACCGAATGGATGATTGAGTTTGCGTTAGAGAACGGTTGGAAGGTGAACAGCCCGCGCAATGTAGAGGACCGAGGCGGCTCAGTAATGATCTATGTTGAGGATGGCCCGGGAATGGTCAAACATCTGGCGGAGAGAAAAGTTTTTGTCGATTGCCGCCCCGGCGTGGGCCTGCGCATCTCGCCACACTTCTTCAATACGGATGAAGAGGTGAGGGAGGCGATGGGGATTTTGGGAGAGCTCATAGGTTAAATAGCTCCGAGCAGGATTTAGTTGTCCCAACAAGGACCGGACGAATGACTAACTTGACTTTTAGTACACACTCTATGACCATTCCAAATCTGGTAAGTTGCGCTCGGGCATACCTACTCTTGTTACTATGACCCAACCTAATGCAAACGGAAGACAGGGAGACAGTTGGCTCGTTGAATTAACCAGAGTCACAGCGTTTCCCTCTCCCGGCGCGCAAATTGATGGCCCTAAATGGTGGTTGAGTATTGTTGGCGAACATCCAGAAAGCCAGTTGATTCTTCCAAAGAAGGGAACATCCAGGGAGGAAGGGCCTTTCGGAACTGGAAGGCTAATCTTGGAAACCCAACCAACGAGGATAGATTGGGTTCTCGCAAAGGCGCCGGATGAAGATTCGCTCGGCGAACCATCGGCGGTGTTCAAACAGTTTACCGAGCTTGTGACGCGTTGGTTCGAGCTCTGCGGTCCACTACAAAGACTGGCATTTGGATCAATGCTGAGTCTGCCGGTTAACAGCCGACCGGAAGGCTATGACAAGCTCCGGTCTTTTCTTAAAGGAGTTGAACTCGACCCAGAGAATTCGTCAGATTTTCTATATCAAATCAATCGCCCGCGAATGTTCGACGCCGGTGGATTCCAAATCAAGATAAATCGCCTCTCGAAATGGTCCGTACGCTTGTGGCAGCTGCGTGAGATTAGCCCGGTTTCTGATCGGTTGATAACCTCGGCCCACGCGTGCAGCTTGGAATTGGACTTAAATACTGATGGTGAGTTCACGGAAGAGTTACCTAGAGAATCTCTCAAGAGCATTCTAGATTTGTTAATTGAATTTGGCTTGGAGATAAGTCAGAGAGGAGATGTTCAGTGATGCCAGCGCTTAGTTCTACAAGCCAGACATATCCGCCGTCGCTCCTTTTGGGCGGTGAGAGTTCGATCGACGAACTACGAAGATTCAGCGCTCCCTCTTCGGGGGTAGGGTCTCAATTTGAGGGTCAGGCGTTCCCGATCAAAAGGACGAGAGTGATCGCATTAGGTTCGACGGCCAATGCTTTACGTAAAGCACGAGACGAGAATGATAATTCCACCGCCCCTGAGACTGAGACAGACTTCATAGCACGATACGAGATTATTCATAATGCCACGGCGCCTCAGACAGGTTCAGATTTCATTGTCCTTGAGGCATCCCTCCTGCTTGATGCTGCCGAAGACTACGATTTGGGTGATGATTACGAAACTAGATTCTATGATCAACTTGAATTATTTATTGCCCGTTATCAGAAACAAGCAATTGAAGCTTTGACCGCGTTGATCATAAGCCGGGGAAATGACTTGTTCGGTATTTCTAAGACTCTTGAGGCTATTGGCGCCATCAATGATCCGGGAACAGTCACCGAGCGATTTTGGTTGCTTCAACGTGGACTAGGGAGCATCAGCAGTATTATTCGTTATGGGGCTGCTCTCGGTTTTGCATCGCTGCGAGATCCGCGCGCGATTGTCATGTTGGAGCAGGTGGCCGACCGTGAGCCGAATTCAGAGATTAAGACAATTCTGTTGCAGGTGGCCGCCTTTTTGAAGACCTCCCGCTAGTCATGCTGTTATTGAGAAGAATCAACTTGAGGAAGTGGGTGACGCCCGACGACACTTCATGGCTCGCGTCGGGTGACATTCCGGCCGATCCTGTCGGCGATCTCCAGACAAAGAAGAATACCCTTTCAATCTGGCATATTGAGGACGAGAACAACCTAAAGAAAGTTGTCAGCGGAAACGCAGCGAATTTGGGTAACATTAAACCCTTCGAGTACAGCTTATTTGACAAAGAAATTCTCTTACGTCTGAACTTAACACTGAAAAAGAGTCCGGGCGAATCAAAAGATGAAGAAGCTAACGAAAAATGGCACTGGAACATCACGAATCTGTCGGGAGCCAAGCTTCTTGAGTTAGCCAAGGCTTTGCTTCCGCTATCAGAGGGAAGAAAAGTTGTTTTTGAACCGGAGGTCGAAGACCTAATACAAAAGGCTGTCACTTCCAAAAGAATCGAATATGCTCGGTTGCAGCCTGGCGTCCGGCAAAGAATCAGGCCGCCGCTCTAGACAATTCATATTTCACACGTCATACCTCACGCTCGGACTGCCCGCCGGATAGAACACGCCCAGCAAGCCCAGCTCGTCTGTCCCCGTATTCTCGACGCAATGCACCTGACCTTTCGGCAGATAGATGCATGAGCCGGGTGCGATTGGTGTGTTGGTCTCGCCGGCCCACATCCGGCCTTCGCCTTTCAAAATGAACAGCACTTCTTCGTATTGGTGAAAATGATCGGGCGCGCGGCCCGGCGGGATCGAGCCGACAAACTGTGTGGCCTGAGTACTGCCAACTTCATCATCAACCAGTACGCGGTACCAGCGATCGGCGGTAGGGATTGCTGTCGTGCCTAAGAGATTTACTATTGGTGGTTTGTCCGGTCGAAGCGCACCAGATGAAGGGGAAGTTAGGGGTGGCGCCAGCTCACACATGCCAATCGGTTCGGGACAGCGCGAGCTGATCATTACCAGCGGCTTCGATCCGTGATTGTGAATCGTCAGTGTTTGGAGTGGCCGTAAATAGATGCCGCTGTCGGGTTTCACTTCATACGCCCAGCCATCGATGAACACAGTTGCCTGCTGATCTGTTTCCGATTCTCCGAGCAGATACAGGACTTCGTCACAAGTAGTATTACGAAAGCCTTGCGAGCACCCGGGTGAGAATTCCAGCACTCGCAGCGAGATCGCTTGCGCCCCCTGCTCGCGGTCGATCCTGGGCCACAGTTTCAGAGTTCCAATTTCGAAGGGCGCGCCCTCGCGCATCTCGGAAACGCGGCAACCGCCTTCGAGGGTTATTGGCATGCAGCTAGTCTAGATCGAATTAGGTAAGGGGGGATATTTTTTGAGTGCGCCGACAAGAGCACCCCAGCGCGGCTGCCGCGCCGGGGCCCCCGCCCGTCAGCGCTTTGCAAAGCGGTGACAAGTCACCGCGCTCTACTGAGCCCGTCAGCGTTCAGTCTTCAATTGATGAGTAGTGCCCTCGGTTACCGACGAGCCGGAACCCGGAGCGAGATTCGAGGTGGTCTGCGATCGAAACGATGGCTGTGCTTCGCTGCTCGATCTTGATTGTGGCGCCGCGTACTCCGCGTCCAGCAGATTCTGCGAACGCGCTTGAGACGAGTGATCTTCGAGCCCTTTGCCTGGCCGGGTGAACAACAGGCCATTGAGAATCAGGCCCAGACCGATCGCGAAGGCAATGGCTCCGAGGCCGACAACCATCAGCGCAGACTCAGCGTCGCCACCGTGCAGGACTGCCGACATGATTAGCCCCAGGATGCCTGTGCCAAAGCCGCTGGCAGCGACGATCACTCCAGCACGGACCCTTCGCAAACGTTTCTCTTCGTATGACTCGAGGAACTTTTCGATCTGCGGCAGGACGTCTTCGGCGACTCGTTTCAAATCGCGCGCGTCTTCCACCTCGCGAATCTTGTCCGCGATCGCGCGGCCGATCTCCTCGCGAGCGGACGCTGCCGCACCGGTAATCGAATCAGGGCGTTCGAGGGTCGTGCGGACCGGCCGCAGGTCAGTGCCGCAGGCGCGACAATACTGACTCGTCTGTTCGTTGGATCCACAGCTTGGACAAAACATAATCGGTGACTTATACGGTCGTCTGGTCTCTCTGGTTCCGGCTCAGTCGAAAGGAGTCAATTGCCGGGCGTCACGGCTCGTTATCGCGCGCCGTCGGCTCCACCACTGACAGCCGGCATGATGCAGATTTCGGTGTCTCCGGACATTGTCGTTTGCAGGACTTGATCGCGACGGACGGTCTGGCTGTTGACGAAGACGTTAACATGCGGCCGCACCTCGCCCATCTCGTTCAGCACGCGGTCGCGCAAGCCCACGTGCTCGTTCCATAAACGCTCCAGTGCCTCGCCAACAGTCGAGTATGAACCATCCATTTCGATCTCGACGCGACCGCCAGTGAATTCGGTTAAGTGACCTGAGATTTGAAAAGTAATCATTTTTCCGGAGCGCAGGCATCCCTGCCTGCGGTTCGCGAGCATCCTGCTCGCGCTCTTGAGTTTTCAAACCATCCTGCACTCGCCAGAGCTTTCAGTTTATACTGGTCGCCTGACAGCTTACTACACCTGATGTCCCATCCGAGTCCAAAACCAACCGACGAAGACAACGATCTGAAAGAACGCGTGCGCGCCTTTTGGCAGGCGCACCCCTGCGGCACCAAGTTCAGCGATGCCGCCCTGGGTACGCCTGAGTTCTTTGAGCGCGTCGAAGCGCATCGCTACACCAAGGA
The DNA here is from genome assembly GCA_041497335.1 of Pyrinomonadaceae bacterium. Classification (GTDB taxonomy): domain Bacteria; phylum Acidobacteriota; class Blastocatellia; order Pyrinomonadales; family Pyrinomonadaceae; genus UBA11740. Next base: position 8,693 of record JBGQGG010000001.1, on the reverse strand, counting down.
GTGGCACATCCCAGGCGCGGCCGATTTTGCCGGCGCACGTGGCTTGCGCGTACTGGAGATTGGGTGTGGCCTGGGTACGGATGGAGCGCAGTTCGCCAAAGCCGGCGCGGATTACACGGGGATCGACCTTACTGAAGCCGCGATTGAGCTGGCGCGAACGCGCTTTGAGGTTTCTGGCTTGACGGGCGAGTTTCGCGTCGCGGATGCCGAGAATTTGGACTTCGGAAGCGATTCATTCGATCTGGTTTATTCCCACGGTGTTCTGCATCACACGCCCGACACCGCGCGCGCGGTGCTAGAGATCCATCGGGTGTTGAAACCGGGCGGCCGCGCAATCGTCATGCTGTATCATCGCGGCAGTTATAACTATCGCATCGGCATCCGCGTCTTGCGTCGCGCGGGAGCGAGATTGTTGAAAAGTGAAAGTGGAATCAAGATCGTGCACCGACTGACTGGTGAGCCGCTGGACTCGCTCAGGGAACACGCCGCGCTATTAACCGGAGAGACCAATGGCCATGTTTCGTCCGATGAATTTCTCAGCCAAAGCACGGACGGCGCCGGCAATCCCTTGGCGCGTGTATACTCGCGGCGCGAAGCGCGCGTGCTGTTCAAAGACTTTCGCGAAGTTGAATTGCGCGCTTACTTTCTTAACAAACGTTTCATACCGCTGATTGGTAACTTGCTGCCGAGATCGTTTGAATCGGCGTTGGCGTCACGTTGGGGCTGGCATTTGTGGATCTATGCGACGAAATGAAAAGAGTCCAACACAAAGACACGAAGCACAAAGATAGTGCCGAGATAGAGCCGCCTTGCAGGTTTTCGATATCAGATCCTTTGTGTCTTTGTGGTTAATCCATAGCTTGAGATGAAAAATATCCTAATTACCGGTGGCGCGGGTTTCATCGGGTCGCACCTTGTCGATCTCCTCCTGGCCGAAGGCGGCTGGCGCATGACTGTGATCGATGACTTCAACGACTTCTACGATCCAGCAATCAAGCGCGAGAACCTGCGAGCCCGGCTCGCTAATCCGGATTTTGAACTCATCGAAGCGGACATTCGCAATCACGACGCATTGGCACAGGCGTTTGGCGAGACGGAATTTGACTGCATCGTACATCTCGCGGCGCGCGCCGGCGTGCGGCCGTCGTTGAAAGAGCCGCGGCTTTACGTTGAGACGAACATCAACGGCACGCTGAATCTGCTCGAGTTGGCCCGCTCACACGGCGTGAAACAATTTGTATTTGGATCGTCGTCTTCGGTCTACGGTATGAACTCGAAAGTCCCGTTCAGCGAAGATGATCCAATCTCTAATCCGATTTCTCCTTACGCGGCGACCAAGGCGGCCGGCGAGTTGATTTGTCATTCTTACGCTCACCTTTATGACATGCGCGTCGTCTGCCTGCGCCTCTTCACGGTGTATGGCGCGCGACAGCGGCCCGATCTGGCTATTCACAAATTCGCGAAACTAATCAGCGCGGGCAAACCGATACCGGTGTTTGGCGACGGCACAACGCGCCGCGACTACACTTACATTGATGACATCATCGACGGCGTGCGCGCCGCGATCGGTTACGATCAAAGCAACTATGAAGTCATTAATCTGGGCGAATCGCGGACCGTTGAACTGCGCGAATTGATTTCCCTGCTTGAGAAATCGCTGGATCGGCATGCCGAAATCGACCGGCAATCACTACAGCCGGGCGATGTGCCACAGACCTTTGCCGACATCACAAAGGCGCGCCTGCTGCTTGGCTACAATCCGCAGACACAGATCGAAGAGGGGATTGAAAAGTTCGTTGAGTGGTTTGGCCAAAACCGGTCCGACAAGTTTTGAGCGTGGGAAGTAGTATCCTGCACAGCGTTGTTCAATTGTTCTACAATGCCCCTTGCGACGCGGCTTTGCCGCCCGATGTGCGGAAAGGCTCTGCCTTTCCGTAAGATTCAATTAGCCTGGCTGAGGCTATGCCTCGAACGTGACGCGTAGCCTCGCGAAGCGAATAAAGGAAGGGTTGCCGGTAAGGCGAGCCTTACCGCATATCAGGCGGCAGCGCCGCGAAGAATTCATGGCCATCACCGCAAACACCGTGACCAGTTCACTCCCGCGGGAAATGCAGCAGCACACCTACTCGATCATGTACGAGGTCGAGGGAAAACACTGGTGGTTCGCCGGTCGCCGGCGCATCATCGCCGGGTTTATTGAGAAGGTAATCGCTGACATCGGTAAGCTGCGGCCGCGGATTCTCGATATCGGTTGTGGCACGGGCGCAAATCTGCGGATGCTTTCGCAGTTCGGCGCCGCCGAAGGAGTTGACGTGTCAGCCGAAGCGCTCGACTTCTGTCGTGCGCGTGGCCTGGCGAAGGTAAAGCATGGCGCTGCCGAGAGTTTACCTTTTGAAGATGCTTCGTTCGATCTGGTTACCGGACTTGATGTCGTAGAGCATCTCGATGATGATATTGTCGGCCTGAGTGAAATGCGGCGGGTGCTGCGTCCCAACGGACGCGCGGTGCTGTTCGTGCCGGCGTTCATGTTTCTCTGGGGGGTGCAGGATGACATTAGCCATCATCGGCGCCGTTACACTTTACCCGAGCTGAAACAAAAACTTGGAGACGCGGGATTGACGGTTGAGCGCGCGACCTACGCTAACATTACGTTCTTCGCTCCGATTTTATTCGGTCGCTTGTTGATGCGATTGACTGGCTTGCGCCCGGCCTCTGAGAACAACATCACGATTGGCGCGCTGAATGGTTTGCTTGGTCGCATCCTGGGCGCCGAAAGCTGGTGGCTGCGAAGAATCAATTTCCCGTTCGGCGTTTCGATAGTTTGCGTGGCCCGGCGAGATTGAACCCGATAAACTTGTAAGCCGCTGGATAAAGGAGAAGCTTCGCAGCGCCGCCTGATGCACACAATTGCCGAAGAGCAGGCTTTTGCTAAAGTGAAAAATGCGGGGGTGAGCATGACTGACATCCCTGCACCCGACATCTCTGTCTTTCTTCCAGTCCTGAACGAAGAACCCAATCTGCACCCTCTGCATGAGAGGCTGGATCTCGCGTTGGCACAGCTCGGCCGCTCGGCCGAGATCATTTACGTCGATGATGGTTCGACTGACGGCAGCCTTGACGTGTTGCGCGAAATCGCCGCCAAAGATTCGCGCGTCCGCGTAATTGCGCTGCGACGTAACTATGGCCAGACTCCCGCGATGTCCGCGGGTATTGACGCCGCGCGCGGCGAAGTGCTGATCCCGATGGACGCGGACCTGCAAAACGATCCGGCCGACATAGTCAGGCTATTGGAGAAGATCGACGAAGGTTACGATGTGGTTTCCGGGTGGCGGAAAAACCGGCAGGACAATCTGTTTACCCGCAAGATTCCTTCGATGCTCGCGAATCGAATGATCTCGTGGATTGGTGGAGTGCCATTGCACGACTATGGTTGCTCGTTGAAGGCATACCGGCGCGAGTCGCTCGCTGATGTTCATCTCTATGGAGAGATGCATCGCTTCATTCCTATTTACGCTTCATGGTCCGGCGCCCGCGTCACCGAGATCCCGGTTGAACATCACGCCCGTACGATGGGCAAATCGAAATACGGATTGTCGCGTACGATCAAGGTTATCTTTGATCTGATGACCATAAAGTTCATGGCTTCGTATCAGACCAAGCCGCTTTACGTATTCGGATGGGCCGGGTTGTTGACGCTTTTCCTATCGTTCTTGTGCGCCGTTCTCGCTTTCCTGATGAAGTTCGCGAGTTGGCCGCATCACGCCGATTTCATCCAGACGCCCTTGCCGGTGCTGACGACGGTCATGTTGGTGTTGGGCATACAGTTTTTCCTGATGGGCTTGCTTGCTGAAATGCAGGTGCGCACTTATCACGAATCACAGGCGAAGGCAGTATATGCGGTACGGGAAAGGATCGGATTCACCACAGAGGACACAGAGAAATCCAGACAGTGAACAAGAATGATATTAGCGGCGCGGTTGTCGATGCAGCAATGAAGATTCATTCAGCGCTGGGGCCGGGATTGTTAGAAAGCGCTTACGCGGTCTGCCTGAAACATGAATTGGTTAAGCGCGGTTTGAGAGTGGCTTCTGAAGTTCCTCTGCCGGTTGTGTATGACGGTGTTAAGTTGGAAGCGGGATATCGTCTCGATCTTGTGGTAGAAGATACGGTGGTCGTTGAACTGAAAGCGATTGAGGCTCTAGCCCCGATTCATCAAGCTCAAATCATTTCGTACTTGAAACTAAGTGGCAAACCCATCGGCTTGCTCATCAATTTTCATTCGCTTCATTTGAAAGATGGAATCAAGAGATTTGTAGTCTAAGATCTGTCTTCCTCTGTGTCCTCTGTGGTTAAATAACTTCTTATGTGCGGAATTACCGGTTGGGCCAATCTCGATCCTCGCACGCCGCCGCCTGATGGCGGAGAGGAACTGCTGCGCTCGATGTGCGACCGCATGGTCCATCGCGGTCCCGATTCGGAAGGTTATCTGATCGATGATGGCGTGGCCCTCGGCATGCGCCGGTTGGCGATCATTGATCTGCTTACCGGCGAGCAGCCCACTTTCAACGAAGACCACAGCGTCGCAGTCATCCTCAACGGCGAAATCTACAACTACCGCGAGCTGCGCGCCGACCTGGAAGCGCGGGGCCATACATTTCGCAGCGTTTCAGACACTGAAATTCTGCCACACCTTTACGAAGAATACGGCCGCGAAATGGTCCAGCATCTCAACGGCATGTTCGCGTTTGCGCTGTGGGATGACCGCTGCCGGCGTTTGTTCATCGCGCGCGATCGCTTTGGCGAAAAGCCGTTGTACTGGGGCGTGTTTGATCGCACTTTGTTGTTTGCTTCGGAACCAAAGGTCCTGCTGGCACATCCGTCGGTGCCGCCGAACCTCAATCTCAATGCGCTGCGCCAATATCTCTCGTTCGATTACGTGCCGGCGCCGCTTTCTATTTACGAAGGGATCAGCAAGCTGCCGGCGGCGCATACGCTGACGCTCGAAGATGGTCGTGTCGAAGTCGAGCGTTACTGGCGGCTGAGCTACAAAACGCGTCAACCGGTCCCGAGCGTGGCCGAAGCGGCTGATCAGCTCCGCGAACTGCTTGCCGATTCCGTCTCTATGCGTCTGGTTTCAGACGTGCCGCTGGGAGTTCTGCTTTCCGGCGGCATCGACTCTTCCCTGGTTACGGCGCTGGCCGTTCGGGCGTCGTCGGAAACCGTCAAAACGTTTTCGATCTCATTTGCGGAAAGCTCGTTCGATGAATCGCAGTACGCGCGTGCAGTCGCCAAATTCCTTGGCACTGATCACCATGAAGAGCGATTCAGTGCCAGTCTGGCAGCAAATCTGGTTGGCGAAATAGGCGCGTGGATGGACGAGCCAATCAGCGATCCTTCTGTGGTGCCCACCTATCTGCTGTCGCGCTTTACCCGCAAGCACGTCACTGTGGCACTGGGCGGCGACGGTGGCGATGAAATCTTTGCCGGCTATCCCATGTACTTCGGTCATCACATGGCCCGCGCTTACATGCGCGTTCCTCGCTTCATACGCCGTGGCATGATCGAGCCGATGGTGAACATTTTGCCAGTCAAAACGAAGAATCTTTCGTTCGACTATCGGGCGAAACGATTTATCACGGCTTCCCACTACGATGAAGTCGCCAGGCACCACGTTTGGTTCGGTTCGTTCACGCCGGATGATCAGGAGCTGCTGCTTTCTGAAGAGGTGAAGCGAGCGAGCGAGCCGGACATCTATCGTGATGCACGCCGCGTGTTCGCTGAATGTGACTCGAACAATCTAACCGAATGCATGCAGAGTCTGGATACGCAGCTTTACCTGGCCGAAGACATCCTGACGAAAGTCGATCGCGCGAGCATGGCGGTCAGTCTGGAAGTGCGCGCGCCCTATCTCGATCCGCGGGTGGCAGAGTTTGCGGCGGCGCTGCCGTCACGTTACAAGCTTCATGGATATACGTCGAAATACATTCTCAAACGCGCCTCGAAAGGTTTGGTGCCTCCCTTCGTATGGCGGCGCGGCAAGAAAGGTTTCGGTGTTCCGTTTGCCAAGTGGTTGAAAGGCGAGTTGCGCCCGCTGGCGCACGACCTGTTATCGCCTGAGCGTCTGCGCCGCAGTGGTCTATTCAATCCCGAGTACGTTGCGCGTTTGCAGGACGAGCACGAACAAGGCGTTGCCAATCATCGCAAACTGCTTTGGACGCTGCTGTCGTTTGAGTTGTGGCGTGAGAGCTTTGTTGAGACGCCGCGCCGGATCGAAACTTCGGTAACGGCAAGGCACTGATTTGAAGTGTTCGGAGTTCCGCCTTCAGGCGGGCTTATGAGGAAGGAAGGCCCGCCCGAAGGCGGAACTCCGAACCAAAGCGCCGTCGCCGCTTCGTTCTGCCCGGCGCACTCCATAAGCGCTTCGCCGGCCACTGCACTCCAAAATGACAGTCGATCTGACAACCGCGCACCGGGATCTCTGGCAATGGTGCCGCGCGCAGGCTTTCGCCGGCTACGATCCTTACGACGGCCTGAACAGCCGGCTGTTTCAATCGTCGCCACTCAAACACTCGCGTACGGCCCGCCTCGCCTGGATCCAATTCCACAAACGGTCGCCGATCAACTTTCGTCCGCTCGTTCGTGTCCCGCGCGAACGAAATTCAAAAGGCATCGCGTTGTTCGCGCTGGCGGCGCTGGCTGAATACCGCCGGAGCAAGACAAAGGAAGCCGAGATCGAGGCGCGAGAGCTGCTGGACGATCTGATGTCGATGCGCCTGAAAGGTTTCAAAGGGGCTGCCTGGGGCTATAACTTTGACTGGCAGTCACGCGCGTTTTTTGCCCCGCGTGGCACCCCGACGATCGTGCCGACATCTTTTGCGGCACGGGCGCTGTGCGAAGCTGCTGAAGTTTTTGGACTCGAAGAGTACTTAACGTCTGCGCGCACGATTTGTGATTTCGTCCTCAACGATCTGAACCGATCGGACGAGACTGATGATGAAGTTTGCTTCAGTTACTCGCCGCTGGACCGGACACGCGTCTTCAATGCGAGCCTGCTGGCCGCGGAAGCGCTGGCCTCGGTGGGGAAGTTGACGGGAGAAGCAAGTCTGTGGGATTGGGCAATGCGCGCCGCGCGATATGTCATTCGTCACCAGCGTACGGATGGTTCGTGGGCATATGGCGGCACTGCCTATCAATCGCGAGCCGACAATTTTCATACGGCATTCATATTAACGAGCCTTTCCCGCGTCATGAAGTCAGTACCGGGAGCGGTAGCGACCGGGTCACACGGTGAGATAGAAGCCGCCCTGCAGCACGGTTACGATTTCTGGCGGGAGCGGTTCTTTCTCTCGAATGGCTGGCCAAAGTACTTCCCCGATCGCCTCTATCCGCCAGACGCGCATTCAGCCGGTGCGGCAATTGTCGCCCTGGCAGAATTGCAGTGGCTTGATCCTGACGCGCTCGACCTGGCAGAAAAGATCGCGCGCTGGGCGATTGAGAGTCTGAAGGATCGACGAGGCTTCTTCTATTATCAACGCCGCCGGTTTCATACGGTGCGCATCCCGTATATGCGTTGGTCGGAAGCGTGGATGATGTATGGTTTGTCGTGCCTATTGGAAGGCAAGAGTAAAAAGTAAAAAGGAAAAAGTAAGGAGAAAGCCTATGTCTAGGACTCCCAAAGATATTAGGGAAAGGGCCTTTGAGTTTGCGGTGCGTATTATTAAGCTCTGTCAACATCTTGATAAGAAGCCGGGTGTGTCAAGGACGCTTGGCTACCAACTATTGAAAGCAGGAACTTCAGTTGGGGCTAACATCGAAGAAGCTCAGGCTGGCCGGAGCAGACCCGATTTTATCAGCAAGAACTCTATAGCCCTGAAAGAAGCGTGAGAATGGCACTATTGGTTGAGACTCCTTATCGGAGCCAGGATCATGCCGGAAAAAAGTTTGGCTGAGTTAAGGGATGAGGCCGAAGAGCTCAAGCGCATTCTGGGCTCAATAGTTGTCCGGACCAAGAAGCGGACGGTGTGAGTCTCAAGCGGACAGTCTGACTGTCTTTACTTTTGCCTTTTTACTTTTTCCTTTTGCCTTGATCCCATGCGAATCTGGATCGACTTAGCTAACTCACCCCACGTGCCTTTCTTTCGCGCGTTGATTCCGGAGTTTGTCGCGCGTGGGCACCAGGTTGAGATCACTGCGCGTGATTTTGCGCAGACGGTCGAGCTGGCGATGAACGCGGGCATGACGCCGCACGTCATTGGCGGTCACGGCGGCGGATCGTTAACCGGTAAGGCGGGAAACCTGATTGGACGGGCCGGGGCCCTGCGCAAGTGGGCGCGCGATCGCGGGTTTGATTTGGCGTTGAGCCACAACTCTTACGCGCAGATAGCGGCGGCAGCATCGCTGGGGATCAAAGCGGTGACGTTGATGGATTACGAACACCAGCCCGCGAACCACCTGGCGTTTCGTTTGGCGTCGCGCGTGATCGTGCCGCGCGCTTTCCCGGCAGCAGAACTGCGACGCTTTGGCGCGTCAATGCGGAAAGTAAAGCGTTACGATGGCACCAAAGAAGACGTCTATCTCGCGGACTTTACGCCCGATCCGGCGTTCCCGGAAGCGTTGCGCCGGCTCGGGGTCGCGGGCGAAGATGTGCTGGTCGTCGCTCGCCCTCCGGCGCGTGAAGCGCTCTATCATCGTTT